>DASYJD010000105.1:0-171480 GCA_035996875.1 Thermoanaerobaculia bacterium
CCTCACCCCTGCCCCTCTCCCGACCACCCCATCCGCCGCCCCGGGAGAGGGGTACCCCTGGGGCTTCCCCGCCTTGCTCCCTCTTCTCCCGGTGAAGGGGGTTGGGCGGGGTCGGGAGAAGAGGGCCGGGGTGATGAGGGGGCCGGGGAGGCGCCACCCTCAATGCCGGAAATGCCGGCCCCCCGTAAACAACATCGCCACCCCGGCCTCGTCCGCCGCCGCGATCGCCTCGTCGTCGCGCTTGCTGCCGCCGGGCTGGACGATCGCCGTCACGCCGGCCTGAATCAGCACGTCCACACCGTCGCGGAAGGGAAAGAAGGCGTCCGAGGCGGCGACGGTCCCCGTCACGGGGAGCTGCGCCTTCTCGACCGCCAGCCGGCAGGAGTCCACCCGGCTCATCTGGCCGGCGCCCACTCCCACCGTCTGATCCCCGTTGGCGACCACGATGGCGTTCGACTTCACATAGCGCACGATCTTCCAAGCGAATTCGAGGGCCCGGCGTTCCTCGACGGTCGGCTGGCGCTTCGTCGGGCAGGTCCAACTCGCGGTGTCGTCCGGGTAGCCGTCCGGCGGCTGGGCGAGAAAGCCACCGTCCAGCGCCCGCAGCTCGATCTCTCCGGCTTCGGGACGGTACAGCGGACACTCGATCAGCCGGAGATTCTTCTTCGCCGCGAAGCGCTCGCGAGCTTCCGGCGAGAAGCCCGGCGCCAGCAGCACCTCCACGAAGAGGTCCGCCATCGCCCCGGCCAGGGCGCCGTCCGCCTCACGGTTGAGGGCGATCACGGAGCCGAAGGCCGAGACCGGATCGGTCGCCACCGCACGCTGGTACGCCTCCACCAGGTCCGCTCCCCGGCCGATGCCGCAGGGATTGTTGTGCTTGACGATGACGACCGCCGCCTCGGCAGTGCCGTCGAACATCCCCGCCATCTTGCGCGCGGCGTCGGCGTCCAGCAAGTTGTTCCAGGAGAGCTCCTTGCCCTGCAGGGCGGCAAAGCCGCCGAACACTCCGGCACCGCCATCGATCCCGTAGACCGCTCCGCCCTGGTGGGGATTCTCGCCGTAGCGCAGCACCATCTCCCGCTTGAGCTCCAGCGTCTTCCGCTCGGGGAAGGCCTCTTCCGCTGACGGCCCCTCCTGCCCCGCCAGCCACTCCGAGATCGCCGCGTCATAACCCGCGGTCTCGCGGAACGCCTTCAACGCCAGCTCCCGCCGCAGCCGCTCGGGCACCACTCCCCCACCCTCCTCCAGGGCAGCCAGCACCCGCGAGTAGTCATCCGGATCGACGATCACGGCCACACCCCCGGCGTTCTTGGCCGCGGCGCGGACCATCGTGGGGCCGCCGACGTCAATCATCTCGATCGTTACCTCGAACGAGGCGCCCCTGGCCACCGTCTCGCGAAACGGGTAGAGGTTCACCACCACCACGTCGATGCGGTCGATGCCGTGGGCCGCGAGGGCGTCCAAATGCTCCGGCACCTCCCGGTTGGCCAGGATGCCGCCGTGCACCTTGGGGTGGAGCGTCTTCACCCGGCCGTCCAGGATCTCCGGAAAGCCGGTGACGCCGGACACGCCGGTGACGGGAATTCCCTTCTCCTCCAGGAACTTGAGCGTGCCGCCCGTCGACACGATCTCGACGCCGAGGCGGGACAGGCCGCGGGCCAATACCTCGAGCCCTCGCTTGTCGTAGACGGAAATCAAGGCACGTCGTGCCGGCAACATTCGCAGTCTTCTCCTTAGGGGTGGATCAATTCGGGGCTCAGCGGACCGTCCGGGGCAGGACCGTCAGACGCGTTCCCCCGGCCGGCAGATTGGCGCGGTCGTCGATGCCGCCCGCCGCGAGCCAAATATACCGCAGCACCAGGGTGACATCCGTCACGGCGTGGCTGAAGGCGATGGAGCCCACGCCGAAGGCCGTCGAACGATCGTCGAACACGCCGACTCCCGTGCCGAAGTGGATGCGCCGGTACTCGCGGCCGATCATCGGGTAGAGCTGCCGGCCGCGGCGCAAGGCGGCGTCGAGCATGGAGGCGACGCCCCGGCCGTCTCCACCGGTGGGAAGACCGTAGAAAACCAGGGGAAATCGCGGCTCAGCCGTCTCGATGTAGCGGAAGAAGTCTCCGAAGTAGCGTCCTTCGTCCGGGTCCGCGGCCGAGGCGGCAAGGGGATTGTTGGCGTCGGCCACGAAGTGGGAGACCACCCCCAGCCGGCGGACGACCTCCTCGAACGGCTGATGGCCGCGAATGGCGAGGATGGCGGCGTCCGCGGCGTCGAGGGCGGCGCGATTGCGGCTGCCCGAGCCGTCCGGGTTCTGCGAATGGCGGCTGGCGTCCGTGTCCGCGAAGGGGGCGTTGACGCCCTCGGCATAGGCACGGCGGTGCTTGTCGATCTGGCGGTAGAGATCGGGCGGAGAGAGCCGGGCGGCTTCGCGGGCGATGGTGATCTGCGTGGCCGGCGTCCAGGCGGCGGCAGGGAGGCAGGCGAGGAAGAGCGAGCTTATCGCGAGTTGGGTATATATTCTGAGGTGCATCTCCGCCTATTCTACCGACAACTTCGCTGCGCCCGCTGGCCGCGAAAGATTGCAGGAGAGGTACTGATTGCCTGCGAACCGGCACTTCCTGGACGTTACCGGCACCCTCTGTCCTCTGCCGATCCTCCTCGCGGCGAGGGAGATGCGGAAGCTGCAGACCGGGGACCTCCTGGAGATCCTGGGAGACGACCCCGGCATCCGGGAGGACATGCCCGTCTGGTGCGAGAGGGCCGGCCACCGTCTCCTGGAGCTGAAAGAAGGGGAAAGGGGCAGTCTCCGCTCCCTGGTGGAAAAGGGAGAGCCGCGCCCGCGTCCCCTGCGGCCAGCCGCCCCTTGACTCCGCCCCGTCCCTTTGGAATACTCTCCCTCCTTCGGAGCCGCCAGGCTCCCTGTGCCCAGGTAGCTCAGTTGGTAGAGCACGTGACTGAAAATCACGGTGTCACTGGTTCGATTCCGGTCCTGGGCACCATCCGTTAAGTCTTTCCCTCTCAGTTAGTTACTCCAAAATTTTCCCCGAGCGATCCTCTCATGGATCGCCCGGCATAGGTACTCCCTTAGGGACCTCGATTCAGAAGGGGAGGACTTGGCAAAAATGAAGCCAAGTCCCTTTGTTATCAATGGCTTAGCTCTTTCCTTTTTGATCGTACTAGGTTAGATTAGCTTCCGAAGGGAGAGAGTTGATGAAGACTCCAAAGAAGTTGCTCCAGCCCAAGGAAGTTGAGTCGGAGTACGGCATCTCCGAAGCACTGCAATACATCCTCCGGCGGGGCCGTAAGCTCTCGTACCACAAGATCAGCCCCGGCCGATCTGGCGGCGTCTATTACCAGAGACAGGACATAGAAGAGTGGCTCGACCGGACCCGTGTCGAGAGGGCCCAGAGCTGAAGTGGAAGACCCGTGGAGCTCCAGCCAAGATGCTCGCTTTGCGGCGCGAAGATGATTCCGGCCGCGCCGTCCTCCGTCCTAATTCTCGGATGGACATGCCCGACCTGCCACCCGCCTTTGAGGAGAACCCGATGGGAGCCGAAAACCGAATCCCGACAGAGCCCCAGATGACGGCCTTGCGGTGGGAGGGCCTGAACTCCGTCGCGGCGCTAGTCAATGCCCCTCCCATTCGCCTTGCGGAGATCCTGGGGCAGCCCGGAGCGGGCTGCCGAGATCACCAAAGCTGGATTGGGTAGCTCCGCCTAGCGATAGTTCTACTAAAAAGGAGGGAAGAAAAGGAGCCAAGTATGAAGCCGAATCCAGATGTGATTAACCCGCCCGATGGTTCGAAGACGCCGCTTGACCGTTGGATACGAGAGTACCAGAGTGGCGAGACGACGTTCCCCGAATTGATGATCTACTTGAACGCAAAGGCAAGCAATGTCCCTCGTAAGCTACGGGCTGTGAGCTATTGCCTCCGGAAAGTGCTCGACTCGGTGACGTGACCAAGGGTGTTTTCAGAGCGAGGGTCCCGGTGGTCGAAACCAGGACCCTCTTTAGAAGGGAATTAACTGTGAAGCAAGAACGAGTATATCGGGTAACACCCAGCCGCGAGAAGCCCCTACTTTTTGACGACAACGAAGATTTCCTGAACCAGGTTTTCGGCTCGGCTCCGGACTTGGGTACGGAATCGGAAGTTAGTTCTACCTGTCTTTCTAGTCTTTCTGTCTCTCCGACTAGCTCGCTAGGGGCGGGCAGGCGCGAGAAAGTCGCTTCGCTCCCGACCGTAACGACGGAAGACGATCTTGTCTCCTTCCTCAGGGTTGCGGCCGCAAATGACTCTGCTCCGGCCGGACACTGGAAGCGAGGATTTGAGACCGCTCGTCAGCTCCGGAACCATCCAAAGCTCTGCCCCTTTCGAAACGACCATTACGGAGCCTTTGACTTGGTCGAGGCCGCAGCGCCAGGGTGGATCGTAGAGACGTTCGGATCAGAGGAAAATTTTTTCGACAAGTGGGATGCGGTTCGGAAGGATCTTGACGACGATAGGGACCCGCTTGTGGATTCCTATCGTGCCGCACAGGAAAACCCGATCACCTTCCCGGGGCGACTCACCCGGCTTTCTCGTGTACTCGGTTCCATTGCGGCCTATCAGTCCCTTCGCTCTAAACGGTTCCAACTTCCCCAACCGCAACTCGCGGAGATGATCGGGAGTGAGCAGCGAACGATCTCCGCTGCGATCCGCCGCAACCTGATTCCCCTTGGCATCGTTCGTGAGTCAGGGGTGGAAGGTCGAAAGAAGTTCTACACCTATCACGGCCCGCAGCCCGTCTTGCTTGAGGAACCGATTCCCCAGGCCGATCCCCCTGGGGCTCCCTCTGCGTTGGAGAATCGCCAGCGTACGTGGGTAAATCCCCCCGCCGTCGAGAGATCGATACCGAAAGGCTCAGACCCCTATCTTGCCCTTCCGGAAGCGGACGGAAGGGATTGGTACCTAACGGCGGACTATTACGCCGATCTCCAATCCCGATATCCAAGCGCGAATGTCTACCAGGAGATCGAGAGGCTGCGGTACAAACTAAGGGATTATCCCGAGAGCCGGCCCAACGATATGCGTCGCTACATCGAAGGGTGGATGAAAAGGGCAAAATCTGTGGATCCAGGTTCACTGCGTATTACATCGCGGCCGGGAGAACCGCGCGATGGAGAGAAAGACGGAAATGGAAAGCTTTGGAGCGCCTTCAATAGATGCTGGACTCCCGAAGAAGGGTGGATTCAGAAAGGGAAGCTGAGTGCTGTTTTCGATCTATTTCTCTTGCAGGTCTACGATGAATAAAAGCGAATCTGTTGGACAAAGATAGCCCAATCAAAAATGGCTATTTTCCAACTAAAGCTCTAGATCTTTGGGTCTAAATAGTTTATATTCGGATCGCTTCGAGAGAAGGAAGCAGCGATGCCGAAAGAAAACGGTCAACCCCCTATCCCCCGTGGAAAGCCCAATGTAGGAAGGCTCCACAAGCTTTCCTCAGTTCGACAGGAGATGGCGCGGCTATACCGTGAAGCAAGACGCGGAAAGGGAACCGTTGCGGATGCAGGAAGGCTCGCCTACATCTTGAGCCTCATCGCTCGGATCATCGAGGGCTCCGATTTGGAAAGGCGGCTCGAAACTCTCGAAAAGAAGATGGCGGAGCGCAATGTATAGTCCCTACGGAAGTCCCTGCAGTTTGTTGGGCGAAGATAAACACCATCAACAGGTGGGCTTTTCGGGCAAGGTAACGAGACTATGTATCTCGGGTTTGAAGAGATAGGCCGATGAGCCGACTTTCCCGCCGTCGCCGTGTCGAAGTAATGGAAGAAAGGTTTCCGCTCAAGGCCGGAGGACCAATGATCGTCTTTGCGGCTGAGGGGCTTACCTCGGAGCAACAGAACCGTTTTCGGCAGGACGGCCAACTACTGGAGACCGGAGAAGAACCTAAGCCTTGGTACGGCCCGGACGGCCAAGCGTGTCAGCCGATAGTTGTCCAACTTGATATGCGTCCAGCAGGGCAGATCCCGGAGGACTTAGACGGAGAGCCAGTGTTCCCGTATAGAGAGCCAGTGTTCCCGTATAGCGGAAACGTCATCCCGTTCACACGGCGCGATCCCGATTACGACTGGGGCGATGAATGATTTGGTGTTGGTATCGTTGCCAAGAAGCTGGCTGCCGGTCACTCTTTCGGAACCGGCGTCATGCCAAGCCGCTCTGCCCAAGTTGCTCGAGCAGCAAGACGAAGCCTTTTGCCGGAGATCCAGCGAAGTTTCTCCCGCCGTGCTCGCCGGAGTTGAGCGGGAATCGAGGAAGGAATTAAACGATGAGTGTAAAGCCCTTGGACGCGCAGGACGCCTTTGCCCGGGCACGCTTCGGAGTCTGGCCAGAGAATGCCGACAGGGACGGGGTGCTGGGCGAGGTAGACAAAGCTCTCGACGCGACCATTGCGACCTGGGCGGATGTAAGGACCGCCTACCGATCAAAGCTCCTAGATCTTACGGCCACGCCGTATGGTCGAGTCAAAGCAGCGGCGACGTACATGACCCCAAAGGTGGGCGCAGCCTTCAGTCGACTGGACCGCGTAACAGCTTCGATAAAGCGCGAGCTTTCCGCTCTCGACGCCAAGCACAAGCCGAAGCTCGGCGGGATCGCAGAGACGATGATGGAAACCGAGGTCAGGAGCTACCTTCGGAGACTGCCGGAAAGCAGTCTCATGTCGAAACTCATGGAGGCTGTGGCCCAGGGAGATACAGTCACGCTCAGAGCGGCGCTCCTGGCCCCCCCAACGCTGCTGACGATTCCGGAGGGACTTCGCATGGTAATGGAGGATGGCTATGCCCGCTCGGTGGATCCGGGGGGCTTTGCCCATCGCGAGCTACTAGAGCGGGCGGCGGCGCTGGTCCAGCGCTCGGGGACCGCCTTGATCGAAGAGACGCAAAAGCTCCTCCCCGGCTGGATCGAGCAAGCTCAAGCCCACGATCAAAGGGCGGCGGGCGTTGCGCAACGGCTGGTCGAGCGAGAGACAGCCATGGCTGTCGTAGAGTCCCGCCTTGAACCCCGGGAAGAAGAGAGTCTCGTTCTCCGACCCCGGACGGTTCCTATCTCGCTAGAATGACAGCCAGTTAAGCAATGGTCAAGTAACGTAACTCCCTGCTTTTTTCCCTGTGGAAATCTCTAATCAAGAGAGATCGGGATCGGTAGGTTGCCCTTGCCTTACTCTCTATTTTCGGAAGACTAGGAACCAAATTAGTGTGGCGAGAAAAGGAATAGCGAGCACCACTCTCGCTACGCTCCTCCGAATGATAAGAGGGAAGAATGCCGATTCAAGAACAGGCACAAATTTCTCAAAGAACGAACCAAAGTTAGCCAATCCCATGACAATTAGGCCGATTGAAAAGCAGCCGCTGCGTAACCACATTCCCAACGCTAACATCGGCAACGCTATTACACCCAGCGGCCAATCGTCAGGAAGATCTATTACATGAGTACGCCTAAACAAAAATCTCTCTAGTTTACTCAGGTCTCGACTCCATTCGCCGGCTTCTCTCAGTTCAATGATGGTGGTGTATGCTCGATCGAAATAGCGGGCGCTCACCTGTTCCTTTAGCCGCTCACGCAAGTACTTCCTTTTTGCGGCCTCCGCATCTACTACCGCTTGACGCGCCTCACGCTGCGCCCGAGTCTCTGATGCCTCAATTTCAGCTATGATGCTGGCGAATTGAACAGGCACCTGCTCTAACTCACGTTTGAATGCACGCCGGCGTTTAGCTGGGAGGTCTTTCCTCGTTGAAAGCGCGCGTTCCACCTCATCTCTCACGATTGCAGGTGGTAGAGTGCGAACGGCCGCGATAAGTTCAGCATGATCAGCATCGATCCCCGAGTCACGAGCCTCTTGTTCAATTGCTTCTAGGATTTCGACTGTCAGCTTCAATAGTCGACCATAGACGGGGATGCCTTCAAGCATGTGCTTGAGGATGATCCGGAAAATGCGAATTGCGAGATCTAGAGATAATTCTCTCATAAGCTAAAGCTTTGGCTGCCTTTGCGACACCCGGGAGGTTCTAAGCTCCGAAAAGTTTACCACCTTGAACAGATGTTCGCACTGGCGCTAAGGCACCCGGGTCGAATCCTAGATCCCTCGTAGGCGCTACGGGAAGCGGTAGGAAAGGAGGCTGTAAGGGGGAAGACAAGAAAGGCGGTCCCCGCAAAGGAACCGCCCTCCGGTGCTACGTCAAGCCTGCTATCTGCGGCGGGTGAGTCACGGCGTCAGGACTGCCGAGCATCCGCTACCTCGCGAGGTCTGAGGCCGGCGGCGGCATCCAAGAGAACCCGATGGCGCTCTATGGTGCCTCTCGGGTCCGCCATCGCCGCCTCGATTGCGGCGGCGATCTCCTCCACCTCGCCGCCGCAATCGCGCGCGAGTCGAGAGTAGGCCATGCCCAGTGGGGAATACGTCGTGCCTCCTCCCGCCCATTCGAGGACGTATCGCAGGTGGCGCTGGACGTGCCTGAGATCGGCGACCGCTGCTCTCATCTCGGCGGGGAAGATTCCCTCCCGATGGTCGGGCCACTGGCCCCACGTTTCGATGACCATCTCATACTGAAGGTGGCCGAACCGGCGCATGGCTTCGTTGGCGCGGGCGTCCGTGAACATCACGAGGAAGATTTCCCGGAAGCAGGGGAAGTCCTCCCATCGCTCCGGATCGATGACCGGCGGGGAAACAGCGTGTTCAGGCGGGGACGGTGGCGGGGTACACTGCTGGGTTAGCTCGGGCATGGCTTCCTCCGTGCTTCGGGTTAGGTCCCGATGGAGGCGTCCACCTCTACCGGGGCCGGTTGTTGTTTCTAGGAGGAAGTATCCCCGATTTACAGCTCATTCGTAAAGGCTGCGTGGCCCAAGTCCCTATACAAGTCCCTATAGGAAACGGCCCCAGAAGAAAACTCCTGGGGCAGGTGGGTATCCGAAGGGAAAAAACGAGATTCGGAGTCGCGTTACGCGGCGGTCTTCCTTCCGATAAGCAGCTTCGAGCCGATTGCGTCTGAGATCGCATTGGCGGCGATCCTAACGGGGGAATCTTCGAGATGGGCATAACGATCTGTCGTCTGCCAAGTCGTATGTCCGAGGAGCCGACCCACAACGGGGAGGCCATACCCTGCTCCTACTCCGATAGAGGCGAAGGTATGCCGAAGGTCGTGGATTCGTACCTCTTCCAAGCCTGCTGTCTTTCTGATCCTGTCCCAGGCCGAGTGCATGCCAATCAGGTGGCCGTCCGGACGGTCTCCCCAGCATACGTAGGGGTTGCCCTCTCTTCGTGGCAGATCGGCCAGGAGGGCCACTGCTGCGGCACCGAGGAGCACGTCCTTCTTGCCCGTCTTTGAGTCTGGGAGACGGAGGAGTCCTCGCTCAAGATCTACATCTGACCATCGCAGTGTCAGGATCTCACTCTTGCGAGCTCCAGTTAGGAGGAGTAGCCGAATCGCAGCGATAGCGGAAGGATGCTCTTTCCCATCAGGTCGGTGGTGCGCTCCGTGCCTCCCAGAGGGCTCGGCGGCGGTCAGCGCAGTTCCAAGGCGTTCCAATTCGGCGGTGGTGAGATAACGCTCTCGCTTCTGCTCGCGGTGGCGCTCTACGAATCGGCAAGGGTTCTCCCGTCGTGGCTCCCCCGGTTCCTTCGGGCGGCTCTTCTCGTGGTAAGACCAAAGTGAAGAGAGAAGGGCAAGGACGCGATTAGCCGTTACCGGCTTGCCCTGGCTGGTGACGGTAGCGTGAAGCCATTGGACGTCCGTATGGCTTAAGTCGCGCATCTTCTTCCGCCCGAGCGCTGGGAGGATGTACGTCTCCAAGGCTTTCCCCATACGGTCCCCGCTCTTCTTCCGGCTGGCGTGGTACTGTAAGAACCGGATGGTGACCTCGGCCAAGGTCGGCTCTGAAGGCTTGATAGGCTCCGCAGGGTGTTCTCCCTCCCGGATTCGTTCCCAGGCCTCCAGAGCCCGTCGCTTTGCGTCCGCGAACGTCATATTGGTCGGGCTCCCGATGACGTGGCGCTTCTGTGGTCCCTCGGTACCGGGCCGGTAGCGAAGAACAAAGGACCGGCTATAGGTGCCGTTCGCGGTTTTCTGGACGCGGAGGAAGAGGCCCTGGACCCCCTCAACCTTGTAGAGGTTGTCGACGGACCCGGGCTGGGTCGTGGCCGTTTTGACGTTGTTCTCGGTGAGGCGCATTACTTGGGCTCCTTTCTGCCAACTCTAGCCGTAGGGACTTTCTTAGGGACCCCGAAAGCGGCTGTTAGGAGCTAGTATAGCCGAAGATTGGCGCGAAACAGTTGGCCTAAAGTAAGCCAAGTCAACGATTTAGAGCTAAGTCCCAGGGAATGTAAGAGTTGCACGAACGAGACTGAAAATCACGGTGTCACTGGTTCGATTCCGGTCCTGGGCACCATTAAGTCCTTCTCCTAGAACAATTCGCTCGCCCACTTGCGGGGTTTTTTCCGCAAGTCGATTTCCCCGGGGCTAACCCGGGGCTAGGTCATCCCGTTTTCGCTGTAAGTCTCTCCTCCCCTGGGAGATAGCCCTACTTAAGCGTTCAAATTTTTCTCAATGTCAACCCCTAAGTCTTTTACTTTCCTATGGTTAGCTCTTGCCCGAACCGGGGAAGTGCGGGATAATACGGCCCGGGAGAGGAGTAGGACCGATGACGACGAAGAAGAAGCTGTTGACCCCAGAGGAGCTGGAAGAGATGTACGACATCTCGCGACGGTGGCAGGAAGATCTCCGAGCCCGTAGGCTCCTCGCATTCCACAAGCTCCAGCGCTGCAAGTCCGCGCGCGTCCTCTACCACATCCAGGATGTCGAGGACTTCCTGGCCCGGACGAAGGTCCCGGCGGCGAGCTGAAGGAGACTTCGATGAAGACCGAAGACGAGAACACCCCGAAGACCGAGCACGAACCGATCCGTGCGGGAGTATCGGACGTGTCCGAGCTGCCCGAGCCGGAACAGGAGCGCATCGCCCGGCGGCACGCCCAAGGTCGAGCCACGGCCTTCGGCTTCCCGCCCCGGGCTGGCGAGCTGTACCGCAGGTACTACAGGAGAGGTATCCGACGCACCACCGCTGCCGAAATCCGAGGTGTTGCAACTGGAAGCATATGAAAGCGCTGACGCGCTCCGAGCACGCCCGTCTTCACGCCGTCGCGATGACCACGCAGGAGCGGGAAAAACTCTCGGGAGCCGCGCGGGATGCCGCGCTCAGCCTGGAAGGTCGGGAACGGACCCGAAAGGCGCAGGAGAAGGCGTGGGCCACGGTAAGGAGCGAGGAGACGAAGAAGCGGTTGGCGGAGCGAGCAAGGAAAATGTGGGCTCCCGGCGGAGTTCTCTACAACCGCAGACGAAAGACCGAGGAGTAAAAGAAAAGAGGGCGGAGTAGGCCGGCGGATCTCTCCACCCTCCGCCCTCTTCCTGGGTCCTCGATGAGCGAGAACGAGACCCGAGCGTATTCTATCGCAAAATGCAATGCAAGCCTTGAGCTTAATATCGCCCACTTAGAAAGATTAAATAATCGATCGAAAAGGGTAGATTTTGGGCCCCAAACTATCGTATTTTCGGGGGTGACGAGAAAGGTGCAACGCTTATGCCCCGTGGAAATGCTCATACCCCCTCCCCTCGTCGAAAGCCAAATGTAGGAAGGCTTTGCACGTTGACGAGCGTTCTCCAGGAGATGGCAAGGGTGTACCGGGAAGCCCGTCGCGGAGAAACTTCCGTGCAAGAAGCGGGACGGCTCGCGTTCATCTTGAGCTTGATCGGGAAGCTCATCGAAGGCGCGGACTTGGAGCAGCATATCGCCGAAGTCGAGCGCAGGATGAGCGAAAAGCCCCGGTATAGCCCCGAGTAGAGGCCAGCCTGACTCGAATCCCATCTCTGTAATGGTTTTCGACAACGAGAAACGAGATAACGGATCGCGGAGTAAAGATGAACGGACCCGGCAGAAAATCTCTCAAGCGTCGCGTCCACGAGTTGGAGATCCAAGTCCCGAGAACGGGCGGCGGTCCGATCATCGTTTTCGAGCGGGATATTCCCCCGGGAGAAAAGCCCAAGCCCTGGTACGACTTCGACGGCCGGCCCCGCTCACCGATCGTAATCCGCTTGGATACGCGGCCCGCTCCCGATCCGGACGACGATGAGCTAGACGACATGGCGCTCGAGACAGCCGAGTCCAGCAGCGAGCAACCCTGGTGGGGCGACGCTCTCGAAAGCGAGGAGACCGACCGATGATTTACACCTGGTTCTGGTGCCGTGAGAAGGGTTGCGAGGGGAAGCTCTTCCGCAACCGTAGAGGCGCCAGGGTGATTTGCCCCCACTGTTCGGAAAGCCAACACAGTGGAGGTGCCACCTGGGGTAGACGTGTCAAAGCTTCTCCCGCCGTGCTCAGCCGCACTATCGGGAGATCACGAGAGGAGGAAGACTGTATGACCCCACCGATCGAAGCCACGAAGGAATACGCCCAGGGCCGGTTTGGAGTCTAGCCCGAAGATGCAGACGCGGACGGCGCTCTCCGGGAGACGGCCAAGGCGCTCTATAACGTCGTGAACATCTGGATCGACGTTCGCACTCACTACCGCCGAACGATGCTGGATCTCACTCAGACCCCGTTCGGTGCGGCGAAGGCGGCGGCCAAGCACATCGACTCGAAGACGACGCAGGCGCTTTCCCAACTCGATAAGGCGACGGATTCTATAAAGCGCGAGCTTTCCGAGTTGGAGAAGAAGCACGCGCCGAAGCTCGGGAACTTCGCGGAGACGATGATGGAGAGCGAGGTCCGATCCTACTTGCGGACTCTCCCGGAATACCAATCTTGTGGGGAAACTCGCCGAAGCAGCGATGGTGGGCGATATCGTGGCCCTACGGGCGGCGCTCTTCGCTCCGCCAACCCTTCTCCCGATCCCGGAGAGCGTCCGGGAGACGGTGGCCGAAGGGTTTACCCGAGCGACAGATCCGGAAGGATGGGAGCGTCGCGGGCTCCTTACGAAGGCTCTGGCCGCGATCAAGAAGAGCGGAACCGCGCTGATCGTGGAGACGAACAAACTCATCCCTCCCCACATCGCGAAGGCGGGCGCTCACGACGTCAACGCCGCGAAGCAGGCCGAACGGCTCGTGGATGCGGAGCGTGTCCGCTCTCAAGTCGATTCCGGCGAACCGGTCATCTTCTCGGGAAAGGGCGGGGGCTTTTACTCCGCTCCTCTTCCAGGTCTCCCTCCGCTTCAGTCGGCGGTTCGCACACCCGAGCCTGAACCGATAGAGGAGTCGTAGGGGCGAGGAGTGACGGCCCTCCCCATTTTGCCAACAGAAATTGGGCTCTCTCCAATTTAGGGCTGACGCCTGTAGGGTCGGCCTCGGTCGCGAAGAAACGCCAGTCCTGCCAACAGCCGATTGGGCATGGCTGGCTGTTGGCACGGTCGCAGGTCCCTTGGAACAGACGACATGACTTTCAACCCGCTACATTAGCAGCTTTGGCCTCGGTCGACTTCAGGCACGTTGCCCATGCATCAACGACAAGGCTCTCTCCAGGAGTAGTACCAGTATTATCGAGAGATAAGATTAGGTCGCGCTGCTCGGTAAAGATCTGGACTAAATTAACCGCTGACTTAGGATTCTTGAAGCCACCTCCGACAGGGAGCGTGCCCATGGGGCAGGTGAGAGTTATTGTGCTGGTTTTGCTGCTGACCGGCACTTCGGCCATCTTCGTTACCTTGTAAACTACAACAGGGTTGCCCAATTCATTCATCACTTCTTTAAAGTGATCACGTATGACGCTGTCGACCTTAGTCCCAAGATTTTTGTTTATATCTTGCGACAGCTCATTAATCTTACCCTGGAGCCGATCGACATCTTTTTTTGCATCCCAAAGCTTCGTAAACAGCGAGGCGCCGGCAAGGCCAAGTACAACTGCCAACCCACCTAGTATGTAAGCGACGTTTTCAAGCTTGTTGACCCGACTCCTGAGAGCGTCTACGTCTTTCTCAATCTCAGACATGATTTTCTCCTATCGTCCAACCACCTAACGTATCCAGCCTCCCCCGGGTCGATGCCTTGTCCTGTAAGCTTCTCGGGGACGCGGAGTCGATTGCCTCGTTATCCTTTCCTATCAACCAATTGCCCTGAGCTTAGTAGAGTTGCGCAGGTGCGTCAATCATATCGCGAGGAATGCATAGGCCGCCGTTCTTGCCGGCGTGCTTCGGACTCGGTGACGGCGTGAGAGCGAAAGGGAGGGGGCTAGCAGTTGCCGGCCCCCTCCTCGGGAGATCAGGCGTAGCGATCCATCCACAGATACTGCTTACCGGGTAGGTACCCGGAAGGGAATGACCGGGCTGTCGAGTAGCGCGTATACGCCTACGAAGGCGACCTCGCGAGGGATATGGGCCTTGAGTTCCTGATGTAGGGCCGTACCGATCCCGCGCCGCCGGTACTCCGGAAGGACGGCGAGGAACACGATTCGGGCCGACGTCTCTTCCAGCGTCGCGTAAAGGAAGCCGAGGATACGGCCCCGTCGCTCGGCGACTAGGGTAACGGTGTTCATAACCTCGAAGAGCCAGCGGTTGAACTCCCCCTTGTCCATGAAGACCCGCTGGTTGCTCGCCTGTAGCTCGGGAACGGAGAGCGCGAGTTGGAAGAGCCGGTCCAGCTCTACCCGGTAGGCTCGCCGCACGTTGACCTTGAGCGGCTTCTCGCGCTCTTCCTCCTCCGAGATCGCGTACAGCTCCTTCCGGCGGCGAGACATCGTGTAGATCGCCTCATCGAAGTCGTGGACCCCGTTTTCCGCGAGCGATGTGAGCCAAGCCGCGACGGAGCGGAACCCGAGGTGCTCTGCCATCGTGGACCATCGAAGCGATTGGAGGATGTCGGCTCGAATCGAGTACGACGTTCGTTTTGAGCGCGCCATCGCTACGTCCTCCCCCCGAGCGCCTGCTCGATCTCGTCCGCGACACGGGAAAGCTCCCTCGCGAGCCGACCGGCGAGAGCGGAGGGGGCGGTTGGCGAAGTCCCGGATGTCCCGGTCGAGATCCGCGAGGCTATAGGACTTCAACCGCTCTAATGATCGAGCGAGCTTGCTTTCGAGGCCGGGCGATTGGGTGAGGCGGATTTTGGCGTCGAGGCGCTCCTCGCCCGGAGCCGACGCAGCCGTGCGGATCCGCGGCCCTTCCGCTTCGGCCGGCATCGCCGCTGGTAAGCTCCGCGCCGCTGCCGTCTCCGCTGGAGTCAGTGCCGCCGCGACCGGCGTCGTTGCTCTCTTGCCGTGCTTCGCTGTGGTCCCGATTTGCGGCATGACCGGCCCGACCGGGATCTCTGCCGTTGCGGTCTGCGGTACTGCAACTCCCCCGTGAATCGCCGCCATCCTGCCCGGCATCACCGCTGAGCCTTCAGGCATCACTGCTCGGCCTTCAGGTATCACTGCTTAACCTTCAGGCATCACTGCTCGGCCGGGAGGCATCACTACTATGCCTTCAGGCATCACAGCTAAGCCGATAGGCATCGCTGCTCAGCCTCTAGGCATCACAGCTGAGGCGGGAGGCATCACTGTTTAGCCTTTAGGCATCACGGCTAAGGCGGAAGGCGTCACTACTAGGCCGGGAGGCATCACAGCTAAGCCGATAGGCATCACTGCTCAGCCTCTAGGCATCACAGCTAAGGCGGGAGGCATCACTGCTCAGCCGGGAGGAGCGACGCAATTCGGAGTCGGCGTGACTCCTGCCGCGATGGCTGTGGTTCACGAGCCTTCCGTCGCGAGGCACGAACAGACTTCGTGTTTCACCAATGCAGCCGCGTCTTACGGAGTGGCTGGCCTAGTGCTTGTTCCCGTCTTCTTGTAGCGCGTCGGCTGCCTGCCCGTGCCTCGTTGCTCCATGGCAAGGACGCCCTCCTCAATCAGCCCCTGGAAGGTGCGGTAGAGGGAGCCGCGATCGGGCTCGTAGCCGATCGCCCGGCAGATGTCGTTGCGGTCGAAGACGGCTGGAACCTTGAGCAAGGCGGTCTCGACGTCAGCGAGCAACTCCCAGGCGCCCCGCCGGGTAGGTGGGGGAGGCGTCACCGGCGGTGTAGGCGGGGCGGGTGCCGCCGGCGGGAGACTGCTCGCCCCGGTCAGGGCCACTACTTGCGGCGGGATCTCCACGTCGCAGCCGCCCGTGGTAGCCCAAACGAGCTCCAGGGCCCGGATCTGGTGACGGAAGGCCGCCTCCAGGAGGGAGACTCCGGCACGCAGCTCCTCCTCCAGCCGCCGCTTGCGTTGCTCGTATTCGTCGCGTGTCATGCCGAGAAGATAGCACCACAAGAACAGAACAGGATCCAGGTAATTCTCCAAGGTCCGATGCCTTGTCGAATTGGCTGGCCTTCGTTCGTCGTGGGGTTAGGAGCGGGTTCTGAACGCTGGAGACTCCGGCGGCCCCGCGCCACGCCAACGACAACCAGGAGACAAGCCCGATGCGATTCCTCTCGATGATCCGGATTGACGAGAAGACTGCCAAGGCACCCATCGAGCGACTGATTGCCTATATAGGCCGTGCCACGGCCGGCGGTGGTCGGACCTCCACCCCGATCCATCGTGAGGCCATGCTTTACGAAAGAAGTAACAAAAGGCGGGTTCGTGGCGCCAGTAAGGCCGCGGGAGGTCGCTTACGGCTTCCCGCCCATTCACCCAGCGCGCAAGATCGCCAGGCGCTTCAGCCAGCGACCGCGCTCCATGGAAGGAGAGCTCTATGTCACGTAAGATTTTCACGCTGTTCGCCGTTCTCGTCCTCGCCGGCGCGGCCGCCTGGGCCAAGCCACCGATCTACGTTAGCTTTGCCTCGGACGACTACCATGAGGGCCCGACCTTCACCGGCCTTGGCCCCGAGATCCACGGCAAGGCGCGGGTCGACCTGATGCTCGACCAGCAGGGTGACTTCGAGGGCGGGGTGGTGATCTTCCCGAGTTGGTTCACCTTCGACGCCAAGATCACCAATTACAAGGTGTTCCCCTGGGGTGCCAACTTCCTCCACGTCTGGGACTTGAGCGGCAGCTTCAGCTTCAACCACTACGATGTCGCCCTCGGCAGCCCCTTCCTGCTGGGGACGAAGTTCGAGAAAGCCATGCTGACCAGCCTCTCCCCGAGCGCGACCCAGGCGGGAGAGACGATGACTCTGCAGGACGGGCAGTCCGCCGATGCGGTCGTGGCGTTCCAGGACGGCGGTCCGTTCGAGGCGGTGGTCAACCTGGTCTATCCCAACGACTACGTCAGCCTGGGCTCGGGCTTCGCCTTCACCTTCACCCACGTGCGGGTCGGCGACTTCGGGACCGTGCCGCCGAACCTCTCCGGCGGCCAGTTCAAAGACGAGTTCAAGGCCGAGGGCAGCTTCTCGGGCGAGGGCGGTAACTAGCCGGGCCGCAACGGGCAGGCCTCCTCTCCCTCCGTTTGGTGGGTCTGGAGGCCCTCCCGCGCTGGCAGATCCTCTACGGTTTCCGCAGACAAGGAGCTGCAGGCACCATTTTGGCGTGATGCGGCGGGATCTTCCGTGCGCTCCGTTGACGGAGTGAATCCAGCAGCGTAAACTGTTGATTCGCTGGGGCTCAGGGACCCGGCGCTCCACTCAGGCGGAGGGTGGTAGCGATGACGAAGACCGAGGAGTGGCCCCGAATCCTCCAGACGCTGAGGGATGGCTATCGCATCTCGCCCTTGGGCCCGGACCGCTCAGGCGCCCGGCTCCGGCCACTTCCCCGGGCCCCCCATTTCGATGGTTTGATGCGATGATTCCAATCATTCTCATGGCGGCCGGTGCCCTGTATGCCGGAGCCAAGGCGTTCAGCGGATCCCGCGCCGGGAAACAGGCGGTCGAGAAAAACTCGGGACCTGCTGGTCTCCGGCAGCAACAATTGCAAACCATCTCCTCCAATGGAGACGAGCGACTCGTCAGCGAAGCCGAACAGGAAACGGATCACTATCTCGCGGCTTCGGTAGGAGCGGTCGCGCTAGCCACGGCGGCGGTGTTCTTCCCCCCTCTGCGTCTTTTCCGTATACCGGTGATCGCCTACACCTGCATCCCTCTGTTCCGCTCGGCCTACGAAGGCGTCGTGGAAGAAGGGCGGTTAAAGGTGTCGGTCTTGGACTCGCTGTCCGACATCGGCGCGCTCGCCACCGGCTATTACATTGTCTGCGCTGTGGCAAATGTTTTTTACTACACCGGTGAAAAAATAGTTCTCGCGACGGAGGACAACTCCAGGAAAAGCTTGATCGACGTCTTCGTACAACATCCCCGCTACGTCTGGCTGCTGAGAGAGGGAACAGAAATCCAGATCGCGTACGAGGAAGTGGCGTTGGGGAACATTCTGGTAGTCAGCGCCGGCGAGACCATATCCGTAGATGGCCAGATCACGGATGGAATGGCCACAGTCGATCAACATACGCTGACTGGCGAAGCCCAACCGGTCGAAAAGGGTGTTGGCGATCCGGTCTTTGCCACCACCGTCGTCCTCTCTGGCCGGATTTGCATTCGCGTCGAAAAGTCCGGAGCGGCAACCGTCGCGGGTAAGATTGGTGAGATCCTGAACTCGACTGCAGAATTCAAAGCCTCTATCGAAAGGCGCAGCGAAGTCCTCGCCGAGCGGACTGTATTGCCTACGCTTGGGCTCAGCGCCCTGGCGCTTGCGGTCGCAGGCCCTGTCAGCGCTATCGCCGTCACGGGTTCGAATTATACAGAGCTCGTCAGGGTAGCAGCCCCCCTCGGCATGCTGAATTTCCTCCACCTCGCGTCCCAGCGCGGCATTTTGATCAAGGATGGCCGTTCGCTGGAGGTTCTCCGATCGATAGATACCGTTGTTTTCGACAAGACCGGCACGCTGACTACGGAGCAACCGGCGATCGGGGCGATTCATACCTGCCAGGATTTTACGGAGAATGAGCTGTTGACGTACGCCGCGGCAGCCGAGGACAAAAACAGCCACCCGATTGCCAGAGCGCTGCGGCAAGCCGCTGTGGAACGGGCGCTGCCGCAGCCTGGAGTCGAGGACGCGGCCTACCAGGTCGGGTACGGAATCAAGGTCAGAATATCAGGACACCTGGTTCGCGTAGGAAGTGCAAGGTTCATGACCTTGGAGGGTATCCCCATTCCGCTCGAATTACGCACCGCTCAGGAAGAGGGCCAGGAACAGGGATACACGTTCGTCTACATTGCGATCGACGATCAACTCGGGGGCGCAATTGAAATGCACGCGAAAATTCGCCCCGAGGCGACGCGCGTCATCCAGGCGTTACGGAAGCGTCATCTCTCCGTATACATCCTCTCGGGAGACAACGAGCACCCCACTCAAAAGCTGGCCAAAGAACTGGGCGTCGACCACTACTTTGCCACGGCCTTGCCGGAAGAGAAGTCCAAGATTATTGAGCGTATGCAGCGAGACGGGAAATCGGTCTGCTTCGTCGGTGACGGTATCAACGATGCCATCGCGCTCAAAAAGGCCAACGCTTCAATATCGCTGCGCGGTGCATCAACGGCTGCCGTGGATTCGGCACAAGTTGTCCTGATGGACCAAAGTCTGAATCAACTCGATGAGCTGTTCGGACTCGCGAGGAGCTTTGACGCCAACGTGAAGGCCACCCTGGCCACAGTGTTCATACCTGGCGCGATCAGTGTGGCCAGCATCTTCTTCCTGAATTTTGGAATCCTGACGGCAGTCGTTCTCTATAACGTGAGCCTGATCGCCAGCATGACCAACGCGATGCTACCCTGGATGCGCAGAAGGCGGGACGAGGACGAATCTCTCGAGTCGGACCCAGTCCCGCATCAAGACATTCCACATCAAGGCCCTCAACCCTAGAAATACGATTTGAGCTCGCCGCTCCTGCGGACGTCGAGTGTAGCGCAATGAAAGCTACCCACTAACGCGTAGTAGTTGGTGAAGGCCAGGGGGATGGGCTTGAACCCCCAGTCCTTCAGGGTCTTCTCGAGCCGGCGCTGGGTCTTCTCGATAATGACACGCTCTTCGTCCAGCATCAGGACGTTGAGGCTGATCCACGGGCTCAGCAGGCCGAGTTTTTCGCTCGGCGTGTAGTCGGGCTCGGGCGGGATGAGGACGTCCCATTTCTTCACCACGTCCGGCAGCTTGGTCACGTCGAGATACTTCGGGTTGACCATCACCTTTCCGGGTGCCATCGGCAGGAACGTCGAGTCGATGTGGATGGCGCACGGGTCACGCGACTCCAGCACGTGGATGCGGTACCCGTCGCCCAGGTGCCGCTGCAGCCACTGGATCCCGAAGTCGTTGGTGACGTTGCTCTTCTGGGTGAACAGGTCGCGCCCGCACCGGATGAAATCGGCGGCGTCGAAGGTCGGCTCGAACTCCGTCACCACGTACTTGATCGGCTCTCCCTCGGCGGGCACCCGGTAGTCGGCGTCATACTGGTCGTCCAGGAGCTGCGGCTTGGGCGCAGAGGTCCACTTCGCGCCGCCGCGGAAGTACTCCTTGAGCAGCTTGCGGTACGGCCAGGTCTCATAGTGACGCCCCCGGTCGGCCATCGGCGCCTCGATGATCTCGTCGCCGATCACCAGCATTACGTCGCGGGGGTTCGCGGCGCAGAAGCCGCTCGCCATCTCCCAGTCCGGCGTCGAGAAGGGCTTACGGAAGTCCATCCTCTCCGGGCGACGCACGGTGATGCCCTCGCTCTCCAGGACGTGGACGAAATCCTCGATCTCCTTGCGGGCCGCCTCGACCAGGTGTGGGGGGTAGGGGCTCCCCTTCTGGCCGACCAGCGTCTTCACCACGGTCTCCCACTCGCCCGGCGGCACGGTGGCGACGTTGATCACGTCCCAGGCAGGGAGCACCGCGTCGTCGACGATGCCGACGATCACCTCTTCGAGCGGGTCCCACTCGTTGTGCGAGCTGACGACGCGAGGCGTCGCAGGCTGGACCGGCGGCGGGCTCATTGCGCGTTTCGCCCGTCGAGGAAAGCCTTCAGGTCGAAAGCCGGGTCGTACACGGCCCGGTGCTTCCTGCTGCGGGCGTCCACGTACACCAGCAGCGGCAGAGCGGGGCCCGAGAGCCTGGACAGAGATTGATAGATCTCGAGGACGCGCTCCGTCGGCACGTCGAAATGTGCCCCGCCCTTCACCCTGTCCAGCACGTACAGGTTGTAGGGGAGCACCTTGTTCAGATAACAAATCCGCATCAGGCGAGTCATCGTCTCCGGCGTGTCGTTGACGCCGGCGAGGATCACGCACTGGTTCATGATCGGGACCCGCGCCGAGAGCAACCGGCGGACCGCCGCGAGCACCTCCGGGTGATCGATGTCGTCCGGGTGGTTCATGTGCGCGTAGAACCAGAACTGGTTGTTCGCCTCCAGGAAGCGCAGCAGCTCGTCGTCGATGCGCGCCGGGTGCGCGGAGAGCGCGCGGCTGTCGATGCGGACCGCCTTGATGTGATCGATGTCGATAAGCCTCTGCAAGAACGGCAAGAGCCGCTTGTTGGACACCGCCAGGGGATCGCCGCCGGACAGCAGGACGTCCTCGATCTCGGTGTGCTCCTTGAGGTAGGCCAGGGCGGCTGAGAGCGCCTCGTCGGAGACGTGATTCTCCGGGAACCCGACGGCGCTCTTGCGGAAACAAAACCGGCAGTAGACCAGGCACTGATACGTCACCATGAGCGCCAGCCGGTTGTCGTAGGTCTTGAGGACTGCCGGCGCCGGGTGCAGATCGACCTCGCCGGTCGGGTCTGCGTCGTACCCGCCGATATCGAGCAACTCCCTGACGTCCGGCGAGAACTGACGGAGCGCCTCCGGAGAGTATGTGCCTTGTTCCACGCGCTTCATGATAAACGACGGGACCGCAAATGGATATCGCTCGGACACCCTGGCCATGTCGTCGACCGACTGATCTGTGAAGCGTGATAGCACCTTCAAAGCTTGCGTCTGCATAGTGTCTCCTCAGCCTGTCCTGGTGTACGGCACTTGTTTGAAGATGGCTTCAATTTTGTCGAGAGTGTCGTCGATGTCCTCGGGGGTGTGAGCCGCGCACAGCGTTATCGACTCCGGGGAGAACGGCAGCGGATGGAAGACCCCGTACAGCCCCTTCTCGAGGGCCTTCAGGTAACATTCGTTGTGAAAGCCCTGGTTCCAGCCGTCGAGGACGTCGCGCATGTTGCGCGGGCGCCGCTGCAGGCCGAAATACACGCCAATCCGACCGCCGATGCCCTCGACGTAGGAGGGGATGTCGTACCTCTGCGTGAGCGACCTCATGCCGGCGACGAAGCGATCCGTCAGCGCGCTCAGGCGCTCGTAGAACCCCGGTCGAGAGAGCGTGTCCAGGGCTGCCAGCGCGCCGGCCACCGCGAGAATGCGCCCCGAGTTGGTGCCGCCCATCTGCACCTGCCCGGGGGGATAGATCTCCTCCATGATGTCCTTTCGCCCGGCGACCGCCGCGATCGACATCCCGCAGCCCAGCGCCTTCCCGTAACACGCCAGATCCGGGCTCACCCCGTAGTATTCCTGCGCCCCCCCGAGCGCGACGCGGAAGCCCGTCAGCACCTCGTCGAAGATGAGGACGATCCCTTTCTCGCTGGTGATGCGGCGCACCGCGTCGAGGAACGCGCGATCGGGAGCGATGCAGCCCAGGTTCATGGCGATGGGCTCCATGATCACCGCGGCCAGATCGGCGTGGTGGCGCTCCACCGCTCGCGCGAACGCCTCCGTGTCATTGAAAGGAAGGACGACGACCAACTCGCCGAGGGCGCTCGGGACACCGGAGGACCCGGGGACCGGCTCGATCTCCCCACCTTCCTGGAGGGCGCCGAGCCTGGGCGAGGAGTCGGTCGCGAAGAGGAGCGTGTCGTGCAAGCCGTGGAAGTGGCCCTCGAACTTGATGATCTTGTTCTTTCCGGTGCGGGAGCGGGCGACTCGGACCGCGTACATTGTCGCTTCAGTCCCGGAGTTGGCCAGCCGCACGCGCTCGGCGCAAGGCACGATGGAGCAGATTTTCTCGGCCAGGAGGATCTGCGATTCCGTCTCGTATTCGTGGCAGAAACCCTGCTGGAGGGCGGCGAGCAATGCGTCGCGCATGCCCGGAGGATCATGCCCGAGGAGCAGGGAGCCCCAACCGAGGAAGTAGTCGATGTATCGGCGACCGTCGACGTCGTACAAATACGCGCCATGCGCGCGCTTGAAGTAGATCGGGCCGGTGAGCGAGAGATGATTCCACCCCGACGCGACTCCACCGAGCAGACTCTGTTCAGCCCGCAGGCGCAGGGCGGCCATTTGACTCGTGTGCATGGACAACCCCTCACACCACAAGTCTCTACCGCCTCCGGCAGAGCCTCAGGAGAATCTATTCTACTAGATATGAAGTTCTCTTTCAAAGGTGGCTCAATTTCAGAGCAAACTGCCGCGCCGCCGGGGTTTCACCCCAGTCGGGATCAATGCAAATAAGGAGCCAAATAAGGAGCCAGGGCATTCTTGAAGATCGCCCTGGTCGAAGCGGTTGGTAGCCGCCGGCGCTTGCTTTTATCCTTGCAGAGGACGGCTCTTGACCTGTCCAGGACACAACTTCCCCCTCCACGTGCCTTCGACGGTCTCCTCAGCCCCGAGGCGCTCGCCAAGCTGGGCGATCACGGCCCCGCGATGAGGGGGACGAGCTTCATCGCCGCCGTCCACTTCGACCGTGGATCGTCGCGCGCCCGGAGGAGATAACCAGTGTGATAGAGTCGGCTCAACTTGCCGCTTCGGGTGCGATTCGGTCGCGAGAGAAACTCAGGAGCCAACTTTGCAACTACTGTGCCGATCGTGGATGCCGGTACAATGCGCCAAGAGCCCTTTCGCCTTGGCCGTTCCGGCCCTCCTGGACGCTGCCGGAGACGGAACCCCCGGGCGTGTCGCCCATCGCTCACCCGAGTTGAATAGGAGCCGAGACCATGCTCTACGTCATGTATATCCTGCTGAGCCTGGCGGCCGGCTGGCTGGGCAGGAACCGGCAGTTCGGATTCTGGGGTTTCTTTCTCGCGGCCCTGTTCCTCACGCCGCCTGTGGTCCTTCTCATTTGGGCCCTGTCTTCTCCGACGAACAGATAGTGCGCCCGGATCGCCGAGATCGTTGAATCGTTCCGCTGCCGACGCGCTGAAGTTATGAAGCTTCTCGATCTCATCCGGAGGGAATCGTCCGTCTCTCTCCTCTGGCTCTTCGTCATCGCCGCCATTTCTGCGATCGCCAATACCTTGCTCCTGATCATCGTCAATGTCGCTCTCAAGGGCACGGCCAAGGAGCAACCGACTTTCCGGTGGTTTTTTATCTTTGCCGTGCTCCTGGCGATCTTCGCGCTGACTCGGCGGCACCTTCTGATCGTGGTTTCAAAGGAGTTCGAGCAGATCCTGCACAAAGTCCGGACCCGAGTCGCCGACAAGATCCGCAGAGCGGACCTGTTGTCCCTGGAAGGACTCGAGCGTGCCGGAATCTACGCCACCGTGCAGCGGGAGACCCTCGAAATCTCCAGCATCGGCAAACCGTTGGTATCGGTCGTTCAGGCGCTGCTGCTCTTGATTCTAACGCTGTTCTACATTCTGTATTTGTCTCTTTTCGCCTTTCTCTTTGCGGCGAGCATCATCGTCGCCTCGTCCCTCTTCTACCTCGCCAGGAAGAAGCAGCTCAGCAGTGCCTTACGCGACGTGCTGCGCAAGGAGGACAAGGTCTATGAGACCCTGAGCCATGTTCTCGACGGCATCAAGGAGGTCCAACTCAACACCGCTCGCAGCGACGATCTGATGAGCCACACGCGCGTCAGATCGGAAGCGGCCCGCGACCGGAGAATCGACGTCGAAGCCGAGTTCGCCGCTCTCGCCATTTTCTCGCAGGTTGCCATCTATGGCGGCCTTGCTCTCCTGGTTTTCGTTCTCCCGCAGCATTTCGCGGGCCTCAAGGAAAATGTGGCGCAGGTCGCCTTCGCTTTCATTTTCCTCATCGCCCCGGTCTTCGGTACCCTCGGGATGGTTCCAAATCTCTACCAGGCCGAGGTCGCCATCCAGTCGATTCAGGAAATCGAGGCGAAGCTCGACGAGGCCATCCGGCCGATTCCCCTCCAAGGAACCGAGCGCACTTCGTTTCGGGAGATCCTGCTGGATCATCTCACTTTCAAGTTCGAGGACCCGAAAAGCGAGCATCCTTTCACTCTCGGGCCGATCAATCTGACCCTCTCCCCCGGCGACGTGATCTTCCTGTCGGGCGGGAACGGCAGCGGCAAGTCCACCCTTCTCAAGCTCATCACGGCGCTCTACCGCCCCGAGAGCGGCTCGATCTACCTGGACGGGGCCTTGGTCGAGAGCTCGCGGGTCCATTCCTACCAGAGCCTTTTCACCACGGTCTTCAGTGACTTTCACCTCTTCGATCGCCTCTATGGCCTGAGCCAACCCGATCCCGAGCGGGTCGAGCGCCTGTTGCGGGAGCTCGAGCTGACCGGCAAGACGGACATCGTCGACGGCGCTTTCACGACGCTGAACCTCTCGACCGGCCAGCGGAAGAGACTGGGGCTGGCGGTCGCGCTGCTGGAGGACCGCCCGATCTTCGTCCTCGACGAGTGGGCCGCCGAGCAGGACCCGGAGTTCCGCAAGAAGTTCTATGTCGAGATCCTGCCGCGGCTCAAGGCAGCCGGCAAAACCGTCATCGCGGTGACTCACGACGATCGCTATTTCTCGACCGCCGACAGAGTGTTCCGCATGGAGGAGGGCCGGCTGACTCCTTTATCGGTGGAAGGTACTAAGTCGGCCTGATTGGAGTGAATCGTGGAAGAACCGACCCCTCGCGAGACACGGACGCAGATCTGGTGGAGACGGAACAGTCTCGGCGTCACGCTCTTCATTCTCGGGTTCGTCGTCCTGGTGGCGTTCCTCGCCAACGACATTTTCATTCCGATCATGCCCGGTGAAGCGGGAGTCCAGTGGAGCCGGTTCCTGGGCGGTACGAAGACCAACAAGGTGTACGGCGAGGGGATCCATGTGATTTTCCCGTGGAACCATATGTACAAGTACGACGTCCGCTTCCAACAGCGCTCGGCGACGTTCGACGTCCTCTCTCACGACGGCCTTAGCATTGCCGTGGTGATCACGGTACGTTTCAAGCCGGTGCTCGGGAACCTGGCCCTGCTGCACAAGTACATCGGTCCCAACTATGTGGACACGCTGCTCATGCCGGAAGTCGGCTCGCTCGCACGCGAGCGGATCGCCCAGCGCACCCCGGAGGGCCTCTACTCCGAGACTCGCTTTGTCATTCAGCGGGAGATTCGCAAGCGGCTGGCCAATGAGACCCGAGTCCAAATCGGGCCGCGCGCCGCCCAACTGACGGACTTCCTCTATATCCAGGACGTCTTCATTCAGAGCGTCACTCTCCCAGAGGAGGTGGCGAAGGCCATCCGCGACAAGCTGTCTCAGCTCCAGCACCTTCAGGAGTACGAGTACATCGTCCAGCGGGAGAAGAGGG
The DNA here is from genome assembly GCA_035996875.1 of Thermoanaerobaculia bacterium. GTDB lineage: Bacteria > Acidobacteriota > Thermoanaerobaculia > Multivoradales > UBA5704 > DATARR01. The sequence goes on from DASYJD010000105.1 coordinate 26,444, forward strand.
AAGCGGAGAGAAAAGAGATCGAGGCCCGCGGCATCCGGGCGTTTCAGGACATCGTGAACGAGGGAATCTCCGACCGGTACCTGCGATGGAAGGGAATCGACGCGACGTTGAAGCTGGCGGAGTCGCCCAACAGCAAGGTCGTGGTCATCGGCGCCGGCCAGGGCGGCCTGCCCATCATTCTGGGAAATATGGATGGCGGGCCGGTACAGCCGGCGGCCAGTCTCAATCGGGCCGAGCAGCTGCAACGGACGGCGCCGACGGTCCCCACAGGGCCCCGCATACCGCCGAGCGAGAAACCTCCGATTCGTTAGCTGGCGGGGGCCAGCAGCCAGCTTGCCAGCAGGGCCTCGAAGTCGTGGAGGAGCGGCTCCTCCTCGCCCGCCTTCAGGGGTCTGGGCAGCGCAGGCTTCCCTTCCCACCAGGGTGGGAGCTGGTCGGGCTGGGGCGGCACCTGCAGCCTCGCCTTCAGGATGCTCTCGACCGCTTCCTTGTCCACCCAGGTGAGAAATAGCGGTCCCCCCTGTTGCGGCCGGAGCTGCCGGACCTCGATCGTCCCGCGGCTCCACCACGGCCAAGCCGCGCGGCGCAGCGAGGACTGGCTGGAGCCCAGCCCCGGCTCGATGAGCTGATCGTAGGACGGCGGTCCGAGGCGATGAGCCACCCGGTCGGCGAGCCAGGGGAACAGGGGGCGCTCGAAGCGCTCGGCCAAGCGCCAGCGGATGCGGTAGACCTTCCCCCGGAAGAGCTCATACTCGGCGTAGACGAGGTCCGACGGCGGCGGGAAGCGCCGGTGGAAGGCGGCGAGCCCGGAGCCTGGCGCGGGCGATTCCTTCCCGCTGATCAGCCCGGGCTGGAGCGCCTCGCCGGCCTGGGCCCGGAGCTCGGCTTCGTCCATGCCGAGGCGGACCGTGTCGGGCGACGCCGGGGGCGGGAGCGGGACGATGTGGCCCCGCACCGGCGGGGCGAGGAACAGGAGCCCCGCCAGCGCTCCTCCGAGGACTCCCGGCCGGAGGCTCACGGCAGCCCCGGGGGGGTGTAGCCGTTGCCATCCCGGTCGACGAAGATGGGGTTGCTGAAGGCCAGCGGCACGACCGTCGGCTCCACGCTCTGGACCACCGTCAGGAGCTGCGGAGAGAGGGGGTTCCCGGTGGTGGGGTCGATCCTGACGCCGGCCTCGACCATGAAGTAGGAGTCCGCGTCGATCCCGGTCAGATCGATCCGCCCCTCGAAGCGCAGCACCGGCCCCCCCAGGATGCGATGGGAGGCGATCGGCTTGGTCAGGATCAACTGGCCGTTGCGGAAGATCCGCACTTCCTCGACCGGAATCCACGGCGCCGCCTCGACCCGGATCTTCAGCGTCACGGTCGGGTGCGTGGCCACCACCGTCTTGCCCATGCCGTCGAAGAAGTGGTCGTCCTTCTTGCGGTCGCCGTCGGCGTCGCTCACGATGTCGAAGCGCAGGATCGGGCCGGTGGTGCCGAAGGCCCGCCTGGCGCGGAGCGACCGCACGAGCTCGTTCTCGTCGACTTCCTCCGGGCTCTGGGTCTTGGAGGCGATGTAGGTGCGGCCATAGCCGGAGTTCTCCAGGACGGGCCGGTGGGAGTCGGAGTTGGCCATGCCGGCGGGGCTGATGCCCTGGTCGAGCAGGCTGAACCAGTCCTGCCTCACTTGGAGGTACTGGCTCAGGGACGTGCCGTTGAGGATCTCCATGGCGTCGAAGCTCAGGCCGGTGGTGTCGGTACCGTCCGGCCCCACCGTGGTCTTGTTGTACAGCGACGGCAGGGTCATGAGATCGTTGGGAGAGGCGGTGATCGGCAGGGTCGGGTTGTAGCCTCCGGTCATGGGATCGCCGCTGGGATTGGCCAGGCTGTTCAGCAGGCCGATGACCACGGTTCCGGCTTTCCCGGAACGGGGGTGGTTGAACACGACCACTTCCCGGTCGGGCGGCAGGCTCGCGCCCGGCGTGCCCGGCTGGCCGGCCTGGATGGCCGCGAGCCACTGCGCCAGGGTCGCGGTGTCGGGAGTGGCACCCAGGAGAGGAAGAGAGTCCACGCCCCGCAGCCGATCGATGGCCGTGCCGGGGTTGAGGAACTCGTTCGAGGGAGCGCCGTTCCTCCGCGCTCCCGGGATCACCGACAGCGGCCAGGCGCCCCAGTGGCCGATGGCCTGGGGGAAGGCGTTGACGTTGCCGGTGGCCGCGCTCTTCGGCACCGGGAGCGCGCCGCTGAGCTCCTCGCCCACGATCGCGGTGATCTCCTTCCTCACTCCGAGCCGGGCGATGATCGGCCGGTAGTCGGTGGTGAAGTTATGGTCGGTTCCAACCATCACATCGACACCGGCGGCCAGATAGGCGACCACCCGGTCGGTCATGGGGGCCGAGGCGTCGTAGCTCTTGGTCGAGTGGATGTGCCCGTCCACGCTCACGTAGCCGGGCGCGGTGACCACGTGCCGCAGGTCGAGGCGCACGAGCGAGACGTCCCCATCGGTCACGGTCACGTCACGGACGTCGATGCTGTACTCGATGCCGCGGGAGGCATAGATCCGGTACCGGCCGGGTGCGAGCTCCACCTCGCCGTGGCCGGTGTGGTCCAGGATGACGTTGAAGGACCGGGTGCCTGAAAAGGTCTCGCCGAGCTGCGACGAGTTGCCGGAGGTGACCGGGGTGAGGCCGTCGCCGTTCCGCTTGGAAAAAATGAAGTTGCGCAGGCTGAGGTACTGCCGCCCGAAGTCCGGGTTGTCCGTGCCGTCGATGCCGTAGATGGTGAGCTTGACCGGACTGTCCTCCCGGGTGCCGTCCTGGGAGACCCGGCTGACCCGGTAGCGCAGCGTGCCGGTCCCGCTGAGCGGGATGTCGCCGAGGTCCTGCGGTCCGCCGGAGATGGTCGCGAGGCTCACGGTCATCGGACCGATCTCCTTGGTGTCGCGGTTCTCAGCCTGGATCCGGGCGCTGTAGATCGACGGCGCCGACGCCGGGTCGCGCAAGGCCTGCAGCCGCACCGTGAAGCGGCCGTCCGCGCCGGTGACCTCGTGCGTCATGGGCAGCGGCTTGCCAGCCGTGGCCAGCAGCACCGCTTCTGGGGTGCCGTCGTCGTCGTCGTCGACCACCGTCGCCAGCGGCGAGAGGTCGGCGGGGGAGCCGGGGGCGGTGTTGTCGAAGACGAGGTGGGCGCCCGCGACCGGATTGCCCTTCGTGTCCACCACCCGGCCGGTGAACGTGGCGCGGGCATCGAGACCGCCGAAGAGCGGCTTGAAGAGCAGAGGCAGGGCCACGCTCAGCCCCGCCTCGACGCTGTTCTTCGGCGCGACCACCAGCTTGCGGACGTGGGTCAGCGAGGCCCCGGGCGCGAGCTGCGGAGGATTGTCGGAGGACTGTGCCTGCACGTCGAAGACGTTCCCCGATATGGCGACCACGTTTGAGGCCACTCCCATCAGCGGCTTCTCCAGGGATTCCGGCACGAAGACGTAGCTGACCTCCCCGACCGGGCTCAGGTCGTTGTTGGTCGGACCGTCGGCCGGGCCGTTGTTGCCCGGCACGGCCAGGAAGCTCCACCTTCCGATCGACGGGAAGGTATTCCCTAGGTCCAAGGGTGGAGACTTCGGCCCGCGGTCGGGAAAGGGCTGGAACGGCAGGCGGCTCTTCCCCACCATCACGTCCGCGTCGGCCACCGAGAAGAGGGTCACCGGCACGTTGCCCGTGTTCTGGACGGAGGTCGTGATGTCGATCCACGAGTTGCCATCGGTCACCGAGTAGGTGGTGACCGCCGTGAGCGTGCTCGGCTTGCCGTTGAGCAGACCGATGCCGCGGACGGTGATCGAGGCCGTGCTCCCCCCATTGACCAGCACCGGATCGCCCATATAGAGGACAAAGCTAGAGGCCGAGAGGTTGAGGATGTGGTGGATCTCGTTCATCTGGTCGTTGCGCTGCCCGCGGTTGCCGACGTCGACGAGGACACCGCTCGACGGCAGGACCTCGCCCGAAAAGGAGATGTTGAAATCGGGCGTGGCGCCGACGGCGTGCACGACCGCCTCCACCTTGTCGTTGCGCAGCAGGAGATCGCCGACCCCTCCGTTGAAGCGGGTCCCTCCCATCTGCAGGAGGTCGGGCATGGCGAGGGTGCGGGCCTCTGCGGCCCAGGTCGAGGACGGGACCAGCAGCGACAGCGACAATGCCAGGCCACAGACGGCGATCCTGAACATGAAGGCCTCCTTTGAGCGGTAGGAAAAGAGAATACCATCAAATCCGATGCGATGGAATACGCTCCTTCATCTGTCCACGTAGATCAACTCCATGACCCCGTAGGAGCAGATGACGCCGTTCTTCAGAATCTGTCCCTCGAAGGTGACGGTGAAGTCGTCGTCGTCCAGGAGGCGGGCATGGACTTCCAGCCGGTCGCCGGGCAGGAGGGCCTTCAGCAGGATCCCGTGATGGATCCGGAAGGCGAGCATTTTCTCCAGCCGGACCTCGGCCGAGATCCTCGCTCCACCCACCGCGCGAAAGTAGATCTGGCACAGGGCGAGCTGGCCCATCGTCTCGATGTGCAGGACTCCCGGGTAGATCGGTTCTTCCGGCACGTGACCCCGAAAGACCGGGTCCTGCGAGGAGAGCGTGCGAAAGCCTCGAATACAGTTGTGCACCAGGTTCACGCCGACGATCTCGTCGACGAACAGGAAGGGATCGCGATGAGGGATGATGCGCTTGACGTCATCCTGTCCGTACGAAACCTCCTGATTCGCCGGATCGGGCTTCCACAAGGGGATCCGCTGCCCCTCCCGGACCAGAGACTCCAACTCGTCAGATCGCATGAGTCGCTCGCCCCTTCCTCGAGCTCAGCGCACGACCAGGCTCTTGATGTTGTCGTGGGCGGTGCTCCATAGATTGGGCGTAGTCTCGAAGGCCCGAGCCGAAACGGCCCACCGGTCCTTCGCTCCCATGTGTACGTTGTGGGGGATGTTGGTGCGTACCATCGTGAGCTGCTGATGGCTGATTCGATGACGGTCCAGCTCTTTGAGACGATCGACCGGGATCTCGTTGTACTCCAGGTCACCGACTTTCTGGGCGTCGAACTGAGCCTGATTCCTTGCCGCCTCCAGGCACTCGTCGTAGTTGTCGGCGTCCCACCACGGTTCATACCAGACCATCTCGGCGTCGGTTTCTTCCAACACCCAGTTGTAAGAGGCGCTGACCGGCAGGAGATCCTTGTTGTCCCCATCTTCTTTCGGCTCGATGTCGATATGAGCATTGGGATGTTGATAGCCGGCCGTTCGAAAGAACACCAATGCCGCGGTCACCGTGAGCCCCGCTCGGTCCTTCATCTCTTCGACCCACTTCGGGTTGAACAGAGCGGACTGCTCCAGAAGCCAGACTCCCGCAACGCCTGGCACCCAGATCTGGGTGGCCCCCGGTCGTACCGGTTGGGAGAGCAGGTAGTCCTTCAGATCCAGGCTCAATGCCTTCTCGACATCGATGTCCAGCTCATACCAGCTCTTCATGCGATTCTTCCTTCCTTTCGGAGTTTACGGCCTGGGTCCGGCGTCTGTGGCGGTCGGAGAGCCAACGGGAGCCGATGGCGCGGACCGACCGCGCCAGACCGCGCACGGACCGGTGTCCGTTTCCCAGGCCTGGTTGAGATTCCTGCACGGGCGGTAGGAGCCAGTGGCTGCCGCCCTCGAAGGGGTAGGTCGGTAGGGACACTCGCAAGCGGCGTTCGTGGCGACTCAAAGCCTTCCAATCGATCTCGACGCCCAATTGCCACAGCTTTCCAAGGGTGTCGAGCAGGGCGGCCAGCTCGGAGCCGCCGCCGGCAGCTTGCGGCAGGGACGTGTGCAGCAGCGGCTCCGCGACGGCGCGGGCGCGCATCCGGTCCACCAGGGTTCGCCCGGGTCCGACCTCGAGAAAGGCGGCCCGCGGCTCGTTCAGGAGCTCATCGAGGCCGTCGTCGACTCCGTCTTCGGGAGGAGCGGCGAGGCGGCCGCGTGCCACGGCGAGCTGGAGAGCATCCTGCGGCGACAGGACGCCCGCCAGGCAGTCCGCGACGTACTGACCGACGCCGTGACCGAGCATCCCATGAGGTTTGACGCCCCAGGCCATCCACTGGCGGGCGAGGGCGTACTCCACCACGAAGAGGGCCGGCTGGCTGAGCTCCGCTTGCGCCAGCTGCCGGGCGGTTTCCTCAGGCTCTCCGACAGCGGGAAGGAGGAGGCCGCGCAGATCGCATCCAAGCAGCGGCACCAGCTCCTGGCACAGGGCGTCCACCTGCGCGCGGTACTCCGCCGCGTGCTCGTAGAGCTCTCGGCCCATGCCCGGGTGCGGCTGGCCCTCGCCCGGGAAGAGGAAGCACACGGGCCGGCGGGCCAGCGGCTCGAAGTGGCTCGACACCCGCCGCGCGTCGCGCGATTCCAGGCACGAAATGGCATCCTGGACGTCGCGGCACACCACGGAGCGGCGGTGGCGCAGGAGCTTACGGCCCTGCTGCAGGGTCGCGCAGACGTCGGCCAGATCGAGACTTTCGTGCGCCTCGCGCAAGCGGGTGACCAGACGGTCGGTCATCGCTTCCAGCGCCGAGGCGGTGTTGGCGGAGAGCACGAGCAACTGCTGAGGACTCGACGGCCGCTCCCCGGCGTCGACCGCCGGCGGCTCCTCGAGGATGAAGTGGACGTTGGTTCCACCGACGCCTTGGATGTTGACCCCTGCCCGCCGCGGCGTGCCGTTGCGCCGCCACTCGGTGCGCTCTTTCTGCACGTAGAAGGGGCTCTGCTCGAGGAGAAGCTGGGGATTGGCCTCATTGAAGTTCAGGTTGGGCGGGATCTCACCGTGCTTCAGCGCGAGGGCGGTCTTGATCACGGCCGTCGTGCCCGCTGCGATGAGGAGGTGCCCGAGACTCGACTTCACCGAGCCGAGAGCGCAGTACTGGGTCTGGTCGCCGCCATCGGCGCTCGCGGCTCGGAACGCCCGGGTCAGTGCCGCCACCTCGATCGCGTCGCCGACCTCCGTGGCGCCGCCGTTGGCCTCGACGTAGGAGAGGGTCTGGGGCGAAACTCCGGCCTTGCCCAGTGCCTCGCTCACCACCTCCGCGATGGCATTGACGCTCGGCGCGGTAAAACCGACCTTGCCCGAGCCATCGTTGTTGATCGCCGAGCCCTTGATCACTGCATAGATGTGATCCCCATCCTGCAGCGCATCTGGCAGCCGTTTCAGGACGACGATGGCGACACCGTTGCCTTGGAGCGCACCCCTCGCCCGGGCGTCGAAGCTCCGCGTATGCCCGTCGTGAGAGTCGACGCCGTCGGCCTCGCAGAAGTAACCGACGCGATGGGGAACGGTGACCTGGACTCCACCGGCGAGCGCCATTTCGCAGCTCCCCCGCTGCAGGCTCTCGCAGGCGAGGTGAATCGCGACTCCCGACGTCGAGCTGAAAGTCTGGACGGCGACGCTGGGGCCATGCAGGTTCAGCTTGTAGGACACCCGGGTGGTCAACGTGTCGGGGGAGTTGCAATGCCCGACGTGGCGCCGGTTGATGCCCCTGCTGATGAGCTGCTCCGGCGCCGCGACGAGCTGGAGCAGGTAGGTGCTGAGGTGCGAGCCCCCGAAGACGCCGATCCGGCCCGGATGGCGAGCTGGATCGTGCCCGGCGTCCTCCAGGGCGGCCCACGCGCATTCGAGGAACAGCCGGTGCTGTGGATCGAGCAGAGCAGCCTCCTCCGGCGGCACGTCGAAGAGGTCGGCGTCGAAACGCTCGATGTCATCGAGCACTCCTCCCGCCTTGACGTACCGCGGGTCCGCGAGGAGCGCCGGATCGACTCCGGCGGCGAGCAGCTCCTGGTCGCTGAAGAAGGTCACACCCTCGCGGCCCTGGAGGAGATTGCGCCAGAGCTCCTCGACGCTGGCGGCGCGCGGGAAGCGTCCGGCCATGCCAATGATGGCGATGCCTTCCTCGGGAAGCGCCGCCTGGCTGCGATGTGCCACCGGCCGCTCGACGCTCTCGGGCATGAGATGGCGGGCGAGGTCCCCGACCGTGGGCGCCTCGTAGAGCGCCAGGGGAAGGACTTCCCGGCCGAGCTCCCGCTGCAGCTCCGCGGTGACCTTGAGGCCGATGAGGGAGTTGCCGCCGAGATCGAAGAAGTTGTCCGACACTCCGACCTCTGCGATGCCGAGAACCCGCTGCCAGACCTCGGCGATACGCCGCTCGAGCTCGCTCGCGGGCTGCACGTAGGACACCTTCAGTTCGGGCCTCGCGTGACGCCCCGCGACGGAGACTCCTCCCGTGAGCGCCGCCGGGAGGTCGTGGTCCTGGCCGAGGAAGAGATCGACGGTGTAGTCCCGGCTCAAGGCCAGCGTCGCCTCGAAGTCGGGGGGCGACACCACGACGTGGGGCCGGTCGGCAGCAACGATGCGCTCGAGAGCGTCCATGCCGCTGGGGAAGTCGATTCCGAGACGCTCGCGGGTCTCGACGAAGAAGCGTTGCGCCTCTGGCGGGAGGCCTTCCATGGAGCCTGCCCAGGCGTTCCAGCGCCACTCGTTCCAACCGATCGAGACCACGAAACGATCCGCGGCCGAGTGCGCCTGAGCGAAGGCATCGAGAAACGCGTTCGCCGCGCAATAGGCCACTTGACCCGGGCCGCCGCCGCTCACCGCGGTCACCGACGAGAACAACACCAGGAAGTCGAGCGGCACTTGGCGCAGAACCTCGTCCAGCACCCGTGTGCCCTGCAGCTTCGGGCCCAGCACCTTGGCGAAGTCCGCGGCGGTCTTGTGCTGCATGAGGCCGGCCGCCGGCACACCCGCCGCGTGGAGCACGCCGTGGAGAGCGCCGAATCGAGCCAGGGTCGCGTCCACCACCGCTCGCATCGGCTCGCGGTCCGCCACGTCGGCCCGCAGCACCAGGAGCTCGATCCCCTGCTTCTCCAGCGCCCGGATCTTGGCGATCGTGCGGGCCGGTCCCTTGGCGCGGTCGCCTGCGGCCAGGATCCCGTCCCACTCCTCGCGGGGCGGCAGACCCTGCCGCCCCACGAGCACCAGACGCGCCTGCAGCGTCGAGGCCAGGTGCTCGGCCATCGCCAATCCCAAGCCTCCCAGACCACCCGTGATCAGGTACACGCCGCCGCGGCGGAAACGAGGTGACTCCGCGGCCGGAGACGGCGGCAGCGGCTGGCGCGGAAAGCTCTGGATGAAGCGCTCGTGCGAGCGATACGCCACCAATCGCTCGTCCACCGCGCGGTCGAGCTCGGCGAGGAGCTGCTCCAGGAGGCGCGTCTCCGACTCGCTCCCCGGCGGATCGATCTGCACGTCGAAATGCCGGCAGGACAGCAACGGATACTCCTGGGGAATCAGCTTGACCGGACCGATCACCGTCGCCCGGTCCGGGCGCAGCCGATCTCCCGCGGTCACCGGGTGCACGCCACGCGACACCACGTTGATCTCCACCTTCGCTTCCCCTTGCGAGCTCCCGGCGGCGCCGATCCGCGGTCCCAACGCCTGAGCAAGGTAGATCAACGAGTGGAAGCCGCGGTCCAGGGTCTCCTCCAGCGCGGAGTCTTGACCCACCTCGCGCTCCAGGTCCCAGAGGTGCACGACTCGGCCCGGCAGACGGCCCTCCTCGGCGAGCTCCCGCACCATGCGGTGGTAGTGATCCGGGCGGCTCGGATCCAGGCTGAAGACCCCGCCTTCCCGCAGATAGCCGGGTCCGCGAAAGATCCGAACCACCTCCTCGCCGCGCTCCTCCAGACGCTCCGCCAACCGCGCCGGGAAGCCGCCCGTCTCCGGGCCGGAAGCCGTGCCGTCCAGGAACACCCACCAGGGACGCGAAGCGTTGCCTGCCCCATCCACCGGTGCCAGCGGGGAGCTCTCCCAGACCGGCATGTAAAGCCAGTCCTCGACGTTCGGCTCCCGGACCAGGTCCGCGAGCGAGCGCGCCAAGCCAGTCAGCGCGGGCGCCGCCGGTCGCGGTGCCGCGAGCCAGTAGCTCTGGCGCTCGAACGGGTACGTCGGAAGCCGCCGGCGACGACGACGCTCGTCGCCATAGAAGCCGCGCCAATCGATCGCCACCCCTGAGAGCCAAAGGCGCCCCAGGCACTCCAACAGGTAGGCCTGATCTCCTCGCTCCTCGAAAGGCCCGCGCAGCGTCGGCCGAACCCGTGGCGCGCGATCGGTGCCGCAATCCGGATGGAGCCGAACGAACGACGTGAGTCCCTGGCCAGGCCCCACCTCGACCAGCACCCGTGACGGCTCTCTCAACAGCTCCGCGACACCGTCGCTGAACCGTACCGGGCGGCACAGGTGATGGGCCCAGTAGGCGGGATCCGTCGCCTGGTCCGGAGTGATCCAGCTTCCGGTTACGTTCGATAAGAATGGGATCCCCGGCGCGCTCAGCTGCATCCCTGAAAGCAGCTCGGTCAACCGCCCCGCGATCGGCTCCAGATGACGGGAATGGAAGGCCCGGTTCGAGCGCAGGCGATAGCTCACCTTGCCGCGCCCGGCGAGACGCTTCTCGAACGCGGCGATCGCCGCCAGGGATCCCGAAACTACGCAGCCACCCGCACCGTTCACCGCCGCAAGATCGAGATCCTCTCCGAGCTCCGACGCGACCTCCGTCTCCGAGAGAGGAACCGCCAGCATCGCACCCTCGGCGAGCTCCTCGATCCAACGCCCTCGCTCCAACATCAAATGTAGCGCGTCCTCGAGCGAAAACACTCCCGAGAGACACGCTGCCACGTACTCTCCCAGGCTGTAGCCGAGCATCGCCTGGGGGACCAGGCCCCAGGCCATGAGCAGACGCGCCAACGCATACTCGACCACGAACAGCGCCGGATGGAGGTTGCCGGTCCGGCTCAGACGAACGCTCACCTCGTCCTCGGGGCGGCCACCGCGCAACATCGCACGCAGATCGAGGCCTCCGGGACGGACCGCTGACTTCGAAGTCTTGCGCTCGGGGTAGAGAACGCCGGCCAGGTCGTCCATCCCGTACCCGGCCAGGATTGACGCGCAGCGATCCACCTCGTCGCGAAACACCCGCTCGTCCCGATACAGACCCTGCGCCATCCCGACGTAGTGCTCGCCGACCCCGGGGAACAGAAACGCCACCTGGCGAGACACCGGCTCCTGCACCGCCGAAGCCACGGCGGAGGCCCTGTCGTCACCCGCCAGCCCCGACAACGCCTCCGCGCGATCCGCGCACACCACGATCCGGCGGTGAGCGAACTCCTTGCGGCCCACCTTCAGGGTGAACGCCACGTCCGCCAGATCGCGATCCGCGGCGGACTCCAGATGCGCCGCCAGACGGGAGCACGACGCTGCCAGACCTGCCGCGCTGCGCGCCGACACCACCAGGAGCTGATGACGGCGCGGCTCGCTCGTGGGCGGAAGCTCCGGCGCTTCCTCCAGCACGAGGTGCACGTTGGTGCCGCCCACGCCCAGGCTGTTCACGCCGGCCAGCCGCGGCCGGCCGTTGCGCTTCCACTCCCGAAGAGCGGTGTTGACGAAGAAGGGGCTCGACTCGAAGTCGATGCTCGGATTGGGACGCTCGAAGTGGAGGTTCGGCGGAATCTGACCGTGCTCCAGCGCCAGCGCCGTCTTGATCAGGGCCGTCACTCCGGCCGCCCGATCGAGATGCCCCAGGTTCGTCTTCACCGAGCCCAGGGGGCAGTAGCCTCTCTCTGCCGTCTGCAGTCTGAACGCCCGCGTCAACGCCGCCACCTCGATCGGGTCGCCCAGCACCGTCGCCGTCCCGTGGGCTTCGACGTAGCCGATCTCCGAGGCCTCGACCCCCGCGTTGGCCAGCGCCGTCGCCACGCATTCCGCCTGCCCCTCGACGCTCGGCGCCGTGTAGCCCACTTTACCCGATCCGTCGTTGTTGATCGCCGAGCCGCGCAGCACCGCATGGATATGGTCGCCGTCTCGCAGGGCGCCGCTCAAGCGCTTCAGAACCAGAACCCCCACGCCATCCCCGAACACCGTGCCGCCGGCTCGATGATCGAACGTCCGGGTGTGACCGTCGGGCGACGCCTGGTCACCGGTCTGGTAGAGGTAGCCCACTTTCACCGGTACCCGCAGGGACACGCCTCCCGCGAGCGCCATGCCGCAATCGCCCTGTCGCAGGCTCTGACAGGCCAGATGGACGGCCACAGCCGAGGTGGAACAGAAAGTCTGCACGGTGAGGCTCGGCCCCCTGAGGTTCAGCTTGTAGGAGATGCTGGTCGCCAGCGAGTCGCGATCGTTGGTGATCGACGCCTGGAGATCGCCCAACGACTCCAGCAAGCCCGGGTCGCGGAGATGGGGCAGGAAATAGGTGCTGAAGTTGGAGCCGGCGAACATCCCGATCTTCAGGGAGGCCCCTCCAGACGCGTACCCGGCGCTTTCCAGGGCTTGCCAGGACGTCTCCATGAGGAGACGCATCTGAGGGTCCATGAGCTCCGCTTCCCTCGGGCTGTAGCCGAAGAAGCCCGCGTCGAACTGATCGACGTCGTCGAGGATCGGCCGCGCCCGGATGTAGTCGGGGTTGCGGAACAGATGCGGGTCGACGCCGGACTCCGCGAGCTCCTCGTCGGTGAAGAACGACACGGTCTCGATTCCGTCCACCAGGTTCTGCCAGAACCGATCGACGTCCGGCGCGCCCGGAAAGCGGCCGCTCATGCCGATGATGGCGATGCTCTCGCCAGCCGCCACCAGCTCGCGGCCCTCGGCGACGACCGCACGCAACCGATCGAGGGCCCCGTCGTCGCCGGCCTCTATGCCAAGGGCTCTCGCCAGCCCCGCAACGGTGGGAGCGTCGAAGAGCGTGACCGGCGTGATCTCGGCGTCGACGAACTCCCGCTGCAGCTCGGCCACCACCTGGATCGCGGTCAGCGAGGTGCCGCCGAGGTCGAAGTAGTTGTCGTGGATCCCCACCTCGACGCCCAGGACCTCCTCGAAGACGCGCGCCACCCTGCGCTCGCTCTCGCTGTGGACCGGCACATAGGCGGTGCGGAGGTTGGGCCGCGTGTAGCGGGTGCTCTCCAGGCGAGGCGCCGGAGGTTTCGCCACGCGGCGCAGCCACTGCTCGACTCTCGTCTCCAGATCGCCCGTGGAGTGCACCAGCACGGGACCGAGGGACGGGTCCGCGGCGTGCGCCGCGAGGATACGGCCGAACGCTTCGGCTCCCTCCGCGGGCGTCATCGAGTATTCCGCGGTCGTCGCATCGAGACCCCTCTCCTGGGCCTCGGTCTGGGCGCCGCCGTCCAGCCGCCAGGAGTCCCAGGCTACCGACAGCCAACGCGTATCGCCGCCGAGTCTCCGCGCCCGCGCGAATCCGTTCAGGTAGGAGTTCGCCGCCGCGTAGGCGGCGAAGCCCAGACCGCCGAGCACGGAGGACAGCGAAGAGAAGAGCAGGCAGAAGTCGAGACGCCGGTCGCCCAGGACCTCGCCCAGCACGTCCAGACCTTGCACCTTCGCCCGGAAATGGCGATCGCAGAGCTCGCCCCCGGTCTGTTGCACCGGCTGGAAAGCGTCGCGACCCGTCACGCCCGCGGCATGCAGCACGCCGTGGAGCTCGCCATAGGTCGAATCCACGCGCGACAGCGCCGCGCGCAGGGCCGCGGCGTCCCCGACGTCGGCCGCCAGCACCAGAACCTGGGCGCCCAGCTCCTCCAGCGCCTCGATCCGGCGGATCTTGCGGGTGGTCGGATCGTCCTCCCCATGATCGGCCAGCCACCGCGGCCACCGCTCGCGCTCCGGCAGGCCGTTGCGGCTCACCAGCGCCAGCCGTGCTCGATGCCTGCGCGCCAGCTCCTCCGCCAGCACCAGACCGACCCCGCCCAGACCGCCGGTGATCAGGTACACGCCGCCATCCCGCAGCGGGGCGGGGCTGCTCGCGGGCTCCAGCCGGACCGGCTCGAAGTGGCGGAGCCATCGAGCGCCATTCCGGTACGCCACCTCGAGGTCCGCGGCCGGACCGTGCCGCAGCTCGGAGACCAGCGCCGCGGCCACCTCGCGCGCCGCAGGGGCCGGATCCACCTCGATCAGACGGCTCGCAAGGCTCGGATACTCCTGCCGCAGAACCTTGCTCGCCGCCGGCAAGGTCGACTTCGCCGCTTCGACGGGATCGCCGCCCGACACGTCCTCCAGCCGGTTCGCCACCACGTCCAGCCGCGCTCCCCGCACCCGCTCGGCGCCCAAGGCCCGCGCCAACCGCAGAAGGCTGAGGAAGCCGACCTCCTGGTGATCCGCGAACCCACCTCCCGCCTCCTTCGTCAGGCTCCACAGGTGGACCACGCGGTCCGGGGAGAAACCCAGCTCCTGAAGCAGACGCCGGTAGTCCTCCTCCCGGCCGGGGTCTATCCGCCACTCGTTCGCGGACAGGCGCTCGAACCGGTCGCCCACACCGACGGTCGCGAGCTCCGATGCAGACGCCTGCAGGCTCTCCGCGAGGCACCGGCCCACGCCGCAGTCGTCCACGAAGAGCAGCCAGGAGCCGCCCGCGGTCCCGGCATCCGGCACCGGCAGCGCCGCCGGGCGCCATTCCGGCCGGTAATACCAGTCGCCGGGATCCGGCTTCTTCGCGCCGGCCGCAACCGAGCCCCGAACCGACGCCACGGCCCCCCGAGGACCGAGCCAGTACCGCTCACCCTCGAAGGGATATCCGGGCAGGGCGACGCGGTGACGACGCTCCTCGCGGTAGAAACTCTCCCAGTCCACCTCGACCCCCGACAGCCAGAGCTTCCCCAGCGTCTCCAGGAAAAAGCCGAGATCCGAGCCGTCCTGCTGCGGCGGCCGCAGAGAGGCCAGGAGCACCGGGTCGGACTGCGCCTGTCGCCCGACCAGCGTGGTGAGAGTCAGGCCCGGTCCGACCTCCAGGAAGACCGCGCGGGGCTCGCTCAGCAGCTCCCGCGCACCCTCTGCGAACCTCACGGTCTCGCGCAGGTGCCTGACCCAGTAGTCGGGATCGACCGCCTGCTCGGCCAGGATCTTCGTGCCGGTGACGTTCGACACCCAGCTGCGCCGCGGCGCCTGGCGGGGGACCGCCGCGACCATCTCGCGAAAACGCTCCAGCACCGGGTCCATCATCGCCGCGACCATCAGGCGGCCGCGGGCCGTTACGATGGCCAAGGCGTCGGACACCGAGAAGACGCCCGCCAGGCAGGCCGCGACGTACTCGCCCAGGCCGTGGCCGATCATCATCTCCGGCTGGATTCCCCATGCCATCCACTGGCAGGCCAGGGCGTACTCGACCACGAAGAGAGCGGGGTGGGTCAGCTCTGTCTGCGCCAGCTCGCGGGCGGCGGCCTCTTCCTCGCCGGCCGCGGGAAACAGGATCTCGCGCAGGTCGCGTCCCAGATGGGCCTCGAGCTCCCGGCAGCAGAGATCCACCTGGGACCGGAACACGGCCTCCTGCTCGTAGAGACCGCGCCCCATGCCCGGGTACTGCGCGCCCTGACCGGGAAACAGGAAGTAGACCGGCCGGCGGGCCGGCTCTTCGTAGTGGCTCGACACCCGCTTGGCGTCGCGCGAGGCGAGGCACGCGATGGCGTCCTCGGCATCACGGCAGACGACGAAGCGACGGTATCTCAAGAGCTGACGCCCTCTATGCAGGGTCGCCGCCACGTCGGGCAAATTGACTTTCCCGGCGGCATTCCGCAGGTGATCCACCAAGCGGTCGGTCAGGGTCTCGAGCGCGGTCGCGCTGTTGGCCGAAAGGACCAGCATCTGCAGAGGCTTGGAGGGCCGCTCTCCGCCGGCCGGCGCCGGCGGCTCCTCGAGGATGAAATGTACGTTGGTGCCGCCGATGCCTTGGACGTTGACGCCCGCGCGCCGCCGATGGCCGTTGGTCTCCCAAGCCGCGCGCTCCGTCTGGACGAAGAAGGGGCTGTGCTCGAGATCGAGCTTCGGATTGGGCGTTTCGAAGCTGATGCTCGGCGGCAACTCGGCGCGCTCGAGAGCGAGCGCCGTCTTGATCAGCGCCGTGGCGCCCGCCGCGCGGTCGAGGTGTCCGAGGTTCGACTTCACCGAGCCGATGGCGCAGTACCGGGTCTGCCGGCTCTGCTCCGGGGTGTGCGCCCGGAACGCACGGGTCAGCGCCGCGACCTCGATCGGATCTCCCACCTCGGTGGCCGTGCCGTGGGCCTCGACGTAGGAGATCGTCTCGGCGGAGACCCGCGCCTTCTCCAGGGCCCGGCTCACGACGTCGGCCACGGCGTTGACACTCGGAGCGGTGTAGCCGACCTTGCCCGCGCCGTCGTTGTTGATCGCCGAGCCCTTGATCACGGCGTAGATGTGATCGCCGTCCGCGAGCGCGTCCGCCAGGCGCCTCAAGACGAGGATGGCGACCCCGTTGCCGAGCACCATTCCCTGACCGCGGGCGTCGAACGTCCGGATGTGCCCATCGGGAGATTCGACACCGCCGGGCTCGTAGAGGTAGCCCACGCGGTGCGGCACCGCGACGCGCACACCTCCCGCCAACACCATGTCGCACTCCCCCTGCTCGAGGCTCTGGCAGGCCAGGTGGGTCGCTACGCCGGACGTCGAGCAGAAGGTCTGCACCGAGACGCTCGGGCCCCGCAGGTTGAGCTTGTAGGACACGCGGGTGGTGAGAGCGTCGCTGGAGTTGCCGAGACCGGCCAGCATGGGATGAAGCAAGCCGGCCAGCTCGGGCGCCGCCGCCATCTGGAGCAGGTACGTGCTCAAGTTCGCGCCGCCGAAGACGCCGACCCTCCCGGGATAACGCCGCGGGTCGTAGCCCGCGTTGTCGAGGGCCTCCCAGGCACACTCCAGGAAGAGGCGGTGCTGGGGGTCGAGAAGCTCCGCTTGTCGCGGCGACTCACCGAACAGCTCGGCATCGAAGCGGTCGATGTCGTCGAGCACCGAGCCCGCTTTCACGTACCGGGGATTCGCGAGAAGCGAGGGCTCGACCCCGGCGGCGAGCAGCTCTTCGTCGCTGAAAAAGGTGACGCTCTCGCGGCCCGCGAGGAGATTCCGCCAAAGCTCTTCGACGTTGGCGGCGCCCGGGAAGCGGCCGGCCATGCCGATCACCGCGATGCCCTGCTCCCCTTCCTGCCGGCCGTCACCCGGAACGGCGCGCGGCGCCGTCGCGGCCTGGGGGGTGGCTTCGGGCTGCAGATAGGCGGCCAGCGAGCGCACCGTCGGGGCCTCGAAGAGCGCTAGGGGCAGGACCTCGCGCCGCAGCTCGCGCTGGAGCTCGGACGTCACCCTGAGGCCGAGAAGGGAGTTGCCGCCGAGGTCGAAGAAGTTGTCGTCGGGGCCGATCTGTTCGCGACCGAGGGCGAGCCGCCAGGCCTCCGTGATCCGGTTCTCGAGCTCCCTGCCGGTCGCCACGGGCCCCTGGGGCGCCCCCGCGTCCGGATCGGCCTTTTCGAACCGGTCGCTTCGGCGCTCCCCCGGCGGGCCCAGGAGCAGGTCGATGGTGTACTCCCGCGTGATCGCCATCATCGCGGGGAAGTCCGGCGGCGAGACGACGACGCTCGACAGGTCCGAGGCCAGGATCCGCTCCAAGGCGTCCATGCCGCCTGCGAAGTCAATGCCGAGGCGCTCCCGGTTGCGCCGGAAGGCGACCAGGGCCTCGGGCGGAAGCCCGGCCATGCTCCATTCCCAATCGTTCCACCGCCACTCGCCCCAATCGATCGACACCACCCTGCGGCCCCGCCTCGATCGCTCCTGGGCAAAGGCGTCGAGGAAGGCGTTCGCCGCGCAGTAGTCCACCTGCCCGGGACCGCCGCCGAGGATCGCGGTGATCGAGGAGAACAGGACGAGGAAATCGATCGGAACCTCGCGCAGCACGTCCTCGAGCACGAGGGTGCCCTGGACCTTCGCGGCCAGGACCGCCGCGAAGTCCGCGGCGCTCTTGCCGTGCATCAGCCCCGCCGCCGGCACGCCGGCGGTGTGGAGCACGCCATGGAGCGCCCCGAAACGCTCCAGCGTCTCTTTCACGACCTCCCGCATGCGCTCGCGGTCGGCCACGTCGGCGGCGAGGACGAGGAGCTCGGCGCCCCGCTCCTCCAGCGCCCGCAGCTTGGCGATGCGGCGCGCCACCCCCCCTTCGGCGCCGCGCGCCGCCAGGATCCCGTCCCACTCCTCGCGCGGCGGCAGGGCCGTGCGTCCGACGAGCACGAGGCGCGCGCCACACGCCGCAGCCAGGTGCTCGGCGGCGGCCAGCCCGAGCCCGCCAAGGCCGCCCGTGATGAGGTAGACGCCACCCGGGCGCCAGCAGGAACCGGCGCCTCCGGCCGGCCTGGCCAGCGGCAGAGGCGCATAGCTGCGGCTCCAGCGCTCGCCGCCGCGAAGCGCCACCTCGCGCTCGACCGGCGGCCGGTGGATCTCGGCGAACAAGGCGTCGAGCAGCTCGCCCTCCTCCGCACTGCCGGGCCGAGGAAGGTCGAGGTCGAGGTGGCGGACCGAGAGCGCGGGATATTCCATCGGCACGATCTGCACCGGGCCGGTGATGGTCGCGCGCAACGGGTGGAGGGGTTCGCCGCCGGTCACGGGATAGACCCCGCTCGTGACCACGTTGAGCTCCACCTTCTCGCGCAGGGTGGGGGAGAGGGCGCGAGCCAGGTAGACGAGAGAGTGGAAGCCGAGGTCCAGCGTCTCGTCGAGCGAGCCTGCGCTCGGGGCGAGGTCCCACAGGTGGAGGATGCGCCGCGGGAGCTCCGCCCGGGCGCCGAGATCCTCGACCAGACGCCGGTAGTGGTCCGGTTCGGCGGGATCGAGGACCCACCGCACGCCGTCGTGGCCATAGGCCGTGCCGGCGGTCACGGTCACCACCGTCTCGCCCTGCGCCCTGAGGCGCTCCACCAGGCGCTCCGCGAGCGGGGACGCGTCGACGAACGCCCACCAGGGAGCGGACGGCGTCCGCGGCCCGCCCTCCGGCGCCGGAGCGAGCGTCCAAATGGTCTCGTAGAACCAGTCCTGGACATCCGGATGGCGCTCCAGGTCGTCCATGGCGAAGGTCAGCCGCCCGCCCGCCTTCGTGGCGGCTGGCGGCCGCGCGTGGATCCAGTAGCTCTTGCGCTCGAAGGGGTAGGTCGGCAGCGGCCGGCGGAAACGCCGTTCGGCCCGGTAGAAGGATTTCCAGTCGATTTCCAGCCCGTGCAGCCAGAGCCGGCCCAGGGTTGCGAGCAGGTAGGCCTGGTCCGCCGCCGGCTCGCCGGCCGGGCGCAGGGTCGGCTGTGCCAGGGCCGCCCGCACCGCGTCGCACTCCCGGTGCCTACGCACCAGGGACGTGAGCTCCGTGCCCGGCCCCACTTCGAGCAACACCTGCTCGCCTTCGCCGAGCAGCACTTTCGCCGCGTCGCTGAAGCGCACCGTCTGGCTGAGGTGGCGCGCCCAGTACCGGGGATCCTTCGCTTCCCTGCGGGTGATCCAGGTGCCGGTGACGTTGGAGAAAAAGGGCAACGAGGGCGCACTCAGCTCCATGGAGGCGACCAGCTCGGCGACCCGGTCCGCTATCGGGTCGAGGTGGCGCGAATGGAACGCCCGCGTCGCGCGCAGGCGCCGGGAGACGACCTCGCGCTCGGCCAGGCGGGCTTCCAGCCCGGCGATCGGCCCGGGCGGCCCCGAGACCACCACGCCCCCCGGACCGTTGACCGCCGCCAGCGCCAGATCCTCTCCGAGCAGCGGCCGGACCTCCTCCTCGGAGAGCGGGACCGCGATCATCGCGCCTTCCGGCAGCTCGTCGATCCAGCGCCCGCGCGCCGCCATCAGGCGGAGCGCGTCCTGGAGCGTGAAGACGCCCGCAAGACATGCGGCGACGTGCTCGCCGAGGCCGTGCCCGAGCAGGGCCCGGGGCTTCAGTCCCCAGGACATCAGCAGCCGGGCCAACGCATATTCGACCACGAACAGCGCCGGATGGAGATGACGGCTCAGGCTCAGCTGCCGGCCGGCAGCGTCCTCCTCGCGCGCGCCGCCCGCTGGCGGGTAGAGCACGTCGAGGAGGTCGTCCTCACCCAGCTCGCGGAGCAGGCCGGCGCAGCGGTCGACCTGCTCGCGGAAGACCGGCTCGTCGCGATAGAGCCCGCCGGCCATGCCGGCGTACTGCTCGTCGGCGCCGGGGAAGAGGAAGGTGATCTGCCGGGTCACCGGCCCTTGCACGGCGTTGCCGGCCCGTTCGTCACCGGCCTCCAGCGCCTCGATCGCCGCCTCCCGGCTGTCGCAGAGCACCGCGCGCCGGTGGGAAAACACCTTGCGGCCGACCTGGAGCGTGTAGGCGACGTCGGGCAGGTCGGAATCGCCGGCTTCGCGCAGGTGCCGGGCGAGCCGGGCAGCCGCCTGGTCGAGGGCCGTCGCGCTGCGGGCCGAGAGGAGGAGGAGCTGATGGCGCCGGGATTCTCCCGGCGGTCCGGCCGGGGGCGCCTCTTCCAGCACGAGGTGCGCGTTCGTGCCCCCGATGCCGAGGCAGTTGATGCTGGCGCGGCGCGGTCCCTCGCCCGTCCACTCGCGCAGCTCGGCGTTGACGAAGAACGGGCTCGAATCGAAAGGGATGTCGGGATTCGGGCTCTCGAAATGGAGGCTGGGCGGAATCTGCCGGTGCTCGAGCGCCAAGGCGGTCTTGATCACCGAGGCGACGCTGGCGGCGCGGTCCAGGTGGCCGATATTGGTCTTTACCGAGCCCAGGGCGCAGTACCCGCGGGTGAACGTCTGCTGCCGGAAAGCCCGCGTCAGGGCCGCGACCTCGATCGGATCCCCGAGCACGGTCGCCGTGCCGTGGGCCTCGACGTAGCCGATCTCGGACGCCTTGACCCCGGCGTCCGCCAGAGCCGCCGCGACCACCTCCGCCTGCCCCTCGACGCTGGGAGCCGTGAAGCCCGCTTTGAGCGAGCCGTCGTTGTTCACGGCCGAGCCGCGGATCACGGCGTGGATGTGGTCGCCATCGCGCAGCGCCGCGCTCAGCCGCTTGAGCACCACGACCCCCACGCCGTCGCCGAAAACGGTGCCGCGCGCGCGGTGGTCGAAAGCGCGGGTATGACCGTCGGGAGAGTACTGGTCGCCCTGGCGGTAGAGGTAGCCGGATCGCGACGGCACCCGCACTGAGACGCCCCCGGCGAGGGCCATCTCGCACTCGTTGCGCAGCACGCTCTTGCAGGCCAGATGAATGGCCACCGCCGATGTCGAGCAGAAGGTCTGCACCGACAGGCTGGGGCCCCGCAGGTTCAGCTTGTAGGACACGCTCGTGGCCAGCGAGTCGCGATCGTTGGAGATGACCGTCTCCAGCTCGCCGACCGACTCGATGAAACCCGGCTCCCGTAGAAGGCCCAGCAGGTAGGTGCTGATGTTCGCACCGGCGAACACGCCGACCCTGGCGTCGAGATTCTCCAACGCGTAGCCGGAGGACTCCAGGGCCTCCCAGCAGGTCTCCAGGAAGAGGCGGATCTGCGGATCCATGAGCCGCGCCTCGCCCGGCGAGTAGTTGAAGAAGTCGGCGTCGAACAGGTCCAGCTCCTCGAGCACCGGCCGGGCCTTGACGTAATCGGGATTGGCGAGCAGAGCGGGAGAGACCTCCTCCAGCTCCTCGTCGGTGAAGGAGGTGACGGACTCGATACCTCCCGAAAGGTTGCGCCAGAACTGCTCGACCGACCGGGCTCCCGGGAATCGCAAGCCCATGCCGACGATGGCCACCGCCTCCTGCGCCTCCGGCTCCGGCCGCGAGTCGACCTCGACCGGGGCCGCCGGCAGGCTCTGGCCCTCTGCACGGGTCGATTCGAGATAGCGCGCCAGGGAACGGACCGTCGGTGCCTGGAAGAGCGCGACCTTGGGCAGCTCCACGCCCAGGGTCCTGCGCAGCTCGCTGATGATCTGCAGGCCGACGAGCGAATTGCCGCCGGCATCAAAGAAATTGTCGTCGAAACCCAGGGAATTCGTGCCGAAGAACCGTTGCCAGATCCCGGCGATGATCCGCTCCAGCTCGTCTCGCGGCGGCAGCGCCGGCGCCCCGTCTCCGAGCCGCGGCGTGAGAGCCTCCGCGGCGGCGGAGTCGCCGCCGGACATGGTGTCGACCGCCAGCGAGGAGAACCACTCGCGCAGGGCCTCGAACGGACGCGTCAACACCGCGACGTGCGGCTGGTCCTGCTCCAGAATACGCTCCAGGGCCGTGAAACCCTCTTCCGCCGAGATGCCGAACCGCCGCCGGTTCTCGTCGAGAGCGGCCTGGACCTCCGGCGCGAACCCCTCCCAGACGTTCCATTGCCACTCGCCCCAGCCGACGGCCACCGTGAAGCGCCCTCGCCGGCTGCGGTGACCGGCGAAAGCGTCCAGGAACGCATTGGCGGCGGCGTAGGCCACCTGTCCGGTGCCGCCGATCAGCGAGGCGAGAGAGGAGTAGAGCACGAGGAAGTCGAGCTCGACGCCCTCCAGGGCCTCGTCCAGGACCAGCGTGCCGGCGAGCTTGGGAGGCATCACCCGCGCCAGCGAGTCCTTCGGGTTGAACGAGATCATGCCCGCCCCGATCACTCCCGCGGTGTGGAAGACACCGTGGAGCTCGCCGAAACGGTCGAGGACCTCCTGCACCGCGGACCGCATCTGCACGGGATCGGTGACGTCGGCCTCGATCAGGAGCAGCTCGCCGCCCGCCTCCTCGATGGCCATCACCTCGCGGATCCGGTGGGGCAGCGCCTCTTCGGCGCGCCGGGTCGGCGAGAAGTCTTCCTCCGCGGCGGCCCGCAGGCTCTCCCATTGCCCCCGCGGCGGCAGGCCGGAACGGCTCAGCAACACTAGCCGCGCCTGGTATTTTTCCGCCAGGAATCGGGCCGCCGAGAGGCCAAGGCCGCCGAGGCCGCCGGTGAGCAGGTAGACGCCGCCCTGGCGCAGGCGCGGGCCGGTAGTGGACCCGAGGGGGGCGCGGACGATCGACTGCACGTAGCGGTCCCGGCCGCGATAGGCGACGATCTGGTCATCCGCCCGGAATTCGATCTCTCGCAGCAGCAGCTCGATCAGCAGCGCCCGCGACTCTGGCGAGCCCGGTGCTTCGAGATCGATGCAGCGGCTGCCGAAACGCGGGTATTCGAACGGGATCACCCGGCAGGGTCCCAGCAAGGTCGCCTTCGCCGGGCTCACCAGGTCCCCGCCGGTGACCTCGGCCATGCCGCTGGCCGCCAGGGTGAAGCGGACCGCGCTCGGGCCCGCCCGCTCGCCCACGGCCCGCACCAGATGCACGACGCTCTCGAGGCCTAGAGTCTGAGCCCTCCCGGTCTCCTCGCGGGTCGCCGCCGGATCCCCGCCGACGCTCCACAGGTGCACGATCTCTCCGGGGGGAGCCGGCAGCCCGTCGAGCAGCGACTCGTAGTCCCCGGGCGCGACCGGATTCAGGGTCCGCAGGTCGCCGTCGACGCGATAACCCTCGCCGGGCCGGACCGTGACGACCGGGCGGCCGGCTTGGCGCAACCGGGCCGCAAGACCCTCTCCCAGGCCATGCTCGTCGCAGAACACCAGCACCGTCGACGGATCGGGCGGAGGGGCCTCCGCCCCCTCCCCGCGGCTCGGAGAGAGGGACACCGGATTCCAGACCGGCACATGGAACCAATCCTCCAGCGGGCTCTTGGTCTCTTCCGGAGACAGCGCGGACCGCGATGGCGGCTGCGCCCCCGCATCCAGCCAGTACCGTTGGCGCTCGAAGGGATACGTCGGCAGACCGGCACACCGGCGGGCCTCGCCGGCCCTCCGCCAATCCACGGACCCGCCGGCCAGCCATTCGCGCCCGAGGTCCCGCAGGCGGCGCGCTTCCTCCGGCTCACCGTCCCCAGGGTCCGGGATCGGCAGCACCTCGTCCCGTCCCGCGATGCCGGAAGCCGCACGGAGGATCTCCACGGCGTGCTCATGGTCCCTGGCCAGGACGGCGCGCCGGTACCCGAAGGCGCTCCTGCCCGTACGAAGGGTGAACGCCACGTCGTCGAGGGGGGCCTCCGGGTGCGCTTGCAGCCACGAGGCCAGCCTCGTGCTCATCGCGTCGAGAGCGCCGGGGGTCCGCGCCGAGAGCACGAGCAGTTGCCAGCGCTCCTCCTCCCGCGAGGCCGAGGAGCGGGCGGGCGGCTCTTCGAGCACGACGTGGGCGTTGGTGCCCCCGAACCCGAACGAGCTGACTCCGGCGCGGACGAGGCCGCCACCCGCCGGCAACTCCTGCGGGCCGGCGGCGACCCGCAGGCCGAGCTCGGCGAAGTCGATCATCGGGCTCGGGGTCTCGTAGTGGAGGCTGGGGGGGATCAGCCGATGCCGCAGCGCGAGGGCCGCCTTGATCAAGCCGGCCATGCCCGCCGCCGCCTCGAGATGGCCGATGTTGGTCTTCACGGAGCCGATCCAGCAGGCGTCCCGCCGCGAGGCGGACGACATCACCGCACCCAGGGCGCCGGCCTCGATGCGATCGCCGAGCGCCGTTCCGGTACCGTGGGTTTCGACGAAGCTCACTTCGCCGGGATCGATGCCGGCGCTGCGGTAGGCACGCCGGATCACGGCTTCCTGGGCGGGGCCGTTGGGAGCCATCAAGCCGTTGGTGCGGCCGTCCTGGTTGACCGCGCTGCCCCGGATCACGGCATAGATGTCGTCGCCGCAAGCCACGGCGGCCGACAACGGCTTGAGGACCACCACTCCGGCCCCTTCGCCGCGGACATAGCCGTCGGCCCGCGCGTCGAACGCCTTGCAGCGGCCGTCGGGCGCCAGCAGCCCGGCCTTGGCGAAGATCATCGTCAGCTCGGGCGAGAGCATGACGTTGACGGCGCCCACCAGCGCCATTTCGCACTCGCCGTCGCGCAGGCTCTGACAGGCCAGATGCAGGGCCACCAGGGAGGACGAGCAGGCGGTGTCCACCGCGAGGCTCGGCCCCGAAAGGCCCAACTGGTACGAGATCCGGTTGGCCGCGATGCTGCGGGCGTTGCCGGTTCCGGCCCAGGCATCGATGCGCGAAGAATCTTCGAGCTGGAGGCGGCTGTAGTCGCTGGTCGAGATGCCCACGAACACGCCGGTCGCGGTGCCGCTCAGGCGCTCCGGTGCCACCCCGGCATCTTCCAGGGCTTCCCAGCTCACTTCGAGGAGAAGCCGCTGCTGCGGGTCGAGACGTTCCGCTTCATGGGCGGAAATAGTGAAGAAAGCCGGCTCGAACTGGTCCACCTGCTCGAGGAACCCGCCATGGCGGGAGCTCATCTTGCCGGGCGCCGTGTTGGTCGGATCGAAGAGGGCCTCGGTGTCCCAGCGCTCGGGCGGAACGTCCCGGATCGCATCGACGCCGCCGGCGACCAGGCGCCAGAAGGCGGCGGGGTCCGGTGCGCCGGGGAAGCGGCAGGCCAGACCGACGATGGCGACCGGCTCTGGCGGCGCCGTGCGGCCACCCGGCGCTGGAGCTGGCCCGGCCTCTCGCGGCGCCGAGGCCGCGCCGGCGAGGTGGCGGCTCAGCGCCTCGATCGACGGATAGTCGTAGAGCAGCGTCGGCGAGAGCCGGGTCCCGAGCCACTCCTCGAGATCGCCCGAGATCCCCACCGCCTCCCGCGAGCTCAAGCCGTAGCTGGAGTAAGGTTCCGAGACCTCGATCTCGGCCGGGCTCAGCTCCAACTCCTCGGCCAGGCGCGCGACCAGCCATTCTTGGATCCGGATCGCGTCCGGGGTTCGCGTGGTCATCGGCTCGCTCTCCTTGAGGGTTCCGGGTCCGGGCACACCCGTGGGGGCAATTCGACACGGATGCCCGAGAGCCGCTCCACGTGCGCCACGAGCCGCGGCAGGTTGGGGCCGTCGAGAGCCTTCGCCGACTTGTCCCGATCGGGCGGCACCACGGTGTTCGAGGCCATGGCCCGCCGCCGCAGGGCAACGTCCGTCAAGATCCCCAAGGCGCGCTGCACCTCGAAGTACCGCACGAGCGACTCGTCGAACGGGAGGTAGGTGCGATAGAGGGCTTCGAACCGGCGCGGAAACCAGCTCCGGTACAGCGGGATCAGCGACCTCAACGGACCCGGCCCGACGACCGGACCGTAGCGGACGATGATGCGGTTTGCCGCGATGTCGTACTCGGGCGGCGCGATCACGGCCCGCGTCCAGTCGAGCACGGAGCTGACCCGGCCGCCATCGATCATCAGGTTGAACGGATGCAGATCGCCATGGTTGATGGTCGACCTGGAGACGTCGGGACGGCGGGCGTCCAACCACGCTCCCAGCGCCGCGAGCGACGGGAACTCCCTGGCGCCTCGGCGCTCGCGGGTCTCCGCGGAGAGGTCCAGCATCATCGACAGGCGATCGAGCCCGGCCGCCTCGGCGGCGGTCAGGAGGAAGGCGACGTCGAGGCGATGGAGCGCGGCCATCGTCTCGGCGAGCAGCGCCGGAAGGCGCATCAGCATCGACGGTTGTAGGAGCTCGACCGCCGAGCGGCCGCCGGCGTGCTCCATGATGAGAAAAGAGCCGCCCACGCCGTCGAGCTCGTCGCCGACGAAAAACACTTTCGGTGCGGCGAGACCCTGCTCGGTGACCGCCCGGTGCGCCGCCGCCTCGAGGCGCGCCCGCTCGGCGGCGGCGCCGGCCCGGAATACTCGCGCCACGAGCGGCCGGTCGAAAGGCTCCGAAGCCTCCGACAACTGAAGGCCGAAGATGTCGGTCTCGTTGCCTCCCGAGATGCGGCTCGGCCGGACTCCATAGCTCAGGCGTGGGTCGCCGAGCGCTTTCCTCAGGTAGCGGAGCAGCGGCTCCGCGATCTCGGCAGCTTCCATGCTCAGGCCTCGACCGGCGACTCCCAAAGCGCCAGCTTGCGGTTGCGATAGGCGGCCTTGCAGGCATGCCGTTGGATCTTGCCGCTGGTGGTCTTCGGGAGGCTGCCCGGACGGAGCAGCGCGACGTCGTGGACCCGCAGATCGTGTTCTGCGGCCACCCGGCTCCGGATCGACCTGGCGGTTTCGGTGAGCGCCTCTCCGCGTGGAAGCTCGGCCAGCACGACGAGCCGCTCTTCCTCGTCGACGTCGACCGCGATCGCCGCGCAGCTTCCGGGGCGGATGCTCGGCTCCACCTCCTCGACCGTCTGCTCGATGTCCTGCGGATAGTGATTGCTGCCCGCGATGATGATCAGGTCTTTGTAGCGGCCGGTGACGAACAGGTCGCCGTCGTCGAGGAATCCCAGATCGCCGGTGCGCAGGAAAGGACCCGCCTCCGGCTCACCCGTAAGCCGGGCTCCGAAGGTCCTGGCGCTCTCCTGGGGCAGCTCCCAGTAGCCCTGGCAAACGTTGGGTCCCGCCAACCAGATCTCGCCGATCCGGCCCGGCGTGCACCGGCTTGCCGTCTCCGGATCGGCGATGACGACTTCCTGGCCCCACGGCCGGCCAGAGCTGACCAGCGCGCGGGCTCCTTCTCCCGCCGGCGCCGGAACCACCCGGTCCTCCTGCAGCGCCGCGATGTCGTAGGTGTGGATCACCGCTGGGCGATCCCACGTCGAGCCGCCCACGAACAGGGTCGCCTCCGCCAGCCCATAGCAGGGATAGAGGGCCTGCGGGCGCAGGCCGAGGACGGAGAACCTCTCGGCGAACCGCTCCAGGGTCGCCGCCCGCACCGGCTCGGCGCCGTTGAAGGCCACGCGCCAACTCCTCAGGTCGATCCCTTCGCACTGCTCAGGGGTGATCTTGCGTACGCAGAGATCGTAGGCGAAATTGGGTGCGCCCGAGAGGGAGCCCTGGTACTGGCTGATCGCCTTCAGCCAGCGTACGGGTTTCTGGATGAAGTGCAACGGCGACATCAGGACACAACTCATCCCGGAGCAGATCGTCGCGAAGACCATCCCGACGAGACCCATGTCATGGTGCACTGGAAGCCAGGAGATGCCGACGCCGCCCGGCCGGAGGTTCATGCCCTCCGCAATCTGTCCCACGTTTGCAAGCAGGTTTTTGTGGCTCACCATCACCCCCCTGGGAGCGGCGGTCGAGCCCGAGGTGTACTGGAGAAAGGCCAAGCGGCCCCCGTCGAGATCAGGAGGACGCCACTCTCCGGCCGGGTCCACGTCCTCGCCGGTCAACCAGCGAATGCCTTCGAGGTCCAGGACCCCCGCCATGCCGGCTTGGAACGCCTCCTTCAGCTTCGGCGTCGTGATCACAGCGCGGGGCCGGCAGTCCGCGGCGATCGACAACAGGCGATTGAAAGCGGCTTCCTTGCGGGGCGGAGGGATTGGGCTGATGACGAAGGTCGTGCCGGCGTAGAGGCAGCCGAACAGCGCGCAGATGAGCTCCAAGCCCGGCGGCAGAAGCAGCAGAGCGCGCTCGCCGACGAGGTTATGCTCCTGAAGAAGCGCGGCCAGCGCCCTGCTTTCGCGGTCCAGTTGGCCGTAGGTCCAGCGTCCGGATTCGTGCTCGCCGTCTCCGAGGAAGGTGAACGCGAGCGCGTCCGGATCGCGTTCCACCAACGGCCTTAGACGGTCGACTACATTCGATGCCCCTTCGAGCCTGGTCAAGACGATCCTCCCGTTGGAAACGGCAAAAACGACAAAAATGTCCGCAAATGTCCGGCCGTGCTACGCCAGATCCTGAACGACGGACACGGATCGATCAATGTCCGTGATCTATCAACATCGGCGACGGATTATTGCGAAGCCGGGGCGCCACGTCAAGCTTTTGCGCGCACTCGAATCTTTACTTAAAGAAAGCAGATAGCGCCGTCTCCTGAGTCGTCAGGAGTTAGGATCGAATCGCCGAAACACGGTCCTTCCAACGGAGTGCACCCATGCTGACAACAAGCCGTTCTTGGATTTCAGTATCGTCAGTCAGGGGCGGGCGGAGCGGCTCGGCTCCCGCGTTTCGTTTGGGCTTGTACTGGTATACTGGGGGCTTGTGCTAGTATGCTGATGGACCTCCGAACTTCTGGAGGAAACGATCGTGAACGATGACCGGTCGGCCAGATCCGAGAGGATCAGAGCCAAGAAGCGGTTGCCGTCCGCCTCGCCAAGCGAGACCGCGGCAACGAAACCAGCGGAGCTGGAACCCCTTTCAGCCGAGCCAAGCAAGGAGACGAAGTCTATGAGCGACGCAAAAGCAACCGACACAACAGTAGCCAACGCAGTCAAGATCGCAGGCGAAGGGCTGGTTTTTCCGGGGGCGAGTCTGCTTATCGACGGCGACCTCAAGGGGGGCGGGGCTCACCTGGTCATCGGATTGGCGGCCAAGGCGCTCATCGGACCCATCGGCTGGTTTTTGGTGGCGGCGGACTCATTCTCGAGATCCTCCACCGGCAAGAACCTGTACGAGCACTTCGCCCCGGCCAAGAAGGACGCCGCGTCCGCGGCTTGAGCTCTCGCCCGGATTGTGGGCTTTCGTCCGCAGCGGCCCACGGCCGGGCGAGCAGTGCCTCGGTGTCGTTCACAGGGGAGCGGTAGGCCGCTCGTCGAGCTTGCCGTTGGTATGAGAGGCAGCTCAGCGCGGGCTATCGCTGATGCTGATCAGGCCGGGCGTCTCCCTTTCCTTCCGCACCCGGGATCACTCGTGACGCCGGATGCGCTCCGCCTTGGAGGAGAATGGTTTTTGCCGGTCCCTCCCCGTCGAAGACAGCGCTCACGTCGATATTTCCGCTCTGCGGCACGAATGTGCTCGCGGACGTCGGCAGCAACCGCGTCTTGGCGGTCCCGCTGTTATCGTGGAGGTAGAGCTTGCTCCCCAACGCGGCTCGTCAAGCCGAGTCACGCGCACCTACTTGAGTGAGTCGGAATCGACCGACCAGATTCGGAGCTTCGATCTCGAAGGAGGTGCCTGTGCGAGCTTTCCTCGTAGCACTTGTCCTGCTCGGAACTACCCTCGGTCCTGCCCATGCTGCGCCCGAGCGCGCCGCTCTACTCAAGGAGCCACGTGCCGTGCCGGCGCCAACCGGCATCCGCTCGCTCTTCCTTCAGTTGGGATCGGGCCAGCCTTTCCAGCAGGGCCGGAAGATCGAGGTCCTAGTCCAGGTTGACGGCCTTCCCTTCAGCCAGGAGAGCGCCACCGTCGAGGCCGGAAAGGCGGCCGGTGCGGTGCTCGGTGTGCTCAAGGCCCGTCCCGACCTGCGCGAGAAGCTCGATGGCTGGGCGCGGTCCGGCGAGCGGCAGGTCGTGGTGGCGGTATTTGTAGAGGGTCGCAAGGTCCAGGAGCTCTCCTGGAAGGCCCTCGACGAACAGAGCCAGCAGATCCGCCGTACGAGCTTCCAGGTGCTCGACGCCACGACCACTCTGAACGTCTTCAAACCCGCGCCCTCCCACGGCTCCGGCCCCCTCTCGGTGATCTCCGCCGATGCGAGCTCCTGCCAAGACGCCTGCGAGCAAGACCGCGAGGCCTGTTACCCGGAGACCTGCCCTGGCCTGCGGAGCTGCCAGGAGTGCGACGATCAATACGACCTTTGCGTCATAAGCTGCAATCCGCCGCCCCCTTGTACCGATCCCAAGAACGTCAGCTATGGCAGCGCGGGGCCTGAGGTCGTCGGCGGGTTCTGGCTCGGTTCCGACTGCCTGGGTTTCGGGTCCACGGGAGAGATCTACGACCACATTGTTGAGACCCTTCGAAACTACACCACCCAGACCACCGAGTACTGCGACGGCCATTCGACCACCACGGTGATCGGTTACTGGGACTCCTACTGGTCCTGCGACGGATGGACGGGCTTTGTCTGCAGCTATCCGAGCGGTTGGCCGGGCGCTTTTTGCTACTGAGATCGCTGGCGGACTGGTGAACGGGCGGAGGAGCGTCAACTCGCAATCGAAAGCCGAGCTGACACTCCCCCGCCGGCCGCGAG
Source organism: Thermoanaerobaculia bacterium (assembly GCA_035996875.1). Taxonomy (GTDB): domain Bacteria; phylum Acidobacteriota; class Thermoanaerobaculia; order Multivoradales; family UBA5704; genus DATARR01. Next base: position 57,117 of record DASYJD010000105.1, read on the forward strand.
GCAGAAACCTCCTACTTCAAGCAGTCGGGCAACATCGCCCTGGCGCTCGCCGCCGGTGCGCTCGCCGAGATCGCGCTGCATCAGAGCGCCGCGGCGGCGGACTGCGAACAGGAGCGTGCCGCACTCCAGGGCAACCGGCAGAACCAGCCCAACCTCTTCGTCCTCCTCGCCCAAGCCCGCGTCGAGACCGCCGCCGAGCACCTCGCGCCGGCGCGCTCCCTCGCCGAGGCCGCCCGAGCCAGGGCCGAGAAGGTGCGCGCCCTCGCGTCAGTCCTCGAGGCGAGGCTCGTCCTTGGCGAGATCGATCTACGGGAGCAGGGGCAAGCGGACGAAGGAGTGAAGCGTCTTCAGGCCCTGGCCCGGGAGGCGAAGGCGAAGAGCTTCTTCCTGATCGCGCGCAAGGCAGAGGGTTTGGCTGGCGGGAGGACGGCTTGGTGACTCAATGGACACCTCCAGCGGCTTATCAGGCGCACCTGACGGCTCACCAGACACACGTGATGGTTCGTCAGGCCGGCCTGACGACTCATCAGCCGGACCTGATGGTTCATCAGCCAGACGTTATGGCTCATCAGACGAATCTGATGGCTCGTCAGACAGGCATTATGGCTGATAAGGCACGCCTGATGGGTCATCAGACACGCCTGACGGTTCATAAGACACACACATCGGCTCAACAGAGGATCCAAAGCTCCAAGAGGAGTGTCCATCGTCACAAAAGGAGTGACCATCGTCTCAAAGGGAGTGTCCAACGGCTCAAAACTAGCATCCATCGCCTCAAAAGAGGTGCCTATCGTCTCAAAAGAAGTGTCCATCGCCTCAAAAAGGGTGTCTACCGTTTCACAAAAAGTGTCCTTTGTCTCAAAGTGAGGGCCTGTCACGAAATAACCTAGGGCCTCTCGATGGAAGAATTGGTGTGGGTTGATCGTGACGCCGGGTGTTCGCTTCATCGCGTTGCGAGGGTCTGGGAAAGGGATGTGGCGAGACAAAAAAGGGGGCGTGCACTGAAGCACGCCCCTAGGAAAGGTGCTACTTGCTGTTGAGCAGGGTGGTGGCGGGGGCGCCGGGCTCGGGCACCGTAGGCGGCACCACCGTGGGCTTGGGACGGCTCCGGAGCGCTTGATCCCAAACTCCACCAGCTTGTCGTTGCCATGGCCGTAGTGCTGCTTGGCGATCACCTTCAGCACCGTGGAGAGCTTGGCTCCCTGGTTGACCAGAACCTGCAGGCGCCTCGAGGCCACCTGCTTGCTCGCCCGAAAGACGCCCTGCTCGGCGAGGATCGCGTCCACCTCTCCGAGCACGCCTTCCAGTGCCGTTAGCTGGATCGCCGTTGGTGGCAGCTCGGAGGCGTTGGCGGCCGTCGCGGTTGCCACCGTCCTCCACTCCTTGAACTGTTCTCCCTGCCCCTGTGACTTGGTCCGGGTCTTCTTGTTTGGATCCGTGTTCTTCTTAGCCATGATCCTTCTCCTTTTCTGAGCCCTTTCGAGGCTCATCGGTCAGGCGCCGTCATTGGCGCCGAAATTCCGTGTTAGTTGCCACTGTTACCGCTGGCCTTGCCTAAATCAGCCATCGATGGCGACAGTGTAAGTGGCCAATCCTGGCGGTGTCAAGCCCCCAGGACACTTTAGCGAGGCTCGAATGCGCCGGAGATCGCGGCGGAGCTCAAGCTGGAGCCAGGATTCGTAGCTCGCTTCGAAGATCTCATCTTGAAGCTCAGAAGTTAGCTGATTTGGAGCCCTATCCGGCTTTCCGATCACAGTTCGTGCGTGCCGCTCCGGCCTTCCGCGCCTACTTACCCCAGGAAGCGCGCCAGATAAGGCGCCGTGCGGCTCTCGGAAGATCTGGAGATCTCGGCGGGGGTTCCGGAGGCCACCACGCGGCCCCCTTCCTCCCCCGCGCCGGGGCCGATGTCGAGCACCCAGTCGCTTCCCGCGACGACGCGCATGTCGTGCTCCACCACGATGACGGTGTTGCCCGCGTCGACCAGCCCGTCGAGCTGCTTCATGAGCCTTTCGACGTCGGTGGGATGAAGTCCGGTCGTGGGCTCGTCGAGGACGTAGAGGGTGTTGCCGCGCCCCGCCCGTTGCAGCTCGGTCGCCAGCTTGATCCGTTGGGCCTCGCCGCCCGAAAGCTCGGTGGCCGGCTGACCGAGCCGCAGATAGCCCAGGCCGACCTCCCGCAGGACGCCGAGCGAGCGGCACACCTGTGGCTCCTCAGGGAAGAAATCCCAAGCCTCGTTCACCGTCATCCCCAGCACGTCGGCGATGGTCTTGTCCTGGTACTTGATCTCCAGGGTTTTCTCGTTGTACCGCGCTCCGTGACAGGTGGGACAAGGCGCGTAGACGCTGGGCAGGAAGAGCAGCTCGACCATGACGAAGCCTTCCCCCTCGCAAGTCGCGCAGCGGCCTTTGGCGACGTTGAAGGAAAAGCGTCCGGCGTCGTAGTGACGGGCCCGCGCCGCCCGGGTGCCGGCGAAAAGCTTGCGGACGTGATCGAACAGGCCCGTGTAGGTCGCCAGGTTGGAGCGCGGCGTGCGGCCGATCGGCTTCTGATCCACCCGCACCAGGCGTTTGATCGTTTCCATGCCGCCGGCGATCCGGCCGCCCTGGGTGATCACGACGGCGCGCTCCAGTTCCTCTCCTTCCTCCTCTTCGACCGGAAGGGGATGACCGAGATGCTCTCCCACCAACTCCACCAGGACCTGGCTGACCAGGCTCGACTTTCCCGAGCCGGAGACTCCGGTCACGGTGGTGAACACCCCCAGGGGAAATGCGGCGTCGAGCCGATTCAGGTTGTTGCGGGTGACTCCCGTCAGGCACAGCCAGCCCGAGGGCGTCCGCGGGATCCGGTGGAAAAGCGCGTTGTTTTCGGAGAAAGGGTTTCCGAAGAGATGCCGCCGGGTCTGCGAAGCCTCCACCGATGCGAGCCCGGCGGGCGGACCGCTGTAGAGCACGTAGCCGCCCTGCTCGCCCGCGGCCGGTCCCACGTCGACGATCCAGTCCGCGCGACGGATCACGTCGAGATCGTGCTCGACGACGAACAGCGAGTTTCCGGAGGCCTTCAGATCTCCGAGCGCCTTCAGAAGGGACTCGGTGTCGGCGGGATGGAGCCCCGCAGACGGCTCGTCGAGCACGTACACCACGCCGAACAGGTTGGAGCGCACCTGTGTCGCGAGCCGCAGGCGCTGGAGCTCGCCCGGCGAGAGGGTGGGAGTGCTCCGCTCCAGCGACAGATAGCCGAGACCGAGATCGAGCAGAACCGCGAGCCGCGCCACGAGATCCTGGGCGATCCGCTGGGTGACGATTGCCTTTTCCGGATGGTTGTCGGCCGCTTTCCCCGGTGTGATTCCTTCCGCGTAGGGACGCACGACGCCGGCCAGACGCGCCAGCGGCAGGCTGGAGATCTCCGCGATGTCGAGGCCCGCGAACTTAACGGACAGGGATTCGCGGCGGAGCCGCTTGCCGTGGCAGAGCGGGCATTCGCTGCTCAGCATGTAGCGAGCGGCCCGCTTCTTCATCAACGGGCTCTGTGTGTTGGCGAACGTGTGCAGCACGTGGCGCTGGGCGCTCGTGAAGGTTCCCTGATAGCTGGGCTCTTCCTTGCGCTTGAGGGCGCGCCGCGTCTCCTCCGGCGAATAACCGGCGTACACCGGCACCGTCGGCTGCTCGTCGGTGAAGAGGATCCAGTCGCGGTCCTTCCGGGAGAGCTCGCGCCAGGGGCGGTCGACGTCATAGCCGAGGGTGACCAGGATGTCGCGCAGGTTCTGCCCATGCCACGCGGTCGGCCAGGCGGCGACGGCCCGCTGGCGGATCGTGAGCGAGTCGTCCGGCACCATCGAGCGTTCGGTCACCTCGTAGATCCGGCCCAGCCCATGACACTTGGGACACGCTCCCTCGGGTGTATTCGGCGAAAACGATTCGGCGTAGAGGAGGGGCTGATTGCGCGGGTAGTGACCGGCCCGCGAGTAGAGCATCCGCAGCAGGTTGGAGAGGGTCGTGACGCTGCCCACGGACGAGCGGGTGGTCGGCGAGCCGCGCTGCTGCTGCAACGCGACCGCGGGGGGCAGGCCGTCGATCTCGTCGACCTCGGGCACCGCCATCTGATGGAACAGGCGCCGGGCATACGGGGAGACGGATTCGAGGTACCGCCGCTGCGCCTCCGCGTACAGCGTGCCGAACGCCAGCGACGATTTGCCGGAGCCTGACACCCCCGTGAAGACGACCAGGACGTCCCGCGGGATTTCGAGATCCACATTCTTGAGATTGTGCTCCCGGGCCCCGCGCACGCGGACGAAGCCGGCGGGCTTCAGAGATGGTTCACCGATCGACATGCAGGCCGCTGTTGCAGACCGGGTGCCAGCCGGCCATCCAAGGCTACACGGAACGTGTCTCTCCACTTGACCATCAGCTCTTGACAGTCAAGAGGAGAGGCGGCTAGGCTTTACCGCGACGCCTTGACAGGCGGAGACATTGGCGGAGGCCTTATGGAAGATCCCAACACCGACGTCATTCAGGGCACGCTCGACATGCTCATCCTCAAGACACTCAGCCTGGAGCCCATGCATGGCTTCGGCATCGCGCGGCGGGTCGAGCAGATCTCGCGCGGCGTGTTCAAGGTGAACCCCGGGTCGCTGCTCACCGCGCTCCAGCGGCTCGAACGCGCGGGCTGGCTCGATTCCGAGTGGCGGCAGACGGAGAACTCGCGGCGCGCGAAATACTATCGGCTCACCCGCGCCGGCACCAAGCAGCTCGAGGTCGAGGCCGCGGAGTGGAACCGCCGGGCCGCGGCCGTGGCGCGGCTATTGAAGGCCGAGGCCTAGCCGTGTCGCTCTGGCGCCAGCTCACGCGCGGACTGGGCGTGCTCGCCCATCGCGACGACGCGGACCGCGACGTCGCCGACGAGTGCGATCACTTTCTCGAACAGGCCATCGCCGACCTGGAGGCTCGCGGGCTCTCGCCCGAGGAGGCGCGACGGACGGCGCGGCGGGAGCTTGGCAACCCCGTGGCTCTGCGCGAGGAGGTGCGCTCCTACGGCTGGGAGAACGCCTTCGCCGCGTTTTTCGCCGACCTGCGATACGCCGCGCGCCGGCTCCGGCGCAGCCCCGGCTTTGCCGCCATCGGCGTGCTGACGCTGGCGCTCGGAATCGGCGCCACGACCGCGATCTTCAGTGCCGTGAACCCCATCCTTTTCGAGTCCCTGCCCTATCCGCACGCCGAGCGTATCCTCGGGATCTGGGACCGCGGCAGCGACGGCTCGCCCGTCACCGTCACGTTCGGGACCTTCCGCGAGCTGTTGGCGCGCGCTCACTCCTTCGACGCGATCGCCGTTTGGAAGGCCTGGCAGCCGACGATGACGGGAGCGGCTGAGCCCGAGCGCTTCGATGGGCAGAGAGTGAGCGCGGGCTACTTCCGCATGCTGGGCGTGCCGCCCGCGCTGGGGCGCGACTTCGAGCCGGCCGACGACCGGCTCGGCGGTCCCCGGGTGGCAGTTCTCAGCGACCGCGTGTGGCGGCGGCGCTTCGCCGCCGACCCCGCGATCGTCGGCCGGCAGATCAAGCTCGACGACGACCTCTACACGGTCGCCGGCGTGATGCCGAAGGCGTTCGAGAGCGTCCTCGCGCCCTCGGCTCAGGTGTGGACGCTCCTGCAATACGACACGTCGCTCCCCCCGGGCGGCCGGGAGTGGGGCCATCACCTGCGTATGGCGGCCAGGCTGCACGCGGGCCTCGGCGTCGAGCCGGCCCGACGCGAGCTCGACGCGATCGGGCGCTCGCCGGTCGCCGAATTCTCGCGACCGCCGTGGGCAAAGCTCGCGCAGGGTATGCTCGTGACCTCCATCCAGGACGACGTCACGAGCGGCGTCCGGCCGGCGTTGCTCGCCGTTCTCGGCGCGGTCACGCTGGTGCTCCTCATCGCGTGTGTGAACGTGACCAACCTGTTGCTCGCACGTGGCGCGGCGCGCAGCGGCGAGCTCTCGATGCGCGCTGCGCTCGGCGCGGGACGCCCGCGATTGATCCGGCAACTGGTGACTGAGGGCCTGCTGCTCTCGCTGCTCGGCGGCGCTCTCGGCATGGCGCTCGCGCAGCTCGGGGTCCGCGCGCTGGTGGCGCTCAGTCCGTCCGAGCTGCCGCGGGTGGACGCGATCCGCTTTGACGGCGCCGTGTTTATTTTCGCTTTGGTGGTCACGACGGGAATCGGGCTGCTGGTCGGATTGATTCCCGCGCTTCAGACGTCGCGCGTCGACCTGCACGAAGGCCTGCGGCAAGGCTCGCGGCGGACAGCCGGCGGGCACCGGCGCGCCCGCCGCGCGCTCGTCGTCGCCGAGGTGGCGCTCGCCCTCGTGCTGCTGGTGGGCGCGGGGCTGCTGCTGCGCAGCATGCGGCTGCTGTTCGCCGTTGCCCCCGGCTTCAATCCATCGAACGTGCTCGCCCTGCAGGTGCAGACCAACGGCCATCGCTACGACGACGCCAGCGCGACTCACCGCTTCTTCGCACAGGCACTCGAAGCCGTGCGCCGGACTCCCGGCGTCACCGCAGCGGCCTTCACCAGCCAGTTGCCGCTGAGCGGCGACGCGAATTTCTCCAACGTCTACGGCGTCCATTTCGAGCACGACCGCGACCCCTCGGACGAGCACGACGCCTTCCGCTGCGCGGTGAGCCCGGGCTATTTCGAGACGCTGGGCATCCCGCTCCGCCGCGGACGCCTGCTCGACGAGCACGACGTGGCCGGCGCGGCGACTCAGGCCGCCGTGATCAGCGAGTCGTTCGCCAGGCGCAAGTTCCCCGGTCAGGATGCCGTCGGCCAGCGCCTGAGCCTCGGCGCGCCAACCGGCCGGCCGTGGAGCACGATCGTCGGCGTGGTGGGCGACGTGAAGCAGGCTTCCCTGGCGGCGGCGCGGGTGGACTCCGTCTACATCGCCGCCGAGCAGTCGCCCTGGGCGGATGGCACCCTGTGGTTCGTCGTCCGCACGCAGGGTGATGCGGCGGCGCTCACGCCGGCCGTCAAGAGCGCGGTCTGGTCGGTGGACAAGGACCAGCCGATCGTACACGTGGCGGCGATGGACACCCTGGTCGCCGCGTCGGCCGCCGAGCGCCGCTTCGCCCTCGTCCTCTTCGAGGCCTTCGCCCTCACCGCGTTGGTGCTGGCTGCGATCGGCATCTACGGCGTGCTCTCCGGCAGTGTCAGCGAACAGACGCGCGAGATCGGCGTGCGCTCGGCGCTCGGCGCGACCGCCGGCGAAATCGTGTCCCTGGTGGTGCGGCAGGGCCTGGGTCTCGCGGGCCTCGGCGCCGCGCTCGGGCTTGCCGGGGCGCTGCTCGCGAGCCAGGCTCTCACCTCGCTGCTCTTCGGCGTCTCGCGGCTCGACCCCGTCACCTACCTCGGCGTGATCGCACTGCTCCTCGCCGTCTCGGCCCTCGCCTGCTGGGCCCCCGCCTGGCGCGCCTCCCGCGTCGAGCCGTCGATCACGCTGCGGGCGGATTAGGGCGAGGGCAATTCGAGGCGGTCGACGATGACATGGAGCGGGGCCGTGCTGCTGCACCCCGCAAAACCTAAAACACTACCCAAGACGTTCCCCGCTTCGCAAGGGATCGATCTCCCCGACATTGTCCGACAGTTTTCCGACATTCCTTCGACATAGGGCCTGCCACGCTGCCGGATGAGTAATGTTGCGCACAACATTGCTCATCTCTCCCAGGTAAGTGATTGACGAGCAAGAAGTTGATGGCGATCTCCGGGTCTTGGATCCCAGCCGCCGCACACCTTTGACGGCGGCGCCTCCCGCTGGCACACATCTCGCTCTATAGGGAAAGCATCAACATGGTCCCAAGGTCCTTCCCCACGACGGCGGGACGCAAAAACAAACCGGGGAATTTTTAGGGAGGTGTTCCATGGTCAGCACCAAGCAGTTCACGATTTTCTTCCTGTTGGTCGTCGTCTTTCTCGTCGCAATCATGATCGTGACGTCCCTCGTCTGGCGGGAGCAGGGCACGCTGTACAACACCGTCAGAATCGAGGAGAGACTGAAGGCGATCGTCGACTTCTCTGCCACCATCATCGGTAAACAGGAAGTCGCCGTGAATGCCTGGATCAACGACGTCGACCACGAGTTGGGGCAGGTCCAAACCGAGACCGGCACCCTCCAGGGATACGTCGACACGTCGATTCACGGCCTTCCTCCCAGTCACTGAGAAGGCGTGTGCGACCGCTGTTTGCAGGCCCAGGTCTCGAGGTCCGGTTCAGCCGCCGATTTGCAAGGGTTGCCGGCGACCGGTTCCGAAAGTCGTGAAGGCACGAGGCGGGGCGGCGGCGAACAAGAAGAAAAGGTTTTGTTCTTTCCAGGCGGCGCCGCCACGGATCTGCAAGATCCCGGGACAGGAGGGCGCCATGCAGCACTGGGTCGACGAAGTGGGTCGGGAGCTGCGGTACGTCGAGGTTCAGATCGGCTTTTTCCAGGCCTATGTGGACTCGAGGATTCACCGGGCAAGGCACAGGCCGGTCCCGTAGCAGTTCGCGGTCGAGGCCTGGGGGCTCGTCGCCTCCAGGCTCGGTCCGCGGGGTTCTGAAAGGTTGATATTATGAAATCCAACGGCCTGGTCAAAATGGTTTCGATCCTGCTCCTCATCCTGGGCCCGGCGGCAGCGGAGGCGGGGGTCCAAGAGGCGGGGGTCCAAGAGGCGGGGATCAAGACGGCTGGGATCAGGACGATCGCGCCGCAGCTCTCAGGCGGCCCGCTGCTCGCCGACGTCAACCTCGACGAGGTGTCCGTCGGCCGCGCGCTGCGCCTGCTCGCCGAGACCTACGACGTCTCGATCGCGACCGGCGCCCTGCCCGACACCCGAGTCACCATCCGCCTGCGCAACATCGGTTCCCAGGAGGCCTTCGCAGCCGTCGCCGCGGCGGCGGGGCTGGAAGTGGTGCAGGACGGCTCGGTCATACGGCTCGCGTCGCGGCAGATCGCCCCCTGCGGCGTGGAGGCCGACTGCACGGTGCCGGCGGTGAAGCCTGCCCCGGCGGGACGTGGGGCCTGCTGCTGGAACGGGTGTGGGAACGCCGGCAACGGCCACCAGCCTCCGATGGCGGACCGCGTGTTCCCCCTCGGCGTCGCGCCGGGCGAGGAGACCCTCAAGACGGTGCTGCCGCTGCTCGCTTCCTGCGAGGTCGCGACCTACAACGCCGTCGAGAACCAGCTCACGATCTCGGCGCTGCCCGCGACGCTCGAACGGATCGACGGTCTGCTGGGCGAGCTGACGCGGACGCCCAGGCAGTACGAGATCGAGGTCCAGGTGGTGGAGGTGTCGAGGAACGCGCTGCGGCAGATGGGCTCCCAGGGCACCTTCGGGCTCGACATCCGCGGCGGCGTTCTCGCCAGCACGTTTCCCCTGCCCGGCTTGAATGATTCCAAGCGCTATCTGCCGTCGGCGAACGATCTCGCAGCGCTCAGCCGGTTCGGCACCGCGGGCGGTGTCACCTCGGGGGGCACCGAACCCGGTAGCTTCGCCGATCCGGGGTTCCGCTTCGGGCACATCGACGCGCGGGGCATCGGCCTGATGATCCAGGCGCTGGAGCAGTCCGGCGAGGCGCACGTGAAGGCGAGCCCCAAGGTGACGGCGCTCGACAACCGGCGGGCGCGGATCAGCATGGTCACCACCCTGCGCATTCCGACCTTCACCCAGAACCAGTCCTTCGGCACGACTACGGTTTCCGGCATCGAGCAGGTAGACGTGGGGACGACGCTGGAAGTTCGCCCTCGCCACGGGGCCGGCCGGCAGATCTTGCTGACGGTGACACCCGAGGTGAGCGAGCTGCAGCCGGGGAGCTCGGCCGTCACGCAGAACGGGCTCACCCAGGGGCTGCCCGTCGTCACCCGGCGCCGCACGGAGACGGAGGTGGTGCTGGAGTCGGGGGAAACGCTCATCATCGGCGGGCTGGTCACCGAGCACAAGACCGAGACCCACGGCCGAACGCCGGGCCTGGCGAACATCCCGCTGATCGGCCGCGCTTTTCGCCTCGAAGGCAAGCAGACCGAGAGCACGGAGCTCCTGGTCTTCGTGACGCCCCGCGAGCTGCCCTCGCCGGAGGCGAGGCGGTCCAAGGTGCGGGTGGGCGAGACGTGGCTTCCCTTCAACCTCGCGGCGCAGCTCGAAGGTGCGCGCGCCCAACTGCACGGCCAAGCCGCGGCGGACCGCGTGGCCGGCGTCCGCGCTCTCGAAGCGATCGACGCCGACCTCCTCGACGCGGGCGTCGACACCGGCCGCGAGATCGTGGCCCTGAGCAGCGACGCGAGCCTCGACGTCAGGGCCGCGGCACTGCTCTTCCTGCTGCATGTGCGGCCGGCCGCAGCCTTGGGCGAGCTGGCGCGCTTCAAGGACAGCCGGGCGGTGGCGCTCGCGGCCCTGGCTGCGCCGATGGCGCCGCACCTGCACGCCGCCCTGGCCGAGCTCGCCTGGCAAGCGCCGCCATCGCCGAGCAGCCCCACCCCTCTGCCCGCCGGCACCGAGCCGGCTCTGTCGTGGGCCGGCACGCCGGAGGAGATCGTCCTCTCGGGTGACGCGGCCGGCATCGGGCTGGTCCGGTCGGCGCTCGATCTCCTCTCCCGCCGCTCGCCCGACCTGCGTCATTTCGTCGGGTTCGGCCTGGCCACGGTCGAGACCGGCGCGGCCCGGCCCGACATCGATCCGGCGGTGCGCAGCGCCCGCGTCGTCACCGCCAACATGACCCCGGAGCGCGTGGCGCTCCAGATGGTCCGCCTCGCGACATTGGCTTTCGAAACGCGGGTGGCCGGCCTTCCTGCCGCGGACGGGCGCAACCTCGCCCTGGCCGTGCAGGAGGAGACCCGCGCGCTGGAACGCTTCAGCGGCGTGTCGGCATCCGCCACCGCCTCGCCGGCCGTCCGCGACGCCCTGGCGGCGGGGCTTCGATGGATCACCGCCGACGCTCCCGGCACTGCGATCCGTCCCGCGTCGTCCTTCGCCGTCTCGGCGGGAGACCCACAATGAAAATGATGAGCTTCACCGCGCCGTTGCTGATCGTCGCGATGACCGTCGTCGCCATCTGCGGCTTGGGGCAACTGACCCTGCGGGCGAGCGCGGTCTCGACCCAGAACAGCATCGAGCTGCTGCGCATGCACCTGCGGGTGGTCCGCCTGCACGAGGAGCTCCTCCGGCAGTCCCAGGTGAGGCTTGCCGCCGGCCTGAGGGCGCTCCCGACAGCCCGTCCCAAGCCCGAGGGGAGCGCCGACGTTCTCCCGGAGGCCGGGCAGCCCTGGCCGGAAGGGCTGGGGGGGAAGCCGTGATCCAGTCCGCTCCGGCCATTCGCCTGCTCCCGAGGGACGCCGGCGTGCCTCCCCAGCAGGAGCTCTCGCTCCTCGACGCCCTGCGCGCCGTGCCGCCGCGGGTCGCCCGCAGCCACCAGGTGATCCCCCTGCGCTACGAGGGCGAGCGGCTGATCGTCGGGGCGCGCGATCCGCGGCAGACGCGGACGGTCGACACGCTGCGCCGCCTGGGCAACGCCGACGTGGTGCTGGAGCCGGTGACGGCGGAGCGCTACCAGGAGGTGCTCGACAAGTGGTACGGCCCGGTGGGCGAGGTGGCCGAGCTCGTGGCCGGGCTGCCCGCCTCGCCGCCCATGGAATCTTCCCTGAGACGCGAAACCCTTGGGATGATGGAGGCGACGCCGGCGCCGCGCTTCCTCGAGCTGACGCTCAAGGCGGCGCTGGCCGAGGGGGCGAGCGACGTGCACATCGAGCCCGACCTGCGTTCGCCCCGGGTGCGCTTCCGGGTCGACGGCCTGCTCGCCGAGCGGGTCGCGCCGCCCCCCTGGCTGGTGGGGCGGGTCCTCGGCCGGATCAAGGCCATGGCCGGCCTGGCCCTGGGCGAGTGCCTGTTTCCCCAGGACGGGGTGTTCGACTTTTCGACCGCCGAGGGGCCGGTGGCGGTCCGCGTCTCGATCCTGCCCACCGCCCGCGGCGAGTGCGCCGTGCTCCGCCTGCTGACGGTGGAGGACGAAATCCCTGCGCTCGCCGAGCTCGGCGTGCCGGAGGAGATGGAGCGCAGGCTCGTGGCCGCGGCGGCAGCGCCCGAGGGCCTCATCGTCTTCGCAGGGCCGACGGGAAGCGGCAAGACGACGACCCTCCACGCCCTTCTGCGCACCGTGGACGCCGACCGGCGCAACGTCGTGTCGATCGAGGACCCGGTGGAGATCCGCTCGCGGCGCCTGCGCCAGGTGCCGGTACGCCGCGAGGTCGGGCTGGATTTCGCCGGCGCCCTGCGCTTCGTGCTGCGCCAGGACCCGGACGTCATCCTGGTGGGCGAGACGCGCGACACGGAGACGGCCCAGTTGGTCGTGCAGGCGGCGCTCGCCGGGCACCTGGTCCTCACCACGGTCCACGCCGGCAGCGCCCTCGAGGCCTTCGACCGGCTCACCCAACTGGGCGCCAACCGCTCGCTGCTGGCGCAGGTCACCCGGCTCGCCGTGTCGCAGCGGCTGTTGCGCCGGGTGTGCCCGTACTGCGCGGGGGCGGGGTGCTTCCCCTGCGAGGGCACCGGGCTCAAGGGGCGCACCGGCCTCTACGAGGCGGTGACGATGACCGCGCCTCTCACCTCGCTGGTGCGCCAGGGAGCGGAGCCCGACGAGCTGCGGCGCGCGGCGCGCGGCCAGGGCTTCCGCTCGCTCCAGGACTCCGCCCGCGACCTCGTGCGCCGGCGGGTCACGACGGCGGCCGAGACGGCCCGGGTGCTCGACGTTCTCGATGACGAGGGCGACATGGACGGAGGGACCGCGCAATGACCCTGACACCGCAGGTCCACGCTGCGAAGAGGGGCGCGCCGGCGACCGTCGCCCTCGACCTGCGCTGCGCCGGGCAAGCGGCGGCGGTGGCCGTGGACGGTCGAGGGGCGCTCGCCGCCTGGGCCGTCTTTGCGGACGGCGGCGACGCCCTGGCGCTCGCCCGGCGCGCCGTGCGCGAGCTGCGGGTGCGGCCCCGGGAGGTGCGCGTCCTCCTCGGCGCGCCGGGAACGAGCGCCCGGGACGAGGTGCAGGTGGCGGTCCTCACCCGGGCGGCCCCGGCGACCCCGGCGGTCGTGCCGGGCGAGGCGGAGATCGCGGCGGCGCTCTTCGCGGAGGGGTACGAGCGCCTGAACGAGCCGTCGGTCGCGGCCCTCGCCACGTCCCCGGCAACCTGGCTGGTGGCGGCCTGCGCCGCCGCCGTGATCGAGCCGCTCGCCGCCGGGCTGCTCGCAGAGAGCGGAACGGAGCCGGCCTTCGTCGTCGATCAGCTCCTGGCCGCGGCGAGCCTGGAGGCGGGCTCGGCCGGGGTCGAGCCCGGCGAGGCGCTGCCGGCGGAGTGCGAGCTCGCCTGGCGGCTGGCGTTGTGCCCCGCCGTGCCGCGGCTGGCGAGCCGGCGCAGCGAGCGGCGGCGGACGAGCCTCGCCTGGGCCCGCCGCGCCACCCGCGCCGCGCTCGTCCTGGCGGCCTTGGGCGTGCTGCTGATGGCGGCCGGGCTGCGGCTGGCCTGGAGGAACCGGGCGCTCGCGCCCCAGGCGGCCGGCGACGCGCGGCTGGTGGGAAAGCTGCGGGAGATCGGTGCGCTGGCCGAGGAGGCGGGGCGGCTGCGGGCCGGGCTTGCCGGGCAGACGGCGCCGTGGCCGCGGCTGGCGGAGCCGGTGGCCGCCTTGGCGCGGCAACTCCCCCCCGAGGTCGGTTGGGAGCGCCTCCAGGTCAAGGACGGCGCTCTGGAGCTGGAGGCCTCGGCCGCCGGCCCGGAGCTCGTGGCCCGGCTGGAGTCGTTGCGCCGCGCCCTGGAGCGCTCGCCGGAGCTCGCCAACCTCTCCTGGGCTGCGCCGACCGCCGAGAAGCACGGCAACCGCCTGCACCAAGTCTTTCGCGCGACCGTCGCGCCGAAGGGAGCCCCATGAGCACCGTCTGGCGTTACACCGCGATGATGCTGGCCGGGGCGGTCCTGCTGTTGGGCGTCGGGTGCTTCACGGCGCACACGGCCTGGGTCGAGAGGCATGGCCCGCGCGGGCTGGCCGAGACCCGGAAGATCCTCCGCCAGATCGGGGGCGAGCCCGGGCTCGCCGGGCGCCAAGCGCAATGGGCCGGGCTCCTCGCGCGACTGCACCAGGAACGGAGCGCCCACGGCGCGGATGCGGCGGCCTTCAGCCGGCGCATCGAGGAGGCCTTCGGCGAGCTCGGCGTCGAGCTGATCGCGTCGAGCGAATGGAAGCCGGTGCCCAAGTTCAAGGTGCCCGGAGCGGCGGCTTTCGAACGGAGCTTCGCGGGCAGCGCACCCTTCGACCGGCTGCTCGACGCCATCGCCACCCTGGAGAGCTGGCCGGACGCGGCCCGGGTGCGTGCGTTGACCATCACCCGGCAGGAGCCGGGCCGGGTCGCCTTCACGCTCGAGGTCACGGCCGTGCGGACAGCCGTCAAGGAGGGCAGCTAGCATGTCAGCCGCAAGGATCGCCGTCGTCGCAGTGGGGCTCCTGCTCGCCGCCGGCGCGCTCGTCCTGGTCGTGCGGGGCTTCAGCGGCACGGGCACCGCCCCGGCCGCCGCCGCTGCTGAAGCGACGGCCGGCGGCGGCAGAGAGCAGGAGAAGGCGCCGCCGCCCCGGTGGCAGAGCTTCCAGCGGCCGGACGAGCGCGTAGCGCCGCCGCGCCCCGTCGTCCGTTTCGCGCAGGGCGTGCCCGATCCCTTCAATCGTCCCTTCAATCGTCCCGAGCGCCGGGCGGAAGGCGTCGCGCGGCCGGAGAACCCCGGCTTCCGGCTCGAAGGGATCTCGGCCGGCGCGGGCGCGGTGGCGCTCATCTCGGGTCACGCGGTGCGGGAGGGCGAGACGATCTCGGGCTTCCGCGTCGTGCGCATCGGCCGCTCGGGGGTGGCGCTCGCCGGACCGCAGGGCGCCCACCTCGACCTTGCGCTCGGGGAAGGCGGGCGATGAGCCGCGAGGCAACGATCGGAGAGGCGCTCGGAGTGCGGACGCGGCTCCCCGCGGCAGCGGTCAACTCCTTGGCCGACCTCGTGGCCGTGGGCTTCGGGGTCGCCCAGGCGCTCGCGGCCCTGCCGCGGCAGTCGTTGCCGCGGAGGATGGCGCGCCGGCTCGACGCCGAGCTCGCCCTCCTCGGCGCCGGAGCGCCGCTCGACGCCACTCTCGAGCGGCTGGGGCTGGAGATCACGGCCGCCTCGATCCGCGGCTCGCAGGCGCGGACGACGGATCTCGAAGCGGCCCTGCGCGCCGACGCCCAGGCGCAGACGGCGAGCGCCGACGCGCTGAAAAAGACGCGACGCCGGATCGAATTCCTGGCGCTGACGCTCGCCGGCCTCTGTCTTTCGACGTTGTACCTGTCCTTCGTGATGGTGCCGGGCATGATCCGGAAGAG
Organism: Thermoanaerobaculia bacterium; assembly: GCA_035996875.1. GTDB lineage: Bacteria > Acidobacteriota > Thermoanaerobaculia > Multivoradales > UBA5704 > DATARR01. Next base: position 72,491 of record DASYJD010000105.1, read on the forward strand.
CACGGAGAACCTGCCGCCGAACTGGCAGGTGCCGCCCGCCCTCCTCCAGTTCGAGAGCTTCCGCAACCTGTGGCTCTCGTTGGGCGGGTCGTTCCTGCTCCTGATGGCGGCGCTGGCGGTCGCCTGCGCCGGGTTCCTCGGCCGTGAAGGCTCGACGGCGTTCCTCCAGGACCTCCGGCTGCGTCTGCCGTTCCTGCGCGCCCACGCCCTCCACGCCAGCCGCGCCCGGCTCCTCGAAGCGCTGGCCTTCGAGGCTGCTGCCGGCCTGCCGGCGAACGAAACGCTGCGCCGCGTCAGCCGGCGGGAGCCCGTGCCCCGCCTGGCGGCGACGCTGGAGCTGGGCGCGGCGCGCCTGGAGGCCGGCGAGCCATGGGTGGGCTGCCTGCGCGGCACTCTCCTCGACGCGCCGCTGCTCGCCGACCTGACCGCGCTCGCGGGTCAAGGCGCGCGCCCCACCAAGGGTTTGCAGTGGGCCGCCATGCAGAGCCGGGAGCAGGCGGTCAAGGGTCTGCGCTGGGCGGTCACGGCCTTGGCGGCGCTGCTGCTCGTGCCCTCGTTCGCCTACCTTCTGGTCCTTATGCACGTGGCCTCGGTAACGGCGGCGGTTGCCCAGGTGGAGTCCATCCGTCTGGAGATGGAGACGTTGACGAGCGAGGTGGATCAGATCCTGCGAAAGCCATGAGGGAGCGGCGCTCCCGCGACAAGACCACGAGCAGCCTACTCGTCATACACCTCGTTTTCGAGCTTGAGCTTGATGATCTTGCGAAACCGGGCCGGCCGCCTCCCATTAGGGAATCTCAGGCAGCCGGCCGGCGAGGGCTCAGCAGAGTCTGGAGTTCGGGCAGCAGACCGTTTCGATCTTCGAATTGCAGATGGGGCCAGCGGTGACGCCACCGACAACAGTGTCGAGCTGCTCTTCCATTTGACGCAGCGTCTCGCGGTGCAGCTTCAGCTTGGTCTCGGTGCTCTTTTTCATTGCGGTTCTCCTGTTGGAAAAGGTCTGGTGTCTGGGAAGCCGAAGGCCGCCCCAGCAAGAGGGTGCCTCACCCGCAGGAAACCGGGACCGCCGAAGGTTGAGTGGTCCTCAAGGCTTCTTGAGCTCGATGATGATGGCGTGGAAGGTCGTCTTTCCGATGTTCTCGGCAGCGTGGGTCACAGGCTCGCGCCAGAGGGTATCGCCGGTCTTGAGCTCCACGTCGGTCGACTTGCCGTCCGGGGTGGTCATGCGGAGCTTCGCGCCTTCGATCACATAGACGGCGTTCGTGGGATGGGAGTGCATGAGCTCCTTGTCACCAGCCAGGCACGCGAAGCGAACGTCGACGGTTGAGCGGCCCTGGTACTTTGCTTGCAGCACAGCAACAGCGCTTCGCCTCTTCCCCGTCAACGTCCCAAGGAGAGACCCGCAATGACACACCAAGCTCTGCTGACGATTCTGGCCCTGATGCTGATTCCCGCGGTCGCTCGCGCCGACGACGCGCAGACCGCGGCCGCGCGTATGGCCCAGGAGCACCAGCACGACAAGCCTTCGCCCACGCCGGCCGCTACGCAGGAGCCGTCCCATCCCGTGTCAGGCGAGGAGGTCACCTACGCCCAGGTGGACGGCAAACCCACCCGCGGTTACCTCGCCCGCCCCAAGGAAGCGAAGGGGAACCTGCCGGCCCTGGTCGTCATCCATGAGTGGTGGGGATTGAACGACAACATCCGCGCCATGACCCGGCGCCTGGCCGGCGAGGGCTACCAGGCCCTAGCCGTCGACCTCTACGGCGGCGCCGTGGCGGATACTCCAGATGGAGCCATGAAGCTGATGAACGGCGTGATGTCGAACATGGCCCCGGCCGCGGACAACCTGAAGCAGGCCGTGACCTATCTGAAGGGGAAGGGCGCGACCCGGATCGGCGTCATCGGCTGGTGCTTCGGCGGTGGCTGGTCGCTCCAGACCACCCTGCTGGCGCCCGCGGACGTCAAGGCCACGGTCCTCTATTACGGTCACCTGGAGACCGATCCGGCCAAATTGGCCGTCCTCAAGACGCCGGTCATCGGCTTCTTCGGTGCCGACGACAAGAGCATCCCCGTCGACGGCATCCACGCCTTCGAAGCCCAACTCAAGAAGCAGGGCACGCCGGTGGAGGTCCATGTCTACGACGGCGCCGGCCATGCCTTCGCGAACCCCTCGGGCGGCAGCTTTCGTCCCGAAGCCGCCAAGGACGCCTGGCAGCGGACGACGGCGTTCTTCGCCAAGTACCTGAAGGGGTAGGGTTTCCCCACGTCCGCAAGGTTGGGAGGAGATCCCGTCTCTTCCCAACCTCCCCCAAGCCCCGGGGACCGTGTCTTTCTTCATCGGAGATCTGTGAGGCCCCAACTGGCGGCTGGGGCCCTGAAGGAGGCATGGTTCCATGGCCCAAGTGATCAGTAGGCGTCTCGCCTTCGCTATCGCCTGTCTGCTGCTTCCGGGCTGCCTGACGGCCGGCGAAACCGGGACCCGCCGCGCTCTTCTGCTGGGGATCGACGACTACGATGCGGTCCACGCCCCGAGCTGCCCGGAGCCGCCCCCCGGCGAGGAAAGGTGCCGGTGTGAGTGGCGAGACCTCGTAGGCTCGGTCAACGACGCCAACGCCATGCGGGACCTGCTGACCGCGCAGTACGGCTTTCGGCCGGAGAACGTCAAGGTGCTGACCGACCGGGAGGCCACGCGGGACAAGATCCTGGCGGCCATCCGCTCGCAACTGATCGTCCCGGCCCGCCCGGGCGACGAGTTGTTTTTCTTCTACGCCGGCCACGGCTCCCAAATCTACAACTCGCTTTCGGACGAGCCCGACAAGCTGGACGAGACGATCGTGCCCGCGGATGCGCGGCACGGCGCAGCGGACATCCGGGATAAGGAGCTACGCCGCCTGTTCGACGAGATCCTCGACCGGAAAGCCCGCTTGACCGTCATCCTGGACAGTTGCCACAGCGGCTCGGCCGGCCGAGGGTATCCTTCCGGCGGCCGGGCCCGCCGGCTTCCTCAGGATTGTCGCGACGTGGCCGACCGACCGACCACCGGTCCGCCGCCCGAGCAGCGCGGCGCCCTCATCCTTTCGGCGTCGCAGGACGATCAGCTCGCGTTGGAATCCTGGGACGAGACGACGAAGGCTCATCACGGAGCCTTCACCCTGGCCCTGCTCGAAGCCATGGGACGGGAAGGACCCCAGGCGCCGGCCGACGAGATCTTCCTGCGCGCGAAAGCCCGCATGCAGACGATGAGCTCGCCGCAGGAACCCGTGTTGGCAGGAGCCCGCCAGAGCGAGCCTCTCTTCGGCTCGCGAGCCCGCTACGGGGGAGAAACCGGCCGCACCCGCGGCGGATCCGCCGTGGCAGTCACTCAGGTGGACTCTGCCGGCAACGTCTACCTCCAGGGCGGCTGGGCCAGCGGCCTGGGCGAAGGCAGCGAGCTCGAAGAGTTGGCACCCGCCAAAAACAGCTCTCCTCTCCGGCTGCAGGTGACGGCCGTGCAAGGGCCCGTCCATAGCGAAGCCCGGATCCTTGGGCCCGCCCGCGTCGGCGGCGCCCTTCCCAAGACCGGCGATCTCTTCCGGCTGGTGCGCTGGACCGTCGCCTCGAAGCGCGCATTGCGGGTCTGGATTCCGGAAACCCGGGAACGCTGGGAGGCTCTCCGCGGCAGGGCCGTCGCCTTCCGGGACGCGGTCCGCACAGCGGGCCAAGTCTGGGTGACCGATCCGGTGGCCGAGACTCCCACCCATGTGCTGAGCTGGGAGCATGAGAGTTGGAAGCTCCTCGATTCCGCCGGCCGAACCATCGACCTGGGAGCCGCGCCGGCGCCAGCCACCCTGGTCAACTCTTTGGCCTCGAAAAGGCGGCCCGCCCGACTCTTCGTCCACCTCCCGGCGACGCAAGATCTCGCCAAGGACATCCATCTTGGCCGGGGAACGGACAACGACGCCCTAGAGAAAAGCGCCGGCCCTGAGGGCGCCGATTACTATCTCGTCGGCAGATTGAACGGCCAGACTCCCGAATTCGCCTGGGTCCGCCCGGCCGCGGGAATCGGCTCCTCGCCCCCCACCTCCCTCCCTGCCCGGACCGACTGGCTCCCGTTGCCTCCCACCGACGGCGCGGCGGCTCTCGGCGGCGCCTTGGAGGACACGGCCCTGCGCCTCGCCAAAATCCGAGCCTGGCTCACTCTGGATTCGCCGCCGGGGGAGGAGTTTCCCTATCATCTCGCTCTTCTGGACTCCGCCCAGAGAAAGGTCGCGCCGGCGAGGCCGCTGCCCGCCGGGGCCACCTATGGACTGACCCTCGAGGCCCCGCCGAAACAGCTCGGCAGGCCCGTCACTTCCCGCTACGTCTACGTCTTTGCCATCAACAGCACGGGCGCGAGCATCCTGCTCTTTCCACCCGCCTCGCGGGGAAGCGTGGAGAACCGTATTCCCCCGTCCTCCGAAGGCGGCCATCCGCCCGCCGAAATCCTCCTCGGATCGCAGCCGAGCTTCAGGATCGCCGAGCCCTTCGGCACCGACACCTATTTCCTGCTCACCACGGAAGAGGCGGTTCCCGACCCCTGGGTGCTCCAGTATCCAGGCGTCCGCAGCCGGGGCCCCAGGGGCAAGACGCCGCTCGAAGAATTGCTGTCGCAGCGCGGGTCCACGCGCCGAGGCTCACCTCCTCCGCCCCTGCCGGTGACCTGGTCACTCGAAAAGCTGCTCTTCGAGAGCACGCCGCCGCGCTCGGGGACCTGAGACTGTTTTGAATTCAACGTTTTTGGAGATTCCAGGATGAGATCCAAACTATCGGTACTCGCAATCCTTCTCGTTTTCTCGTCAGCGGTCATGCCTGTAGCAGCTCAGAATGCTCCATCCGCCGATAAACTTGTCGACGAAGCCATTCAGAAGCGGGATAACGGTAATGCCGCTGCAGCCGTACCGCTCTTTGAACAAGCTATAACCCTCTACCGTGAGGCTCTGGACCAGAAGGGAGAAGCCGTCGCGCTTGGAGAATTAGGCAACGCCTACCAAGTCTTGGGCGATCAACGGCAAGCGATCGAGTACCAGCGTCAAGCCCTTGAGGTCGCAGAGAGAAGCAGTGACCGCACCCTGCAGATAATCGCACTCGGCAGCCTTGCGTCCTCTCTTGAGTCCATGGGAAAAGACGACCAAGCCATCGGATATTACAAAAAAAGCATTGCAATATCCCTGGACCAAGCCAACTATACGCTGGCAGCCAAGGCGCAATTCGCGATTGGAAAACTTCTCGTCGATCGCGACAGATTTGCCGCAGCTCTCGATCCTCTCAAAGACAGTTTGGAGATAGCGCGCCGAGCCAAAGATCGCATTCTAGAAAACCTAAGCTTGACCTATCTAGGAATTACCTATTCTTATCTTGGAAAAAGAGATGAATCTATCTCATATTATCGAGAGGCTCTGACACTTACTCGCAGCCTCGGAAACCGCGCTGGAGAAATGATCATATTGAACCATTTGGCTGCCGAATACTATGATCTGGACGATCTTGATGCCGCGATTGATTTATCCCAACAATCGCTGACAATAGGAAGCGACATTGGAGAACGAAGCGAGCAGATAGAAGCATTTCGAATGTTGTCACGCTGTTATATGCAACGCTCGGATTTTCGCCCATTAATCGCGGTCTCTCTACGGCTACGAGCCCTGGCTCGAGAAAATTCCGATACCGTCTTGGAGGAAGCAGCCGTCACGAGTCTCGCTCTCTCGCACGTTAGCTTAGGGGAAACAGAGAAGGCCATTTCTTTCTACGGAGATTTATTAATTTTAGCAAGAAAGAATAATAATTTACGAACTGCCGGCCATGCACTAAAGGCCCTCAGCGGTGCCGCCAGTAGCCAAGGTGACCATGTGCAAGCGGTAAAGCTTTGCACAGAGCTTCTCAAGTCTGCTCGGGAGACTTCCGATGCCGAACGAGAAAGTGAAGCTCTTTCATGCCTTGGAGCCGAGCATGTCATCCTTGGTCGCGGCGAAGAAGCAAAAAAGGAGTTCGATCAAGCCTTAGCCGCCGCGGATCGTTCTCAAAACAAGGCTGCCAAAGCTTTTGTCTTGGTTAATCAAGGTCAGGCTCTACTTATTACCCATCAAGATTTGATAAGAGGTATTCAGTTACTAGACCAAGGCCTTATGATGTTGGACGAAGCGGCTAAGCAAGAGAAAAACGGATTCACCTTGATCTATTTTGGAGGACCCATTGATAAATCGCACGAGATCTCAACGGCTCTTCTCGAGATCTCAGCGAAGATTCCTCGTTTCCTGCGCAATCAACAACAGTCCATAATCCATGCCGACATACCTCAGATCATAGAACGCTCCCTGGCTCGAGCGCAACGATTAAGGAATAGCAAATCAGAAACAGAGTTACTCACAGTCCGAAGCGAGATCGCAGAAGATGCCAAAGATTACACCAGAGCTATCGAAACAGGTATTCAGGCATTAGCGGCAGCTCGCGAAACGGGAGCGATAGCAGTGGAGAGCAGAGCGTTACAGGCGATCCAGCGCTCCTATTTTAAAAAGGGAGACCATGCTTCTGCGATCCAATATGGCCGCGAGCTACTAGCCCTATCTCGGCGGGCCAAGGACCATCTCATAGAGGCCTATGCATCGAACATGCTAGCTGAAAGCTTCTTACTCCAAGGTGATCTTACAAATGGTATTTCGCTGGCGGAACAGGCACTGACTCTCTCCCGCAAGTTTCAAGCGGAAGACCTTGAAAGTACGGTTGTAAATCTTCTAGCCAATGCATACGGCGCAAAGAGGGATTCTGCCGCAGCAATCCAATGGTACGAGGAGGCTCTTCGGCTCGCCAGGCGCACACAGGATCGAAAAATTGAGGCTGAGGCACTCCAGAAGCTCGGGCAGGCCTATCATGATCATGGAGACTACGTTCGCGCGATATCAACTTGTGGTCAGAGCCTGAGGATAAGCCAAGAACCTACCGCTAAAGCCCTATTATGTGTTGGCACAAGCTACGATGCCTTGCTTGAGCCTAAGGAAGCCGACCGGTATCTGTCAGACGCTGACAAACAGGCCGAGCAAACTGGCGATCCAGAGCTCATGGCCACCATTGCTTTTTCCTTCGCAGAACACTATCGTCTTTCTGGTAATTCGGAAGAGGCAGCCAAATGGTACAGGCGAGCAAGCGACCGACAGGCCGGGCTAAAATTTCCCTTCACGAATTCCACTAGTGAACTGAGCATCGGCCTTGCAGAATTCGCTACGAGAAGGCTCCGTGAGGCAATCCTGCATTTTGAGAAAGCCTTCGCTCTCGTCGAGTCAAGCAATAGATCGGAGGTGGTATCAGCTGTACGTCCATGGATCCTTATCGAGCCGCTAGGCCTACTAAGCTACTGCTACGTGACTTTGGGGGAAAGCGAAAAAGGAGTCGCCTACGCCAAGCAGGAACTAGAGATCGCCCAGAGAAGTTCTCGCCCTACCCTTCGCGTAGTGGCTCTGCATACTCTTGGCTACGCCTTGTGGCGCGCAGGACGGCTAGAGGAGGCGCGAGAAATCCTGCAGGATGCGATTTCGGAATGGGATAATTCGCGAGGAGAGCCCGGTACAGTGGACTCCTGGGAAGAGGGCGCGGCCTTGGACGAGCACACTGAGATCTATGAGCTTTTGCAACAAATCCTGGTTACGGAGGGTCGACGGGAAGATGCTCTAGAAGTTGCGGAAAGGGGGCGGGCACGCGCCCTCACCTTAGCTCTCGCGTTAAAACCTGACCGAGAGAAAACAGCAGGCGTCTTACATCCACTACCCAAAATTGATTCGCTCAAGCAACTCGCAAAACGAACGAACCTTACTGTGATCGAGTACTCAGTTCTTTATGATCCAACGGGACCTCTTCTCCCCAATCGGATTAGAGGAAAGCAACCAGAGCGTGAGCAGAGCTTGTTTATCTGGCTGATCAGGCCAAATGGCGAGATCGTCTTCCGAAAGGTTGACCTCCAGCCGTTGCACGACCGGTCAGGCGGTTCCCTGACCGAGATGGTTCGTGTCGTCCGAGGATCAGTGGGAGGCCGGGGCAGGGGTCAACAACTTCTCGGCACCGATCCCAACGAAACCCTCCGCCGCCTCTATGATCTTCTCATCGCTCCCATTGCCGAGCACCTGCCCTCGGATCCGGAGGCCCGCGTCGTCTTCGTACCTCAGGGGCCTCTCTTCTTGGTCCCCTTCCCCGCACTACAGGCTCCGTCTGGCCGGTATCTGATCGAAGATCACACCATCCTTTCGGCTCCTTCGATCGATGCTCTGGCGTCCATCCAGAGGCGCACCATCCACCCCGACTGGAAACCCGGCGAGGTCCTGGTGGTCGGCAATCCGACGATCGCCGCGGAGTTGAAGCTAGCTCCTTACAATCTGCCAAACTTGCCCGATTCTGGCAAGGAGGCTACCGCCATTGCGGCAAATTTCGGCGCGAAGCCTTTCATCGCAAACGCAGCCGGCAAGGCGACAATCCTTCAACTCCTCCCCCAGCGGCGCCTCCTTCATCTCGCGACCCATGGTCTGCTGGAGGGTTTTGGCGACCCGCTTATCCCAGGTGCCCTTGTCCTCGCGCCTGATAAAAACGACGACGGCCTGCTGACTGCGAAGGAAGTTCTGGGGCTTGACCTCCACGCCGATCTCGCGGTGCTCAGCGCCTGCGACACCGGCGGCGGCCGAATCACCAGTGACGGAGTGATCGGTCTCTCCCGGGCCTTCCTCTCCGCAGGCGTACCCAACGTAATGGTGAGCCTCTGGTCCATCCCCGACTCTCCCACCTCGGGGCTGATGCAGCGCTTCTACAGCGAGCTCAAGGGCAATCCAGATCCGGGACGGGCGTTGCGGCTCGCCATGCTGGCGACGATGAAGGACCATCCACGGTCGGGAGACTGGGCGGGGTTCACGCTGATTGGCGGACTGCCGTAAGGTCTATTTTTTCAGGAGATGGTATTCAACGGGACCAACGGCACCGATGCCTTGAGCCTCCGAGAAATTGGCCGTCAAATCCCAGGTAGATGATCTGGCTCTTGGTGCTCCAGAGGCTGATCTCGTTGCGGCCGTCGTGATTGCGATCGAGAATGTCGAGGCGGGAAGTCTCCATCCCCTTGGGCAACAGATAGCCGTATCAGAGCTCCGTCCCCTTGCCGCTCGCACCCCTATGCGGCGGTGCCTCACCCGCGAGCGTCCCGCCGTCAGGCGTCGGGAAGCACCAGCCGACGCACCGCTTGAGCGCGCTCGGCGGATGCAAAGACCTCCTGTGCCGAAATGGCAGTCCGGCTCAGGATGGAGAGCCGGGAATTCTCCGCCATAAGGTACTGGACGTTTCGGTCGGTGAAACCGTGGGGCGCAAAACTGACGACGAGCAGCCCGTCCTTGCCCGCCGCATCGACTTGGCGGACCAGCGCCTCGCGAAGTCCGGTGGACGTGGCATCCCTCACCCTGGCCCCGGTCTGGACCAGATCGGCCAGGCGTTGCTTCGACTCCTCCTTGACCGGCTTTCCGGACAACGCCAGTAGGACCCGATGGGGGATCGACCAAGAGTAGGCCGATGGAGAGCCGGTGTGCCAGGTCGACGGCATCGTCGACCGCATAAGGCACGTCTTCCAAGCTCCCATCCCTGGAGAGCTTCCTCATCCCCACGAAAAGACCCGCGGATTGGGCAGGCTCGAAGGTACGGCTGATGCGAGGCTCGGTGGGCAGCGGAATCACTCCTCAGGAGGGAGGGGAGGCGAGGACCTCGCTACTCCATGCCGAAAAGAGGAGGCATATCCCGCAGGCGACCCCACTGGCCGCCGCCAAGCGAGAGGCTTGTCTGTCCAAAGGTCCCAGGCAAATCCCTCCTGGAAGCTTCGGACACCGCGGAGGCACACGGGGTGAGGGCCTCCACCGCCCCGCCCTGAAACAACGAGCGGGGAGCGGCGAATCTCTCGCCCTCCCCGCTTTTTACAACTCGCTACAGAAATTTACGCTCGCCTGCCTCGAAGCTTTGCTTAGCGGCTCGGGGTCGGGGTGGGGGTCGGCGTGGTGGTGGTCTTCTTGTGGTGCTTGCGATGGGTCTTCTTCTTGGTGGTGGTCGTCGTCTTGCCCGGCTCGGGGGACGTGGCCGGGGCCGGGGTCATGGCCGGAGCCGGGGTCGAGGCCGGGGGAGCAGCGAAAGCGGCGGTCGAAAGAGCGAGGCAGAGGGTCGCGAAAAAAGCAGTCTTGCGCACTTGGGATTCTCCCTGTTTGGACCGAAGATCATCTTCGTTCCGCGCCGTATGATAGTGCATCCCGGCATTCCATGCGAAGACCCCGGGAACTTCAAGCGGAAAAACAACCGGGGCGGCGGACGAACCGCCACCCCTATCCTTCTTACAATCGCCCGGAGGCGATCGTTCTTGCCGTTCAGGGCAGGTCTATCCCTGGGACTTGTCCTTCGGAGCGTCCTTGACGGTAGCCTTGGTGATCCAGGACTTGCCCTCCTTGGTGACGTACCAGATCTCGACCCAGTCGCCGACCTTCACGTCGCTGACCATGACCTTGTGGTGGTTCTTCGTGATCTTGGAGTCGGCGTTGGTCCAATAGCTCTCATCGCCGTTCTTCCCCTTGAGCGTGATGCTGTTGTCGGTGGTGGCGGTGACAGCACCCTTGGCCGTCATGTCCTTGGCCATCGCAACGACCGACAGGCCAAGCATCAGGCAGAGAACCAGAGCGGAAATAGCAGTCTTACGCATTGCAGAGTGTCCCCTAAAGAAGTGGAGCGGAGTGCATCTCCGCGATCCTGCCTGGGGATTTGCAAGCCCGATGCCAAGATTCTACCCGGCCGCCAGCTCCGTCGCCCGCCGGGCTGCTCCCAGGAGGGCCGCGCGGTCGTTGAGTATGACGCGCACCGGCACCCGCTCCAGGAAGGCGGCGAAACGGCCTTTGGCGCGGAAGGTCTCCCGGAACAGGCCGTCCGACAGACGGGGCAGGATCTTGGGCGCGATGCCGCCGCCCAGCCAGACGCCGCCGGTGGCCGTGCCCAGAAGCGCGATGTTTCCCGCCACGGCGCCATAGACGGCGACGAAGGTCTCCAGGGCGCGAAAACAGACGGCGCAACCGCCGGCAGGCCCTGCCAGTCCGGACTCGCCGATCACCTTCGCGGGGTCCTCTCCGGAAGCCAGGCGCTCGCGCACCTGCGGGCTCTCCGGCAGATTCACCACGTCCCGCAGATACATGTAGATGTTGAACAGGCCGGGGCCCGAGAGCACCCGCTCGACGCTCACCCGGCCGAAGCGCTCTCGCAGGTAGCGCAGGAGGCCGATCTCCTCCTCGATGCGGGGGGCGAAATCCACGTGCCCGCCCTCCGAGGGCACGGGCACCCAGCGATCGCCGATGCGCGGGATGAAGGCCGTCCCCAAGCCGGTGCCGGCGGCAACCAGGGCACGGTTTCCCTCGGAACCTGACGTGGAAGCTCCGGGCTGGAGGACGGCCACTTCGTCGTCCCCCAGCTCGGGAAGCCCCTCGGCCGTGGCCACCAAGTCGTTGATCAGCGACACGACCGGCACGTTGGACTCCCGGGCCAGGGCGGCGCCATCCACGACCCAGGCGAGGTTGGGAGTGCTCACCCGGTTGTCCACCACCGGACCGGCGATGCCGAAGCAGGCCGCCCGGATTCCGGCCGGAACCGGCGGGCCGGCGGCCAGGAAGGCCTCGATCACCGACCCCAGCCCGGGATGGTCCGGGCTGCGGTACTGGGCGGAGTGCACGAGTTGGAGCTTGCCGTCTGCCACCTCGAAGAGGCCGAGGTTGCTCTTGGTGCCTCCGACGTCGCCCGCCAGGATCATCTCAAGGAGCGCCTTCCACGGCCCGCCGGAGAGCGGCGAGCCCCCCGGCGTCGTCAGCCCCGAGTTGGACGCGCAGGACGGTGCGCTTCCGCTGCTCCAGCGCCTGGCGGTCGCCTTCGGCCTGGGCGCCGATGAGCGTGCCGAAGGTGTAGGAGGTCTCGGGCACGGCCAGGTCCGCCGCCGGCTGGTCCACGATCTGAAGGAAGCGGCAGCGGTCCGTGCCGCCCTTGTGGAGCTGCCCCGTGGAATGCAGGAACCGGGGGCCGTAGCCAACGGTCACGGCGAGCTTCGTCTTGGCGTGGAGAGCGGCCTGGAGGCCGGCGAGCGCCGCGGTGGTCTCGGGCCGGGGCGGCAGGTAGGCGTGGACGCCAAGGTAGTCGCCTGGCTTGCCGCCCTCCAGCCAACCGGCGACGGCGGCATCGAGCCCCTTGCCGCCGACGGCGATGGCGCGGCCGCCGGTCTTGAGCTTACCGGCCGCGGCCTTCTTCATGGCCTCGTTGGCGAGCGTCTTGGCGAGCTGAACGTCGGGCTGATCGAAGGGGTTCTCCCCCAGCACGGAGCCGGCGGCGGCGGTCGCCACTTCCCAGCGGAACATCTCGGCGCCGAGGTCGTAGCGGTCGGAGAGCTTGAAGCGGCCCACGGGGTGGCCGGCGCCCTCCAGGTCTTCGAGGCGCTTCTCGATCGCGGAGATGTCGTCGCCCTGGAGCAACAGGGCGGCGAAGAAGCGGTCGTCGCCATAGGCGTCCGGCGTCCCCAGGGGCTCGCCGGCCACCGGCACGATGCCCCGGCGCTCGCCGCCGGCCAGGATCGTCTTGCCCGTGCTCTCGGCGATGAGTTGCTCGATCCACTCGGGGAACGTCTCCAGGGAGTGGGAGGTGACGAAGGTGACCTTGTCGCGCCCGGCCAGGGCGAGCTCCCCGAGGGCCGCTCCAAGCCGCAGGCCGGCATTGTCCATGGCGGCCACGGTACCGGCGCAGGCCTCGGCCATGGCACGCCCGCGGGCGAGGAGCTTGCCGGTATCGACGCCGAGGAGGGCCGCGGGCACCAGGCCGAAGGGAGTGAGTGCGCTGTAGCGTCCGCCGACTTCCTCCGGCGCGTTGAACACCTCGCGAAAGCCGTGCTCGCGAGCCAGGGCCTGGAGTGGCGTGCCGGGGTCGGTCACCGCCACGAAGTGCTTCCCCCGCTCGGCCACGTGGGCGAGTTGCTCCCAGAAGTAGTGGAAGAAGGAGAGCATCTCGGTGGTGGTGCCCGATTTGCTCGACACCACGAAGAGGGTCTTCCCGGGATCGAGGCGTGCCCCAAGCGCCCGCACGGCGTCAGGGTGCGTGCTGTCGAGAACGGTGACCGCCGGATGGCCGAAGGCGGGGCCGAAGGTGCGCGAATAGACCTCGGGGGCGAGGCTCGAGCCGCCCATGCCCAGCACCACGGCGTCGCGGAACCCTTCCTGCGAAACCTCGCGGGCGAAGCGCGCCAGCCGCTGCACCTCGGCCGTCATTGTCGCCGGCAGGTCGAGCCAGCCCAGCCGGTTGGTCAGCTCCGGAATCGGCTCCGGAGACCAGAGGGTGTAGTCCTTCTCCCAAAGACGCCTGCCGAAGGCCTCCTCCTGCCAGTGCGCGAGTCGCGCGTCCACTGCGGCGGTGTAGCTGCCCAACCGAAGATCTCCTCGTTCGCTCATCGACTCTCCTTCCCTTCAGCGCCTCTACCTTATCGCGTTCCGGCTTGTGGCGTTCCCAGCGGGGGGGCATGCTACGATCCCGCGCTGAGATAAGGGAGCGATGCGGAGAGCACTCAAATTCGACTTGGCCCTGACGTTCACCCTCCTGCTCCTGGCGGCCGGTTGTGGCGCCAAGGGACGGGACTACACGGTGCGCGCCCTGGTGGTGCAGGCTCCCGGCGCAGCGAATACTGCCGGGAATAGCGCCGGCGGCCTGTACCTCTACCATGAGCCGATTGACGACTGGGTGGGCCGGGACGGCAAGCGGGACGGCATGGACACCATGGCCATGCCCTTTCCGGTGGCCGGCGGCGTTCCGCTCGCGGGAGTCGCGGCCAACGACAAGGTCGAGGTCACGTTGCACGTGGACTGGACGGCCGACCGGGCCATCGAGATCACCAGGCTCCGCAAGCTTCCTGCCGACACCCGGCTCGTCTTCCGCTCGGCCCGGCCCGGGCGTTGAGCCTTCAGCTACTCGATTCGATCGTAAGGAGAACTCTGATGCCAGTACGGAAAGCGAATGCAGTCTGGGAAGGAAGCCTCAAAGAAGGACACGGCACGGTGAAGCTGGGCAGCGGCGCCTACGAGGGCCAGTACTCGTTCAGCTCGCGCTTTGAAGAGGGGACGGGCACCAACCCCGAGGAATTGATCGGCGCCGCGCACGCCGGCTGCTTCTCAATGGCCCTCTCCGCCGGCCTCGGCCGCGGCGGGATCACTCCCACGCGCGTCGCCACCACGGCCAAGGTGCACCTGGAGAAGGTGGGCGAAGGCTTCAAGATCACCCGCATCGAGCTCGAAAACGAGTCCGTGGTGCCCGGCATCGACGACGCCACCTTCCAGGAGTATGCCCGCAAGGCCAAGGAAGGGTGCCCGGTCTCCCAGGCTTTGGGCGGTGTCGAGATCACGCTCAACGCCCACCTCGCCGGCTGAGGACGGATTCTCTCTCGCTCCGGCGCTTCACGCCGGATACCTACCCCCGCGGGGGCTTCGGCCCCCGCGGAACCGGCGATTCCCACGATATAGCCGAAGCTCTATTTTTCTCCTTGACATCTCGCTTTTCCGCCCATACCCTCCCCTTGGACTTACCCACGCCTGAAAAGGAGTTGTTTCATGGTCTGGAAAAAAAGTGACGATCCCCCGGCCCATCATCCCGAACCGACACCCACGGTGCCGCCGCGTTCCGCCGTGCCCGCGCCGTCGCCAACGCCGGCCGCAGGCCCCAGCAGCAGCCACGAGCCGCCGAAGCGGATGGATCGCGCCACCATCGGTGCGTCGATCTTCATCAAAGGCGATCTTTCCGGCGAGGAAGACCTGGTGATCGAAGGCCGCGTCGAGGGCAAGGTGGATTTGAAGCAGAACAACGTCACCGTGGGTAAGAACGGCAAGGTGAAGGCCGACGTCTGGGGCCGCGTGGTGACGATCGAGGGCGAGGTGACGGGAAATGTCTTCGCCCGCGAGCAGGCGATCCTGCGCCAGTCGGGAGCGATCAACGGCAATATCCAGGCGCCGCGGGTGATCCTGGAGGACGGCTCGCGCTTCAAGGGCAGTATCGACATGGAAGCTCCGAAGGAAACGGGCAGTCCGAGCCGGGAGCGCGAGCATCGGCCCGAGCTGGGTCACTCGGAGGCCAGCCGTCCGGAGGTTGCGGGAGTGAAGGCCAGCGCCTGATGAGTTGGTTTTCCCCTCGCGGCTCCGGCCCCCGCAAAGAGCAGCAGGGCCGGGTTCAATCGATTGCCGAGCCCGAAGTCCACCGCTCTCTTGCGCTCGCGGCGCTGTTCGAAGACATCCGCGGGCGCAAGGTGCAGGTGCTGGACCTTGGGCCGGCCCTCGGCTCCAACGTGGAGTTCCTCTCGCAGTACGGCTGCAAGCTCTATATCGAAGACCTTTACGCCGCTCTCTCGACACGCGCGCCGTCGGGAGACGGCGACCTCGCGGGCCCCGAGTTCTTCGCCGAATTCCTGGCCATCCCGGAGGAGACTCGTTTCGACGTCATCTTCGCCTGGGACCTGTTCAACTATCTCCAGCGCAAAGAGCTGGCCCACTTCGCCGCGCATCTGCGCCGGCACTGCGATCGCGGCGCGCGGCTCTTCGCGCTGATGTCCATCCTCAAGACGATGCCGGCCCAGCCCTTCCGCTTCAAGATCCAGGACGAGCAGCACCTGATCTACGAGCGGCGGACGTCCGCCGAGCGCCCGTCGCCGCGTTACGCCCCACTGGAGATCACCGACATCTTCAAGGGGTTCCGCGTCGACCGCTCCTTCCTGCTGCGGCACGGCATTCAGGAGTTTTTGCTGGTCAAGGATTAGGCCCGCGCGCCGCCACCCGAAGCAGCGCACATACCGTCTTGCCGTCGTGAATCTCGCCGCGAATGGCTTTCTCCACGGCGTCGCCGAGTGGCAGGCGCTCCAAAGAGAGCACCTCGTCGTCCTCCAGCGCCTGCTTCGCCGGTTCGAGCCCGGTGGCGAGGAAGAGCCAGATTTTCTCGTCGGTGAAGCCGGGAGTCGTCCAGATCCAGCCCAGCGGTTCCAGCTTCGCCGGGCGGAAGCCCGTTTCTTCGGCGAGCTCGCGCGCAGCGCAGGCCTCCGGCGCCTCGCCCGGATCGAGCTTGCCGGCGGGGATCTCCAATAGATATCCGCCGGTGGCATAGCGGTACTGGCGGACGAGGAGCACGGTGCCGTCCGACGCCAAAGGCACCACGGCGGCGGCGCCGACGTGGCGGATCATCTCGAAGTCCATCTCTTTGCCGTTGGGCAGGCGCACCCGGTCGAGGTCCAGCTTCACCGTGTTGCCGCGAAAAATCTCGCGGCTCCCCAGCCGCTCGCCCTCGGGGCGCCCGCCGCCGCTCACTCGCGCACGCCCTCGGGCTTGGTGGACATTAACTGGGTCTCCTTGTAGCCCGCGGGAAGCTCGAAGCTGCTCGCCGGCACGGTGGCGCTGGTTTCGAGCTGCGTCACCTCCATGGAGCTGTGCGAGGTGGTCACTCTGCCGTTCTTCGAATCGGTGTTGGTGGTGACGGTGACCATCTTCAGCGGATAGCCCTGAAGCTTGTATTTCTCAGCCGTCAGGAGGCGGTCGAAGTCGGGGTTGCCGGTCCTCGGTGGCTCGGCCCGCAGCCAGACTCCCATCCCGGGGTCCACCAGCTTGGTGGTCGTCCAAAAGTCCTGCTCGGTCACCACGGAGCTCGACCGGCCCATGCCGAGCACCTTCACTGTCGTGGTGTAGGAGGTGCGGTATTGGGTGTGATGGGCGGGTACGCCGGCCACCGTGCCGCCGTCCTCGTCCGCGAGCTTCTCCACCTTGGGCTCGGAGAACTGGATTTTCAGCA
Organism: Thermoanaerobaculia bacterium; assembly: GCA_035996875.1. Classification (GTDB taxonomy): domain Bacteria; phylum Acidobacteriota; class Thermoanaerobaculia; order Multivoradales; family UBA5704; genus DATARR01. The sequence continues at coordinate 89,333 of DASYJD010000105.1, forward strand.
GCGGCCCCATGCCGTTCATGACGGTGCCCACGGTGCCCAGCATGGCGCTGAGGTCCAGCACGGCGTAGGTCTTCTCCTCGGGGTTGACCAGATAGAGGGTCTTGCCGCCGTCCTTGGTGAGCAGATAGGTGCCCTTCTGGGTGACCGGATTCGGGCTCGTGGAATCCTTGAACTCCACCCGCGCCTTCTCGCCGGCGACCCAGCCTTCCACCTGCACTTCGTTGCCTTGTCCCCGGGGACCGTCCGACTTTGTGGTGGACTTGTAGTGAATGCCGGCAAAAGCCGGCGCGGCGGCCACGAAGAGCGCGGCGCCAAGAACGATCGAGCTGGATTTTCTCAAAGTTGCCTCCTCCTTCAGGGCGGCCATAATGCCAGCATCGAGCCGGGGCAGGCAAGGCGGAGGTCACACAGCGTTGAGCAGCATCAACTCGTGAGGATGAGGCTCCAGGTAGATCTGGTCCCGCAGGTACTCGGCCTTCTGCCGCCGCACCTGGTGGCGAATCAGGGTCAGAGGAACGACGAGCGGCACGAGGCCCAGGCGGTAGCGCTCGATCGTCTCGACCAACTCGGCGCGGTCCTCAGAATCCAAGCCGTCCGAGACGAAGCCCAGGAGATGGTGGAGGACGTTGGTATGGCCGCGGCGTGTTGCGGGGCGGCTGAGGACTGAGGTCAGTTCCTCCTGATAATCCGCCGCCAGATCGCGGATAGAGGCGTTCCGGCCCGCCTCACCCAGCAGCTTACCCAGCCGGCGCATGGCGGCCTGATTGCGGGCCATGAGAAGGAACTTGTGCCGCTCGTGGAACCGCATGAGCCTGGCCCGCGTCCAGCCTTCCCTCTCGCCCTCCTGCCAGCGGTGATGGACGAAGACGCGGGTGACGAAGCTCTCGCGCAGCCGGGGATCGTTGAGTCTCCCCTCCTCCTCGACAGGTAGATACGGCAGCCGGGCGAGAAGCGCCTCGGCGAAGAGGCCGAGGCCGTCTTTCGATGGGGCTCCGGCATCGTGGTAGATCCGTACCCGCTCCATACCGCAGGAAGGCGAGTCCTTCTTGAGCACGTAGCCGTCGAGGCCCAGGGCGGCCAACGCCTCCACCCGGCCGCGGGAGAAGTCGCGCATGGCATCCGTGAGATCGGCCCCCGTGCTCGGCATCAACAGCCGCACGTCGCCGCCGATGCGCTCCAGGCGGATGGCCGGCCGCGGTACACCCATCCCCAACTCCACCTCCGGGCAGACCGGCACCCACTCCACGAATGGGCCGAAGGTATCGGCGAGAAAATCGTCCCGCTTGTGGCCTCCGTTGTAGCGCACCTCCTGGCCCAGAAGGCAGGAGGAGATGCCGATCCGCACCTTCGGCGGGGGCAGGGTCTCTGCAACCTTCATACTCTCCGGAGCGTACTGCAATCAACGGATCTGACGTTGGAGAAGGAGATAGCTGACGTGATCGAAACTCTCCGCCACGACCTCGCGCTCGCCGCCCGCAGCCTTTCGCGCGCTCCCGGGTTCACCGCCGCCGTCGTGTTGACGCTCGCCCTGGGGATCGGCGGCACGGCGACGATGTTCACGGCGGTCAACGCCGCCTATCTGAAGCCTCTCCCCTATCCCGAGGCTGGCCGGGTGACCCTGCTCTGGCAGACCTACAAGGAGTTCCACCACGTCTCGGTCTCGATGCTCGACGCCCTCGACTGGGCGGCGCGCAACCGCACCTACGAGCACATGGCGGCCTTCGCCGAAGCGCCGGTCAACGTCTCCGGCGGTCCAAATCCCGCCCGCGTGCCGGCGGGCTACGTCACCCGCGACTTCTTCGCTGCTTTTGGAGTATCTCCCCGGCTGGGGCGAACGTTCAGCGCCGAAGAGCTGGTCAATAACGGCCCGCGCGGCGTCGTCATCAGCCACGGCGTGTGGCGGCGGATCTTCCAGAGCGATCCCAGGGTCCTGGAGCGGACGCTCGGCCTGGAAGGCGTCGACTTCCCGGTGATCGGCGTCATGCCTCCCGGGTTCGCCTATCCCGAGAAAGCGGAGGTCTGGCTCCCCCTTCCTACAGACGACGGAGCCGCGCGCTCAGCCCACAACTACAGCGTCGTGGGACGGTTGAAACCCAGCGTCTCCGTCGAGCAGGCGCAGGCCGACATGAGCTCCGTGCAAACAGCCTTGGCCCACGACTACCCGGCCGATGACGGGGAGAACGGCGTGGAGGTCGTCTCTCTGCGCCGCGACCTGCTCGGCCCCACCGGGCCGGTACTCCTGTTGCTGCTGGGCGCCGTCTCCTTCGTCCTCCTCATCGCTTGCGCCAACGTGGCCAACCTCCTCCTCGCCCGCTCCCTGGCGCGGCGCGGCGAGGCCACGGTGCGGCTGGCGCTGGGGGCGAACCGGCTGGCGCTCATCCGGCCGTTCGTGCTGGAGAGCATCCTTCTCTCGCTGCTGGGCGGCGCCCTCGGGCTGGCCCTCGCGGCGGGTGGCAGCCGCTTCCTCGCCGGCCTGGCTCCGGCCCGGGTGCTCGACCCGGCGAGCTTTCGCGTCGACGGCGCCGTCCTCCTCTTCACCTTCGGTGTGGCCTTGGCCGTGGGCCTCCTCTGCGGTCTCGCCCCCGCCCTGCGGGCCTCGCGGCAGGATCTCCGAACGGCCCTTTCGGTGGGCGGGCGCGGCACCACAGAGGGGCGGCGCGGGATGCGGATGCTGATCGCCGCCGAAGTGGCCGTGGCCTTCGTGCTGCTGGTGGGAGCGGGCCTGCTGCTGCGCAGCGCCTGGCGGCTGGAGCAGGTGGATCCTGGATTCCAGCCTCGCGGCGTCACCGTCTTGCGCTTCGCCATGAGCGGCCTGCCGGGCTCTCGCTACGACGACGCGAAGTGGCGGTCGCGCTTCTTCAGCCAGCTCCTGGAGCGGGCTGCGGCCCTGCCGGGCGTGCGCCGGGTGGGGGCCGTCAACGAGCTGCCGCTCGCCGACCGCACCTCCAACGGTACCCTGGAGTTGGAGGACCAGGCCGGCGAGGCTCCAGGCCAGACCCTCAACGCTCACTACCGCTTGGCGGGCGGCGACTACTTCGCGGCCATGGGAATCCCGATGCTGAGCGGCCAGACGTTCCCGGCGGACCTGGGGCCGGACGCGCCCAATGCGCCCCATATCGCCCTGGTCAACGAGCGCCTGGCCCACGATCTCGGAGGCCTTGTCAAGGCTCTGGGCCGCCGCGTCACCATTCCGGGAATGGATGGCGTCAAGGAGAAGGCGACCGTCATCGGCATCGTGGGCAATGTCCACCACCGGGGCTTGAGCGGCGATCCCGTTCCCGAGATCTACTTCCCCTTCGTCCAGCGGCCGATGCGCACCTGGAAGATGTCGGTGGTCGTCCAGGCAACGGGACCGGGGATCGGTCAGCGGCTGCGAGAAACGGCGAAGGCCCTCGATCCAGGCCTTCCTGCCGAGGTGCGGACGATGGACGGCTTCCTGACGGACGATCTCGCCCAAACCCACTTCCGCGCCCGTCTCCTCACCGGCTTCGCGGCCATGGCGCTCCTTCTGGCAGGCGTCGGCATCTTCGGCGTCGTGGCCTATGCCGTCCGCCGCCGCCACCGGGAAGTGGGAATCCGCATGGCCCTCGGAGCGGATCAGGGAAAGGTCCTGTCGCTGGTCATCCGGGAAGGAATGGTCCCCGTGCTTCTCGGCATGGCCCTGGGGCTCGCCGCCGCTCTCGCCCTGACGCGCCTTCTGGCGAGCCTCGTCTACGCGATCAACGTCACCGACCCCGCCACCTTCCTGGGAGTCGCCCTGGTCCTGGGGCTGGCGGGCCTGTTCTCCACCTACATCCCCTCGCAGTGGGCGACTCAGATCGACCCGGTGGAGGCGTTGCGGGCGGAGTAGGAATGGCGCTCTACCCTACCCCTTCGCCTCGTACCAGCTCTTCCCCCAGCCCACCTCCACCTCCAGCGGCACGGCGAGGCTGGCGACTCCTTCCATCTCTTTCTTCACCAGCGCCGCCACGGCTTCGGCGTCCTTCTCCGGAACCTCCAGCACCAGCTCGTCGTGGACGGTTAGAAGGAGCTGGCTATCCGGGAACTCCTCCCTCACACGGCGGTCGATCGCGATCATGGCAATCTTCAGGAGGTCCGCGGCGGTGCCCTGGATGCGGGCGTTGATGGCCATGCGGCGGGCGTTTTCCCGCAGATTCCAGTTCTTGCTCTGAATGTCCGGCAGCCAGCGCACCCGGCCGTAGAGGGTGGTGACTTTTCCCTCCTTCTCGGCGCTCGCCTGCGTCTCCTCGACATAGCGGCGGACCCCGGGGTACCGGTCCAAATAAGCCTTGATGAACCTGTCGGCCTCCTTGGAGGGAATACCCAGGGCCTGGGAAAGGCCGAAGGCGCTCATGCCATAGAGGATGCCGAAGTTGATCGTCTTGGCCGCCCGGCGCTGCTCCGAGGTCACCAGATCCGGGGAGGAGCCGAAGATGATGGCCGCCGTGGCACGGTGGATGTCCTCGCCGGCCAGAAAGGCGCGGATCAGCTCCGCCTCCTCGGCGATGTGGGCCAGGATGCGAAGCTCGATCTGGCTGTAGTCCGCCACCAGGAGGACGTAGTCCGGGGGCGCGATGAACGCCTTGCGGATGCGCTGTCCGAGCTCGGTGCGCACGGGGATGTTCTGCAGATTGGGGTTGGCCGAGGAGAGCCGGCCCGTGGCCGCCACCGCCTGGTTGAAGCGGGTGTGGAGGCGGCCGTCCGGGGCCACGAGGGCGGGCAGGGCGTCCACGTAGGTGGATTTCAGCTTGGTCAGCTCGCGCCAGCGCAGCAGGCTCTGGGCGATGGGGAAGCCCCGCACGGCCAGCTCTTCCAGGATCTCGGCGCCCGTCGCATAGCTCTTGGTCTTCTGCGTCCGCTTCAGCACGGGCAGCCCCATGTGCTCGAAGAGGACGACGCCGAGCTGCTGCGGCGAGCCCAGGTTGAACCGTTCGCCGGCCTGTTTGTAGATATCCTCCTCCAGCGTCGCGATCTCCTGGCCCAGTTCCTCGGACATCCGCTTCAGATAGCCGACGTCGAGCAGGATGCCCGCCTCCTCCAGCCCGACGAGGACGGGAACGAGGGGAACCTCGATCTCGTCGTAGACCTTGGCAAGGGGGCTCACCTCCAGCTCGCGGCGCATCGCACCGGCGAGGCGGCGGGAGAGGAGCACCTGCTCGCCGGCATAGGCCGCGAGGCGCGAGTCGCCCACCGCCGGCTCCTGACCGCGGTCCCAGCCGACGTCCTTGGGAGTCAGGGGCTTGCGGGCCAGCCGCTCCAGAGCCAGCTCATCCAAGGAGTGGCCGTGGACGGAGGGCTTCAAAAGGTAGGAGACCAGCATGGAGTCGAACAGCGCCGCCCGGCAGAGCGCGCCCTTCGGGCAGGCGCGCAGAACCTCTTTGAGGTTGTGGCCGGCGAGACGGGTCCCGGGATCGGCCAGCCAGCGGTCGAGGGAGGCGAGCGCCGCCTCCCGCATGCCGTCGCGGCGGAAATCGGCGTAGACGACCGGGCTCCCCTCCTCCGCGGTGACGGCCAAGGCCAGGGGGGGCTCTTCGCCCAAGATGGCAATATGAACCTCGCCCGCGAGCTTCGCCACCCCCGCGTTCCACGCTTCGGGCGTCGTCGCCTCCTCGGCGGCGGGATGCTCCTCACCGCCGGTCACGCCGCCACCGCCGGCCCCTCCCAGCGCGTCCGCCGGCCCCAGCTCCTCGACCAGGGAGAAGAACTCCAGCTCGGTGAACAGCTTGCGCAGGGCGTCCGTGTCCGGCGGATCGTGATGCAGGGCCTCGGGATCGAAGGGGATCTCGAGGTTGGTGTGAATGGTGGTCAGCTCCTTCGACAGCCGGGCCTGCGCCTCGTTGGCGAGCAGACCTTCGCGATAGGCCTTGCGGGTGATCTCGCCGGCCCTGGCCAACAGCTCGTCGAGCGAGCCGTACTCCTGGATGAGCGACTTCGCGCCCTTCTCGCCGATGCCCGGCACGCCGGGGATGTTGTCGATCGAGTCGCCCATCAGGGCCAGGACGTCCACCACCTTCTCCGGCGGCACGCCGAAGTCCTCCGTCACCTCCTGGGGCCCATACAGCTTGTTGCGGCCCGTGTGGTAGAGGGAGACGCGGGGCTCGACGAGCTGCATGAGATCCTTGTCCGCCGAGACCAGGACGACGTCGTACCCAGCTTCCGCCGCCCGGCAGGAGAGGCTCCCCAGCACGTCGTCCGCCTCGTAGCCCGCCAGCTCCAGGATGGGGATGCGGTAGGCCTCCAGCACCCGGCGGATCCATGGGAGTTGGCTCGCGAGGTCTTCGGGCATGGGCCGGCGGTTGGCCTTGTAGTCCTCGTACTTCTCATTGCGGAAGGTCTTTCCCACGTCGAGCGCCACCCCCACCAGCTCGGGGTTGTCCTCGCGCAGGAGCTTGCGCAGCATCTGGACGAAGCCGTAGACGGCGTTCGTCGGCTCGCCCCGCGAATTGGAGAGATTACGGATGGCGTAGAAGGCGCGAAAGATGTTCGAGTACCCGTCGATCAGGAACAGGCGGGAACGGTCGCTGGGCGGGGGGTTGGGGCTCGTCTCGGCCATGGCGGGGACATTCTATAGTCCGCGAAGGGCAGAGGGTCTGGCACGAGTCTGGCAGACCGAGATCGGCCAGGAATGAACCGCTGACGAAAAGGAGAAACGGACAATGCACGTGATGGGGCTTCTGTCGTGGATCGTGTTCGGGCTGATCGCCGGGGGCGTCGCCAAGTTCCTGATGCCGGGGCGAGACCCCGGCGGCTGCATCATCACCATCATCATCGGTATCATCGGCGCCGTGCTCGGCGGATTTCTGGCCACCACGTTCGGCTTCGGCGGTATCTCGGGCTTCGACATTCGCAGCTTTTTCATCGCCGTCCTGGGCGCGATCGTCCTGCTGATCCTCTGGCGGATGATCAGCGGACGAAGAAGGTAGGAACCGACTCCTAAAGTGAGGAGGGCCGCCGCGCCTGGCCCAGCAGGTGGCCCGCCTCGGGCAGGATCAACATTTCCATGGCCAGCTTTACCGCCTTCGGCGAACCGGGAAGAAGGAACACCGCCCGGTCGCCGATCAGGCCCGCGGCGGCTCGGCTCAGCATCGCCGCGGCACCCACCTGGTTGTAGGAGAGCATCCGGAACAGCTCGCCGAATCCCTCGATCGCAAGATCGAAGAGGGGCTCGACCGCCTCCAGCGTCAGATCGCGGGGCGAGAAGCCGGTGCCGCCGGTAGCCACCACCACGTCGACCCCGGGGCGTGCCAGCATCCCTCGCAAGGCGGCACGAATCGCTGACACATCGTCGCGGACAAGCGTAGAATCCTCGATGCGATGTCCGCCAGCTTCAGCCATTTCGCGGATTGTACGACCGCCGGTATCGTCTTCAGGACGCCGGCTGTCGCTCACCGTGAGCACGGCGAAGCCGAGGACGGTGGAAGCGAATTGGCGGTGCTGCTCGGCGCTCATAGGTTCTTTTCAAAGACTAGCACAGTGTCCGGTTATGGGACGGATGATTCCCGCGAGTGAACAAAACCGGCCCGTGCAAGAACACTTAAAATTCGGCGCTGCAAGCACTTACGACCGCTGAAACCTTGGCACGCGTGATGCGTAGATGGACTGGAGAGAAAACAAATTATGGGCATGGACATACCTCGTAGTGGACAAGCACAGAAGCGCCGCCTGCGGCGGACGGTCTTCATCGTTGCAGGCTTGGCGGTTGTCCTCCTGATCACCGTCTTCCTGCGACGGTTGGAGCCGGCGGCGCCGACTGTGGCGGCGGAAACCCTGCTGATCGACCAGGTCAAGCGCGGGGAGATGCTGCGGCAGGTGCGCGGCCCGGGCACCCTGGTGCCGGTGGACGTGCGCTGGATCTCGGCGCCGGTCGAAGGCCACGTGGAGCGCATTCCAGCCCTCCCCGGCGTGCAGGTAAAGGAGGACACGGTCCTCCTGGAGATGACGGATCCGACACTGGAGCAGAACGCTCTCGAGGCCGAATCGCAGGTCAAGGCGTCGCAGGCCGACTACGACAACCTGAAGGCCAAGCTCGAGAGCGATCTCCTCGCCCAGCAGGCCTCGGTCACCTCGGCACAGTCGGCATCCGACCAGGCCAAGCTGCAAGTGGAAGCCGACCAGCGGCTGGCGAAGGACGGTCTGATCCCCGAGCTCAACTTCAAGCTGTCGCGCCTCAAGTCCGACCAGCTTCTCAAGCAGGCGAAGACCGAGGTCGACCGCTATCAGCAGAGCAAGCGCTCGTCGGACGCCCAGCTCTCCGCCCAGCGGGCGCGGGTGGACCAGTTCCGCGGCACCTATGAGCTGAAGCGGCGGCAGGTGGAATCCCTCAAGGTGCGGGCCGGCATCAACGGCGTGCTCCAGGAGCTCCCCGTGCAGGTCGGCCAGCGGGTGACGCCGGGCACGGTCCTCGCCAAGGTGGCGCGGCCGGAGAGCCTGAAGGCCGAGCTCAAGGTCCCCGAGGTGCAGGCCAAGGACGTGCTGGCGGGCCAGTTGGCCTCGATCGACACCCGCAACGGCCTCATCTCCGGCCACGTGCTCCGGGTGGCGCCCTCGGCGGTGGATGGCACGGTGATCGTCGACGTGGCACTGGATGGCGAGCTGCCGAAGGGCGCCCGGCCGGATATCTCGGTCGACGGTACGATCGAGATCGAGCGGCTGCCCAATGTGCTCTACGTCGGCCGGCCGGCCTACGGCTCGGCCAACAGCAAGATCGAGATGTTCAAGCTGGTGGAAAACGGCAAGCGGGCGGAGCGGGTCCAGGTGGAGCTGGGACGCGTCTCCGTCAACACGGTGGAAATCGTCAAAGGGCTGCAGGTCGGTGACAAGGTGATCCTGTCGGACACCTCGGCGCAGGACGGCTACAACAAGATCCGTCTGAACTAAAACAAGCCAAGGGAGAGAGACCGATGAGTACGAATTCCGAGTCGCTGATCAGCCTGGACGGCGTCACCAAGGTCTTCATGACTGACGAGGTCGAGACCCATGCGCTCTCCGGCATCCACATGGAGATCCGCAACGGTGAGTACGTCTCCATCGCCGGGCCCTCGGGCTGCGGCAAGACCACCCTGCTCTCGATTCTGGGCCTGCTCGACACGCCCAGCGACGGCAAGTACTGCCTGAACACCAAGCAGGTGGCCGACCTCTCCTTCTCGGAGCGGGCCCGCATCCGCAACCGGGAGATCGGCTTCATCTTCCAGGCCTTCAACCTGATCGGCGACCTCACGGTGTACGAGAACGTCGAGCTTCCCCTCACCTACCGCGGCATGGCCGCCAAGGAGCGGCGGGAGCGGGTGCAGGTGGCCCTGGAACGGGTGGGCATGTCGCATCGCATGAAGCACTATCCCTCGCAGCTTTCCGGCGGCCAGCAGCAGCGCGTGGCCGTGGCCCGCGCGGTGGTCGGCAAGCCGTCGATCCTGCTCGCCGACGAGCCCACCGGCAACCTCGACTCGCGCAACAGCGAGTCGGTGATGGAGCTGCTCGAGGAGTTGCACAAGGAAGGGGCGACCATCTGCATGGTCACCCACGACCCGCGGTTCGCCCGCTATGCCCAGCGCACCATCCATCTCTTCGACGGCCGCGTCGTCGAGGAAGAGACGGGAGCCCAGCGCGAGGCCGAGAAGCGGGAGCTCCAGCAGAGCGGATTTGAAGTGGCTTAACAGGAAATAGGTACCCCGTCCATCGTGGACGGGTGATGTTCGCGCGCCTTTGAAGGCTGCCGCCCCGATTGCGGCAGCCCTTTTTTTGCCCAAAACCATGGTTGACCCCGGGCATGGCAGCCAGGTAGGATCTACCAAATTATGGTCGTCTATACCATCAGGCCGCCGTGGCGGGAGCGCATGTGTGGCATTGAAGCCTGTTGCTTGCGGGACTCGATCGGTGTGCGGCCGAAATCGGAGGAGATCACATGGACGCTCAGGGAACTGGCAGGATCAGGGCGCTCGCGGTTGTCGTGGCCGTCTTTGGTTTCGCAGCGCCGGGTTACACAAGCAGCGAGGAACCGCCGAAGCCGGAGTTGAAAATCGTCCAACATGGCGGAAAGCGTTTCACCAGTTGGGTCGAGTCGGAGATTGCGACCGGCGAGGGCGTGCGGTTGAAGCTCACCAACTTCGAAAAAACCTGGAACGGAGTCGATTACTCGTACATCACCCTGTGTGCTGGATTCGCCGCAATCCCTGAGCAGGTATCCGACAACAAGTCGTATTCGTTCTGCTACGCGAGTCTTCATGACTCTATGGATTTCCATAACTTCGACACCGCCTTCTCCTTCCACTACGACATCCTGGTTCCGAACGGGAGTGGCGAGTGGGTGCCCGGCGGCTATTGGGTCGACGGCGCCGTGAAGGTACCGATGATCGGCGCCCCCAGGATCGGCTGCGAGATCAAGCAGTCCGGCTCCACGGACCCGGCCGCCGCAGCTCCTTTCTCCTGCGCGTCCTCCTTCACGGGAAGCGGACCTACCTCCAAGCCGCACTGGAAGGTCACGGCCAAGGAGGTGCAGGTGATCGATGCCTCCAACTCCGCCAACGCGGCTCGGGCCGCCCAGTTGATCGCCGACAACTGCAAGATCACCGACACTCCACGCTGCGCCTGGACCCGAACCCAGAAGAGCAGCGCCTTCCTCGCGGACCGCAACGATTGGCAGTCGCTCACCAACTGGGCCGATTCGTGTCCTCCTACCGACCCCAATCGCCTGTTCGTGCTGAACTCGAACCGGAATGTGCAGATCTCCTGGTCGGACAAAGTCGGTGGCAAGATTTCGGCCAAAGTGTCGGGTGACGTGCTCGTCTACAAGGTCGAGGGCACGATCGAGGCGAACTTCGAGCATTCGATCACCCAGTCGGACAGCTACGGCGAGGGCTACACGTACACGATTCCCTACAACTACCGATCGGCTCTCTACCTGCAGCACGGGATGCTCGAGGTGTCCGGCGATTTCCCGATCATTACCGACAGCGAGCGGTTCCTCGTCAAGAACGCCGTGTTCCGGTTCCCGCTCCAAAGGGACGTGCAGGTGGAGGGCCGCGGGCAGCCCGTTCCGCGCGGCGTGGTCATCCACGTCGATGTCCCCTGCTCTGAGAAGGCGCCAGCCAATGGGGCTCCTCCGCCTGCAGTGGCCCCAAGCGGCCTGGCGGCGAGAGCTCCCAGACAATAGGTCAGGCCAAACCGACCAGGACGCCGAGCCCCTCATCACCCGACCCTCTTCGGGGTGATGAGGGGTCCCCGCTGGAGGCGCTCTATACTGCCCGTCGATGAACACCATCTTTTCGAAGCCCTGCGTGCTCATCGCGGATGACCTGCTGGAGGTTCGCGAGGCGCTGCGGCTGCTGCTCAAGGGGGAGGGTTTCGACACCGTGACCGCCGCCTCGCCGGCGGAGGTCCTCCAGACCGTCACCAGCCGCGAGCTCGAGGCGGTGTTGATGGACCTCAACTACACCCGCGACACCACCTCCGGCCGCGAGGGAATCGAGCTGCTGGCCCGCCTGCGCGCCGTCGACGACACCCTGCCGGTGGTGGTGATGACCGCCTGGGCCAACGTCGGCCTGGCCGTCGAGGCGATGCGCCATGGCGCCCGCGACTTCGTCGAGAAGCCGTGGGACAACGCTCGCCTGGTCTCCATCCTGCGCACCCAGACCGACCTGCGCCGGGCACTGCGCCGCGGCCAACGGCTGGAAGCCGAGAACGAGCTCCTGCGGGGTCCTGCAGACCCCACGCTGATCGCCGAGTCGGCTGAAATGCTGCCGGTGATGGAGCTCATCGCCCGCGTCGGCCCGTCGGAAGCCAACGTCCTCGTCACCGGCGAGAACGGCACGGGCAAGGGCGTGGTGGCCCGCGCCCTTCACGCCGTCTCGGAGCGGCGCGACATCCCAATGGTGACGGTGAACACCGGCGGGCTCTCGGAAGCCGTCTTCGAAAGCGAGCTCTTCGGCCACGTCCGCGGTGCCTTCACCGACGCCAAGACCGACCGTGTGGGCCGCTTCGAGCTGGCCGACGGCGGCACCCTGTTCCTCGACGAGATCGCCAACATCTCGCTCGCCCAGCAGGCCAAGCTCCTGCGCGTGTTGGAGACGGGCGAGTTCGAGCGCCTGGGCTCCTCGAAGACCCGCACCGCCAACGTGCGCGTCTTCTCCGCCACCAACGCCGACTTGCGGGAGGAGGTGGCCGCCGGCCGCTTCCGGCAGGATCTCCTCTTCCGCCTCAACACGGTGGAGATTCGCCTGCCGTCTCTGCGCGAGCGCCAGGCGGACATTCTCCAACTCGCGAAGCACTTCCTCGGCCAGCATGCCCAACGCTACCGCAAGACGTTCCGCGGCTTCGAGGAGGGAGCGCGGGCCGCCCTGCTGGCGCACCCCTGGCCGGGCAACGTACGCGAGCTCGATCACGCCGTCGAGCGGGGGGTGCTGATGGGCCGCAGCGATTGGGTGCGGGTCCAGGACCTGGGGCTCGAGTCCATCTCCCCCACTGCCGCGCCGCCGCGGCTCGAGGATCTGACGCTCGAAGACGTGGAGAAAGTCCTCATCCAAAAGGCGCTCGCCCGCTACGGCAATATCAGCCAGGCGGCGCAGGCGCTGGGGCTTTCCCGCAGCGCCCTCTACCGCCGCCTGGAGAAGCATGGCCTCTGAGCCCGAGGAAGTGGCGATACGACGAAGGCCGCGCCGCATCGCCTTCCGGGGCCTCTTCCGCCGCGCCCGGCCGGCCCTCGCCTTCGAGGACCGCGTTCTTCTCCTGGCTCTGGGAACAGGCTTTCCCGGCGCCGTCCTCTCCCTGTTCTTCGTCTTTTACGACAAGCACAGCCTCAGGCTGCGCTTGACGGTGACGTTGTTCGTCCTCTACTTCTGGGTCTGGTTCGCCCTCAAGCTGCGCGACAAGGTGGTGCGGCCGCTGCAGACCTTCGCCAACCTCCTCTCGGCGTTGCGCGAGGGGGATTTCTCCCAGCGCGCCCATCCTCCCCGGGAGCCGGACGCCCTGGCGCACGTGGTGGACGAGGTCAACGCCATCGGCGAGGTGCTGCGCGAGCAGCGGCTGGGAGCGGTGGAGGCGGCGGCCCTGCTCCACCGCGTGGTGGCGGAGGTGGATGTCGCCGTGTTCGCCTTCGACGACTCCGGTAAGCTGCGGCTGGTCAACCGCGCCGGCGAGCGCCTGCTGGGCGAGCCGAACGAGCGGCTCGTCGGCCGCACCGAGGCGGAGCTCGGGCTTGCCGACCTCTTGGAGACCGAGACGTCGCCTGTCCTCTCCCGCACCTTCGCCACCGGACCAGGGCGCTGGGAGGTGCGCAGCTCCACCTTTCGGGAAGGCGGCCTGCCGCACCGCCTGCTGGTGATCTCCGATCTCTCCCGCACCCTGCGCGAGGAGGAGCGGCAGGCCTGGAAGCGCCTCATCCGGGTGCTGGGCCACGAGCTCAACAACTCGCTGGCGCCCATTCACTCCATGGCCTCGACCCTCGCCGGCCTGCTGACCCGCGAGCCGGCGCCCGAGGACTGGAAGGAGGACATGGGACGCGGCCTGGAGGTGATCGGCAACCGCTCGGAGGCGCTGATCCGTTTCATGGCGGCGTATGCGCGCCTCGCCCGCCTCCCTCCCCCGCAGCCTGCCCCCTGCGAGCTGTCGCGGCTCATCCAGCGCACCGCCGTTCTGGAGACGCGCCTCCCCGTCTTCGTCGAACGCGGCCCCGAGGTAACCCTGGAAGCGGACCCGGACCAGATCGAGCAGCTCCTCATCAACCTGATCCGCAACGCCGTCGACGCCGCCCTGCTCACCGGCGGCGGCGTCGGTGTGGGCTGGCTGAGGAACGGCACGCACGTCGAGGTGCGGGTGGAGGACGAGGGCCCCGGCCTCTCGAACACCGAGAACCTCTTCGTTCCCTTCTACACCACGAAGCCGGGCGGAACGGGCATCGGCCTCGCCCTCTCCCGGCAGATCGCCGAGGCCCACGGCGGCACCCTCACCCTGGAGAACCGCACCCCCGAGCCCGGCTGCGAGGCGCTGCTGCGGCTGCCGCTGTAAGCCTTCCCCCAGCGTGCCCGTTCAGACGCCCGGTCCGGGTGCCTTGAACGCAAACGCGAAGAACGCGGCGGCGCCGAGACAGGCGAACGCCACGAGATAGTTCCACGCCACTTTCTCCTTCAGGAACAGGACCGCGAAGGCGACGAAGACGACGAGCGTGATGACCTCTTGAATGATCTTGAGCTGGAATCCCGAGAATTCGCCATAGCCGAGGCGATTCGCCGGCACCGCCAGGCAGTATTCGATCAGCGCGATCGACCATGAGACCAGGATCGCTTTCCAGAGCGGCCAGCCGTGGCCGTATTTCAAGTGCCCGTACCAGGCGAAGGTCATGAAAATGTTCGAGAACATCAGCAGAAAAATGGTGCTCATGGGGATGTCTCCAGGAATCCGGCGGGTCACCTCCCGCCCCTCTCTCTGAGGAGAGGAGCGGGAGGAGGGCAGACGCTCTACTTCAGTGCTCTACTTCAAATAATCCAGAAGCTGCTTCGCCGTTCCGGCGTCCGCGTCGTTGGGAGCCATCTGGAGGAAGGTCTGGAGCTGCTCCTTGGCCCGCGCCTTCTTCGCCGGATCTTTGTCGTCCTTGGCGTAGGTCAACCCGAGAACGTAGTGGGCCTTGGAGAACTTGGGCTCGGCGGGCGAAATCTCCACCACCTTCTCGAACCAGACCGCGGCCTCGTCGTACTTTGCCGCTCGCGTCAGCTCGGCGCCCTCGTTGAAGTAGCGCACCGCCGTGCCCTCTCCCTTGGGATCGGCCAGCGCCAGGGCCTCCAGCGTCGCCCGCGCCTTTTCGTTGTCGCCCGTGGCCTTGAGCGCGTCGTAGCGGGCCCGCAGGCCGCGGGGATCGCTCGGCTTCAGGGCGAGATAGCGGTCGGCCGCCCCGAGCGCCTCGGGGTTGCGGCCCAGCTCCAGATAGACGTCGGCGAGGGCCCCGACGGCCTCGGCCAGCTTGGGGTCCAAGGTGGCCGCCTGCTCGAACTTCGGTGCCGCGCCGGCCAGATCGTTGGTCTTCAGCAGGGTCACCCCTTCGTTGTAGGCGGCGATGGCCTTGTCGTTGCCCGACAGCTCCTTGGGCGCCGCCGCGGCCTGCTCGGCCTTGACCAGGGTGTAGCTGGTCCGCATCGTATCTTCCAGCTTGGGCTTCAGCGGTCCCTCGTAGGGCTTGTACCCCTGCTTTTCGAGGTGGAGTTGATACTCCTGGGTCGCGTCCAGGATGAGCAGCATGAACTGCCCCTTCTTGTCGCTGACCTTCTCCAGCTTGTAGCCGGTGCCCTTGCGGGTGAGAGTCACCTTCACGCCCTCGATCGGCGCGTTGGCCTCGTCCAGCACCGTGCCGACGATCCTTCCCTCGCCCGCGGCGTGGAGCGACGCGGCGAGGCTCAGGGCTACAACGAGCGCGGACAGCGCTACGCGACGGATAGCTTTCATGAGTCGATCCCTGCCTTTCTGTCGGGTGTCCAAGAAATCAGGCGCCGATTCTAGGAGAAATCGCGTTGCGTTTCTCCCTCCCGCTCGTCCCTGCAATCTCCCCGCCGGCCGGTCTGATACCATTCGCCCCTCGAAAGGGAGGTGCCATGCTGGCCGAACGCATTCCCGCCATTCAGTCCGCCCTGGCCGAGGCCGGCCTCGACGGCTGGTTCTTCGCCTGCTTCCAGCTCAACGATCCCGTCGGTCTCGACCTCCTGGGGCTTTCCGGCGAGGGCAAGCTCGTCACCCGCCGGTGCTACTACCTGATCCCCCGCGAGGGCGAGCCGAAGAAGCTCGTCCACGATCTCGAGCCCGCCATGCTCGACCATCTGCCGGGCACGAAGTCCTCCTACACCACCTGGCAGAAGAACCGCGAAGAGCTGACGAAGCTGGTCTCCGGCCACAAGCGCCTCGCCGCCCAGTACAGCCCCAACAACGAGCTGCCCACCATCTCACGCCTCGACGCCGGCACCGCCGAGTTGGTGCGCGCCGCCGGGGTGGAGCTGGTCTCGGCCGCCGACCTCGCGCAAGCGTTCGCCGCCACCTGGAGCCCAGAGCAACTCGCGGGTCACCGGCGGGCGAACGTCCACCTGCACCGCATCGCCCTCGAGGCCTTCGCCCGCGTCGGCGCCACGCTGCGCAAGGGCGACGAGATCGACGAGTACGCCGTGCAGCGCTTCATCATGGACGCCTTCGAGCAGGTCGGCCTGTGGGCCGAGTCGGACCCCATCGTCGGCGTCAACGCCCACAGCGCCGATCCCCATTATCAGCCCGGGCCGGACAAGTCGGCGGTCATCCGCTCCGGCGATTTCCTGCTCATCGACCTGTGGGCCAAGGAGAAGACGGCGGGGAGCGTCTACGCCGACATCACCTGGGTGGGAGTCTGCGCCGCCTCCCCCACCGACCGCCATCAGGAGATCTTCTCCATCGTGGCCGCGGCCCGGGACGCCGGTTGGGAGCTGGTTCGCAGCCGCTATCCGCACCAGCCGGTACGCGGTTTCGAAGTGGACGACGCCACCCGCGCGGTGATTCAGAAAGCGGGCTACGGCGAGTACTTCATTCACCGCACGGGCCACTCGATCGGCATCACCGACCACGGCCAGGGCGCCAACATGGACAACCTGGAGACCCACGACACCCGCCAGCTCCTGCCGATGACGGGCTTCTCCATCGAGCCCGGCATCTACCTGCCGGGCGACTTCGGTGTGCGCAGCGAGATCAACGTGGCCTTGACGGCCGGGGCCGCCGAAATCACCGGCGCCGAGCCGCAGCGCGAGCTGTTGCGTCTGCTGGCGTAGAAAGAACACGGACTCAAGGGACAGACACGGACGAACACGGAAGGCAAGGACTTAAGGATTGTCCGTGAAAGTCCGTGTTGGTCCACGCCTGTCCGTGTACGTCCTTACGGGCGCGCACCTGCTACCCTTGCCCCAATGAACCCGCCGGACGGCTCCCCTTCGCGCCCCTCTCCCCTCCAGTCGCTCCTCGGCACCGGCCCCCGAACGGCGGCGCCGCAGGGCGAGCGGCCGGAGGGAAAGGAGGGTGAGGACTGGCGTGCCGACTCCCTCTCGCGCAGCCGCCACAGCCGGCTTGACGCCGAGGTCAGCCGCCCCACCGAGGACTTCGACGAAGAGAAGGCCGCCGGCCTCTGTGCCGACATCGCCCGCGCCGTCCTGGGCGACTTCGCGCCGGCTCTCGTGCTCCTCCCCACCACGGAGCGCCGGCGGGCCCAGGCTCTCATCGCCTACGCCCACACCCTCTTCGACTTCGCCCGCCAGCATGGCGTCGAGGGCGAGCGGCTGGCGCAGATCAACCGCTGGGAGTGGACGCTCGAGGCCGCCCTCTCGGGCCAGCCCGTGGGGCAGCCCATCTTCCTCCGCATGGCGCGGGAGAACGAGCGCCGGCGCTGGCCCGTCGACGCGCTCGACGAGCTCGCCGCCTGCGCCCGCCGGCGAGCCCTCCGGCGGCAGCCCGCCACCGTGGCCGACGCCGAGGTGGACGCCCTCAGCCTGGGACGGAGCATTGCCGCCGCCCTGCTGGAGAAGAGCCTCACTGCGGAGATCGACGGCCTGGCCAGCGCCCTCGTGCGCCTCTGGTCGCTCCAGCACCTGGGAGATGAAGTGGACCGGCGGCGCTGTCCCCTCCCGGCCGCCGAGGTTCCGGAGAGGGACGCCGGCCAGTGGGACCGCGCCCAGCTCATGGCCGCGGCCCGCCGAGAGTGCGAACGTCTCCGGGGCCGCCTCCTCAAGGCGCCCCGCGGCCTGGCGGACCTTCCATCCGGCTACCGCCGCGCCGCCGTCTTCGCCCTCCTGGGCGCCCTCCGCCTGCTGACGGAGATCGAAGACTCCAGCCGCGACCTCCTCGCCTCGCCGCCCAGGCTGGCGTTGAGCTCCCGGCTCGGGTTCCTGCTGCGGGCGCGGTGGTTTGGCTGGTAGGTGCTGGCAGATCCGAGATTGGACGTGGCAGAAGTGAAATCGGGCATGCCATTCGTCTCGCCTGCCATGCCCGATTTCATTCCTGCCATGCCATTCGTCTCGCCTGCCACGTCCGTTTTCACTCCTGCCACGCCATTCGTCTGGCCTGCCACGCCCGTTTTCATTCCTGCCATGCCATTCGTCTCGCCTGCCACGCCCGTTTTCACTCCTGCCACGCCATTCGTCTGGCCTGCCACGCCCGTTTTCACTCCTGCCATGCCATTTGTCTCGCCTGCCATGCCCGTTTTCATTCCTGCCACGCCATTCGCCTGACCTGCCATGCCCGTTTTCACTCCTGCCATGCCATTCGTCTCGCCTGCCATGCCCGTTTTCATTCCTGCCACGCCATTCGTCTGACCTGCCACGCCCGTTTTCACTCCTGCCATGCCATTTGTCTCGCCTGCCATGCCCGTTTTCACTCCTGCCACGCCATTCGTCTCGCCTGCCATGCCCGTTTTCATTCCTGCCCCGCCATTTGTCTGGCCTGGCCTGCCCGTTTTCACTTCCGCCACGTCATTCGTCTCGCCTGCCATGCCCTTGCGCCGAGCGCAGTCCGAGTGTGGCACGGAGTGGCGAGGGGCGGTAGAATCAAACAATGAAGCCTTCGGTGTATGTGGAGACGTCTCTCGCAAGCTATTTGGTGGCTTGGCCGAGCGAATCGGTGATCACGGCTGCGCACCAACGCCTCACACCGCATTCTCGGGTGAGTGCACATAAGCTCACCTATAGGTTAGGCCCCGCTCAACAGGAGACGCCTATGGTCAATCCAGCCAGTCGCAAGTTCTTCCTACTGTGGCTCTTCGCGGCCTTCTTGGCGTTGGCCGCGGCGGCAGTCGGCTACTTTCGCAGCGGCGAAATAAACGCAGTCGCTCTAACCTTCGCCGTAATCTTCATCGCCATGTCCTTCGTAAGTCGCTCCAAGAATCGTGGACCGGACAAATAATTTCTCACCCGCATAGACTTTCGAAAGCTTGTGGCTTCGCTAATGCAAGGTCCGTCCGTTTCGCTGCCGCCCTCGAGTCGGGGGCTGGCCGGGGAAGCCTCCCGAGCGTCCAGCTCACTTGCCGCTTGAAGTCCGGGACGAGCTCTGATGTACCTCTTGGACGCAAACGCCTGCATCCATATCCTGCGGAATTCTTCCAAGAACCTCCTTGAGCGAGCATAGCCCGGGAGCTTCTCTCGGGTGACGAACCTGAGGCTCGAAGATTGGGAGGAGCCTATAGGCTGACGTGGCAGATGGACCCGCATGGTAATGGTAGAGTCTTCCGAGGGAGCCTGCGGAGGATTTCTCACATGTCGACGCCCCATGATGAATTGCAGGCCCCGTGGGTTGATCCGATCGTCGCCGAGGTTCGTGCTGCGATGTTCGGACTGCTCGGATTGACTGCCAACGTCCGTGTACTGGGGAGCGATGTCTCTTGCCGGGCTACTTCGGTATACTCACCGGCACAGGAGCGCTATGCAAATTCATGAGGCTGTGATCAAATCGGCGCGTCTGTTGTCCGCTGCAGCAGCAATTTGGTGCCTTGGAACGTTTCTCGTCGTCTGGTTCAGCCCGGTTGTTTGGACCGGCTACGAAGGAACGGCATCGGGTGCGGTCTCGGACCGTGATGCCCTCTATCGTATCGAGTCGTTCCGCCAGTACGCGGGCCCAGTGGGCGTCTTTATTTTGACGCTGTTGTGCCTCCTCGCCGTGGCGGCATTCGTCGGTGTCCTCCAGGGCCGGTATGTCATCTGTACCGTCTGCTCGACAACGCTCTTGGCCTTGTCAGTCGTCACCGCCTTCTCTGTAGGGAGCCCGTTTATCCCGGCCGCAGTGGTCCTCCTATTGGCCTCGCTCGTAGGGTGGTGCGCATCGCCGGCGCGGCTGAGGTCGGGCGCGGCCGATGAGCCGCCGGGCATGCACGCCGAGATATAGGATGTGTCCGATGAGCCGTCGGACGTGGCAGATGCAGCCGCAGGGTAGTGGTAGAGCCCGAGCGTTCAGCGAAGCCGCCTCAATGAAAATCCGCCAGCTCGCCGCCGTCGCCCTGCTCGTGCTCGCCGCGCCACTCGCCGCCGAGGATCCTTCCGGCGTGCAGGAGCCGATCAACCCGGACCGGCCGGATTTTACCAACGGACCTTCGCTGGTGGCCCCGCATCACCTCCAACTCGAGACGGGGTACACCTACACGCGGACAGGTTCCGAACGGAAGAGCACCTTGGGGGAGATCCTCCTGCGCTACGCCTTCGACGACCGCTGGGAGGCGCGGCTGGGCCTGAACTCCTACGATTGGATCGACAGCGGCGTACCCGGCGAGAAGCAGATCTCGGGAGTCGAGGATCCCTTCGTCGAGGTCAAGATCCGGCTCAACGACGCGGACGCGAAGAATCGCCCTTCTGGAGTTCCGGCGCTGGGCCTGCTCGTCCAGACCACCGTCCCCGTGGGCAGCCGCGCGCTCACCGCCGATGCCTGGCAACCCACCGCCGCCCTCGCCCTCCACTGGGACCTACCCGCCGAGTGGTCGCTCGAGAGCAATGTGGGCTACTCCTATGCCGCGGACGGCGACCGGCGGTTCGACCAACTCTTTGCCAGCGTTTCAGCCGGCTTCCAGCTCAACGAAAAGCTGGGCGGCTTCCTGGAGGGATACGTCTTCTCCAAGGAGAGCGCCGACGGCTCCGCCACCCATTTCGCCGATGTCGGCCTCTCCTATCTGATCTCGAAGGATCTGGCAGTCGACATCCGCCTGGGCAAGGGTCTCGACTCCCCTGATCCCAACTGGTTCACCGGCCTGGGCGCATCCTTCCGCTGGTGAAGCCGCGCCCGGCTCAGTAGCTCTCGCCCGGCTGCAGAACGATCAGCTCGCAGGTGACGCCGTCGTCACCGAGGGCCTTGCGTAGCTTTTCCGGTGTGCCGGTGAGGGCCGGGAAGGTTCCCCAGTGGACGGGGATCACCTTGCGCACGCCGAGGTAGCGGCAGGCGCGGGCGGCCTGGCCGGGGTCCATGGTGAAAAGGTCGCCGATCGGCAGGAAGGCCAGCTCGGGCCGGTACATCTCGCCGAACAGTTGCATGTCCGAGAACAGGGCGGTGTCGCCCGAATGGTAGAAGGTGTAGCCGCCCGGAAGCTTGACGATGTACCCGGCGGCCGAGCCGCCGTAGAGGATCTGGTCGCCGTCGGTGATGCCGCAGGAGTGGTCGGCGCGGACCATGGTGACGTTCAGGCCCAGCACCTCCTGGCAACCGCCCAGGTTCATCCCAGAGCAGTTCTCGACCCCCTTGCTCGTCAGCCAGTGGCAGGTCTCGAACGAGGCCACGACCTTCTTCGGCCGGTGCTCCTTGCACAGGGCCACGGCGTCGCCGATGTGGTCGAAGTGGGCGTGGGTGATGAGGACGGCGTCGATGCGGTCGAGCTTCTTCAGCTCCTTGGGACAGGCGGGGTTCCCCTGCACCCAGGGATCGATGAGCACCACCTCGCCGCCCGGAAGCTCGCAGAGGACAGTGGCATGGCCGACAAAGGTGAACTTCGGACGCGGGTGTGTCATGAGTATCTCCCTCTCCTCCTGCGTTCGGGCCGATTCTATCCGAGCCGGAGGGTAAGAAGATGGCCGATGGCGATAGGATTCGCCGGTCATGAGCCTCCTTCCCCTGGACCTCATCGCCGTTCCCTGGGACGTAGAGCGCGGCGACACCAGCGCGGCACGGGCTCCCGGCGAGCTCGCGGCCCGCGGCTTCCCGGCCCGGCTGCGGGCGAGCGGCCGGGAAGTCCGCGAGATGACCGTCCACCCCATCAACGATGGATCGTCCAAGGTGGAGACGGTCGCCGAGATCGGCCACGACATCGCTCGCGCCGTGGCCCAGGCGCGCGCTCAGGGGCGTTTCCCCCTCGTCCTCTCCGGCGGCTGCCTGGCGGCAGTAGGCGTCGTCGCCGGTTTGCAAAGGGGCGGCACCGAGTCTCCTGGAGTCGTGTGGATCGATGCTCACGGCGACTTCAACACCCCGGAATCGAGCCTCAGTGGCTATTGGGACGGTATGGCGCTGGCGACGGTCTGCGGCGTGAGCCTGGCTGACCTCCGCGAAGCCGTCGGCCTGAAACCCCTGGCCCTGGACCGCGCCATCCACCTGGCGGGACGGGCGTTCGATCCGCTGGAGACGGCCAACATCCGCCGGCACGGGCTGGAGCTCGTCGCGGTGAACGAGCTCGCCAGCTCAGGAGCCCGGGAGCAGATCCGCCACCGCGCCGGAGCCGGCGGCTGGTACCTCCACGTCGATCTCGACGGGCTCGATCCGCGGGACGTCCCGGCCGTGGGCTTCCCGGAGCCGGACGGCGCGCGCCTGGACGACTTGCTGGAGGCCCTCGGTGGGCTCCCTCCCCCGGCCGCCATGACGTTCTCCGCCCTGAGCTTCGACCATGCCGGCGACGACGAGGCGGAGCGCACGGTCGCCGCCTGCCTGCGGCTCGCCGAGGCCTTCACCGCCCGCGGCTGAGCCCGGGAAAAAAGACCAAAAAAAGGAAAAAGCGGCCGGTAAGGGCCGCTTTTGGAACGATTTGCGGCGGTCCCGGAGGACCGCCGCAAGCCGGGGGTGTGATGGTCAGACTTGGAACTGCTTGAAGAAGTTGTCGCGCAGCTTGGCGTTGAACTCGTGGTCCGTCAGACGGTAGTAGATCGTCTGCGCGTCACGGCGCGGAGCCACCAGCCCGTAGGCCTTCAGCTTGGCCAAGTGCTGGGAGACGGCCGAAACCGACACCCCGAGCATCTCAGCCAGGTCGCACACGCACAGCTCCTTCATGTTCTCGAGCAGATAGAGGAGCTTGAGCCGGGTCGAATTCCCGGCGAGGTTCATCAGCTCCGCCGCCTCCTCGATGTCCGGAGTCCCTTCCAGGTTCTGCCGGATCTGGGCCATTTCCTTCGATGACATGTTCGGCGCCTCACCTTTCATTGCCTTACCTCCATGTTTCATACAATCAACATACCTACCTTGCACCCCCCGGCGGTGCACCCGCCGGACGGATCACAAGACCTGGAACCTGTCTTCCACTTCTGACCTGAGCCCGATTTCTCACAGCGATGTTGAACGTTCTCGATTATACTCAGGTCTAATCTTGAAATCTAGCGGTTGGCGACATCTTCTTCGGGGATTTGTCCCGTTTTGCCTCCCCGCCGCACCTTAAAGGATTCAAACAAGGGTCCTCCATCGTTCATTCCTCTTTCAAGCGAAATCTTGCGGGTCGGGCTCAGACCCGCATCTCCCGGCCCTTCCAGCTCACCAGCCGCCCCTGCCGGCGGTCGATGATGGCCAGAGACAGCACCGCGGCCAAGGCCAGAGCGTCCAGGGGGTAGAGAAGCCCCCACGCCGGCCGGTGGCCGCCGCCGGAGCGCAGGAGCATCGAAGCCCCGGCACCGGCAGTCCATAAGAGAGTGGCCTCAACTGCTAAATCTGTGACAATGGCCGCCACGAGAGCCGCGACCGGCAGCACGAGCACGGCGAGGGAGGCCGCCACGGACAGCGGCCGCGCGCCCAGAAGGCCGCCCAGATTGCGCCGCCAGCCCTGGAGCGCCTCGCCCCAGCCTCGGTACATGCGCACCCGCAGGCCCGGAGCCCGGAAAAAGCCGGTACGGAAACCGCCGGCGCGCAGGCGGGCCGCGACGGCGATGTCGTCGAGGGGCACCTGGCGCACGGTCTCGAAGCCGCCGCAGGCCTCCCAGGCCTCCCGCCGCAGCAGGATGAACTGGCCGTTGGCCACGGCGGGACCGCCGCCGACGGCAGCGTCTTCCCAGTCTCCCAAAAGGGTGTCCAGCAGGGCGAAGACGGGGGGAACCAACAGGTTCTCTCCCAGCCCGCGGACCTCTTGAATCCCCGCCAGGGAGAGGGCGTCGAGCCCACGGTCCTCGGCCGCGGCGTGAGCGCGGGCCAGAAGGTCCGGCGCGTGGCGGGTGTCGGCGTCGGTCGAGAGCAGCCAGGGGGTGGCGACTCCCTGGGCGCCCACCCAAAGGGCGTGGACCTTTCCCCGCCAACCCTGCGGCAGAGGGCCCGCCTCGAGCAGGGTGAGACGCGGCTCGCCGCCGGCCCGCGCGGCGACCAGCTCACGCGAGCCGTCCGTCGAGCCGTCGTCGATCACCCGCACGTGCGGGGCCGCAGTCTGCGCCAGAAGCGTTTCCATACAGTCTATTACGTTGTATAGCTCATCTCGGACTGGTAGGAGGACGGTGGTCCCCGGGGTGGAAAGTCGGGGATTCGGAAGGGCCGGAGCTCGCCGCCGCCGCGTCTCCGTGCGCAACGCCAGCCCGAGAAGGCCGGCGGCGAGGAGGAGGGAAGCGACGAAGGCGAGCGACAAAATGGGGTTCCGTGACGGCCGCTAAGCGCCAGCCCGGGCGCCGAGCTCCCTCTCCACCTCGCCAGGCTGGGGGAAGCGTCCCAACTGTTTCTTGGAGAAGATCAGCTCGTCGCCGACGGTGATCTCGAAAACTCCGCCACGGCTCTTGATCAACTGCGGGGTGATGCCGAACTGCTTTTCAATCTCAGCCGCCAGACTGGCGGCACGGGGGTAGTAGTTTCAAGCCGTACAGTACTCGATGGAGACGTGATTGGGCATACCAGCGCCCTCCTTTCGCCGCCCATTATAGCCGGGTCCCTATCGGCGGCCCGTTTGTCATGACGACTCCGGCAGCTCCGCTTCGTACCAGCACTGCTGCCCGGCCGACTCCTCCACCGAGACGGCGAGAGCCGCCACCGGCGAGCCCGCAAGGTGCGGCGCCAAGTCCTGCCAAAGCATGCGCGCCAGCAGCTCGATGGAGGTGTTGGGCAACGGCAGCACCAGGGTGTCCGCCGCCGGAAAGCGGTAGGAGCGCTCGCCGCAGAGCACGTCGACGGCCTCTCCTTGCCGCGACCAGGAGAGGCGGGAGCTTTCACCCGGGATCAGGGTGCGGCTGTCCAGCCGGGCGCAGAGGGCGCGCAGCTCGCGCTTGAAGACGTTGATGTCGACCAGCAGCCCCTCGCCGTCCAGATCCGCGCCGGAGATCTCCACCCGCACCCGGTAGTTGTGGCCATGGAGGAGCTCGGCGCTGCCGTCGGCGAAGAGGGTGAAGTGGGCGGAGGAGAACTTGAAGTCTTCCTTGGCGAGGACCATGCGGTAGCGAACCATGGCGGGGATTGTATGCCGCACGGTTAGAATGGCGCCGCTTTCGACATTCCCCTGGAGGATTCATGACAGCCCAGCGATTCCAGAAGGCCCGCCACCTCGTCGTCATACTGCTCGTTCTGGCGGCCCTGGCGACCGGGCAAATCCTCGCCGAACGCGAGCCCTTCGCGCCCGAGGGCACGCCGCTCCGGTACATGCCCGCGCGGCAGTACGACCTCCAGCACCTGAAGCTCGATCTCGCCTTCGACTGGGAGGCCAGGAGCGTCGCCGGCACCGCCACCCATTCCTTGACGCCACTGCTCCCCGGCCTCGACTCCCTGGTCTTCAACGCCGCCGGTCTCGACATCCACCAGGTGCGCGTCAACGGCGCCGAACGCCCCTTCGCTCTCGACCCGCAGGCCCAGACTCTCACCGTCAAGCTGGACCGGCCCTACGGTCCCGCGGACCACATCGAGGTGGTCATCGACTACGCCGCCCACCCGGCGGCCGGTCTCTACTTCATGGGTCCGGACAAGGCCTATCCGGCCAAGCCCCGGCAGATCTACTCCCAGGGCGAGTCGGACCTCAACCGCTTCTGGTTCCCGGTCTGGGACTCTCCCAACGACCGCACCACCACCGAGGTGATCGCCACCGTGAAATCCCCCCTCGAGGTGGTGAGCAACGGCAAGCTCGTCGAGGTGAAGGATCTACCCGGCGGCCGGCGGAGCTGGCACTGGAGCATGGAGGTTCCCCACTCTACCTATCTCCTCTCGGTCGCCATCGGCGAGTTCGCGAAGGTCTCCGATCAATGGAACGGGATCCCCGTCGACTACTACGTTCCCAAAGGTCCCAAGGCCGAGGAGGAGGCCCGGCGCTCCTTCAGCATGACGCCCGACGTGCTCGACTTCTACTCCAAGGCCACCGGCCGGCCTTTCCCGTACGCCAAGTACGCCCAGGCCGTGGTCATCGACTACATGTGGGGCGGCATGGAGAACATCTCCGCCACCACCCAGACCTCCCGCACTCTGCACGACGCCCGGGCCGCCCTCGACTTCACCAGCGAGGACCTGGTGGCGCACGAGGCCGCCCATCAATGGTTCGGCGACCTCGTTACCTGTCAGGACTGGGCCAACGCCTGGCTCAACGAGGGCTTCGCCGACTACTTCACAGCCCTCTACGCGGGACATGCCCACGGCCAGGACGAGCTCGACGCGCAACTGGACGAATATCGCCGCAGCTATCTGCGGGAGGACGCCAACCGTTACCGGCGCCCCATCGTCACCCGGCGGTACGCCGACTCCTACGCGATGTTCGACAGCCACACCTACGCCAAGGGAGCGCTGGTCCTCCACATGGCCCGTTTCCTCGTCGGCGACGAAGGCTGGTGGAAGGGCATTCATACCTATCTGGACCGCTTCGCCGGGCACACGGTGGTGACCCGCGACTTCCAGGAGGCGATGGAGGATTCGACCGGCGCCTCCCTCGGCCCGCTCTTCGATCAGTACGTCTATGGCGCCGGCCATCCGGAGCTCAAGGTCCGCTGGGACTGGCAGCCGGAGACCCACCAGGTGCACCTGGAGATCCGCCAGACCCAGGAGCTGACGGCCGAGACCGGCCTCTTCTCGTTCCCCCTGGAAGTTGCAATCGTCGGCGAGAAGGACGTCGCGGTGCGCCGCCTGCCGGTGGCGGCCCGGGCGCTTCAGGACCTCTACCTGCAGAGCGACGAGCGGCCGCGGACGGTGATCCTCGATCCGAAGGGCTGGATTCTGAAGACGGTCGACTTCGACAAGCCGGCCGCCGAATGGGCGATCCAGCTTGCCGCCGCCAAGGAGCTTCCGGCCCGGCTGGAGGCCATCCGCGCCCTGGGCGCCCTCGGCGGAGCCGAAGCCGTCGCGGCCCTCGGCCGCGCCCTGCGCGAGGAGCCCTTCCACGTCACCCGCCAGGAAGCCGCGAAGGCCCTGGGAAGCGCCGGCGGCGATGCGGCCCTGGAGGCTCTGCGCCCCGGCCTTGCGGACAGGGACAGCCGGGTGCGCACCGACGTCCTCGAAGCCCTGCAGCACTTCCCCACCCACACCGAGCTCATCCCGCTTTTGCGGCGGACCCTGGAGACCGAGGAGAGCTACTACGCGCGGGCGGCGGCGGCCACGGCCCTCGGCGCCTTCGAGAGCCGCCGCGAGGACGTGGCCCCGATGCTCGTCGCCGCCTTGGAGCAGAGCAGCTTTCACGAGGTGGTGCGCGTCGCGGCCCTCAAAGCCCTGGGCAAGCTCGATCCCGACCGCGCCTTCGCTCCAGCCCAACGGTTCGCTACCTACGGAGCGCCCATCGACAGCCGGCGAGAGGCCCTGAACACCTTGGCGGAGATCGGCAGCAAGAGCACGCGGCGGCGCGAGGAGATACGCAAGATCCTCACCGGCTACCTCGACGATCCCAGCTACGTGGTGAGGGAGGGCGTCTACAGCGCCATCGGCGCCTTGGGCGATCCCGCCGCCATCCCCGCCGTCGAGCGCCGGGGCCGGCTGGAAGCGGAAACCCGCCAGCGCCTCCGTGCGGAAAGAGCCGTGCGCGAGCTGCGGAAGAAGAAGTCCGAGTCGGGAAAGGACGAGAAAGCCCTGCGCGACCGAATGGAGCAACTCGAGCGGGAGTCGGAGGTGTTGAAGGAACGGGTGCGTGTGCTGGAGGAAACCAAGGGCGGGAAAGGATTGTAGAGGGGACCAGACTCCTGGAGCAGGAGGGCGGCGGCGGCGCGCGTCCCTCCCCTCAATCCGTCCCTGGACAGGAGCGCGCCGGTTTCTCGTTCGCCTTAGTTTAGCTAGGCCGACAATACGCCCGGAGAATTACGACGCGCATTACGCTCCGGCCCTTACTCCTCCAGCCCTGACGGCCGGCCCGCCTTGATCCGCGCCGCCCGGTCCGCCAGATCCGCCAGCTCGGCCACCTTCTCGTTGCCGGGAAACTGCCCGGCCACCTCTCGGATACGCCGGGCCACGTCGCCCAGAGCGGCTTGCTTCGCCCAGGGCGAGCCCTTGAGGATCTCTGCCAGCTCGGCCACCAGCGCGGCGAGTCGCAGAGCCGGCGAGGCCTGTTCCCAGGCGGGCGCGAAGTCCTGGAATCCCACCTGCCGAAGCGTCTCGACCGTGTGGCCGGTCCCCGGCACCTTGTAGCGCAGGACGAGCTTCGCGACCGGCTGCTCCCAGTGGGGCGCGTCCTTCCGCAGCTCGATCTCATAGAGAGCGGTGGCGCCGTGACCGGCGCCGATCTGCCCGGCGTCCACCGACTCGTCACGGAAGCGCTCGTTGGGGATCGCCCGGTTCTCATAGCCCAGTAGCCGGTACCGTGCCACGACCACGGAGTTGAATTCCACCTGCGCCTTGGCGTTCTCGGCGACCGGCACGGCGGGCCGGCCGCTTTCGGGCTTCGCCGGCCGCGCCTTGATGTTGAATCGCAGCAGCCGGTACGACGAGCCGTGGGCGAAAGGCGTCGGCGAACCCTCGGCGCGGATCGCGAAATCCCCCCGAGACGGCGCGGGATCGCCCTCGTCGAACCAGCTCAGCCACTCCTCGACCCGCACCGAAGCCGGGTCGGGCAGATGTCCCTCCTCCAGGGCACGGCGAGCCGCGGCGTAGGAAGACGTGTCGACGTTCAGCCCAAACGTCGAGAGCGGGTGGGTGGTCGCGTCCAGAAAGAGGTTGGTCCCTGCCGACTCGAAGGAGGGGACGTCGTACGCCCTCCGCGCCTTTTGGTCCTTCTCCTTCTTGAGCGGTTGCAACGGACTCGTAAAGAGCCGCTCCGTCGCCACGGCCTTCTGCCTTGGAGCCTGGCTTTCCACGCCGGCCGGAGCCTCGCCGGCGTTGCCTCCCACGACGGCTCCCTCGGCGCGCCCTTCAGCCGCCTTCAATGCCGGCGGGCTCGCCGCACGGGTTGCGGGCGGCGCAGGCAGGTTCTCCGGCACCTCCACCGGCTTCGCCGGTTGCTGCACCCTCTGCCTCTCGTCCAACAGATAGTCGAGGGGTGCCACGTCCCGCCGCTCCGCCGGTTCGGGTTTCGGGGCCGGCGCAGGGGCCGCCTCGGCCAATTTATCCGCCTCGGCCACCTTGGCCGCCGGGGCTCCGCCGAGCGACTCATCCGCTTTCGGAGGAGGAGGGGGAGGCACCGCGAGGGAGGGAGGAGGGGGCGCCTTCGCCGCCGCGCTCTGTGGCGCAGCCAAATGCGCTTCAACCTTCAGGCCCTCCGCCCCTCTGGACTCCCACGTCCGCAGCCCCACGATTCCAGCTCCGACGCCCAGGATGAGCGACGCGGCGATCAGCCACCGTTGCCTGGGCACGAAGCTCCGGTTCACCGTTGCGGGGACCGCCGTGCCAACGCGGACCTCCTGGGGGATCTCGGCCTTGATCTTCTCCAGCAGCCCGGCCGGCGGCTCAAAGCTTTCGCTCTCGGCCAGCTCCCGGGCGATATCGCGAACATTGCGGACACCGCGCTCGCTCCGCCTGCTCATGGTGTGTCCTCCTCTTCGAGCGCCAGGGCCAGCCGCTCCAGCGCCCGCTTCAGGCGCTTGCGGATGGCCACTGTAGTAACTCCCTCATGGCGGGCGATCTCCTTGACCGGCAGATCGCCCCAGAAGAGCGCCGTCACCGTGAAGCGCAGCTCCTCGGGCAAGGCGAGGACGGCGCGCCGCAGCCGGCTTCCGGCGGCGACCCGGTCCACCTCCACGTCGGCGGCCGGCGCGGGGTCCGGCACGGACGCCTCATGCCGTTCGTCCAGGGGCACGAGGCGGCGGGGCCGGCGCAGATGGTTCAGGAAAGTCGTGTAGGCGATGCGGAAGAGCCAAGTGGAGAACTGGGACCGGCCGTTGAAGCCCGGCAGCGCGTCCCACGCCTTGCGGTAGGTCTCCTGCGTGAGGTCCGCCGCCAGGTCGGGATCGCCGCAGAGCCTGCGTTGCAGGGAAAACACCCCGCGATAGGTCCGCTCCACGAGCTCCTCGGCCGCCGTCCGGTCGCCCGCGGCCAGCGCGGCCAGCAGCCGCCCTTCCCGAGCTCCATCGGGCCGTTCCCGCATATCGCCGCTCCAGGGGCCTGTCGAGATTGCGGTGGTTAGAGTGCTCATCCTAACCGCTTGGACACCCGAAATTCGAGAAAAGAAACCGGAGAGCCGTGGATGTGGGCTCGTTTCATTCTTTTCAGGACACCTGAATCATTGAGGGAAGATCTCGAATTCAGGCAGATTCTCCAGAAAGGGGTTGGAAATGAAGAAGCACACCAGAAAGCTGAGTCTCCACCGCGAGACCCTGCGCCATCTCCAGTCGAACAACCTCCAGGTCGCCCGCGGCGGCACGGCAAACACCAACGAGATCCTGACCACCTGCGCCTGTACCGACACCTGCGGCTCCTGCCAGGGTTGTGGCACCGGCACGGGTACAGGCGGTACCAGCAACACCTGCACTCAGGAGCTCATCACCACCTGCGTCTGTTGAGATCGTAGATTCCGCCTCGGCGGCTCTCCTGTTGGGAGAGTCGCCGTTGGGGCTCTGGTTAGGATTCTGACTGCCTGACTAGGAGACTGCGCGGCAGAAACGCCATCTTTTCAGCAAAGACGTCTCGGCGGCGGCCACAACCACCCGAAAGACAAGAACCTACGACAGGGCGATACCGCCTCTCGTTCTCGGCGCTCCCGGTTTCCTCAAGACAAGGTCCCTCCCCCGCCATGGGTTGGGGTTGATCGGGTCGATTCTGGCTCCGGGACAGACTCTCCGGCTGACCGCTCCCTGACCTCAGCCTGCACTCCCCGCCCGTGACCGCCCGATCGCCGTGGCCACCGCCCGCTCCATGGTGCGGTGGACGGCGATCTGGTCGCGGTGCTCGCGGATGCCGGAGCGAGCGAGGACGCGGAGCGGTTGCGCCTGGACTCCTCCCAGCACCACGAACATGCCGAGCTGATGCAGGCGCACCACCGCCGATTCGAGGCTGACCAGACCCGTGCCGTCCATCACCGGCACCGAGGAGAGGTCGAGGAGGACGACACTCACCCCTGTGGGCACGCGCTGGAGCGCGCTCATCGCCTTCTGCGCTGCGCCGAAGAACAGAGGACCCGCCACCTCGTAGATCAGCACGTCCTTCGGCAACCCTTGAGTGGCGATGGGGTGCTGGTCCACCAGACGGACGTTCGAGACCTCGGCCATGCGCCGCATGAAGAGGAGCGCTGCCAGCACGACGCCCACCGTCACCGACACCACCATGTCGAAGATCACCGTCAACCCGAAGCAGAGCAGCAGCACGACGACGTCGCTGCGCGGCGCCACCCGCACCGCGTGCGTGAAGTGCTTCACCTCGCTCATGTTCCAGGCCACGATGAGCAGCAGCGCCGCGAGCGAGGCCATGGGAAGGTAGTTCAGGACCGGCGCCAGCAGCAGCACCGAGAGCAGCACGAAGCCGGAGTGGAAGATGGCCGCCAGCGGCGAGCGGGCGCCGGAGCGGACGTTGGTGGCCGTGCGCGCCAGGGCACCAGTGGCGGCGATGCCGCCGAAGAACGGCGCCACGATGTTGCCGATCCCCTGGGCCACCAGCTCGGCGTCCGGATCGTGCGAGCCGCCCGTCATGCCGTCCGCCACCACGGCCGAGAGCAGCGACTCGATGGCCCCCAGCATGGCGATGGCGAAGGCGGAAGGAATCAGGGCGCGGATCAGCGAGAACGAAAGGCCCAGGGGATGGCCGTCCGCCCCCGGCAGGTGCCAGGGGAGCCCGGGCATGGGCGGACGCTGAGGGATGCCTTCCAGGAACCGGCTGTGGATTGTCGCCACGGCGAAGTCGGGGACCCAGAGCGTCAGCAGCCAGGCCAGGACGCCGGCCAGACTCAGGGCGATCAACGGCCCCGGCACCTTGCGCGTCACCCGCGGCCAGAGGAGGAGAATCGCCAGGGTGAACAGGCCGATCGCGAGATCCTGCCAGCGCAGAGTGGGCAGCGCCCGAGCCAGCGCTCCCACCTTCTCCACATAGGTCTCCGGCATCTTCGCCACCGTCAGCCCGAGGAAATCCTTGAGCTGCAAGGTGGCAATGACCACGGCGATGCCCGCCGTGAAGCCGGTGGTCACCGGGTAGGGGACGAACTGAATGAGGCTCCCCAGCTTGCCAGCGCCCATCGCCACGAGCAGGATGCCCGCCATCAACGTCGCAAGGATCAGACCGCCCAGGCCGAACTTGGCGGCGATCGGAGCCAGGAGCACCACGAAGGCCGCCGTGGGACCCGAGACCTGCACCATGGAGCCGCCCAGCGCCGCGACGACGCTCCCGGCGACGATCGCCGTGTAGAGGCCGTACTGCGGCGCCACTCCCGAAGCCACGGCCAGCGCCATGGAAAGCGGCAGGGCCACGATGCCCACCACTACGCCCGCCAGCACGTCCGCCCGCAGGTCGGCCCGGCTGTAGCCGTGACGCAGGCGCGCGAGCAGCGCCGTGCCGAGCTTCAGGCGCCAGAAAGGGACAGCCGTCCCCGGAAGGGCTTCGTAACGGCGGGGCATGATGGCTTTCTAATCGATCTCACGCACGCCCACCCGCCGCCACAGGAAGTAAACGGGAATGCCCGTGAGCACGAAAAGCAGCCCCGGCCAGGTCGTCTGCGTGCGGTACACCAGCAGCGCGATCGCCACCAGGCTCGCTCCGCAAATGTAGAACAGCGGCACCGCGGGATAGCCCCAGACCCGGTAGGGACGCTCGGCGTCCGGCCGCTTGCGCCGCAGGATGAAGAGGCCGATCAGGGTGATGACGTAGAAGAGCAGCACGGCGAAGACCACGTACTCCAGGAGGTTGGTGTAAAGATTGCCGTACTGCGGGGCGCCTGTCGCCTTGTCGACGACCAGGGCGCCGGAGGCGTCGCGTAGCCGGGTGCGCGGAATCACCAGCAGCCCCGCCCAGACGCACTGGATGCCGAGCCCCACGCCGGGCACCCGCCAGCGGTTGAGGCGGCCGGCGGCGCGGAAGAAGACGCCGTCCCGGGCCATGGCGTAGTAGACCCGCGCGCCGGCGAGGATGAGCCCATTGTTGCAGCCGAACGTCGAGATCATGATGGCCATCGCCATGATCGACGCTCCCCCGCTGCCCACGATCGCCTCCAGCACCGCCGTCGCCACCCGGTCCTCCGGCGCGCCGCGAATGGCCGCGAGGGGCAAAGTCACCAGGTAAGCCACGTTGGCGAGAACATAGAGCAGGCTCACCAAGCCCACTCCGGCCGCCAGCGCCAGCGGCAGGTTCCGTTTGGGGTTGCGGATCTCCGCCGCCGCGAAGGTGACGTCGTTCCACGCGCTGGCCGAGAAGAGCGGGCCGACGAGGGCGATGAGGAACACGGTCAGCAGCGCCCACCCTCCCTGCTGCGCCGAGATCGGCGACACCGGCAGCAGGTCCGGCGTGATCGTGACGGCGTCCCGGGGCGTCCACATCGCCGAGAACGAGGAGAAGTTGGCCGCCAGGGCCACGGCCTTGCGCCCCACCAGGAGGCCGAGCCCGATCAGCCCGGCCAGCGCCAGAGTCTTCACCGCAGTCAGGACGTTCTGGATCAGCTTGCCCGTTCGCACGCCGAAGGTGTTGACGAGGCTCAAGACCACGATGAGCAGGACGGCCACGAGCTGCTGGACGGAGAGGCTGACTGCGTAGCCGGGAGAGATATCGATCGGCCGGACCAGGAACGTCGAGGAGGAGACGCCGGGCGCGATCACGCCCAGGAAGCGCGCGAAGGCGACGGCCACGGCGGCGATGGTGCCCGTCTGGATCACCAGGAAGAAGGTCCAGCCGTAGAGGAATCCCAGCAGCGGCGAGTACGCCTCCCGCAAAAAGACATATTGCCCACCCACCCGCGGCATCATGGCGGCCAGCTCGCCAAAGGATAGGGCCGCCGCCATCACCAGCAGCCCGCTGACGATCCAGGCCGCGAGCAGCCACCCCGCCGAGCCCACCTGCCGCGCCATGTTGGCCGAGACGATGAAGATGCCGGAGCCGATCATCGACCCGGTGACGAGCATCACCGAGTCGAGCAGCCCCAGCTCGCGTACGAACCCCTGCGCGCCTCGATCTTCCAGGACGGCGGTGTCGGCCATAGAGGCGACAAAGATAGAGGAAGGGGGACGGGTTGTCACGTGGCGGCAAGCCGCGCGATCAGAGATCAATACAGCGGCTGAAAGAACGACGAAAGCAGCTCCACGATCCGCTGCTCGGGGCCGCGCTTCTTCCATCTCGCATAGGTGATCTCGCGGCAGTACTTCTCGTCCTCCGCGAAGGTGGCTTCCATCCGCGCGCCGAAATCGCGGTCGTAGAAGGAGAGGCTGTCCTCATTGTTCTGGAGGAGCGAACGGGCGTCGAAGTTGATCGAGCCGACAGTGCTGAACATGCCGTCGACGACGGCGTTCTTGTTGTGCATCATCGTGCGGCTGTATTCCAGGATATGGACGCCCGCGCTGAGGAGCTCGCCATAGTGGAGGCGCGAGGCCATGCGCAGGAGCGGCATGTCGATATGCCGGCCGGGGACCATGATGCGCACGTCGACGCCCCGCTTCGCCGCCCGGATGAGCGCGGCGCGGATCTGCGCGTCGGGGACGAAGTAGGCGTTCTGGATGTGGATCGACTTGCGGGCCGATTCGATCGCCACGTAATAGAACATCGCGGCGAGCGACGACGAGTCGCCGCGCGACACCTTGATGCCCTGCGCCAGGATCTCTCCCGCCGGCTCGATGTGTGGGTAGAACTTGTCGCCGGCCAGGATCTCGCCGGTCGTGTACGTCCAGTCCTCGCCGAAGATCGCCTGCATCTGCGCCGAGACGGGTCCGGTGGCCCGCACCATCATGTCCCGCCACTCCTTCGGGTTGCGGGCGTCCCCGAGCCAGGAATCGGCGATGCAGAAGCCGCCGGTGAAGCTGATGGCGCCGTCGACCACCAGGATCTTGCGGTGCGACCGCCGGCCGATCTTGTACAGGCTCCACAGCCGGATGGGATGGAACACATACGCCTTGACGCCCGCCTTGCGCATGCGGTCGAGCAGCGCTCCGGAGCGGCTGCTGCCCGTGGCATCCACCATCACGCGCACCTCGACGCCCCGTCGCGCGGCGGCCATCAGCGCGTCGGCGAAGATCGCGCCGGCCTTGTCGTCCTTGAAGATGTAGGACTCGAGATCGACCGTCACCTTGGCGTCACGGATCGCCCCGGTCATCGCGGGGAAGATCGCGTCGCCGTTGTTCAGGATCTCGACGCGGTTCCCGCCCACCATTGAATTGCCGAAGGCGTCGAGCGAGCGGCGGAAGGCGTGGTCTTCGACGGCGGTAGGCTGGTCGTAGCGGTAGAAGCTCCGCTTGTCGACCGAGAGCATCGTGCAACCGGACGCCAAAGCGAGAACCGCCAGGGTCATGGTGCAGGCAAGGAAACGACCCAGCGGGCCGGGCGTAGACATCGCAGCCCGGTGTCTTGCAAGGAGCATGCTTGGCTGCAAGGTGAGCGGTGCTTCTAGCCGAGCGCCGGCTTGGCCACGAGTTGGACGAGCACTTCCATGTGGCCGGTCTGAGGGAAAAGGTCGATGAAGGCCAAGTGCTCGATGCGGTAGGAGTCCGCGAGCTCGTGGAGGTCGCGGGCCAGGGCGGCCGGGTGGCAGGAGACGTAGGTGATGCGCGCCGGCCGGCGCAGCAGCAGGGCGTGGCGCACGTCCTTGGACAGCCCGCCCCGCGGCGGGTCCACCACGACCCGGTCCACCGTCTCCGGCATGTCGCGCACCCAGCTCTCGACGGCTTTGTTGAGCGCCTCGACGTTGGTAACCCGGTTGCGCTTGATGGTCATGCGTCCAAAGCGCGCGCTGATCTGGTCGCCTTCGACGGCGATCACCCGCTTGTAACGACTCGACAAGGGGAGGCTGAAGAGCCCGACTCCCGAGTAGAGGTCCACCGCCGTCTCCCCTTCCCAGGGGCCGACCGTCGCCTCCACCAGCTTCGTCAGGAGGCCGCGATGGGCCTGGAAGAAACAGCGCGCGTCGTAGAAGTAGGTGAAGTCCCCCACCTTGGTGGAGACCTCGCCCTGCGGCAGGCCCGGCACCACGGGCGAGACGGAGACGACGCCGCTGTCCCCCACGGCCAAGTCGAGCCGTTTCGGCGCGTCCATTGTCAGAAGTGAAGGTAGCTCGGCGAGGAACGCTTCCAGCTCCGGCACCAGCAGGGGGCAGCGGGTGACGGGGATGACCTCGTTGGTCCCCCGGGCGTGGTAGCCGACCAGCACGGCACCGGTCACGGGATCGATCGCGGTGTGGACCTGGGTGCGCAGGCGGTAGTGCCAGGGCTCGCCGGTAATCAGCTCGGGATCGAACGGCATCGCGATCTTGCCGATGTGCTCGAGAGTCTCCTTGACCGCTCCGGCCTTGAGCAGCACCTGGGTGAGGTCGTCCAGGTGTTGAAGGTCGCAGATGCTGGAGCGGGAGAGCTCCGGCACGGGATCGGGCCGGCGTGCAGGGCCCGCCTCCAGGATCTCCACGATCTCCGCCCGGCCGTAGTCCGGCCGCCGCTCCACGATGCGCACTTTCAGGAGGTCGCCCGGAGCCGAGCGGGGAATGAAGATCGGAATGCCTTCCCAACGGCCCAGGCCGTCGCCGCCGGCCACCAGCTTCTCCACCCGCAGCTCCAGAATGTCGACTCCCAGCAGCCGTGCCCAGGAGGAGACCCGGGCAGGCGGCGGGAGCGGCAGCACCACCACGGGAGGTGGAGCCGGCGTTTCGGGCCTGCTCCGGGTGTCCGTGATGACCCCGAAGGCTTTCGGCGGACGGCGCGATTCTTCCCGGGGGCCGCCCTGCCTGGGGCCGCCGTCTCGCGGCCGGGCCGGACCCCGGCTGCGGTCACCACCGGGACGGAAAGGGCGGTCGGAGCGGGGAGGACCACTGGGACGGGGCGGGCGCGGACCGCCGGGACGCCGGTCTTCGGCGGGGCCACGGCGCTCCGCCGGACCTCGGGCTTCGGCGGGACGGCCCGAGGGGCGGCCCGCACCTGGACGGCCTGCGGTGGGACGGCCCGCGCCCGGGGGTCCACCGGCTGGACGGCGCGGGCCTTCCGGGCCTCGGCCGCCGCCTGGACCGCGCGGGGGGCCACCCGGAGCGCGGCCGCCTCCCGGTCCACGCGGCGGCCCGCCGGAGCCGCGGCCGCCTGGGGGCCGTCCCGATCCTCCCGGTCCTCCTTGTCGTCCTCTCATCCAGCCGTTCCCTCCACCAGGATATGAATGCGTGAAGCCAGCTCCGGCAGGCGCCGGTCCACTTCGGCACGCAGCTCTTCCACACGGAAGCGGCGGGAGAGGTGATGCAGGACGATCGCCTCGTTACGGAACCGGTCCGCGTGTTGCGCGATGTCGCCCAGATGGAGGTGCTTGAAGCGCTCCCCCTTGTCGCGGTGCTCCTCGCCGACGAACGTACACTCCATCATGAGCACCTTGCTGCCGAAGATCCGCGGCTCGCGGCCGAAGATCGCCGGCCCGGTGTCCGCGCAGTAGGAGAGCCAGAGGTCTTCCACCAGTTCGGAGGTGTCGACGCCGCGCTCCCGCAGACCGATGAGCTCCTCCCGGGAGCTCCCGGCGAAGGCCGGCGCCAGGTGCCGCCGGCTGCGCCAGAGGTGATAGCCCAGGGTGGGCACCACGTGATCGGTGGCGAAAGCCTCCATGTGCAATCCCCGCCCCACCTCCACCCGGTCGCCGGGGGCCAAGGGCAAGAGCTCATAGCTGTAGCGAGCGTTCTCCATCCTCTCGGCGGCGGCGACGAAGGCGCCCAGGGGCTCGACGATCTCCGCCGGACAGAACACCCGGGTGTGGACCAGCCGGTGGAGAGAGCGCTGCGACAGGACGAAGGGTAGCCCCATCGCGTGGTCGAGGTGGCCGTGGCTGAGAAAGACGTCCTGCGCGCCTGCGAGCTGCACCGCGCCGCGTCCCACGTCGAGCGCGAGCCCGGGGGGATGGACGCGGAACCAGTTGTCATCGCCCGCCCGCGACCATCCCTCGATCCGCAGGTCACCGAAACGCAGCTCGACGGGTCGCATACCAGACCGAGGAGGACAATCCCGAGAGGCGAACCCGTATCCGGAATCCGGATTCAGATCTCCCGGTACAGCCAGCGGTTGAGGGTGGCGATCCGGGTGTTGACGCTCTCCCAGTCCGGCTCGATCAGCCACAGCGTCGCGGCCACCGAGGAGAGGAGCGAGTTGCCGTCCTGCGGCGTGAAGCAGAAGCCGTAGACCTCGCGCTTGTGCCGCACCGCGAGCGTCGGCGTGACCAGCACGGTCTGCGACAGGATGCGGCCGTAGTAACCGTGGTCGCGGCCGAAGCTGAAGATCTGGTTCGCGTAGCGCTTGTCCGTCAAGGCCACCAGCGGGTTGTTCCGCAGCCGCTGCTTCACCTCGTCCAGCGTGATGTCGCGCTTGAGATCGAGGTTGAACCAGATGGAATGCATGTATTGGGTGTTGAGCTTGACGGCGCTGGAGAAAAGGTTGAGATCGAGGTCCAGCGTCTCGAACACGTGGTGGGCGTCGCGCGCGTGGTGGGTGCCGAAATCCGGGTCGTCGTGCTTTCCGACGTTGGGGGCCGGCACGAAGCTGTCCGACTGCGAGATGTCGTTCGACCGCCGCATGCAGACGAAGGTGCCGCGGTCGAGGCAGAAGTCCCGGCCGCCATCGTGGCAGATGGTCTTGACGAGCGTCGAGATGTTGTGGGTGTTGCAGGAGACGATCTGCAGGAAGCGGTCCTCGCCGGGCACCAGGACGTCCTCGTTGATGCCGCGGGCGTAGGGCTTGCCGAAGTCGAACTCGCTGCCCTGCGCGAGGAAGCCCTTGGGACCGGTGAGGTTCTCGTAGAACTTCTCCTTGTTCTCGTTGCCGGCCGGCGTGCAGTCGACGATCACCGTCGCCCGCTCCAGCGCCTCGCGGGACTCAAAGCTCACCTCGTGCCCCATCTTCTCGAACTCGCCCCGCACGTCCTCGTCGACCGCCAGCTTGGCGCCGCGCCGGATGAGATGGTTGAGCTTGGCGCGGTCGGAGGCGAGCGGGGTGCGCTTGTGGAAGGTGACCTCGTCGATCCCCATCCGGTCCCGGAAGTCAGTGAACAACCCGAGCAGGGGCTCGCCAATCGTGCCCGTGCCCACGACGTGGACGATCTTCTTCATGGTTCCCTCAACGTGCGAGTCGGTTGACAGGTGAAACGAAGGAGTCAGACGCCGCAGCGGCAGCAGCAGCGGGGGTGAGAGTAACACAGGGCACCCTTAGCTGCCCTCCCCGGGAGCGCACTCGGCTCACTATCCATTGTAAAGTATCTATATGGCGCCCTCACTCCTCCGCCGTGCCATCCCCGATTTCGCCGTGCTTGCCGCCGCCCCGCCATTCGGGATCGCGGCGGGCGAAGGAGTCCATCTCCCGCGGCACTTCCACGAGGGTGCGGGTGACGTTGGGATCGCAGACGCCGTTCTCGCACTCATAGGTATAGACGTTCCATTCGTCGCGCCGCCCGAAGCTGGCGAGAGTCTGGTAACTGTTGCAGTTGCCGCATTTGACTGAAATATTGCGGATGTTGATCTGGTCGGACATGACGCACCTCCTTGGTGGGCATTCTCCCACGGTGGTCCGAGTTTTGCACAAACTGACCGGCGCCATGAGAGCTACCGGTTACCGCCAAGGCCTCGGAGCCATTTTTTTCCTCGTACCAGCGCTCCTGATGGCGTTCCTCCCCGGGGCCCCACCCGCCGAAGCCCAGGCGCCGCCAGCCCCTCAGGAGCTACCCACCTCGTCCTTTCAGGCTGAGGTATCGGTGGGCCTGGTGCTCGTGCCGGTCGTCGTCCGCGCCGGGGCGGGGTTCGCGAACAACCTCGATCGCAAGGACTTCCGGCTGCTGATCGACGGCAAGCCGGTGCCGATCGAGAGCTTCGAGCGCCGTTCTGACGCCCCGGCCAGCGTCGTGGTCCTGCAGGACCTCTCCGGCAGCATGGATTCCGGGGGCAAGCTGGAGGAGAGCCGGAACGTAGTCCGCTTTTTCCTCTCCCGGGAGCTGCCGGGCGACGAGTTCTCCCTCGCGACCTTCGCCAGCGAAGGGCTCCAGGTGGACGTACCGTTCACCACCGACACGGCGACCCTGAGCGAGGCCATCGCAGGCTGGAAGGCCTACGGCACCACGGCGCTCCACGACGCCGTCGCCCGCATGCCCCAGATCTCACTCGAAGGGCACAATCCCAAGCGCTTCGCGGTGCTGGTGACGGACGGCGTGGACAACGCCAGCCGGCTGACGCCCGAGGAGGCGCGGGCCATCGTCCAGGAAGCGCAGCTCCCCACCTACATCCTGGGGCTGGAGGCGGGCAATCCCTACGAGCTCTCCACCGAGGGCAAGAAGGTGTACCGCTACGCCGACGTCCTCAATCTCCTCGCGGCCATGACGGGCGGCCGCTACTACTCGATCAACGGCGCCGAGGATCTTCAGAAGGCGTTGACCGCCATCCTCGACGACGTGCGCCACCAATATGTCCTCGGGTTCTCGACCGGCGAAGGAGCTTCCAAATTTCACAAGCTCGAAGTCCAGGTCGAAGGCAAGGATCGCCGCACCGTCGTCTTTCGGCGCGGTTACAAAGGAACGCCTCCCGCGGGGACCCGCGCAGGAGGTTAAATCGCGGAGATCTCCTCCCCGGAGAAGATCTCCCTGCTCAAGGAGATACCTACCATGACCAGCAAACCGTATGTCGTGGCACTCGCGCTCGCTACCGTCGTCGCCGGCACCACCGGCTGCGCGACCAAGAAGTACGTCAAGACCGAGACCGGAGCGGTCAATACCCGGGTCGACGAAGTGCAGGGCCAGGTCGAGCAGACCCAGACCCGGCTCAACACGCACGAGACGAAGCTCGGCCAGCATGATCAGCAGATCACCGACCTGTCCAAGACTGCCCAGGAGGCACTCGACCGCGCTCAGAAGGCGGGCCAGCTGGCCCAGGGCAAGTTCCTTTACGAGACCGTGCTGACCGACGAAAAGGTGAAGTTCGGCTTCGACACCTCCGACCTGTCGCCCGAGGCCCAGGCGGCCGTGGACGAGTTCGCCGCCAAGATCAAGGAACAGAACCAGAACGTCTACATCGAGATCCAGGGTCACACCGACAACGTGGGCTCGGTGAAGTACAACGAGGAGCTGGGCCTGCTGCGGGCGGAGTCCGTGCGGCGCTATCTCAACCAGAAGCACGGCTTCCCGCTGCACCGCATCAACGTCATCTCGTACGGTGAGACGGTCGCGGTCGCGGACAACAACTCCCGCTCCGGGCGCTCCCAGAACCGCCGCGTCGCGCTGGTGGTCTTGCAGTAAACCGGATCAAGGAAGGACGTCAGGGACTCCAGGGACATATCTTTCGTCCTTGACATCCCTGATGTCCTTTTTGTCCTAGCCCTCGCCCGGCGGTGCTTCCTCGATCCGCTCCGCGATCCAGGCCGGAATCGGCACTGACCGCAGCCCTTTATCCGGCCCTCCCAGCTCGCAGCAGGCGCAGGTGGTCCGCCCCCGCGACACCGCCGTGCCGCCGCGGGTGATCTCGAAGCCGTAGGTCAGCGACTTCGTCCCCTTGCGCAATACCTTCAAGTGGACCTCCAGCTCGTCGCCGAAGCGGCTGGGGGATAGGTACTCGCAGGCGACCGCCACCCGCGGGAAGGTCATCTCCCGCTCGCCCTCCCGCCACTGCACGCGGGTGCCGAGGGCCTCCAGGAAGGCGTGCTCGGCGTTCTCCATGAAGACCAGATAGCGGGAGAAATGCATGATCCCGCTCATATCGGTATCGACGAACTCCACCCTGCGGCGAAATCGTATTTCGTGCATGCGGCCCTCCGGCGCGGGAGTCTACCGGAGACGCTATAGTTCGCGGCCATGCCCTTCGTCCTCGCGCTCGACCAGGGAACCACCAGCTCGCGGGCCATCGTCTTCGACGACTCCGGATCGGCCGTCGCCATGGCCCAGCGGGAGATCCAGCAGATCTTCCCCCGCCCCGGCTGGGTGGAGCACGATCCTCAGGAGATCTGGGATTCGCAGCTCGCCACGGCGCGGGAGGCCCTGGCACGAGCGGGGATCGCCGCCGGCGACGTGGCGGCGCTGGGTATCACCAACCAGCGCGAGACGACGATCCTCTGGGATCGCAGGACGGGCCTTCCCCTTGCCAACGCCATCGTCTGGCAGGACCGCCGCACGGCCGGCGCCTGCGACCGGCTGAAACGCGCCGGCCTCGAGAGCCTGTTTCGCGAGCGCACGGGGCTGGTGCTCGATCCCTACTTCTCCGGCACCAAGCTCGCCTGGCTCCTCGACGAGATCCCCGGCGCCCGCGCCGCGGCAGAGGCCGGGCACCTCGCCTTCGGCACCGTCGACTCCTGGCTGCTTTGGAATCTCACCGGGGGACGCCATGCGACAGACGTCACCAACGCCTCCCGCACGCTGCTCTGGAACCTCCATACGGGGGACTGGGACGACGAGCTGCTGGCCGCCCTCGACATTCCGCGGAGCCTACTTCCCGAGGTCCTCTCGTCCAGCGAGGTCTACGGCGAGACGGTATCCGGCCTCCTCGGCGCCTCGATTCCCATCGCCGGGATCGCCGGCGACCAGCAGGCCGCGCTCTTCGGCCAAGCCTGCCTCGCTCCCGGCATGGTGAAGAACACCTATGGCACCGGCTGCTTCCTCCTGATGAATACGGGTGAGCGTCCCATCCCCTCGCGTCACGAGCTGATCACCACGCCAGCCTGGCAGCTATCCGGAAGCAGCGCCGGGAGCGCCGCCGGGAGCACCGCCTTCGCGCTGGAAGGAAGCGTCTTCGTGGCCGGCGCCGTGGTGCAGTGGCTACGCGACGGCCTGGGGCTCATTCGCTCCGCCGCGGAGGTCGAGGCCCTGGCCGCCAGCGTGCCGGATGCCGGAGGCGTCATCCTGGTGCCCGCCTTCACCGGCCTCGGCGCTCCCCACTGGGACGCCTACGCCCGCGGCGCCCTGGTGGGGATCACCCGCGGCACCACCGCCGCCCACATCGCCCGCGCGGCACTGGAGGGGATCGCCTTCCAGGTGGCGGACGTGCTCTCCGCCATGGAGGCGGACTCCGGGCTGCCCACCGCCGAGCTGCGGGTGGATGGCGGCGCCACGGTCAACAACTTGCTGATGCAGATTCAGGCCGACCTCACGGGCGTGCCGGTCGTTCGTCCGCGGGTGCAGGAGACGACCGCCCTGGGCGCCGCCTACCTCGCCGGACTGGCCACGGGCGTGTGGAAGAGCACGGACGAGATCTCCGACCGCTGGCAGGTGGAGCGGACCTTCGAGCCGGCCCTCGACTCGAGGGTCGCGGCCGAGCGGCGAGCCCGCTGGAACAGAGCGGTGGAGCGGGCTCGCGGCTGGGAAGAGGAAGCTCCGCCGTAACCTCCCGATCCTTCAGGGCGTCTTCTTCGGCTCCGGCGTCTTCACGTCGCCCAGGTGCTCCGCCTTCCATTGCATCGCCATGTGAATGCGGTTCCTGCCGCTGGGATGATCGTAGAAGATCCACTCCTCCACCGGTCCCGGCGAGAGCTTGCGGTACTCGCTGAGCATCAGGGCCACCTCGGCCATGCCGTCGGGCTCGCGGGAGGCGTTGAGGCCGAAGATGTCCGCCTCGGCCTCGCTGGTGCGGATGAAGGTGTTGTTGAGCGGCGTCAGTACGAAGAAGAAGACCGAGAGGATGGCCGTCAGCAGCGGCAGGCCCGCCGGGTCGGTGATGCCGCGGACGCCCCAGCGCTCTCCCCGGCGCGCCACGACGCGGTCGAACGCCCAGCGCAGAAAAGCGAAGCCGGTCACCAGGACGATGATCAGGTAGAGGATCGACTTGGGTACGTGGTTAAGCACGTAGTGCCCCATCTCGTGTCCCATGACGGCCTTGATTCCCCCGAGCGACACCCGCCGCAGCAGGTTGTCGTTGAGGGCGATGCGCATGGTGCCGAACATGCCGGCAACGTTGGCGCTCACCCGGTTCGTCTGCTTCG
The DNA here is from genome assembly GCA_035996875.1 of Thermoanaerobaculia bacterium. Lineage (GTDB taxonomy): Bacteria > Acidobacteriota > Thermoanaerobaculia > Multivoradales > UBA5704 > DATARR01. The sequence goes on from DASYJD010000105.1 coordinate 133,345, forward strand.
AGGCGTCCACCACGTAGACGTGCTTGGTTTCGATGCCGTTCGCCCGCGCCATGGAAAGAATCGGCTCGCGCACGGACGGGTCCTTCAGCTCCGTGTATTTGTTGAACACCGGCTCGATGAAGACCGGGCCGAGGACGATCAGGACCGCGCCGATCAGCACCGACACCACCGCCCCCCAGATCCACCACGTCCGCGGCTTCCATCGCAGCACGGCATAGAGCAGGGTCAGGGTCAGGCCGCCGATGATCAGCCCCAGCCCCAGGCCCTTGAGCTGATCGCCCATCCAGGCGGGAAAATCCTGGGTGGCCATGCCGTACTTGTGCTCGCGGGAGAAGTCCGTATAGACGGCCCACGGGAAGCCGAGGAGGAAGGTGATCAGGATGTACTGGAGGACGTAGAGGAAGGTCTGCAGGGCCCGAAGCCGAGTCCACCGCTCGGCCAGGTCGCGCATGCGGGCCGAGAGCCGGGTGGAAAGGAGAATCCAGGAGACGCCCAGGCCATAGAGGAAGGACCAGAGAGTGATCCAGTAGCCGCCCTCGAAGTAGGCGTCCGATTTGGCCCGCTTCTCCGAGCTGAGCCGGGAGAGGTAGTCCTCCGTGGCCTTGTCTGCGTCGAAGTGCGCCGGCTGCGGCGCTGCGGCCGCCTCCGGAGCGGGTGTAGCAAGCTGGGCGGTGGCGGGTCCGCAGATCCCAAACAGCAGAGCGAACGCGAACCCGGTGAGGATCCAATCGCTGATCCGGTGTCTCATTCCCCGTTCCTCCTCGTGAAGGCCCCGAGTGTAGAACAGAACCCGGCGGTCCGCCCAGTCGACTCAACAGAGGCTTGGTGGATTTCTGCGTGGCAATATGCTAAAACCTTGGCCAACTTCCGACGTCGATTGCCGGGAACGACGGGGAAGCGTCTACCGCTGCTCGGTTCGAGACCGGGTAGGATAGACGCTTGCCGGCGGGGAAAACCTCAGCGGAGGCTCTCCCAGTGCCGGGCCTCGGATCGCCGGCATCGGCGTCGACTCGTGATCGGAGCGCCTAGTGGAGCAAGAGTTACCCATCATCCAGATCCGCAACTGCCTTCTGGTGAGCATTCAGACCGAGCTCCACGACCGGCTCGCTCTGGACCTTCAGGATTCGCTGATGGCCCGCGTGCGCGCCGTCAACGCCCGCGGTGTGATCCTGGACGTCTCGGCGGTGGAGGTGATCGACAGCTACATCACCCGCATCCTGAACGACATCGGCAAGTCGGTGCGCTTCATGGGGGCCGAGTGCTTCATCGTCGGCATCCGGCCGGCGGTGGCGATGACCCTGATCGAAATGGGGGTCGAGCTCGACTCGGTCCACACCGCGCTCAACCTCGATCTCGCCCTGGAGAGGCTCGATCTACTGTGAAAACCGTCGAGAAAGAGGTCGGGGCGATCCTCGCGGGGACGATCTCGTCGATCACCCAGCGGAGCATCTTCAACCGTCTGGGCGGCCTCGCCACGACACCGATCCAACAGCTCACCCCGGGAGACCGGGCCACCATCCTGTCCGAGCTCGAGAACTCGGTGCGCCTGTTCGCCCGCAGCAACAGCTCGCAGCTCATCGCCTCGATCGCCAAAGCGCTGACCGCGGACGGGAGCGCCGCGCCGGGCATGGCGAGCGGCGGCGGAGCCACCGTGACGGCTCTGCCGGCTCCCCGCAAGCTCCCCATCGAGCAGGAGAAGGACATTGCCACCGCCCGGCTGGAAGCGTGGAGCGAGGCGGTGCGCATCGGCCTCTCCAAGTTCGCCTCCGTGAAAGTGGCGACGGCGGTCTCCGAGCTCGCCCGCAACATCATTTTTTATGCCGTCAAGGGCACCGTCGAGCTCCGTTCCCTCAAGGACGACCGGGGGGTGATCGGTCTGCAGATCATCGCCACCGACCAGGGTCCGGGAATCCCGAACGCGAAGCTCGAGGAGATCTGGGCGGGCACCTATAAATCGCAGCGCGGCATGGGCAAAGGGCTGGTCGCCGTCAAGAAGCTGGTGGACGACTTCCATCTCGACACGCGCCCGGGTCTCGGCACCACCGTGACCTGCGTGTTCAGGGGGGAACGTTGAAGACCGGTGGTTTCAGCCGCCCGTACAAGGGGCTGTCGATCTGTGGCGACAGCTTCGTGATCGAGGAGCGCGAGGGGACAATGCTGGTCGCCGTAATCGACGGGCTCGGCCATGGCTACGAGTCGTCGGTGGCCGCCGAGCGGGCCTCGGAGGTCATCCGCGACCTCGCCGACAAGTCGGTGGAGGCCATCCTGCGGCGCTGCCATGAGGAGTTGCGCATCACGCGCGGTGCCGCCATCGGCGTGCTCAAGGTGGACGCGGAGGGCGCGGGCGAGTTCTGCGGCATCGGCAACATCGAAGTGCAGTCGCTCAACGGCCAGGCGCCCAGCATCTTCTGCCTGGCCGGCATCGTGGGCCACAACCTGCGTTCCTTCAAAGTGATGAGCGTGACCATGAAGCCCGGCGACATCTATTGCCTGATGAGCGACGGCATCTCGACGCGGGGCAACCTGAAATCGTGCCTGCCCGGGCCGCCGGAGACGGTGGCGCGGCGCATCGTCGAGCACTGGGGGCGGGAGCACGACGACGCCACCGCCCTCGTCGTCGGCTTCGGCGAGTCCGAGATGCTGGCCGATCCGATCGGCCGCCCCTGGGCGGCCCGGCCCACCGAAGTCAAAGTGAAGTGATGAAGCTCGTTCTCTTCTGATTGGAGGGTTTTTCTCTATGGCAGCGTTGCCCGACGAACGGACCAATCCGGCGAACTCGATCGCCGGCAAGCACGTCACCTATTTCGAGGAGCCGGACATCATCTTCATGAGCTTCGGAGGCAGCGCGACCACCGAGGATTCCCTTGAGCTGCTCCGGCGCCAGATGGACTTTTCCAAAGGCAGGAACATCCTGTTCTTCCTGATCGACGCCGAGAAGCTCGACAACATCGCCCCCGAAGGACGCCGGGCCGTGGCCGAGACCCTGAAAGAGATCCCCCTGCGCGGCATGGCCGTCATCAAGGCGCCGCTCAAGGCCAAGGTCGTCACCAAGCTGGTGATCACCGCCATCAACCTGTTCCGCCGGGATTCGAACCTGAATCCGATCGCCTTCTTCGATACCGAGGACGAAGGCCGTCAATGGATCGCCTCCCGGCGCGCTATGTTTGCTAAATAAGATTTGCGAAATAAGCCTGTAAATCGAGAAAGGTATGGCGAGGAAAAAAGGTATGGACCAGACCGAAGTGCCCCACGTCAACGTCGCATCCAGCCGGCTCCAGTCGGTGATCGAGGCGCTTTCCTATGCGAGCGTGGACGAGTTCGACTCGTGCCTCGCCTTGCTGCAGCTCTCCAATGAAAAAGATGAGTTCTCCGAGCTGGAAACCGCCTTCTCCATCTTCGTCCGCGAGCTCGGCGAGGCGAAGTCCGAGCTCAACCGGGCGCTCACCCAGCAGGAGGCCGCCAACCGCGAGCTGGAGGCCAAGCTCGAGACCATCGAGATGCAGCAGGCGGCCATCCGCGAGCTCTCCACTCCCATCATCGAAGTGTGGGCCGGCGTCCTCTGCCTGCCCGTGGTGGGTGTCGTCGACAGCCAGCGCAGTGCCGAGATGACCGAGACGCTGCTCGAGACCATCGTCTCCAAGCAGGCCCGCATGGCCATCGTGGACATCACCGGCATCGACGTGATGGACACCAAGACGGCCGACCACTTCATCAAGATGGCCCGCGCCGTGCGCCTGCTCGGCGCCGAGTGCATCGTCAGCGGCATCAATCCGGGGATCGCGCAGACCCTCACCCACATCGGCGTCGATCTCACCGGCGTGCGCACCTTGCGAAGCCTGCGCGATGCCCTGCAGCTCTATCTGCGCGAGACGGAGCAGCTCGTGGTGCAGCAGAAATCTCACTTCGCCCGCCGCCGGGAGAGTGAGTTCTAGGCCCGGTTGAGCGGTAAGGCTTTCCCCATCAGGGGCCGTAGCGAAGTGGTGACGGTGAGCAGTCATGCCGGCCGCATGGCGCGCGAATTCGGCCTCGATGCCCGCCGCGCCATGGAGCTGGCCATCGTCGTCTCGGAGCTGGCTTCGAACATCGTCAAGCACGGGATCCGGGGGGAGATCATCCTGACCCTCGATCCCGACTCGCTTCCTCATGGCGAGATCACCGTCGAAGCCCACGACGTCGGCCCTCCCATCCGCGACCTCAAGCTGGCGATGATCGACGGCAACGACGATCAGGGACCCATCGATCCCGCCCTCCTCCTGCGCCGCGGCGGCCTCGGCACCGGCCTCGGCGCCGTCGCCCGCCTCGCCGATCGTCTCGAATACCGGGACGAAGAGGACGGCAAGACGATCACGGCGCGCTTTTACCGGTAGGTCAACCGCCCCGCTTCGGCACGCCTACTTGCCAAGCCACTCGAACCGGTACGCCAGCTCCGGCCCCTCTGTTCCTTCGTATGCGAGTTGGGCAACCAGTAATGCGAACGGCTCGGTGTAGCGGGCGATCCGTAAGGGACCAGCGTCCACAGGATCGAAACCCGCGTCGCGGATCAGCTCGGCGGCAATCCCTTTGCTGCCGGAATCGTCCCCGCAGTATACGAGGCTGGGTCTGGGCGTTTTGCGCCGGGCCTCGAAAACACCGAAGAGCACTTCGCTCGGCACGGTATTGAAAGCATAGACGACTCGCGCTTCGGGAACCTTCTTCGCGAGCTCCTCCGCGCCGGAGGTCGTGTGGCCGATGACGAGCCCGGTGTCGTCGGCGTTCATCGGGAGCGAGCAGCTCACGATCAGCTTGCCCGACAGGTCACCTCCCTGATTCAACACGTCGTCGACTCGGGACCAGTGGACAGCCAGCAGGAGAGCGTCCGCGTTCTGCGCGGCCTCCGCCGGTGTTCCCGCGCGAGCCTTCGGGCCGGCGTCGCGCGCGAGCTTCTCCAGCTTCTCCTTGTGGCGTGCATAGCTGAATACAACCTCGTGTCCCGCACGCGCAAAGATCGTCCCGAGCTTGCCACCCATCAATCCCGAACCCAGAATGCCAACTCGCATGCGTCGCCTCCGTTTCGCTGAAACCTGGCTATTGCCCCGTACCTGACTCCCGGGTCATCTCGATCATCGTTCGCCGGAATCCCGCGCGAGCGAAAAGGCGCTGCGCGGACTCGTTCCGCTCTGCCGTCGAGAGCACAACCCGAGGCACGCCTTTCGCCTTGAGCGCCTCCAGCGTTGCGTCGAGCAACGCCCGGCCGACACCCTGCCCGCGATGAGCGGGCTCGACCACGATGTCATATAGCACGCCCGCCGGCCCGCGCAGCGACATGTAGTCAGTCCCCTCGGCTCCCGCGTACGTATAGCCGATCACCTCGCCGTCGCGCTCGGCGACAAGAACGATGATGTTCGGCTTATCGAGCTGCGTCCCGAGAAACGAGCCGTATCCCTGCTCTGTCTGCGGCGTCGCGGCGATGAAGCGGTCCGGGTCGAAGTCGTGGTGCGTACGGACGAGGAGCGCGCCGAGCCGGCCAATGGCTTTGAGGTCCGCGGGCGCCGCGGGGCGGATGGGAATGACCGTCATGTTGAAGCTACCTCTTGCTGTACTGTTCGTCGCTGACCTTTTCCATCCAGTCGACGGCCTTGCCATCCAGCGCTTCGTTGACGGCGATGTGTTGCATGGCCGCAGCCGGCGACGCGCCGTGCCAGTGCTTTTCACCCGGCTCGAACCAGACGACATCGCCGGGCCGGATCTCCTCGATCGGCCCGCCCTCGCGCTGCACAAGGCCGTAGCCAAAGGTGACGATCAGCGTTTGCCCGAGTGGATGCGTGTGCCACGCAGTGCGCGCGCCCGGCTCGAACGTGACGGCGTTGCCGGCCGCTCGCGCCGGAGCGTTCGCCGCGAACAGAGGGTCGATACGGACGGTGCCGGTGAACCAATCGGCGGGGCCCTTCGCTGAGGGCCGCGAGCCGCTTCGCTTGATCTCCATATAAGTCTCCTTGGTCCTGGTTTTCTTCTCTGCCGCTCACCGGTTGATCATTCGCTGCGCGCTCTCGGAGTACCGGGCCCCTTGCACCGTGATCTGGGACGCGGCGCTTTCGATGTCGCGGAGATCGCCCTCGGTGAGCTCGACGGCGGCCGCCGCGACATTCTCTTCCAATCGATGCAACTTTGTGGTGCCGGGGATCGGCACGATCCAGGGCTTCTGGGCGAGGAGCCAGGCGAGAGCGATCTGGGCGGGCGTGGCGCTCTTGCGCTGAGCGATGCTGGCGAGCAGATCGACCAGCCCCTGGTTCGCCTTCCGGGCCTCCGGGGCGAAGCGGGGGACGGTGTTGCGGAAGTCGGTGCTGTCGAACGAGGTGTTCTCGTCGATCTTGCCCGTGAGAAAGCCCTTGCCCAGCGGGCTGAAGGGAACGAAGCCGATTCCGAGCTCTTCGAGAGTCGGCATGATCTCCGCTTCGGGCTCTCTCCACCACAGCGAGTACTCGCTCTGCAGGGCCGTGACGGGCTGGACGGCGTGGGCGCGGCGGATGATCTGCACGCCGGCCTCCGAGAGGCCGAAGTGCCGGACCTTGCCCTCCTGGATCAGCTCCTTCACCGCCCCCGCCACGTCTTCGATGGGCACTTCCGGATCGACACGGTGCTGATAGAAAAGGTCGATGGTGTCGATGTTGAGCCGCTTGAGCGAGGCTTCCGCGACCTCCTTGATGTGCTCGGGCCGGCTGTTCAGGCCGGCCTGTTTCCCGTTGGCGTCGAAGTTGAACCCGAATTTAGTGGCGATCACCACTTGGTCGCGGAAGGGAGCCAGGGCTTCGCCCACCACCTCCTCGTTCGTGAACGGACCGTAGACTTCGGCGGTGTCGAAGAACGTCACGCCGAGATTGACGGCCGACCGGATCAGCGAGATCGCCTCCTGCTTGTCCGTAGGCGGACCGTAGCCAAAGTTCAGGCCCATGCAGCCGAGCCCGAGAGCCGAGACTTCGAGGCCGCTGTTGCCAAGTGTGCGTTTCTGCATTGGTTTCTCCTCGCCCTTCAGCGGGCGGTATGATGATACTCGTCGAAAGCGAGCGACGTGGACAGCTCGCGATAGGCCTCGATCTGCGCCTTGAGATCGGCGATCTTCTGCTCTGCGGTGGCGATGGCGTCGGCACCGGCGATGAAGCGGCGCGGCGGCGGCTCTTCGCTCGCGATCGTGACCAGGGCCTGGGCGAGCTTCGCCGGGTCGCCGCCCTGCTGGCCGTTCTGGGCCTTCCACCACTCCTGCTGCGCCGCCGTGCGCTCCGCGTAATCCTCAAGGGACGGCTCAGCGTAGGCCGTCGACTCCCGCGTGAGGAGCTCCGTGCGGAAGAATCCCGGGTTGACGAGGGTGGTGGTAATGCCGAACGGTGCGACCTCGGGCTGCAGCGACTCCATCCAGCCCTCTAGGCCGAACTTCGACGCGGCGTAAGCGGAACAGAACTCGAAGCCGGCGAGGCCCGCGCTCGACGAGATGGAGATGATGTGCCCCGAGCGCTGCTTGCGCAGGATCGGCAGGACGGAGCGGGTGACGTTCATCGGACCGATGAGGCTCGTCGCCAACTGTCGCTCGATCTGCTCCGGCGTCAGCTCCTCGAAGTAGCCCGCATAAAAGTTGGCGGCGTTGTTCACCAGCACGTCGATACGGCCGAACCGGCCGGCAGCAGCCTGCGCCGCCGCCTCGGCATCGGCGCGGCTGGTGATATCCAGCTTGACGACCAGCAGGTCGTCCGACGCCCCCACGACCTTGGCGACGGCGTCCGGGTTCCGGCCGGTCGCCACGACCGCATGGCCAGCACCCAGAGCAGCCTTGGCAAACTCGACGCCCATGCCACGGCCGGCACCAGTGATAAACCAAATCTTCCTGTCACTCATAACATCTCCCTCCTTGTGAGCCCATGGTAGGGACTCCAGGGCGCGGGACGGTATGACGATCCTCGAAGATCCTTGGACGATCCTGCAAAATGCTTCGAAAAGTATCCAGAGCCCACAGGAGGGGACTAGGATAAGAATATGGACTCGATAAGCCATCAGGGATCGGAGCCAGGAACGCACCGGGCGTACACCTACCGGGAGGAGCTCGTGGAGCGCATCGCGCGGGCCATTCCGGAGGACGGCGCGGTTGAGCCGTTGAAGGGGCTCCACCTCAACCGCTCCTCGACCCCGACGGAGCCTCTCCACGGAGTCACCAAGCCTTCCTTCTGCGTGATCGCGCAGGGGAGCAAGGAGGTGCTGCTGGGGGACAGCCGCTACCGCTATGACCCGGCCCATTACCTGCTCGCCACCGTGGAGCTGCCCGTCGTGGGTCAAGTCCTCGAGGCGTCGGCGGAACGGCCGTATCTGAGCCTCCGCCTGGAGCTCGACCCGGCTCTCGTCGGCTCGGTGATGGTGGAGGCGGGGCATCTCTCCTTCCGGACCCAGGAAGACGTGCGGGCGATCGACGTGAGCCCGCTGGACGCGGAGCTGTTTGATGCCACGGTCCGGCTGGTGCGGCTGCTGGACTCGCCTGCCGAAGAGCGGGTTCTGCGGCCGCTGATCACGCGGGAGATCGTCTACCGGCTGCTGATGGGGGAACAGGGAAACCGGCTCCGTCACCTGGCGCTCCTGGGCGGCAACCGCATCGCGGAAGCCGTCGAGCGGCTCCGCAGGGACTTCAACCAGCCGCTGCGGATCGACAGCCTGGCGCGGGAGATGGGGATGAGCGTCTCGGGCTTTCACCACCATTTCAAGGCGGTCACGGCGATGAGCCCCTTGCAGTTCCAGAAGCAAATCCGGCTCCAGGAGGCTCGGCGTATCATGCTCGGCGAGAACCTGGATTCCGCCAGCGCTGGCTACCGGGTGGGCTACGACGACGCCTCGCAGTTCAGCCGGGAGTACAAGAGGCTGTTCGGACAGCCTCCCCTGCGGGACGTGGAGCGGTTGCGCGAGGCGGCGAGATAGGACGAGAGAGCGCCCAGGCGATGGGTTGGCTCAAGATTGACCTTTCGCCTATGCTTCGCGGCTACGACGGTCGCTCACGCGGGCATTCCGCCCTGGATGAGACTGCCGTTTCATCGGTAAGGGAGATCCATGAAGAGATCGCTCAAGAAGCTGAGCCTCAACCGCGAGACGCTCAGGAAGCTCACCGAGGAGAGGCTGACCGAGGCCGTCGGCGGCGGTAAAACGGCCTCTTGCGACAGCCAGTGCCAGTCCATCTGTGTCTGTATCAGCCAGAACACTCAGTGCTTCACCGGCTGCCTCCCTTGTAACACTCAGACGGGTTGCGTCCAAACCTTCACCTGCTGATCAGCCGCCGAAGCTCACTCCGTGTCTTGAGCTTCCCGCCGGGCGCCCGAAGCCGGTGCCCGGCGGGAGAGATCACCGCGCCGGATTCACCCGCATCAATACCACCACCGACCGTCCCTCGACCGGCATCGCGAGGTTCGTCCGTGCGCGCTGCGCAGGCGACCGGCGACCGATTGGCCCAGGATCGCGCGATCATCCGGCCTAAGGTCTCCCCCTTCCTCTTGACAATCTAGAGAAGCCGCCGCATCATCTTCTCTAGATGGCCGAGAGGAAGACTCCATGACCGACAAGAACAAAGGCGACCTCCTCCAGGGCACGCTCGACATGCTCGTGCTCAAGGCGCTGCAGTTGGAGCCCATGCACGGCTGGGGGATTACGGAGCGCATCGAGCAGTGGTCCCAGAAGGTGCTGCAGGTCAACCAGGGATCGCTCTATCCCGCGCTCTACCGGCTCCAACGCCAAGGATGGATCACCTCGTCCTGGAAAACCACGGAGAACAACCGGCGGGCTCGTTATTACGAGCTCACCGAGGACGGTCGCCGGCAGCTCGCCGCCGAGCAGCAGAGCTGGGAGCGGCTCTCCGCGGCCGTGGACCTCGTGATGCGGATGTCGACCACGTAGGAGCCGCAGACTATGGGAATCCTGAGGGAGGAGATGAAGCGGCTCTCCGGCACGATGCGCCAGAGGACGGCGGAGCCGGAGCTGGACGAGGAGATCCGGTTCCACATCGACATGCAGACCGAGAAGAACCTCCGCCTCGGCATGAGCCCTGAGGAGGCCCGCCGCGCGGCGCTCGTCCGCTTCGGCGGGACCGAGCGCATGAAGGAGGAGGCCCGCGACGAGTACCGCAGCCGCCCGTTGGAAGACCTCGTCCAGGATGTCCGCTATGGGTTGCGGTCCGCCCTGCGCACCCCACTGTTCACGCTGCTCGCCGTGCTCACGCTGGCCCTCGGCATCGGCGCCAACGCCGCCGTCTTCGGCGTAGTGAAATCGGTGCTGCTGGACGCGCTGCCCTACGCCGACGCGGACCGGCTCGTGCGCGTGTACGGCCGCAAGGTCGACGGCTCTCTGGAGCGCTCGGGGGTGAGCGCCGGCCTCGTGATGGATTTCATCCGGATGCAGCGGTCGTTCACCCGCCTCGCCACCTTCTACCAGGGCGTGGAGGACACCGCCTACAGCAGCGGTGCTGAGGCGCGGATCCTGAAGCTGACGCTGGCGGGAGCCGGCTTCTTCGAGACGCTCGGCGTGCCCCCCCGGCTAGGCCGGACGCTGACGGAGGCCGACTGCGTGACCGGTGCCCGGGTGTTGATGCTTAGCTACGCCGCCTGGCAGCGCGAGCTCGGCGGCGATCCGGGCGTGATCGGCAAGTCGATGCGCCTCAACGCGCGGCCCTGGCAGGTGGTCGGCGTGTTGCCGCGCGGCTTCGTCGGGCCCATGGGGGACGCCGACCTCTATCTCCCGCTCGATCTGGGGCCGACACTGCGCGACTCGACCCGCGCGCGGCGGAGGCATTGGCTCGGCGTCGTCGGCCGCCTGGCTCCGGGCGCCACCGCCGAGGGGGCGCAACGCGACCTCGCCGCCATCTCGGCCCAGATGGCGCGCGAGCATCCGGAGTCGGACGCCGGCCACACCGCCGTCGCGGTGCCGCTGCGCGACTCGATGGTCGGCGACACACGGGCTCCCCTGATCCTGCTGATGGCGAGCGCCGGCCTCGTGCTGTTGATCACCTGTGCGAACCTGGCCGCGGCACTGCTGTCGCGGACGCTCTCCCGCCGCCAGGAGCTCGCCGTGCGGGTGGCGCTCGGCGCCCGGCGCGGCCGTCTGGTCCGCCAGCTCCTCACCGAGAGCGTGCTGCTCGCCGTCGCCGGAGGGCTGGTGGGCATCCTGCTCGCGTGGCTGGGGATGGCCGCCCTCCGAACGGTGTCGCTGCCGGTCTTGCCGGCGTACGCGGTGCTGTCGCTCGATCGCGGCGCGGTGATCGTCACGTTCCTGCTCGCGCTGCTCACCGGCGCCGCCTTCGGCCTGGCGCCCGCGCTGTCCGCCGGCCGCACGAGCCCCCAGGGCACGTTGCGCGAGGGGACACGCGGCGCCAGCGAGAGCCGGCGTACGCGGCGCCTGAGGGGCGCCCTGGTGGCGGGGCAGATCGCGCTCTGCGTCAGTCTCCTGGCCGGAGCGGGGTTGCTGGCCCGCAGCCTGTGGGCCATGGCCACCGCGCCGGTCGGCCTCCATCCGGACGGCGTGCTGGCGGTGAACGTCCAGCTCACGTCGCACAAGTATGACGGGGACGGGGCGCTCCTCCGGTTCTACGACGAGCTCACGGAACGCCTGCGCTCGCTCCCCGGCGTGACTGCCGTGGCGAACGTGAGCGAGCTGCCCGGCCCGGCGATGAACCGGAACGGGCTCGCGATCGAGGGTGTGGCCTGGCCGCCGGAGGAGGGGCAGCCGTTCATCCGCTACGTCGAGGTCTCGGACGACTACTTCCGCACCCTCGGCATCCCGCTGCTGCGCGGACGCGTGTTCGGTCCCGTCGACCGGCCGGGCGCACCGAAGGCGATCGTGATCAGCGAGAGCCTGGCGCGGAAGTATTGGCCGGGCGGCCCTGACCAAGCGGTCGGCTCGCATGTCCGGCTGGGCCCGGACCTGGAATCCCCGTGGTCCGTGGTGGTCGGAGTCGTGGGGGACGTGCGCAACGATCCCGCCCTTGTGGAGCCGGAGCCGATGTCGTACGCCTCGATGCGGCAAGAGACGTGGGGCAACAACTTCCTGCTCCAGACGAAGGGCGATCCCCTCGCCCTCATCGGTCCCTTCCGGCATGAGCTGGCGGCGCTCGACCCGGAGGTCCCGATCGGCAAGGCGGAGACCCTGCGCTCGCGTCTCGCCGAGGGGATGGCGGGGCGCCGGCTGCCGGTGCTGCTGATGACGGCGTTCGGCGCGTTGGCGCTGCTCCTCGCGTCGGTGGGGGTCTACGCCCTGTTCTCCAGCATGGTGGCGGCGCGGGAGCGGGAGCTCGGCCTGCGGATCGTCCTCGGCTCGACCCGGCAGGCCATCGCCGGTCTGGTGCTGTGGGGGGGCGCCGCCTGGATGGCCACCGGGCTGGCGTTCGGTGCGGTCGGTGTCGTGGTGGTCGCCCGCCTCGTGCGCAACCTGCTCTTCGGCGTGCCCCCGTTCGATCCGTTGGCTTTGGGGGCTTCCGTCATGACGTTGCTCGTCTGCGCCACGGTCGCGCTGCTCGTCCCCGTCCGCCGCGCCACACGCGTCGACCCGATCACGGCGATCCGGGAATGACGGCGGCGACAGCCTCCCCTGCGCGACGTGAGCGGCTGCGCGAGGCGGCCCGATAGGCCGGAACAGGTCCACCACCCTCAACCCGGCGCCACTGCCCGCATCAGCACCACCACCGTCCGCCCTTCGACCGGCACGTCGCCGCCAGCCTCGAACGTCTCGTCCGTCTGCTTGACGCCGTCCAGCGCCGTGTCGAAGACCTTCGTCCAGCGCTCGCCCCAGTCGGAGCGGGTGGGAAGGCGAAAGGGAATGGGCTCGTGGTGGGCGTTGAAGAGGATGTAGAAGGTGTCGTCCACCACCCGCTCGCCGCGGGGATCGAGCCCGGGAATGGCGTCGCCGTTCAGAAACACCCCGAGCGATCTGGCGAAGCCGCTCTGCCAGTCCTCGTCCGTCATCAGCTCGCCGTCCGGGCGGAACCAGCCGAGGTCCCGCACGCCTTCGCCATGGATGGCCTTGCCGAGGAACCAGCCGCGGCGGCGGAAGACCGGATGCTCGCGCCGGAAGGCGATGAGACGGGCCGTGAAGTCGATCAAGAAGCCGTCGGCGGACTCCCAATCGAGCCAGGAGATCTCGTCGTCCTGGCAGTAGGCGTTGTTGTTCCCTCCTTGAGTGCGCCCCATCTCGTCGCCGCCCAGCAGCATGGGGATGCCCTGCGAGAGGAAGAGAGTCGCCAGAAAGTTGCGCTGCTGGCGGAACCGCAGGTTGTTGATCCCCTCGTCCTCCGTCGGACCCTCGACGCCGCAGTTCCAGGAGCGGTTGTGGCTCTCGCCATCGCGGTTGTCCTCGCCGTTCGCCTCGTTGTGCTTGTCGTTGTAGGAGACGAGATCGCGCAGGGTGAAACCGTCGTGGGCGGTGACGAAGTTGACGCTCGCCGAGGGGCGCCGGCCGGTGGTGGCGTAGAGGTCCGAGCTGCCGGTGAATCGGTTGGCGAAGTCGCCCATCGTTTGCGGCTCGCCCCGCCAGTAGTCGCGCACCGTGTCCCTGTACTTGGCATTCCATTCAGACCATAGGGGTGGAAAGTTGCCCACCTGGTAGCCGCCCTCCCCCACGTCCCAGGGCTCAGCGATGAGCTTGACCCGGCTGATCACCGGGTCCTGCTGGATGATGTCGAAGAAGGCGGAGAGGCGGTCCACGTCGTGCAACTCGCGGGCCAGCGTCGAGGCAAGGTCGAAGCGGAAGCCGTCCACGTGCATGTCGAGCACCCAGTAGCGCAGCGAGTCCATGATGAGCTGCAACACGTGCGGGTGCCGCATGTTGAGGCTGTTGCCAGTGCCGGTGTAATCCATGTAGTAACGCCGGTCGTCCGGCATCAGGCGGTAGTAGGCGGCGTTGTCGATCCCCTTCAGGGAGAGCACGGGCCCCAGGTGGTTGCCCTCGGCCGTGTGGTTGTAGACCACGTCGAGGATGACCTCGATCCCCTCCTGATGGAGGGTCTTGACCATGTGCTTGAACTCCTGCACCTGCTGGCCCGTGGCGCCGCCGGCCGCGGCATACTCGTTGTGCGGCGCCAGGTAGGCGATCGAGTTGTAGCCCCAGTAATTGCGCAGGCCGCGATCCAGCAGGTTCTTGTCCTGAACGAACTGGTGGACGGGGAGGAGCTCGACGGCCGTCACCCCCAGCCGTTTGAGATGAGCGAGGGCCGCCGGATCGGCGAGCGCCGAGTAGCTGCCGCGCGCCTCCTCCGGGATCGCCGGATGCCGCCGGGTGAAGCCCTTGACGTGGACTTCATAGATCACCGACTCGTGAGCCGGCCTGCCGGGCGAGCGGTCGTTCCCCCAGTCGAAGAACGGGTTGATGACCACGCACCGGGGCATGTAGGGAGCGCTGTCCAGATCGTTGCGCGAGCCTTCCGGATCGTCGAAATGGTAGGGAAATGCGGCCTCGTGCCACTGCACGTGCCCGTCGATTGCCTTGGCGTAGGGATCGAGAAGGAGCTTGGCGGGGTTGCAGCGGTGCCCCTCGGTAGGCATCCAGGGTCCGTGGACGCGAAAGCCGTAGCGCTGGCCGGGCACGACGTTGGGCAGATAGCCATGCCAGCAGAAGCCGGTGACCTCGGGAAGCTCGATCCGGGTCTCCTGCTCCTGCGAATCGAAGAGGCAGAGCTCGACGCGCTCCGCGACCTCCGAGAAGATGGAAAAGTTGGTCCCCGCGCCGCCATACGTGGCGCCCAGGGGAAACGGTGCTCCTGGATGAATCTTCATGGACTCTCTCTCCCTCGCACTTGGGGCCGCGGCAGGCGGCGGCATCGTCCGGTTCTGGCTAGAAGCCGGCGGGGAGGGTTGCAAGTTGCGTGCACGGCAGAAACCCGGAGCTACCCGAATGAAGGACAGCAGAGACATCAAGGACGAAAAGAAGGACGTCGAGACCGGATCTTTCTTGTCCTTGGCGTCCTTGTTGTCCCTGCTGTCCTTGTTCGGCTTTCTACCGCAACGTCATCGTAAAGGCCGCGAACGTATTCCACCGATTTACCGATTTTCCCCATTAATTTTCCCCCCTTTTCGCGACTTTCTGTCAAATTTTCATGGCCACCGGCTTTGGTCCAAAGAGCCTCAGGACTGCGGTTTCCAAGATTCTCGAACCTGGCGGGAATTATCACCGCTCTCATCCGTTGTGTATCGTGAAAGCTAGCACCCTCACTACTTCTGAGAGGAGAACGACATGAGAAAAAAGATGATGATGCTGAGCTTCGCGCTCGGTTTGGCGGTTACGGCCCTTACAGCCAGCAACAGCTCCGCGGCCTCGCAGTGCGAGATCGACTGCCATACGCAGTACAGCAAGTGCCAGGTGATTTGCAGCAAGAATCCCTGCTTCGTCTCCTGCGAGTACAACCTCAACCACTGCCTCACGGCCTGCGGCTCTGAGAGCTAAAAACCCCCTCCATGACCGAGCGGACAGGTGGCCGGGCATCCGGCCACCTGTCGCCTCCTACTTTCCCTGCCAAGACTTATCGCCCAAGAACGACAAGCACTTCGTTGCTCTTCAGCGCGGCAATGACGAGGTCTCCCTTTCCATCATGGTTCAGGTCGCCGATGGCGACCGCCTCCGCCCCGCTCGCAGGGATCGTTGCGGTCCTCAGGTAGCGCCCATTCGGCCCCCGCGAGAGGATGGTGGCGGTATCTCCGGCCATGTTCGCCACCGCGATCTCCGGAACACCGTCGCCATTCAGATCACCCACTGCGACGGCGACGGGCGTGCGCCCTGCCGCGAAGGGCGAACCGGCGGCCAGCCGGAAACCGCCCGCTCCGTCGCCGAGCAGGATGCTGACACCGTCCGCGGAGGGGTCCTCAGGGTGGCCCGAGAAGCCGCCGACCACGAGGTCGAGCTTCCCGTCCCCATTCACGTCCGCGATCGCTTGGCAGAATGGGGAACGCCCCGCGGGAAACGGCGAGCCCGGCGCGTTCGTGAAGCCTCCCTTGCCGTCTCCCAGCAGGGCGCTGACGCTGCTCCCCTCGAAGTTGGTCGTCAGCAGGTCGGGCTTTCCGTCGCGATTGACGTCGGCGCTCCGGAGCCGCTGGTAGGGCATCCGCCCGACCGCGAACCTGCGGCCGGGCGATGCGAAACCGCCCTTGCCGGTGCCGAAGAGGACCTCGACCGCGTTGTCCCCCCAACTCTCGACCGCGAGATCGAGCTTGCGGTCGCCGTTGAAGTCGCCCGCGGCGATGCCATGCGGGTGGGGCCGGCTCCCGACCGTGAAGGGCGAGCCCGCCGCCGGGCGGAACCCTCCCTTCCCGTCTCCGAGGAGCACCGTGACGCCATGCGTATCGTGGTTCGGGAAAGCGAGGTCGAGCATCCCGTTGCCGTCAAAATCTCCTACCGCGATGTCGTTTGGGTTCTTCCCCGCGGGAAAAGGCGAGCCCGCGGCCGGCGCAAAGCCCCCTTTGCCATTGCCGAGAAGCACCGTCACGTCGCCGCTCCCATTGTTCGCGACGGCGAGATCGGGCTTTCCGTCGCGGTTGAAGTCCGCGACGGCGACGCTCGCCGGGGCGGCCCCGACCCGGAAGTGACGGGGCTCGCCAAGTCCGGGCGAGCCTGGGTCGGCCTTCAGAACGAGGAGAGTGGCAAGAAGAGCGGCGAGCGATAAAAGGACGATCGCACCACCAACGGGCCGATTCAGCATCAAGACTCCTCCCGGGCAGTATCGCAATCAGGATACCACTCTCGGCTGAGTGTTCGAACGCCGATCCGACGTCGGCGCAGCTACTCGTAACGAAGGGCTTGGACAGGATCGACGCGGGTGGCGCGAGAGCCCGGGATGACGCCGGCGAGCAGGGCGACGAGGATCAGGACGCCGGTGGCCGTGGCAAGCGTCGCAGGATCGGAAGCGGAGAGCCCGAAGAGCCGGCTCGCCACGGCGCGCGCCGCGCCGAGAGCGGCGGGCACGCCGAGAGCGATGCCGGCGAGCGCCAGGAGCAGGGTTTCGCGCAGCACCATCCAGAGCACGGTTGTACGTCTCGCTCCCAGAGCCATGCGGATGCCAATCTCGTTGACCCGCCGGGCGATGGTGTACGAGATGACACCATAGAGACCGAGGGCGGCGAGCAGCAAAGCAAGCAGACCGAAGATGGCCGAGAGCTTGGCGATGATCCGTTCATTCGTGATCGAATCGTCGATCATGGTGGTGAGCGGGCGGATCTCTCGCATGGGCAGGTTGCGATCGTAGGCTTGAATCGACTTGCGGACCGGCTCGACGAGCGCCGCGGGCTCGCGGGCGCGAATTTCGAAGTTGGGCGCGACGTCGAGATCGCCGGACTGCAGCAACGGGATGTAGAAGCGTGACGGCACCGCGGCGCGCAGATCGTGGTCCCTGACGTCACGGGCCACGCCGACGATCTCGTACTCGACGTCCGGCGGCCCGGTGATCACCAGACGCTTGCCGAGCGGATCTCCCGACGCGAAGTACTGTTTCGCCAGGGTCTCGTTGACCACCGCGACGCGAGGCGCGCCCACTCCGTCCCGCGGCCCGAAGTCGCGCCCCTTCACGAGGGGAATCCCGGTCGTCTGGAAGTAATCGGCGCCCACGCGGTCGTAGTTCAGGGAGGGATCGCCGGCCGGCTGCGATTTGAAACCCTGGATGCGGACCGTGGTGGAGGACTCGGTGCCGCTGAAGATGCCATTCTCGGAGAAGGAGACGGCAGTCACGCCAGGGAGGGCGTGCAGCCGCTCGGCCAGCTCGCGCGGAAAGGTCTCGAGGCGCGCGCCCTTGTACCCGGCGGCAACGGGATCGACGTTGACCAGCAGGAGGCTGTCGCGAGCGTACCCGAGGTCGAGGCGCTGGAGGTTCTGCAACGTCCGCACGAAGAGGCCGGCGCCCATCAGCAGGAGCAGCGACACGGCGAACTGGGCGACGACCAGCAGCTTGCCCAGCGGCCAGCGGGCTCCCGAGCCGCTCCCCGCCACGCTGCGGGCGCTCTCCTTGAGCGTGGGAGCGAGCTCGACGCGAGTGGCGCGAAACGCCGGCGCCATCCCGAAGACGAGACCGGTGAGGATCGAGATGCCCGCGGTGAAAGCCAGGACGAGAGGATCGGGATGGAGATCGAGCGCCGTGGAGGTGGAGGCACCCACCAGCCGGAGGAGCGCCGTGCCGGCCCAAAGAGAGAAGAGCAGCCCCAGCGCGCCGCCCAGGCCGGAGAGCAGGACGCTCTCGGTGAGGAGTTGGCGGATCAGCCGGGCCGGGCCGGCGCCGAGAGCGAGCCGGACCGCGACCTCCTTCTGGCGCGCCGTCGCCCGTTCGAGCAGTAGGTTGGCGACATTGGCGCACGCCACCACCAGCACCAGCGCGACGATGGCCATCAGGGTGAACAGGGGCTGGGAGAACTCGTGGCGCAGGAGCGAGAAGCCCGCCGAGCCGGGAGTGACCTCCACGCGCATCCGGTCGGAGCTGGGCAATAGGTCGCGGGAGAAGCTCGAGCCCGCCCGTTCCGCGAGAATTCGGGGGAAGAGGACGTTGATCTCGGCCCGCGCCCGCGCCAATGACACGCCCGGCTTGAGCCGGCCCATCAGGAGAAGCCAACCGACGTCCCAGCGGTCCTTGTACGCGCGGCCGGGATTGACCTGGGCCTGCATCGACAAGGGGATCCACAGCTCGGTGGCCACGCCCACGATGTCGCCGAAGAATTCTGGAGGCGCGACTCCGATGATCGTGAATGGATAGCCGTTGAGCGTGATCCTGCGGCCGATAATGGCGTCATCGCCGGCGAAACGCCGTTGCCAGTACGCATGGCTGATGACCACGAGAGGCGTGGCTCCGGAGCCGCGATCCTCCTGGGCGGTAAAGGTGCGCCCGCGTACGGCGTTCACGCCGAGAAGCGAGAAGTAGTTGCCGCTGACGAGCCGGCCGCGCGCGGTTTCGGTCGCGTCGGAGGAGGGCGCGATGCCGACGGTGAGCTTGCCGGTGCGGCCGGAGGCGAACACACCTGTAAATACCTGGTTCTGGTCGCGGATCTGCTCGTACAGCGGGCAGGAAAAGAGATCGTTGCGCACACTGCCCGAGGACAGGGAGCTGACCCGCGCCGGATCGCCAACGGCGACCAGCCGGGCGGGGTCGCGGACGGGAAGCGTGCGGAGCAGGAGGGCATCGATGAGGCTGAAGATCGCGGTATTGGCGCCGATCCCGAGGGCGAGGGAGAGCACCGCGACGAGCGCGAAGACGGGGCTTCGGCGGAGAGCTCGCAGCGCATAGCCAAGGTCCTGGAAGAGCTGCTCGAGCCAGCGGTTGCCACGCATCTCACGGCACCTCTCTTGAATCTGGGTGACCCCACCGAAGGCGCGCAAGGCGGCACGGCGAGCCTCTTGCGCGCTCATGCCGGCGGCCAGGTTTTCCGCGATCTGCTGGTCGAGATGAAAACCCAACTCGGCGGCGAGCTCCGCCTCGACCTGGGCCCGCTGGAAAAGCGATCGCAGGCGCAATCGCAACTTGTCCAGGAAGCGCATGAGGACCCGACCTCAAGCCAAGCCCGCGACCAGGTTGATGGCTCGGGAGAGCCGGTCCCAGTTGGCGAGCTCCTTCTCCAACTGCACCCGGCCGGCGCGCGTCAGCGAGTAGACCTTGGCTTTGCGGCCGGTCTCCGTTTCGCTCCAATGCGCCGTGATCCAGGCTTGCTGCTCCAAGCGGTGCAGCGCCGGATACAACGATCCCTGTTGTACGCGCAACACGTCCTGAGAGATCTGCTGGATGCGCTTGGCGAGCGCCCAGCCGTGCATCGGTTCCAGGGAGATCGTCTTCAGGATCAATAGGTCCAGAGTTCCCTGGACCAGATCATTGGGCTTCCCCATCGCGACACCTCGACGGTCAACAATACAAGGCACATTGTAGATAGTCAAGGTATGGAAGTTAGAGGCTCCTTCGTCGCCGAGAAGCACCGTCACGTCGCCGGAGGATCTTCCTGCTCCAGACCTGAGGGGATTCCCCTCCCTTCTTCGTTCTCCTCTTTGAAAGCTACACCCAAACCCCTTCCAAGAGGAGTCAAAGACATGAAGAAGAAGATGATGATGCTGAGTTTCGCTCTCGGTCTGGCCACCACGGCACTGATGGCCGGCAACAGTTCCGCGGCCTCGCAGTGCGAGATCGACTGCCGCACGCAGTTCGACCAGTGCCAGGTGATCTGCAGCAAGATCCCCTGTCTGGTGTCCTGCGAGTTCAACCTCAACCGCTGCCTCAACAACTGCGGCTCGGAGAGCTGAGCGGCGGCTGGATGGGGGCCGGGCCTCCGGCTCCCATCTACTTCCGGGTTACTTCCCCTGCTCGATCGCGCGGCGGGCGAGTCGGTCCACGAGACCGGGGGCCAGCAGCTTGATCCACAGGCCGAGACGGCCACGGCGGCTCATCACCAGCTCGCGGCGACGGCTCGCGGCAGCGGCGAGGATCAGGCGGGCGCAGGTTTCGGCCGCCATCACCTCGGCCTCGCGCACCGGGCTCTTGCCCATGGGCCGGCCGTCACCGCCGAAGGCCCGCTCGCGGATCTCGGTGGCCACGAAGCCCGGATAGACCATGGTCACCGTGACGCCCGAATCCGCCAGCTCGATGCGCAGCGAGTCGAAGAAGCCCGCCATGGCGTGTTTGCTGGCGCCATAGCCGGTGCGGGTGGGCACCCCTGTCTTCCCCGTCAGGCTCGACACCCCCACGATCCGGCCGCGGGCGCTCTTCAAATGCGGCAGGGCGTGCCAGGTGCAGTAGACGCTCCCCAGATAATTGACCCGCATCAACCGGTCGAAGATGGTGAGGTCCGTCACCTCGTCGAAGCGGGCCCACATGCCGATACCCGCGTTGTTGATCAGCGTGTCGAGACGGCCGAGGGCCGCGACGGCGCCGCGGACGAGCTCGCCGCACTGAGACTCTTCGGCGACGTCCGCCGGAATTGCCACAGCCGTAGCGCCCAGAGCGCGGCACTGCGCGGCGACCTCCTCGAGCGGCCCCGCCTCGCGGGCCGAGAGGACGAGGCGCGCGCCCCGGGCGGCGAGTTGGAGGGCCATCTCGCGGCCGATTCCCCGCGAGGCCCCGGTGAGGAGCACGGCGTTGTCCCGGAAGGGCTCGGCGCTCACGGTAGCTCGATCCAAAGAAAAACGACTTACCCCCACCCCTCACGCTCGCGCAGCGAGGTGATGTGGGCCACGTGATGACGCCCGTGCCAGGCGTAGGTGACGAGCACCTGGTCGAGGGTGAGGGGCCCTCGCTCCGGATGTTGCAGGGTGCGCGACCAGTCCGCCGCGCTCATCGTACGCAGCAGGATGACCCAGCGCTTGTGAAGGGCGTCGAGCAGGGTGAGGGAGACCTCCGGCGCCGTCCGGCCGGTGTCCGGCAGCTCCGCCCAGAGCGCCTCGGCGTAGGGCTTGATGGTGGGAGAGTCCTCGGTGAGAGCCAGCTTGAAACGCACATAGGCGTTGAGGTGGCTGTCGGGGATGTGGTGAATCACCTGCCGGACGGTCCAGCCGCCATGCCGGTAGGGAGTGTCGAGCTGCTCGGAGCTCAAGCCGTGGACGGCGGCGCGCAGCCGCTCCGGAGCCTCGGCGATCTGCTCGATGAGCTCCAGCCGCCGCTCGTCTCCGAGCGGCCCCTCGTCCTGCAGCTTGCCGACGGGATACCGCAGGTCCTCGTTCATTCTCACTCCTCCAGGATCGGAATCTTGGGGCCGCAGGCCCTTCGTCCGGCGAGCATAGCAGCCCGGAGCCGGCCTGCCGGCTTCCAGGACAGAGCAGGGTTGAGAATCCTTGGGACCAACTCTTGAGAAATCTCTGCGTCTTCTCTATGATAGCCGCCAACTTCTTTTGTCTGGCTTTTCAGGCCGTTGTACCCCTGAGGAGGAACGCCGCGAATGTCGACGTCGAGAACCGTGCAGTGTGGTCGTCAGAGTACCAGTCTGGAGCTTCCGGACATCGTGAGCATGAAGCTGACGGGCGAGGTCACGCTCGAGGAATGCCGGCAGATCAACCAGGCGCACCTCGAGTTCGCCAAAGAGGTGGAGTACTTCTTCTACTGGATCGACCTGACGGAGTTGGAGGATCTGCCGGCCGCCGTGCGCCGCGAGGCCTCGGCGACGGTCAAGCTCCTTCCGGTGCGGGGCACCGTGGTCTATAACGCTCCGCTCCGAGCCCGCGTGCTGGCCAAGTTGCTGCTCACCGCCGCCAACCTGTTCCGCATGGGCCCGGAGAAGAATCCCGTCCAGTTCGCGGACAACGAAGAGGA
Source organism: Thermoanaerobaculia bacterium (assembly GCA_035996875.1). Classification (GTDB taxonomy): domain Bacteria; phylum Acidobacteriota; class Thermoanaerobaculia; order Multivoradales; family UBA5704; genus DATARR01. The sequence continues at coordinate 155,579 of DASYJD010000105.1, forward strand.
AGCCCGAGCCCTCTTCGCCAAGTGGCGCCAGCAGATCGCCAACGCCGCCTAGCTCCGTCCCGGTAGCCTCCGCGCCCGTTCCGCCGCCCTGGAATCTCTCGATTCCGGGACGGGACGGGCTTGCGCGTTTTGGCCTCCCCCTCTCTCAGAGGGTGTCTCAAAAGGTTGACGACGACGCCTATGTCGCCAGGGATTGAAATCACCTGGCTACCCTCTGTAGTCCCTACGGGACATGGGAAGAACGAATTGCGGTCCCGGACGGGACAAGCGTTGGTAGCCAGGTGATTTCAATCCCTGGCGACGTAGGCGTGGCTGTCGCTCCTTTTGAGACACTCTCTTGAGCCGCGTCTCCCCACCGCTTCTTCTCCCGGCCTTTCCGGCCGGGTGAGGGAAAAACCTCCGCGCCTACGTTCCCCTCCCGTAGCGCTCAACCGACAAGAAAAAGGCGCTCACGAAGCAAGCCTTGGGAGCGCCCGTGCTTTTGTCATGACTCTCCCCGGAGACCCTGGGGACGGAGGTATATTTTTATGCGTAGGAGCTCGCTGGTGTTGTTCGCTGTACTATTAATGGCTGGCCTACCCGGCTGGTCCCAAGATTGGCCTCAGTGGGGCCGCACTCCGCAACACACGGGTACGGCGAACGTTTCGGGCCAGAGGGTCCGGCATATTCTCGATGACGTGATCTACGATCCGTTCGTGGCAGCGGAGAAAGCGGATCCCTTCGGGCATGGCGACCTCGCGGTCCACTATCAGGTGCCGCTGACCGACGGCGACGACGTCTATATGGAGTTCAAGACCGGGGCGTACACGGGCCGCGAAACCTGGAACACCCAGATCTGGAACGAGAAGAAACTGCACTGGCGGCACGGCCACCTGTCGGAGGCGTGGAGCTTCGAGAGCGACTGGAAGCCGGTGCCCTTCATCAGCTTCGAGAGCGGCATCGGCCCCTTCTTCGAGCCCGTCTTTCACGCCGCTCTGGTGGGCAACTATGTCTATGTCCCGGGCTCCGGCGGCTCGATCTACAAGGTCTCCAAGTCCGACGGCCACCTGGCGGCACGCATCAAGCCCTTCGGCTTCACGCTCAACCCGGACACCTACGTCGTCGGCCCACTCACCGCGGACACCCATGGCAACGTCTACTACAACGCCCTCAAGCTCGACCACGACAAACCCTGGGAGGTGAACCCGCCGGCCTCGTACCTGGTGAAGGTCTCGCCCAACGATACGGCCAGAACCGCGACCATCGCCTCGTTGACGCCGGGTGCGCCCGGAGCCGACGACAAATGCCGCGGCGCCTTCCGCGGCGCCGACCTGCCGTGGCCGCCGAGCCCGGACGCCGTGCCGGAGACGGTGACCTGCGGCGTTCAGCGGGTGCCCGTGAACTCGGCTCCCGCCGTCGCGCCGGACGGCACCATCTACATCGTCACCACCGCGCACCTCTGGTTTTTCGAGGGGTATCTCGTCGCCGTCAATCCAGACCTAACGCCGAAGTGGAAGGCCTCGCTCTCCAACCGGCTCACCGACGGCTGCAACGTCACCTTGCCGCCCAACGGCACGCCCGGCGGCTGCCGCGCCGGCGCTCACACCGGCGTCGACCCGTTGCAGAACCGGAACGGCTCCGGCATCGTGTACGACGACTCGACCTCCGTGCCGGTGGTGCTGCCGGACGGCAGCGTCCTCTACGGCGCCCTCACCCTCTATCCCTATTTCCAGGGGCACCTGATGAAGTTCAGCTCCAGCGGGCACTTCCTGGCCTCCTATCCCTTCGGCTGGGACGACACGCCGGCGGTCTACCCGCACGACGGCACCTACTCCATCGTCACCAAGGACAACCACTACAGCGGCGGCGCCTACTGCAACGTCCCCGGACCGTTCTGCCCCCAGGACCGCACCGCCAACCATCCGGCCTCCCCGGAGGGCTATTTCATCACCCGGCTCAACAGCAACCTGGAGCCGGAGTGGCACTTTCAGAACACCAACACCCAGAGCTGCTCGCGTGACGCCCAGGGTCAGGTGAGCTGCGTCTCGGACCACCCGGCCAGCTTCGAGTGGTGCGTCAACGCCCCGGCCGTCGACCGCGACGGCAACGTCTTCGTCAACAGCGAGGACGGCAGCCTCTACTCCATTCGCCCGAAGGGGACGCTGCGCGACCGCCTCTTCCTCGATTCCGCCCTCAACGCCGCCTACACGCCGCTCTCCATCACCGGCGACGGCAAGATCCTGACCCAGAACGACGGCCACCTCTTCGTCATCGGCAACGACGACTAGCCCTGCCCCAAGCGCGCATTCATTTGACAGCTTTCAAGGGCCGGCATACTGTCGGGCTTCAACGTTTGTGATTGGAGCCCGACATGTGTCGAAACCCATGGTTCGCAGTACTTTTGATCGCCAGCCTTCCAGCCGGGGCCCAGGATTGGAGCCAGTGGGGACGCAGCGCGCAGCACACGAGCGCCACGAGCGTGGTGGGACAGCGGGCGACACACCTGCTCGAAGACGTCATCTACGACCCGTTCATCGATGCGGAGAAAGCCGACCCCTTCGCCGGCGGCGGCCTCCTGGCGCACTACCAGGTGCCGCTGCTCAATGGCAACAGCGTATTCATGGAGTTCAAGTCCGGGGTCTACACGGACCTCCCGCACTGGAACACACAGATCTGGAACGAGAAGAAGCTCATCTGGAACCACCGCCACCTGGTGGAACGGTGGACTTTCAAGAGCGACTGGAAGCCGGTCCCCTTCCTCAGTCTCGAATCCGGCAATGGACCCTTCTTCGAGCCGGTCTTCCACGCCGCCTTGGCGGATCAATTCATCTACATCCCGGGGGCCGGCGGCTCGGTCTTCAAGGTCAACAAGAACAACGGCTCGCTGGTGAAACGGTTCAAGCCCTTCGGCGCCACCCTCGACCCCAACACCTACTCGGTCGCTCCCATCACGGTGGACCGCTCGGGCAACGTCTACTACAACGTCCTCAAGCTCGACCCCATGAATCCCTGGGACGCGGACGTCGTCAGCTCCTGGCTGGTCAAGGTCTCGGCCAACGGCACCGTGCGGACCGTCACCTACAGCTCGCTGACGCCGGGCGCGCCGCAGGGAATGGAACCGTGCCTGAGCATCTTCCACACCGCCGACCTCCCCTGGCCGCCGAGCCCGGATGCCGTGCCGGGCACAGTGCCCTGCGGCTCGCAGCGTCCGCCGGTCAACGCCGCCCCGGCTGTGGGGCCGGACGGCACGGTCTACGTCGTCAGCCGCGCCCACCTGTGGGAGCTGCAGAACTACCTGATTGCGGTCCACCCAAACCTGACCCTGAAGTGGGTCGCTTCTCTGCGCGACCGGTTCAACGACGGCTGCAACGTCCTCCTGCCGCCCAACGGCCAGCCGAACGGCTGCCGCAACGGCGCTCACGACGGAGTCGATCCGGCGCAGAACCGGCCCGGCGCAGGCACCGTGAACGACAACTCGACCTCCTCGCCCGTCGCCGCGCCGGACGGCAGCGTCCTCTTCGGGGCCTCCTCCCGCTACAACTATGCCCAGGGCCATCTGATGAAGTTCAGCGCCGGCGGCCAGTTCCTCGCCGCCTACCCCTTCGGCTGGGACATCACTCCGGCGATCTACAGCCACAACGGGACCTACTCGGTGCTCCTCAAAGACAATCAGTACAGCGGCCTCGGGGCCTATTGCGACGACGAGACTCTCTGCCCGTCGGACCGCACGGCCACCAACCCGGATTTTCCGGAGGGCTATTTCATCACCCGCTTGAACAGCGATCTGCAGGTCGAATGGCGGTGGCAGAACACCAACACCGAGAGCTGCAGCCATGACGCGCAAGGCCACGTCTCCTGCGTTTCCGACCACCCCGTCGGCTTCGAGTGGTGCGTCAACGGGCCGGCCGTGGACCGGGCCGGCAACGTCTACAACAACAGCGAGGACGGCAACGTCTACGTCATCCGTCCCGACGGCTCGCTCCGGGATCGCCTCTTCCTGGATACCGCCCTGGGCGCGGCCTATACGCCGCTGTCTCTGGACAAAGAGGGCAGGATCCTGGCTCAAAACGACGGCCATCTCTTCGTCGTCGGCGAGTAGCCAGCGACGGCCCAATCGTCGGCTCGATGGACACGCTCAACGCCTCGATGGACGCGTCGGCCGTCTCGATGGACCCACTCATCGGCTCGATGGCCCTGCAGATCGCCTCGGCGGACGCGTCCGTCGGTTCGATGGACATGCACATCGCCTTGATGGACACTCACGTCGCCACGATGGACGTGGCATTTCAGCCGATGGACGTACACATCGGCACGATGGACACTCACTTCGGCGCGATGGACACGTCCATCGCGCCGATTTACAGGTCCATCGGCTGAAATGCCGTGTCCATCGGCCCGATATACAGGTCCAACGGCTAAAGTGCCACGTCCATCGCGCCGATGTGTACGTCCATCGGCTGAAATGCCCTGTCCATCGCGCCGATTTACAGGTCCAACGGCTGAAATGCCGTGTCCATCGAGACGATGTGTACGTCCATCGAGCCTTGCCGTATGCCCTTCTTCCGCCATAGAAATTCCGCCATGTCGCCCATGGCGAGGAACACCGCGCCGCCCCCCTATGCCGAGCCTGACCCAGAACGACTGCCACCTCTTCGTGTGGTCGGCGAGGACGACGGCTGGTCCGGTCCGCAGCCGGCAGACTGCGCCCTGCGGCCACTGCCGTTGGATGGTAGACTGAACGGGTACGACCGAACCTGCGGCGGACGTGCAAAGTCCTCGGTCACTCCTCCGAAGGCGCGCCAGAAGGACTCCGGCCATACAGACGGCTCGGAACCGTAACCCTGCTCGATCTCACTTAGCATCTGCTCGATGTCGGCTGTCGGAAAGCTATGACTGACCGCTTTCCGCACCGCTCCGAGCTTGTCCTCAACCCGGCCCTCGCGACGCCTGGCTTCGGTCAGGGCCTTGCGCACCCACTGCTCGGTCGTCATCTGTCGGTCCTGGGCGATCTGCTGAATTTCCTGCAGTTCCGAGTCGTCCAAGAGCACGTGAAGTCTTCTTCCCATGATATCGAGACTAGCCGGGGGTCCAGCACGAGTCAATCGGACGGCCTGGAGCTCCTCCATCTGACGGCCGGCTGAAGATCCAGGCAGCGCGGTCCCGGAGGGGACCACCGTCGGTAGCCCAGGATTTCAATCCCGGGCGACATCGGCGTCGACACACCTCCCTAGTCGACACACCTTCCAAAAGACCTGCCGCGAAATAACCTAGTGGCCGGCCTGTCCGGTTGGGAAGCAGCCGTTCGAGCCAACATTCCTCAGCGCCTCGGTCCGTGCGAGAAGAAACCAGCGCGCCAGTTTCTCGCGGCCCTTCAGGCCGCAAGATGGGGTGCCCTTTTCCCAGGGCATCGGCCTTCGGCCTCGGCCCTGGGCTCTGTTCTCCCGGCCCGTTGGGCCGGTGGGGAGGTTTTTCCGACCTAGACTATTTCGTGACACCTTAAACTAAGTCCTGCCCGCAATCCGTCGGGGCGCACAGCTATGTCCCGACTTTCCCATCCCTTGCCTTACGCCCCTCTTCCGCCATAAGCTTCCGCCATGGCGAGGAAGACCGCGCCGCCCCCCTACGCCGAGCTCCATGCCGCTTCGGCCTTCTCCTTCCTCGACGGTGCCTCGCTCCCGGAAGACTTGGTCGAGAGGGCGGCGGCCCTGGAACTGCCGGCCGTGGCCCTGGTGGACGCCAATGGCGTCTATGCTGCGCCTCGCTTCCACACCGCGGCGAAGCAGGCGGGGCTCAAGGCTCTCGTGGGCGCCGAGATGACACTGGACGACGAGCCCAGCCTCTTTCAGCAGCGGGCTCGCCTCGGTCCCATCGGCCTGGTGCCGGATCCCAAGCCGGGCGTCGAGCGCCGAGGGGTGGATACGCAGGCCCGGCTCACTCTGCTCGCCGCCAGTCAGGCCGGCTACCGCAACCTCTGCCGGCTGGCCACCGCCGCCGCCCGCGGCCGGACCAAGGGCGAGGCGCGGGTCTCCTGGGATCTCCTGGCCGAGCACGCGGGTGGCCTCCACTGCCTCACCGGCGGCGACGAGGGCCCGCTCGCCCGCGAGATCGCCGATGGGGGCGAAGATCGCGCGCGCAAGCTGCTGGAGCGTCTGGGCCATTTCTTTCCCGGCCGTCTCCATGTCGAGCTGCAACGCCACCACCTGCGCGAGGAGGAGCACCGCAACAGGGCCGCGGTGGACCTCGCCCGCCGCCTGCGCCTGCCGCTGATCGCCACCAACGGCGTGCGCTACGCCCGCCCCGAAGACAAGCCGCTCCACGACGTGCTCACCGCCATCCGCCATCACACGACGCTCGACGAAGGCGGCCGGCTCCTCGCCTCGCACCGGGAGCGGCATTTCAAGAGCGCCGCCGAGATGAGCCGGCTCTTCGCCGATCTGCCGGAGGCGCTCGCCAACAGCGCCAAGCTCGCCGCGGAGCTCGACTTCACCCTCGACGGCCTCGGCTACCGCTTCCCCGACTACCCGCTGCCGCCGGACGAGACGCCGGCCTCCTATCTGCGCCACGTCACCTGGAACGGCGCCAAGGCCCGCTTCCGGCCGCTGACCGCCAAGGCGCAGGCCCAGATCCAGAAGGAGCTGGACCTAATCGAGAAGCTCAACCTCGCCGGCTACTTCCTCATCGTCTGGGACATCGTCAACTTCTGCCTGCGCGAGAACATCCTCGCTCAAGGCCGGGGCTCGGCTGCCAACAGCGCGGTGTGCTACGCCCTCTCGATCACCGCCGTCGATCCGGTGAAGATGGAGCTGCTCTTCGAGCGCTTCCTCTCTGAGGAGCGGGGCGAATGGCCGGACATCGATCTCGACCTCCCCTCCGGCGACCAGCGCGAGCGGGTGATCCAGCACGTCTATCAGCGCTACGGCCCCCACGGCGCGGCGATGACGGCGACCGTCATCACCTACCGCGACCGCTCCGCCACCCGCGAGGTGGCGAAGGTCTTCGGCTACTCCGAGGAGCAGATCGACAAGCTGGCCGGCCAGCTCGGCCACTTCAACTACGACATCCACCGCGGCGACGACAAGTCGCTCTCCGCCGAGCTGGCCGCCGCCGGCTTCGACCCCGCCGAGCCGCGCCTGGTGCATTTCATGGACCTGTGGACGCGCATCCACAATCTTCCCCGCCACCTCGGCCAGCACACCGGCGGCATGGTGATCGCCGCCGGCCGCCTGGACGAGGTCGTTCCCCTCGAACCCGCCTCCATGCCCGGCCGGGTGGTGATTCAGTGGGACAAGGACGACTGCGCCGACCTCGGGATCATCAAGGTCGACCTGCTGGGTTTAGGGATGCTCGCGGCCCTGGAGGAGATGGTGCCCACCATCAAGCAGCGCGAGGGGACGCATGTCGACCTCGCCCATCTGCCGCCGGACGACCCCAAGGTCTTTCGCATGCTCCAGGTGGCGGACACGGTGGGCTGCTTCCAGATCGAAAGCCGCGCTCAGATGGCCTCGCTCCCTCGCAATCACCCGACGAAGTTCTACGACATCGTCATCCAGGTGGGGATCATCCGCCCCGGACCCATCGCCGGGAACCTCGCCAGCCCCTACTTCGAGCGCCGCAACGGCCGGCAGGCGGTCACGTATCCGCACCCGAGCCTGAAGCCCATCCTCGAGCGCACGCTCGGCATCCCCATCTTTCAGGAACAGCTCCTGAAAGTCGCCATGGTGGCCGCGAATTTCACCGGTGGCGAGGCCGAGGAGCTGCGGCGGGCGATGGGATCGAAACGCTCCATCGAACGGATGAACGCCATCGTGGACAAGCTGCGCCGCGGCATGACGGCGAACGGCATCACCGGCAAGCCGCAGGACGAGATCGTTCTCGGCATCACCTCGTTCGCCCTCTACGGCTTCCCCGAGTCTCACGCCGCGAGCTTCGCGCTCATCGCCTACGCCAGCTCGTACCTCAAGGCCCATCACCCCACGGCCTTCTACCTGGGGCTGCTCAACGCCTGGCCGATGGGCTTCTACCACCCGGCGACCCTGGTGAAGGACGCCCAGCGCCACGGCGTCGAAATCCGGCCGATCGACGTCCAGACCTCCGGCGTGCAATGCCGCTGGGAGGAACGCTCGATTCGCGAGGGCACGCGCGACGCCCGCACCGGCCTGGCTCCCCCGGTGGGCGCCATCCGCCTCGGCTTCCGCTTCGTGCGGGGGCTGCGCGGCCGGGCGGGAGCGGCGATCGAGGCCGAGCAGGCGAAGGCGCCGTTCGCCAACGCCGAGGATCTCGTGCGACGCTGCGATCTCCAGGAAAACGAGCTCCAGACCCTGGCCGCCACGGGCTCTCTCGCCGGCTTCGGCCTCAGCCGCCGGGCCGCCCTCTGGCAGGTGGCCCGCCTGGGACGGCCCGCCGGTCCCCTGCTCGACCGGCTGACGGACCCCGAGCCTTCGCCGCTGCCCGAGATGACCCCGGCCGAGGAGACGATGGCGGACTACGGCACCGCCCAGCTCACTCTCGGGCCTCACCCGATGAGCTATTACCGCGAGATGCTCCAAAAGAAGGGGGTGACCCCCGCCGGCGGGCTCGACGCCCTCCCCAACGGCGCCCGCGTGCGCACCGCCGGCTCGGTGATCGTGCGCCAGCGTCCGGGCACCGCCAAGGGCCTCCTCTTCCTCACCCTGGAGGACGAGACCGGCATGTCGCAAGCCGTCGTCTCCCCGGACCTCCTGCAGCAACACCGCAAGCTGATCGTCGGCTCCCCCGGCCTGCTGGTCGAGGGAATCCTTCAGAAACGGGACGGGACGATCTCGGTCAAGGGCGAGAAGTTCTGGTCGCTCAAGGAGCTGGTCGCGGTGCCGAGCCACGACTTCCGGTGAAGCTCCTCATGCCTCAACGAGCTTGTCTCTTTTTCGGCGGGTCGGGCACCTGATTTATTAGGGCAACTTGTCTAACCTCCGAGAAAGGGGATTGGTTCATGGCTCATTTGGTTTCGAATCGTTCCGTCCGTGTCAGCGCTCTTCTCCTGCTTGCCGCCGCCGTTCCATCGTTCGCGGCGAATACCGGCAAGCAAACTCCGCCGATCCAGCTCGGCACCTCCGGCGGCAGCGCCAACGACATTTCGACTCAGTTCTGCTGCGTCGGCACCCTGGGTTCCCTGGTGACTCGCGACGGGGTGCAGTACATCCTCAGCAACAACCACGTCCTGGCTCGCTCGGGAAGCGCCGTTTCGGGGGAGCACATCATTCAGCCCGGCCTGGCGGACAACAACTGCAGCGCCGCCAACACCAACTTCGTAGCGACTTTCCCCGGCAACATCGTGCCGCTGGGCCACAACGTCGACACCGCTCTCGGCCGGGTGAACGCGGGCCAGGTGAATACCTCGGGCTCGATCCTCGGCGTCGGCATTCCCTGCTCGTCGACGGCGACACCGAGTGTCGGCCTGAAGGTGACCAAGGCCGGCCGCACGACCGGCACCACCACCGGCACGGTGCAAGCCACCAACGTCAGCGCCACGATTCAGTACGAGACGCAGTGCGGCGCCGGAAGCACGTTCAACGAGACCTATACCAATCAGGTTTCGATCACTCCCGGCACCTTCAGCTCCGGCGGCGATTCGGGCTCGCTGATCCTCACCAACACCAACACCTCCAACCGCCATCCGGTGGCCCTGCTCTTCGCCGGCAGCACTTCCGTCACCATCGGCAACCCGATCTCGGCGGTCGTCGCCGCGTATCAGTCGGGAGGCCACTCCTTCGGCTTCGTGGGCAAGACGTGCACCAGTCTGATCGCGAACGAGCTTCTCACCGGCCCGAGCGCGGCCGAGATCGATCGCACGCGCTCGATCAAGGAAGCTCACGAGTCGGAGCTCTTCAGCCAGAACGGAGTGATCGGAGTCGGCGTGGGCAAGGTGACGGACAACGACGACGAGACCGAGACGGCGGTCATCGTCTACGTCAAGTCGAACGGCAAGAGCCTGCCGAACGGCCTTCAGCTTCCCAAGGAGCTCGAAGGCGTCAAGGTGCGGGTCATCCCCACCGACCCGTTCGTCGCCCGCTGAAGCCACTGGTCCTGCCTGTAAGAGCTGCGCTGAGGCCCCCGAGCCACTCGGGGGCCTCGCCGTCCGCCAGCAACTCTCTCCCGTTTTGAGCTCCCCCCGAATAGAGCGATAGCTCGGAAAACTTCCTGGGCGGAAGGTGCGGTTTTCGCGCCGCGGCCGGGGGGTTTGACAATCAGGACTGTTTTGGTCCAGGATAATCTTACTCTATTGAGAATAAATCTCAATAGCAATCCAAAGCGGGGACCCGGGCACTCAGTTGACCCCTGAGCCCGGGCCTCCGCAGCAACCAGCGGCCTGAGGACTGACGTCCGCAGGCACGCCTTCTGCCAGGAGGCATCTTACATGAGGAAGCCTTGCATGCTGTCGCGTCCCATGCGTCGGGCCCTCGCCGCCGCGGGTCTTCTGCTGTCCCTCTCCGCGGGCCTGAGCGCCGAAACGGCAAGTCCCGCCGCGAGCGCCACGTCGCCCTCCTCCGCTGCGGTCTCCTATCACGGCAGGGTTCTGGATCCGGCCGGCCTGCCGGTTTCCGGAGCCCGCGTCACGGCCGTGACGGAGAAGCGCGGAGCCTCTCCCGCCGGCTCCGCCGTCTCGGACTCGGACGGGCGCTTCACCCTCGATCTCGCCGCCGGCAACTATGCCCTGCGCGTGGAGCTCGAGGGTTTCGCGGAAACGGTGGAGCGCGTGACCTTCTCGCCGGACGACTCCTCGCTCCACGACCTCGTTCTTCAGGGGGGAGCTCACGAGACGATCACCGTCCGGGCCCAGAACGGCTACCAGGTGCCGGCCATCACCTCGGGCACGAAGACGCTGACGCCGTTGCGGGACGTGCCACAGTCGGTCACCGTCGTCACCCGCCAGTTGATCCAGGACCAGCTCATGACCAGCTTCGGCGACGTCGTGCGCTACGTGCCGGGCATCACCCTCCACCAGGGAGAGAACAACCGCGACCAGGTCATCATCCGCGGCAACAGCTCCTCGGCGGACTTCTACGTCGACGGCGTTCGGGACGACGTCCAGTATTACCGCGACCTGTACAACCTCGATCGCGTCGAGGCTCTCAAGGGGCCGAACGCCCTGATCTTCGGGCGCGGCGGCGGCGGCGGCGTGCTCAACCAAGTGACCAAGGAGGCCGGCTTCGGTGCGCTGCGGGAAGTCGACCTGCAGAGCGGCTCCTACTCCAACAAGCGAGCCACCGCGGATTTCGATCAGCCGCTCAACGACAAGCTGGCGCTCCGCATCAACGGGCTTTACGAGGACTCCGGCAGCTTCCGCAACTTCGTCGATCTCAAGCGCTCCGGCGTTGCGCCAAGCCTCACCTATCTGCCGGACGACACGACCAAGGTCACGCTCGGCTACGAGAACCTGCACGACCGCCGGGTGGCGGACCGCGGGATCACCTCGTTCCAGGGCCGGCCCGCGGACGTCGCCATCGACACGTACTACGGCAACCCCGACGACAGCCATGTGAGAGCGGACGTCAACCTGGCCTCCGCCACCGTCGAGCACCACTTCGGCGAGCTGACCCTGCGCAACCGGACGACCTTCGGCGACTACGACCGCATGTATCAGAACTTCGTGCCGGGCGCGGTCACGGCGGACAAATCCCAAGTCACGCTCACTTCGTACAACAACGCCACGCAGCGCCAGAACCTTTTCAATCAAACCGACCTGACGTACGCCCTCGGCACCGGATCGGTCCGCCACACCCTGCTGATGGGCACCGAATTCGGGCGTCAGCTCACCGACAACTTCCGCAATACGGGCTTCTTCAACAACACCGCGACGTCGATCCTCGTACCGTTCAGCAACCCCACGATCGACACGCCGGTCACCTTCCGCCAAGCCGCGACGGACGCGGACAATCACCTCGTCACCAAGGTCGGCGCCATTTACGCGCAGGATCAGATCGAGCTGACCTCTCACCTGCAACTGGTCGCGGGCCTGCGGTTCGACCGCTTCGACCTCCAGTACACCAACAACCGGAACGGCGACCAGTTGGGACGGACGGACGACCTCCTCTCGCCGCGCGCCGGCATCATCGTCAAGCCCATTGCCACGCTCTCGCTCTATGGCAGCTACAGCGTTTCCTACCTGCCGAGCTCCGGCGACCAGTTCTCATCGCTCACCACCATCACGCAGCAGTTGAAGCCCGAGAAATTCAACAACTATGAGGTCGGCGTCAAGTGGGACCCCCTCGACAGCCTGTCGCTGACCACGGCCGTCTACCGGCTGGACCGCACGAACACCCGGTCGACCGATCCCAACGACCCCACCCGCATCATTCAGACCGGAAGTCAGCGCACCAACGGCTACGAGCTCGGGATCAACGGACGGATCACGCCGGCCTGGAGCATCGCCGGCGGATACACCTATCAGGACGCCTACGTGACCAGCGCCACCGCCTCGGCCCGCAAAGGCGCCATCGTCGGCCAGGTCCCCCGCAACACTCTGTCGCTCTGGAACAACTATCAGTTCCACCCGAGAGCGGGCGCAGCCCTCGGAATCATCTATCGCTCGGAAAGCTTCGTCGCCATCGACGACACGGTGACGCTACCGGCGTACACCCGCGTCGACGCGGCCGCCTATTTCTCGCTGACCCAGAACCTGCGCCTCCAGGTCAATGCCGAGAACCTCCTCGACAAGAAGTACTACGCCAACGCGGATAGCAACACCAACATCTCACCGGGCTCGCCGCGAGCCCTGCGCGTGGGATTGATGGCGAAGTTCTAAGTGGCCAGGTGAGAGGCGACCGCCGGGCCTTTACCGGCCGGCGGTCCCGGAGGTCGTCACTCGCGGTTCAAAGTCCAATCGGCGCTGGTGATCAACCGGCTCCCCCGCTTGGAGAACAGATAGCTCCAGACCCATTGCAGGAAGACGAAGAAGCGATTCTTGAAGCCCACCAAATAGAGGATGTGGACGAAGAGCCACACCAGCCAGGCGACAAAGCCTGTGAGCTTCAGCGGGCCGGTCTGGGCGATCGCCCTGCGCTTGCCGATCGTGGCCATCTGTCCCTTGTCCGTGTAGTGAAAGGTTTTCCGCGCCTTGCCGCGGATGCTGGCGAGGATGTTACGGGCCGCGGCCCGGCCGGTCTGGATGGCCGCGGGAGCCAGGCCCGGCAGGATCTTGCCATCCCCCAGATCGAGATGCGCGAGGTCGCCCGCGACGAAGACGTCGGGTAGACCCGGAATGGAAAGGTCGGGGCCGACCTTGACGCGGCCGGAGCGATCGAGCTCCACGCCGAGGGTGCGGCTGATTCGTTCCGCCTGCACTCCGGCCGCCCAGAGCACCGTTTTCGCCGGTAGCGTCTCATCGCCGATCTTGACGCCTTCCGCGTCGACGAGCCCGACGAGCGAATTCGTCCGCACCTCGACGCCCATTCGGGTGAGATCCCGGGCCGCGCGGGCCGCGAGGTCCTCGGGAAAAGCCGGGAGAATCCGGGGACCCGCTTCAACCAGGACGATGCGGGCGCTGGCCGGGTTGATCCGCCGGAAGTCCTTGACCAGCACCGTACGGCTGATGTCCGCGATGGCACCGGCGAGCTCGACGCCCGTGGCTCCGCCCCCCACGACCACGAAGGTGAGGAGAGCTTGTTGGCGCCCGGGGTCGATCTCGTTCTCGGCATTCTCGAAAGCGGAAAGGATGCGGCGGCGGATCTCGATCGCCTGCTCGATCGTTTTCAGGCCGGGAGCGTAGGGTTCCCATTCCGGCTTGCCGAAATAGCTGTGCTGGGCGCCGCAGGCGAGGATCAGATAATCGAACGCGAGCTTGACGTCACCCTCCAGCCCGATCCACTTCTCGGCCAGATTGAGCGTCTCCACGTGGAGCAGGTGCACGCTGACGTTCGCGGCGTCCGAGAACTGGGCGCGGATCGGCACCGCGATGTCCGCCGGGTTGAGCCCCGCGGTCGCCACTTGGTAGAGGAGAGGCTGAAACAGGTGATGATTCTTCTGATCGATCAGCACCACATGGACTTCGTCCCGATTGGCGAGCTCCTTGGCCGCGTTGAGCCCGGCAAACCCCGCGCCGACGATGACGACCTCTTTCTGGCCCGGCCGGAGATTTGGATGGGTGACTCGCATCGCGGATTCTTCGCCTGAAAGGCCGCAGACTGCGGCCTTCTGCCGACTAAGGGAGCATATCGCATCGAAGAGAGAGGCCTGACGAACCGTGCCACTCTTCCGGCAGAGTGGCACGATTGGTGAATCTGTGGCATAATGGTGGCGCTATGAAAGAGCCACTTGCTTCGACCAAAGTTCCTGTCGGGCCCCAGGGTCGCCTCGTGATCCCCTCGGAGATCCGCCGCCAGTTGGGGATCTCTCCCGGAGATGTCCTCATCGCCCTCGTCGAGGATGAGCGTCTCGTGCTCGAGAAGCGCGACGTCGTGCTCCAGCGGCTGCGCCGGCGCTTCGCGCACATCCCGGCCGGAGTCAGCCTTGCGGACGAGCTCATCTCCGAGCGGCGGCAAGAGTCCCGGCGAGAAGATTAGGCCGATGTCTCCGGTCGGGGAGCGGAGTTGTGTGCTGGATGCCTCCGCCCTTCTCGCCATGCTGCAGGGCGAGCCTGGAGGCGAGGTCGTGCAGGAGCTTCTGGAGACCGCATTGATCTCGAGCGTGAACTGGGCCGAGGTCGCGCAGAAGGCCCTTGACTGGCAGGCAGAGGTCGAAGGAGTCAGGCACGAGCTCACGGCGCTGGGCCTTGAGATTCTCCCTTTCACCGCGGCCGTCGCCGAGACCACTGCTCGGTTACGGGCTGCCACCCGGCAGGCGGGCCTCTCCCTCGGCGACCGAGCTTGCCTGGCAACGGCCGCCGTTCTGGGCCTTCCAGCGATCACGGCCGACCGGATCTGGCTCGATCTTGGGCTTCCCATCGAGATCCGCGCCGTGCGCTGACCACGGCTCCCCGCCCTGACGAACGATTTGACTGCGCTGGTCCGAAGAATGAGGGCCGGCCCTCCTCGGAGCGAGGCGAGCCGGCCCGACTTTTGGTGCAGTGGTTACTTATGCTGGTTGGCGGCCAGAGCGAGCATGTCCGAGACGGCCTTGTTCTGGGCCCACTTGAGGTCCCAGCCCATCTCACGGGCCTTGTCGAGATTCACCTTGCCATCCGGCATATAGATCCCGGTGGCCACGAGGCGCCGTTGGCTCTCGGCGGGAAGGGAGAAGAAGCGCTTGTCGTCTGGACCCTGCGGCACGAAGTCATCGTTCTCGCCGATGGGCTTGAAGTCCCGGAAGGCCTTGCGCACCCCGTTCACCACGTAGTCGAAAGCAACGTCCTTCGAGGACTGGACGACGATCTTGTCGAGCGACTTCGAAATGGCGGCGATCTGCGCCAGCTCCCCGGTGGGAGTGACGACGACCGTCAGCCCCTGCGCGTCGGTGACCATGCGGAAGCTCTCCGGCACCTCGATGGTGGCGAAACCGCGGCGGGTGTGACCGGTGCCGCGGAAGTACGTGCCGGCCTCGGGTCCCTCCAGCGACACGTACCGGATCTCCTTCGTCGGATCGGTCGGATGGGGCTCGACGAACGACTTGGTGCCGGTGGCTCCGATGTCGCCGTCCGCGTAGACGCCGTAGTTCGTGCCGCCCCGGTGGACTCCCAGCATGCCGTCGACCGCCGAAGAGGCCGGGCAGAACGCGGAATTCATGTTGTAGCCCACGACGCCAGCTTCTCCGACGTTGGTATAGCCCACGACGCCGTAGTTTCCCACGCTCGCTCCCAGGACCCCGGCTAAAGGAGGGTAACAATATAGTTGACTCACCCGCTTCCCGGGCGCCGCGTTGACCGGGCTCTGACTTTCGGAAAGAATTTTGATCACGCTTTGCTCGTCTTCTTCGGGTGCGTCTCGCGATAGACGCGCTCCCGATCTTCGATCTCT
>DASYJD010000106.1:0-364559 GCA_035996875.1 Thermoanaerobaculia bacterium
CGATCTCCACCAGAGGCGCCTGCGACGAAGGCCCGCGCATGCCCTCTCGTGAAGCCCGTCCGAGAGCCGGATGCGGGAGATCCGCAAGTCCGGTTCGATGAGCGGCGGTGGGAAACGGAGCCACGGTTGGGATTGAGGCACTGGGAAAAGGTGCCAGGGTCATTTTGAAACCAACAGGTGGACCAGCCCGCGAGGCAGCGGCCGAGGCCGACTTTGATCGTCTTGAGAGTCCGAAGAGCCGTTTCGGCGGGTCTCGCCACCCGGTCAAGGCACATCTTCCCCCTTGGGAGCTGAAAGCTCCAGCTTGATGGCCCTCCGGCGGGCGGTGCGGCTGTCAAAGAGCAGAGCCGAGGATCTATCCCGCCACGAATGGCAGGGCAGGCGGGAAGCTGCCGCTGGGGAATGGAGCGTTACGGTCGCCCAGGCGCAGTCTTTCGGCGGCCTCCCGGAAAGCGGCGACGAACCAGGCGTAGGCGTCGTAGAAGGCCTTGCGGACGGCCTTGGTCGCCGCGTGGACGAGCGGCGCCGGAGAGCGGGCGAGCGATGCCGGACGATGCTGCGGGTCCTTCGCCAGAATCGCCTCCACGCCGAGCACGGACAGGCCTTTGAGGTTCCTCACGAGCGCCGCCTCGGTTTCGATGGCCTCGACCATCGCCGCCACTCGCGCTCGATAGACCTCGTGCTCAAGCTGTGCCCAGCAGGGAATCGGCGAAAGAACCACGAGCTCTTCCGTCGCAAATTGCAGCGGCGTAGTCTCCTGTCTCTGGTTGCGGGCGGCAAACTCTCGACTGCGGTCGTGCCAGTGGCCCACGAGGGGCGTACCGTCGATTAGCGCCGCCGCTGAATGCACTCCAGGCCACTGGCGGACCTGTTCGACAAGTCCTTCCTTCACGGATTGCGCGAGGACGTATTGAAGCCGCTCGATCTGGGCTCGGTCCTCGTCGGTGACGACCGTCATCTCGTAGCGGCGCTCGAAGACGGGACCCTTCCAGCCGGTGAGGCGGTTGGTCTCCCGGGCCAGCTTGGATTGGAGATCGCGCATGAAGCCGGCGATCTGCCGAGCATTCTCGGCCACGGCGAGGATATGAAAGTGCGATGAGAGCACCGAGACGGCGTTGAGGACCAGCTCGTGCCGCCGCTGGGCGCGGCCGATGATGCCGAGGAAGCGGTCGTTGAACGCAGCGCCGGGCCTGAACAGGAAGCGCCCCTGGACGATCCGGCAGGTGATGGAGACGAGGGTTGGAGGGTCGGGTATGTACCGAAGTTTTCTGGCCATACCCTATAAAGAACGGAAAAAATCGGTCTCATCTTACAAGGATCTGTAAGTCGCTCCTTTGCAATCAGTTAGGAAGCCTCCAAAATGGACTCTGGCCGGCGGCACCGACATCCTGGAGATCCTCCACGATATCCGCCGGCTGGTCAGATGAGCAGTCAAAAAGTGCCAGGCTAGTTTGGAGCCGGTCGCCCGGCGCCGGGGTGGGATTCAAAGCCCCCGGCACCGATTGCGAAGACCTAAGAGTCGGTGTACGAGCTCACGAGCTCCGTCGAGAAGCCACAGCGTCCACTTTATCCTGGGCGGGTCCGATGTTATCATCTCGCATGAGCCCAGCCATGACGCGCCTACGGTCGCCGACCAGCCTCTTCCTGTGGGTTGTTTCTGCTATCGCTTTGATTGCCGGTGAGGCCCGCGGCCAGGATTTCGTCTGGGCGAAGAGCATCGGCGGCGGCGGCCTCGATTACGCCTTCGCGGTGACCACGGACGCCGCGGGCAGCGTCATCGCCGCGGGTGTCTTTCGAGACACCGTGGATTTCGATCCGGGTCCCGGAACTTACAACCTGACGGCGACCAAAGACGACGCCTGGGTAGCCAAGCTCGACGCCGGCGGATCGTTCGTCTGGGCCAGACAGCTTGCCGGACCGGAGAGCTCCTCGGTGAGCGCCGTGGTGACCGACGCCGACGGGAACGTCTATCTGACCGGGCAATTCGAGGACGTTGCCGACTTCGATCCCGGCCCCGGCACCTACAACCTGGGGTTCAGCCCCGGGCAGATCCCGCAGCTCTTCGTCTGGAAGCTGTCGTCTGCCGGCGACCTCGTGTGGGCGCGGGCGATCCCGGGCCTCTCTTCGAGCGCCGGGAGCGCGATCGCTCTCGACAGCGCCGGGAATGTTCTGGTGACGGGCACCTTCAGCCATACCGTCGATTTCGATCCCGGTCCGGGCACCTTTGCCCTGACCAGCGCCGGATTCGACGACGTCTTCGTGCTGAAGCTCGACAACGGCGGCGACTTCGTGTGGGCCTGCCGGATCGGAGGTCCGTCGCCGGACTTTGGCCGTGGCTTGGCGGTCGACGGCGCCGACCGGGTAGTGGTCGCCGGGTCGTTCGCGGGAACGGTCGACTTCGATCCAGGGGCTGGTGCCTTTCCTCTCACGGCGGCTCTCGACGACGCGTTTGTCCTCATGCTGGCCAGTGACGGCACCTTCGCCTGGGCGCGGCAGATCGGCGGCGGCGCCCACGACACCGCCACCGCCGTGCGCACGACCGCGGACGGCGAGGTCGTGGTCGTGGGTAATGAACAGGGTACGGCCGACCTCGATCCCGGACCAGGGAACTTTCCAGTGACAAGCCACGGCGGAGACGACTTTTTCGTGGTGAAGCTGGATTCGACGGGCGCCTTCCGCTGGGGCGGAGGGTTCGGCGGCACCTCTCTCGACCACGCCGATGCGCTCGCGATCGGCCCCGGCGGGGACATCTACGTGACCGGAGAATTCTCCGACACCGTGGATTTCGATCCCGGGCCCGGCCTCTTTTCCTACTCCAGCAAGAGTTTCGGTCAGGACGTCTTCGTGCTGAAGCTCGATTCCCAGGGTGCCTTCGCCTGGGCGGCCCAACTCGGCGGAGACGGGAACGAAGAGGGCACCGCCATCACCGTCGCGGGCTCCGACCAGGTGATCACCGCCGGCTATTTCTCCGCCGTGGGCGACTACGATCCGGGTGTCGGCACGTTCTCGCTGTCGACCGCGGGGTCCAACGACGCCTTCATTTCCCGGCTCACCGACGCGTTCGCAGTCCCGGTGGTCCACCACGTCCCGGCGGATTTCGCGACGATCCAGGAGGCGATCGATCACTCGCGCCATCGCGACACGATTCTGGTGGCGCCCGGCATATACGATGAAAATCTGGACTTCCACGGCCAGCACGTGGTGGTGCAAAGCGAGCAGGGCCGGGACGTCACGATCCTCGACGGCGGCGCACACGGGTCCGTCGTCACCATCCAGACCGGTGAGGATCAGACGACCGTGCTCGCGGGATTCACCATCCGCAACGGAGTCGGTTCCTCGCCACTCTTCGAAGGCGGCGGCGTGCGGGTCCAGGGCCGCTCCTCGCCGACCGTGCGCGGCAACCTGATCACCCAGAACGTCGCGTGCGGCGAGGGTGGTGGCATCGTCCTCCGCACCGGCAGCGCGGTGATCGAAGGGAACGAGATCCGCGGCAACGGGCAAGTGCCGGGATGCTCCGGCGGGTTGGGGGGCGGCGGCATCGCCGCTCTGCCGGCGCGGGACGACGCACCGGTCATCCAGGACAACGTCGTCACCGGGAATTTTTGGGGAACGGCCGGGCTCGGCGGCGGCGGTGTCACCGTCTACGGCGGCAGCACCAACTACACCGTGGTGGCAAGAAATAGGATCTTCAGCAATTCCGCCGGCGGCCAGGGAGGGGGTGCCACCATTCAGGGCACGCCGGCGCTGCTGATCGATAACCTGATCTTCGGCAATGCGGCGCCCAACGGCGGCGGGCTGTTCGTGTTCACCGCCGCGGCGGGTCCGATCTATCTCGTGAACAACACCGTCGCCGACAACAGCGGCACGGCCGGCGCGGCGTTGTTTCTCGACGGTCCCGGGGTGGCAACCCTCGACAACAACATTCTCGCGGTTCCATGGGTGGCGGTCCGGCCGTCTCCTGCGGCAGCTTCATCGTGACGCCGCCGGTATTTCATTCGAACGACGTGTACGCGCCGGCCGGCGTCACCTATTCCGGCACCTGCGCCAACCCGGGAGGGTCCAACTTCGCGAGCGATCCACGGTTCCTCGATCCGGCTGCCCAGGACTATCGGCTCTGGCCTGCCTCGCCTGCCGTCGACCGCGGCGACAACACGCGGAGAGTGGCCGGCTTCCTCACCGACGTCGCCGGCGGTCCACGGTTCCTCGATGAGCCGGAGACGCCGGACACCGGCATCGGCGCCGCTCCGATCGTGGATCTGGGGGCCTTCGAGACAGGCTCGTCGGGCACCGCCTTCTACACCGTCACACCGTGCAGGCTGCTCGACACGCGCAACGGCTCGCCGTTGCAGTCGGGCGTCCGGCGGATCGTCCCGGTCGCCACCGCCTGCGCTGTGCCGGCCGCAGCACGGGCCATAGCGGCCAACGTTACCGTCGTCGATGCCACCGGAAGCGGTTATCTCACCCTGTTCAACGGCGACGCCCTCACGACGGCTACCAGTGTCGTCAATTTCAAACCCGGCCGTGCGATCGCGAACAACGCCATCTTGCGCCTGGCGCGCGACGGCTCCGGCAGCGTAGCCGCCAGCGCCTTCCTCGGCACCGGCGGCACGGTCCAACTGATTCTCGACGTCGTAGGCTATTTCCAGTGATCCCGAGGAGCTACTCGAAGTAGCCGTTGACGTCCAGGATAAAGTGGACGCTGCCGGACCCGCCGTTGATGACCTTGATGCCGCCGCTGCCGTCGAAGGCCAGTAGCGGGGTGGCGTTGTTGGCGCGGGTCTGGCCGGCGGCAAAGTTGATGGCGCTGGTGCCCGCCAGGACCAGCTTGTCGTCGCCCGGCAGAAGGCTCAAGTAGCCGAGGGCGGTCGGCTGAGTGACGGTCAGATTGACCGATAAGGTCTTGGCCGTCGCAGGCACCCCGCAGAGGCCGGTGAGCACGAAAACCCGCGCTCCGGGCTGGAGCGCCGGGCCGCCCAGTGGGCCGACGGCGTTGCGGGTGTCGACCATCCGGCAAGGCGTCACCGTGTGGAATGCGAGCCCGGGCTCGTTGATCTTCGTCACGAAGCCGTCGCTGAAGCCGCCGCCGTTGGCCGGCTGCAGCGAGCTGCCGTCAACGCCTGGGAAGGTGGTGGAGGTGGTGTTACCCACCACGTAGGTATTGCCTGCGCCATCGACCGCGATGCCGAGGCCCCCATCGCCCCCGCTGCCACCCAGGAAGGTCGAGTAGACGATCGCCGTGCCCGTTGGATTGATCTTAGTCACGAAGGCATCAACGCTGCCGGCGTTGGCCGGCTGGATCGAGGTGGCGTTGACGCCGGGGAAGGTGGTGGAGGCGGTCTCACCGGTGAGGTAGGCGTTCCCCGCGCTGTCGACCGCGATGCCGAAGCCTATATCTCCATCAATCCCGCTGCCACCCAGGAATGTCGAGTAGACGATCGCCGTGCCGGCCGGGTTGAGCTTCGTCACGAAAGCGTCGCCTGGCCAGTTGCCGCCGCCGTTGGCCGGCTGGAGCGAGTTGCCGTTGACGCCCGGGAAGGTGGTGGAGGTGGCTTGGCCCGTCACGTAGGCACTGCCCGCGCTATCGACCGCGATGCCGCGGCCCGAATCGTCAAGGCTGCCGCCCAGGTAGGTGGAGTAGACGATGGCGGTGCCCGCCGGATTGATTTTCGTTACAAACGCGTCTGAGCCGCCGCCGTTGGCGGGCTGAATCGAGCTGCCGTTGACACCTGGGAAGGTCGGGGAGTGGGTCTCACCCGTGACGTAGGCATTGCCCGCGGCATCGACGGCGATGGCATTGGCGACCTCCGTCCCGCTGCCGCCGAGGAAGGTGGAGTAGACGATGGCCGTGCCTGCCGGATTGATCTTTGTCACAAAGGAGTCGGCTGAAGTGGTGCCGCCGGCATTCACCGACTGGATCGAGCTGCCATTGACGCCGGGAAAAGTGGTGGAGTTGGTAAACCCCGTGACGTAGGCATTGCCCGCGCCGTCGATCCCGATGCCGAGGCCCCATTCGGCGTCGCTGCCGCCCAGGAAGGTGGAGTAGACGAGTGCATTACCCGCGGCATTGATCTTCGTCACGAAGACGTCGGTATCGCCGCCGCCGTAGATGGGCTGAAGCGAGCCGGCGTTGACGCCGGGGAAGGTGGTGGATCTGGTGTAGCCCGTGATGTAGGCATTGCCCGCGGAATCGACCGCGATGCCGTTGCCCCATTCGGTCGCGCTGCCGCCCAGAAAAGTCGAGTAGAGGATCGCCGTGCCTGTGGGATTGATCTTTGTGACAAAGACGTCGGCGAAACCAAAGTTGGTGTCATGGGCCGGCTGGATCGAGCTGCCGTCGACGCCGGGGAAGGTGGTGGAGGTGGTCAGTCCCGTGACGTAGGCATTACCGGCGGCATCGACCGCGATGGCTCGGATCTCATCGTCCCCGCCGCCGCCCAGGAAGGTCGAATACGTCAAGACAGGGTCGATGATCAGCGGCCGGCCGCGATCGTAACGGCCCACCGCAAAGCCGACCTGGTGCCCGGTGCGGAGGACATAGTGGCCCTCGACCGGCTGCCGTTTCTCCTCCGCCTCCTGGTAGAGCACCGGCGGCTGCTGCACGAGGTCGCCCTGCACCGTGTGCACGATGAGCTCGCCCTGCGGCCCGATTTTGAGTGCGTCCACGCCCTGAAAGGCGAGGCGGATCCGTCCCGAGTCGGCGCCGGCTGCGATGATGAAGTCGTACTCGAGCTGCCGCTGGTTCCCCCGATAGACGAGATCGATGCCTGGATAGACGTTCTCATAGCGGACCCGGGCGTAGTGGGAGACGCCGGTATGCCACCGGCGCGAATCGTTGCCGAGAAAGTAGTTGCTCTTGGTGACCTGCGGGTCGAGCCCGACGACACGCGGAGCACGCTGTCCCCCGGCCATCTGCATGTGCACCAGGGCGGTCTCGTGCAGGGGTCCGCGAAGGCTCAGAACCGCCTCGGCGGGGGTCAGGAACAGGGTATAGCCCTGGCCCCGAGAGAGGAACTTGACCCTCTTGTCGGCTTGGCCCGCATTGGCCTCGAAGCTCAAGGGCAGCCGTCCATAGGCCTCCGCCACTCTTGCCTGAGTGGGAGTGGCCTGCCCTGCCGCCAGAGGACTGGCTCCGCCGATCGAGATCGTAGTAGCCATGGCAAGGAGAAAACAGAGTCTCAGAGGATGTTGCAAGGCGCCCTCCTGGCGGAAACTGCGCTTCTCTTCAATTGTTGGACAACTGCGGTAAGTCTATCTGAGCGAGCGCCCGTTGGCAAGGTTTTCCAACCGTAAAAGGTGCCTGGCGTAGCGTAAAGATGCCTGGGTCATCTTAGGCACCCACCAGCAAAGGAGCCAGACGGTTGGGTACTCGGAGACTCAGAACCGCTTGCAGTTGCTCGTTCAGGACGGCGAGATAGTTGTTGTTTGAATGGTGCGACACACGAAAACGCCTTGCGGACCGCCTTGGCCGCCGCGTGGATGAGTGGCGCTGGCTAGACGGCTGCCTCGGTCCGGGCTCACGCCGTCCTTCTTGAACACAGGAACGCCAAGAAGGACGGCTCCTTTACGGGGCTAGCAACAAGAATTCATCCCCGGGCACATGGGGATATAGGTGCAGTGTTCCTGCCCATCATCGGCATGGCACACATCCTCCGGGCAGCAGGAGCAGGCTCCCTTGTTCCTGAACCGGCTTGGCGACTGGCCCGGTGAGAAGTTTGAGGTGCCAGGCAGCAGAGCGTCAGGGATCAGGTCTCCATCGGTATCGACGACCACCGAGCCGATCTTCTTCGTCGCCGGACCTGCCGCGAGGCTCCATGGCAGGGGGCTGGCGGGGAAGGTGAAGCTCTCGGTGAGCTCCAGCTTCCCCGCGCTCTTGGTCCGCACCGGCTTTACGGGGATGAACCTCATGCGAACGTCGACCGCGAGGGGAGCGACAAAGGTCCCGCCGCCCTCCTGCGTGCGGAGAATGCTCATCGAAGTTATCCGCTGCTTGCCGTCGAGGGAGATGTAGACGTGGTAAGAACCACAGGCAGTCTTGACCGGGGCGATGCTCACCAGCGACAGAGCCCGAAATTGGATGCGGGTCTCGGCGACCCCGTTCTCTCCAAAGACGGCATCGTCGAGGCGTTCGACGACTGTGTCAGCCCCCCAGAGTTGCCCCGGGGTCCCAGTCATGAGCGGCAGGCCTTTGAACGCCACCCGGCCGGTGAACGCTTTGGAGCCCCGGCAGAAGAAATCGGCGGGGATGGGGTTGTAGGAAAAGTCGTAAAAGGTCCTGCCGTCTGCCGCGGTGGTGAAGACGTCGATTCCGCGCTGGATCCTGGGATCGGCGAAAAGAGGGGAGAAGCCAAGCAGGAGGAATAACCCAAGCATTGTCAGGACCGTTCTGTTTCTCATGTACGTCTCCTTGTCCAAAGGACGGTCAGTACCGCGAGTATCCACATCGGCCAAGCGATGCGGCCGGCGAATCGAGCGAGCCTGACTCCTTCGGCTTCGAGTCAGCCCCCTGCTAAGGATGGTGCGTTATTGTGGCATTTGCGCGCCAGCAGTTACGCCACATAGGGCTCGCCCTTTCCGTGCCGAGGCACTCTGAGGGTTGAAGCTTTCCACGGCGAGGCTCAGGTGCGGGGAGGTGCCAGGCTCCTCTGGAAGATCCCGGCAAAAGATTTTCTGCAACCGGCACCCTCCTGGTCTCACTCTCGGGGTTGAGGGGTGGCACACCGCCGTTCCCGCCCGACCCTGAAAGGAGACGTCATGACACCTACCCAAACCGAGGCTCACACCGAGGGGTACGCCGAGATCCAGGCCAGTCCCGGCGGAATTCTCGCCCGGATCAACGTCGGAGCCCTGCTGCAGTTTGAGGGCGTCGGGTTCCCGGGTGCCTATGCGGTCGCCGCCGTGGTGCCCGAATATGGGCCGATAGTGCTGGTCTCATCGCGACCGGAGCACGGCGCCGAAAGGAATGCGAGCTTCGAGGTGACGGCATACACCTACAACGGGCAAAACCAGGCCAAGATCTCGCTCCGCTCCAGAACCTTGCCGGCGGGCTTCTGGGCTCCGGGCAAGAGCCCGCAGAAGCTCCCGAATCCCATCGTAATCGCCGACCGACCTGGCGTGTTCCTGCTGACCGACACCGGGAGAGGAAACATTTCGATTCAGAATACCTTCTCCCCACCCAGTCCATACATTCGCTGCGAGATGACCGGCGATTGGCCCTACCTAAAGTACGGGTTCGACGCTGATCCCAGGGAAGTGCGCGGCCTGTTCAGGATCTCCATCGTTGGCTGAGGCTGCCTCAACACCGGGTGCAAGGCTCCGAGCCTCGCGACAGCGGGGCTCGGACGACGCGGGTCCTTGTCAGGACGCGCCTGGGCAACGGCATTGCTGCGCCGGAGTCGTGCGTCACGGATACGTCGCGTCGCTCTCGCCCTCCACGCCGTTGCGCGGGAGGAAGGGAAAGCGATAAAATGCCGCGATGGAAGGAACGACCCTCAAGAAAATCGCCAAGAATGTTCTGGGCGGCTCTCTGGTCTTCGCCGGGATAAGCCACCTCACCTTCGCCAGAAAAGCCTTCCGGGCACAAGTGCCCGATTGGGTGCCGCTCAAGAAAGACGACACAGTTGTTTATTCGGGCATCGCCGAGATCGCGCTGGGCGGTGCTTTGGTGCTGACGGACGAAGAGCATCAGGAGCTCGTGGGAAAAATCGCCGCGGCATTTTTCGTGGCGGTGTTCCCCGGGAATCTATCGCAGTACCTCAACCGAAGGGACGCCTTTGGACTGGACACGGACGCAAAAAGGTTGACGCGGTTGTTTTTCCAGCCGGCGTTGGTGTATTGGGCGCTCAAGAGCACCGCATCCTCTTAGCCGGCGGCAAAAGGTGTCAGGCTCGCCTTTTCCGTGCCGAGGCACCCTGAGGGTTGAAGCTCTCCACGGCGAGGCGCTCTCGGCGGGGGCGCGGCCGACATTCCAGACGAGAAAGGAACTTCGATGAATCGGACACTGCGCAAGCTGATCCTGGCCGGCTTACTCCTGACTGGCGCGGCAATCTTGCCACGGGGCTCTGACGCCGCCGTCAACGACTGCTGCACGAACTGCTGGCAGCATTGGGAGATCGACTGTTACAACGGCTGTTCCACCCTCGCCTGCGAGAACAACTGCGAGGCTCACTACAATACTTGCGTCTACGGCTGCCAGTCGCGCCCCGGACCGCACTGCCAAGTCTGAAGCCTACCCCCAGCGAAGGGATGGGAGGACTCTTGGCTATTTGGGGCTCTTGGCGGTGTCCCGCAACAGGCCGGCGACGCTCGAGCTCTCGTAAACCCAGTGTCCGTTGACCAAGCGCATCTCGACGAGATAGAGCATGTGACCGTTCTCGTACGGCACGCCTTCGACCTCGAGCACCGCGTGGTCATTTGCCATGAGCTCGCCGCCGGTGATCTTGGGCTGTTTCGGCAGCCGGACATCCAGAATCTCCTTTGCTGAGGCGAGGTTCTCCGCCGGCGTACGCCAGTCCTCCTGATAGCTCTTGGCTTCCTGCGGTGTAAGGAGCTCCAGGATCTTCGCCAGATCGGTACCACCGACCGCGGCACGCAGGGCCAGCAATGCCTTACCCGGAGCCTCGCCGTCTCGCGCCAGCGGCTTGCCCGCCGCGCGGGCCAGCACGTCGGCCTCGAAGCTCAAATCCATCGACCAGGTCGGCCCATTCATTGACTTCACGGGTTTCGCCGTCTTTACGCTGCAGGCGATGTGTGTCGGCGTGTTCTCGCGGCAGTTTGCGATCAAGGAGCCGGGCTGGCCCATCATCGTGCCCGAGCTGTCGAGATACTGGGTGCCGCCCACGTGGGCGTTCACGCTGGTCTCGCCGTTGGCACGCACGCTGAAGGCGAGATAGTCGTCGTCACGCACGGCAGGATCGTTGATCGCCACGGAGTATGGATCCAGCGACGCGCTGATCGCCGCGCGGTCCACGGGCTTGACGGTCAGCATGACATAGGTCTCGACGGTGCGCGGGTTGAACTGATCGCGCACCCGGAAGGCCGCGACCTCCTGCACCGGTACCGTCTTTTCGCCCAGCACGAACTTGCCCGAGATCGTGCCGGCGTGGGCTACGCCAAGTCCGGGTAGGGCAAGGGCAAGAATCCACAGTGGAGCGAAACGCAGTGCTCTCATTGCCATCTCCTTTGGGAAAACGATGTCGAGATCAATCCCCGGCGGGGACCTTCCGGCACCAGGCCTGCAGGAGCGTCCGCCGGCTGTTGGACATGTCGCGGGTGCGCGGCATGTATCCGCTCGACATCCAGTTTGCGGGCGCGGGGGAGGTGGCGTCGAGGATCGCCTGCGCGTACCCGGCCACCGCGGACTCGTTGTTCAGCTCGAAGATCTTGTTCATCGCCGGATAGAGCAGGTAGTAGGTCCGCAGCACCTTCTGGTACACGACGTCGAACGTGAGCTGGTCGTTGCCGACCGGCTCCGGAGCGGCCGGATCCGCGAAGTACGGGCTGAAATCCTCGGTGTTCGGCAGGATGCGCAGGCTGATCTGGGGCCAGTTCGTGATGTACGGCGGGTTCTGGAAGATGCTGTAGCGGGTCGGCGGCGGGGCTTGGCCTTCGACGGTGAACGTGAACAGGAAGTTGCCAGGCTGGTCCGTCTTGACCGAGATCGGCTGGCCCGGCTGGTAGTCATTCTCAATGGGCTCCGCGTTGCCCGGTTTCTGGAGCGGAACGGAGGCGTACTGCCACACCGTGATCGGAGGGCACGAGCCCGCGGCGAGCTCCTGGCCATACCGGAAGACCGAGACGCTCGCCGGCTCCTGGCTCCCCTGGTTCACGAACTGCGTGCCGGAGCCGCCCTGCTCCGCATAGATCGCCTGCTGGTTGGTGACGAGGTAATACTCCGTCTCCGCCAGCACGACGCCATAGGTAGCATTCACGAGCTGGAAAGTGGCGTTGCCGCCGTACCCGCCGGCGAGGATCTGCTGCGCCTGCGGGTTCTCCGAGATGTCGAAGTCGAACAGCCAGCCGCCCTGATTCCCCGCCGCCACATCCGTGTAGCTCACCGCCGCGACCGTGGCGCTGTCGGTCCCGTTCGTGACCACCAGCGAGACCGTTCCGAAGTCGTACTTGGGATTGGCGCCCGCTTGATAGTATTCCGGGAACGTCCCAGAGAAATCGGCGGAGATGACCTCGCCGTCGACCGACAGCACGGCCGGCGCCAGGGCGATCGGGCCGCTCGGGCCGCCGTTGTTCAGCGTGCCTTTCGGCGTCTGGATGTTCGGCGTGTTCGCCACCATCAGCCGGCCGACCGGTGTGGTGAAAATGGTTTCGGTGTCATACAGCGGCGCGAAGGTGGCCACGAGCTGGATGACGGAGGAATTGGCCCCCTTCTTCTGGTACAGCGCCTCGATCGCCTCGTTGCCTTCGATGGTCTGCGCCGGCTGGTACAGGTAGTAGCGGAAGATCACGCCGACGATGCTTGGATCGTCGAAACCCGGGATGTTGATCGTGGCGCCCGAGCTCTTGAGCATTACGTGGTACACGTAGCCGCCGGCTCCGGCGTCTGCGGTCAGATTGATGTTGCGATAAAAATTGAGCCACTGACAGGCGCCCTTGGACGTGCCGCCGCTGAGCCACGTCTGGCTCCCCTGCGTCAGCGTCAGATTGTCGATGAAGAATTGCGTGGCGGGCGGGGAGCCTTCCGAGTTCACGTCGGTGAAGTGGCCGGAGAACGCCAGCGTCGCGCCGAGCAGGCTCGTGACCGGGATGCCGCTGTCCGGGCTGGTATGGACCTGGCCCGGTGCCGTCGTCACGCCGATCACGCTGGCGGGGCTGAAGTTGGGGGGGTTGAGCTTCGAGTTCATGCCCCCGTAGTAGTTCCACTCGGCGGGGATGATCTCCGGCGGTCCGCTCGAGACGTCGAACGTCTGCGCCTTCTGCACCCAGGCGATGAAGTCCGCGTCGGACATGCCGTAGGTCCGCGGCTCGACCAGCTTCGAATCGATCAGCGCGAGCGGTTGTCCAGTGTAGGGGCCATAGCCGTCGGGCAGCGTGGCAGAAGGCGCGTAGTCGTCGTTGTTCGCCGTCCCGGGGTTCATCGTAAGCGTGCCCGTAAGGTTGATGCGCGGAAAGTCGAAAAGGCTCATCGTTCCTCCTTCCTGGACAGGGGTTGAGCTCTCCTGCAGATGCTGCTGATTCGGGCCGGATCGTGGCACGGGATCGGAGCGGGGTCAAGCCGGCGGGGCGCGGTAACGCTTCCAGAAGGGGAGCGGCTCGGGCGGCTCCGGCCTCGGCCGCGCCATCGCCCGGCGGTAGCGTAGGGTATACTTACGCAAACATCTCGAATCGCTGAACAGCGGCTGGCACCGGGAATCCGCGTCCCGCATCCGTCTCGATGGGAAGACGACGAACCACGCGGTGAGGAGGGATCGATGTCTGGACTTCGAACGGGGATCGCGGCGGCACTGATCGGAATGGCCTTGGCCGGGCTCGCCCGGCCGGCCTGGACACAGGAGGATGCGGCGCCGACGGAGACGATGAACAAGGCGCGCTCCGATTTTCGTGAAGACGATGCCGGATTGGTGCGCGAGGTGCGCTTGGCGCTGGTCTGCTACGGCGGCAGCTCGCTCGCCATCTATATCCACGGCAATACCAAAGAAATCTTCCGGCTGGTGCAGGCCTCCAAGGCGCTGCAGCAGGACGCCAATGCAAATCATGGGGCGATGCGGAACGCGGTTGCCGCGAACAAGAAGACGGACCTCGAGCCCGGGGAGTTCGGCCAGAAGCTTACCGGCTCGGCCCAGGAATGGTACAAGCGGCTGCTGGAAATCTGGATTAGCGATCCGAGGAAGGTCCGGACCCGCGTCGTGGTCGACGTCATCGCCGGGACGTCGGCCGGTGGCATCAACGGGGTGATCCTGGCCAAGGCGCTGGCCCACGACCTTCCCGTCGACAAGCTGACCGAGCTCTGGCTGAACAAGGCCTCGCTGGCCAAGCTGACCAACGGCTATTTTGGCCTCCTCCGGGTCCTGATCGGTCACGCTCCGGTGGACGGAGACGCCCTCGCCGGTTGGCTGTTCGAAGCGCTCAATGGCATGGACAGCTACGACCTGAAGCGTGGCCGGACACCGAGCCTCCTCCCTGGCGGCGACCAGCTCGACCTCTTCGTAACCACCACCGACCGCTTCGGCTATCCCCAGAATCTGATCGTTGGCGAGCCGGCGTCGGCGGTGGAGAAGCGCAACCGGCACGTGCTGCACTTCATCTATCCCGGGGTCAACTACGGTTGCGACCCGAAGAACCCACCCCCTCGGGGCCTGGTCGACCACTTCTGCCCCCTGTGGACCCCGTCCCTCGCCTTCGCCGCCCGCGCCTCCTCGTCGATTCCCGGCGTCTTCCCGCCGCTGAACCTGGAGGACACGATGTCGACGCTCGCCAAGGTCGCGGCGCCGGGACCTCCCCCTGCCGGCATAGTGGCCCAGCCTCCGCTCGGCCAGGTAGTGCACAGTTTCTTCCGCAACTATGAGCTTCAGGAGAAGGACGAGAAGGGCACCTTCGCGATCAACACCTACTTCGTCGACGGGGGTGTCCTCGACAACCACCCCTTCGGCCCGGCGATCGAGGCCATTCTGAGCCGGCCGCAGGACCAGGAAGTCCGGCGCTACCTTGTCTATCTCCAGCCCGATCCTGGGACCCCGCCCGCGGCACAGGAAGAGAAAGTCAGGAATCCCGGCCTTCTGAAGACGATCTGGGCCGGCCTCTCGGGTATTCCCAGCGGCCAGCCGATCCTCGACAATCTGAACGACGTCGCGGCGCACAACGCTGGATTGAGCCGGATTCGGGAGATCGTTCAGGCCGAAGACCGCGCGGCCCGCAACGCGGAGCGGGCCGGCTCGTCCACCGGGGATTGCGACCACCTGTCCGAGCTTCCGATCGCACAGCGCTTCGGCTGCTCTCTCGGCGTCTGTCCCGGCAGCCTCGACGAGGCGCTGCGGAGAGCGAACCAGAGCCAGCTCAGGATGGTACGTCAGGCCATGGAGAAGGCCGCGGAGACGGGCTTCGTCGACAAGGAGCTCGCCGATCGGGAGTTCGTCGAAAAGGATCTCGCGAACAAAGAGCTTGCGGACCAGGCGAACGCCCAGAAATCGTGCTTCACCGAACAGGGCACCAAGAAGAGGCAGGCCGCCGCCGCGGAGGGGCTGGACGCGCCGGGGCGAAGCTACATCAACCTGCGGGTCCAGTCGGTGCTCCAGCAGTTCGTCGCGGTCATCGCCAGCCGAGGGGTATGCGACTACCCAGAGGAGTCGGCACATCGAGCCCTGTTGGCCATGATCATCCAAGGCTGGGCTCAGAGCGGAAGCGAGAAGCTGCTTGAGAAACCGCAGGATCCCTTGGGCCAAGGACCGCCGCCCGACGACCTCGCGACTCAGCAGGTGCTACTCGCGAATCAGCGGCGCTTCCTGGAAGACTTCGATATCGGCTACCAGCGGCGGCAGCTCCGCTTCGTGATCGACTGGATCAACGAGCAGTACAAGAAGCAACCGGAGGCGGAGAAGCGCAAGCTCCTCGATGAGCTCAAGACCGCCGCGGCCGACCGGGTGGAGAATCTGACCCAACTGGTCCTCGGCACCGCCGAGAACCCCAACCTCCAGCGACATCTGGGCTCACTCGCGCCGCTTCTTTGCCAGCTCCGCCCTTGGCAGGTCAAGGACAACAGGACGGTGCCTCTCGACGAACAGGCCGGCGCGTTCCTCGCCAACCCCGAGAATTTAAAGGCCCTCTCCACTCTTCGTGACCAGCTCGGAAAGGTGATGAACGAGCTGCAACAGAAGGAGCGCGACGCATCGTTCATGAAGTTCCAGGAGTTGTCCCCGAGACTGACGGTCGACGAGCGGCGGGAGATCCTGGTTCGCTACCTCGCATTCCCCTTCTGGGATCGACAGATCTACCCTTACGTCGCCTTCTCGGACGTGGGGGAATTCCGCGACATCAACATCTACCGCCTGAGCCCCGACGACGCGAGACTGCTCGGCAGCCTCACGGCGGCCAAGAAGCTGTCCGGTTCCAAGGTGGCGCATTTCGGTGCCTTCCTTACGCGCGAGGGGCGGGAGTCCGACTATCTCTGGGGGCGGCTCGACGCCGGGGACCGCCTCCTGGCCATGCTGAAGCTGGGTCCGGCCGGCGCGAAGGATCTCTTCGAGGCCATCGTCAAGGAGGAGAGGGCAGTCCAGCCCAAGCCGTTAATCCGGGAGTCGATCTTAAAGGAGCGCGAGGCGGACATCAAAACGCACTTCCCGAATTGAGGCGCCAACAAAAATGCCGAACTCTTTGCCTGAGATGCCGGCCGCGCGCCAGCAGCCTGGTTTTTTCCGCTATCGTTGACCGCGATGTCGAGAATGCGTTCCCGGCTCCGACTTACCCCTGAAAGCGCGCCAAACCCGGTGCGCCGGAGCTGAGCAAGGAGCAAACGCCATGAAGTACATGCTGATGATGAATACCCCGGGCAATGGGCCTTACCAGATCGCCGCCTGGCCGCAGAAGGACATCCAGGCGCACATCGCGTTCATGATGAGCTTCAGCAAGAAGCTTGGCGAGGCCGGCGAGCTGGTGGGTGCCGAAGGTCTGTCGGGGCCGGATCAGGCCAAGCTCGTGCGAGCCGGAAAGGACGGCAAGCCGGTCACCGACGGCGTGTTCCCGGAAGCCAAGGAGTTCCTCGCCGGCTACTGGATCGTGGACGTCGACAGTCCGGAGCGCGCCTATCAGATCGCCGCCGAGGCCTCGGCGGCACCCGGACCCGGCGGCGCGCCGATGAACATGGCGATCGAAGTGCGCCAGGTGATGAGCGGTCCGCCCGAAGACCTGGTGTGATGCCGCAGCCGCTGGACGTCCACGCCGAGCCTCTGCTGCGCGACCTCGCGCCGCAGGTGCTCGGTGCGGTCCTCCGGCGGTACCGGGATTTCGCCGCCTCCGAGGACGCCGTGCAAGAGGCCTTGGTCGCGGCGTCCATCCAGTGGCCGCGGGACGGCGTGCCGGCCAACCCGCGCGGCTGGCTGATTCGGGTCGCGTCGCGGTCGATGACGGATCACGTACGCAGCGAGACGGCCCGCCGGCGCCGTGAAAACGTGGTGGCCCAGGAGACCGACCTGTGGGTAGCGCCTGCCGATAGCGGCGCCCTGACAGAGCAGGACGACACGCTCGTCCTGCTCTTCATGTGCTGTCATCCTGCGCTGACGCCGTCCTCGGCGATCGCCCTCACGCTGCGGGCCGTGGGCGGCCTGACGACGGCCGAGATCGCCAAGGCGTTTCTGGTTCCCGAGGCCACCATGGCGCAGCGGATCAGTCGCGCCAAGCAGAGCATCAAGTCGTCGGGCGTGCCGTTCCAGAGATCCTCCCAAATAGCCTCCGGCCCGGAGCGCGCGCAAAGGCTCAGCGCCGTTCTGCATGTTCTCTACCTGATCTTCAGCGAGGGCTACACGAGCAGCGCCGGCCCTGACCTGCAGCGCACCGATCTGTCGAGCGAAGCGATCCGTTTGACGCGGGCCGTGCACAACTTGCTGCCGGACGACGGCGAGGTCGCGGGACTGCTGGCGCTGATGTTGCTGACCGATGCTCGCCGCCCGGCCCGGACCGGCGCGAACGGCGAGCTCATCCCCCTGAACCGGCAGGATCGTAGCCTGTGGGATCAAGCCGCGATCGCCGAGGGGATCGCACTGGTCACCGCGATCCTGTCGAAGGGGTCGATCGGCGAATACCAGATTCAAGCCGCAATCGCGGCCGTTCACGATGAAGCGGCGCGCGCCGCGGACACGGACTGGCCGCAGATCCTCGCCCTCTATGGCGTGCTCAAGCGGATGTCCGACAATCCCATGGTGGCGCTCAATCACGCGATCGCCACGGCGATGGTGCAAGGCCCGGCCGCCGGGCTCGAGCTGCTGAAGGCGCTCGATGCCGATGAACGATTGGCCGGCAATCATCGCCTCGACGCCGTCCGTGCCCATCTGCTGGAGCTGGCCGGAGATCCGCAGGCCGCCATCACACACTA
Source organism: Thermoanaerobaculia bacterium (assembly GCA_035996875.1). Taxonomy (GTDB): domain Bacteria; phylum Acidobacteriota; class Thermoanaerobaculia; order Multivoradales; family UBA5704; genus DATARR01. Next base: position 18,032 of record DASYJD010000106.1, read on the forward strand.
CCGGACCGCGGCCGGCCGAACGGCGAGCATCCCGGAACGGAATTACCTCATGACGCAGGCCGCGCGGTTGAGGGAAGCCGGCGAGCCTCCTTAGACCGGACGAGAACCCAAAGCACAATGACGGCGGCCGAGCCGATCGCCCCCAGCGCCCAGGCCCAGACGGGCACGTTCCAGCCTTTTCGCCCGCCGGGCAGCGGCACCAGGTCGCCGTCGCCGAGGACGACGATGCCGGCCCAGGCGGCGGCCGGGGCGCCTTGTGCGATGAGGTCTTTCCGCGCGGCCTGGGCCGCCGCGGCCACGGAGCGGCCGTGGCCGAGGTGCTTGTAATACCGATCGAAGAAGTCCGCGGCCTCGTCGTCCCGCAGCCGCCACAGGCTTGCGACCACGGTGTGGGCGCCGGCCTGGAAGAAGGCCCGGGCCAGGCTCATAACTCCCTCACCCCGCAGGACGACGCCGGTGTTGCTGCTGCACGCCGAGAGGACGACGACCCGGCCGCGCAGGTCGAGGTCGACGATCTCGCGGATCTGAAGGAGGCCGTCCTGGCTGGCGGCGCCGGGCGCCAGGAGCACGCCGGAGCGCTCGGGATGAGCCTCGTCGGTCACCGCGTGGGTGGCGAAGTGGAGGACTCCGAATCGCTGGAGGGGCGCCGACTTGAGCCACGCTTCGGAGGCGTCCTCGCCGAGACGGCGGACGCTGCCGCCGCCCATCTCGTCCACTACGGAACCGCTCTCACGCCGCGCGTAGGGGAGCGGGCCCAGCCGTACTCCGGAGGCGAAGATGGCGGCCCGTTCGGTCGCGGCGGCCACTTGCGGATGTCCGGCGACATCGCCGGGAAGCGGTGGATCGGCGAGCGCCAGGGCGGGGATCTGGGCCGCCGGCGGCCGGTCCCCCTTCCATCCCAGCCACAGGGTGGCCGAAGGGATCTCCGTCAGCTCGAAGCGGACGCCGAGCGGCGGAGCTTTCGCGGTGGCCCGGAGCGCCGCGAACGCGAGCTGGTGGAGAGCGTCGTCCGCGATGATCCGCAGACGGCGGATCCCCGGCGGCAGCTCGGCCAGTGGCTTTTCGAGGAGCTGCCGGTAGAGGCTCGCGGCCGGCGCCGCCTCCGAGCCGTCGCGCCGGTCGAACATGCCGGTGAAGAGGTGCACGGCGGAGCGCAGCTCGCCGCGGCCGGGGAGACGGTAGATGCGAGTGCCGCTGCGGGTGGTCACCGAGAGCCAGGAGCCGCCGGCAAAGTCGCCGCGCTCGTCCTCCCAGGGAGCGATCTGGAAGGCGAGGAGAGCCTCGTCCGGAGCCAGGGCCTGGCGCACGCGGGAGAGCGTGGCGAAATCGGGCCGGCGCGGGCTCACCAGGGCCGGCGCCGCTCGGGCGAGCTGGTGGCGGAGATCCGCCTCCTGCATCTCCAGCGCCTCGAGCCCTTTGATCGCCTCTGTCCGCCCCCCGGTGGGAAGGTCGGGATTCAGGAGCTGCCGCTGGACGCCGGAGATCTGCTCCAGCACGGCGCTGCGCCGCTCCTGGATGGGCAATGCGCCCGCCGGCACGGCATGGGCAGCTTCCAGGGTGTCGACGAGGCTCCGGGCGCGCAAGCGCTCGGCCACCAGGAAGGCCCGGTCCAGATCCTCCGGTCCGCCGCCGCTCTGCGCGGCTTCGATCAAGCGGCCCGAAAGCCAGTAATAGTCCTCGGACCAAGTGGAGAACGCTTCGACCTTTCCTGAGGTGGCCGCCTGGAGGTCGCGCAGGGCCTCGACGGCGTCCAGCACCGACCGCGAGGCCTCCACGGCCCGCTCGCGGGCACCGGTGGCCCAGCTCACTCGCATCCTTTCCCGCCAGGCGAAGGCCATCGACCAGTAGTCCTGGGACTGGCGGGCCAGGGCGAGCGAGCGGTCAGTGGCCTCCTGGGCGCCGCGCGGATCGGTGGGCGCCAGGAAGCGGGCCCTCGCGTTGAGGCAGTAGCTCTGATCCCGGGCCGTGTCGGCCGTCGCGAGGCAGGCGTCGAGATGCCGCCGCGCCTCGTCACCCTTCGACAGGACGGCGAGAGCCCAATGCGCCTTGGCCTGGATGGATCGATTCTTCGCTGCCACCGCGGAGTCCAGGGACTGCTGGGCGAGAGTCAGCGCCGCGCGGCGCCCCTCCTCGCTGGGAATCTCGGTAAGCTGGTCGAGCTGCCCGCGGGTCATGCCATAGAGAGCGTTCGCTTCGGCAAAAGCATCATGCTGGGCGGCAGCCAGAACCGCCATGCGGCGGAAGGCTTCGCTTCCCTCCCGGTAGCGGCCGAGCTCGAGGCCCAGGTTGCCCAGGGCACTCAGGCAGTCGCGCCGCACGTAGTAGTTCCCGGACGGGAATAAGGAGGACTCAGCTTGGCGGAGCAGCATGTGGGCCTGCTCCAGATCCTTGCCGGTGCTCCAGAGCTGGCGTGCCTGAAGGATGCGGGCACGGGCGATGAGCTCGGGCTGGTGCGAGGCCTCGGCGACCCGGGTGGCTCGCTCCGCCTCCATCCCCGCCTCGTCCACGCGCCCGGCGTTGTACAGGAGGCGGTAGATGTTGCCCCGGGCGCGGACCTCGCCGCCGGCGTCGTGACGTGCGGCGAACCCCGCGGCGGCGGCTCGGGTCAACTCGGCGGTATGGTCCGTGTCCACAAAAGACAGGTAGAAGGCCGGCCAGGGGCTTCCGGGGAACCGCCGCAAGAGGTCCCGCAGCCGAGCGGCTTCCGCCGCGGGCTGCTTCAGGCGGGTCCCCTCGTCGTCGTAACACTTGGCCGTGGCCTCGGCTTCGGGTTGGCTTGCCGCCAACCGGTCACAGGCCTCGAACCCGGTGGACGCGGACGCCGCAGGAGACGAGAGGGTGAGGGCCAAGAGCGACGCCAGAACCGCCGAAAGCATTACGGCGAGTCTACCGCAGCGGCATGAATCCGCCCTGAACGACGAAAGGCGGGCGGCTCCGGAGAGCCGCCCGCCTGGGAAGTGTATTTTCGGAACGACGCTCAACCCTTGTCGGGCCCCGGATCGGGGTCCGGCGGAGCCGAGCAGCAATCGGGAAGCTTGCCCGAGGTGTCGCCGTTCGTGGTGGGGGTGGTTGCCGCACCCGGGGTATTGGCCGTGTCGCTCATGACTTATCTCCTTCAGCAAATCCGTGTGATTGTCGTCGTTTCTTTTGGGCGGCTTCTCTGCCGCCTCTGGGGAAGGTAACGATGCTCGGGTTCCAATCCCCTCACTTCGCCTGACCGTACGTCTCAGACTGGAGAATGTTTCTCCCGGCTCCCATGTAAGTCATTGATACAACGTAGTGAAAGCGGTTACAGGATCCGGGCGCCCGGGCGCCCGGATCGATTCACTGCAGGTGGGTCGTGAACGTGGGAGAGGTGACGTGATGGCCGTCGGGGAAGACGGCGTCCACCAGCCAGAGCAGCTTGGCGCCCGGCGGCAGGCCGGCGAGGGCGTCCTGGGGAAGCTGGTACGCGGTCGCAGTCTGCCCCTGAGCGCTCGCGACCTGCCGCAGATCCTCGGTGCTGACGCTCACGTCGTAGGATGTGGCGCCGGCGAGCGGCGTCCACCGCAGGACGGCGGCCTGGCGCGGCAGCGCCTGCCCGGCGGCGAGGAGCGATCGCACTGTCGCCTGCTGGGACTCGCGGTAGGTGGGCTGGCTGGGCACGGCGGCCTCGCGGTAGATGCCGACCGCGACGAGGAGGCTGGCGGCGAGGGCGACGGCTGCAGCCGCCGAGCGCCAACTTCCCAAGCGCCCGAAGCGGCCCACGACGACGTTACCGGGTAGTCGGCCGGAGGCGGTTTCCTCCTCGGCTTCGGCCTGCCGGCTGACCTCCACGGCGAGGCGCCAATCCTCGGCGCAGGCCGCGCATCGGGCGGTGTGGTCCACCACCTCGCGGAGCGCCTGCGGCGGCAACTCGCCCCGCACGGCCGACCAGAGGGTTTCGGGGGACGGGCAGTCCTCGGGCGCCGGGGACGCCGCCGGAGCGGTGAACGCCGCGCGCAACCTTTCGAGCTCCTGGGTATCCTGGTTCATCGTTGCACCTCTCTTTTTTCCTTCCGGGACAATAGAAATCAAAGTGCTTCAAAGGATGTCGGCTGTGCCGCTCCGAGGAGTCCTTCCGGGGCCTGTGAGCGGCGTCGACAAGAGAGAAACGATGCCGCCCGGCCGATTCCCTCACTCGCGCGGAGGGTGAGGGAATGCCGGTCGCCGCTTCGTTGCTCTCCCCCACGGCCCGCGGCTTCCAGGGGTCAAAATGCCTCTGATGCAGTCGATCCAATGACTTTCGGCCGCCCGGAACTTCCCCGGCGGCCGCTTTTTCAGTTTCGGATACCCTTGTCTTCAAGGCATCCCCGCAGATCGGACATGCCGCGGTAGACGAGGTTCTCGGCCTTCTTCGCGGTCCAGCCGAGGAGCTTGCCGATCTCCGGCACGCTGTGGCCCTGAAGGTTCAGGGTGACGGCGTGGCGCCGGGGCGGCACCATGCGCCCCAGGCAGTCGCGGATGGCCCGCCCGGCCTCGCGTCCGGCCGAGGCGCGTTCCGGGTCGGGGGCCGGAGCCGCGGGATCGAAGGCGATCGCCTCGTCCTCCTCGCCGCCGCCCTGCAGGGAGACCTCCTGGCGCCGGCGCAGCCGCCGGATCTCGTCGATCATGGCGCTGTAGGCGGCCCGGCGCAGGTAGAAGGTGTTGAGCTCGGCGGTGCCTTCCTTCTTCCGCTGAATCTCCATCACCCGCATCAGGGCCACCTGAACGAGGTCGTCCGCCTTGTCCGCCATCCAGCGCGGACAGATGCGATCCACGGCCCGCACCAAGTCGCGATGGAGCTGTGCGTAGTCCATCGAGCCGTCTGAAGTCTTGGTCTGCGAATCCGAGATCACGTGTCGCTCCGCCTGATCGGCGCATAGCCTACTACGACACGGCGACAGAGACCGCCGCCAGAGGATTGCCCAGAGGATTGCCCTGGCGGCGGTAGGGAACGGCAGGCTAGCAGCTACAGGTGTAGCAGGAGATGGATTCGTTGCAGTTGCAGATCGTGGCGTGGTTGGTGACGAACCCGCCTTCGACCTTCTTCAACTCGGTGGCGTTGAGGTTGCGGAGGGTCTCGCGGTTGACGACGAGCTTGCGTTTCATGGATTTGCTTCCTATGGCTGGAATGCCCAAAGGCATCCGGTTGGCGCGGACGGGCCTATCCCGCCCGGCTCAAAGCTGACAGTGGACGCAGACCGAGTACTGGATGCTGCAAGGGAACGCGCAGGTCTGGGCGCAGGTCGGAGGGCAAGTAACCATGATGGAGGGGGCGCAGCGAGGGCTGGTCGACTTGTTGCCGCCCGCGACGTCCTGCAGGGAATCGTCCACGAGGTTGCGGAGGGTTTCGCGATTGATCTTCAGCTTGCGCTTCATTGGGGAGATCTCCTGGATACCTCTGGCATCCGGAAAGCGCGAGCGGGCTCATCCCGTCCGGCTTCATCGGCTAAGACGACCGAGCGGGGAGGTGGTATTAGAGGATGTTGCGCAAGTGACCTGGAAGCCTCGAGCCCCCAGATCCTTGGGTTGGTTTTGCCATATTCCCGCCGATGGTGTGACAAACGTGTGACAACCCGGGGAGCGATGTCACGCGAGGTGTCCCGGTCTCACCCTTTTGTGCCACTACTTAACCGAAGCACTTGATTTTTTGGTCGTGGCGATTCACCGGAGCCTCGGGAGCCAAAGCCGGATGCAGCGGCCTGAAGCCCTGGGAGACGACACGGCATCTTATGGGGGGAGAGCCATGAATCCTGTCGCCACCTTTGGGGGGAACGTCGATTACGAGTACCTGATCCTGGGCGCGGGGCCTGCCGGCCTGCAGATGGGACACCACCTGTCGCGAGCCGGGCACAGCTACCTGATCCTCGAAGCTGGGGATTGCCCCGGGTACTTCTTCAAGACCTTCCCTCGCCACCGCACCCTGATCTCCAGCAACAAGGTCTACACCGGCTCCGAGGATCCGGAGGTGAACCTGCGCTTCGACTGGAACTCGCTGCTCAGCGAAGGGGACGGCCACCTGCTGTTCAAAGAGTATAGCCGCCGCTACTTTCCGCCCGCCGACGACCTCGTGCGCTACCTCGGCGACTACGCCGACTTCCATGAGCTCAACGTCCGCTGCAACACGCGCGTTGCGCTGGTGGAAAAGCCGAAGCCGAATATGTTCCGGCTCACGGACAGCGAGGGCAAAGTCTTCACCAGCCGGCGCCTGATCGTGGCGACGGGAGTCAGCAAGCCGTACGTGCCGCAGATGACGGGCATCGAGCTGGCGGAGAGCTACGTCGACGTCTCGGTCGACCCGGAGGACTTCGCCAACCAGCGCGTCCTCATCCTCGGCAAGGGCAACTCCGCTTTCGAGACGGCGGACAACCTGATCGCCACCACGGCGCTGCTGCACGTCGCCAGCCCCAATCCGTTGCGCCTGGCCTGGAAGACCCACTTCGTGGGGCATCTGCGGGCGGTCAACAACAACTTCCTCGATACCTACCAGCTCAAGACCCAGAACGCCGTCCTCGACTGCACGGTGGACCGCATCGAGAAGCGCGACGGCAACTTCGTCGTCTCGGTGCGCTACAGCCACGCTTACGGCGAGATCGAGGAGCTGACCTACGACCGGGTGATCGTCTGCACCGGCTTCCGCTTCGACGACTCGATCTTCTCCGAGGAGTGCCGGCCGGAGCTGGTGATCAACAACCGCTTCCCGGCCCAGATGCCGGACTGGGAGTCGATCAACGTCCCGGGCCTCTACTTCGCCGGCACGCTGATGCAGGCCAACGACTTCAAGAAGCACACCTCCGGTTTCATCCACGGCTTCCGCTACAACGTTCGCTCCCTCTTCCGCATGCTGGAGAAGAAGTACCACCACCGGGACTGGCCGGCGAGAGAGATCGAGCCCACGCCCGAAGGGCTGGTGGAGGCGACGCTCGAGCGCCTCAATCGCACCTCCGCTCTGTGGCAGCAGTTCGGCTTCCTCCATGACGTCATCGTGGTGGACGAGGACTGGAACCGCGCCCTCTATTACGAGGAAATGCCCCTCGCGCACGTCCACGCCAGCGAGATCGGCAAGAGCTCGCACTACTACACGATCACCATGGAGTTCGGGAAGGTGGCGGGCGATCCCTTCGCCATCGTCCGCAAGCCCGAGCCGGGCAGAGCGGAGGACAGCGTCTCCCTCCACCCGGTGATCCGGCGCTGGTGTGGTCATCAGCTCATCTCCGAGCGCCACCTCCTGGAGGATCTCTCCGGCGAGTGGAAGAAAGCGGACGACCATGTCGCGCCGCTGCGCTTCTTTTACATGGAGCAGCTCCTCGAGATGGCCGAGATGAACGGTGTCGAATTCGAAGAGCCCGCCCAGCATCGGCACGGGCTGCGTAGCGTGGCCGTGTAGGGGTCACGGTCTCACCCCGGCTTGAGAGCGACGTCCACGACCTGGCCGGTCTGCAGCCGGCTTGCGCTGCCGGGAGTGAGGTCGAGGCGGACTTCGATGAACACCATCTGCGAGGCGGCGTCCACTTCCGGGGCGATGCGCTGGATGGTGCCCGGCACCGCGAGGCCCAGGGTGCGCACGGTGGCGGTGACCGGGTTGCCGGGGGTGAGGTGGTGCGCTTCTTCCGGGGGAACGGCGGCGCGCACCATGAGGTCGCCGGCGCTGATCAGGCGCACGACCGGAGTTCCCGGTCCGACCAGGGCTCCAGAGTCCGCGAAGCGCTCGGCCACCTGGCCATCAAAGGGCGCGCGGATGTCGTTACGACCCAGGCTCGTTTCGAGCTGCCGGATCTTGCCCTTCTGCTCGGCGGTGCGCGAGCGCGCCACCTCCAGGGCCGCGCCGGCCGTCTTGGCCTTCAGGGCGGCGTCGGCCAAGTCCTCCTTGGAGAAGAAGTCGGGATTCTTCTGCCGCCGGTCGTTGCGCGCCTGCGCTTCGGAGAGCTCGTCGGTAGCCCGCCGCTCGTCGGCCTCGTCACCTTGCAGGGAGGAGCGGGCCATCTCCAGATCCTGGGCGGCGATCCGGGTGTCCAGCGAGGCGAGGCGGTCCCCTTTTCTCACCCGGTCGCCGATCGAGACGTAGACGGCTTGGAGCCGCCCCTGCGAGTCGGCGGTGACGTCGACGGACTCCCGTGCCACCACGACCCCGAGCCAACCCTTGCGTTCCGGTTCCACCGCCGGAGAGGGAGCCGGCTTTGCCGCGGGCGTCGGAGCCGGAGCGTCCACGGCGGCGGTGGATGTCGCCCGGCGATCACAGCCGGCGGCGAGCAGGAGGAGGGCCAGAGGAAACAGCGAGAGGCGGCGCATGGGAAATATCTTAGCGCCTTGAGCCACTACAATGCCCGGAGCCTTCAGCGAACCCCAAGGAGATGACGATGCCCGTGACTTCCAACCCCTCTCGCTCCCGCCGCCGTTGGGCGGGCCTCGGCCTGCTCTTCCTCGTCGTGGCGGCCCTCGCGCTGGTCGCGATCCCCGTCTGGGAGATCCGCCCGTTCGTGCCACAGACCGCGAAGGGAATCAGCCTGGCGTATCTCTGCCGCCGCCTGGCTCCCTGGGCCACGGTCCTGGCCCTGGCGGCCGGGGCGGTGCTCGCCGCCGGGTTGTGGCGCGGCGGGCGATGGTGGAGCCGGGCCTTGATGGTCCTGGCCCTGGTGCCGCTCGGCGGTGCGGTCTGGCTGGCGCGAACGAACATCTTCGAAAAGATGTTCGCGCCCCTGTCCTCTCCTCAGTATGCGCGAGCGGCGGAGGCGAGCTGGATGAGAGACGGCGATCTCGTGCTGGGCATCGAGCGCAACAGTGAGGCGGTGGCCTACCCGGTACGCCAGATCGCCTATCACCACGTCGTGATGGACGAGGTCGGCGGCGTTCCTGTCGTCGCCACCTACTGAACGCTCTGTCACACCGGTCTGGTGTGGAGAGCAGAGATTGACGGCCGGCGGCTCCGCTTCCATCTGGCGGGGATCAACAACCAGAACTTCCTCATGGCCGACGAGGAGACCGGGTCCTGGTGGCAGCAGGTGACGGGCGAGGCCGTTCAGGGGCCGCTGAAAGGCAGGCGGCTCGACCTTGTGTTTCACGACGAGATCGCCTTCGCCGACTGGAAGCGCGAGCACCCGGCTGGCCGGGTGCTGCGGCCGGACCGAGTGGCCGGCAGGGTGGAGAGCGATACCTGGGAGGCGGACGTTGCCCGCCTGCCGGTCATGAATCCCCCGGCGGAGGGCGGTCCCCTCGGCTCCCGCGACGTGGTGGCGGGAGTCCGCCTGGAAGGCAAGGCCCGGGCTTATCCGTTCACGACCCTGCGGCAGCAGAGCCCGGTTCTAGACCTTTTGGGCGGCGTGCCCGTCCTTGTAATCGTGGGTGAGGACGGCCGCTCGGTCCGAGCGTTTGAGAGACGGGTGGAGGGCCGAGAGCTCCAGCTCTTCCTCAAGCCGGCGAGCTCGCCGGCGGTCCTCGTCGACTCTGAAACGGCGAGCGTCTGGAGCTTCGCGGGCGAGGCGCTGAGTGGGCCGCTGCAAGGGAAGAAGCTGCCCAAAGTCTACGTTCTGAAGGACTATTGGTTCGACTGGAAGGCGTACAATCCGGAGACGAGCGTGTACGCGCCCCAGATCCGTTGAGGAGATTCGAGATCCGAGATTCAATGCCCATCGCCCTGCTGGCCGGCTTCGACGGCGAAAGTGTGGAGGCCTGCCTGCGGCTGCTGGGTCCCGAGCTCCACCTGCTGGTGGCCGACTCGGAAGCCGAGGTGCTGCGCCTGCTCGCCGCCCATCCTGTGGCCGTGCTGGCGGCGGGGGCCGCGATCACGGCCGAGCGGGCGCGGCGGCTGATCGAGGATGCCGAGGCCCTTCCCTCCAATCCCGAGCGCATGAACCTCGTCCTCGCCGGGGGCGCCGATCCCACTCTCTTCCAGGATCTGATCGACCGCGACCGCCTCTTTTATCTCAGCCAGGAGCCGGTGCCGGCCGCCGACCTCGTCGCCCTGCTGCGGGGCGCCGCCGGCCGCTGGCGCGCCGCCGCACTCCAGGGTGGTGAGGAGGAGCGGCGGCGGATCGCGTTCGCCCGCCGGCTTCTCTCGGTGACGCAGATTCTCGTGACGCAGAGCCGGCCGGCGACCGTGGCGCGGGTGGCCGCGGAGGCGGTGGAGGACCTCGGGGAGGCCGACCGAGGCTACTGCCTGATTTACGAGCTGGGAAGCGAGACCCTGTGGGACGGCGGCATGGGGGGCGATGACCAGGAGGAGCGGCGGGAGACCGCGGCCGTGGGACTGGTGAGCTTCGTCGTCCGCACCGGTCAGCCGCTGGTGGTGGACCGCATCGGGCGCGATCCGCGTTTCGACCGTGATGCGGACGATCCGCAGGCGACCGGTGAGGAGCGCTTCGCCGCTGTGCCGGTCGTAGGCCCGGATGGCGCCGTCCTCGCCGTGCTGGCCGCCGTCCGCCTTCCCGAGAGGAAGCCGTTCGACGACGAGGACCTCGATCATCTCGTCCGCCTCGCGGAGGCCGCGACTCCCACTTTCGCCCAACTCCGGCAGGCGGAGGCGGAGAAGAACACCTCGGGCCTGCCGGCGCCCGGCCTGTTCCGCGAAGAGGCGGTCGAGCACCACCAAGTGGGTCTGCGCCCTGAAGGGGACCTGCTGCGCGTCGATCCCGGCTGGATGCGCTGGACCTATCGGCTGCTGCTCGCCGTGCTGGTCGCCGGTGTCGTGTTCTGCATCTTCGCCAGAGTGCGAGAGTACGCGTCCGGCCCGGCCGTGGTGCGCCTCGGCGGCCGTAGCGACCTCACCGCCACCGCGGACGGCACGGTGACCGACGTGGGAGTCGCGACCGGCCAGACCGTGGAGGCTGGCCGGCTGCTGGTGCGCTTCTACGGCGCCCGAGAGGCCGCCGAGCTTTCCCGCATCGACCATGAGCTCGAGCTGCAGCTCATCAACCGGCTGCGCGATCCATCCGACAAGGGCGCCGAGCAGAACCTCCTTTCTCTGCGGGCGCAGCGCGAGCTGGCGCGGGCCAATCTCGCCGAGCGCGAGGTGCGGGCTCCCGCGGCCGGAGTGGTGAGCGACATCCGGGTGCGCCCGGGTCAGCACATCTCTCCGGGGCAGTCGCTACTGTCGCTCGTCCGCGGCCAGGAGCACCCCCAGGTCATCTGCCTGCTCCCCGGCGAGTTCCGCCCGCTGCTCAAGCCCGGCATGCCGTTGCGCCTGGAGGTGCAGGGCTACCGCTACGCCTACCAGCACCTGGTGGTGGAGGCGGTGGGCGACGAGGTGGTGGGTCCTGGCGAGGCCCGCCGTGCCCTGGGCGACGAGATCGCCGACGCGGTGCAGCTCACCGGACCGGTGGTGCGGGTCACCGCTCGCCTTGCCGCCAACACGTTCGAGTCCGACGGCCGCGTGCGCCGCTTCCACGACGGCATGTGGGGAACGGCCGAGGTGCGTATCCGCTCCGAGCGCGTGCTGGTGGCCCTGGTGCCGGCCCTGAAGGCTCTCTTCGAGCCGCGGGAGGGGGCCGATGCCTGAGTCCGAGCCGACTCCCTCGTCGCCGGCATCTCCGCCGCCGGCGACTCCGCTTCACGAGCGCTTCCCGGCGTTGCAACGCATCACCTTCTCGCGGCGGCGGCGGCGGGTGCCCCACGTGCAACAGACGACGCCCAGCGACTGCGGCGCCGCCAGCCTCACCATGGTGCTGGCCTATCACGGCAAGCACCTGCGGCTGGACGAAGTGCGCAAGGTCACCGGCTTCGGGCGTGACGGCGCCGATGCCCTCGCCCTGCTCTCCGCCGGGCGGATCTTTGGCTTGAGGGGCCGGGGCGTCAAGGTGGAGGAGGTCGACGATCTGCGCTTCCTGCCGCCGGGGTCGATCCTGCACTGGCAGTTCAACCACTTCGTGGTCTTCGAGCGGCTGACTCGCGAGGGCGCCGAGATCGTGGACCCGGGGTCGGGCCGCCGCAAGGTCAGCCGCGAGGAGTTGGGCCGCTCCTTCACCGGCGTCGCCCTCATGTTCGAGCTCGGCGAGGACTTCGAGCCGCAACAGGGACAGGGCCGGCGGCTGGACCGCTTCGTCCGCCTGCTCAAGGAGCACGCCGGAGTCCTCCAGCGAGTGCTGGTGACCTCGGCCATGGTGCAGCTCTTCGCCCTTGCCATGCCCATCCTCATCGGCGTGCTGGTGGACCGCGTCATTCCTCAGGGCGACACCCAGCTCCTCACCGTCCTGGGCGCCGGCCTCGCGGTGATCGTGGGCTTCAGCTTCCTCTCGTCGTTGCTGCGCTCCTATCTCCTCCTGTATCTGCGCACCCACCTCGACGCGCGGATGACCCTCGACTTCCTCGATCACCTGGTCGATCTGCCCTACGCCTTTTTCCAGCAGCGCTCGGCGGGCGACCTCATCATGCGCTTGTCCTCCAACTCGACGGTACGCGAGATCCTCACCTCGGGCGCCCTGTCGGGAGTGCTGGACGGATTCCTGGTCACCATCTACCTGGTGCTGCTGTTCGTGGCCAGCCCGACCATGGGCGTCCTGGTGCTCTTCCTGGGCGCGCTGCGCATCGGCCTCTTCCTTTTCACCCGCAAGCGCACCCGCGACCTGATGTCCCAGTCCTTGCAGACGGAGTCGAAGTCGCAGAGCTACCAAGTGAACCTGCTGGCGGGAATCGAGACGCTCAAGGCCTCGGGCGCCGAGCACCGGTCGGTGGAGCAGTGGTCGCACCTGTTCGTCGACGTGCTCAACATCTCGCTCTCCCGGGGTCGCTTGCAGGCGTTCGTGGATTCGACGCTGTCGGCTCTGGGCACGGCCTCGCCGCTGGTGATCCTGGTCTGGGGAGCCGTGCAGGTGCTTCAGGGGCATTTGACCCTGGGCACCATGCTGGCGATGAACGCCCTCGCCGCCGGCTTCCTGACGCCGCTTTCGACCTTGATCACCAACGCCTTCCAGTTTCAGCTCCTGGGGAGCTATCTGGACCGTATCGAGGACGTGCTCGAAACGCCGCGCGAGCAGGACCCCGCCACGGTCACGCCGGCGCCGCGTCTCAAGGGCAACATCAGCCTCGACAACGTGAGCTTCCGCTATGGGCCATTCGCGGCGTGGGCCGTGCAGGACGTCTCGATCGATATCCCGGCCGGCCGCTTCGTGGCCCTGGTCGGGCGTTCCGGGGCGGGCAAGTCGACGCTGGCCTCGCTGCTCGTGGGTCTCTACACGCCGACGGAGGGGCGGATCCTTTTCGACGGTCTCGATCTGACCGAGTTGGATCTGCGTTCCGTGCGCCGGCAGGTGGGGGTGGTTCCCCAGCATCCGTATCTCTTCGGCAACAGCATTCGGGCCAACATCACCTTGTCAGACCCGACGCTTCCCCTCTCGCGGGCGGTGGAGGCGACGAAGCTGGCGCACATTCACGACGACATCCTGGCCATGCCGATGGGGTATGACTCCATCCTGGCCGACGGCGGCGCCTCGCTCTCCGGCGGTCAGCGCCAGCGCATGGCCCTCGCCCGCGCGCTGGTCCACCGGCCGGCGATCCTCCTCCTCGACGAGGCCACGAGCGCCCTCGACACCCGCACCGAGCGCGAGATCCAGCGCGAGCTCGAAAACCTCCGCACCACCCGCATCGTCATCGCCCACCGTCTGAGCACCATCCGCCACGCTGACCTGATTCTGGTGATGGACGACGGCCGCCTCGTCGAGCAGGGCAGCCACGAAGAGCTCATCGCCCGCGGCGGCGTCTACGCCAGCCTGGTGGCCGCGCAGATGGAGAAAGAGCGGTTGCAGGCGGCGGAGGTGTAGGGGGGTGATCCCTAGCCCCGAAGGGGCGGCAGCACGTAGCCTGGGGCGTCAGCCCCAGGATCAGGAATCCCCAAGAACCCCACAAGCCCCGAAGGGGCGAAAGCAGGCCGGTTCTCATAGAATGGACGGGAGAGGAGAGTCATGCTCGAGAACATCCATCTAAGAGACGTTGGCCCAGCCCCTGAGATGAGCCTCGACTTCGCATCTCGGCTAAATCTTTTGACAGGGGATAACGGCCTCGGAAAGAGCTTTGTCTTGGACATAGCATGGTGGATCCTGACGGGGACATGGGCAGGGCAGCAGCCTTGGCCTGGGGTTCACGCAGGAGCGATACCAAGGATTGATGCTCGAGTCGGCAGAGAAGGCGAGAAGCCTGCTTTTGTTTTTGCGGGTGGATATAATTTTTCTGAGGAGAAGTGGGTAAGTCAGCTACCTTTGGACTCGTCATATCTTGTGTTATATGCCCGGGTAGATGGCAGTTTCTCTGTTTGGGATTCTATCCGCAACACTAAGCGCCCCTGGTCAGATGTCTTATTCAGCAACCCCTATTCGTCCTGGGCCTATCGTTTCTCTCCTCAAGAGATCTGGGACGGACTCTCGCAGGATGGCCGCATACTTTGCGAAGGGCTAATCCGTGACTGGGTTTCTTGGCAAAGACAGGAAACTGAGGCATATCTTCAGCTTGGGGATGTGCTCACAGTTTTGTCACCCGCGGGTGAGGAACTTCGCCCCGGCAGGCCGATACGTCTCAGCGTTGGCGATGTTCGCGACCATCCGACACTGGATATGCCTTATGGCATGTTACCCCTAATCTTCGCCTCGGCTGGGATGAAGCGGGTCATCACCTTAGCTTATCTTCTAGTTTGGGCATGGCAGGAGCATCAGCAGGCTGCAAAGCTTCGACATCGTCCGCAGGTGGAGAGTATTATTTTATTGATTGACGAGATGGAAGCTCATTTGCATCCTGAGTGGCAGCGACGAATCCTTCCGGCCCTTCTCAAAGTTGCCGCTAGACTGAGCGATAATGTGAAGGTCCAAGTCTTGATAACCACTCACTCCCCTCTGGTCTTGGCTTCCGCCGAGCCCCTTTTTGATGAGGAGAAGGACGCCCTGTTTACCTTCGATCTTAAGGGCGGCCAAGTTGAGGTATCGCGGGCCGACTGGCGCAGCCGAGGCGACGCGTCCTCCTGGCTTACTTCGGACGTGTTCGATCTTGGCGAAGCTCGGTCTGTCGAAGCGGAGCAGGCGATCCAACAAGCCAAGGAGGCGATGCGGCAGCCGGATCTTCCCATGGAGGCGAGGCGTCGCATCCATCACGAGCTTAATGCGGTGCTCAAGGATACAGATCCTTTCTGGTCTCGCTGGCTGGTACAGGCCAAGGCCGCGGGCATCGAGCCTTGATCCGCATCGTTCCGCAACTGGAACCTCCAGATTTCGACAAGAGGGTCCGCCAGCCCGGTCTGCGGGCCCTGGCGAAGAACCCGGTTGACTTCAGTCCCTTCTGGCGCCATTGCGTGGTGCAACTCTGGGACGCCTATCAAGGCATTTGCGCCTATCTCTGCATCTACATCCCCAGAGGGACGGGGGCGCGCTCGGTCGATCATCTCGCTCCGAAGTCCGGACATCCGAGCTCGGCGTACGAGTGGTCCAACTACCGCCTGGTCTGCTCTTTGATGAACTCTCGGAAGCGGGAGTTCGAGGATGTGCTCGATCCTTTCGAGATCGAGAACGGCTGGTTCATTCTCGATCCGACTTTTCTGCAGGTTCTTCCCAGCCCGAGCCTCGATGCGACCACGCGCGGACAGGTCCAAGCGACGATCAACCGGCTCAAGCTCAACGACGAGGAATGTCTCGAAGCCAGGTGGGGTTTCTACCGCGAATACATCGACGGTCACATGACATTCGCTCTGTTTGCGAAATGGAGCCCCTTCGTGGCTGCGGAGTTGAAGCGTCAAGGCCTCGCCTGAAGACTCAAACTATCGCAAACCGAATAGCGTCAGCAGCACCGCGTAACCACTGGGCAGAATCTCAGGCGGCGTTTTGAGATCCGCGTAGCGCACGGCCATCTCGAGGAAGTAGCGGGCGTGGAAGAACGCCTCCAGGATCGGCCGAGTCACCTCGAGCCAGTGTGCGTTGTCCTCGCTCTGAAACCGTTTCCCGGTTCCCGATTCGATGATCTGGACGAACCAGGGGTTGAGAGGACGTTCTGGGACAAGGGTCTGCAACTTGTCGACGATTGAACGGGTGCTCTCCTGGAGCCAGTACACCTTGAAGCTTTGGTGATAGAAGCGGTAAACGGGATCTTCATAGCCCCAATGATCGTTGCACTTCCCGAGCAGGGCTTCCATCTCGCTCTTGCTGCGTTGCAGGTTCAGAAGCAGAGCCGTTTCGGTACCGGGCGCAGCTTCACCCTCGATCTCGGGCGCGTTTGAAGCTTGGGCAGGAGCGACAGTTCTCTTTATCTCGATGCTCTCGGAAGCATTCCAAGGCCATGGCCAAGCGATCTCGGGAAAATCCTCTTCGGGAGAAGGGGGTACTTCCTCATGGGGACGGATCCACTCTACACGTCCATGCGTGAAACGAACGGCATACTCGACCCAGGTACGATCTTCTGGAGAGTCCTCGTTGCGGAGCGAGGTGTAGATCCGTATGTCGCCGTGAAGCGGCCACTCAATTTCGCCAACTTGCCTTCGGACTCCTTTTCGCGCACGCCTGATCAAACGGCCGTCGTGGGTGATCGTATAGGTCTCCATACCGCAGTCCAGATTTTTGGTCTGGAAGTCCAGAGCCTGATGCGCTGGATTCGGCAGCGGATACTCGCAGTAGATGGTATCGAAGAGACCCATGGCTGATCTTAACCCATCCCGATTTTGAGATAGGCCACATCCCGCTCCTCAGGCTGCATAGACCACCTGATGAGTGCGGAGGATCTCGCGCCGGCGGAAGGGGTTTCGGATGGCCTCCTTCTCGACGAGGTCCACCTTACGGCCCAACATCTCCTCCAATTCTCCGCGCATGGCGATGATGTCCCAGAGACTCCAAGGTGCTTCCTGATCGAAAGTGACCAGCACGTCCACATCGCTTTCCGGAGAGAAGTCCTCGCGTAGGACCGAGCCGAAAAGTGCGAGCTCCCGAACCCGCCACTTGTGACAGAACGCATTCAAGGCGTCGAGAGGTAGGCGGACGTGGGAAGTCGGCGGCTGGAAGGTCATGACTCTCTCTTCTGACACCTACCGACTATAGCCGAAGCACCGCGATCCTTCTCCCCTGATGCTCGACCTCGGTTCTCTCATGCAGAGGAGAGCCGCCCGGGCGCCGGTCGAAGATGACGAGATAGCCGTGATCGAGACTGAGCCGATCCAGGTAGCCGGCGAGTTGCTCGACTCCCCGTTCCTGGGGATCGGGCCGGCCCTCGCGCCAGACTTTGATCTCGATGGCTTCCCGCTGTGTTCCGCCGGGATACGGCCAGCGTACGCAGAGGTCCATTCGTCCCATGCCGAGAGCGTACTCGCGATCGATCGATCCGCCGCCGTTGACGATGCGCTGGAGGAACGCCATCAGCACCAGGTGCGGCGCGGCCTCGGAGTAGGGCTGGGATGAGAGGAGCGCCTCACCGTGCTCGCGCCAGAAGCCGGTGAACCCGGCAAGCAGGCCGTCCATGTCGAGCCGCCCGCCCGGCAGCACGTACCAGGATGTGGAGTAGGGAATGGTCAGTTGGGTGATGGCGGCCAGCGCGCGCGGGATCACTTCGTGGTAGATCGGATTGGCAATTCGGATGTGCCCGCCGCCGTGTCGTTCGATCAGGCCGAGATCCTCAGCGTAGGCTACGTCGTCGTCGATACGGTCGCCTACGACCAAGTCACCCGCCAGTAAGGGCTCGATCACCCTTCGCACACGCGGCTCCCGCAAACGGTCGATCAGCGAGTCGAGATGTGTATCCCGCCGTTCAATCAGCTTCTCCTTGGCCTTCTCGACGTGGGCGGCCGTGATGGCAACATGCCGGTCCGTCACGTCTTTTTCCACGATCTGCCGAGCCAAGGCGTTGACCAGCCAAGGCTGCCCGCGGGTGAGCTCGAAGGAGCGGTCCACGGCCTCGGCGGTGAAAGCCTGCCCTGTATCTGCGGTGTGCTGGGCATAGAGCTCGCTCACCTCGTCCCGGACGAAGTTGCGGAGGGTGATGGATTCGACCTTGATATTGAAGGGCGAGGCCGTCCCCAGGGTCACGGGCTCAGGCCGAACCGCGACACGGTAGTCCCGTACGTCTCTAAGACCGATCAACACGACGGACTGCGGGAAGCTCTGAGGGCGGTCTGGGTAGGCGCCCCGGAGCTGCCGAAGGACCGAGATCAGTGTGTTGTCCAGAAGGGAATCGATCTCGTCCAGCCAGAGCACGATGGGGAGAGGTACCAAGCGTGCCCATCGAGAGAGAGAGTCCTGAAGGCGCGTTTCGGGTCCGATGACAGGGTTGGGTTCCGGCGGCCTCCAGCTTTCAGGAAGCTGCTCTCGGGCGTGCCAGTCGAGCGCGTCAAGAACGGCCTTGATACCTGCTTCAACGTCCCCACCCGCAGCCTGGGCGTTCTCGCAACTCGCATAGAGCGCTATGTATTTGCCTTCCTCGCGCAGGCTTTTCGCGAGCGCTCGGACGGAGGTGGTCTTGCCAACCTGCCGGGGAGCGTGGATGACGAAGTAGTACTGCTGATCGATCAGGTCCCGAACCCCAGGCAGACGCCTCTCGGGCGGGAGCATGTAGTGCAGCTCTGGATCGCAGGGGCCTGCTGTGTTGAAGTTGCGGGGCATTAGAGTCTCGTCAGGGAGAGATTATCCTACGAGGGCCCATCATGGTGGCCGCCTCCGCCCTGATATCCTCCCTCCGTGACCCCCGTCCCCGAGATCCGCATCCGCTCCTGCAACGAGCGGGAAATCCGTCCGGACGGCGCCTATGTCCTTTACTGGATGACCGCCTTCCGCCGGATGGGCTGGAGTTTCGCTCTGGAGCGGGCCGCCGATTGGTCCCGCCGGCTGGGCAAGCCGTTGGTGATCCTCGAGCCTCTGCGCTGCGGCTATCGCTGGGCGAGCGATCGACATCACCGGTTCGTGCTCGACGGCATGGCCGGGCACGCGGCGCTGCTGGCGGGCTCGAACGTCCTCTATTACCCGTATGTGGAGCCGGCGGCCGGAGCGGGCAAGGGGCTGATCGAAGCGCTGGGGAAGAACGCCTGCGTGGTGGTGGCGGACGACGCGCCGATCTTCTTCCTGCCACGCCTGCTCGCCGCTGCGGCTCCCCGGCTCTCCGTGCGGCTGGAGTCGGTGGACGCGAACGGCCTTCTACCGCTGCGCGCCGCGGACCGGGACTTCACCGCCGCCTATCACTTCCGGCGCTTCCTCCAGAAGGTACTTCCGGAACATCTGGCCCACTTCCCGGAGGAAAATCCCTTGGCCGCGCCTCTGCCGCCGCGGCTGCCGGGCCTGCCCAGGGAGATCGCCCGGCGTTGGCCGGCTGCCGATCCGGACTGGTTGCGAAGTGGCCACCTCGCGGCTCTTCCCATCGATCACGAGGTGCCGCCGGTTCCAGGAGTGCGGGGCGGGGACGAAGCGGCCGGGAGCGCCCTGTCGCGCTTCCTGGACGAGCGGCTGCCCCTCTACGGCGAAGGGCGAAACGATCCCGGCGATGACGTGACGAGCGGCCTTTCTCCCTATCTCCACTTCGGCCAGATCTCCATTCACCAGGTTTTCGCCGCCTTGGCCGAACGCGAGACGTGGAGCCCGGAGCGGCTGGCCCGTACCACGAGCGGTGCCCGCGAGGGTTGGTGGGGGATGGGGCCGGCGGCGGAGAAGTTCCTCGACGAGGCCGTCACCTGGCGCGAGGTGGGCATCAACATGGCCTCCTGCCGCACGGACTCCGAGCGCTACGAGTCGCTCCCAGGCCCGCACTCTACTCCCGCGCGGAATTCGAGGCCGGCGCCACCCACGACGAGGTGTGGAACGCCGCCCAGGGCCAGCTCCGCGAGGAGGGGCGCATCCACAACTACCTGCGCATGCTGTGGGGGAAGAAGGTGCTCCACTGGAGCGCCTCGCCGCGCGAGGCGCTCGCGGTGCTGATCGAGCTCAACAACCGCTGGGCTCTGGACGGCCGCGATCCCAACTCCTACAGCGGCATCTTCTGGTGCCTCGGCCGCTATGACAGGCCGTGGGCGCCGGAGCGTTCGGTGTTCGGCTCTGTGCGCTACATGAGCACCGAGAGCACGCGCCGCAAATTCCGGGTGAATGCCTACGTGGAACGGTATGCTCCTGCATCGCAGACATCCGCAGCCCCGGCGCAGATGGCTCTGCTCTAAAGGGCGCACCGGAGGAGAAACCTGACGATGCGAACGATCCTGGGATTGTGTCCCCTCTGCCTGCTCCTCTTCGCCTGTGCCACGACCGGAGAGCCGGCAAAACCAGGCACCCTCGCCGGTCAACTGGAGCCGTTCTTCCACCGCAAGGACGTGGAGATCGCCGTCGCTTATCACAGCCTGGGCACCGGTGCCTTCTACTATCACGATGAAGATGAGGCCTTCCACGCCGCCAGCACCATGAAGCTGCCGGTGATGATGGCCCTCTTTCAGGGGATCGACGCCGGCGAGCGGCGATTGAGCGATCCCATCGCCGTGCGCAATCAGTTCCAGAGCCTGGTGGACGCCTCGACTTTCACCCTCGATCCCAAGGACGACGGCGATCCCGAGCTCTACCAGGCGGTGGGGAGCACCCGAACCCTGGACGAGCTGATCCGGCGGATGATCGTCCGCAGCTCGAACCTCGCCACCAATATCCTGATCGAGCGTCTCGGCGCCTCCAGCGCCACGGATCTGCTGCGCAGCCTGGGCGCCTATCAAATGAAAGTCCTGCGCGGTGTGGAAGACGAGAAGTCCTATCAGGCGGGGCTCAACAACACGGCCACTGCCAAGGACCTGGCGACCCTGCTCACAGCGCTCGCCAAGGGCGAAACGTTCTCGCCGGCCTCGAACGCCAAGATGATCGAGATCCTGGAAGCGCAGGAGTTCAACGAGAAGATCCCCGCCTATCTGCCCCAGGGGACGCCCATCGCCCATAAGACGGGGGACATCACCGGTGTCCACCACGACGCGGCCATCGTCTTCCCGCCTGGGGAGTCGCCGTATGTGCTGGTGGTCCTCACCGCCGGTTTCAAGGACGAGAAGCAGGCCAACCAGATCATCGCCGAGATCTCCCGGGTGGTGTGGCAGCGGCGCGGGGACAGGACTAATGCCGTGAGGGGGGAGCATGAGCCACACCGATCTTCTGAAACGAACCACTGACCTCGCCCTGGAGTTCCTGGACGGCCTGCCCGAGCGGCGGGTGGGGCAGGCCGCGTCCGTCGACGACCTGCGGGCGGCCCTGGGGGGAGTGCTGCCGGAGGACGGGACGGACGCCCGCGAGGTGATCGAGCACCTGGCGCGGGCAGCCGATCCCGGGCTGATCGGCACGGCCGGCCCCCGCTACTTCGGCTTCGTCATCGGCGGCCATGTGCCCGCCTCGCTGGCCGCGGACTGGCTGACCTCGGCCTGGGATCAGAACGCCACTCTCTATGTCTCCTCGCCCGCCAACTCCGTGGCGGAGGAGGCCGCGGCCGGCTGGCTGCTGGAGCTCCTGGGCCTGCCGGCCTCGGCCAGCGTCGGCTTTACGACGGGCTGCTCGATGGCCAATTTCACGGCCCTGGCCGCCGCCCGCCACGCCGTCCTCGCCCGGCAGGGTTGGAACGTGGAGACCGCCGGCCTCTTCGGCGCGCCGCCCATCGACGTGGTGATCGGCGACGAGGCCCACGTCACCATCCTCGCCGCCCTCCAGATGCTGGGATTGGGGCGGGAGCGGGTGAAGCGGGTGGCGGTGGACGGCCAGGGGCGGATGGTGCCCGCGGCGTTGCGCGAGGTGCTGGCCGGCGGCGATGGCCCACAGGCGCCCCTGATCGTCTGTGCCCAGGCCGGCAACGTCAACACCGGCGCCTTCGATCCGCTGGGGGAGATCGTTCCGCTGGTGAAAGAGCGCGGCGGCTGGCTGCACGTGGATGGCGCCTTCGGCCTGTGGGCGGCGACCGTGCCGGCGCTCGCCCACCTCGTGCGTGGAGCGGCGGAGGCGGACTCCTGGGCGACCGACGCCCACAAGTGGCTCAACGTGCCCTACGACTCCGGGATCGTCGCCGTCGCCCATCCCGAGCCCCACCGCGCGGCGATGACCATCTCCGCCGCCTACCTGGCGCAGACCGAGGGCCACGAGCGCGATCCGTTCGACTGGGTGCCCGAGTTCTCCCGCCGGGCCCGCGGCTTCACCGTCTGGGCGGCGCTGAAGTCGCTGGGGCGGGTTGGCGTGGCGGGGATGGTCGAACGCTGCTGCGCCCTGGCGCGGCGGTTCGCGGACCGGTTGCGGGAAGAGCCGGGAGTCGAGATCCTCAACGAGGTGGTCCTGAATCAGGTCCTCGTCCGCTTCCATCCGCCGGGCGTCCCCGCGGATGCCGCCTCCCTGGACGCTCTGACCCGGGACGTCATCGCCCGCGTGCAGGCGGACGGCACCTGCTGGCTGGGCGGCACGACATGGCAGGGGAAGGCGGCGATGCGGATCTCCGTCTCCAGTTGGGCGACCACGGAGGCGGACGTCGACGCCTCGACCGCCGCGATTCTTCAGTCCTTCCGGGCCGCGTGCTAGCATTCTGGGACTCTGCCGGCTCCCATCGGCGCGAGCCGGGAAAACGTCTGTCCGCTCTGGAGGCTTCCGCATGACCTTCTCTCTGATGGATCGGGACGCTTCATCGCTTCCTGCCGGCTCTGCCGGCTCGCAGCTCACCCGGGAGAGCATGGTCCGCGACTACCGCCTCGCCTTTCAGAGCCGGCAGGCGAGCCTCCTCGGCCGCCGCGAAGTGTTCACGGGCAAGGGGAAGTTCGGCATCTTCGGCGACGGCAAGGAAGTGGCGCAGGTGGCCCTGGCCCGCGCCTTCCGCCTCGGCGACTTCCGTTCCGGCTACTACCGCGACCAAACGCTGATGATGGCCCTGGGGCTCCTCACATTGGAGCAGTTCTTCGCCCAGCTTTACGCCGACCCTGAGATCGAGCGCGAGCCCTGCTCCGCCGGTCGCTCGATGAACGCCCACTTCTCGACCTGCATGCTCAACGCGGACGGCAGCTTCAAGGAGCTGGTCGATCTCGTCAACGTCGCGGCGGACGTCTCGCCCACCGCCTCGCAGATGCCGCGCCTCGCCGGCCTCGCCTACGCCTCCAAGCTCTATCGCGAGCTGCCGGAGCTTACACCCCTGGCCGAGCGGTTCTCCCGCCATGGCGAGGAGGTGGCCTTCGGCACCATCGGCAACGCGAGCTGTGCCGAGGGCATGTTCTGGGAGACCGTCAACGCCGTCGGCGTTCTCCAGGCGCCCATGCTCCTGTCCATCTGGGACGACGGCTACGGCATCTCGGTTCCGAACGAGTTTCAGGTCACCAAAGGCGACCTCTCGGCCATCCTCTCCGGCTTCCAGCGCGAGGCCGGCAGCCGCCAGGGCTACGACCTGTATGCCGTGAAGGGCTGGGACTACGCCGGCCTCTGCGAGACCTATCTCTCCGCCGTGCAGATCGTGCGCCGCGAGCACGTGCCGGCCATCGTCCATGTGATCGAGATGACCCAACCCCAGGGCCACTCGACCTCGGGCAGCCACGAGCGCTACAAGTCCAAGGAGCGCCTGGAGTGGGAGGCGGAGTTCGATCCCATCCGTAAGATGCGCCAGTGGCTGATCGACGAGGGAATCGCCACAGCGCAGGAGCTGGAGGCTCTGGAAGAGGAGGATCTGCGGCTCGTCCGCGAAGCCCGGCGCCGGGCGTGGGACGAGTTCCGGGAGCCGATCGAGACGGAGAAGCGGGAGGCCCTGGGCCTCCTCGACGAGCTCGCCGGCGAGATGAAAGGGTCGGGCGGCGACGAGGTGCGCAAGGTGCGCCGGGATCTGGAGAAGCAGCCATCCGCTCTGCGTCGCGACCTGCTCGCGGTCGTGCACGGCGCCCTGCTGGCGACGGCCGCCGATGGAGGGGAGACCCCGCCCGCGGCCCGCCGGCTGGCCGAATGGAAGCGAAGGCTGGTACGGGAGAACGAGGAGCGCTACGGCTCCCATCTCTACAGCGAGGGGCCGCGCTCGGCCCTCGCGATCCCGCCGGTGGCGGCCGTCTACCGTGAGGACTCGCCCGTGCTCAACGGCTTCGAGGTGGTCAACGCCTGCTTCGACGCCGCCCTGGCCCGCTGCCCCAACGTCATCGCGCTCGGCGAGGACGTTGGCCAGATCGGCGACGTCAACCAGGGCTTCGCCGGCCTGCAGGCCAAGTACGGTCCCCTGCGGGTGACGGACACCGGCATCCGCGAGATCACCATCATGGGGCAGGCCATCGGCATGGCCCTGCGGGGACTGCGGCCGATCGCGGAAATCCAGTATCTGGATTACATCCTCTATGCGCTCCAGATCCTGTCGGACGACGTGGCCAACCTGCACTGGCGGACCAAGGGGCGCCAGAAGGCGCCGATCATCGTCCGCACCCGGGGCCACCGGCTGGAGGGAATCTGGCATGCCGGCTCGCCGATGGCGGGTGTCCTCAACCTGGTGCGCGGCATGTACCTCTGCGTGCCGCGCAACATGACCCAGGCGGCGGGCTTCTATAACACCCTGCTGGAGAGCGACGACCCGGCGATCGTGGTCGAAGTGCTCAACAGCTACCGGCAGAAAGAGAAGCTGCCGGCGAACATCGGCGAGCTCAGGCTGCCCCTGGGAGTGCCCGAGGTGCTGCGCCCGGGCCGGGACGTGACCGTCGTGACCTACGGCGCCTGCTGCCGCATCGCGATGGAAGCGGCGGAGAAGCTCGCCGAAGTGGGGATCGAAGCCGAAGTGATCGACGTGCAGACGCTATTGCCCTTCGACCTCCACGGCCGCATCGGCGAGTCGCTACGCCGCACCAACCGGGTCCTCTTCCTGGACGAGGACGTGCCCGGAGGCGCCACGGCCTTCATGCTCCAGCAGGTGGTGGAAAGCCAAGGCGGCTTCGCCTGGCTCGACTCGCCGCCCCGCACCCTCACCGCCAAGGCCCACCGCCCCCCCTACGGCTCCGACGGCGACTACTTCTCCAAGCCCAACCGGGAGAGCATCTTCGAAGCCGTCTACGACCTTATGAACGAAGCCGACCCGGCGTCGTTCCCGATCTTTTATCGCTGAGGCGGGCACTCAGGAAAACGGATCGACGATCTCGATTCCCGCCTTGCGTGCCAGCCATTCCAGCACCCTGGGATCTGGTTCGAGCTTGGTGGCCTCGCTCAGGACGTTGGCATCAACCAGGAACATCACAGGGTGTCGGTGGACTCGGGCTCGATGGGCACGAAAAAGCCCTTCTCGGGGCAAGCGAGGAGCCACTGGAGAAGACCTTGATTTCTGGGAGGAGAAAGCCGTACAAGCCGGTACTCCCCACAGTCAATACGCTCGATTTCGAACTCCTGTCCGGGCTCGATGTCGTCTTGCTGGCGCATCTCGGAGGGGATGACGATCTGGCCTTTGGTAGAGATGGCGGTCTTCATGAGGGTAACATACCGTCTTACCAAGGGCCGGGCCAACCTCTATGCGCCGCCGTCGTTCCGGGTGAGGACGACAGAAAGTTTTTTGCTTACGGTAAACGTGTTGCTCAAAGCGCGCTGTCTACCGCGTGCAACAAAAAATCGACCGCGTACAGAATTGAATCGACCGCGTACGAAAAAAAGTTAAACGCGTACAACGGAGCATCGACCGCGGTCGATGGAAGACTGACTGCGGTCAATGGAACGTCGACCGCAGTTTACGTGACACAGACCGCTGTCAACGTGACATCGACTTCGGTCTGCGAAAGATTGACCGCATACGACGAAAGATTGACGGTGGCCTACGTGACTCAGACCGCGTTCGGCATGACATTGACTGCGGTCTGCGTAGTATTGACCGTGTCCAACGTGACATCGACCGCAGTCGACGGAAGATCGACCGCGGTCTATGTGACACAGACCGCGGTCTACGTGACTCAGACCGCATGCGCCGTGACATCGACTACGGTCGCTGTGACATTGACCGCGGTCTACGAAAGATTGACCACGGTCTACGTGACACAGACCGTGTTCGACATGACATTGAATGCGGTCTGCGTGGCATCGACCGCGGTCAACGTAACGCTGACCGCGTCCAACGAAGCGTCAACCGCGTACGACGGAGCGTCGACCGAGTACGGAAAACCGTTGATCCCGGCCAACGGAAAGTCGACTAGGGTCAATGAACTGATGTCCCGGTCCAACAAGCGTTGACCGCGTATGACGGAGCGCCGACTGGGTACGACCAACCGTCGACCGCGTGCGACGAACCGTTGTCCTGAGTCGGTGGACCGCCGTCCGGGTGCGACGGACTCTAGTCGGGAGGCGGCGTAGGTTGCTCCGCGTTCGATGAGGCGCTGTTTTCGGTAGCCATGGTGCCGGAAAGTTCCCTTGAAGCGCTTCCGGCAGATCTTCTTCCCCGTCGTCCAGATCGTATCAATTTCCCCGGATCTCAGCCCTGAAGGGGCGGCAGCAGTCTTCGTCGGCATGGGGTGCCAGGATCCTCGACGCCGGATCCTCTACCCCACCATCCCTAAATACTCCGCGATCACCCGAACGTCCTCGTCCCCGGAAGCCTCGATCACAATGGAATCGTAGCCTTCGTTCGAGGTGTCCGGGCTGAGGACGATGCGGATGTGTTCCCAGGTGCCGTCCGGGTTCTGGGACTTCTCGCTGTGGTACCGCTTGAGGGTGAAGTGGCCGCCGAGCTCGCCGTCCTGGATCTCGCGGTGCTGGACGAGCACGGTCTTACCTTCCCGGCTCCCTTGGGGATTCAGCCGGAAGAGTCCCCAGGCGCCGTTCTGAATCCGCCGGTTCATCGACTCGCCGATCACCTGGGCCACAAACATCCCTGGCCTCGGGCGGTAGTAGTCCGGCAGCTCGGCCCACTCGAAAAGCTCCGGATGGGCCGTCTCGTCGCCTTGAAGCCCGGCACCGGGTTCCTGCTCCTCGCTGAAGCGGCCGGCGGCGATCTTCAGGTCGTACACCGGCACCGCGTTCTCGAACGACCGCACCTCCGGGTGGGGCACCACGCGGAACGGTCGGACCGTCTCCGTTACCGGCTCCGGCTCCAGCGGCTCGGCGGTCCCTTCCTCCACGAAGAAGTCTCCGAGTTGCTCCGCCTGAGCCAACACGGTCTGGGTGGCTTGTTCCTGCTTGTCCGGCGGGTAGCGGTATTTGGCAAGTAGCTTCTTGATGGTCAACCGGAGCCGGGCCCGGGTGCTCTCCCGTACGCTCCAATCGATCGTCGCGTTGGCGCGGACGGTACGGGTCAGCTCACGGGCGATGGTTCGCAGCGTCTCGTCACCGAGCACGGCCACGGCGCTGTCGTTCGTCTCCAGGGCGTCGTAGAAGGCCATTTCTTCGGTGGTGAGGCCGAGCGCCTCGCCTCGCCGTTCCCGCTGGCGGAACTCCTTGGCCATGTCGATCAGCTCGAGGATGAGCTGAGCCGTCTCGATAGAGCGGTTCTGATAGCGCCGGATCGCCTCTTCCAGCATCGCCGCGAAAGAGCGCGCCTGGACAATGTTCTTCTTCTCCTGCCGTTTGACCTCGTCGTTCAGAAGCCGTTGCAGGAGCTCCGCCGCGAGGTTCCGGTAGGGGAGGTTCTTCACCTCTTCCAGGAACTCGTCGGAGAGGATGGAGATCTCCGGCTTGCTCAAACCGGCCGCGGCGAAGACGTCCACCACCTCGTCCGAAACCACGGCGCGGGAGACGATCTGGCGGATGGCGGCGTCCAGCTCTTCGGGCGACCGTCTCCCTTCGCCCGTGCGCTTGAGGATGCCCGCCCGCACGGCCTGGAAGAAGGCGACCTCGTCGAGCATCGCCTTGGCCTCTTCGTGGGCGCCGGCCAAGGCGAAAACCTTGGAAAGGTCCGCCACCACCTGTAAATAACGCTTCCTGCCGTCCGGCAGCCCCAGCACGTAATCCATGGCCGCCGCGACTCCCGCTCCCCGCTTCGAGGCCGGACCGGTGAGCACTGCTTCCACGTCGAAACCGTGGAGCATGTCGCGCAGGATCTCGTACTTTTCCCGCAGCACGGGGAGGACTTCTTCGATGTCCACCTTGGCTTGGCCGCGGCCGCCGCTCGCGGTGTAAGACGCCACGGCTTGGCGCAGCTCTTCCGCGAGGCCCAGGTAGTCAACGATCAGGCCGCCCGGTTTGTCCCTGAAAACCCGGTTCACCCGTGCGATGGCCTGCATCAGCGTGTGGCCGTGCATCGGTTTGTCCACGTACATCGTGTGGAGCGACGGCACGTCGAAACCGGTCAGCCACATGTCCCGCACGATCACAATCTTCAGAGGATTGACCGCGTTCTTGAATCGCCTCGCGATCTTGTCGCGGCCCGATTTCGGCCGGATGTGCGGCTGCCATGCCGCGTCGTCGGAGGCTTGGCCGGTCATCACGATCTTGATCGCGCCCCGGTCGTCGTCCGCGTCGTGCCAGTCCGGCCGCAGGGCGATCAGGGCGTTGTAGAGATCCACGCAGATGCGCCGGCTCATCGCCACCACCATAGCCTTGCCTTCGAGAGTGGAGTCCCGCGCCTCGAAGTGGCGCACCAGATCCTCGGCGACCAGAGCGACCCGGTGCGGCGCGCCCACGAGCTTTTCGATCTGCGACCACTTGCTCTTCAGGCGTTCCCGGTGGGCCTCTTCCTCGGTCTCGGTGACCTCCTCGAAGTCCGGGTCGATCCGCGGGCGCTCCTCCTCCTTCAGGGCGAGCCTCGCCATCCGCGCCTCGTAGTAGATGCGCACCGTGGCCCGGTCGTCGATCGCCTGCTGGATGTCGTAGATGTCGATGTAGTCGCCGAAGACCAGCGGCGTGCTCCGGTCACCGATCTCGATGGGCGTACCGGTGAAGCCGATGAAGCTCGCGTTCGGCAGAGCGTCGCGCACCCGGCGGGCGAAACCCTCGGTGAAACCATACTGGCTCCGGTGGGCCTCGTCCGCGATGACCACGATATTGGAACGGTTGGAAAGGAGAGGATGGCGCTCGCCCTTCTCGTCCGGCAGGAACTTTTGGATGGTGGTGAAGACCACGCCGCCCGAGGCCACCTTCAACAGTTCGCGCATCTCGTCCCGGCTGTCCGCCTTCTCCGGTGCCTGGCGCAGCAGCGCGCCGCAGGCCGCGAAGGTGTCGAAGAGC
The DNA here is from genome assembly GCA_035996875.1 of Thermoanaerobaculia bacterium. Taxonomy (GTDB): domain Bacteria; phylum Acidobacteriota; class Thermoanaerobaculia; order Multivoradales; family UBA5704; genus DATARR01. The sequence continues at coordinate 47,038 of DASYJD010000106.1, forward strand.
TGCTGGTCCAGGTCGTTGCGGTCGGTGAGCACCACCAGGGTCGGGTTCGCCATTGCGGGTTTCTGCGCGATCTTGCCGGCGTAGAACACCATCGAGAGGCTCTTGCCGCTCCCCTGGGTATGCCAGACCACGCCGATCCGGCGGTCCCCCTTCGGCGAGACCGCCTTGAGAGTACATTCCACGGCCTTGTTGACCGCGTGAAACTGGTGGTAGGCGGCGATCTTCTTGGCGATGGACCGGCCATCGTCCTCGAAGACGACGAAGCTGCGGAGCAGATCCAGAAGCCGGCTCTTGTCGAACATGCCGGCCACCAACACGTCGAGTTGTGGGAGGCTCGCCGGGGCAAGGTCCTGCCCTTCGACGGTACGCCACGGCATGAACCGGTCCCAGTCCGCCGTCAGGGTTCCGGCCCGGGCCTCCAGGCCGTCGGTCGCCACCAGGATCTCGTTGAAGGAGAACAGGGTCGGAAACTCGCTCCTGTAGGTCTGGAGTTGCTTGAACGCCTCGAAGATCGTGGTCTTCTCATCCGCCGGATTCTTGATCTCGAACAATCCCAGCGGCAGGCCGTTGATGAAAACCACTACGTCCAGCCGCCGCAACTTCCGGTTCTCTTCGAGCCGGAACTGGCTCACGGCGAGGAAGTCATTGTTCCCGGGCTCCTCGAAATCGATCAGAGCGACCTTCTCGTAGGAAATCCCTCCTCCGGCCCGCGACGGAAGCTGGACTTCGATGTCCACTCGTTCGACAAGGCTCTGGTGGAATCGCCGGTTGTTCTGGATCAGGCTCGGGCTTTCGAGCCGTCCCACCTGGCGCAGGGCCTCTTCGACGGCGCCGGCGGGCAGGTGCGCATTGATCCGCACCAGCGCGGACCGCAGCCGGTCCCGCAGCACGACGTCGCTCCACATCTTCCGCTCAGAGCGTTCGCCTCCCGGAGCGATCTCCGGACCCGAGGCCGTCTCATAGCCCAGTTCCTGGAGCTGTTCGAGAAGTGATCGCTCGACGTCGGCCTCGGTGAGAAAATTCGCCATTTTGCCTTCCGACTCCATAAGAATTGCAGAACGGAATGGTATCACCTGCCAGTCCAACGGAAGGACGTAAATGATGAAGGGTCAAGGAGTTGCTGGATTCGGCAACGCCGGCCCAGGTTGGTGTCTTCTATAGAAGATTGGCTCTCTCATCCTTTCACCGAGGGGAATTCTTGAGAAAGTCAGCGACCCCTTCCCTCCGACACAACATAACGCGAGTGCCAGCCCGTCCGGCCCAACGGGCCGAGAGAACGGAGCCCAGAGCCGAGGCCGCAGGCCGATGCCCTGGGTATAAAGGCCCCCTATCCGTGCGGCCTGAAAGGCCGCGAGACTGTTGGCCCGGTGGTTGGAAGGCCTCTCGCGGGCCTTCAGGCCGCAGGACCCGGATTGCGCCCTTTCCCAGGGCGTCGGCCTCCGGCCTCGGCCTTGGGCTGGGATCTCTCGGCCCGTTGGGCCGCCCCTTGCGTGGATTCAATTCACTCCCTACCTGGGGATGGCTTTGCACGCTCAATCTCAGACTCCCGAACGATTGCCACAAGGGTCGTCTCTCCCAACGCGTTGAAGACTTCCAAGACGCACCCCTGCTCTCCGCCATCGGGGGAAGGGATGAAGTCGATCAGTGTCGCCACATCCCCCCTTTTGAGTCCTTGCTCGGGAAGATTCCGCGTCAAGCTGACACGTTGATAAAGCGGCAAGCTCATCGTCAGGCAACCTCGCCCACGATCTTCTCGGCCTGCTTGACGCGGATCTCGCCCGAGAGAAGTTTGGGGAGGAGGGTATCGCGGATCTCTTCCAAACTCCTTGATTCTTCATCTCTCTGCTTTAGAGCGGCCATTGCCCCCGAAGCAAGCTCTCCGAATGTCCTCGCGATTGGCTCGGGCGGAACCTTGACCAAAAGTGAATCGAGACAGCTTACGGGAACTCTCTGTCGGCCCGTTGTTCCCGTCATGTTTGCAATCGCGTGCGACCTAAACGCGTCTGATCTGGCCAGAAAATATGCGTACTCCAGAGGCAGGGGGGGCCTACTTCTCAGAACGATGTACTCTGTCGAGCCCCAGCCAACTTGCCCTTCTTCCAAGAAGTCTACAAAGGCGGTTTTTCCGTTCTCTAGACACGGTGTAATCCTGGCAACCAAAACATCGCCGTTTATGAACTTCATTCCCGAACCGAACTCTCTGCACGTGCAATTTAGCGCGCGAGCTGATTGTGTAGGCATGCTTGCCATATCAAGGTAAGGGGCTATGGTACCTGGCTCAAGGCGTCTTGGAGGATTGATTTCTAATACCTCTACCAGAGGCCTAAGTGGCCATGTACTAGAATCATGTCTGATTACCGAAGGTTTAGGGAAGAAAGCATTCTCCCGTACAGGCTCAGAATCCACAAACCACGATTTGAAGATCGCGCGAGCCATCGCCTCCAGCGTCTGGTTCATGCGGCGGTTCAGCTCGATCTTGGCGTCAATCGGCCCCAAGACTCTAGCTATAGCTGTTTGGTCAGGCGGCGGAGGAATAGTAATACGCAACCGGCGTTGGTCAACCAAATTCAAATAGGGGGCCATGTCAGTCGAATTGGCAAGGCCGGCTAGTTGGTCCCGGAATTTGTTGCTCCGTGACCAATGACGCAAGAACTCCGGGTTTAGACACTCGGGTTTTAGAGATCGCCAGAAGCTTAGATGGGGCGAATAGACAAAGGGAGGAAGATCCACCGTTACATATGCGACACGCCCTGTGCTGTTTCCCTTGGTTGTCACGATTACATCGCCAAGTCTAGACATCTTCTGCGCGACTCTCGACGTAAGGCTGGAGTGAAAGCACTCGACTCCGGTGAAATCTATATGAGAGTCTTTGACGTGGCCAGCCCGAAGAAAGATTGGGCCGTTGCCCCCGAGCTCCTCATTCTTCGCCCTGTAACCGTCACTCACCAAGAGCACGCCAGAGTCTATGAGTTGCCCGAAAGTGAGCGATGGTTGGAAGTCTGTCATAGTTGTGCAGCGCCTCGGAGTCACATTGTTCTCTTCCGTCTAGCCGTTATCACTCAAAGCCAAGCCCTCGCAGATTCGACCGAATGATCAACTCTAGCCGAGTGGATTCTGCGAACTGCTCCTCTAGCTTCGAAGCAAGGCGCTTCATCCTCTGGTCAAAGGGCTCGTCGTCATCTTCCAGTTCCACAGCTCCGACATAGCGGCCTGGAGTCAGTACGTAACCGTGATCGCCGATCTCTCCGGCTTCGGCAGTCTTGCAGAACCCTGGCTTGTCCCCATAGGTTCCCGCCTCCTTCTCGCCTCGCCAAGCGTGGTAGACACGCGCAATTTCCGCGATCTCCTCGTCTGTCACCTCCCTATGGGTCCGATCCGTCATCAGCCCTGCCCTGCGAGCGTCAATGAAAAGAGTCTCGCCCCGGCGATCGCGAAACTTGTGATTTCTTTTATTTCTGGCAAGGAACCAAAGGCAGACTGGAATGGGTGTCGTATAGAAAAGCTGTCCAGGCAAGGCGATCATGCAATCCACAAGATCGGCTTCGACGATCTTCTTCCGGATCTCTCCTTCGCCAGACTGATTCGACGACATGGAGCCGTTCGCCAGGACGAAGCCGGCCACTCCGGTCGGCTTGAGATGGGAAATGAAGTGCTGGATCCATGCGTAGTTGGCGTTGCCGGAGGGCGGCGATCCGTAGGTCCAGCGTTTATCTTCTCGCAGGCGCTCGCCGCCCCAATCGCTCATGTTGAAGGGGGGATTGGCGAGGACGAAGTCGGCCTTGAGATCGGAGTGGAGGTCGCGAAGGAAGCTGTCCGCGGGCTCGGGGCCAAGATTGGCGTCGATGCCGCGGATGGCGAGGTTCATGCGCGCGAGCCGCCAGGTGGTGGGGTTGGACTCCTGGCCGTAGATGGCGAGGTCGTCCCGCCGACCCCCATGCTCTTCCACGAAGCGCTCGGAGGAGACGAACATGCCGCCCGAGCCGCAGCAGGGGTCGAAGACCCGGCCGCGGAAGGGCTCGATCATCGCGACCAGGAGCTTGACGATGCATTGCGGTGTGTAGAACTCGCCGCCGCTCTTGCCTTCCGCCGCCGCGAACTTGCCGAGGAAATACTCATAGACCCGGCCGAGGATGTCCTTCGAGCGGCTGGCGGCATCACCAAGGCCGATAGTGGAGATGAGGTCCACGAGTCCACCGAGGCGGGTCTTGTCCAGGGTGGGGCGGCCGTAGTCTTTCGGAAGGACGCCTTTGAGGGAGGGGTTCTCCTTTTCGATGGCCGTCATGGCGTCGTCGATCGTGTTGCCGATGCCAGGGTTCCGGGCCATGGCCTGAATGCCTTTAGGCCCCGACCAACGGGCTTCCTCGGGAACCCAGAAGACGTTGGCGGCGAGATATTCGTCCCGGTCCTCGGGATCGGACGTGGGATCGCGCTCCAGGGCCGCGCGGTGCTCTTCGAAGGTGTCGGAGATGTACTTTAGGAAGATGAGCCCGAGGACGACGTTCTTATACTCCGAGGCGTCCATATGGCCGCGGAGCTTGTCGGCGGCGGCCCAGAGCTTGTCCTCGAAGCCGAGGTTGGCGCTGGAGGCTCGGGACGATTTCTTGGAGCCGGATCGGCCTCGCGGGCGGCCGGAGTCGGGCGGCATGGCATTCGCGGTGTCTGCGGCGGCGATCTCCACCGATGGAGGAGTCGGCGTGAGAGGCAGGGGAGGGGCCGGCTCGGGCTTCGATTCGCCGGGTTTCCCGGTCAGGCGGGTGATGAGGAGCGCTTTCTCGCGTCCTGAGTCGTCGAGATCCAGAGCGCGGCAGATTTCCTTGAGTCGCTTGCGGGGAAACTCTTCAAAGATGTCGGCCAAGCTGGCTTTTCGCGATGAGGCCAGGGCCTCCACAAGCTCGTCACGGACCCGGCGGTCATGAACTGCCAGGCCGAATCGTTCGACGGCGGTTTGGAGCTCGTCCCGTTTTAGCTGTTCCAGAACATCTCGCTTCGACGGCATGGGTCTCCTGATGGGGCCGGCGGGCCGAGCCAAGTAGGTCCGGCGCTCAGGATATCGCTAAGGCTTTGATGAGAACGTCGCCGTCTTCAATCACGTCTATGTTGAGAGTGTGGCCATAGAGAAGGGCCATGCCGAGAAGAGGGCTGACGTCAGCGGAGTCTACCGGTATGCGTAGGAGGCGACCGTTCCAGATCAGGCTCGCCTCATGGATATCGAACTCGATGGCGCTGCCGTCACCCAGGATGGCGCGACTGCTCCGAAGGAACGGGAAGCCCAACAGTGCGATGAGATTCGGCGGTAACGTGAGAAAACCATTATAACCGGTGTCAATCACCGCTTCGATAGCGTGCTCTTCATCCTGAGGGCCGCGTAAGGGGAGGGGAATAAGCGCTTCACGATGGACATTGACCCGACCCTTCATCATGCGGTCATTCCGACCGTTTTGAAGCGTGGTCCAAAACGGCGGGCATAGCGGGAACCGACTTGTCTCATCCAAACCTGCGCGTCCGGATGCCGGGCGAGGAGCCGATCCGAGGCCGCGATCTCATCCCGGTCGATCTCATAATCAGAGGTCTCGATGTCGATGAGCGCGTACTTCCCATCATCCGTGGGACTGAGATGTGGGAGCACCTCGCGCTCGTAAATCTCGTCGCCACGACGGGCGACCTCCTCTCGACTGTATCGACGCTGCCGTGTTACCGGGTCCACAGAATTTGTCCTCCTCGCGCCGGAACCTCGGGCGCTTTCAGGCACGTGTTGATTCTACCAGAGTCGGCAGTCTTCTCTCTTCTCTTGGGTTTGCACTCGGCATCAGAACATGCTCCTCCTCGTAGGCGTGAACGGAGTGCCAGGGTATCGAGCAGCAAGTACAGCGGATGGCGCTCGTCGTCACCAATCTCCTTGAGCAGGGTATCCAGGCGCTCGATGGCAGCGGAATAATCCGCTCATCGCGAATCGTCAACAGAGGCTCTATCGCTTGCCAGTGGTGTCTCGTGTCTCTTTGTCGCCCTGCGGTAGAATAATCGTCCAGCCGCGACGGACTGTCGCGGCTTCCCGGTACGGAAGGAGAGCAGGGAATGAGCGGAGTACGGGTCCTGGTCGGCACGCGAAAGGGCGCATTCATCCTGACGTCGGACGGCAAGCGCGAACGGTGGGACGTCAGCGGTCCCCATTTCGCGGGCTGGGAGGTCTACCATCTCAAGGGCTCTCCCGCGAGCCCGGACCGGCTGTACGCCTCGCAGTCCACCGGCTGGCACGGGCAGGTGGTCCAGCGCTCCGACGACGGCGGCAAGACGTGGGAGGCGGTCGGCAACCAGTTCGTCTACGACGGAGTCGCCGGCACGCACCAGTGGTACGACGGCACGCAGCACCCCTGGGAATTCAAGAGGGTCTGGCACCTCGAGCCGGCTCTGGCCGATCCTGACACCGTCTACGCCGGAGTCGAGGATGCTGCCCTGTTCCGTTCGACCGACGCCGGCCAGACCTGGCATGAGCTCTCCGGTTTGCGCGAGCACCCCACGGGCGCGAAGTGGCAGCCGGGCGCCGGCGGAATGTGCCTGCACACCATCGTGCTCGATCCGAGCCGCACGGAGCGGATGTACGTCGCCATCTCGGCCGCGGGAGCCTTTCGGAGCGACGACGGTGGCCGGACCTGGAAACCGATCAACCGCGGCCTGCGCTCGCAATTCATCCCCGACCCCACGGCCGAGGTCGGCCACTGCGTCCACCGCATCGCCATGCATCCGGCGCGCCCAGAGGTGCTGTTCATGCAGAAGCACTGGGACGTCATGCGCAGCGACGACGCGGGCGACTCCTGGCACGAGATCAGCGGCAACCTGCCGACCGACTTCGGATTCCCGATCGACATCCACGCGCACGAGCCGGACACCGTCTATGTCGTGCCGATCAAGAGCGACTCGGAGCACTTTCCTCCTGAGGGGAAGCTGCGCGTCTACCGCAGCCGCACGGGCGGCAACGAGTGGGAAGCGCTCACCCGCGGCCTGCCGCAGAGCGACTGCTACGTGAACGTGTTGCGGGACGCCATGTCCGTCGACCAGCTCGATCCGTGCGGCGTCTACTTCGGCACCACGGGAGGGCAGGTCTACGCCTCCGCCGACGCGGGAGACGCCTGGGAACCGATCATCCGGGACCTGCCGACGGTCCTCTCCGTCGAGGTCCAGACTCTGCCGTGATCCGCCTCGTGCTGCCGCCGCACCTGCGGACCCTCGCGCGCGTCGAGGGAGACGTGGAGCTTCAGGTCGAAGGGCCGGTGACCCAGCGCACCGTCCTCGACGCGCTCGAATTGCGCTATCCAGTGCTCAAGGGGACGATCCGCGACCACGTCACCCGGCAGCGCCGGACCTTCCTGCGCTTCTTCGCCTGCGAGCAGGACCTTTCCCACGACCCGCCGGACGCGCCGCTGCCCGACGCCGTGGCCCGCGGCGACGAGCCGTTCTACGTGATTGGGGCCATTGCAGGGGGGTGACTGCGGGGGGGCGCCGGATAAGGCTCATGCCTGATTTCACGTGGGTAGGCGTCGCCGGCTACTGCGAGTGGACGGCGCCGAGGAACTCGACTCTCGACGCGAAGAGCTCGAAGTGGTAGCCACCCAGGTGGCCGTAGGACGAGCCGGGTCTCGCGAAGAGGATTCCGGTGACTCGGACACGGTTCGAGCTGAGGCCCGCGCGATTGGGGGGGCGCCCGACGACCTCCGCTTTCGGCGCGAAGTCCAGCCAAATGTCCCGGTCGAGTGCCGAGATTTCGAAGCCGGACTTGTAGACACCCTCGTACGCAATGAGCTTGCGGTCCCAGTGGGCCGGGCTGGACTGGATCTCTGCCAGCGAGTGCACTTTTTCGGGGAGGCCTGCCGGTAGTGCCTCGATCGCCGCAACCCGGATTATGTAGGCCGGTCTGTGGTAGTCCTTGGAGAGCTCCTCGTCGCGCAAAAACTCGCCACGCACCCGGACCGGCGATTCGATCACACGGTCGAACTTGCGGCGGTAGCGTGCGGGGTCCTCGAGTCTGAAGGTCGAGGGGACGAGGGAGAGGTTTTTGCCGACCCCCTCGGGAATCCGGATCTCGACCTGACCGTATTCGCTCCGGGAGAGCATTTCGGTCGTGGTCGGCCCGGCCAACGGCTCGACGATCTCGATTTCGACGGTCCGTTGAAGATAGCGATCCGCGTTATTTACCAGGTCGAGTGGGCGTAGAGGAAACGAGCCCGTGGCGGGTTGCGAGCTGCCCGCGATGAGCGAGACCACGAGAGTCGTCCAGGCGAATGTTGTAACCATGACGTCGGCCTCCACCAACTCGTCAAACCGCTCCCTCTTCTCCCGGCCGGCGGGGAGGCTGGGAGAAGAGGGCCGGGGTGATGAGGGGTCTACGCCTTCCGCCGCCGCCTCCGGCGCCGGCGCTTCTTCGGGACCCCAGGGGCTCCCTCGACTCCTTCGCTTCCTTCGGCGGCATCCTCGGGGCCGTCGTCGAAGTCGTCGTCCGGCCCTTCGTCGTCGTCGGTATCGCCATCGCCGTCAAACCGTTCGGCGGGCTCGGCAGTGACGGCGCGTGGCTCGCCGCCGAAGGCTATGGCGAAGGCTTCCGAGTCGTCGTGCTCCAGGGTGATGTCGCCGTTCTCACCACCATTCTCACCACCGTTCTCTCCAACACTTTCTCCACCGTTTTCGCCCGGTCCCTTTTTCTTGCGCTTGCGGCCACCGCGGCGGCGCTTACGCTTGCGGGCCGCCGCGTCGCCTCCGGCTCCGGGCTCTCCGGCATCTCGGGCTTGGGCCTTGGCCGGGCCGGCGTCGAGAAGGTCGTCCTCTTCCTCTTCTTCATCTTCAGGGAGGGCGAGATCCCAGGCTTGGAGAATGACGGGCGCCGGCTTCTGCTGCTTCGAGACGCGTGCGGGCTTCTCCCGCTTCTGCCACTCGATCCGCTCGTCGGGACGGTGCAGCCCGGCCGTGGCGATGATCTCGATCTTGACGTCGAGCTCCTCTTCGATCCCCGCCAATTCCTGCCGGTAGTGATTCTGGAGGGCGTCGGCGAGCTCAGGATGAAGACCGATCTTGACCCCCTGAATCGCGCCGCTGGCGGCGCGCGCCTCGATGCGCCGCAGAATCGACAGGCTCACCATTTCTTCGCTCGCCAGGCGCCCCGAGCCGTTGCAGGTCGGGCAACTGCGGTGCGTGCGGAGCTGGAGGGCCTGCTGAATGCGCTGCCGGTTGATCTCCAGCAGGCCGTTGGGGCTGATGCGCCCAACGGTGGACCGCGCCTTGTCCGCCTTGAGGGCGTCCTTGACGGCCTTCTCCACCCGGCGCTGGTTCTTCGAGGCCCGCATGTCGATGAAGTCGACCACGATGAGGCCGCCGACGTCGCGCAGCCGGAGCTGGCGGGCCACCTCGTCCGCCGCTTCGAGGTTGGTGTGGAGGGCGGTCTCCTCCTGGGTGGCGGCGCGGGTCGAGCGGCCGGAGTTGACGTCGATGGCGGTCAGAGCCTCGGTGGCGTCGATGACGATCGAGCCGCCGCTCTGCAGCTCCACCCGCCGCTCGTAGATGCGGTCGATCTGCGGTTCGAGGTCGTAGCGGCTGAAGAGCGGCAACCGGTCCGAGTAACGGATCAGGCGCGTCTTCGAGCGCGGCATGAAGGCCATGAGGTACGCCTCGGCCTTCTGGAACGCCTCGTCGTCGTCGATCAGGACCTCTTCGATCGAGGTGTCCAGGTAGTCCCGCAGGGCCTGGAGGATGAGGTCCTGATCGGTGTAGAGAAGCCGGGTGCCCTTGCCTTCCATGGCCGCCATCTGCACCCGCTTCCACAGCCTCAGCAGAGCGGCGAGGTCGCGGGCGAGCGTCAATTTGGTCTGGTCCAGGGCGTTGGTGCGGAGGATGACGCCGCAGCCGTCGGGGAGGTCGAGGGCATGGGCCATGCCCTTGAGCTTCTTGCGCGTGTCCTCGTCCTCAACCTTGCGCGACACGCCGCGGGTGTCGTCGAAGGGAGTCAACACGAGGTAGCGGCCGGCCAGGGAGAGAGCGGTCGTCAGCGCCGCGCCCTTCTGGCCTACGGGATCCTTGGCGACCTGGACGACGATCGGCTTGCCCTTCTCCAGCACCTCGTCGATGCGCGGGTGGCCATGGCTCGGCGTCTTGTAGAAGGCGTCGGGAACCACGTCCTGGATGGCCAGGAAGCCGTGGCGCTCGACGCCGTAGTCGATGAACGCCGCGTTCAGGCTGGGCTGAATGCTGGCGATGACGCCGCGGTAGATGTTGCCGCGGGTCAGGTCCGATTCCGCGACGTCGACTTTGTAATTTTCCAGGACGTTGCCCTGGACGATGGCGATACGCAGCTCTTCCGGCCGCTGCGCGTTGATCAGCATTCTGCGAGTCAAGTTGTCTCCGATTGGCTAGAGCATTCTTTAGCTGGATTATTTGGGGCTGGGAATAAGGGGCGGGGTGGAGGGAGGCGGAGCGGTGAAGGAACCTCTTGCAGGAGCCTATTCTGACCCACCCCCTCCGATTCTGCAACCCCCGGGGCTCAAACCCTGGGAGCGCCGGCGTCCCGCCGGCCTGCTCGGCGACGCTGGTGGTGGTGGATCGGTAGCCGCGCAGTGCCATAATCCCGGTGACGTCCTCTCATGGAAGGAGCCGGGATGGCCACCAAGCCGAAGCCGAAGAAGTCGCCGATCACGTTCTGCCTCGATATCGGGGGAACCGGCATCAAGGGATTCACCGCCGACGCGGCGGATCGCCCCACGAGCGACCGGGTGCGCCTCGAGACACCGCATCCGGCCGAGCCGGACGCCATCCTCGACGTGGTGGCGGAAATCGTGAAGCAGATGCCTCCCTTCGACCGGGTGGCCTCCGGATTTCCCGGCGTGGTCGTGCAGGGGCGGACGCTGACCGCGCCCAACCTCGATCCGTCGTGGGCGGGTTTCGATCTCGCCGCGGCGCTGGAGAAGCTGACCGGCAAGCCGGCGCGGGTGGCCAACGACGCCGGCGTCCAGGGGCTCGCCGTAATCGAGGGGCTCGGCACCGAGCTGGTGCTGACGCTCGGCACCGGCATGGGCTTCGCGCTCTATATCGACGGCCACTACGTGCCGAACATCGAGATGGCGCACCACCCCTTCCGCAAAGAGAAGACCTACGAGGAGCTGGTGGGCAACGCGGCCCTGCACAAGGTGGGCAAGAAGCGGTGGAATCGCCGGGTGAGAAAGGTCATGGCGCAACTGGCGCGGATCTTCAACTACCGCATCCTCTACCTCGGCGGCGGCAACGCGAAGGAAATCCACTTCGATCTGCCGGAGAACGTCAAAACCGTCGAGAACGTCGCCGGCCTCCTCGGCGGCGTCAAGCTGTGGCAGCAGCCGGGGTGACCTGATGAAACACTACGACGTAGTCATTCTCGGCGGCGCTTTCAGCGGCGCATCGGCCGCCATCCTGCTGAAGCGGGACCGGCCGGAGCTCTCCGTGCTCGTGGTCGAGAAGGTGGTGGCGTTCGACGCCAAGGTGGGGGAGGCGACCACCGAGATGTCGGGCATGTTCCTCACCCGGCGGCTCGCCCAGTGGCAGCATCTGGAGCGGGAGCACCTTCCGAAGGAGGGGCTTCGCTACTGGTGGATCAACGAGCACGTCCACCGGCACGCCGAGGCCAGCGAGACCGGCGCCTTCCAGCGTAGCACCACGCCGTCCTTCCAACTCCGGCGCGACACGCTCGACGAGCACCTGCTGGCCACCGCCGTGGAGGAGGGAGCGGAGCTTCTGCGGCCGGCGCGAGTGCGCGACGTGGAGCTGGGGGAGTTCGACCACCGAATCACCTTGGAGCGCGACGGCGTCGAGGCGGAGACGGTTTCTTGCCGGTGGGTGCTGGACGCCACGGGGCGGGCGAACTTCCTGGGCAAGCGCCTCGGCCTGATCGAGCGCAACCGCGATCACCCGACGGCGGCCGTCTGGTGCCGCTGGGAGGGGGTGCGACACCTGGACGACGTCGCCGCCCGGGGACCGCTCTCGTTCTCCCGTGGCAACGTCACGTCCCGGCGTCTCGCCACCAACCACTACATGGGATTCGGCTACTGGGTTTGGTTCATCCCCCTGGGCAACGGCGAGACCTCGATCGGCATCGTCTTCGACACCCGCCTGATGGATCTCGACCGCGGCAAGAACATGGCGAGCGAGTACCTGGCCTTCCTCAAGGCGATCCCCTCCGCCGCGGAGCTGCTGGAGGGAGCGCAGATGAAGGCCGAGGATCTGCGGACCTATTCCAACCTGGCCTACGTCACCAAGCAGTACATGGGAAACGGCTGGGCTCTGATGGGCGACGCGGCGGCGTTCCTCGATCCCTACTACTCGCCGGGGCTCGACCACGCGTCGTTCTCGGTCGAGGCTACGGTGGAGATCGTCAAGGCCCAGACGGCGGGAGAGATTGCCGGGGAGCCTCTGGCGGCCCGCATCGCCGAGCACAACGCGGCCTTCCTGCGCTCCTATCACCGCTTCTTCCAGGCGGTCTATCAGGACAAGTACTTCTACATGGGCGAGCACGACCTGCTGTCCGCCTCGTTCCTCATCGACACGGCGCAGTACTACATCTTCGTCGTCATCCCTGCCTATTTGTTTTACGGGAGGTTCCATTGGATGCCGGTGCTCGGCCCCAAGCCGGCCTTCTTCAGCTACCACATGATGAGGATCTACAACCGGCGCTTCAAGGCGATCGCGCTGGCCCGCCGGGCCGCCGGGGAGGCCGGCCGGCGCAATCACGGCCGGCGGGTGAAGGTTCTCTTCGATCTCAAGGGAGCGCCCTTCCGCATGGCCGCCAAGGGAGTGAAGCTCTGGATCTTCGCGGAGCTGGACAACGTGCGGCTGACGCTGAAGCGGCTGTTCGCGGGGAGGCCGGCGCCTGCGCCGGTCGGTGAGGAGATGCCGGCCCCGAAGAGCTAGAACAATCCGAGCTCCAGCCGGGCGGCCTCGCTCATCATGTTCTGGTCCCATTGTGGGTCGAAGACGACCTCTACGTCCGCTTCGTCGACGCCCGGCAGGCGCTCGAGCTTTTCCCGGACGTCCTGGGCCAGGACGGGCCCCATGCCGCAGCCCGGGGCGGTGAGCGTCATCTTGATGTTCACCCGGCGGCCCCCTTCGGGCCGCTCGACGACGTCACAGTTGTAGATCAGGCCCAGATCCACGACGTTGACCGGAATCTCCGGGTCGAAGCACGTCTTGAGCAGCGCCCAGATCTGGTCTTCGAGAGGCGAGGCGGCGACACCGGCGAGGAGATCCGTGGCGTCCTTGCCGATTGCATCCGCGTCTCGCGAGTCGATGCGCAGCAGGTTGCCGCGATCGGTCGATACGGTGTAAGTGCCGCCCAGCGACTGGGTGATGCGGACGCGGGTGCCGGGCGACAACAGGGCCGGCGTGCCCTCCGGAATCTGGATGGCGCGGCACTCCCTGCTGACGACGGCGTACTCGGGATTTTGCATAAGAAGGTTTGCTCAGAACGCCGCGCGGGGAAATACCGCGGCACGGTTTGGAGCTTAGCACATAGGGTGCCACCGGGAGATTGCCTCCCATCCTGCGAACGGGTACCCTATCGAGGTTGGCGATGTTGAAGCACCTCCGCTGTTTTTTTCTTCTCCTGCTTGGCCTGGCCCTCGTGGCTCCTCCTCTGGCCGCCTTGCCTGCGTCCGGCTGGGTGAGAGTCGAGATCCCCGCCACCGGCTCCTACTACTGGCGCTACATTCCTCAGAGCCTGGACGCCTCCCGGCCTGCTCCCCTGGTGCTCTTCTTCCATGGCTCAGGCACTCCGCCCGAGGTCTATTTGGATCGCGTCCGCGACGCGGCGGAGTCCGCCGGCTGCGTGTTGGCCCTTCCCAGGGCCTCCGGTATAGGGTGGGGCACCGGTGCAGATGAGCAGACGGTGACCGAGACCCTGCGCCTGGTGCGGACCGAGCTCCCCATCGACGACCGGCGCATCGCCCTGGCGGGCCACTCGGCCGGAGGAGCGTGGGCCTATCTCGTGGCCTATGCCGACTCGATCTACAGCAGCGTTTTCACTCTCAGCACGCCGTGGTACCCGGTGACCGCGCTGGCGGATCCCACCTACAAGCCGCCGATTCACATGTACTACAGCACCGCCGATCCCAACTACACCGCCGCCCGGCCCCAGCTCGAGGCGCAGTGGAGCCACCTCGGAGTCCCCTGGGACGAGGACGTGCAGCCGGGATTTAGCCACAGCACCTGGCCCGCCGCCTCGATGGCGGCCGGCTTTCAGTTCCTCGTCAGCCACCCACGCCCGGCGGCGGCGCCGGTAAGCGACTGCGCGGCGGGAGCGACGGCCCTCTGCCTCAACAAAGGCCGCTTTCGAGTGGAGGTCGCCTGGGATGCGAACGGCACGTCCGGTTCCGGCCAGGTCGTTCCCGGAGCCGCCGCCGATTCGGGGCTTTTCTGGTTCTTCAGTGCGGAGAACTGGGAGCTGATGGTCAAGGTGCTGGATGGCTGCGCCCTCAACGGCAACTACTGGGTGTACTCGGCTGCCACCACGGACGTGCATTACGTGCTGACGGTGACCGACACGCTCACCGGCCAGATGAAGCGCTACGAGAATCCTGCCGGCAAGGCTGCCGCCGCCACAACGGATTCCAGCGCCTTCCTAACCTGTCCTTGACCGGCGGTCGGTGAGATCCCGGGGCAGGCTCGCCGGAATCCCGGCCGGCGAGATAGAGTCCCCCTCATCGTGCGCAAAATCACTCTCATCACCACCGGCGGCACCATTGAAAAGACGTACGACGAGCACACGGGCGAGCTCGCCAACCGGCAATCGATCGTCCGGCGGATGCTGGCCGAGCTGCGGCTCGAGGAGACGGAGGTCAACGTCTTCGAGCTGTTGAGCAAGGACAGTCTGGAGATGACCGACGCCGACCGCAGCCGCATCCTGGAGGCCGTGCGGGCCCACGGCGCCTGCGAGGAGGGCAATACCAAAGGCATCGTCGTCCTCCACGGCACGGACACCCTTCCCCTCACCGGCGAATACCTGGAATCCAATCTCGGCGTTCCCCGCGTGCCGGTGGTCCTGACCGGCGCCATGCGGCCGTTCGAGATGAAGCAGTCCGACGCTTTCCAGAACCTCACGGAGGCGCTCTTCGCCACCGGCGTTCTGCCCCCCGGCGTCTATTGCGTGGCCCACGGGCGGGCGCTGGCCTTCCCTGGAGTGCGCAAGGACACCCAGCGTGGCACGTTCGTCAAGGTCTGAGGGAGGTTCAATGCGTGCGGCCCTGGCCGTCCTTTTCTTGCTGACGGCGGCTTCCGCGGCTGCCGTCGATCTCTCCGATGTTGAGACCTTTCTCGGCCAAACCACGTATGACGAGGCACAGATCTCTCCGGACGGCGCCCGGCTGGCCTTCATCGCGCGCCAGAACGACTTCGAGCACGACCGGGAGATCGTCACCCTCCGGCTGATCGACCTCTCCCCTCCGGCCGGGGCCGCCAGGCCCGTTCGGATCATAGAGCCTAGGAGCTATTCCACTTTGCGCTGGTCGCCGGATGGCCGTGTCCTGGCGTTCCTGGCGAGCCCGGCTCCCGAGTCCGGAAGCCAGCTCTTCCTGCTGACGCCGGCCGCCGGGGCGTCACCACGGCGCCTGACCGATCCCGCCCGGTTCGCCGATGGCATCGATCTTTACGAATGGCTGCCGGACGGCTCGGGCCTCGTCTTTGCCGCGGCCGATTCGCCGAGCTCGGCTGCCGCCTCGGCGGAGAGCAGGCTGCGGGATTTCTACGGCGATGTCCGCCGGCACTCCGCTTTGCCGGCGCCAAGATCCGCTCTCTATCGTCTCGCTCTTCCAGATGGCCGCGTCGAGCGCCTCGCCACGGCGCCCTTGGAAGTGATGGAGTCGCTCAGCGTCTCTCCGGACGGCCGCCAGCTCGCGGTCACCGGCAGTGGCGTCCGCCAGACTGCGGAGTCCTCCGAGGTCGCTCTGCTGCCTTTGACCGCGGGGGCTTCTGGCGAGGTGCGGCTCACTCACAACCTCATCAGCGAGGAGAACCCCGCCTGGGCCGGGAACCAGCTCTTCGTCGCCGGCACCGGGCAGGAGAAGAACGGACATTACACGGCGACCGAGGCCAGGCCCTACCGCGTCGACCCCGGCGGCGCCGCTGGTCTCAATCTCGTCCCCATCGCCCCCGGTCTACAAGGCTACCTCAACCAGCAGGTGCCGTTGGCGGACGGCTCGCTGCTGACGCTCACCGCGGTCTCGACCGGCATGCGGATTTCGCGGGTCGAGCCGGCTTCCGGAAAGGTCCGAACGCTACGCGAGCAGAAGGGCTGGCTCTCAAATCTTTCCGCCTCGCGCGGCGGCGAGCGGATCGCCTTCATCGGCGGCGACGCCCATCATTTCAGCGAGATTTATCTGGCCGAAGGTCTCAATGGGACGGGCACCGCTCGCCCGGTCACCGACCTCAACGCCGCTCTGAGCCGCGGGCCGTTGCCCGAGATCGAGACCATCTCCTGGGACGGAGGCGACGGAGTCGTCGTCGAAGGTGTGCTCTTCTGGCCTCCGGGCCGCCGCGGAGAGAAAGGGTTGCCGTTGATCGTGGACCTCCACGGCGGGCCGTTCGGCGCGGCTCGAACCGAGGCGGTGGATCTCCCGGCAGCCTCCATGTCCTACCCCGCGTTGCTCGCCGCTCGCGGCTTCCTGGTGCTGAACCCCAACTACCGGGGGAGCGCCGGCCGGGGAGATGCGTTCACGCAGGGGATCGAAGGCCACCGCTGCTCGGCACCGTCCCAGGACGTGATTCGCGGCGTCGAGAGCCTCGTCGCCCGCGGCTGGGCCGACCGCTCGCGGGTCGGCTTGATCGGTTACAGCGGCGGCGGCGGTCTATCGAAGTGCCTCATCGGCCGCACCGATCTCTTCCGTGCGGCCTGCACGGGCGCCGGTATCTGGGATGATCTGTCCATCTTTGGCACCGGCCGGGGAGCGATGTGGACCGAGGCGTTCTATGAGAGCAAGCCACCCTGGGCCGATTTCGAGCTTTGGCTGAAGGAGTCGCCCCTCGGCGGGCTCGGCCGGGTGAAGACTCCGACGCTGATCGTCTCGGGCGATCACGATCCGACGAAGGCAGCGGCGCAGGCCGACGAGCTCTACAACGCGCTCGTCTGGCGCGGCGTGCCTGCGGAATCGCTGGTGTTCCCCGGCGAAAACCACATCTTTTCGAAACCGTCCCACAAGCGGACCAAGATCTGCGCCGAGATCTCCTGGCTGGAGCATTATCTTCTCGGCAAACCGCGGACCGAGCTGACCGAAGCGAACCCCTGATTCTTTCTGGAGAGCCCCATGGCCGACACCCTAGAAGAATTCCGCGCCTATCGCCAGCGGATGAACGACCGCATCATGGAGGCCGAGCACCTCGGCATCAAGCGCTTTTTCAACCTGGACACCGCCGCCTACCGCGACGGCGCCCTCGACGGCAAGACGAAAGAATTATTGGGCCTCGCAGCCTCGGCAGTATTGCGCTGCAACGATTGCATCGACTACCACCTCGACCAATGCGTCGCCGCCGGCTGGACGAACGACGAGCTCTACGACGCCCTGAACGTCGCCCTCGTGGTGGGAGGCAGCATCGTCATTCCCCACCTGCGGCACGCTTTCGACACGATCGATCAGCTTCGGGGGGAAGGGGCGGAGGAGGCGAAGAAGTAGCGGGGATGGGCGAAGAGTTACTCGTCAGACCGCAGCGTCATCAGGAGGATGGAGTCCTGAATCCAGCAGAATTCGACGTAGATTGACGACGCCGATCCTGTTGAGCTGCAGCTTCTCAATAGTCGTCCGGCCAGTCGGCGTCACACCGACCATCAACGTACAATCTGCATTCCATGCGAAGTGATCGGCCCAGTGATCCTGGCGAGGATGGAACAAGGAGACTTTTTCACCTGTGACCGGATCTTCTCCCTCCACGCTGGTGAATTTCCTGTTGTTACAGCCTTGGCAAGACAGCGCCAGATTGGAAAGCTCGTGGAGCCCACCCCGAGCAATTGGGACGATGTGTTCGAGAGAAAATGGGTCAGGGGAGTATTGCGCGTAGCACCTGCAATATTCACAGCAACGACGAGCGCGCTGCGCGACCGTTTCCTTGTCGCGCGCCGTCGGGCGATGCCTACTCATAGAGGGAGGACTTGATGCCAAGGTCCTCCATCAAAACATCAACGGACATTTTCCGCAGACGTGCAAGCTGACTAACGGATTCCATGCGCCGAACATTCATCTCTTCCATTTGGTCGGACAATGCGATGAGCTCGGCCTGCTCAGATGGCTTCAATGTACCTGCTCGGCGCTTCGTCTTGAGCGATGCGTAGTGTTGCCAGGTCTCGCTGGAGAATCCCTGGTTAATGGTCTGGAGGAGTGCTGCCTCATCCGCAGGCAACCTCGATGCGGCGAGCTGCCGCGTGGCAGTCAGTCGCTCGCGTAGAGTGCGGAGAATGTACCCCTGGGTGTCGAGCCCCTGCTTCGTCGCTTCTCGGCGAAGTGCGGACTCGAGGTCTGAGGTGATTTCTAGAGTCAAAGCTGCCATACCCTTAGTCTAACTGGCTCACCAGAGACGGGCAAGCCTGTCGGAGCACTAAGCCTTCCCCCGCAGTCCCCGCATCTCCTCCGGCACTTCCCCCAGAAACAAATCTGTCTGCAACGGCTTGCCCGGCTGGACGGCGTAGTGCTCGAAGTCGGTGACTCCGGCTTCCCGCAGCACGTCCTCATCGAGGTAGAAGTTGCCCGTGCAGCAGCGGCTATCCCGGGTGAGGAGGACGTGGGCGGCGTCGGCCACGATTTCGGGCTTGCGACACCTCTCGGGCGGGGTGAGGCCGCCCAGCATGGCCAGGGCGGCGGTGGCGATCACGGTGCGCGGCCAGAGGGCGTTGATGGCGATGCCGTCGTCCTTGAACTCCTCGGCCATGCCCAGCACGCAGAGGCTCATGCCGTACTTGGACATCGTATAGGCGGTGTGCAGCTTGAACCACCTCGGATCCAGGTTGAGCGGCGGCGAGAGGGTGAGGATGTGCGGATTGGGCGCCTTTTTGAGATGCGGGATGCAGGCCTGCGAGCAGAGGAAGGTGCCGCGGGCGTTGACTCCCCACATGAGATCGAAACGCTTCATGGGCGTCTCCAGAGTCCCCGTGAGGTTGATCGCGCTGGCGTTGTTGATCAGGATGTCGATGCCGCCGAAGGTCTCGACCGTCTTCGCCACGGCGCGATAGACTTGATCCTCGTCCCGAATGTCAACCTGTAGCGGCAGCGCTTTGCCGCCCGCCTTTTCGATCTCCTCCGCCGCTGAGTAGATCGTTCCCGGCAACTTGGGATGGGGCTCGGTGGTCTTGGCGGCGACCACGACATTGGCGCCGTCGGCTGCGGCGCGCAGGGCGATGGCTTGGCCGATACCGCGGGATGCGCCGGTGATGAACAGGGTTTTGCCCTTCAGATCAGCCATCGAGATCTCCTTGAATCACTTGCCGGACGATTGGCGGCTAGGAGGCCCGGCCGCGCGAGTACTCGGCGAGCTTGGAGTACGCGTCTTCCAGAACCTCTTCCTGAGGCAGGAAGACGATGCGCACGTGGTTCATGTCCGGCTGGCCGAAGCCCGAGCCGTGGACCATGACGACGCCGTAGTCGAGGATCATGTCCCGCACCAGCTCGATGTCCTCGAGTGCGCCCAGCGAAAAGCGGGGGAAGGCGTAGAAAGCCCCCTGGGGCGGTACGCAGCTCCAGCCCGGAATGGCGTTGAGCCGGGCCACCGTCAGGTCGCGCCGGCGGCGCAGGATGGCGCTCACCTGCGCGAGGTGGGGATTCGCCCCTTCGAGCGCCGGCTTGATGGCCCACTGTACCGGATGGCTGGCGCAGAGCCTTGCCCGCACCAGTCGGCCCATGGCGTCGATCAGGGGCGCCAGGGCGTCCGAGGGTCCGGAGAGGATCGTCCAGCCCATGCGCAGGCCGGGACCGAGCCACACCTTGGAAAGGCCGGCGAAGGTAGCGACCGGCACGTCGTCCCGCAGCGAGGCGGTGGAGACGAAGCCGGTGTCCTCGTCGATCAGCATGCGGTCGTAGATCTCGTCGGAGAGCACCACGAGCTGGTGCCGCGCAGCGATCTCCAGCACCGCCTCCAGCGTCGCCCGGTTGGCCACCGATCCCGTGGGATTGTTGGGATTTATGATTACGATGGCGCGGGTCTTCTCGTCCACCTGCCGCTCGATGTGGGCGAGATCAGGCTGCCAACCGTTCGACTCGTCGAGCCGGTAGGGGATCGGCCGGCCGCCGACCTTGGCCAGGACGGCGGAGTAGAGCGGGTAGCCGGGGCTCGGCACCAGCACGCCCTCGTCCGGTTCCAATAGAGCGGTGAGCATCAGCTCGATGGGCTCGGAGGCGCCATGGCCGATGAGCACCTCGCGTACGCCGCGGATCCCCTTGCGCTCCTCGGCGTCGCGGCGAATGGCCTCCCGCGCCTCGGGAATTCCTTCGGAGGCGGAGTAGGACGTCTTGTTGTCCCGTAGCGCCTTGACGATGGCCTCGACGACCACCTCGGGCGTGCGGAAGTCGAACTGGCAGGGATCGCCGATGTTCAGGCTGATGATCTTCCGGCCCGCGGCCTCGGCTTGGCGGGCGAGAGCCACGACATCGCGCACAGCATAGGTGACGTCTTCGATCCGCCGCGCCGTGCGGATGGGGGGGAAGGCGGTGGAGGTGGCATTCATGCTCGGTTCAGTCCTCGCCTTCCGGCGCTTGCAGGTCTTCTCAAGAAGATCCTGGAAAACCCGAGTATATCTCTAACCCCGTGCTCTACAGGGCGGACGTGCCGGGCGGCACCAACTCGTCGATGCGCGCCGCTTCCTCGTCCGTCAGTTGGACGTCGAGCGCGCCCAGGCTGTCTTCGAGCTGCTCCATCGTGCGCGGTCCGATGATGACCGAGGTCACCGCCGGATTCCGCAGTGCCCAGGCGTTGGCGAAGCGGGCGAGGGAGACGCCTTTCTGCGCGGCGAGCGGAAGGAGCTCCTCGACGATGTCCAGCCGGCGCTCGAACTTGGGGTTCCCGAGGTCTCCCACCCAGGTCTCGGAGCGCTTGCTGTCCTTGGGATTGCCCGTCTCCCGGCGGTACTTGCCGGTGAGCCAGCCGCCTTCGAGCGGGCTCCAGACGATGTTGGCAAGGCCGAATTTCTGGGTCGCGGGGAAGTGCTCCGCCTCCATCACCCGGCGCAGGATGCTGTACGGCGGCTGTAGCGAGACGAACCGCTCCCAGCCGTGCTTCTCGCTGATCCATAGAGTCTCCACGATCTCCCAGGCCGCGAAGCGCTTCTCCCACACCGCCTCGCCCACGAAGTGGTTGGTGGAGAGGCCGAGGTAGCGCACCTTGCCCTGGCGCACGAGGTCGGTCAGCGTCGAGAGCGTCTCCTCAATGGGCGTCGTCGGGTCCGGACGGTGGATCTGGTAGAGGTCGATGACGTCCGTGTCCAGGCGCCGCAGGCTGTGCTCCACCTGCTCCTGGATCGCCTTGCGCGAAAGGCCGCGCTGATTCGGCCCGGGTCTCACGGGCGCCCACACCTTGGTGGCGAGCACCGCCTGCTCGCGGCGGTCCTTGAGGGCCTTGCCGACGATGATCTCCGACTCGCCCTCGGAGTAGCCGTTGGCCGTGTCGACGAAGTTGATGCCGGCGTCCAGTGCCCGGTGAATGATGCGGATCGACTCCTCGTGGTCAGGATTGCCCCACTTGCCGAACATCATCGCTCCCAGGCAGAGAGGCGAGACCTTGAGGCCGCTATGGCCGAGATTCCGGTATTCCATGGGTACGACTCCTTTCGAAAAGCCGTTCTCACCGCATCACGAAAAACACCACCGCCAGCGCGATCAACACGGCCACCGCGATCCCCACGAAGAGGAGCGTCTTCTTCCCGCCGCCTTCGGAGCCGGCGCCGCGCAGCAGCGAGCTCGCTTCGCGGATCTCCGTCAACACCCGCAGGTTCAGGGTCTCCTCCAGGCGCTCCAGAGCAGCCAGCAGATCCTGGGCGCTCGCGTAGCGCTCTTCGGGCCTGCGGCCGAGGCAGCGCAGGGCGACCACGTCGACCTCGGAAGGTACCGCGGGGTTGAGCTGGCTCGGCAGGCCGAACTTGGGGCCCGGCGTCCGGCCGGTGAGCATCTCGTGGAAGATGGCGCCGGCGGAGTAGAGGTCCGCCCGGACGTCCACCGCCGCCTTGCTGTCCATCGTCTCGGGTGCCAGGTAATACAGGGCGCCGAGACGGATCTCGCCCGTCGAGAGCGTGGCTGTGAGGCTGCGGGCGGCGACCGACTCGAAGTTGCTGGACCCGAGATCCGAGATCTTGACGGTGGCGAAGTCGGGCGAGACGAGGACGTTTCGCGGCGTCAGATTGCGGTGCACGTAGCCGCTCTGGTGGGCGTGAATGAGGCCGCGGCAGATGCCCCGCATCACGGCGAACGCCTCGGGCAGAGTGACGCGCCGGGCTTTCAGCGCCCGGTCGAGCGACGTCCCCTCGACCATCTCCATGGCGACGTACAGCCGGTCGCCCTCCTGGCCCGTTCCCAGCACGTGCACCAGGTGGGCATGGCGGGTGACGGGGGTCACGGCGTCGACCTCGCGGTAGAAGCGCTCGGCGGCGCCGGCATCTTCCGTCAGGCGGCGGGGGAAGAGCTTGAGGGCGACGGGGCGCCCCTTGAGGTCCTCCGCCCGGTAGACCGTGGACTGCCCGGCTTTGCCGAGGAGCTCGCGGACGCGATAGGGGCCGATGGCTTCAGGAAGGGGCGGCGGAGCTGTCGGTGGCTGTGGCATCGCTCTCGAAGATCATAACCGTGTCGCCGATCGCGATGCGGTCGAAGGGTTTGAGCACCACCCGGTCGGCCGGCTTGCCGTTGACGCGGGTGCCGTGGCTGCTGCCCAGGTCGGTCACTACCCAGGTGCCGTCTTCCCAGGCGATTTGGAGGTGTTCCTTGCTGGCGTTGGGATCGCTGAGCGCCAAGCCGCAGGCGCGGGAGCGTCCCACCGTCGAGGGCCCGGCTCCCGCGCCGCCGCCGAGGGTCAGCGAGCGTCCGCGCTCCGCGCCCTCGGCCACGTAGAGCCGTGCCGGCGGCGGGCCTCCCTGAGCCGCGCGCCGCGCCGCCGCGTGCCGCGGGTGCTCCGGCCGCGAGATCTCCAGCGTCTGAATGGGGTAGGGAATTACGATTCCCTCCTTGTGGAACTCCTCCCAGACACGAGCCCGTACGTCGCTGTTGATGCGCGTCGACTGCGCCATGTCCTCGATCCAGATCCGAAGCTCGTAAAGGACGGCGCTCGCCTCGAAAGAGAGGACGTAGACCTCCGGCGCCGGCTTGTCCAGCACCCCGGTCACGCCCGCCGCGCAGTCCAGCAGCACCCGGCGCACATGGTAGGGCGGCTCGTCGAAGTGGGCCGTGATCTTGACCCGCTCCATGTGCAGCGGATGGGGATAGTAGTAGTTGAGCACCCGCTCGTCGGCCAGCTTGCTATTGGGGATGACGAGGTTGTCGTTCTCCCGCGTCCGCAGGTGCGTGGTGCGCCAAGTGATGGCCATCACCCGGCCCTCCTGCTCGCCCACCTTGATCCAGTCGTTGATGCGGAACGGCTTTTCGACGCTGATCACCAAGCCGGCGAAGAAGTTGCCGAGGATGGGCTGGAGCGCGAGGCCGAGCACCAGCGAAGTGACGGCGCTGGTGGCGATGAGCGGTGCCACGTCCAGCTTGGGAAACGAGATGCGTAGCGTCACCAGCGCGGTGACCAGGTAGACCACGAGCATGCTCACTGCCGGCAGCAGGGGCGGCAGGCGCATGCCGCGGCGGGCTGTCAGGTGGACCTCGAAGAGATACATGCCGACCAGACGGAAGAGGGTGATGAGCCCCAGGAAAAGGGCAGCCCAGGCCAGGGCGGCCGCCGTCGCCGCCGGCTGCCAGCCGGGCGCGAGGAGGCGGAAGACCTCCAGCGCCGCGACACCGGCCCCGACGTAGAACGGGAAGGCGAGCTGACGCATCCAGAACGAGCGCCGGCCCATCGCGGCGACGGCCACGATCAGCAGCGCCAGCAGCCCGGCGCTTCCCAGTACGGCGAGGGTCATTTGCAACACGGCACCTCCGAAGGAGACGGGCGAGATTCTATCTCGGCGTGCAGCCGGGCCGCCGTCGCGCTAGAATCCCCCGCGTTCCCAGCAGTCATTCAGCAGTCACTCAGCAGGTATCCATTGCTCTACGAGGAGATCGAGAATGAAGAGACTCACCGGTTCGACCGCTGTTCTGGCCCTGGCCTTCGCCCTGGTCCTGCCCGCCCTGGCCCAGGACAAGCCGATGGCGAAAGTCGAGACGAAGGTCGAGACGAAGAAGACCACCGTGGTCAAGCCCGCCATGGCGCCCATGGCCGCCGGCTCGGGCGTCAAGGCCTCCGCGCTGCACAGCCTGGAGGATGCCCAGAAGAAGCTCGTCGCCCTGGCCGAGGCCATGCCGGCCGACAAGTACACTTGGCATCCCGAAGGCGCGCGCACCGTCGGCGAGGTCTTCAACCACGTCGCGGGCGCCAACTACTTCTTCCCCACCCGCTGGGGTGCCAAAGGCCCCGAGGGCGTCGATCCTCGCAGCTTCGACAAGGAGGCCGGCGACAAGGCCAAGACGATCGAGACCCTGAAAAAGTCGTTCGACTACCTGATCGCGTCCCTCAACGCCTTACCGGAGTCGGAGCTGAGCAAATCGGTCAAGGTCTTCGACCATGACGGCACCTACCTCGACTTCGTCTTCATCGCCGTCACGCACGCCCACGAGCACCTCGGCCAGTCGATCGCCTATGCGCGCTCGAACGGCGTCGTGCCGCCGTGGAGCAAGAAGGGAGACTAAAGAAAAAGAAGACCCTCATCACCCCGCGACCAGGGGACCGCGACGCCTGCGGTCCCCTCATCACCCCGGCCCTCTTCTCCCCTCGCCCTCCCCCCAACCGGGAGAAGAGGGAGAACAGCCCAGATCCAATCTCGCCGGGGGAGTCAGGGGTCCTCCGCGAGGACGCTTCGCCGTCGCCGGGATTTTGAACCCGGGACCCCCTGAACCCCATTCAGGTACGCCACGCACCCTCCTGTTACAATACCGCCTGATGTCCCCGACCAGCCCCCAGCCCATCCCCATCCGGCCCCCCATCGCATCCGCTCCCGAGCCGGCGGAGATCGAGATCTCCGTCATCATCCCCGTGCGCGACGAGGCGGAGTCGGTGGAGGAGCTGTCCTCCCGGGTCGCGGCGGTGCTGGACGGCTTGGGACGGACGTTCGAAATCCTCTATGTGGACGATGGCTCGCGGGACGGCACGCCCGATCGGGTACGCCGGGCGAGAGAGCGGGATCCGCGGGTCAAGTTGGTGCGGCTGCGGCGGAACTTCGGCAAGGCGGCGGCCCTCTCCGCCGGTTTCGACCACTCCCAGGGCCGCATCATCATCACCATGGACGGCGACCTGCAGGACGATCCGGACGAGATTCCCCGTTTCCTAGCCACCCTCGAAGGGCAGGATCTCGACCTCGTCTCCGGCTGGAAGCGGCGGCGGCAGGACCCGTTGAGCAAGACCATCCCGTCGCGGCTCTTCAACTGGGTTACCCGTCAGCTCGCCCAGGTCGACCTGCACGACTTCAACTGCGGCTTCAAGGCCTACCGCCGCGAGGTGCTGGCCGAGATCGCCGTCTACGGCGAGCTGCACCGCTACATCCCCGTGCTCGCCAGCCGCCGCGGCTTCTCGGTGGGGGAGATCCAAGTGGCCCACCATCCGCGCCGCCACGGCGTCAGTAAGTACGGCTGGGACCGCCTCTACAAGGGGCTGCTCGACCTGATTACCGTCCTCTTCATCACTCGCTACACCCGCCGGCCGCTGCATCTCTTCGGCTCCTTCGGCCTGCTCTTCCTGCTGGCCGGCTTCGGTATCAACGGCTATCTGGCCGTCATCTGGTTCGGCGGCCACAACCTGTCGAACCGCCCCCTGCTGCTGCTGGGCGTCCTGCTGATGTTGCTGGGCATCCAGGTCCTGACCACCGGCCTCATCGGCGAGATGATCACCTTCAAGAACTTCCGCCGCCGCGACAGCTATTCGATCAAGGAATGGCTGGAGTGAGCCCGGGCCTCGATCTTCTCTTCCTCACCCAGACCTATCCCCGTTTTCCGGGGGACACCTCCGGCCCGTTCATCCGCGACTTGGCCTTGGGCCTCGTGCGCCGCGGCGACCAGGTGACCGTCCTCACTCCGCACGCACCAGGACTGGCACCGGCCTGGGACGATGGCGGCATTGAGGTCATCACCTTCCGCTACGCCCCGGAGCGCCACGAGGTGCTGGGCTACGGCCGCAGCCTGGAGGCGGACGAAAAGGTGAAGGGCGGAGCCGCCCGGGTCGCTCCCCTCTACGCCCTCGGCGCCTGGCTTGCTCTCCGCCGGCTCCGTTCGCGCCGCTTTGATCTCGTACACGCCCACTGGATCGTGCCCAACGGCTTGGTGGCGGCGGCGGTGTTCGGGGGGAGCGGCGCGCTGGGCGTGCCGCTCGCCATCGGGCTCCATGGCAGCGATGTCTTCCTGGCGGAGAAGCTTGGCGTGCGCGCCGCCGCGCGCTGGGCGCTTTCCTGCTCGAGCCTGCTCACCGGCTGCTCACCCGAGCTCGTGGATCGGGTAACAGCCCTGGGCTTCCCGTCCGAGCGCTCGCGGGTCATTCCCTATGGAGTGGACGTGGCGGCCTTCTCGCCGGACCCGGCCCGCCGGCACCTCTGGCGGCAGCGCCTGGAGATTCCGGAGACCGCGCCGCTCCTCCTGGGCGTGGGCCGCATGGCGACCAAGAAGGGCTTTGCGGTGCTGATCGAGATCCTGCCGGCTCTCCTTGGCGAGCATCCGGAGCTGCGGGTGGTGCTGGCCGGGGGTGGTGACCTGCTGGCGAGCTTCCAGGCGGCCACCCGGCAGTGGGAGGATCGCGTCTTTTTCCCCGGCTCCGTGCTGCGCGACACCCTGCCGGACCTCTACCGCGCGGCGGACGTCTTCGTCCTGCCCGCGGTCCATGACGCGAAGGGAAACGTGGACGGCTTGCCCAACGTCATCCTGGAAGCGATGGCGAGCGGCCTGCCGGTGGTGGCCACCGGAATCTCCGGCATCCCTCTTGCTGTCGAGGATGGCCGGACGGGCCGGCTCGTCCCGGAGCGGGACGGTCCAGCCCTCCTCGCGGCGATCCGGAGGTTGCTGGCGGACCCTGCCGCGGCGCGGCACCTGGGCGAGCAGGGCCGGCGCAAGGCGGAAACCGAGCTGACGTGGGACGTGGTGGCGGGCCGGTACCGGGACGGGTACCTGGGAGCGATCGGCCGGTGATCGCCGTCGGGCCGCCCTTGCCGATGCCGGTTTGATTCCATATACTTCAGGCACTTTCTCAGCCTTCGAGGGCTGCCGGAAACGTAGAAATTTTCGCCTGGATCGATGACGACCATGAAACCGCTTCGTCCTGGGATCACCAAAGCCGACCTCGTCGACGTGGTCTACGATCGCCATGGCGGTCTGACCAAGGATGAGGCGGCCCAGATCGTCGACGTGATCTTCCGGACGGTGAAGACCTCCCTTGCCGACGGGCGGACGGTGCGGATCAAGAACTTCGGCACCTTCGAGGTGACCCGCCGGCCGGGGCGGATGGGGGTGAACCCGATGAGTGGGGAGAAGATGTTCATCCGTCCCCACAAGGGGTTGAGCTTCAAGCCGGCCCGCCGCCTCAAGGACGAAATCACTCCCCTGCGGAAACCCGAGTAAGCCCGCATGGTCGCGAAGGCCCGAGTCCAGAAGCGCCTGTACTACAAGATCGGCGAGGCCTGCAAAGCCCTCGGCATCCAGCCTTACGTCCTGCGCTACTGGGAGACGGAGTTCCCCGCGCTCACCCCCAGCAAGAGCCGCTCCGGCCAGCGCGTCTACAGCGAGAAGGAGTTGGAGATCATCCGACGGATCAAGGAGCTCCTCTACGACGAGGGCTATACGATCGCCGGCGCCAAGAAGAAGCTCGAAGTCGAGCTCACCTCCGGCGCCCTGGGGGAGGACCGGGACGAGGACGAGACGACTCCGAAAGGGAAGGCTCCCGCTCCCGTTGCACCGGCAGCCCCTCCGGAAAAATCTGCTCCGGCCCGCCGTCAGGCCGCGGCGCCGGTCGCCGCGGAGGGCCCCGTGCTTGACACGGGAGCATCCAAACGGATAGAAACCCTCGTCTCGGGGATCGAGGACGCCTTACGGGAAGCGCGCGAGATTCAAGCGCTCCTCGGGTCGAAGCCCTCCCCGTGATCACCACCGCAGCACCGCAGTTTCGGTCGGGACGTGGCGCAGTCTGGTAGCGTACCTGAATGGGGTTCAGGGGGTCCCGGGTTCAAATCCCGGCGTCCCGACCAATTTACTCCCTTTAGAATCAAGAGTTTAGCAGAATCGGCCGGTCCTCCGCAAGTAGGGGGTTGTACGCAACTTGGGTGCGCCAGTCGCGGGCCGTCTTGGGGGCCGACTCGTGTCGGCCGTCCATGGGCGGAGTGGATCGCCTGACAATTGGGGGCAGAGGGGTATTCGACGATCCTTCAAGCCTAGGATCTCCGGCCCGGAAACAACTTTGTCGAGAAAATGGACTGCGTCACGAGCGAGGCCGACCGCACAATCGCCGACCTCCATCTCCCGATTATCTCTCCGCCAGATTCCTCGGTTTGCCTAGCGGTGCACAGGCAAATCTGACGACCCTTGATGAGCAAGGCCGGTTGCCAGTCGGCAAGGCTCACGAGTTGGCGGAACTGTCCTCACTTCGGCGCAGAAGACCTGGAGCAGGATCTTGAGACTCTCCGCCAACTCGGCGCTCCATGATCGCCGGCAGCAATACCTCACGCCTCACCAATCTCGCCGCTGTTGTTGCGGCGCGCAACGACAACGAGATCTGGGTCGTCAATCACCTCTACAGGTGGACAGCAAGCTCGACGAGTACCTCATCAAGGCTCAGTCGTGCTGAGTCAAGGACGTCCTGAGGGATTTCAAGGTAAGAGGCGGAAGGCATCAGGCGTCTCCTTGGGGATTCTCGGCGATTCGCAGCGCCTCCCAATCGGTCTCCGCGAACGCCTCCACAATCTGGACAGCCTCTTCTTGGTAGAGGGCATCGGTCGCCATCCGAGCAATTCTGTGTCGATTCCGGCGCGGCGATATCCTACGAGTTGCATCGCCTCGAGAAGGCCTGCCGGGAAGGCTACCCTCGTTCGGACTTTTCTTGCTGGCATGCGCATCTTATCTCAACTCTCAAGTATGATTCCTTCGCGCAGATCGCACAAGGCGGCAGCCCGGTCTGTTTCACCAGCATCAGACTGGACGACGAAACCTCCGATCGGCTCCGAGATCGCGCGATCCGCAAGGGGGTGACCATGGAGGTGAAGGTCTGCCAGATCCCCAAGCAAGCCGGCTCGCGGCAGGGCTGGCAGCACTGGTACAGTTGGGCGATTCGCTCACGACTGGCACCGATCAAGGAGGTCGCTCGCATGGTCAAGCGGCACCTCGAAGGCGTCCTCACGGCCGTGGTCGAAGGCATCACCAACGCCCGCGCCGAGAGCGTCAACGCCAAAATCCAATGGCTTAAGTACACGGCCAGAGGGTTCCGCAACCGCGACCGTTTCCGTAATGCGATCTACTTCCACCTCTGTGGCCTCAACCTGTATCCAGCCGGCCTTACCCCCTCAGCGGTCACCCACACCAACCGTGAAGCGGGGCTGAGAATATCCCTGCGACCACCCTGGAGGAACTTATCGGCTGCGCCAGTTACTCGGGCCCATCCCTCAGTTGGAGGAAATGGAATCGGGGATCTCCCGTGGCACGCGGAACGCCGGTGATCGCGCTCGATACCAACGTCATCGCCCAGGCTCAGTTGAACCGCACGTCGCCCCGTCGGAGGTGTGCGTGGACCCGGCGGTATCTCCGACGCGAGACGTTCCTCGCGCCAGGTTAAGACTGGGAAGGGGGGAAGGAACATGCAATAGACAGAACCTGAAACCCTTCATCGTGGACCCAGTAGGTCCTACCCCTACCCGGCAAGGGTTGGCCACCCACCGGAAGCGAGTCTTGCGTGGCATTAGTGAGTCTTCCAGCCACGAAGCGTAGACAGCGAGTGTGCAGGCCGTGGTAATCAGCCTCGAGAGACCGAATCGGGGAGCCGACGTCTTGGGACGAGCGGAAGGCAACATCCTCGGCGCTTTAATTGGCCTGGCGTCGAGGGTCCCCCGGGGTACCAGCCCAGGGCATGTACGCAAGGGGTCCGCCCAGGAACCTGGGAGAACCCTGAAATCTCCGTGGTGCAATCCCGGCTGGGCTCCGGGTGACCAATCGTCCAGGCTCACAGGCGAGGGCGTCCGTACCCTGTGGGAGCCAATCATCGGGCGCAGCCACGGTACCGCCAAGCGAAGGAAACGAAGCGCGGCAGGATGGACTCAGGGGAGTCGTAGCACCTCAATAGTACCGAGGAAGCGGGGGAACCACGCCGAGGGACCCCGCCGAGGAAAGAGGGGTGCCAGGTCACGGACCCGTTGGAGGGCAAGAGGCCAGGGTCACCGAACCTTGATCTCCTCTCAACAAGACTTCAACGGATAGCGCACCGGCTTAGCGAACCCGTGATCTGAGGAACCGTATGCGGTAGTTCCGCACGTACGGGTCTGTGGGGGGCCTGGGTGGGTAACCACCCAGGCCTACCCGGCGACGTCAACGGTTTTCGGAGGGTGTCGTGGACGGGCTGGGACGTCTCTACATCCTCCGGCGATCTCGGCCTGACATCGGAAGATGCTGGGTCATCCCGAAAATCCGCCGTACACCGGAACGATCTGTTCGGGAGTGTCGCTGAAGCCTTTGGCGAAGGTTCCGATCAGAGTTCCGGTGGCGGACCACTGATAGATCTCGCTGGTCTCGCGGCTGCAGGTGTAGAGGTTGCCGGCGGGATCGGTCGTGAGGCCAGACACTTTGTCGAGGCGTTTGGAGTCTTGCATCAGTGAGCTCGCCTGGAAGTTGCCGCTCGCCACGTTCGCCACCGGGTAGGTGAAGATCCGCTGGTTGCCGGGGCTCCCGATGTACAGCAGCCCGGCGGACGCAGCGAACCACAGCGCCACCGGCTCCTGGACCGACTGGTTTTTCGATTTGTAGCTGCCGCTTGCCGCGTCGAATACGGCGACGCGATTGTTCCCCTCGTCCGCGACAAAAGATGACCAGAGGCATCGAAAGCCAAGCCGCGGACCGAGTGCGATGTGCTGCCCGACGTCGCGAACGTCAGGCCGCCCTGGTCCACGGCACCGATGTGAACGCCAGAGCTCCGGAGTCGGCCGTATACGCCGGCACGAACGTCCCCGGGTTGAACGTCCCTTTCGGATACTGGTCTGGAGGAAGGACGAGCTCGCCATGGCTTGGCCGGCTTGCGGGCTTTCCGGGCCGAAGAAGGCGGTGACCACGTTGGTGTCCTGGCTGCTGACGTAGAGGTTGCCGTTCGGCCCGAAGACCGGCTGATAGGGGTGGAGCAGGCCGGAGGAGGCCGACGGCGTCGCGTAGGTCGTCAGGAACGAGCGCGTGTTGACCCCTGCCCGGCGGACGCGGCGAACTGCAGGATCGCCGAGCTTCCCTTGTAGGCCTGGCTGACGTAAAGCCTTCCGGCGGCGTCGAAAGCCATGCCGCGCAGTTCCTGGTAGCTCTGGGAGGTATCCAGAACCTCGGCCGAGACGATCTCGCCGGAAGGCGACAGTGCATAGACGTTGTTGATGGGCGTCGACGATTCTCCGGAGAACGAGACATAGAAGCCCTGGAGCTGCATTCGTTACCTCCCCGGGCGAAAGCCCGCTGGATCCTCCCGCCAGAACGGTTCACAGTCCGGTGGGGAATGGTCATGAGACTCTGAGCTTAAGGTCTGCGGCGAAATAACTTAGGCAGATTCTTTTTCTCTCGCGGGAAGATTGCGTAGTTCCATTCACCGTGAAAGCTGTTACGGCGAAGATCGATCTCGGCTAATTCCTGCTCACTGACTTTCTGTCCCGCAGGGTAAGTTGCGGTGTCGAGCTTCGCGCGGACTGTCAGACCCATCTTAGTGGTGGTCGACGCAATGAGATTCACAATGACCTCATGGCTGATCAAGGGCTTGCCACGCCAGTTCTGGCTGATGAAGGAGAAGAGCCGGTGTTCGATCTTGTTCCATTTACTCGTGCCCGGAGGAAAGTGACTCACACAGACCGGGATTCCCAGCTCATCAGCCAGCTTCTGAAGCTCCACTTTCCATAGCCGGACGCGGGCTCCATTACTCCCACCACCATCCGCAGTGATGAGCAACCGCTTGGCGTTCGGATATCGGTCGCTCCCCATCGAGCTCCACCAGCGACGGATCGTCTCCACTGCGAAGCTCGACGTATCGTGGTCGACTCCCACGCTGGCCCAGCCGCTGTTTGTCGCCAAGTCGTACACTCCATAGGGAACAGCCCGGCCCAATTCAGGCTCCAGAAAATCGTGCACCTTGACTCTTTCCGGAGACCCTTTCGGATGCCACTCGCGCCCGCCATTCTTGAACTCCCCCACCAACTCCTTCTTTTTTGTGTCGACGGAGATCACAGGGTCAGATGCTGCGAAATACTCCTGCGCTTGGCGGTTGATGTGCTCGAACTGGGCATCGCGATCCGGATGGCTTGATCCTTCCAAGGTCTTATGGTTGGCCTGAAGGCTATAGTCCAGAGCGTAGAGAATCTTCGCTACCATCCGAGGGCTCGTCTGATGCCCCATCCGCTGCAGTTCCTTCGCCAGATGCCGAACACTCTTCGAGGTCCATCGTAGGGGAGATTCCGGATCTCCGCGCACTGCTGGGTTGATCAGCTTCTCCAGATCCTCCTTCAGCGTAGAATCGGAATCGACGGTTCTTTTGCGTCCTCCCCCCGGCCGTCTGATTCCACCGGGAGGAGACCCGGCTGGGGCCCGGAGCTCTTCAAGGCCACGGCTAATGGTGTCACGAGACATTCCAGTGGCACGCGCCACGATAGAGATTCCCCCAAACCCGATCGCTTGGGCTTCCGCAGCCACCATCAGACGACGAGTCTTTTCATCAAGGTACGGATCGAGCAGCTTCGAACCGGCGCTGGATCGTCTCTCCGTCTATCATTCCTTTCGGACGATACCATAGTTGCGCTATAAGATGCCATGAGATGACGTAGTTATTTCGCCGCAGGCCCTTAGCGCAAGAACCTTGGACCGAATCAGGGGAGGGAAGCTGAGGGAGGCACTCGCCGCTGCGCTGCTCGTGGCCGCGGCGAGCTTCCGTTCTTTATTTCGGCTCAGCACAGGCCGCAAGGCGTCAAGCAGATGTAGTCGAAATCGGCGGTGCCGGTCCAAGTGCTCCCGCTTTTCGTGCAGTGCTCGGTCACGGTGCCTTGCCAGCAGATGGAGCAGCCCGGGTTGGCTTTGTTGAGGGCCTTGGTCTCCGAGTCGATGCAACTCACCGTCGAGGTGGCGCTTCCGTGGGCGTGCGAGGTCCCGCAGGCGCTGACGCAGCACTGGCTGACCGCGCCGGCGTGGGACGACAAAGCGAAGGCGACGAGGACCATGGCTACGGCGAACAGGAGCTTTCTCATTCCATCCTCCTTGCCCTTCAGGGCGTAAGCATTGGCGATCTTGCATTTGTTGCAGATGGAATGCAAGGGCGGGCTTGTGCTCGGTTTGGCAGAGTATGCCGCTCCAGTACCGTCCTCCTTCGCATCGCGATATACTTGCCCGGAGCCGAAGGAGGCCCAATGGCGAAGTCATCGAAACAGAATACCCGTCTCACCACTCCGCTCGTTCGCGAAAACGGCGCTCTGCGTCCCGCAAGCTGGGACGAGGCGCTGGACCGCGCCGCGGCGGGATTCCGTTCCGCGGTGGAGAAGCACGGCCCGCAGACGTTCGGGCTGTTCAGTTGCTCCAAGACCACGAACGAGATGAACTACCTGGCGCAGAAGTTCGCGCGGACGGTGGTGGGCAGCAACAACATCGATTCCTGCAACCGGACGTGACACGCCCCTAGCGTCGTCGGTCTGGCGACGGTCTTCGGAATGGGCGGCGGTACCACTTCCTACCAGGAGATGGAGGAGACGGATCTCGTCATCCTGTGGGGCAGCAATGCCCGGGATGCGCATCCTATTTTCTTCCATCACATGCTGCAGGGAATCCACAACGGGGCGAAGCTTTACGCCGTGGACCCGCGCAGGTCGTCGTCCGCGCAATGGGCGGTCGCTGCCGGGCACCTGCCGCTCCATGTCGGCACGGACATCCCGCTGGCCAACGCCGTGGCGCGGGAGATCCTCGCGGCCGGCCTCGAGAACCGCAGCTTCATCGAGCACGCGACCAGCGGCTTCGAGGACTTCCGTCGCAGCGTCGAGCCCTGGACGCTGGAGCGGGCCGAGGACGTCACCGGCGTGCCCGCGGAGCAGATCCGCAAGCTGGCCCATGCCTACGCCCGCGCCGATCGGGCCGTGATCTGCTGGACGCTCGGCATCACCGAGCACCACAACGCGGTGGACAACGTCCGCGCACTGATCAACCTCAGTCTGCTCACCGGCCACGTGGGGACCTACGGCTCGGGCGTCAATCCCCTGCGGGGTCAGAACAACGTCCAGGGAGGCGGCGACATGGGCGCCCTGCCGGACCGGCTACCCGGCTTCCAGCACGTGGAGAACGACGGGCTGCGGGCGAAGTTCGAGCGCGCCTGGGGAGTGCCGATTCCACCCAAGAGCGGCTGGAACCTCTCCGGAATGTTCGAGGCCATGGACCACGGTGAGCTGACGGCCCTCTATGTCATCGGCGAAAATCCGGCCAACTCCGAGGCGGACCAGCATCTCGCGATCAAGCGTCTCAAGGGCCTGGAAATCCTCGTCGTGCAGGACATGCTCCTGACCGGCACCGCCGAGCTGGCCGACGTGGTGTTGCCGGCCGCGGCCGGCTGGTGCGAGTCCGAGGGCACGGTGACCAATAGCGAGCGGCGCGTTCAGCGGGTGCGCAAGGCCCTGCCGCCGCCGGCCGGCGTGCGCGACGACATCGAGATCCTTTGCGAGCTCGCCCGCCGCATGGGCCGCGATCTTGGAAATCCGACCGCCGAGGAGCTATGGAACGAGGTGCGCGAGCTGTCTCCCGTCCACACCGGCATGTCCTACGCCCGGCTGGAGGCGGAGGACGGTCTCCAGTGGCCCTGCTACGACGAGACGCATCCCGGCGAGCTGTTCCTGCATGGGCGGCTGTGGGAGCGGCCGATCGTGGGGCCGCGGGCGCCGTTCGCTGCCGTGGATCACGATCCGCCGATCGACGAGCTGACGGAGGAGTTCCCCCTCCGCCTGACCACGGGCCGCCATCTGGACTCCTACAACACGGGCGTCCAGACGGGCCTCTACTCTTCGCCGAACCGCCGGCCTGCGGGCATCGATCTCCACCCCGCGGATGGCCTCCGGCTGGGCATCGCCGAGGGCGATCTCGTACGCGTGGTGTCGCGGCGCGGAGCGGTGACCGCTCCCGTGCGTTTCGATACGGGGCTCAAGCCTGGCCTCGCCTTCATGACCCTCCACTTTCCCGATGAAGTGGCGACCAACGAGCTGACGATCGACGCCATCGATCCGAAGTCCGGCACCTCGGAGTTCAAGGCCACGGCGGTGCGGATCGAGCGGGTGAAACAGCGGGACCAGGTGGCGGTGGAGGCGGAGGCGGTTCCGGTATGATCGCCTAATGGATCTGCACTTCACAGCCGATGAGCCCGATGTAGAAGAGGTCGCGGCCGTCGATGACTGCCTTGCCGGGCGGCCCCTGAACGGTGACCGCCGGCAACATTTGATCCCCGTCCTGCACGCCATCCAGGGACGCAAGGGTTGGGTGAGCCCGGGCGCGCTCAACCACGCCTGCCGACGGTTGGAGGTTCCGCCCGCCGAAGCCTTCGGTGTGGCCGACTTCTACGCCCTGTTCCAGACCCGGCCCCATCCGCCGGCGACCGTGCACATCTGCGACGACATCGCCTGCCGGATTCGCGGAGCCGAGGCGCTCTGTGCGGATGTTGAAGCGGCGCTGGGTCCCGCCGGAGAGAGCCAGGACGGTTACGCCACATGGCACCGCAGCCCCTGTCTGGGTCTCTGCGAACGGGCTCCCGCGGCACTGGTGATCGCGGCCGGAAATCCGCCCCGCGAGCAGGCCTTGGCTCCGGCCAAGGTCACCGACGTCCTTTCCGTCCTGGCGGGTGAGGACGTGCCGATGCCGGACCTTTCGATCTCGGTGCCGCAGGCCGGCCAGCCGGGCTTGAAGCTGCTGGCCCGCGTTGGACGGGTGGACCCCATGAGCCTCGACGATTACCGCGCCGCGGGCGGCTTCCTCGCCCTGCGCCGCGCCTTCGAGATGGGCGCTGCTGCCGTGGTGAAAGAAGTCGTCGAGTCCAAGCTCGTGGGCCGCGGTGGCGCTGCCTTTCCAACCGGCGTGAAGTGGCAAGGCGCGCGTTCGGCCGCGCTGCCGCGCTATCTCATCTGCAACGCCGACGAGTCCGAGCCCGGCACGTTCAAGGACCGCGTGTTGATGGAGAACGATCCGTTCTCGCTGATCGAGGCGATGACCATCGCGGGCTTCGCAACCGGCTGTGAGAAAGGTTTTCTGTATCTCCGCGGCGAATATCCGCTGGCCCTCGTCCGGCTGGAGAACGCCATCGAGCGTTGCCGCGAGCGCGGCTACCTTGGCGATAACATCCTGGGCGACGGCGTGCGCTTCGATATCGAGCTGCGGCGCGGTGCCGGCGCCTATATTTGCGGCGAAGAGACGGCCCTCATGAATTCCCTGGAGGGACGCCGCGGCGAGCCGCGTAACAAGCCGCCGTTCCCCACCGAGTTCGGCCTGTTCGGCAAGCCCACCATCATCAACAACGTCGAGACGCTGGTCAACGTCCTTCCCATCGTGATCGAAGGGGGGAAGACCTATGCGGGCACCGGCACCGAGCGCTCGACCGGCCCCAAGCTTTTCTGCGTCTCCGGCCACGTGAAGCGCCCTGGCGTCTACGAGGCTCCCTTCGGCATTACCCTGGGCGAAGTGATCGATCTCGCCGGCGGAATCGGGGGGAGTGGACGCTTGCAAGCCATTCTGTTGGGCGGAGCGGCTGGCGCCTTTGTCACTCCTGATCAGCTCGACACTCCGCTCACGTTCGAGGGAACGCGCGCCGCCGGAGCATCGCTGGGCTCGGCTGTCGTCATGCTATTCGACGACACGGTCGATCTGCGCCAGATTTTGCGGCGCATCGCTCAGTTTTTCCGCGACGAATCGTGTGGGCAGTGCGTTCCCTGCCGCGTCGGCACCGTGCGGCAGGAAGAGCTGCTCGCGAGGTTGGCCGCCGGCCAGCCGTTGAATGAGGAAGTGGAGCTGCTCAAAGAGCTCGGGCAGGTGATGCGCGACGCGTCCATCTGTGGCCTCGGCCAGACCGCCTCAAGCGCCATCGAATCAGCCCTTTCCCGGTTTCCGATTTTCCAGACGAATCAGCAGACGCAGGAGACGAGATGACTCCCCTTCAGGATAGCGCGCCCGACGCCAAGACTCCCGTTCCCCGCGGACCACTGCCCGTGGTGCCACCGGCACGCCCGCGTCGTACGGTGGAGCTGACGATCGACGGCCAGAGCGTCGCCGTGCCGGAAGGCGCCACGCTGCTCGACGCCGCGCGCCAGCTCGGAATCGAGACGCCAACCCTCTGCTTTCTGGAAAACTTGACGCCGGTCAACGTCTGCCGCATCTGCGTCGTGGAAGTCGAAGGCTCGCGCACGCTCGTCCCGGCCTGCTCGCGCAAGGCGGAGGCGGGGATGAAGGTGAGCACGGACTCCGAGCGTGTGCGCCTCTCCCGCAAGCTGGTGCTGGAGCTGCTGGGCTCCTCGGTCGATCTCTCGACGGCGCCGCAGATTCAGGGCTATATGGACCGGTACGAGGCGCGGCCGGAGCGCTTCGGCCCGCCGGCGCCACCCGCCGGCAAGGGCGAGCGCGACGCCGCCCGGCCCGGTCACCACCACGCTCCGCACGACGGTTGCGCCGCCACGGTGGGCCAGCCGGTGAAAGTGGACAATGATCTATACGTCCGCGATTACTCCAAGTGCATCGTTTGCTACAAGTGCGTCGAGGCCTGTGGCAACGACGCGCAGAACACCTTCGCCATCGCTTTGGCCGGCCGGGGCTTCGACGCCCGCATCTCCACCGAGTACGACGTTCCGCTCACCGACTCGGCCTGCGTCTACTGCGGCAACTGCATCGGCGTCTGCCCCACGGGAGCGCTAATGTTCAAGAGCGAGTTCGACATGCGCCAGGAGGGAACCTGGGACGAGCCCCGCCAGACCGCGACCGACACCATCTGCCCCTACTGCGGCGTCGGCTGCACCCTCACTGTCCACGTCCAAGACGAGAAGATCGTCAAGGTCACCTCGCCGACGGACAACGAGGTGACCCACGGGCATCTGTGTATCAAGGGGCGGTTCGGTTGGGAGTGGGTGAACTCGGGGAGGTAGGTTGCTCGACTGGTCCTTGAGGACCACGCTCGACCCACTCCTGCCACAGTCGGGCCTGCTCCTCTGGCTGGAGCTCAGCCTCCGAATCCTCCGTCGGTTCTATATCGCTCACTTCTTGTACCGCTTGAACCACTCGACGATCCGCTGATCCCGATCCCGCCAGTTGATGGGCAGGCCGTGGCTGTCCTGCGGGTAGAGGACGAGCTCGTGGGGCTTGCCGAGGGCTTTGAGCTTCGCGTCGAGGGGTAGGGCGTGATCTTTTGGATCGGTGCGCCAGTCGGCGGTGCCGTGCAGGATGAGGAGGGGAACTTTGATCTTCTCCGGCCACGCGACCACGGAGCGCTCCCTCAGCAGTTCCGGCCCGTGTTGGGCATAGCCCGGGATCAACTCGCGGTAGACGCCCATCATCTCGGGACGGTCCTTGGTGCTCGCGGTCAGATCGGCCTCGCCGCTCACCACGGCCGCCGCTCTGACGGGAATGCCGTTCTTCAACGCCAGGTAGGTCTCCATGCCGCCCCGGGAGACGCCGAGGATGAAGACGTTGTCCATGTCCACGTAGCCCAGCGACTTGGCGAGCGGAATCAGATTGAGCACGTCGTGGATCTCGGCGCCGCCGAACTCTTCCCTGCCCTCGCCGCCGTCGACGCCCCGGTATTGCGTTCCGATCACCACGAATCCGTTCGACACGTAGGAATAGAAACCTTCCTCTTCCCAAGGTGAGAGTCTTCCGAACTCGCGGTTACCGCCACGGTTGAAGACGATCAGCGGCAGCTTCTTGCCTGCCGTGTCCTTCGGTTTCCAGAGATAGCCAGTGACCCGCACCCCGTCGCTAAGGTAGGTGATCCGGCGGCATTCGAATCCCTCATAGGCCTTCCGCCGCTCGAACTCGTCCCTCGTGAGCAGATGAGGCGCGAGGGCCGAAAAGGGCTGCATCGTGATGCCTTGCCTCTTCGCCTCCTCGACCTCGCCGTCATACCCACGTTCAGAGCCTCGGAGCCAGCGCTCATACGTTCGGGGATTGGACGGACAGGGTGCCTGCTCGACGAGAGTGCCGTCCCGATTCATGCGAGGGGGTTCCTGAGCCTGGAGGGCGGCGGCCGGCAAGAGAAAAAGGAGGAGCAGGCAGACTCGCATCATGGCGGCAGATCCATGCAGTACCAATGCCTGACCGCCGGCTCGCGGCGATCAGCCAGCCTGATAGAGCGCCGCCACGGCGCCGGCAGGGTCCTGGATCACGCAGAAGCGGGCCTGATCCATGGCCCTGGGACTGGCCACGACCTTGCCGCCGAGCTCGACGCAACGGGCGATGCTGGCATCGAGATCCGCGACGATGATGTAGATGAGCCACTGGGCCGGCAGACCGGCGTTGTCGCCCCGGGCGTGGCAAACCCCCGTGACCGCCCGGTCGCCTTCAGGCGTATGCATCGTGTAGTCGCTGTAGTCGCCCATGCTCACCGGTTTTGGGCTCCAACCGGTGACGTCGCGGTAGAAATCGCGGAGGGTCTCGGCCTCGGGGACGGTAAGGTCCACCCAGGCGACGCTGCCCACTTCGGGTTTGGGATCGCTCATGGACGTGATTTTATCACTCTGGCGGGCTCCGTGATCACAACCCATCCCGGCTCGATGTGCCCCGACTCGGGCTTCGCGCTCCCGACGCGCCGGAATCCTTCGAAGGTCGCAGGCAGACCTTCCGCATCGAAAAGATCGGGAGTGTTGCGCAGCTCATAGTGCACGTGGACGAGTGTCGAGCCCATTCCGGAGTGGCTCATCTTGCCAAGAAGCTGCCCACGCAGCACCCGATCTCCCGGCTTGACCGCGAGGCTGCCGTGCTGGAAGTGGGCGAGGAGGCTGTACTCGCCGTTCCCATGATCGATGATCACATAATTGCCGATCATGAGGCCCGGGTCTTTCGGGAGCAGGGACTCATCGTAGGGAATGTCGTCCGGCCTTTCGCCCACCGCGGCCACGATGGTGCCGGGTGCGGGAGCTACGATCGGGACTCCGAAGCCGATCCAATTCTCTTTCTTCTCGATGTCGCCATGAAAGGCTTCTCCGTGCTCATCCACCACGGACAGGTCGAGCGCGTAGCGCTGGCTGTTGCGATGCATCTTCATGACGTCGCGGTTGAACGGATTGTTGAGGTCCAGTCGCCGGTGGTGCGAGAAGAAGCCGGGAGCCTCGTAGGCCCAGACGCGGGCGCCGGGCAGGGGCAGGATGAGTGTCGTCTTCTGCTTGTACTCGACGGGCCGCACGTCGACCGTGGCCGTCTGCCGGCCGCCGCCGGGTGCCATGGCGACGAGGGTGAAGCGCAGGAGA
Source organism: Thermoanaerobaculia bacterium (assembly GCA_035996875.1). Taxonomy (GTDB): domain Bacteria; phylum Acidobacteriota; class Thermoanaerobaculia; order Multivoradales; family UBA5704; genus DATARR01. Next base: position 87,839 of record DASYJD010000106.1, read on the forward strand.
GAGACGGGTACGGCCGTGTCGATTTGAAAGAATGGATTGAAGATCGTCAGCGGCTTACCGGGGTCCAGATGACGGGGCCCCAGCGCTTCGATGGACGGGCGGGAGCCGTTGCTGTCCAACTTGTCCCAGATGAGGAGCCGCCCCGTTTTGTCGTAGGCCTGCATGCGGATCTGCGCGAGATCCAGCGGCCCTTGAGTACCATTGACCAGCTCGAAGTCAAAGCTCAGGAGCTGGCGGTCGCCCGAGCGTTCCACGTACACGGGATCGGGCCGGACGCGGACCGTCAGGGACCCCGTTTCGGCGGCTCCGGCCGGCCAGGCGAAGGCCAGGCAAGCAAGAACCGGCAGCAACAACTTCTTCATCGCTCTTCCCCCTCGAAGGTTCTGGTCTCCTTCCAGAACGCCGGAGAGTGGCGATTCTTACCGCGTGCTCCTATTTCACGATCGGAATCTCCAGGGCGCTCGGATGCTCCGCGTCGTGATAGAGGACAACGTGGGCCGTGCGGGCGTCCTTTGCGGTCTCGTCGGCCACCACGCCGCCGGAGTTGTAGTTCTTTTCGAGCTGGATGGTGTTGGGGCAGGTGACGACGAGGCGCAGGCGGCTGCCCTTGGATACCTTGCGGGAGAACCAGGTGAAACCGTTGAATTGATAGGGAATGACCTTGCCCTTGGGAACCAGGATCTCTTTCTCCAGCGAATCGCGATAGCGGGCGCGCAGGAAATCCGAGGTGAGGAAGATGCTTTTGCCGTCGGGGAGGATCTCGTAGAGGGTGGCTTGAAAATCGGTGTCCGGTACGTCAAGGGAGATCCAGAGGGAGAGCTTCACCTGGCCCGAGACCTCGGTCGCTTCGATGAACGGCGCGCTGTGGTAGACGGCGCCGTTGCCGTAGAGGTTGAGGGCCGGCCGCTGATCGGTCAGCGGAGTATCGACGTCCTCGCGCTCGAGCTCGTCGCCCGGCCGAATGTCCAAGGGATCGTAGGCCCAGCGATCCGGTTGCGTGGCGGCTGGCGGCTTGGCGTCGGCAAGGTCGCCGGAGTGGTAAGCGTCATGGAGCTGGCTGTTGTCCGAGCTGAGGTAGAGGGTGCGCTTCTGGGCGCCGATCTCTTCCAGGGAGTCGGCGTATTTCCATTCCTCGGCGCCGGGACCCACCACGTAATAGGCCACCCGCTTCTTGAGGAAGGCGGGCTTGGCGCCGCTCTTCATCGTCCAGTCGTACCACTGCCGGTGCAGATCGTTGAGATCGAGGACGCTCGCCTCGCCGAAGGTCAGGCCGCCTACTTCGCGGACCGGAGTCCGGGTTCCGGGATGATCCCAGGGGCCGATGATGAGGTAGTGGCGATCACGCTCCGTCGGCGAGGCCTCCCGCATGAAGTTGCGGTAGTAGGTGAGGGCGCCGCCCTGATCGCCGTCGTAGTGGCCGGTGATCGTTAGGATCGGCAGATTGAGCTTGGCATACTGCTCCCGCGTGGGCACCATGGCTTTCCAGAAGTCGTCGTAACTGGGATGAGCGAGCCACTGCTGGAAACTGGCGTTCGGGTTGCCCGCGATCCGGTCGAGCTCACGGAAGGGGCGGTGCTCGAGGTACATCTCGCGATACTTCTGGCTCCAGTACGACGACTCGCCGAACAAACGGGTGTTGCCCGTCTTGCCGCTGGTGAAGGTCAGCCACTGAATGTCATAGGACAAGAAGATGTTCCTGGGAGCCGGGTAGTCGATGCCCGGGTGGACGGAGGCGACGGGAACGATGGTCGCCAAATGGGGCGGCAGCTCCTTCACGGTGGCCCACTGGTCATAGCCCACATAGGAGCCGCCCCACATCGCCACCTTGCCGTTGGACCAGGGCTGGCGGCCCAACCACTCGACGATGTCGTAGCCGTCCCGGGCCTCTTGGGCGAAAGGATCGAAGGTACCGCCCGAGTTGCCGCGCCCCCGGGTGTCGACGAGGACGAAGACGTACCCGTGGCGGGCGAAGTACATGGCCCGCGGGTGGGTGCCGTCGGCGATATAGGGAGTGAGCGTGAAGACGACCGGCAGCGCATCCTTCTGTCCTGCGGGCTTGTAGACCGTGGCGCCGAGCTCGACGCCGTCGCGCATCGGGATGCGGACACCCCACTGGAGGTCCACGTCCTCCTGCTTATCGGCAGCCGGAGCGGCGGGGGAGGATGCGGCGAAGGCGAAGAGAAGAAGGACGAACAACGCGGCACGGCGAATCGGCTCGGGCACGGGAGGTCTCCTTGAGAAATCGGGTTCGATTGTAAGGCAAGATCTCGCGACAGCCTCGAAAGAGGCATACCATGGAAGGAACGAACCAACGGGGACTTTTCCCTCAGGAGCATCTCTCGTGACCCCGGTCTTCTCCCTTCGCAGTCTCCCGTTCCTTCTGGTGATTTCCGCCGCCGTCCTGACGGTCGGCGCCGGACCTGAGCCCGCTCCTGCGCCGGCTCCGCTCGGTCTCGCCGCGACGGCCCGGCAACTGCAAGCGATCCACCCGGCCGAGGAATGGGACGTGCCTCCGGCAGCGCGCTCGTTGATGGCGGCCTGGAAGCAGCAGATCCGGGACTTCATCGGCCGCGAGCTGAACGGCGGTCCGTACCAGAGCGCGCCGGCCGAGCGGATTCGCGCGGATCTGAAAGCAGCCTTGGTCCGGGAAGGCGTACCCGCCAGCCGTGAACCGAGCCCCGGAGCTGAAGGTCCCTACGGCTGGATTGGCGACGTGGACGTGCGGCGGCCCGAGGGTCATGATCGTCTGCTGGCCGTCACGGTGACTCAGGACATCTCCTGCGGTAGCGATGCGTCGCTCTATCTCTTCCAGTGGGAGCGGGGGAGCTGGCAACTGGCGTTCGCCCTAGAGTCGAACGGCTACGAGCAGGTCAATGGCGGCCTGGGCTCCTTCCAGTTCGGGGTCTCGCCACCCGACAAGCAGGGGGGCTTCTTCATCGTCGCCGCGAGCATCAATCCCTGGTGCTCGTCCAGCTGGCAGGGGATCCACTACCGCGCCTACCGTTTGGGAGGCGATCCCCTGCGGCCAGTCCCTTTCTTCGATGAGAGCGCAGGTATCTTCGAATGGGACTACACGCTGACCGTCGAGGCGGACCGATTCCGCGTGACCTTCCCGGGAAACCAGAGCCTCGACGTCGACATCCTCGTCCGCGACTACGTCCGGGCCTTCCGGGTGACTGGGACGAAGGCCGAGAGGATCGGCCCCCTGGCCAAAGAGCCTCAGGGCTTCATCGACGAGTGGATCGGACAACCCTGGGAGATCGCCAAACGCTGGACGCTCCACCCCGAGCGGCCCGCGATGAAGGCATGGCACGAGCGGCTGAAGGAGAGGAAGGAGGATCTATCCACTTCCTTCGATTCCCTGGAGGCTTGCGATCCGAACCGCTCGCAGGCGACGCTCGATCTCGATCCGGACAAGCAGGCGAAGCCGCTTCCTCTCGTGCTGTACTTCACGGTTCGGAGCCAGGGGGATGATTTTCGGATGGAGCGGATTGATGTGAGTAAGGAGGCGGGGTGCTCCATCAAACCGTAGCGGAGGAATAGGAGCTTGGGTGCTCCAGTCCCTCCGAGGTATCAATGAGTCTTTAGGTCGGTCTCCTCCGCCCCTACATACTGCATTACAATCTCCCCATCCTCCACATCCACCGTCGCCGTTCCCCCGTTCTCCAGGGCCCCGAAGAGAAGCTCCTCGGTCAGTGGGCGCTTGACTTTGTCTTCGATCACTCGTCCCAGGGGCCTCGCTCCGAAGGTGGCGTCGAAACCTTTTTCGGCGAGGTGCTTGCGGGCGGGCTCGGTGAGGTCGATGGTGACTTTCTTCTCCGCGAGCTGAGCGGTGAGCTCGCGGATGAATTTGTCGACGATCTGCTCCATCACCTGCGGCGAGAGGGCGTTGAAGCGCAGGCGGGCGTCCAGGCGGTTCCGGAACTCGGGGCTGAAGAGACGCTCGACGGCGCGGTCGGCGTCCGTGTCCTTGGGAACGCGCGGCGCGCCTTCGGCGAGCTCGCTGAAACCGAGGGCGCGCTGGGCGAGCTCGCGGGCTCCGACGTTGGACGTCATCAGGAGGATGACGTGCCGGAAGTCCGTAGGCTTGCCGTTGGTGTCCGTCAGCGTGCCGTGGTCCATCACCTGAAGGAGGATGTTGAAGACGTCCGGATGCGCCTTTTCGATCTCGTCCAGGAGGAGCACGGCGTGCGGGCTCTTCGCCACCGCTTCCGTCAGCAGGCCGCCGCGGTCGAAGCCGACGTAGCCGGGAGGCGCACCCACCAGCCGCGAGACGGTGTGGCTCTCCATGTACTCGCTCATGTCGAAGCGCAGGAAGGCGATGCCCAACACCTCCGCAAGGCGCTTGGCCATCTCGGTCTTGCCGACGCCGGTGGGGCCGGTGAGGAGGAAGGCGCCCACCGGCTTCTGGGCGTCTCGCAGGCCGGCGCGGGCCACCTTGATGGCGGAGGAGAGGCGCTCGATGGCCTCGTCCTGCCCGAAGACCTGTTTCTTGAGCTCCTCTTCGAGATGGCGGAGCTGCTCCTTCTCGCCGCCTTTCACCCGGCGGGCGGGAATCTGCGCCATGGTGGCCAGCACCTCTTCGAGGTCCGCCTCCGTCACCTCCTGGCCTCCCCGCAACGCCACGGCGGCACCGGCCTCGTCCAGCAGGTCGATGGCCTTGTCCGGCAGCCTGCGGTCGCGCATGTAGCGGTCGGCGAGGAGCGAGGCGTTCTCGATCGCCTCCGGCAGGTACGTCACGCCGTGGTGCTTCTCGTAGCGTTCCCTGAGGCCGAGGAGGATCTTGGTCGTCTCTTCGGCCGAGGGCTCCGTGAGCTCGACTTTCTGAAAGCGGCGGGCGAGGGCCTGATCGCTCTGGAAGGTCTGGCGGAACTCCTCCCAGGTGGTGGCGCCGATGCAGCGCAGGGTGCCGTCCTGGAGGGCTGGCTTCAATAGGTTCGAGGCGTCCATGGTGCCACGGCCGGCGCTGCCCGCGCCCACGACGGTGTGGATCTCGTCGATAAAGAGGACGGGATTTTGAAGCTCGGCGAGGGCGTGGAGGACGGCCTTCAGGCGGTTCTCGAAGTCGCCGCGGTAGCGCGTGCCGGCGATGAGCGAGCCCAGGTCCAGGCGGTAGACCCGGGTCTTGAGGAACGGCTCGGGAACCTCGCCTTTGGCAATCTTCAGGGCCAGGCCCTCGACCAGGGCCGTCTTGCCCACGCCGGGATCGCCGACGTAGATGGGATTGTTCTTCCGCCGCCGCTGGAGGATGTGCAGAGTGCGCAGAATCTCGCGCTCGCGGCCGATCAGCGGGTCGATGCCGCCCCGTTCCGCGAGCAGCGTGAGGTCCTGGGTGAAGGCCTTGAGGGGATCGCCCGAGGGTGCGCCGCCAGGCTGCCGCATCTCCTCCTCGTCGTCGTCGTCGCCTGCCGGCTCGGTGCTGCGGGTGCCGCCGAAGTAGGGCGGCTGCAGGCGCGAAACGCCGTGGGCGAGGTAGCTCACCACGTCGAGACGGCTGACGCCCTCGCTCTCCAGAACCTGGATGGCATAGGAATCGGGCTCGTCGAACAGTGCCACGAGAACGTCCGGCCCCTTGATTTCCTCCTTGCCGGAGCTGCCCACCCGCGCGGCGGCCAGGGAGAGGACTCGCTGGACGCCCAGGGTGAGACGCGGCTGAAGGTCGTCGTCCTCGATCTTCTCCAGCTCTTCCGAGAGGTATTCGGAGAGATCCTCGCGCACGCGGTCGAGATCGGCCCCGGAGTGCTTGAGCACTTTGGCGGTCTCGGAGTCGAAGGTGAGGGCGTAGAGCAGGTGCTCCAGCCCCGCGTATTCATGACCCAGCCGGCCGGCCTCGGAGACGGCGACGGACAGGGAGATTTGCAGATCGTCGGAAATTTTCATTCTTCCTCATCTTCCTCGACGGGCTCGGCCGTCAGCCGCAGCGGCATGCCTTCGACCCGCGCCTCATCAGTGACCTCGGCCACCTTGGTCTCCGCCACTTCCTTGGAATATACCCCCGCGACGCCGATCCCCTTCTGGTGGACTTGTAGCATGACGTGGGTCGCCTCGGCGGGCGGCTTGTGGAAGTGCGTCACCAGGACATGGACGACGAACTCCATGGTGGTGAACTCATCGTTGAAGAGCAGCACCTTCCAGCGTCCGGGGCGTTTGCGCTTGCGCCGTTCCTGGACGCCGAGCTCCTCGTCGCGCTCCCGGTCAAAATCCCACTCGGCCATGTCTCTCACGATAACACCGCAGAGGGCGGGGACCTTCCGGGGGTGAAATTGCCGCGGCAAGCTTGGGGCTGGGAAGATTCAGGAGCTCTTCACTGCCGGTACCCGCTACGTCTGGGTGGTGCGGCTGCTGTTCTTCCTCCTCTCCGGCGGTCGGGAGACGAGGGGTGGGGCGATGAGGGTCTCCTCTTGCCGCGCTGCGTCATAAAACTCTTGACACGGCATGCCGCAGTGCGGTAATGTCCGTCTTGTCGCGGCGAGGATTGCCGCGACGCTTAGCAAGGAGAAGCCCATGATCCGGCTCATCAAGCGTTACGAAAGCCGCAAGTTGTATGACACCGAAGAGAGCCGGTACGTCTCGCTGGACGAGATCTCCACCTGGATCCGGCAAGGCCAGGAGGTCCGGGTGGTGGATAACGCCACCAACAACGACGTCACCTCCCAGACCCTCACCCAGATCATTCTGGAAGAGGGCCGCAAGGGCACCTCGTTCCTGCCGAGCGAGCTGTTGCACGACCTCGTCCGCATCGGCGAGCGCGCAGTGTCCAACGGCATGGAGCAGGTACAGCTCGGCGTCGACCGGCTTATCGACCGCCTAGGTCCGGTGCGCAAGGCGCGCGAGGAGATGTCGAGCCTCAGGGCGCGTCTCGAGCAGCTCGAGACCTCGCTCTCCGAGCTCGAGCGCGACGATGTCCCGGTGGCGGCTGTCGAGCCCAAGAACGGCCGGCCGGCGGCGGCGCTGGCGCTCGGCAAAGAAGGAGACATCAATGAGTGAAGCTCTGGAGGCGGTGGACTCTGGATTCGACAGATTGCGGGCCGCCGGACGCAACCTCTGGCTGGCCGGCCTCGGCGCGGTCGCCGAGGTGGAGGAAGGGGGCCGCGAGCTCTTCGATCACTTGGTGGAGCGCGGTATCCCCGTCGAGGAGAAGCAGAAGAAGCTGGCCGAGACCGTGACAGAGCGGGCCGGCAAGGCTGCCCGTAGCCTGAGCAAGTTGGTGGAAGAGACGGTGGAATTCGAGGGCCGGGGAATGCTCAAGCGGCTGAACCTCATGACCCGCGAGGACGTCAAGATCCTCTCGGCCCGGCTGGAAACGTTGTCGAAGAAGATCCACGAGTATGCGGTGCGCCACGAGGCCGCCGTGCAGGACAATCGCGAGACGACCAAAATCACGAAGACCGTGCAAGCCGCGAAGGCGAGCCGCACGAAAAAGGGGTAAGCCATGGAAACGACGACGGGCACCGAGAAGAATACGCAGGAAGAGCTCAAGGATTCCGTACACCGCATCTGGCTGGCAGGGCTCGGCGCGCTGGCAGCGGCCGAGGAGGAGGGCTCGAAGCTCTTCAGCAAGCTGGTGGACCGCGGCCGCGACGTGGAGTCGAAGGGCAAGGTCGAGGTCGACAAGGTGAACGAGAAGGTCCGCACCGGGGTCGACAAGGCCAAGGCGAAGGCCGAGTCCGCTTTCGAAAACTGGGGCGAGAAGTTCGACGAGAAGCTCACCGCCGCTCTTCACCGCCTGGGCGTCCCCACCCGCGACGAGATCCACAATCTCACGCAGCGGGTCGAGGAGCTGAATTCGAAGGTCGAGCATCTGAAGCCCAAAGCGGCTCCGGCCGCGCCAAAAACCAAAGTCGTCTGATCGGAGGATCGGGTGGAGCGTAGCGGCAAAGGTACTGACACCACGGTCCGCTCCCCCAGGATCGGACTGGCGCTCGCCACGGGCGCGCCGGAGGGCGCCATCTACGAGATCGGCGCTCTCCGGGCCCTCGACGAGGCCCTCGACGGGATCGACTTCAATGAGATGTTCATCTATGTGGGGGTGAGCGCCGGAGCGTTCCTCTGCGCCAACCTTGCCAACAACCTCACGACGGCGCAGATGTGCCGCGCCATCGTCTCGCACGAGCCCGGCGAGCACCCCTTCATTCCAGAAACCTTTTTCACCCCCCACTGGAAGGCCTACCTGCGCAGCGGCGGCAAGCTGCCCAAGCTGGTGGTCGAGGCGTTGTGGAGCTGGATCTCCCGTCCGGGCGACCGCAGCCTGCTCGAGTCGCTGATGCGGCTGTCGCGAGCCCTGCCCGTGGGCCTCTTCGACAACCAGCCCATCCGCGATTATCTGGAGAAGATCTACAACATCAAGGGCCGCACCAACGACTTCCGCAAGCTCGGCAAGCGCTTGGTGGTGGTGGCGACGGACCTCGATTCCGGACAGGCGGCGTGCTTCGGCGAGCCGGGGCTGGACCATGTCCCCATCTCACAGGCGGTGCAGGCGAGCGGCGCGCTGCCGGGGCTCTATTCGGCGGTGGAGATCGGCGGCCGCCACTACGTCGACGGCGTGCTGCTCAAAACTCTCCACGCCTCGGTGGCCCTGGAGGCGGGGGCCGAGCTGGTGCTCTGCGTCAACCCGATCGTTCCCGTGGACACCGTCCACGCGGTCGACGCGGGAGTGATGAAGACGCCGAAACTCCTCGACCGGGGGCTGCCGACGGTGCTCTCGCAGACGTTCCGCACCATAGTCCACTCCCGCCTGGAAGTCGGCATGGCGGCCTATGAAACCAAATTCAAAGATGCCAACGTGGTTTTGATCGAGCCCCAGCGCGACGACTATCTGATGTTCTTCACCAATATCTTCGGTTTCGCCGAGCGCCAGGCCGTCTGCGAATACGCCTACGATGCGACCCGCCGGGACCTGCTGGCCCGCTTCGACGAGCTGGCGCCCATCTTAGCCCGTCACGGCGTCACCTTGCGCCGGGACGTGCTCGAAGAGAAGCGGAACCTCTGGGCGCAGGTTCAGCTCGACCGCGACCGAGTGAAGGTGGCCACCTCGCCCAACCCCACCGTCCGCCGGCTGGACGACGCCCTCAGCCGATTGGAACGATTGCTGGCGCAGAAGGAACAGGAGGAGGACGCCTCCCCGGCAACCTCCTCCCCCGCTGCCGTCCCGCCTCGTGAAGAGCCGCTCACGGTCCACTGAGCGTTTAGGGCGTCCCCCTGCGGGCGCCATTCATTTATTCCTTCCTCTCTTCCTTTCACAGGGCTGTACCACCTTTTGCGCGCGAAACGGTAGCAGCCCTATAAACACTCCAGGTCACAGAGCCCTCAGGGAGCAGATAGAGGCGAAGTAGCAAGATTCTGCAAGACAGCCCGGTGGGTAATCGGCTAGGCTGTTACGGAATAGAAGGCAATGCGCGAATAACCTATCGAGGGATGGCAGTTTATGCCCCAGCAAGCCGAAAATTTCATCAAATTCTGGTGCGCCTCGCAGTTGGGGGGGCGGGTTGAGATGTCCCGGGGAATTGGGGTCACTCACACCTATCCGTGGCACTGGCACGAGGAGATGCAGATCGAGGCCCTCGAAGAAGGGCCTGGATGCCTGGCTTTTCGGGGCCGGGAGCATTCCACTGTACCGGGCTCGCTCCTGCTCGTGCCGGCCGGAGAGGTGCACACCAATCGCCACACCACTCCCGCGGGCTGCACCTACCGGGTGCTGAACCTGGCACCGGAGCTGGTCGCCCGCACCTTCGGCGGCGCGCGGGCCTTCTCGACCCGCGAGCCCGTGGTGACGGATCCGAGGTTGTTCCGGCTTTTCGTGGCGACTCACGCGCGGTTGGAGGAGGCGCCGTCACGTCTCGCCGGGGACGTGCTCCTTCTGCGCCTGCTGGCCGAGGTTTTTCAGCGGACCTCGGGCCCGCGGCGCCACGAAGGCTACGGCCGCGCCGAGAGGCTGGGCGTCCGCCGGGTGCGGGAGTATCTGGTTGTGCACTATGCCGAGAACGTGGCGCTGGAGGACCTATCGCGGGTGGCCAACCTGAGCCCCTTCCATCTTCATCGGGTGTTCACCCGCGAGGTGGGGATCTCTCCCCATGCCTTCCAGGTCACGGTGCGCATCGCCAAGGCGAGGACCCTCATCCATCAAGGCCGCCCCTTGCGAGTAGTGGCGGCGGAGACCGGTTTTTCCGACCAGAGCCACTTCACCCGCGAGTTCAAGCGCTACACGGGCCTCACACCGGGTGCCTTCCGGGCCGACCGGATCGACTCTTAGATGCTGTAAGAGAAGCTCCTACCGGCGATCACGATGCAGCGCGGTGCCGATGCCCACCGCGAAGAGCACGGCCCACACCGGCCACGGTCCCTTGGCTCCGGCGAGCACGGCGCCGGCCACCATGCAGAAACCCCCAAAGAGCGTGCCGCGAATGCCCGCCAGGGGGTTCGACGGGGATTGCCGGGTGGTCCTTTCGAGCAGCCTCAGCCCCTCGGTGATGAGGCTCGGGGCCTTGGCGAGCGCCTCCAGCACCTCGGGACCGGCGCGCAGCACCTCCTTGAATAGATGCTGAGGGCTGAACTGGGCGCGGAAGATGGCGTTGGCGTGGGTCTGCGACACCGCAGCCACGTCGATCCCCGGCTTCAGGATCTGGCCCACACCCTCGAAGGTGACGAGGGCTTTCACCATCAGCACCATCTCCACGGGAAAGAAGAGGTTGTGCTGCGCCCCGAGATTGACGCAGCGCATGATGAGCTGGGCGAGCGAGAACTCGCGGAAATTCGAGCTGCGGTTCCAGCGCAGGAGGATTTCCGTGACCTCGCGGCGGAAGCCCGTGGGATCGGCGCCCGGTCCTGGCTGGGCGATCGCTCCCAGATAGCGGGCCGCGCCCTCGGCGTCGCCCATCACCAGCGTGTAGTAGTAGTAGAGGAAGGTGCGCCGCAGGTCGCTGTCGAAGCGGCCCACCATGCCAAGGTCGATGAAGCCGAGCCGCGGCCCGGGCAGGATGATGAGGTTGCCCGGGTGCAGGTCGGCGTGGAAGAAGCCGTCCTGGAAGAGCATGCGGATGATGCTCGAGGCGCCGAAGTCCACCAGACGGTCGCGGTCCTCGTCCGAGAGGGCGAGAGTCTCCGGCGAGCCGGGCTTGAAGCCGCTCAGGAACTCCATACACAGCACGCCGATACTGCTGTACTGCCGGTAGATCTTCGGGAACGCCACTCCCGGCAGGTCGTGGAAGTTGGCGGTGAACGTCTCAGCGTTGTCCGCTTCGCGCCGCAGATCGACCTCGCGGCGGGTGTACTCCACGAATTCCTTGATGAGCTGCTTGGGGCGATAGCGGGGGATGAGGAACTGGAGGAAGGCGCCGAGCAGCCGCAGCAGGACGGCGTCGCGGTTGAGCGTCTCGCGGATCCCCGGCTTGACCACCTTGATGATCACCGAGTCCCCCTCACGGGTGGTGGCGCGGTGGATCTGGGCGATCGAGGCCGAGCCTGTGGGGATCGGGTCCACCCAGGAGTACATCTCGGCGATAGGACGCTTGACGTCGGTCTCGATCAACTCCAGATAGCGGTCGAAGGGGACGACCGGCAGGCGGTCCAGCAGGTTCTTGAGCTCGTCGGTGATTGACTCGGGGAGGATGTCCTGGCGCAGGGCGAGCACCTGGCCCAGCTTGATGTAGGTGGGTCCCAGGATCTCCAACCGCCGCCGGAGCTGCACGGGGAACGGCCGGTCGACGATCGCGCGGTCGAGGAACGGTCGCACCAGCCAGGCGAGCAGGCGCTCGAAGCCGAATAGCAGACGCAGGCGCCGCCCCTTGCCGAGTGCCTGCCCCTGCCGGGCGTGGGCCACGAGCCCGCCCAGGAACAGGGCGATCAGGTGCCGCTGGGTGGTGATGAAGCGGCGGATGAGCCCCTGCGGGGGCGCATCCGAAAGCATTTCGAAGCCGGGGATGGCGCCCGACGAAGGCGGCGGCTCCGGCACGGCCACCAAAGCCGGGACGGGAGATTCGACGACTTCGGTCCTCTGAGGTTCGGCCGGCATCGGCGTCGAGTCTACCTCCTCCGGGGCTCCTACCGGTTCCTCCCGTACTGCTCGTGGCTCGAAACCCAGTCGAGCGAGGAGATGGCCGACGCCAGGGAGAGCTCGCCCGCCAGCACCACGCCGGCGATGATCTCGGCGAGCTTCTTCACCTTGCCCTTGCCGGCGCACCCGAGAATCTCCAGGCACTCGCGCTGGGTGGCGAGGTTTGTGCCGCCGCCGTGAGTGGCGACGATGAGCGACGGAATGGTAAAGGAGATGTAGAGGTCCTTCTCGGGCGTGATCTCGGTGTAGACGATACCCGCCGACGACTCGGAGACGTTGGCCACGTCCTGGCCGGTGGCAATGAACATGGCCGTGATGCCGTTGGGCGAGTGAGCGCCGTTGTTGTTGGCGCCGGACATGAACGCGCCGACGTTGGCGATCCCCGAGTGGTAGTGGAGCGTCTCCGGGTCCACCCGCATGTTCTGGATGAGGACGTCCCGCGGGATCGTCGCCTCCGCCGTCACCCGCTTGCCGCGGGTGCGCATGACGTTGATCTGCGACGACTTCTTGTCGGTGGCGAAGTTCGACTCCAGATAAAAGTGGCGGATCTTGTCGTGGTTCTCAAGGATCCAGGAGCAGGCGGCGAAAGTCGCCCGGCCCACCATGTTCTGCCCGGCGGCGTCGCCCGAGGTGTAGTTGAAGCGCAGGAACACCAACTTGTTCGCGAGGAAGTTGTCGATATAGGTGAGCTTCGCGATGCTCGAAGTCCCCTCCGCCTCTTGGCGGATCTGGCCGATGTTCTCGTTGACCCAGGCCACGAAGTCGCGGCCGTCGCGGGCATTGTCGAAGACGAACACGGGCGCCCGCTGCATGCTGTCGTCCACCACCGTGCAGGTGACGCCGCCCGCCAGGTTGAGCACCTTGATGCCGCGGTTGTAGGAGGCGACGAGGGTGCCCTCCGCCGTGGCGAGGGGAATGAGGAACTCGCCCTGAGCCTCCTCGCCGTTGATCTTGATCGGCCCGGCGAAGCCGATGGGAACCTGGGCGACGCCGGTGAAGTTCTCGATGTTGCCTTTGGCGACCGAGGGATCGAAGGAGAACTTGTCGATGTGCTGGAGCTTGACGCCCGCGTAGTCCTCGACGAACTTCTGGCGGGCGCGGACGATCTCCGGCGAGTAGTCGTTGTCCTTGTCGTGGGGCACCGCCGTGCGCTTGACCTTTTCCGAGATGGCGTCCTTCACCTTGAACGAGAGCGCGCCGAAGGGCGTCGCCTCGAAGCCCAGGGTGATCTCGTGCTGCCCCTTCTCGAGCTGATCGCCGCTGGAGTGGATGGTCACCGTTCGGGCCAGTGGAAAGGCGATGGCCGAGGTGGGGGTGATCGCAGAGGCGGCCACCCGCTCGCCGTTCATCTCCAGGGTCACCCGGTCGAGCGGCACCGCTTGGCCGTTGATCCGGACCTCGGTCAACCCGACGACGGTGGCATTGCTCAGCCGGTTCTTGAGGCTGAACTGGACGCCGTCCTCGACGTTCTCCAGACTGCCCAGGGTATACATCTGCTTCAGGATGAGACCCGGTATCTTCATTGCGTCACCTCGCCTTGGCTTAGAGCGCCGAAGTGTATCGCGCCGGAGGAGGAAGCTCAAACGGGGCCCCTGGACTGTCTCCTTTCAGAAACCGCCGGGCACTGAAAGAGAAGGGACGCATCCGCGGTTCCCACGACGAAAGGAGTCCCAATGCGCAAGAAGCTCATGCTGCTCACCGCCGCGCTGGCCCTGGCCGCCGGCGCCACCGCCTCGCGACCTGCGGCGGCGATCCACTGTGTCACGACCTGCTGCCAAGACCGGCCGACTCAGTGCATCACCTGCTGCCCCGGTCACATCTGCCCGGACATCGCCTGTCCGTAATCAACCGTAACGACTCCGAGGAGATCCATCATGCGCAAGAAGCTCCTGCTGCTGACCGCCGCGCTGGCCCTGGCCGCCGGCGCGACCCTCTCGGCCCCAAGGGCCGAGGCGGCAAACGGCTGCCACCTGGGCTGCTGTCCCGGCTCAACGACCATCTGTTGCGTCTCGTGCCCGGGCCGTCCCTGCGATCTGAACTGCCCGTAACAAACCAGTACCGACGTCCAAGGAGATCCATCATGCGCAAGAAGCTCGTTTTCCTGGCCTTCGCCCTGGCAACCGCCGCCGGCGCGCTCCTCTCCTCGTCCCGCGTCGAGGCATTGCCGCACTGCGTCACCACCTGCTGTGACAACGGCGTCTGCATCACCTGCTGCCCCTGGACCAAGTGCTCCGACCTGGCCTGTTAGGCGAGTGAAGTCTTCCCGGGGCCGGTGAACGTCCGGCTCCGGGAGACCTTCCCCGAAGTCCCTCCCTGGGAGCGCCGGCGTCCCGCCGGCCTGCAAACTTCGCTGTTGTTTGTGGGGGTGCGGCACCCCGGATTGACAAATCCAGGATCTGGAGCCCTTCGACAGTTATCTTCCCTCAATGCGCATCACGGGAGCGGATCGCTGGATCGTGGGACGCCTGGGCGCCGTACTGCCGCCTTCAATGACGTCAGGGGAACGAGCTCGGACGGGCAATAAAGGGACTCAGGCAGAGGTGCGCCAGCCAAATCCCCGCTACCTCCTGTTTCTCGGGTCTTGCGCCGTCGTGTCGATAGAGAAGGACGTTTGTGTCAACGAACACGAGGGCGTTCATAGAGCGCCTCGCGGGCGGGATAGGTCTCGGAGTTGATCCGGGATGGCTTGCGGGAGAGGAAACGATTCATAGCCTCGTCGTACGTCTTCTCCTCAGCCATCTGACTCCGGAGCATGTTTCCAAGGTATCGCGAGACACTCTGGTTCTGCTCCGCAGCGCGGACTCGCACCCATAGGGCAACTTCCTCTTCCAGAGTAACCGTGACGTTCTTCATGCAACGATCTTAGGAAACCACGAAGCTCGTGTCAAAAGTGCCCAGCTTCGGCTCCCTCTTGAACCACCCGTGTAGAATCCTCTGGTCCACGAAATCATTCGGGGGCGTGGACGTCATGCGTCCCCTGTTTGGAGGATCTTCTCGTGAGCTCTGGTCCTGGTCCCACGCCGAGTAGCGGCTTTGTCCACCACCTGCTACGCGCCCGCGATTGGCAGGACCGGCCGGAGTTTCGAGAGTTGTGTCAGTGGTGGAGGGACGGCAGCGTAGGCGTCTGCTCTCTTGTCGGATTGGCGGAGCAGGCAAGACGGTGATTACTGAGCGGTTCCTGCAGCGCGACGCTAAGGGACCGCTCTGTTGGGCAGCCCTAGTTCGGGCAAAGATTGAGATATCGGCCTTCAGTGCTCAGCAGCCTGCGAACCATGAAGCCGTACGAGGAAGCCTTGCACACGCGGCATCGGCGCTTGAAGAAGGCCTCCGCATTGCCCGCGAGTGCGGCTACGGTATCTACCACATTGACCTGCTAATCGTGCGCGCTCAACTGGCCCTGCACGAAGGCCGCGCCGCCGACGCCGAACGGGACGTGCTCGTTGCCCTTGACGAAGGCGTTCACCCGCCCGCCGAATCCGGCTTCCCCGAGCTCCTCGCCGCCACTGACCCCGAATGCCTCTACGCCTGGGGCATCGCCGAAGGCCGTCACCTGCTTGGCGAGGCGTTGCTTCTTCAAGCGGCCCAGAAACTCGGTCAGGCGGATCTCGTTCCGAAAGAGCTCGACTGCCTTCCGGCCTCGTTTCGGGGTTTGATCAACCGAGCCAGAAGGCAACTCATTGAGGCGCTGGAGCTCTGGCGCAAGCTGAGAGATCCTGAATCGGAGGCGGACATCAACCCGCGTGGCGAGCGGACCCGACGGGTGCTCGAACAACTGGATAGCGGGGTACTGACGGAATATCCGCTGGAGCCGATTCAATCCGAAACCGAAACGGAGCCAACGCCGATGCCTATTGTCTCAGCCTCTACCGGATTCGACGTGTTTCTTAGCCACAACAGCAAAGACAAACCCACCGTCCGTCAGCTCGGCGAGGATCTGAAGAAGCGTGGGCTGACGGTGTGGTTGGATGAATGGGAGCTCGTGCCCGGTCGTCCTTGGCAAGAGGCGCTTGAAGGGATCGTACAGACAACCAGAGCGGCTGCGGTCTTGGTGGGCAGCGACGGCATCGGACCGTGGCAAGATCGGGAGATGCGAGGTTGCTTGTCCGAGTTCGTGGATCGCGGTTTGCCTGTCATCCCGGTTTTGCTCCCAGGGGCTCCGAGCAAGCCCGATCTGCCAATGTTCCTCAAACAATTCACCTGGGTCGATCTCCGGAGTGGATTGACGAACGAGGGCATCGATCGGATTCAGTGGGGCGTTACGGGGAAGAAGCCTGTGCCGTAGAGTCTTCAGGCCTGAAGGGCCGAGATCCTTTAGCCTAGGGCAACGCCCTAGGAAAGCGGAACCCTAATGTTTTTTCAGCCCTGTAGGGGCGAGATAAAGGCCGGATCTCGCCCCTTCAGGGCTGGCAATTTTCTCAGGGACTGTGTTCCTAGGGCTTCGCCTCAGGCTGAGGGATCTCGGCCCTTCAGGCCGGTGGATGCGAGGATGTGATGCCCGCAGTCGTCGCCGAATGTCGAGAGGATATCGCCGCGCCGGAGACGCCCCACGGGGTACCCGCGGGGCGTCTCTACCTTGGGGGAGACGTCGTGGTTGAGGCGGTGAGGCCTTTCCTCGCGGTCAAGGGGTTTAGAATCAGCCGCCCATGCCTTCGTTCCTGACCGTCCTGCTCGTCGTCCTCACCTCGGCCCTTCTTCTACGTTACGTCATCTGGATCGACCGGCCCCTTTCGCGGTGGATGGATTTTTTGCCGGCGGTGGGGCTGCTGGTGGCGGTTGGCCAGGCTTGGGCGGCTTCGGGAATATCCGCGTTTCTGGTCCTGGCGTCCCTTCCTCTGTATGCAGTCGTGGGGCTGCTGCTCCTCTTCACCTTGCCTCGCGTTTTCTCTCGCCGGCACCGAGTTCCAGGGGCCCGGTGGCGATGGGGGAAGCGGGTGGCGGCGGTTGGGGGGCTGGTTCTGGTGGTATTTGGGGCGGACCGGGTGGTGGAGATGCGGGGACTGTTGGAATCCCGGCACCGGTTTGCCGCTCTGCTCAACGAGAAGACGGTGACGGACCTGACATCGCTCTCGTGGACGGGCTCGTTCTCCGCGCTGCGGGACCAGATGATCGCCGAGTATCCGTTCACTCGCTGGAAAGGGATCGATTGGGCCGTGCTTCATGCCGAGATCGCGCCCCAGGTTGCGGCGGCGGAGGCGAGCAAGGACGAGCGGGCCTGGTATCGAGCCCTGCGTGAGCTCGCCTGGAGCGTGCCGGACGGCCATGTGGGAATCCAAGAGGACGACCACGGGCTTCGGCACGACGAGGTGGGCGGCGGCTTTGGCTGTCAGATCGTGCAACTCGACGACGGCCGCGTGCTGGCGAAGCGGGTGACGCCCGGCGGACCGGCGGCCGGGGCGGGGATGCGCTTCGGGGCCGAGATCCTGGTCTGGAACGGCGCGCCGATCCACGACGCCCTCGGCGGCGTCCCGGTGCTGTGGAGCGAGGAGCCGCCGGCCACGTCCGAGGGGCGGCGATTGCAGCAGGCCCGCTTCCTGGTGCGCGGCGCCGCGGGCTCCAAAGCCTCCTTGACGTTCCGCAACCGCGGCGAGAGGCTCGCCCGCACGGTCGAGCTCACGGCGGTGGAGGAGCCGGAAGAGCCAAAGCCGTTCAACGTCATCAGGGACATTCTTTTCGGCAGTCCCATCGAGGTGCGGCGCCTTGCCGAAGGCCCCGGCTACATCCGCATCAAGTTCGAGCTGCCGGCCCTCTTCGATCTTCATCCCGAGCGGGACGTGGCGCGCGCCCTGGAGCGCTTCCGCGCCGCGAACGTCCCGGGGCTGGTCCTCGACGTCCGCGGCAACATCGGCGGCCAGGATTCCATGATCGCCCGGCTCTCGGCCTTCTTCCAGCGCCGGGAAAGGTTCTATGAGATGGCCGCCGTCTACGATTCCGAGACGCGGCGGTTCCTTCCCCATCCCGAGACCACCGTGCGGCTCGTTCCGCAGGAGCCGCGCTGGACGGGGAAGGTGGCCGTGCTGGTCGACGCCAGCACGCTGAGCTCCGGCGAGGGGATTCCGCTCGCACTGCGCGGGCTGCCCGGCGTTGCCCTCTTTGGCTGGTCTGCCACGCAGGGCTCTTTCGGCATCAACCAGAAGACCGTCCTTTTCCCCGGCGGCCTGAAGCTCGTCTTTCCCCAGGCGCCATCGCTCGATGCCCAGGGGCAGATCCAGGTGGACAGCGACGCATCCGGCTTGGGCGGCATTCCCCCGGATCACAGAGTGCCTCTCGACGAAGCGGCGTTCAACGCGGCCTATGGAGAGGGGAAAGATGTGGTGCTGGAGACGGCGGTGCAGTGGCTGAAGCGAGTAGACTCTCCCCGGAGGGAATGAATCATGACGAAGCTCTGCAGGACCCTATGGACGATCCTCGCCTTGACGGCCCTGCCGATGGCAGCCTCGGCGCAGAACCTCTCGGAAGAGCCTCAAGTCGATCGGCCGGGCGGGGATTACACCAACTTCCGCACCACTGACTTGCGGGAGTGCCAGCGGGCCTGCGCCAAGGATCGCCGTTGCGCGGCATACACCTTCAACTCGGTGAATTCCCTGTGCTATCTGAAAGACCGGGTGACGAAAACCAGCTACGACTCGCGGACCGTCTCCGGCGTCAAGGAGGGGTTCGGCGGCGGCCCCGGTCCCGGCCCGGGAGGAGGGGGTGACCGCTTTCTCAGCGAAGAGCGGGGTAGCGACTACCGCGGCGGCGATTACACGAATTTCCGGTCGCGCGGCCTGGGCGATTGCCAGGACGCCTGCCGACGGGACCGCCGCTGCCAGGCCTACACCTTCAATGGCCGCAACGGTGTTTGCTATCTGAAGGACCGGGTGGGCGACCGCGAGCGGAACGGCGAAACGGTGACCGGCCGCAAAGGACGGGACGACGAAGGTCCCGGCCGGCCTCCGCATGGCGGCGGCGACCTCTCCCGCGAGCCGGGATTCGATTACTACGGCAGTGACTACACGAATTTTCGCGCCCCAGGCGACGAGGGCTGTCGGGAGGAGTGCCGCCGTGACCGCCGCTGCGCCGCCTACTCTTTCAATCTGAAAAACGGGATGTGCTATCTCAAGGATCAGGCCGGCCCGCTACGGCGCAACCCGGACACGGTGACGGGGATCAAACGCCGCCGATAAAAAACCGGCTCGAACCGGCTCGCTTTTTCTTTCTTTTAGCAGCATCACTAATGTATGGCTAAGAAAGGAGACGATGATGAAGCGAGCCCTTCAGATTTTCGGCCTGGTTTTCGTGGTGATGTGGAGCGCCCTCCCGGCGGGGGCGCAGTCGAGCGGCAACTTCAGCACCAGCCTGGGGCCGTTCTCGGGCGGTGGCATCCACCCGCCGACGGGATTCCCGTTCCCCCTGCCGCCTACTCTTGACCCCAAGATTATCTGGAGGGACCAGTGGATCTGCCGGTCCGCCGGTCCTGCCGAGGTGGTGGGTTTCCGGGTGCAGTGTACCAACGCGACGTTCCTCGACTTCCACGTCGCCGACTGCTGCGTCCCCGGCGACCACTGGCAGCTCAAGGGAAAGGCCTGGGACGTCAATCCCAACACGGGGGTGACCACGGCGCCGGGTCCCGTGCCGGTCTACAGCCTTGCCGGACGGGACTTCAACTACGGCGGGACTCCGGTCAATCCCGGCGGTCTCGACGCCTACGTGGAGTGCAGCTATCTGAATGGCGTGAACCTCTTTCTGGCGGATTCCTACGTGTTTTTCTCCAGCGACGGCAACTGCTTCGTGACGCCTGACCCGGTCGTCCGACGCATTGATCGCACCCCGTAGTTTTAAAGGAAAGGAGTGGTGAGGGCTCCGGTGGCGAGACCTATCGCCCGCTTCGTTTCGCCTTCACCACCGCCGCCACCATGACCTCATCCGCCGGCCGCGCTGCCTCGGCGGCCGGCTCCACGCCCAGGCGGCGCAGCTCGGCGCTGGTGACCGGCCCGATCGAGACGGCCCGCAGCTCGCCACGCCGCCGCTCCCAGTCGTCTCCGAAAAGTCCCGCAAAATGTCGGACGATGCGCGGGCTGGTGAACGTCACCCAGCCCAGGGCCTCGGCGGCGAACAGCTCGGCCGCCCGCCGCGGCGCCTCCGGCGGCAGGCGCTTGTCATAGGCCACGATCGTCACGGCCTCGGCGCCGGCCGCGGCGAGGCCATCGGCGAGGGTGGGGCGGGCATCCGACGCCTGCGGCAGGAGGACGCGGCGGCGCCGGGTCACGTAGGGAGCGAGATCCGCGACCAGCCCCTCGGCATCGGCCCGACGCGCCTCCAGAAACGGCTCGACCTCGAAGCCGCGCAACGCCTCAGCCGTGGCCGGGCCGACCACGGCTACGCGGACCCGGGCGGGGAGGGCGCCGCCCGTCAGCGGCATGAAGGCCTCGACGGCGTTCGCGGAGGTGAAGACCAGCCAGTCGTAGAGCGCCAGCTCCGTAGCCGCTCGCTCCAGGGGGCGCGGGTCCGCCGGCGGCACGACTTCCAGGAGCGGCAGCAGCTCGACCCGGAAGCCGGCCGCGATGAAGGCGGCGGCGAGGCCGTCGGATTGGTGCTCGGAGCGGGTGACGACGACCCGCAGGCCGGTCACCCCCGAATCCTCGCCAAAACCTCGTCCGCCCCATTCCTCCGCATCGCCTCGACGCAATCCCCGGCGATCCGGTCGGGATCGTCTCCCGTCGCCTCGCCGCGGGCGAAGTGGCGGCCGTCGGGAGTGGCGAGCAGAGCGGTGAGGCGCAAGGTTCCCTCGCCGGAGCCATCGGAGCGGGCCCAGGCGGCGAGGGGGAGCGTGCAGTCGCCTCCGAAGGCGGCGACGACCCGGCGCTCGGCGACGGCGGCGCGGGCGGAGGGAGCGTGGTTCAGAGTGCGGCAGGGCGCCTCGGCGGGACCTCCCTCGCGGACTTCCAGGGCGAGGATGCCCTGGCCGGGGGCGGGGATCAGCACGCCGGTCGCGATTGGATGGGCCGGCAGACCCTCGAGGCCGAGGCGGGCGAGGCCGGCGCCGGCGAGAATGACGCCGCCGGCTCCCTGCTCGCGCCACTTGCGGATGCGGGTGTCGACGTTGCCGCGCAGGGGCTCGACGCGCAGGTCCGGCCGGCGCATGAGGATCTGCGCCCGCCGCCGCAGGGCGCCGGTCAGCACCACGGCGCCCGCGGGCAGGCCGTCGAGATCCTCCGCGAGCGTGCTCACCAGCACGTCGCGCGGGTCGGCCCGCTCGGGGTAGGCGGCCACCACGAGGCCGGCCGGCAGGGTCACCGGCAGGTCCTTGAGGCTGTGGACGGCGAGGTCGAGCGAGCCGTCGAGCAGGCCGTTCTCCAATTCTTGAGTGAAAAGCCCCTTGCCGCCCACCAGGGCGAGGTCGCCCTTTTCCACGTCGCCCTGGGTGATCATCGGCACCAGCTCGACGGCCAGGCCGGGGTTGGCCGCCTCCAGGGCGCGGGCCATCATGCCGGACTGCGCCAGGGCCAGAGGGCTGCGGCGGGTCCCCAGGCGGAGGCGCAGGGCGTCAGTCGGCGGTGTCGTCGTCATCCAGGTGGAACAGCTCGCGCACCATGTCGAGCCGGGAGAGGTCGTTCATGCCGGAGGTCGCGCCGTCGCGGGCCCGCAGCCGGGTGCTGGGGTGGTGGAGGATCTTGCGCACGAGCGAGCGGGTGAGCCGCTCCAGCTCCTCGTGGGTCTCCTGGGGGAAGCGCGCGAGGGCGGCCTCCAGCTCCTGCTTCCGGATCTTCTCCGCCTGCTTCTGGAGCCGGGCGATGAGCGGCTCCGCCTCCAGGCCGCGGACCCAGGAGCGGAAGTGCGCGAGCTCCTGCTCGATGATCTCCTCGACCTTGGGCACCTCCTCCTTGCGCCGCTTGAGGTTGCGCTGGATGAGGGTATCGAGGGAGTCGATGGCGTGGAGAAATACGTTCTCCAGACGGCCGGCGCGGGGCTCGACGTTGCGCGGCACGCCGAGATCCACCACCAGCAGCGGCCGCGAGGGGCGCTGCTTCATGGCCGCCTTGATATGGGCGCGGGTGAGCACCGGCTCGTCGGCGCCGGTGGTGACGAGCACCACGTCCGCCGTCCGCAGCGCCCCCAGGCGTTCCTCGAAAGAGACGATCTCGGCCATGGGGAGCTCTGCCTTGAGCTGCTGCGCCCGCTCCGGGCTGCGGTTGGCCACCAGGAGCTCGCGGGCGCCGCGCTCCACGACCGGCCGCGCCACCGAGCGGGCGATCTCGCCGGCGCCGATGAGCAGCACCTGGCACTCTTCGAGGCCGCGGAAGATATTGCGCGCCAGCTCGACCACCGCGTAGCCGAGGGAGACGGCGCCGGAGGTGATGGCCGTCTCCTGCCGTGCCCGCTTGCCGGCCGACGAGGCGCAGCGCAGGAGGCGCCGCAGGACGGGACCCTCGGCTCCCACCGCCTCGGCGAGGGCCGACGCCTGCTTCACCTGGCCCAGGATCTCGGGCTCGCCGAGCACCATGGATTCGAGGCCGCTCGCCACTGCCAGCAGATGGCGGGCCGCCTCGCCGTTGCGCTTGACGTAGAGCCGGCCCGGCCGCTCCAGCTCCGGCACGCGATGCAGGAACACCATGTTGAGAATGGCGCTGTAAGCCCCCTCCTCGTCGCGTGGCTGGAGGTAGACCTCCGTGCGGTTGCAGGTGGAGAGGAGGAAGGCCTCGGCGATTTCGGTGCGGGCGAGCAGATGCACCAGCATCTCCTCCGTCTCCTCCTTGCCGTAGGACACCTTCTCCCGCAGCTCGATGGGCGAGCAGCGGTAGTCGGTGCCGACGAGCAACAGGGGAGGTTCCTGCCTGGTATGGCCGGGCGGTCCGAGCGAGCCGGGCAGAGGAGCGCTCATGGCCTAGTGGAATCCATGGAAGCCGGTGAAGAAGAAGTTGACGGCCATCAGCGAGAACAGAATGGCGCCGAAGCCGGCGAGGCTCGCGAGCGCCGTCTGCCGCCCCTGCCAGCGGCGCAGCCGGCGCAGCAGCAGGGCCGCGGCGTAGAGCACCCAGGTCGCCACGGTAAAGAGGATCTTGGGATCGTGCAGCCACTGATCCTGATAGAGGCGGTTGGCCCAGATGGCGCCGGACGCCAGCGCTCCGGTGAGCGCCGCGAAGCCCACGAGCAGCGCGCCCATCATCATTCGCTCCAGCACCTCGAGCGGCGGCAGCTTGCCGTAGAAGGTTGAGAAGCGCCCGCCCTTCAGGTCGCGGTAGAGCTGGAGATAGAGGAAGCCGTAGCCGGCGGCGACCACGAACGCGGTATAGCCGAGCAGGGCGAGCAGCACGTGGATCGAGAAGAACGCGTCGTGGAAGATGGCACGGTCCGGCGGATTCGGCCGCGTCAGCACCGACGACAGAAGCTGGAAGAAGAAGACCAGCGACACCAGCCAGAAGCCGGTGGAGCGCGCCCGACCGTGCCACTCGACGAAGACGTAGACCACCGCCACGAAGAAGGCCACCATCGACAACGCCTGCGACACCGTGGCGGCGGGGAATTGGTGCCGGTGGACGGTGAGCGCGGCGAGACAGGCACAGTGGAACAGCACGGCGCCGCGCAACGCGGGCGTCGCCGTGCGCTCGGCGACCGGGTGCGACGAGAAGAAGAGGAAGCCGTAGTCGACCGCCACCAGCAGGTACGCCAGGGGCAGCAGGATGGTCGCGATGTCGAGAAAGGTCTGCAAGGCTCGTCCTCAGGCTGAACGTCGACTCGGATGCTAGCACCTTCTTGCCTTGTTGAAACGATTGTATTTGCGGCATTCCCTCAGGGAAATGGAGCAATTCGTTGACAACTCACGACCCGAAACTTAAACTCGCCGTTCAAGCTCCAGACAACCTGGGAGGGCCCAGTGGCAGCGGCGGCTATCCCCTTGAGACGCATCGAGGGTAAGTACGAGATCCTGGAGAAGCTCCGGGAAGGGGGAATGGGTGCGATCTACAAGGTCCGCCATCGCCTCCTCGACGAGATCCGCGTCATCAAGCTGATGCGCCAGCAGTTGGTAGAGGACGAGGAGTTGAAGGCGCGCTTCCTGCGCGAGGCGCGCATGGCCATCAAGCTGCGCCACCCGAACATCGCGCAGCTCTACGACTTCACGCTCGACGCCGACGGCACGGCCTTCATCGTGATGGAGTTCATCGACGGCACGAACCTGGACGAGGTCGCCGCACTGCACGGTCCACCGTCTCTGGACTTTACCCTGGAGGTCGCAAGGCAGTCGCTCAAGGCGCTCGGATATCTCCACACCCGGGGGTTCATTCATCGGGATATCTCACCCGATAACCTCATGCTGACCGAGGACGAGGACGGCCAGCCCCTGGTCAAGCTGATCGATCTCGGCTTGGCCAGGACCCTGGAGAGCGTGGGAGACAGTCCTCTGACCCATACGGGTACCTTCCTCGGCAAGCTCCGCTATGCCGCGCCGGAGCAGTTCCAGGTCGAGGGGCGCGTCGACGCCCGCACGGATCTCTATGCGTTCGGCGTCGTCCTCTACGTGCTGCTGACCAACAGGTTTCCCGTCCAGGGACAGGACGCCCCCTCGCTGATGGCCGGCCACCTGTTCCGGCCGCCCCTCGACTTCGCTGAATCCGATCCCACGGGCCGAGTGCCGGCCGGCCTGCGCGCCGCGGTGCTCAAGCTGCTCGCCAAAGATCCCGAAGAGCGGTTCACGAGCGCCCGGGAGCTGTCGCTCGTCCTCGGCGCATTCCGGGCCGCTTCCGGCTTGGCCCCGGAAGAGCTGAAGCGCCTGCTGAGCAAGCCGTTCACCCCCGCGGGCTCGTCCTTCCGCCCCGAAGCCGGCAGCACCCAGGGAAGGCTAGACGAGAGCTTCGATCTGGTCTCGACCCCGCGGCCGGTGCCGCTCGTGACACTGCCCGCGCCGGCCGCGGAGGGATCCGCCGTTTACACGACGCAGGACGAAATGGCGGAGGCCCGCCGCTTCCAGGAGGAGAAGAACCGCGAGCTGGCCGCGGCCCTGGCCGGCATCGAAGCGGCCCTGGCGAGGGGAGACTACCGGGCGGCCGAGATCCTGCTCTATGGCGCGGAAGCCAGCCTGGGCGAGCAGGAGGCCTTTGCCGCCCTGTATGAGCAGGTTGCCGGGCTGCGGCGCCGCGCCGTCGCAGACATGGTGGCGGCGTATCTCGAAAGCGCGAGGCGGCTGGCGGAGGAGCAGGACTTCCGGGGAGCGCTCGCCGAGGTCCTGAAGGCTCTGCACCTCGATCCGGAGAGCCGCGAGGCCGCCGTGTTGCAGGCCGGCATCGAAGCCGGAGAGAAGCGCCTGGCCGAGCTGACGGCGTGGCTGGCCAGCGCCCGCGAGCTCGCCGCGCGTCAGGACCTCAAAGGGGCGCTCCGGGAGCTGCGCAAGAGCGCGGATCTCGACCCGCAGAACCTCGAGGTCCACGTCCTGACCCATGAGCTCGAGGCCGCCTTGCGCGAGAAGGCCCGGAGCAAGCGGCGCGAGCAGCGCCGGGCGCTCAGCTTCAAGAAGATCGAAGAGCGCCTCGCCGGGGAGGATCTCGCCGGGGCGGAGGCTCTCCTCGCCAAGGCCGCGGCGGCCCACGGCGAGGAGGCCGTGGAGGCGCTGCGCGAGCGGCTGGGCGATCTGCGCCGGGCGGAGCGCCGCATACAGGGGCTCAACGCCGTCGTCGCCCACATCCGCGACCGCCTCGACCATGGGGACCTCGAAGAGGCCGGAGCCCTGCTGGATCAGGCGGTCCTCCGCTTCCAGGCCGCCGAGTCCCTGCGCGAGCCGTATGAGCGCCTGGAGCAGATGCGGCGTGCGCTGGCAGCCCATCTCGACAAGGCGAGCCAGCTCGCTGGCGAGATGCGGCTCGACGCCGCCCAGGCCGAGCTCGCCGCCGCGGCCGAGTTGGCACCGGGCAACCCCGGCCTCCTGGCCCTCAAGCGAGAAGTGGCGGTTCTGCAGCGCCGCAAGAGGGTCGAGAGGCACCGGGCCGCCGAGCTGGCCCTGGCCGTCGCGGCGCTGGAGGTCCATCTCGACCGCGGCGAGTTGGAGACGGTGGCAAAGTTGCTGGAATCGACGGCGGCCGTCCATGGCGATGCGGACCCCCTGCCCAGGCTCCGCTCACGTCTGGAGGGCCTGGAGCGCCGAGCCCGCAAGGCGCTGGACCAGACCGCCGCCGCCCCACCGCCGGCACCTCCCTTCGAGGCCTCAGAGGCCGACGAGATCAGCGAATTCTGGACGGCGACCCAGGCGGTCGCGGAGCTGCTTTCCACCCGCGAGCCGCAGCAGGCGCTCCGGGAGTTGCAACGCGCCGCCGAACGCTTCGGCGAACGTGCCGAGCTTCGCCAGCTGCGCCGGCAGATCGCCGTCATGCTGCTCGACTCCTGACGGCCGAGACCCGCCGGAAGAGCCGATGTCCGTCCTCCGACGAATCACCGAACGCTACCGGCTGGACAAGCTGGTCGCCGCGAGTGAGACGAGCAGCGTCTTTCGCGGCATCGACACGCAGTCCGGCGAGACCGTCGCGATCAAGCTGCTCAACAGCGACGGCGCCGAGTCCGCGGAGCAGCACGAGCGGTTCCTGGAGCTCTGCCGCGGCCTGCAATCCATCCACCAGGCGAATCTGCCGAGGGTGCTCGACTTCGGCTTCACCACCGCGGGCAGCGCTTTTCTGGTTTCGGAGTACATCTCCGGCGAAAGCCTCACGGAGCTCTCCGGACTGTCGCCCACGCGGGCGCTGGGGCTTCTGCTGGGTGTCGTGGACGGCCTCGAGGCTCTGGCACAAGCCGGGCTCGCATGCCGGAACCTGAAGGCGGCCAACCTCTTGGTCGCAACCGTCGCCGGCAGCGAGCAGGTGAAGATCCTCGGTCTGGGCAGCCCCGCGCTGCGCCCTGAGGCCCCTCCGCCGGCTGACGAGGCTTGGCGACAGGACTTCTTCGACTTCGGCGGTCTGGTCTACCGGCTCCTGGGTCTTTCCACTGGAATCTACTCCGAGGTCGCCGTGCCGCAGGAAGTCGCCGCCAGGCTGGCGGACTCCGAGGCGCTGGGTACGCTCGTTCAAGCCGCTCTGCAAAAGGATCCGAAGGGCCGGTTCCCGTCTTGCGCGGACGTTCGGCGCGCATTGCACCAAGCCCTTTTCGGCCGTATCGAAGTGGCGGTGACACCGCGGGCTACCGTGTTCGTGCCGGGGCTGGGGGCCGCCGGCGCGGTGACCGTGGCGGTCCGGCCGGAGCGAGCCTTTCCGGCGGCCGCGGAAACGGTCGCCGTAGTGCCTTCCGGTTTGCCGGAGCCTGGCGAGAACCCCCAGCCCGAACCCAGCCGGCAGATCGGGGCCACGCTCCTGCCGTTCCCGTCTTCGCCGGCTGCCCCGCCCGCGCCGTCCCTGCCTCCGCGGCCAGAGCTCCCGACCTTGCCGCCGATCCCCGTGGCGCCTACCGAACCGCCGGGCAAGGGCCGGCTGTTGATCGCCGTGGGAGCTGCGGCCGGCATCGTTCTGCTCGCGGGGCTTCTGTTCCTTGGGTTCCGGAGGGGGCCCGAGCGGTTTCCGCCGCCGGTGCCGAAAGCTGTTTCCACGCCTCCGCCGCCGCGGGTTCCGGCCCAGCCGGCGCCGAGGGTCAACCCGCAAATCGGGAGGGCGGAGGCGGCTCTCGCCAAGGGCGACCTGGAGGCGGTCAAAGCGGCGCTGGACTCGATCTCTGCACGGGACCGCGAGGTCTTGGGGCCGGACGAGCGCGACCGCTACCAGCGGCTGCGGGATTCCCTGGCGCCGCTCAAGCGAGCGGAGCTGGCCGCCCGTCTCGCCCGGGCGCTCGAGACCGGCGACCCGAGCGCGTTACGGCGGGCGGTCAATGCCATTCCGGCGGCGGACGAAGCCGCGCTGCCCGCCACCGGCCGGAAGGACCTGGAGCGCGCTCGCCGGGGCCTGGAGGCTGAAGCCGGGCTTTCGAGAGCGGACAAGGAGGGCGATCACCTCGCCGTGATCCGCGAGGCTGCGGCGCTCCTCCAGGAGCTGCCCGGCGCGGCGCATGCCGGCGAGCTGCGGGACCAGGCGGCGAGAGCCGTCGAGGCCGAGGTGGACGCCGCCATCGACGCGGGCCAGTACGACGAGGCGGCCAGCCGGCTCGAATGGCTGCGCCAGGCCTGGCCCGAGCGAGCGGGGCTCGCGGCGCGTACCGGCCACATCGCCGCCGAGAGGCAGAGCGATCAGGACATGGAATCGATCCTCGCCGCCGTCGACCGGTCCGGGAAGGCGAACAAGCCGCTCGAAGGCTTGCAACTGCTGGCGGACGTCAAGCCGGGCCGGCGCTATGCGGACCGCGTCCAGGACCTGCGGCAGCGTCTCAACGCCCAGTTCGCTCAAGCCGACCGTCAAGCCCCCGTGCTGGTCCTGCGGGGAAGCCCCGAGGCCGAATACGAGAAGGGGAAGACGGCGACGGTCCCGCTGCGGATCACCGACGACTTCGCCGTCAAGGCCGCGGAAGGCTGGGCGCGAGCCGAAGGGGGGCAGTACACGAAGGTCGCCGTGCGCCACCTCTCCGGCGAGGACTACACCCTGGACGTGCCGCCGGACCTGCACCAGAACAAGACCATCGAGCTCTACGTCACGGCGGCCGACCTGTCCGGCCACACCGGCCAGTTGGGCAGCGCCGAACGCCCCCTCAAGATGAAGCGGAAGGGTTTCCTGAAATCGATCTTCGGCGGCAAGGACGAGGGGTGAGCACCGGCCCCGCGGGACCTTGCCCCTCCCCCCCTCGTCTGTTAGTGTCCCCTGCGCTCTGCGCTTCCGCAGGGCTGGGATTCTATTTCTCTGGACAAGGCGGAACGCATGGCCAACGCCGTCATCGTGGGGATGCAGTGGGGGGACGAGGGGAAGGGGAAGATCGTCGATCTTCTCTGCCCCGCGTTCGACGGCGTGGTGCGCTACCAGGGCGGCCACAACGCCGGCCACACGGTGAAGTTCCGCGACCAGCACTTCTCCCTGCAGCTCATTCCGTCGGGCATCCTGCATGCGGACATGGTGTGCGTCCTCGGCAACGGCATGGTGGTGGCGCCGGATGCTCTGCTCTCCGAGCTGGGCCGGCTCTACGAGGCCGGCGTCCGCTTCGACGGCCGGCTGTTCATCTCCAACCGGGCGCACGTGCTGCTTCCCTGCCATGCCCAGCTCGACAAGGCTCGGGAGGAGGCGCGGGGCGCGGGGCGCATCGGCACCACCTCGCGGGGAATCGGCCCGGCCTACGAGAGCAAGGCTTCGCGCTTCGGCCTGCGGATGGTGGACCTCTTCGCGCCGGATCTCGAAGAGCGCCTGCGCGTCCTTCTCTCCCGCATTCAGGTGGAGCTGACGAGTCTGGGCGGCGAGTCGCTGCCGTCGCCGGCCGCCTACGCCGATCAGTGCCGGCAATGGGGCGAGCGGTTGAAGCCCAGCCTGCGCGACACCGAGCAGCTCCTGAACGGCTGGATCAAGGAGGGGAAGTGCCTGCTCTTCGAGGGGGCGCAGGGGGCGCTGCTGGACCTCGACCACGGCACCTACCCGTTCGTCACCTCGTCGAGCTCCACGACCGGCGGCGCCTGCACGGGCACCGGCGTGCCGCCGACGCGGATCGACGGCGCCCTGGGCGTGCTCAAGGCCTATACCACGCGGGTCGGCGGCGGCCCGTTCCCCAGCGAGCTGACGGACGCCACGGGCGAGTTCCTGCGCCACCGCGGCAACGAGTTCGGCACCGTCACCGGCCGGCCGCGGCGCTGCGGCTGGCTCGACACGGTGGCGGCGCGCTACAGCCAACTCCTGAACGGCGTGAGCACGGTGGCGCTGACCAAGCTCGACGTGCTCGACGATTTCGACGAGATCCCCGTCTGCGTGTCCTACAAGCTGCACGGCGAGACCCTGCGCGACTTCCCGCCGGACCGCCGCAGCCTGGAAGCCGCCGAGCCGGTGCTGCGCACCTTCAAGGGCTGGAAGCGCCCGACCGTCGGCATCCTCGAATGGCCGGACCTGCCGCAGGAAGCCCGCGACTATATCGACTTCATCGAGCAGGAGATCGAGGCGCCGGTGACCCTGGTCTCCACCGGCCCCCGCCGCGAGGAGACGATCGTGCGTACCCACGCCGACCTCGACCGCATCACCTCCGGCCGCCTGGGCAAGGTTCTCGACCAGCGCTGAACGCAGCAACCCTGTCTGAGGTTGGGCTATACTGCCCGACTTGTGAGCCGTTAGCTCAGTTGGTAGAGCAGCGGACTTTTAATCCGCGGGTCCAGAGTTCGAGTCTCTGACGGCTCACCATTCCAAACTTCAATCAGCTCAGTAGTTTGAGCGTGAGGTGGACCACCTCGTTGGCCGCGCCGATCCCGCGGCGAGGTTCGCGGCGCAAGATCGTCGTCGGCACCTTTCGGTTTTCTCCCTCGGAAACTTTTGAGACACCCTCTTAGGGCCCATGCGTTTGATAAACTCCCAGAATCTCGGCCCATGGGAGGGAAGCAGTGGACATCGATCAGATCGCGGAGTCCTTGGCGGTGGTGCTTGCTCCAGCCCTCCCGGAATTGGTCCAGCCTGGTGCCGAGGGGGAAGAGCCAGCAGCGGGGGATAACGGCCAAGCGGCCGGAGCCTCGGAGGAGGTCCGCGAGCTCTGGAGCCGTGTCCGGCAGCCGGTGGAGAGCCGGGCCGAGGCCGTCAGGGCCCTGGCGGCAGCAGCCCGGGCGCCCGAGGCGGGGCCGGCGCGAGTGGAGTGGCAGAGGCATCTGCGAGAGATCCTCGCGGCTGATCTGGTCCTGGCGGAGGAGATCGCGAGCCGGCTTGCCGGCAAGCCCGTGGCGGCGGCGCTCGGCCGCCAGGCCGTGGCTGTCGTGGATGGGATCGGGGCCGGCCGAGACGTCAACCTCCACCTCCACAATCAGGGACCGGAAGGTCTCGGTCCCGACGAAGGCATCCTGTGGCAGGCCTATCTCGGCCGGCTGATCGAGCAGACCGAGATCGTGCCGCTTTCGGTGGTGGATCGCGAGGTGGCCGACAGCCGAGAGGATCTGCGTCTCAAGCTCCCGTCGGTCTATACGGCGCTGCTGACTCTCTCGGCGCGTTTCGAGCCGGGCAAGGACCGGGAGCCGAGACGAGAGGAGGAGGCTCGCAGCTCGGCCCTCGAGCAGGTAGACCGGCATCGGAAGCTGGTTCTCCTGGGCGACCCTGGGAGCGGCAAGAGCACCTTCGTCAGCTTTCTGGCACTTTGCCTGGCGGGGGAGAGGCTAGGCCGAGCCGACGCCAACCTCTCGCTTCTGACAGCTCCGTTGCCCCAGGACGATGGCAAGGAGAAACCCCAACCCTGGAGTCGTGGCCGGCTCCTACCGGTGCGGGTGGTGCTGCGGGACTTCGCCGCCAAAGGACTCTTGGGAGAGCCGGGCGAGCCGGCGACGGCCCGCTGGCTCTGGAAGTTTCTTCAGGGAGAGCTGGAGGAGGCGGGGCATGCCGAGTTCTTCCCGGCTCTCAAGCGGGAGATCCTGGCCGGCCGCGCTCTGGTGCTTCTCGATGGTCTGGACGAGGTTCCGGAGACGGATGACCGCCGCCGGCAGATCCGGCAGGTGGTCGCCGAGTTCGCCACGGGAGTGGGAGAAAGCCGGGTGCTGGTGACAGGCCGCACCTACGCCTATCAGGACCCGGGCGCGCGGCTGCCGGGTTTCGAGGTGGCGGTCCTCGCGCCCTTCAGCCGGGCGCAGATCGGGCGGTTTGTCGGGCTCTGGTATGACCATCAAGTGGCACTCGGGAGGATGCCCGAGCCGCAGGCCCAGGGCCGCGGGGAGCTGCTGCGGCGGGCGATCTTCGCGAGCGACCGTCTGCTGAGCCTCGCCGAGCGGCCGCTTCTGCTGACCCTGATGGCGAGCCTCCACGCCCTGCGGGGGGGCGACCTGCCGGAACGGCGGGAGCAGCTCTACGAAGAATCCGTCGAGCTGCTGCTCAATGTTTGGGAAAAGCAGCGAGCGCGCCGGGACCGCAAGGGTCAACTCGTGATGGCGGAGCCGAGTCTCGCCGCCTGGCTTGAGGTGGACCGCGACGAGGTCCGCAAGGCGCTCGAGGAGCTGGCCTTCGAGGCCCATCGCGGGCAGACCGAGTTGGAGGGAACCGCGGACGTGCCCGGGTGGAGGCTGGCCGAGCGCCTGCTGGATTTGCGGGGCGAGGCCGGCATTGAGAAGGCAGGCAAGGTCGACGCAATGAAGCTGCTGTCCCACCTAGAGAATCGTTGCGGGCTGCTTCTCGCGCGGGGACGTGGGATGTACACGTTCCCGCACCGGACGTTTCAGGAGTACCTGGCGGCGTGCTACCTGACGGGAGCCGATACCTTCCCCGACGAAGTGGCGAAGCTGGGGCGGGAAGACCCGGACCGCTGGCGGGAGGTGGTGCTCTTGGTGGGTGCGAAGATGGGTCGGGGTGCGGTCTGGTACCTGGCCGATGCGCTGTGCGACCGGCTGGTCGATGACGAGGACACGGGACCGGAGGACGAGTGGGGAGCGCTGCTCGCCGGCCAGGCGGTGGCAGAGTCGGCGGATCTCTCGCGGGTGGGCCGCTTGAACGAGGCGAAGCTTGCTCGGCTTCGGGACTGGCTGGCCCACCTTCTTCGCCTAAAGAGTTTCCCGGCCCGCGAGCGGGCGGCGGCGGGCAAGGCGCTCGCAAAGCTCGAGGACCCTCGCTTCGACAAGGAGCGTTGGTATCTGCCCCGGGAGCCTTTGCTGGGATTCGTCGAAGTAGCGGAGGGGGCATTCTGGATGGGCAGCGACAAAGAAAAAGATCCTCAGGCTTGGGATGACGAGCTTCCTCAGCACGAAATCTGTCTGCCGAGGTATTGGATCGGCCGCTTTCCGGTGACCGTGGGCCAGTACCGGGCCTTTGTGGAGACGACCGCAGGAACGGTTGAAGATCGTCGTAGCGTGGAGGGTCCAGCGAACCATCCGGTGGTGGCGGTAAGTTGGGGGGAGGCGATGGCGTATTGCCGTTGGCTGGGAGATCGGCTACGGAAGGAAGCACTGGAGCGGCAGAGGCGAGGAGAGTGTGGTGCCCTTTGGTCAGAGCTGGCCGGGGGAAGACTGCGGTGTCTGATGCCTTCGGAAGCGGAGTGGGAGAAAGCAGCACGTGGTTCAGACGGTCGGATCTATCCTTGGGGGAGTGAGGCAGACGCAAACCGGGCGAACTATGGGGACGCAAAGCTTGGTGAAACGAGCAGCGTCGGCTGCTTTCCGTTTGGTGCGAGCGTCTTCGGCTGCGAGGAGATGAGCGGCAACGTTTGGGAGTGGACGAGGAGTGGTGATGAGCCCTATCCCTATGAGGCCGAGGACGGGCGGGAAGATCTTGAAGTGTCCGCGCAATCCCTCCGTGTGTTGCGCGGCGGGGCGTTCTACGACGCCCCGCGGGGGACGTCCGTTGTGCCTACCGCCTCTGGTACGGCCCGGCCTACCGGTACGACGGCTTAGGATTCCGGGTTGTGCTGTCCCCATTCCCGCTCTGATCTCTGTTTTCTCTGGCCTCTGTTCTTTCTGGGCCTCTTGAATCAGAGGGGGAGTCCAGAGGGGGATTTTTCCCCCTCTGGGAACTTCTGGACAAGGTCGTCCTGAGAAAGTAATCTCTTGGGAAGAGATGGCGCGCGAAGAGATGCCGATCTTCACCCGGACGTTCGACTTACTGATGTGGCTCTTGCCCGCGAGCCATCACTTTCCGCGTGCCCATCGGCACGACTTCACCCGGCGGCTTCTCGATGCGGCGTTCGATCTGCGCGAGCGCCTCGAGGAGGCGGACCAGCGGCAGGGCCACAGGCGCGTCGAGCGCCTGCGGCAGGCTGACGAGGCGTTGGCCCGATTGCGGGTCTATCTTCGCCTCGCCAGCCGCTTCGGGTGGCTCACGGACGGGCAGTACGGCCACGCCGCCGAGATGGTGGCCGAGATCGGCCGGCTTCTCGGCGGCTGGCAGAGAGCGACGGTGGCATGAGGCGATTCTCGGCCCCTCGGGGCCGGTGGTTCGCGGGGGCGGGTTCGGAGCACCTCCGTGTGTTGCGCGGCGGGGCGTTCAACAACACCACGAGGAACGTCCGTTGTGCCTACCGCAACTGGAACAACCCGGACAACCGGAACGACAACATAGGATTCCGGGTTGTGCTGTCCACGCTCTTCGGCCGCCGGAAACGCCGGGCGGGGCGTCTGATGCCCTTCCGGGCCGAGGCGAAGAATGGCGGAGCCCGTTCCTGGCCGCGCGCGGGTCTCAAGCCCGCGCCGGGCATATAGCAACGGCCCCGCCCCCTGGGCGCGAGCCCTGGGGCGGGGCGGGTTTTTACTGTGTATACGGCGCTGACCTCGTGGGAGAATCTCCTGCTGGCCTTTCGCGAGGCGAGCCGCGGCAAGCGTCGCCATCCTCACGTGGCGGCCTTCGAGCACCGGCTGGAAGATCAACTGATCGGCCTCCAGGCGGAGCTCGTCGCTCGAAGCTACCGGCCAGGCTCCTACTCAAGCTTCTTCATCCATGAGCCGAAGCGGCGACTGATCAGTGCGGCACCGTTTCGTGACCGGGTGGTCCATCACGCGCTGGTGCAGGTGATCGAGCCGATCTTCGAGCGTAGCTTCATCGCCGACACCTACGCCAACCGCCGAGGCAAGGGCACCCACCGCGCGCTCGATCGCTGCCAGCAACTCGCTTGCCGCCATCCATTCGTGCTGCAGCTTGACCTGCGGCAGTTCTTTCCCAGCATCGACCACGAGGTCTTGCGCATGATCCTGGCGGCGAAGATCCCGGACGAGGAGGTCCTCTGGCTGATCGATCGCATCCTCGAAAGCGGCCAGGACGTGCTCTCCGAGGTGTATGACATGGTCTATTACCCGGGCGACGATCTGTTCGCCATCAACCGGCCCCGGGGCCTGCCGATCGGCAACCTGACGAGCCAGTTCTGGGGCAACGTGATCCTCAGCGCGGTCGACCACTTTGCCGCGCGCGAGCTACGTTGTCCGGGCTACGTGCGCTACGTCGATGACCTCGTGGTCTTCGGTAACGACAAGCAGTTTCTCTGGGCCGCCAAGCGCGCCCTGGTGGAGCGTCTCGCGGCGTTGCGCCTGGCCGTCCATCCGGGTGCTCATCCGAGGCCGGTCGAGGAAGGGATTCCCTTCCTGGGTTTCGTCGTCTTCCGGGCGCGACGGCTCCTCAAGAGGCGGAAAGGGGTGGCCTTCAGCCGGCGTCTTGCCGGCCTGGTCGCAGGCTGGCGCGCCGGTGAGATCCCCTTGGAGAGCGTGGCGGCCACGGTTGAGAGCTGGGAGAACCATGCCCGCTACGGCAATACGACAGGGCTGCGCAAGGCGATTCTGGGGAGAGTTCCCGCGGAGCTTCGGGAGTTGCTAAACTCTCCGGGAACCGACAAAGATCGCCAAGGTCAAGAGGCCGCCCGGTGACCTGAGCGATGAGGAGATCGCCAATGGTGGACCTAGCGACGCTCGCGACTGGTGTGGTCGCCTTTCTCGCCCCCTTCCTTCCCTATCTGCAACAGGCGGGAGAGAAGGTGGCCGAGGAGGTGGGCGAGAAGTTTGGCGAGGGCCTGTGGGACAAGGCGAAGGCGCTCTGGGGGAAGCTCAGTCCCGAGATCGCGGCGAAGGATCATGCCCAGGGAGCGGTGGAGGTTTTGGCGAAGCGTCCGGACGATCCCCGGGCGAAGGGCGCCGTCGAGCTTCAGATCGAGGAGATCCTCGCCGCCAAACCCGGTCTCGCGAGCGAAGTGGCGCAACTCCTTCAAGCCGCCGGCCCCCGTGCCTCGTGGGCCCATCTCGTGGGCGACGGGGCGATCGCCCAGGGCAAGGGGGCCGTGGCGGCAGGAAAGGGCGGCGTCGCGGCCGGCAGGGACGTGGTGATCGGCGCGCCCTGGCCGGGAATGCCGGGAGGCCCTCGCGAGCGTGAGTGAGCAGGCCGATCCGGCGCTCAGGCTGGCGGAGGTCGAAGCGGCGCTCGCCGGCGAGAAGGCGTTGCGCGCAGCCCTTCCACCCGACCAGGCAGATCGGTTGATCGCGGGCCTTCTCGCCCAGAGGGAGACCCTGAAGGCCCTTCTCGCCAGCGGCGGCGGTGCCGTCGCGAATGGCGCCGGGGCCGTGGCCGCCGGAGCAGGGGGAATGGCCGCTGGCGGCAATATCATCATCACCAACCCAGCGCCGCCTCGGGCCGGTCCGAGTGAAGTCTCGCTACGCGAGGCCTACTTGCGCCACGTCCTCGTGGAGACCGGCTTTCTCAACCTGACCGGGGTCGATCCTGCGGTCGCCAATGAGGGGAAGGCGCGGCTCAGCCTCCAGACGGTCTACACCGCCCTGCTGACGCGTTCGCCGGGGGAGAGAAGCGAGCCACTCGAGCCGGGTCGAGAGAGCCGTCCGGTCTCGGCCTTGGAGCAGCTCAACACCCACTCGCGGCTGGTACTCCTGGGCGACCCTGGGAGTGGCAAGAGCACCTTCGTCAACTTCGTGGCGCTCTGCATGGCGGGAGAGATCCTGGACCGGCCGGAAGCGAACCTCAAGGTCCTGACCTCGCCACTTCCCGGCGGGGATGGGGAAAGCGGAGAAGACCCTCAGTCCTGGACCCACGGAAGGCTCTTTCCGGTGCGAGTGGTCTTGCGCGACTTCGCGGTTCGAGGTTTGCCGCCGCCTGGCGAGCGGGCGGCGGCCGAAGATCTCTGGCGGTTCCTGGAGCGGGAGCTCGGGCGGGCAGGGCTGGCCGAGGTCTTCCCCGAGCTGCGCAAAGAGCTTGTGGAAGGACGCGGCGTGGTTCTCCTGGACGGTTTGGACGAAGTGCCGGAGGCCGAGAGGCGTCGTCCCCAGATCCGCCAGGCGATCGAGGGCTTCGCGGGCTGCCTGGGGGAGAGCCGGGTGTTGGTGACCAGCCGGACCTACGCCTACCAAAATCCGCAGTGGCGGGTGCGGGGTTTCGAAGAGGCGGTCCTGGCGCCGTTCAGCCGCGGCCAGATCGACCTCTTCGTGGGCCTCTGGTATGAGCAGATGGCCGCACAAGGGCGGCTCACAGAGGCGGAAGCCCGGGGCCGGGCAACGCTGCTGCGCCGGGTGATCTTCGCGAGCGACCGGTTGCTCGACCTGGCCGAGAGGCCGCTGCTGCTGACGCTAATGGCAAGCCTGCACGCGTGGAAGAGCGGCATCCTGCCGGAGCGGCGGGAGGAGCTCTACGCGGAGGCGGTGGAGCTGCTGCTGAACACCTGGGAGCGCCGCCGGCTGGACCTCGACGAAGCGGGGACCCCGGTCCTGGTGCCGGCGAGCCTCGCCGAGTGGCTCAAGGTCGACCGCGAAGAGGTCCGGCAGGCGCTCGATGCAGTAGCCTTCGAGGCGCACAGTGCCCAGCCGGGGCTGAAGGATACGGCGGACATCGAAGAGGGCAAGCTGGTCGCGCGACTGCTCCACTTGAGCCGCAACCCCGATGCGGACGCCCGTCAGCTCGTGGCCTACCTGCGGGACCGTGCGGGTCTGCTGGTCGAGCGAGGGGCTGGGATCTATACGTTTCCTCACCGGACATTTCAAGAATACTTGGCGGCCTGTCATCTGACGTCCCGGAACTTTCCGAAAGAGGCGGCTCGGCTGGGGCGCGAGGATCCTGAACGCTGGCGGGAGGTGGTGCTGCTGGCCGGTGCCAAGGCAGCGCGGGGGGCGGAGTCGAGTGTCTGGCACTTGGCCGACAAGCTCTGCTTTCGGGAGGCGGCGGGTGGCGGGACGGTGCAAGACGAATGGGGAGCGCTTCTTGCCGGCCAGGCGCTGGCGGAATCGGCCAACCTGTCTCAGGTTGACGAGGACGACGAGCCGAAGCTCGGCCGGGTGAGGTGCTGGCTGGTGCGTCTGCTGCGCTCGGAAGTCTTCCCGGTGCGGGAGCGAGCGGCGGCTGGTAAAGCGCTGGCAGCCCTGGGAGACCCACGGTTCGATGCCGAGAGGTGGTATCTGCCGCGGGAGGCGATGCTGGGATTCGTCGAGGTGCCTGCGGGTCCCTTCCTGATGGGGAGTGACGAGAAGGTCGATCCGGGCTCGTTCAGGGACGAAGTGCCGCAGCATGAGGTGACGTTGCCAGTTTTCTGGATGGCCCGTTTTCCGGTGATGGTGGGTCAGTTTCGGTCCTTTGTCGCGGCAAGCGACTACGTGCCGGCGGAGGCCAGCAGCCTGGAGGGTCCGGCGAACCTTCCCGTGTCGTCCGTCACCTGGCACGACGCGCTGGCTTACTGCCGCTGGCTGACCGAGCGGCTGCGGGACTTGGCTGGGCAGATGCCAGAGCAGGGTGGTCCCTGGGCGGACGTGATGGCGGGAAGGCTGCGCGTGAGCCTAGCGTCGGAGGCGGAGTGGGAGAAGGCAGCTCGTGGAACTGATGGCCGTATCTATCCGTGGGGGAGCGAGGCAGACCCGAACCGGTCGAACTACGATGCTGTGGGCCTCTTTGAAGCCAGCGCGGTCGGAGCCTTCAGCGGCGGTCGGAGTCTGTTTGGCTGTGAGGAGATGAGCGGTAACGTGTGGGAGTGGACGCGGAGCGAAAAGGGGCCCTATCCCTACAAGGCAGAGGATGGCCGTGAAAGCTTGGAAATATCCGCGAAAAGCCTCCGTGTGTTGCGCGGCGGGGCGTTCGACGACCCCGCGGGGGGCGTCCGTTGTGCCTACCGCAACTGGGACTTCCCGGACTACCGGGGCGTCTCCTTAGGTTTCCGGGTTGTGCTGTCCCCATTCCCGCTCTGATCTCTGTATTCTCTGGTCTCTGTTCTCTCTGGGCCTCTTTGAAAGTAGCGGCGGCAACCGGCCCGGGCCGGACAATGGCCGGGAAGAAAGAGGGTACTTTCTTGAGAGAGGGGGAGTC
This sequence comes from Thermoanaerobaculia bacterium, assembly GCA_035996875.1. Taxonomy (GTDB): domain Bacteria; phylum Acidobacteriota; class Thermoanaerobaculia; order Multivoradales; family UBA5704; genus DATARR01. The sequence goes on from DASYJD010000106.1 coordinate 126,671, forward strand.
CAGAGGGGGACTTGTCCCCCTCTGGAGGGTGACCGGGAGCATCGGTTACTCAGGTGGCGGAAGTTCTGGCGGCGGGACACTGGCGGGACACTGCCGCCCAATTCTCGCCATCAAGAGGCAACAAGGCCAAAAGCAGACTCCCCACCGAAACCACTGATGAAAAAGGGGTTTACGTGTTGGGAGGTGTTGGGACGTATAGCGGTGAATGGGACTTTTAATCCGCGGGTCCAGAGTTCGAGTCTCTGACGGCTCACCATTCCAAACTTCAATCAGCTCAGCAGTTTGAGCGTGAGGTGGACCACCTCGGTGGCGGCGACGATCCCGCGGCGAGGTTCGCGGCGCAAGATCGTCGTCGGCACCCTTCGGTTTTCTCCCTCGGAAACTTTAGCAGAGTAGAGTGCCGGTACCTGTGCACTGGACGTAGGGCTTCGTGAGGAAGCCACCGTTGGCCGCCTTGAGGAGCTGCGGCTCTTCGAGGATATGCAGGGTCTCGCGGCTGAGCTGAAGTTTCGGGCCCTTCTTGAGGACGTCCTTCTTCATGGGGTCTCCCTTCGTGAGGTCGGGTTGGACTCGGTTGGGCTCCTCCGGCCGCTCCGGAGATTGAGCGCGGGGGAGTATATGCCAGTCTGCCGCAACCCTACCGCCTCACTTTTGCGTCGCAGCTCTACGTGGGGGAAAACCTGTATGGCTTACCTGCCGCCGGCCACGACCGGCGTCTCATCTGCCGTGGCAGATGGAGAAAATGCCGTGGCAGACGGAGCATCTGCCACGGCATACGGCCCTTCTGCCAGGGCAGACGGAGAAAATGCCACGGCATATGGCGCATCTGCCATGGTCGACGGTTCATCTGCCACGGCAGACGGAGCATCTGCCATGGCATACGTCTCATTTGCCCTGGCATACGGCTCATCTGCCAGGGCAGACGGAGCATCTGCCGCGGCATACGGCCCGTCTGCCCTGGCAGACGGAGAAAATGCCATGGCATACGGCGTATCTGCCACGGCAGATGGAGAAAACGCCGTGGCATACGGTGCATCTGCCACGGTAGACGGAGCATCTGCCAGGAAGCGGGTCTCGCTCAGTAGACGCAGGCATCGAGAATACTCAGTACTTCGTTCAGAATAGGAATGGAGATCTTCTCGATGTGCCGGGCCCCCCGAGACCGAAAGTCGATCGCCTTGACCTGTTCCACCATCACGAATCCAGTGACCGAGCTCTCTTCCGGTAGGGCGACGTGGAAGGGAAAGTTCCTCTGTGTGCTGGTGATCGGGCAGACGATAGCCATGCCGGTCTGCTGATTGAAGAGAGAGTTGCTGATGACCAGAGCCGGCCGCCGGCCCTTCTGCTCATGACCTGATTGGGGATCGAACGTCACCGCTATCAGATCCCCTTTGGCGGGGGTGTAGGCTGCCATCCGCTACCAGACCTCACGGCCCATGGGAGCGCCCCAATCTTCCTCGGACGGCTCGTAGTTCTCAGGCATCCGGGCAACGAGGTCCTCGAGTCGATACTTGCCACGGATACGTTCGGAGGGCACGACAATGATCCGTCCCTGCTGGACGGTCACGTCGACCTCGTCGCCAATGGCGATGTTGGCCTCTTGCATGACTCTCAAGGGAAAGCGGATTCCCTGGCTATTGCCCCACTTCTGCACCTTGGTCACCATGACTCGCCTCCTCGAAGTCTCACGGGACTAGTTTATACATGGCTAGCCCTACGGAGCAAGCACGTTAGTATCAGATCGTCATCTACGCCGGACTCGGAGAGTGGCTCTACACCACGTGATCCGGTGCCTGGCGGCAGGGGGTGTCGGGATCGCCGTTCTCCACCTGCAGGGTGACGTGCTCGATGCCGAAGAGGTCGTGCATCCCGCGCGCGGCGTCGCGGTAGAAGCAATCGTCCGGCTGGCGGTTGGGAATCACCAGATGGGCGGTCATCGCCGTCTCGGTGGTACTCATCCCCCAGATGTGGAGGTCATGGACCTCGCAAACCTCGGCCAGGCCCTCCAGGTACTTCTGCACGTCGGCCTTCTTGATTCCTGGGGGCACCGCGTCGAGGGCGAGATTGAAGGAGTCGCGCAGCAGCCCCCAGGTCCCGGCCAGGATCACAAGCGAGATCAGCAGGCTCACCGCGGGATCGAGCCAAAGCCAGCCGGTCGCGAGGATGGCGAACCCCGCCAGCACCACGCCCAGGGACACCGCGGCGTCGGCGGCCATGTGGAGGAAGGCGCCGCGGATGTTGAGATCGCCTTTGCGCCCGGACGCGAAAAGCAGGGCCGTCGCCGTGTTGACGGCGATGCCGACCGCCGCCACCCACACCAGGGTGCGGCCTTCCACCGGCGCCGGATGGTGGAAGCGGCTGACGGCCTCCCAGACGATGGCGCCCACGCCCATCAGCAGCAGGACGGCGTTGAACAGCGCCGCCAGCGTGGTCGAGCGGCGCAGGCCGTAGGTGCGGCGCTCCGTCGGCACCCGGCGGGCGAGGACGATCGAGCCCCAGGCCAGCAGCAGACCGAGGACGTCCCCCAGGTTGTGGCCGGCGTCGGCCAGCAGCGACAGGGAATGGGAGAGGACGCCCCAGGTTGCTTCCAGGACGACGAATGATAGATTGAGCCCGACGCCGATGGCGAAGGCGCGGCCGAAGCTCGCCGGAGCATGATGGTGGGAGTGCCCCGCAGGCCCCGGATGAGAGTGGACGTGCCCGGTGGGGAGAGGCCCCGCGGGCTCTGGCTGCTGCGCCATCTCGATTTTCACTCCGCTGATTGCAATCCGATATTCATCCAAATCTGCATCCAAAACCCGGCGAACCGCCGTAAAGGATTCGAAGCTTACCCCAGCCGGGGACCTGCGACTTGAATTTCCCTTGAGGTGTCCCGCTTCTCTTATGCCCCGGCACTTGGAAACCGGGGACGCGGCTTTTAGGTGAACCCATTCCGAGTATGTGCTTTTTCATCCTTTTTTCGTAAATATTCGCCCCGGCGAGTTGCTCGCTGTATCCGGTTTCGTCTTTCGGCCTGAAGGTCGGTCGTTAACGATAGTTTTCTCTGCTGGCGTCTCCAGACGCCAGATATGAGCCGTCTCTAGGCTACTCCGAGGAGAGTTTGATGAAGAGCAGATGTGCTTGTGTCTTGCTGTCGTTGATATCGGCCGTGGGGGTTGCCGCGCAGGAGCCGACGCAGGTCAATCCTCCTCCGAACGTACCACCGCCGGTCGGCGCGCCCGCGCAGGCGACCGGGCAGACGGAGGCCCCACAGGACCAGAACTACGTTGTCAACATCCGCCGCTTCAGCAGCGTGCCGGTGATCGACGGCGATCTCGGCGACCCCGTCTGGCAGGAGGGGAACCTGCTCACCAACTTCATCCAACTCGAGCCCAACGCCGGCAAGCCTTCCACGCAGAAGACCGAGGTCTGGATGGGCTATGACTCGCGCAACCTTTATATCGCCATCCGGTGCTACGACGCGCATCCCGACAAGTTGCTCACCGGTTCGATGCGGGTCGACGCCGACCTGTCCAACGACGACAGCATCAGCATCATCCTCGACACCTTCCACGACCGGCGAAACGGCTACCTGTTCAGCGTCAACCCGATCGGCGCCAAGACGGACGCCCTGGTGCGCAATGAAGGCGAGGAGATCAACGTCGACTGGAACGGCCTTTGGGATGCCGTCACGCGCCGCGACGCGCAGGGGTGGACGGCCGAGATCGCCATTCCCTTCAAGACTCTGCGCTTCCCCAGCACGGCGGTGCAGAGCTGGGGCTTCAACATCCGCCGCTTCAATCCCCGCACCCAGGAAGCCTCGTTCTGGAAGCCGGTGGGGCGCCATCCGGGCACCGCTCCCGGCTTCAACATCTCGGAGTATGGCGACATCAAGGGCCTGACCGACCTCGGCACCGGCGGCCGGTACCAGTTCACGCCCTACGTGATCGCCCGCGACGAGCGCGACTTCCATGCCATGACCCAGGACACCAAGGACGCGGGCGGCGATCTGAAGATCAACATCACCTCGCAGGTGACGGCGGACCTGACGATTCACACCGACTTCGCCGAGGTCGAGGCCGACCAGCAGCAGATCAACCTCGAGCGTTTCAAGCTTTTCTATCCCGAGCAGCGCCAGTTTTTCCTCGAAGGCGCCAACCTCTTCTACTTCGGCGACCGTCCCGAGCCGTTCGACGTGCCGGAGAAGTTCTACTTCTTCTTCAGCCGGCAGATCGGCCTGGCCGAGGACGGCCGGGTGGTGATCCCGGTCGCCGGCGGCGCCAAGGTGACGGGCCGCGCGGGCAACACCAGCATCGGCTTCCTCAACATGACGACCGAGGCGACCACCTACATCGACGACGAGGGGAACCGCGTCCGCCAGCCACAGACGAACTACACGGTTCTGCGCCTGAAGCAGCAGCTCTTCGGCAGCTCGACCATCGGCCTCATCGGGCTCAACAAGGACCCACAGGGGCAGGACCACAACCGCGGCACCGGCTTCGACTGGGATTTCGACTTCGGCGACCGCTGGTATACGGCCGGCTACCTGGCGCAGACCGACACGCCGGGCGTCGACAAGCGCGACACCGCCTATTCGGGAGACATCGTCTACAAGAGCGAGCTGTTTCGGCTTCGCCACCGCTATACGAATGTCGGCGACAACTTCAACCCCGAGATGGGGTTCCTCACCCGCGCGGGCATCATCAAGAACCACACCGACCTGTTGTCGACCTTCACCCTCGCCGACGACAACTTCCTCCGCCTGCACAAAATGACGCTGGTTCTCGACACCAACCACATCACCGACCAGAAGGGGAACCTCCAGACGCAGCTCACGACCTACGAGGGCGGCTTCTCGACGCTCGCCTCGGGCGGCGTCGCCTTCCTCTACTACGATGACATCGAGAATCTGACGACGCCGCTGGCGGTCGACAAGAACGCCGTCATCCCGGCCGGACACTACCGCTTCAAGAGCCTGTTCACCGGCATCTCCTCCGGCTACGCCCACCGTGTCGGCTTCACCTTCTGGTATCACGAGGGCGGCTACTATGGCGGCGACCGGTTGCGCACCTACCTGTCGGTGGTGATCCGGCCGTTCGACGGCCTGTTCATCTCGCCGACCTACGACCGGGTGCGGGTCAACGCCCCGTGGGGGAACTTCGTCACCCAGATCGGGCAGACCTCGGTCGACTACTCCCTGACGCCGACGCTGCTGTTCCGCGCCACCCTGCAATGGCGCGAGGGCGACAACTACCGCGGCAATTTCATGGTCGATTGGACGTACCGCCCGGGCTCGGACTTCTTCATCGTCTACAACGACGTTCAGGACCTCGACGAGATTCGCCACGATTCCGGTTTCAGCCCACTGACACCCGGCAAGACGATCATCGCCAAGGTGACCCGGCGCTTCGATTTCTGAGCGCCTGGAGAGGAGCAGCACATGAGCGAAAAGCCTTTCGATCCGCGGAGTGAAGCTTCCAGCTTGGTGGAGGTCCTGCGCTGGCGGGCCCTGCACCAGCCCGACCGGCGGGCCTACACCTTCCTGCTCGACGGCGAGGCGAGGGAGGTCCACTTGACGTACGGGGAGCTGGACCTCCAGGCGCGGGCGATCGCCGCCCGCCTGCAGGCTCTGGAAGCCGCGGGCGAAAGGGCTCTTCTGCTCTATCCGCCGGGGCTGCAATACGCCGCGGCGTTCTTCGGCTGTCTCTACGCCGGTTCGGCGGCGGTGCCGGTCTATCCGCCGCGCCCCAACCGGCCCGATCCCCGCGTCCGGACGATCCTCGCCGACGCCCGGGCCCGGGTGGTGCTGACCACCTCGGCGATCCTGCCGAACGCCGAGCGGCTGCTGGGCGGCGAGCCCGGCGTGCAGTGGCTGGCGACCGACGGCCTCGACGTCGAGGCGGCGGCCGAGTGGCGCGACCCAGGCTTGAGAGCGGAGGCGCTCGCCTTCCTGCAGTACACCTCGGGCTCCACCTCGGCGCCCAAGGGCGTCATGGTGAGCCACGGCAACCTGGTGCACAACGAGCGGCTCATCCAGCGCGCCTTCGGCACCACGGAGGAGTCAGTGGTGGTGGGCTGGCTGCCGCTCTACCACGACATGGGATTGATTGGAAACCTTTTGCAGCCGCTGTGGGCCGGCTGCCCATGCGTGCTGATGTCGCCGGTCGACTTTCTGCAACGCCCCCTGCGCTGGCTCGCCGCCGTGTCCCGCTACGGCGGCACCATCTCCGGCGGCCCGAACTTCGCCTACGACCTGTGCGCCCGCAAGGTGGGGAGCGCCGATCTCGCGGGGCTCGACCTGTCGCGCTGGCAGGTGGCCTTCAACGGTGCCGAGCCGGTGCGGGCCGACACCCTGGAGCGCTTCGCCGCGGCGTTCGCCCCCTGCGGCTTCCGCCGAGAGGCTCTTTTCCCTTGCTACGGCCTCGCCGAGGCGACGCTGTTCGTCACCGGCGGCGCGCCGGGGGAGCCGCCGGTCACCGGCCGCTTCGTAGCGGCGGAGCTGGAGCGCCACCGGGTGGTGACGGCGGACGAGGAAAGCGGCGCCCGCGCCCTGGTGGCGAGCGGCCGGCCCAGCCCCAAAGATTCCGGCGATGCGGGTCTCGAAGTGGCGATCGTCGACGCCGAGTCGCTCGCGCGGCGCGGCGAGGACGAGGTGGGGGAGATCTGGCTGCGGGGCCCGAGCGTCACCGGCGGCTACTGGAGCCGCCTGGAGCTGACGGAGAGCGCCTTCCAGGCCGCGACGGCGGCGGGTGAGGGACCCTACCTGCGCACCGGCGACCTCGGCTTCCTCCACGGCGGCGACCTCTACGTGGCCGGCCGCCTCAAGGACCTGATCATCATCCGCGGCCGCAACCACTATCCGCAGGATGTCGAGCTGACGGTGGAGAAGAGCCATCCGGCGTTGCGCCCCGGCTGCGGCGCCGCCTTCTCGGTGGAGGATGCGAGCGGCGAGGAGCGGCTGGTGGTGGTGCAGGAGGTGCGCCGCGATGCTCGGGACGCCGACTTCGAGAGCGTGCTCGACGCCATCCGCCGGGCGGTGGCCGAGGAGCACGAGGTGATGCTGCTGGCGGCGGTGCTGATCCGCACCGCGACGCTGCCCAAGACCTCCAGCGGCAAGGTGCAGCGCCAGGCCTGCCGCGCCTCGTACCTGCGCGGCGACCTCGCCGTGATCGCGGCCTGGGAGCAGGAGGCCGCGGGCACGCCGGACCATGGCCATGGCGAGCCCCAGCCGGCCGACCTCACGACCGAGGCGGGAGCGCGCGCCTGGCTGGCGGCCGAGATCGCCGCCCGCTCCGGCGTGGCGCGGACGGCGGTGAGCGTCCACGAACCGCTGTCGCGCTTCGCGCTGGACTCGCTGCACGCCATGGAGCTGGCCCACGCCGTCGAGGAGCGGCTCGGCCTGCCGGTGCCCATGGAGAGCTTCTTCGAGGGCGAGAGCATCGCCGGCCTGGTGGCGCGGGCCTTCGCCGCCAGCCGGCGGGGGACGGACGCCCTGGCGGCCAACCTGGCGATCGTGGAGGACCACGACGCCGAGCACCCGCTCTCTCACGGCCAGCGGGCCCTCTGGTTCCTCCATCAGCTCGATCCCGGGAGCTCCGCCTATAACGTACCCGGGGCCATCACCCTCGAAGGCGAGCTGGACGGGGCGGCGCTGCGCCGCTCCTTCCAGGCGCTCGCCCGCCGCCATGCGGGGCTGCGCTCCACCTTCGTCGCGCCGCTGGGCGAGCCGGTGCAGCGGGTCCATCCCGAGTTGGAGGCGCCCTTCACCGAGGAGAGCGCGGCGCGCTGGAGCGGCGAGGCGCTGGCCGAGCGCCTGTCCGAAGAGGCCGAGCGCCCGTTCGACCTGGCGGCCGGGCCGCTGCTGCGGGTCCATCTGTTCCAGCGCTCGAAGCAGGAGCACGTGCTGCTGGTCGTGCTGCATCACATCGTCACCGACTTCTGGTCGCAGGCGGTGCTGCTCGAAGAGCTGGGGCAGCTCTACCAGGCCGAGCTCGCCGGCCAGCCGGCGAGCCTGGCGGCGCCGGTGCTGCGCTACTCCGACTTCGTGCGCTGGCAGCGCGAGATGCTGGCCGGCGAGCGCGGCACGCGGCTGCGCGACTACTGGCGCGAGCGCCTGGCCGGCGAGCTGCCGGTGCTCGACCTGCCCACCGACCGGCCGCGGCCGCCGGTGCAGACCTTCGCCGGCGCCACCATCAGCCGGCGGCTCCCCGCCGGCCTCACGGACCGGCTGAGGGAGCTCGGCCGCGAGCGCGAGGCGACGCTGTTCATGACCCTGGTCGCCGCCTTCCAGGCCCTGCTCTACCGCTATACCGGCCAGGCCGACCTGCCGGTGGGCGTGCCCACGGCCGGCCGCGGCCGGGCGAATCTCGCCGGCGTCGTCGGCTACTTCGTCAACCCGGTGGTGCTGCGCAGCAGCCTGGCGGACAACCCCACCTTCGAGGAGCTGCTGGCGCAGGTGCGGGGGCACGCCCTAGGCGCGCTGGAGCACCAGGACTACCCGTTCCCCGTGCTGGTCGAGGAGCTGCAGCCGGAGCGCGATCCCAGCCGCTCGCCGCTGTTCCAGGCCATGTTCGTGTTGCAGCGGGCGCCGCAGATTCAAGGCCAGGACCTGACGCCGCTGGCCCTCAACGAGCCGGAGTCGCGGCTCGTCGTCTGCGGCCTGCCGGTGGTCTCGATGCCGCTGCCCGAGCGGTTCGCGCAGTTCGACCTCACCCTCACGATGGGGGAGGTGGAGGACGGGCTGGTCGCCGCCTTCAACTACAACACCGACCTGCTCGACGCGACGACCATCTGGCGCCTGACCCATCACTTCGAGACCCTGCTCAACGGCCTCGCCGCGGCCCCGTCCTGCCGCCTGGCCGACCTGCCGCTGCTCACCGGCACGGAGCGCCACCGGCTGCTGGTGAAGTGGAACCATACCCACGCCTGGTACCCGGAGGAGGCGCTGCTGCGCGACCTCTTCGAGCGCCAGGTGGAGCAGACGCCGGAGGCGCCGGCCGTGGTCTTCCATGAGCGCGAGACGACCTACGCCGAGCTCGACCGCCGGGCCAACCGCCTGGCCCACCACCTGCTGCGGCTCGGCCTCGCACCCGAGGACCTGGTGGGCATCTTCCTCGAGCGCTCGCACCTGCTGGTGGAGGCGATCCTCGCCGCCCTGAAGACCGGCGCCGCCTACGCGCCGCTCGATCCGGAGTACCCGAAGGAGCGGCTCAGCTTCATGCTCGGCGACTCGCGGGCGCGGGTGGTGCTCACCGAGGAGCGGCTGCGCCCCCTGCTGCCGGACGGCGTGCCGGTGCTGTGCCTCGACACCCTGGCGGCGTTGATCGCCGGCGAGAGCGCCGAGCGCCCCCGCCGCCGCGGCCATCCGCAGAACACCGCCTGCGTCGTCTACACCTCCGGCTCCACGGGCAAGCCCAAGGGCGTCGCGCTGACTCAAGCCGGCATCGTCAACCTCGTCGTCTCCTTCATCCGCAGCTACAGCCCCGGGGAAGAGGACCGCATGCTGCCGCTGACCTCGGTGGCCTCGGCGAGCTTCGTGGGCGAGATCTTCCCCATCCTCTGCGCCGACGGCGCCCTGGTGCTGCCGGACCGCGAGGAGATCCTGGATTCGGCGAAGCTCATCGAGCTCATCGCCCGCGCCAACGTCTCCATCCTGTCGACCGTGCCGTCGCTGATCGCCACCCTGAACGCCATGAAGGACGAGCTGCCGCGGCTGCGCCTCATCCTCTGCGGCGGCGAGGCGCTGACGGCGGGCGACGTCGACCACATCCTGGAGTCGGCGACCATCGTCAACGGCTACGGCCTCACCGAGACCACCGTCTGCTCGACGATCCACACGGTGAGCCTGGCCGACGTGCAGTCCGGCGGCACCCTGCCCATCGGCCGGCCGCTGATGAACCACAAGCTCTACATCCTCGATCCCGAGCTCAACCTGATGCCCATCGGCTGCGCGGGCAAGCTCTACATCGCGGGCGACGGCCTGGCGCGCGGGTACTTCGACAACCCGGCGCTCACCGCCGACCGCTTCGTGCCCGACCCCTACGGCAATAGCGAGCGGATGTACCGCACGGGCGACCTCGCCTCCTGGCTGCCGGACGGCAACATCGCCTACCGCGGCCGGCACGACCACCAAGTGAAGATCCGCGGCTTCCGCATCGAGCTGGGGGAGATCGAGACCGTCCTCGGCGCCCACCCCGGCGTCGCGCAGACGGCGGTGGTGCCGGTGCAAGAGGCGGGCGACAAGCGCCTCGTCGCCTACCTGGTGGCCTCGGCCCTCCAGACGCCGGCGCCGGGCGAGCTGCTGGCCTGGCTGCGGGAGCGGCTGCCGGAGTACATGGTGCCGTCGGCGTTCGTCGTCCTGCCGGCCCTGCCGCTGTCGCCCAACGGCAAGGTCGACGTCCGCTCCCTGCCGGCGCCCGAGCGGGTGCGGCCGGAGCTGGAGGCCGCCTACGCGGCGCCCAAGAGCGAGCTGGAGCGGATCATCGCCGCCGTCTGGCTGGAAGCGCTGGGCGTCGAGAAGGTGGGCATCCACGACAACTTCTTCGACCTCGGCGGCCACTCGCTGCTGCTGGCCAAGGTGCACGCCCGCCTGCGCGAGGTGCTGGAGCGCGACCTGTCGCTGGTCGACCTGTTCAAGAACCCGACGGTGTCGTCGCTGGCCGCGGCCCTCAGCCGGCCGGCCGCCCCCCTCCGGCGTCCCGAGGTGGAGCGGCGGAAGGCCCCGGCGCGGTCCGCGGAAGGGCGCCAGGGGCGCGCCGCGCGCCTGGAGACCGACGAGATCGCGGTGATCGGCATGGCCGGCCGCTTCCCCGGCGCCAAGACCGTCGAGGAGCTGTGGGAGAACGTGCGCTCCGGCCGCGAGGCCATCCGCTTCTTCGCGGACGAGGAGCTGCTCGCCGCCGGCGTCGATCCGGACCTCGTGGCCAACCCCGACTACGTCAAGGCCAAGGGGATCCTCGGCGACGTCGACCAGTTCGACGCCGGGCTCTTCGGCCTGTCGCCGCGCGAGGTCGAGCTGATGGACCCGCAGCACCGGCTGTTCCTGGAGTGCTGCTGGGAGGCGCTGGAGCGGGCCGGCTACAACTCCGGCAAGCCGCTCGGGCGGGTCGGCGTGTTCGGCGGCGAGAGCATGAACACCTACCTGATCACCAACCTCCTGTCGCACCTGGAGCTGGTGGCCTCGGCGGACACCCTCGCGGCGTCGCTGGGCAACGACAAGGACCCGCTGACCTCGCGGGTCTCCTACAAGCTGAACCTCAAGGGACCCAGCATCACCATCCAGAGCGCCTCGTCGACCTCGCTGGTGGCAGTGCACGTGGCCTGCCAGAGCCTGCTCAACCGCGACTGCGACATGTCGCTCGCCGGCGGCGTCTCCATCCACCTGCCGGAGATCTCGGGCTACATGTTCCACGAGGGCGGCACCACCTCGCCGGACGGCCACTGCCGCACCTTCGACGCCCGCGCCAAGGGCTTCGTCAGCGGCCACGGGGCGGGCATCGTGGTGCTCAAGCGGCTGGCCGACGCGCTGCGCGACGGCGACCACATCCACGCCGTGATCAAGGGCTCGGGCTGCAACAACGACGGCTCGCTCAAGGTCTCCTACACGGCGCCGAGCGTCGACGGCCAGGTGGAGGTCTACTCGACGGCCTACGAGAACGCCGGCGTGACGCCCGACACCCTCACCTACGTCGAGTGCCACGGCACGGCGACGCCGATGGGCGATCCGATCGAGATCGCGGCCCTCACCCAGGCCTTCCGCGCCCACACCGACCGGCGCAACTTCTGCGCCATCGGCTCGCTCAAGTCCAACATCGGCCACCTCGACTCGGCGGCCGGCGTCTGCGGCCTGATCAAGACCGTGCTGGCGCTGGAGCACAAGCAGATTCCGCCCAGCCTGCACTTCGAGCGGCCGAACCCGCAGATCGACTTCGCCAACAGCCCGTTCTTCGTCAACACGGCGCTGCGCGACTGGGAGACGGACGGCCTGCCGCGGCGGGCGGGCGTGACTTCACTGGGGATGGGCGGCACCAACGCCCACGTCATCCTGGAGGAGGCGCCGGCCCTCATCCCCTCGGGCCCCTCGCGGCCGTGGAAGATGGTGGTCCTCGCGGCCCACACGGCGGAGGCCCTGGAGGCCGCCACCGGGCGGCTGACGGACTTCCTGGCCCACAGCCCGATGATGGACCTCGCGGACGTCGCCTACACGCTGCAGATGGGGCGCCGCCCCTTCGCCCACCGCCGGGCGCTGCTCGCCACCGACCTGGAGGACGCGGCGCGGGCGCTCGCCGGCCGCGATCCGCAGCGCCTCCTCACCACCCAGGCGGAGGCCGGCGACCGGCCCGTCGTCTTCATGTTCACCGGCCAGGGCTCGCAGTACCCCAACATGGGGCGCGGGCTCTACGACGCCGAGCCGGCCTACCGCACCGAGGTGGACCGCTGCTGCGAGCTGCTGCGCCACCACCTCGGGCTCGACCTGCGGGATCTGCTCTTCCCGCCCGCGGACCAGGAGGAGCAGGCGGCGGAACGGCTGAAGCAGACGGCCATCGCCCAGCCCGCCCTCTTCGTCGTCGAGTACGCGCTCGCCACCCTGTGGATGCAGTGGGGCGTGCGGCCGCAGGCGATGATCGGCCATTCGCTCGGCGAGTACGTGGCGGCCTGCCTCGCCGGCGTCTTCACCCTGCGCGACGCCCTGTCGCTGGTGGCCCTGCGCGGCCGGCTGATGCAGGGCCTGCCGCCGGGCGCCATGCTGGCGGTGCCGCTGCCGGAGGCGGACGTGCTGCCGCTGCTCGCCGGCACGGGCCTCTCGCTCGCCGCCATCAACCGCCCCTCGCTCTGCGTCGTCGCCGGGCCCGCCGAGGCGGTGGACGCGCTGCGCGCCGGGCTGGAGGCGCGGGGGATCGAGGGGCGTCCGCTCCACACCTCGCACGCCTTCCACTCGGCGATGATGGACCCCATCCTGAAGCCGTTCGGCGAGTGGATGTCGAACGTCCGCCTGTCGCCGCCGCGGCTGCCCTACATCTCGAACCTCACGGGCACCTGGATCCGCGCCGAGGAGGCGACCGACCCGGCCTACTGGGCGGAGCACATCCGCTGCGCCGTGCGCTTCTCGGACGGCATGGCCGAGCTGCTGGCCGAGCCCGACCGGGTGTTCCTGGAGGTGGGGCCGGGCAACGTGCTCACCACCCTCGCGCGCCAGCACCCGGCGCGCACGCCGCGCCACGCCGTGCTGCCGTCGCTGCGCCATCCGCGGGAGAAGGACGAGGACCTGCCGTTCCTGCTCGGCTCGCTCGCCCGGCTCTGGCTGGCCGGCGCCGAGGTCGACTGGAGCGGCTTCCACGCCCACGAGAAGCGGCGGCGGGTACCGCTGCCGACCTATCCGTTCCAGCGCCAGCGCTACTGGGTGGAGCCGCGCAAGGACTCCCGCCCGCGCGACGCCGGCAAGCGCCGCCGCGATCTCGGCTCGTGGTTCTACGCCCCGGTGTGGAAGCGGACGGCCCCCGTTTTGCCGGTATTGCCGGCCCTGCCGGCGATCGCCGCGGCTCCCGTCGAGGACGACCGCCCCTGGCTGATCTTCGCCGACGGCTGCGGCCTGGGCGACGAGACGGTGCGGGTGCTGGAGCAGCGCGGCCAGACGGCGCTGCGGGTGACGCCGGGATCGAGCTTCGCCCGCACCGGCGAGCGCGAGTTCACCATCGACGCCTGGAGCGCCGGCGGCTACGAGGCGCTGCTCGCGGAGCTGGACCGGCTGGGCCTCAAGCCCGGGGCGGTGCTCCATCTCTGGGGCGTGACGCCGGACGGCCCGCGCGACCGCCACGAGCGTGGGAACGCCTTCGAGGAGCTGGACCGGAGCCTGGAGCTGGGCTTCTACAGCCTCGTCTTCCTCGCCCAGGCGCTCGGCAAGCGGGCCGCCGATCCCGTCCGCATCCTCGCCGTCACCAACGGCTTGCAGGCGGTGACGGGGGAGGAGGAGCTGCAGCCTGAGAAGGCGCTGATCCTCGGCCCCTGCCGGGTCATTCCCCGCGAGTACCCGCACCTCGCCTGCCGCAGCCTCGACCTCGTGCTGCCGCGCACCAACGGCGACAGCCTGCTGCGCCTGGCGGCGCGGGTGGCCTCCGAGCTCGATCCGTCGGCGGCGGGCTGGGAGGCCGGCGTGGGCGAGGCGCAGGAAGGCGAGGCCGCCGAGGCGGTCACCGCCCTTCGCGGCAGCTACCGCTGGGTGCAGGACTGGGCTCCGGCGCCGCTGCCGCAGGAGCCCGGGCGGCCGGCCCGCCTGCGCCCGCGGGGCGTCTACCTGATCACCGGCGGCCTCGGCGCGCTGGGGCTGGAGATCGCCGGCTTCCTGGCGAGCACGGTGGCCGCCCGCCTGGTGCTGGTGGGCCGCCAGCCGTGCCCTGAGCCCGCGGAGCGGGACGCCTGGATCGCCGCCCACGGCGCGGACGATCCGGTGTCGCGCCGCATCCTCCGGGTGCGGGAGCTGGAGGCGGCGGGCGCGGACGTGATGGTCGCCGCCGCCGACGTGGCCGATCCCGCGGCGCTCGCGGCGGTCGTCGCGGCGGCCGTGGCACGCTTCGGCGCCGTGCACGGCGTCGTCCATGCCGCCGGCCGGCCCGGCGGCGGCATCGTGCAGGTGAAGACGCGCCAGTCGGCCGAGGCCGTGCTGGCGCCCAAGGTCCGGGGCGCCCTGGCGCTCGACGCCGTCTTCCGTGGCCGGCCGCTGGACTTCATGGTCCTCTTCTCCTCCATCACCTCGGTGCTGGCGCAGCCGGGCCAGGCCGACTACACGGCGGCCAACGCCTTCCTCGACGCCTTCGCCCAAGAGCGCACGGCGCGCGGCGAGGTCACCCTGTCGCTGGGCTGGGACGCCTGGCGCGAGGTGGGCATGGCGGTGGAGACCCAGGTTCCTGCCGAGCTCAAGGAGTGGCGCCAGCAGGAGCTGAAGATGGGGATGACCAGCGCCGAGGGGGTCGAGGCCTTCCGCCGCGCCCTCTCCTCGGCGTCGCCGTGGCTGATCATCTCCACCCACGACTTCGCCGCCCGCCTGGAGCGCAACGTCGCCTCGCACGTGCTGGCGGAGCTGGAGCGGGCGCAGGCGCCGCGCGCCTCCCATCCGCGGCCGATGCTGGCCAACTCCTACGTCGCGCCGCAGAGCGACGCCGAGCGGCGCATCGCCGGCGTCTGGCAGGAGCTGCTGGGCATCGAGCAGATTGGCGTCCACGACAACTTCTTCGACCTCGGCGGCAACTCGCTGATGGCCATCCGCATCATCTCGCGGCTCAAGGGCGACCTCGGCGTCGACGTCTCCGAGGTCAGCATCTTCGAGGGGCCGACGGTGGCCCTGCTCGCCCGGCTGCTGGAGCCCGAGGCCGCGGCGGTGGTGGCGGCAGCGGCCTTCGAGGAGCAGGTGGACCGCGGCGAGCGGCGGCGGGCGGCGAGGCGGGGCCGGCGAGCTCCGGCGGAGGCGTAGGCGGCGATGACGGAGCGAGCGGAGACCCTCGACAACCTGGACAACCAGATCGCCATCGTCGGAATGGCCGGGCGCTTCCCCGGCGCCCGCGACGTGCGGGCCTTCTGGCGCAACCTGCACGACGGCGTCGAGTCGGTCGAGTTCCTGTCGGGAAAGCCTGGCGACCCCACCTGGGTGCCGGCGGTCGCCAGCCCTGAGGGGATCGACGAGTTCGACGCCCCGTTCTTCGGCATCAGCCACCGCGAGGCCGAGGTGCTCGACCCGCAGCAACGCCTGTTCCTGGAGACCTGCTGGGCGGCGATGGAGGACGCCGGCCGCGCGCCGGGCACGTCCGCGGGCGTGGTCGCCGTCTACGGCGGCGCCACCACCAGCACCTACCTGCTGTTCAACCTCGCCCGCAACCCGCAGGTGCTCTCCTCGGTCGATCCCTTGCAGCTCATCATCGGCAACGCCGTCGACTCGCTGGCCAGCCGCGTCTCCTACAAGCTCGACCTCAAGGGAGCGAGCCACGCCGTGCAGTGCGCCTGCTCGACCTCGCTGGTGGCCGTCCACCTCGCCTGCCAGGCGCTGCTCAACCAGGAGTGCGACATGGCGCTCGCCGGCGGCGTGTCGATCAACGTCGCGCAGCGCGAGGGCTACCGGTTCCAGGAGGACTCGATCCTCTCGCCCGACGGCCACTGCCGGGCCTTCGACGCCGGCGCGCGCGGCACCCTCTTCGGCGGCGGCGTGGGGGTGGTGGCGCTGAAGCGCCTGGCCGACGCCCTGGCCGACGGCGATCCGGTGCGCGCCGTCATCCTCGGCTCGGCGGTCAACAACGACGGCGCGGCCAAGGCGGGCTACACGGCGCCCAGCGTCGACGGGCAGGCGGCGGTGATCACCGAGGCGCTGTCGGTGGCCGGCGTCGGCGCCGGCTCGATCTCCTATCTGGAGGCCCACGGCACCGGCACGGCGCTCGGCGACCCGATCGAGATCCTGGCCCTCAACAAGGCATTCCGCGGCGCGCAGGGGCGCAGGCAGTTCTGCGCCCTGGGCACCGTCAAGACCAACATCGGCCACCTCGACATCGCCGCCGGCGCCGCCGGGCTGATCAAGACGGTGCTCGCCCTGGAGCACCGGCAGATCCCCGCCAGCCTCCACTACGAGCGGCCGAACCCGCGCATCGACTTCGCGGCGAGCCCGGTCTACGTCAACCGCGAGCTGGCGGACTGGCCGGCCGGCGAGGAGCCGCGGCGGGCCGGGGTGAGCGCCTTCGGCATCGGCGGCACCAACGCGCACGTGGTGCTGGAGGAGGCGCCGGAGAGGCCGGTACGGCCGGCGTCCGCCCAGCCGTGGAACCTCTTGGCGGTCTCGGCGAAGACCGAGGCGGCCCTGGCGGCGGCGGCGCGCAACCTCGCGGCGCACTTCCGGGAGCATCCGGAGACCGACCTCGGCGACGCGTCGTACACCCTGATCGCGGGCCGCCAGGCGTTCGATCGCCGGCTGGCGGTCGTCTGCCGCGACGCCGCGGACGGGGCGAGCCGTCTGGAGTCCTTGTCGCCGCCGGAGGAGCCCGAGGCGAGTCACCTGGCGGAGATGGGCCGCCGCTGGGTCTCCGGCGAGCCGCTCGACGTCGCCAAGCTCTTCGCCGGCCGGCAGCCGCGGCGGATCTCGCTGCCCACGTACCCGTTCGAGCGTCACCGGTACTGGATCGAATCCGGCGAGACTCTCGCGGCGGCGGCTCCTGTCGCGCCCGTCCAGACCCTCCATGCCCGGCCGTCCCTGGCGACGCCTTTCGTGGCGCCGCGCGGCGAGGTCGAGGAGCGGGTGGCCGCGGTGTGGCGCGAGATCCTGGGGCTTTCCGAAGTGGGGGTGCACGACAGCTTCCTGGAGCTCGGCGGCGACTCGCTGCTCGCCACCCGGCTGATGGCCCGGCTGCGGGAGGAGATGGGGGCCGACCTCGCCATGGACCGCCTGTTCGCGGAGCCCACCATCGCCGCCGTAGCCGCCGCCCTGGTGGAGGCTCGCGCCTCCCAGGCGGGGGAGGACGATCTCGCCCGGTTGCTGGCCGAGATCGGATCTCTCTCGGAAGAGGAGCTGGAAGGGGAGCTCCATGACTGATCTCAAGGATCTAACTCCCCGGCAGCGCGATCTGCTGCTGCGCCGGCTGGAGAAGGAGGGAAAGGAGAAAGCGGGAAAGGGGAACGACCGCATCCCACGCCAGGGGCTGTCCGAGTCTCCTCTCTCCTTCGCCCAGGAGCGGCTCTGGTTCCTCGACCGCCTGGAGCCCGGCAGCCCGCTCTACACCATTCCGGCGGCCCTCGAAATCGCCGGGCGGCTCGACGTGGCGGCCCTGGCGGCCAGCCTGCGGGAGATCGTCCGGCGCCACGAGGCCCTGCGCACGACGTTCGCGCCCCGTCCTCAGGGACCCATACAGATCGTCCACTCCGCGCCGGCCCTGCTGGAGCTTCCGGTCGTCGATCTGCGGGGTGTGCCGGACTCCGAGAGCGTTGCCCAGCGCATGGCGACGGAGGAGGCGCGGAAGCCGTTCGACCTCGCCCACGGGCCCTTGTTGCGCGCCCTGCTGCTGCGCCTGGAGGACGAGCGCCACCTGGCCGTCCTCACCGTGCATCACATCGTCAGCGACGGCTGGTCGATGGGCGTGCTGGTGCGGGAGATCGCGGCCCTGTACCCGACCCTGGCCGCCGGCTCGCCTTCGCCGCTCGCCGACCTGCCCGTGCAGTACGCCGACTTCGCCGTCTGGCAGCGGAACCGGTTGCAGGGAGACGTCCTGGAGCGCGAGCTCGCCTTCTGGCGCCAGGCCCTCGCCGCGGCGCCCGCGGCCCTCGACCTGCCCACCGATCGCCCGCGGCCGGCCCTCCAGACCTTCCACGGCGGCCAGGTGCCCGTGCGCCTGGGGCCGGAGCCGCTGGCCGCCCTGCGCGAGGCGGGCCGGGCGTCGGGATACACCCTGTTCATGCAGATCCTTGCCGCCTTCGCCGTGCTGCTGGGGCGCTGGAGCGGCCAGGAGGAGCTGCTGGTGGGCTCGCCCATCGCCGGCCGCCAGCGCTCCGAGGTGCAGGAGCTGATCGGCTGCTTCGTCAACACCCTGGCCCTGCGCGCCGGCCTGGCGGGCTCGCCGTCGCTCGGGGAGCTGCTGGAGCGGGTGAAGGGCACGGCCCTCGCCGCCTTCGCCCACCAGGAGCTGCCGTTCGGCCGGCTGGTCGAGGAGCTGCACCCGCAGCGCGACCTCTCCCGCTCGCCCCTCTTCCAGGTGATGCTCGTGCTGCAGCGGGCCGAGGCCGAGACGCTGGCGCTGCCGGGGCTGGAGCTGCGCCCGCGCGACCTCGACACCGGCACCGCCAAGTTCGAGCTCACCCTCCAGCTCGCCGAGGGCGCCGGGAGCGTCGACGGCTGGATCGAGCTCAACGCCGACCTCTTCGAGCACGCCACGGTCGAGCGCCTGGCGGGCGGTCTGGAGACCCTGCTGGCGGCCTTCCCCGGCGGCCTCGATCGCCCGGTGGCCGATCTGCCGGTGCTCGCCGAGGGGGAGCGCCGGCAGCTCGCGGCCCTGCGCCGGGACGCCGTCCAGCCGTGGAGCGCCGAGGCGCTGGTGCACGAGCTGTTCGAGGCCCAGGCGGCGCGGACGCCCGACGCGCCGGCCGTCACCTTCGGTGACATGACGCTGACGTACCGCCAGCTCGACGAGCGGGCGAATCGCCTCGCCCGCCGGCTGCGGTGGCTGGGCGCCGGCACGGACTCGGCCGTCGGGCTGTGCGTGGAGCGCTCGGCGGAGATGGTCGTGGCCCTGCTCGCCATCCTCAAGGCCGGGGGAGCCTACGTGCCGCTCGATCCGTCGCACCCGGCGGAGCGGCTGGGCATGATCTTCGAGGACGGCGGCGTCTCGGTGCTGGTGACGCAGCAGTCGCTGCTGGGAATCCTGCCCATTCACCAGGCCCAGGTCCTCTGCCTGGACCGCGATGCGGCGGATGCGGCGGATACCGATGCCGAGGCGTCCGGGCCGCTCGGCCGCACCGCCGTGGCGGACAACCTCGCCTACGTCCTCTTCACCTCGGGCTCCACCGGCCGCCCCAAGGGGGCGCAGGTCACCCACCGCGGGCTCGCCAACGTCCTGCGCTCGGTCGTCCGGCAGCCCGGGATCGGCGCCGGCGACGTCTCCCTGGCGCTGACCACGATCACCTTCGACATCGCCGCCTTCGAGATCTTCGGCCCCCTGATCGTGGGCGGCCGCGTGGTGGTGGCCACCCGCGACGAGGCCACCGACGGCAAGCGGCTGGCGGCGCGCATCGCGGCTTCCCTTCCCACCCTGGTGCAGGGCACGCCCGCCACCTGGCGGCTGCTGGTCGAGTCCGGCTGGAGCGGCGCGCCGCAGGTGCGGGCGGTGACGGCCGGCGAGCCGCTGGACCGCGACCTCGCCGACGCCGTCCTCGCCCGTTGCGCCGAGTTCTGGAACCTCTACGGCCCCTCGGAGACGGCGGTCTACTCGACCTGTTGGCAGGTCTCCCGCGACGCCGCCCCCATCGTGCTCGGCCGGGCCGTGGCCAACACCGATCTTCAGGTCGTCGACCGCACCCTCGCCCTGGCGCCCCTGGGCGCGGCGGGCGAGCTGCTGATCGGCGGCGCCGGGCTCGCCCGCGGCTACCTGGGCCGGCCGGACCTGACGGCGGAGAAGTTCGTCCCCGATCCCTGGAGCGACGAGCCCGGGGCCCGCCTCTACCGCACCGGCGACCTGGTGCGCTACTGCACGTCGGGCGACCTCGAGTACCTGGGGCGGATCGACCACCAGGTGAAGGTGCGGGGCTTCCGCATCGAGCTGGGCGAGGTCGAGGCGGCGCTGCGGCGCCACCCGGGCGTGCGCCAGGCCGCGGTCGTGGCGCGCGGCGAGGGGAGCCATCGCGGCCTGGTGGCGTACGTGATCGCGGCGGGCGGGGCTGCCGGCACACCGGGGGTCGCCGAGCTGCGCGAGCACCTGCGCCGCACCCTGCCCGAGTACATGGTCCCCGCCGTCTACGTGGTGCTGGACGCTTTCCCCATGACCCCCAGCGGCAAGGTGGACCGCAAGGCCCTGCCGGCGCCCGAGGGGACGCGCGAGGCGTCGTCCGCGGCGGCCTACGTCGATCCGCGCAACGAGCTGGAGCGCACCCTCGCCGGCATCTGGCGCGACGTGCTGAAGGTCGACCGCGTGGGCGCGGACGACAACTTCTTCGACCTCGGCGGGCACTCCCTCCTCGCCGCCCAGGTGCACGCCCGGCTGGCCGACCTGCTGGGGCGCGAGGTGGCGCTGCTCGACCTCTTCCGCTACCCCACGGTGGCCTCGCTCGCCGGCTTCCTGGGCGGCGCCGTCGCGGCGCCCTCGCGGGCCGGCGTCGAACGGGCCGCGGCGCGGCGCGAGGCGGCCGGCAAGGCGCGGGAGGGGATCGCGGGTATCGCCGGTATCGCCATCATTGGCATGGCAGGGCGCTTCCCCGGCGCGGCCGGCGTCGAGGCGTTCTGGCGGAACCTGGTGGGCGGCGTCGAGTCGATCAGCTTCTTCAGCGACGAGGAGCTGCGGGCCGCGGGCGTGCCCGAGGCGGCGCTGACCGATCCCCGCTACGTGCGGGCGCGCGGCATCGTGGCCGGGGCGGACGAGCTCGACGCGCCGTTCTTCGGCTACAGCCCGCGCGAGGCCGAGGTGGTGGACCCGCAGCAGCGGCTCTTCCTGGAGTGCGCCTGGGAGGCCTTCGAGGACGCCGGCCACGACCCCGCCGCCTTCCCGGGCGACGTCGGGGTGTTCGCCGGCGCCGGCATGAACACCTACACGCTCAACTTCCTCGGCGATCCGGAGGTTCTCGACTCGGTCGGCAACTTCCAGCTCATGATCAGCAACGACAAGGACTTCCTGGCCCCCCGAGTGTCCTACAAGCTGGGGCTCAAGGGGCCGAGCTTCGCGGTGCAGAGCGCCTGCTCGACGTCGCTGGTGGCGACTCACCTCGCCTGCCAGAGCCTGCTCTCGGGCGAGTGCGACGCGGCGCTGGCGGGCGGCGTCTCCCTGCGCCTGCCGCAGACCATGGGCTATCACCACCACGAGGGGGCGGTGTTCTCACCCGACGGCCACTGCCGCGCCTTCGACGCCGCGGCGGGCGGCTTCGTCGGCGGCAACGGCGCCGCCGTGGTGCTGCTGCGCCGGCTGGAGGACGCGCTGCGCGACGGCGATCCCATCCGCGCCGTCATCCGCGGCTCGGCGGTGAACAACGACGGCTCGTTCAAGGCCGGCTTCACGGCTCCCAGCGTCGACGGCCAGGCGCAGGTCATCGCCCAGGCGCTGGCCGTGGCGGGGGTCGAGCCGGCCTCGATCGGCTACATCGAGGCCCACGGCACCGGCACGGAGCTGGGCGACCCCATCGAGATCGCCGCCCTCACCCAGGCCTTCGGCCCCCAGGTGGCGCGGGGAGGCGTGCTGGTGGGGTCGCTCAAGACCAACATCGGCCACCTCGACAGCGCCGCCGGCGTCACCGGCCTGATCAAGGCCGCGCTGGTGCTGGAGCGCGGGCTGATCCCCCCGACGCTCCACTTCGAGCGCCCGAACCCAAAGCTGCGGCTGGAGGAGACCCCGTTCCGCATCGCCGACCGCCTCACCGAGTGGGCGCCGGACGGAACGCCGCGGCGCGCCGGCGTCAGCTCGCTGGGCATCGGCGGCACCAACGCCCACGTCGTGCTGGAGGAGGCTCCCGCGGCCTCGCCGGGCACGCCGGGCGGCCCCTGGCAGCTCCTGCCGCTCTCGGCGCGCAGCGACGCGGCCCTGGACGGCATGGCGTCGAGGCTGGCGGAGCACCTCGGGAGCCATCCGGACGAGAACCTGGCGGACGTCGCCTTCACCCTCCAGGCCGGCCGGCGGCGGTTCGAGCGGCGCGCCTTCGCCCTCTGCCGCGACGCCTCCGACGCCGCCGCCGTGCTGGCGGGGGACGACCGGGAGCGCCTGGTCTTCGGCGCCGGCGAGGCCCGCTCCGCGGCCTTCCTGTTCAGCGGCCAGGGCAGCCAGCACCCCGGCATGGCGGCGGAGTTGTACCGCGCCGAGCCCGTCTTCCGCGCCGAGCTCGACCGCGCCTGCGACCTGCTGCTGCCGCTGCTCGGCAGCGATCTGCGCCCGCTCCTCTTCCCGGCGCCGGCGGACGCCGCCGCTGCCGCCGAGGCGCTGGCCCGCACCGAGATCACCCAGCCGGCCCTGTTCGCCGTCGAGCATGCCCTGGCGCGGCAGTGGATGGCGTGGGGAATCCGGCCGGCGGCGATGCTCGGCCACTCGATCGGCGAGTACGTGGCCGCCTGCCTCGCGGGCGTCTTCTCGTTCGCCGACGGCTTGGCGCTGGTGGCGGAGCGCGGCCGGCTGATGTCGTCGGTCGCGCCCGGGGCGATGCTCGCCGTCTCGCTGCCGGAGGCCGAGATCGCGCCCCTCCTCGGCGCCGGGCTGTCGCTGGCGGTGCTCAACGCGCCGGACCGCTCCGTGGTGGCGGGGCCGGAGGAGGCCATCGCCGCCCTGGTCGCGGAGCTGGAGGCGCGGGGTGCGCGCCACCGCCGGCTGCGCACCTCCCACGCCTTCCACTCCGCCATGATGGAGCCGGTCCTGGAGCCGTTCGCCGCGCGGGTGGCCCGGGTGCCGCTGTCGCCGCCCTCGATCCCCTTCCTCTCCAACGTCACGGGGACCTGGATCACCGCCGCCGAGGCCACCGATCCCGGCTACTGGGCCCGGCACCTGCGGAGCACCGTGCGCTTCGGCGAGGGCCTGGCGACGCTGCTGGCCGAGCCGGACCGCGCGCTGCTGGAGGTGGGGCCGGGCAACGTGCTCACCACCCTGGCGCGGGAGGCCGGCGCCACGGCCGTCGCCTCGCTGCCGCATGCCGCCGACCGGCGCGACGACCATGCCTTCCTGCTCACCGCCCTGGGCCGCCTGTGGCTCGCCGGCCTGACGCCGGACTGGCGTGCCGTCCACGCCGGCGAGCGCCGGCTGCGCGTGCCGCTCCCCACCTATCCCTTCGAGCGCCAGCGCTACTGGGTGGAGGGGTCGCCCCTGGCCGTGGGGGGCCGCGCCGCCGCCGCCGCTCCCGCGTCCGCCCTCGCGAAGCGCCCCGACCCCGCGGACTGGCTCTCGGCGCCCACCTGGAAGCGCGCGCTTCCCGCGCACCGGATGGCGGAGCTGGCCGGCCCCGTCCTCGTGCTGGGCGGTGAGGCTCTCGGAGAGCGCTTGGTGAATCTTCTCCGAGAGGCGGGGAGCGATGCGGAGGGCGCGGAGGCGGGTGAGGCTCACGCGGATCTCTTCCGTCGCCTGGCCGGCGAAGGTCGCCTGCCGCGGACGCTCGTCCACCTGGGGAGCGTGGCGCCGGCGGGCTCGTTCGAGGAGGCGCAGGAGCGGGGATTCCGCAGCCTCGCGGCTTTGGCGCAAGGCTGGAGCGAGGCCGGCGGCGGCCAACCGCTGGATGTCCTGGTGGCGGCGAGCGGCCTGTTCGAGATCGACGGCACCGAAGAGCTGCGGCCGGCGGCGGCGACCCTGCTCGGTCCCGCCCGGGTGATGCCGTGGGAGGTGCCGGGCCTCTCCTGCCGCGTCGCCGACGTCTCTCCGGCGGTCGACGCCGAGGCTCTCCTGCGCGAGATGACGGCGGGTGGCGAGCGGCTGGTCGCCCTGCGGGGGCGCCACCGCTGGACCCAGGTTTTGGAGCCGGTGCGGCTGGACGAGAGCGCGGCGGGGCCGATGCGGATCCGCGACGGCGGCGTCTACCTGATCACCGGCGGCACGGGCGGATTGGGCCTGGAGCTAGCCGCCGCCCTGGCCTCCCGGCGGCGGGTCCGCCTCGCGGTCCTGTCGCGCACGGCCGGCGGCGAGGCCATGGCGGCCGCCGTGAAGCGCCTGGAGACGGCGGGCGCCGAGGTCCTGGCGCTGGCGGCCGACGTCACCGACCGCGGCGAGATGGCCGCGGCCCTGGCGCAGGTGCGCGAGCGGTTCGGCCCCGGTCCCATCCATGGCGTGGTCCACGCGGCCGGTGCGCGGGGCGGCGGCCTCCTCCAACTCCGCACCGCGGCCGAGCTGGAGGCGCTGACCGCGCCGGCGGTGCAGGGGCTCCGCGTCCTCGACGAGCTGCTGGCGCAGGAGGACGCTCTCGACTTCTTCGTCCTCACCGCCTCGGCCGCGGCCCTCTCGGGCGAGTCGGGCCAGGCCGCCCTCTGCGCGGCCGGCGCCTTCCTCGACGCCTGGGCGCAGGACCGGATGCGGCGGACGGACGCTCCCGGTCATCCCGCTCGTCCCTATACGGTGACCGTCGATTGGGACACCTGGCGCGAGGTGGGCATGATGGCGGACACCTCCGGCCTCGCCGACGACCTGCGGCGGCTGCGCGAGCAGGCCCTCGCCACCGGCATCGCGCCGGAGGAGGGGAGGCAGACCTTCCTGCGCATCCTGGAGCGGGGCGGCCTGCCGCAGGTGGTGGTCTCCACCAAGGACCTGGCGGCGGTGCGCGCCCACCTGGAAGCGATGGCCCGCGGCGCCGCCGCGCCGGATTCGCCGGCGGGCCGCTCCTATGCCCGCCCCGAGATGCGCCAGGCCTACGTCGAGCCGCGCGACGAGACGGAGCGGGCGGTCGC
The DNA here is from genome assembly GCA_035996875.1 of Thermoanaerobaculia bacterium. Classification (GTDB taxonomy): domain Bacteria; phylum Acidobacteriota; class Thermoanaerobaculia; order Multivoradales; family UBA5704; genus DATARR01. The sequence goes on from DASYJD010000106.1 coordinate 151,716, forward strand.
CGGCATCTGGCAGAGCCTCCTCGGCCTCGAACGGGTGGGGATCGACGACAACTTCTTCGACCTCGGGGGGCACTCGCTGCTGGCCACCCAGGTGATGTCGCGGCTGCGCGACACGCTGGGGGTCGAGCTGCCGCTGGACGCTCTGTTCGCGGCCCCCACGGTGGCGGGGCTCGCCGCGGCGGTGGCCGGCGCGCCGCCCTCGGGGGGGACGGACGAAGGCGACGACCTCGCGGCGCTGCTCGCCGAGATCGAGGGGATGTCCACCGCCGAGGCCGAGGCCGCGTATCAGGAGGAGCTGCACGGTGTTGCCGACGACCAAGGCTGATCCGGATCTCGACCGCCGCCTGGCGGCCCTGACCCCGGAGCAGCGCAAGCTCCTGCTCCTGCGTCTCGGGCGCGAAGGGAAGGGCGGCGGCAAGGAAGCCGGCGGCCGCCCCGCGCCGGCGGCGATCCCGCGCCTGGAGGAGCGGGGCTCGTTCCCTCTCTCCTTCGCGCAGCAGCGGCTGTGGTTCCTGGACCAGCTCGAGCCCGGCAGCGCGCGCTACAACCTGCCCGAGGCGATCGACATCGGCGGCCCGCTGAACGAGGGGGCGCTGGCCCGCAGCCTGCTGGAGATCGTCCGCCGGCACGAGGCGCTGCGCACCCGCTTCGTCCTGGCGGGGGAGGAGCCGGTGCAGGTGGTGGCGCCCGAGGTCGAGCTGCCGCTCCCCCGGATCGACCTCTCCGGCCTGCCGGGCGAAGGGCGGCGCGCCGAGCTCGACCGCCTCTCCGCCGAGCAGGCCCGGCTCCCCTTCGCCCTCGACCGCGGGCCGCTGCTGCGCGCGATGCTGGTGCGCCTCGGGGAGGGCGAGCACGCCCTGCGGCTGGTGATGCACCACATCGTCTCCGACGGCTGGTCGGCGGGCGTGCTGGCGCGGGAGATCGTGCCGCTCTACGAGGCGTTCGCCGCCGGCGAGCCCTCGCCCCTCGCGCCGCTGGCCGTGCAATATCCCGACTTCGCCGTCTGGCAGCGCTCGACGCTCCAGGGCGAGACCCTGGAGGAGCAACTCGGCGCCTGGCGGCAGCGGCTCGCGGGGCTCGCCGAGCCGCTGATCCTGCCGCCCGACCGGCCGCGGCCGGCGGTGCGGAGCCTGGCGGGCGCCCGCCTCTCGCTGGCCCTCCCGGCGCCGCTCGCCGCGGCGTTGCGCGACCTCGCCCGGCGCGAGGGAGCGAGCCTGTTCATGGTCCTGCTCGCGGCCTTCGACCTGCTGTTGCAGCGCCTCACCGGCCGCGACGACGTGGCGGTCGGCTCGCCGATCGCCAACCGCCGGCGCCCGGAGCTGGAGGGGCTGATCGGCTTCTTCGTCAACACCCTGGTGATGCGCGTCGACCTGGCGGGCGACCCCACGTTCCGCGAGCTGCTGGGCCGGGTGCGGCAGACGGCCCTCGACGCCTTCGCCGCCCAGGACGTCCCCTTCGAGCGCCTGGTCGAGGAGCTGCGCCCGCAACGGGACCTCGCCCGCAACCCGTTCTTCGAGGTGCTGTTCAACCTGCTCAACACCCCCGCCCGCGTGCTGGAGACCCGCGGCCTGACCTTCCGCTTTCCGGCGCCGGCGAGCCCGGAGTCGCGCTTCCCGCTCACCCTCTATGCCGAGGAGCGGGGGAGCGAGCTGGAGTTCGTGGCCGTCTACCAGCGCGACCTCTACTCGGCGGAGCGGATCGAGGCCCTGCTGCGCCAGCTCCGCTTCCTACTGGAGCAGGCGGCGGCGGACCCCGGCCGTCCCCTCTCCGTCTACTCGTTGGTGGACGCGGCGTCGCGGCCGCTCCTCCCCGATCCCGCCGCGCCCCTGCCGGAGCCCCGCGTGCCCACCGTGCCGGAACGGATCGCGGTCTGCGCCGCGACGGCCCCGGGCGACCCGGCCGTGCGCCAGGGGGAGCGGGTGTGGACCTACGCCGAGCTGGCGACCGCCTCCCGTGCGGTCGCCCGCGCCCTCGCCGCCCGGGGTTTGAGCCCCGGCAGCGTGGTGGCCGTGGCGGGGCCGCGCTGCTTCGGGTTGATCGCCGCCATGGCGGGGGTGCTGGCGAGCGGCGGCGTCCTGCTGACTCTCGACCGCAACCTGCCCGTCCGGCGCCGCGAGGTGATGCTGCGCGAGTCCGGAGCGCGCTTCGGCCTGATCGTGAAGGGTGCCCTGTCGGGTGAGGCCTTCCCGGCGGATCTCACGGCCTTCACCATCCTCGGCGTCGAGGCCGGCAGCGGCGTGCCGGACGGCGATCCCGGTGCCGCCACCGCGCCGCCGCCGCTGCCCGGCCCGGACGACCCGGCGTACGTCTTCTTCACCTCTGGCAGCACCGGCGTGCCCAAGGGCGTGCTGGGCTGCCACAAGGGATTGGGCCACTTCCTGGCCTGGCAGCGGACGGCCTTCCGCGTCGGCCCGGGCGACCGGGTGGGCCAGCTCACGGCCCTCTCGTTCGACGTGGTGATGCGCGACATCTTCCTGGCGCTGACCTCGGGCGCCACCCTCTGCCTGCCGGAGGCGGAGGACGACCTCGGCGCCGACCGCGTGCTGCCGTGGCTGGCGCGGCAGGAGGTCACCACCCTCCACTGCGTGCCCTCTGTGGCCATCACCTGGCTGGCGCCGGACGCGCCGCAAGTCCCGCTGCCGTCTCTGGCGCGGGTGTTCTTCGCCGGCGAGCCGTTGACCGAGGACCTGGTGCGGCGCTGGCGGCGGCGCTTCCCCGGTGGCGCCGAGATCGTCAACCTCTACGGCCCCACCGAGACGACGCTCGCCAAATTCAGCTTCCGCGTGCCGGCCGAGCCGCTGCCGGACGTGCAGCCCGTGGGCTCAGCCCTGCCCCAGACGCAAGGCCTGGTGCTGGCGGAAGGCGACCGCCTCTGCGGACTCGGCGAGCCTGGGGAGATCGTGCTGCGCACGCCGTTCCGGACCCTGGGCTACCTCAACGCCGGGGAGACCGCGGAGGAGGACCGGCGGCGCTTCGCGCCCAACCCCTTCCGCCCCGGCGATCCCGCCGACCTCGTCTACCGCACCGGCGACCTCGGGCGCTACCGCATGGACGGCGTGCTGGAGATCCTCGGCCGCCGCGACCAGCAGGTGAAGATCCGCGGCGTGCGCATCGAGCTGGCGGAGATCGAGGCGGAGCTGGGCCTCCATCCGGACGTGCAGCAGGCGGTGGTGGCGGCGCTGGCCGGCGAGGCCGGGGAGAAACGCCTGGTGGCGTGGCTGATCGGCCAGGTCGATCCCGGCGCGCTGCGCGCCTGGCTCCGGGACCGGCTGCCCGAGGCCATGGTGCCGGCGGCCTTCGTGCGCCTGGAGTCGCTGCCCAAGCTGCCCAACGGCAAGGTGGACCGCGCCGCCCTGCCGGTCCCCGAGCCCGTGGCGGAGACGGCGGCGGAGTGGGCGGCGCCCCAGGGGGCGGTCCAGGAGCTGCTGGCCGAGGTTTGGAGCGGTGTGCTGGGCGTCGCGCGGGTGGGCGCCCACGACGACTTCTTCGCCCTCGGCGGCCATTCGCTGCTGGCGACCCGGGTGGTCTCGCGGGTGCGGGTGCTGTTCGGCGTCGAGATCGCCCTGCGCCGGCTGTTCGAGGCGCCCACGATCGCGGGTTTGGCCGCCGTCGTCGAGGAGGCGCAGCGGCAACGGCAGGGAATCCACCTGCCGCCCCTCGTGCCGGCGCCGCGGGACGCCGAGATCCCCCTCTCCTTCGCCCAGGAGCGGATGTGGCTGCTGAACCAGCTCGACGCCGGCACCTCGGCCTACAACACGGGGCGCGCCGTGAGGCTGGCCGGCCGGCTGGACATTGGAGTCCTCGCCCGCTGCCTGAACGAGCTGGTGCGGCGCCACGAGTCGCTGCGCACGACCTTCGCCACGGTGGACGGCCGGCCACGGCAGCAGGTCCGGCCGCCGGCCGTCGTCCCCCTCCCCTCAATCGATCTCAGCACCCTGCCCGACCGCCAGGCCGAGGCGCTGCGCCGCGCCTCGGCGGAGATGGAGACGCCCTTCGATCTCGCCCGCGGCCCGGTGCTGAGGACGGCTCTGCTGCATCTGGAGGATGCCGAGCACGTCCTCCTGCTCTCCATCCATCACATCGCCTCGGACGGCTGGTCCTTCCGGGTGCTGGTGCGGGAGATGGTGGCCCTCTACGAGGCTTTCGCCGCCGGCCGGCCGTCGCCGCTGCCGGAGCTCGCCGTGCAGTATCCCGACTTCGCCGTCTGGCAGCGCCGGGCGCTGGCGGGCGAGACCCTGGAGGCCGAGACCTCCTGGTGGCGCCGCCAGCTCGGCGGCAACCCGCCGCCCCTGCTGCTCCCCGCCGACCGCCGGCGTGGGTCCATCCAGGGCTTCCAGCCGGCGGGGGAGTCGCTGCTCCTGGAGCCGGAGCTGGTGGCGGCCCTCCAGGCGTTGTCCCGCCGCTGCTCCGCGTCGCTCTACATGACGCTCCTCGCGTGCTGGAAGGGGCTGCTGGCGCGGCTGACGGGGGAGGAGGACGTCCTCGTCGGCGCCCCCATCGCCAACCGTAACCACGCCGAGGTCGAGGGGCTGATCGGCTTCTTCCTCAACACCCTGGTGCTGCGCACCCGGCTCGCGGGCAATCCCGAGCTGCGCGAGCTGCTCGCCCGGGTGCGGGAGACGGCCTTGGGCGCCTTCGCCCACCAGGACCTGCCGCTTGAAACGGTCCTTCAGGCGGCCTGGCCCGAGCGCGAGGTCCGCGATCTCGCCCGCTCGTCGCCGTTCCAGGTCATGTTCCTGTTGCAGAACCTGCCGCCCCAGGAGCTGGCGGTGGCGGGCCTGCGCTTCTCCCTGCTGGCGACCGAGGAGACCGTGGGCGACCTCGGCACGGCCCTCTTCGAGGTGGGCCTGACCCTCCAGGACGCCGAGGACGGCCGCGGCATGATCGCCGCCGTCACCTACAACGGCCAGCTCTTCGACCGCGCCACCATCGCCCGCCTGCTCGCCCGCTACCGGCGGCTGCTGGCCGCGGCGGCGTCCGATCCGGACCGCCGGCTCTGGGACTTCGATCTGCTGGAGGCGTCCGAGCGCGCCGAGCTGCTCGCCTGGGGCGGTCCGCCGCCGACCGCGGCAGCCTTCGTGCCCGTGCACCGCGCCTTCGGCGAGCGCGCCGCGAGGGCTCCCGAGGCGATCGCGGTAATTGCAAGGGAGCGGCAGCTCACCTATGGCGAGCTCGACCGGCGGTCCAATCAGGTCGCCCACCGGCTACGGGAGCTGGGAGTGGGGCCGGAGTGCGCCGTGGGCATCGCCGTCGAGCGCTCGGTCGAGCTGCTCGTCGCCCTCTTCGGCGTGCTCAAGGCCGGCGGCGTCTGCGTGCCGCTCGATCCGTCCTATCCGGCGGAGCGCCTGAGCTATATCCGGGAGGACGCGGGCGTCGAGGTGATGTTGGATACCGCCACGATTGCAGAGATTGGCGAGAGCGGGGAGACGGGGGAGATCGAGGTGGGGCCCGACAACCTCGCCTATCTCATCTACACCTCCGGCTCGACGGGCCGGCCCAAGGGAGTCATGGTCCGCCACGGCTCGCTCGCCAACTACGTAACGGCGTTCCGCGACGAGCACGGCTTGAGCCCGGCGGACCGCGTCCTGCAATTCTCGGCTCTGAGCTTCGACACCAGCGCCGAGGAGATCTACCCCTGTCTCACCAGCGGCGCCACCCTGGTGCTGCGCGACGACTCGGTGCTCGGCTCGCCCGCCGAATTCCTGCGCGCCTGCGGCGAGCAGGGGATCACCATGCTCGATCTGCCGACGGCGTTCTGGCACGGCTTGGTGGCGGGGCTGGAAAGCGAGCCCACCGCGTTGCCCTCGGCTCTGCGCCTGGTGATCATCGGCGGCGAGCGGGCGCTGCCCGAGCGGGTGGCGGCGTGGCATGCCCTGGGGAATGGGGCGCGGCTGGTCAATACCTACGGACCGACGGAGACCACCATCGTGGCGACCCGCGGCGCCCTGGAGCCCGGCGCCGCGGTGGCCGGCGAGGTGCCCATCGGCCGGCCGGTTCCCGGCGCCTCGGCGCGGGTGGTGGACCCGGAGGCGCGGCTGGCGCCCACCGGCGTCCCCGGCGAGCTGTGGGTGGGCGGCGCCGGAGTCGCGCGCGGCTATCGCGGCCGGGCCGACCTCACGGCCGAGCGTTTCGTGCCCGACCCGTGGAGCGCCGAGCCCGGAGCCCGCGCCTACCGCACGGGCGACCTCGTGCGCTGGCTCGCCTCCGGCGACCTGGAGTTCCTGGGACGGGTGGACGACCAGGTGAAGATCCGCGGCTTCCGCGTCGAGCTGCGGGAGATCGAGGCGGCGCTGCTGGAGCACCCGCGAGTGGCGGCGGCGGTGGTGGCGGCGCGCGAGCGGGGAGCGGGGGACCGGCGGCTGGAGGCCTTCGTCGTGCCGCGCGAAGCGGCCCCGACCTCGACCGAGCTGCGCGCCTTCCTGCGCGAGCGGCTGCCGGACTACATGGTCCCCGCGGTCTTCGCGACCCTGGCGGCGCTGCCGCTCACTCCCAGCGGCAAGGTGGACCGGCGCGCGGTCTCCGCGGCGGCGGCCGAGACGGCGGCGCGGGCGGACGAGGGGAAGGCGTTCGTCGCTCCCCGCACCACCGCCGAGGAGACGGTCGCGGCGGTCTGGGGCGAGGTGCTGGGGCTGGCCCGGGTCGGCGCCACGGATCACTTCTTCGAGCTGGGCGGCCACTCGCTGCTGCTGCCGCAGGTGCTGCACCGCCTGCGCGTCGCCTTCCAGGTCGAGGTGCCGCTGCGCCTCCTCTTCGACGAGCCAACGGTGGAGGGGTTGGCCCTGGCCGTGGAGGAGATCGTGATCGGGGAGATCGAGCGCCAGATGGAGCAGGGAGAGCCGATATGAGTCCGATGGAAGCCGACGTCCAGCGCCGGATCGCCTCGCTGACGCCCGAGCAGCGCCGGCTGCTGGAGCTGCGCCGCAAGCAGAAGGAGGCGGCCGATCCCAGCCGGCCCAGGGCGTTGCCGCGGCAGGATGGGGAGGAGCTGCCCCTGTCCTTCGGCCAGGAGAGGCTGTGGTTCCTCGACCGCCTGGACCCCGGCTCGGCCGCCTACAACATCCCCGTCCACCTGCGGCTGGCGGGGGACCTCGACGTCGCGGCGCTGGCCGCCACGCTCGAAGAGGTGATCCGCCGGCACGAGGCGCTGCGCACCACGTTCGCCGAGAGCGTGGGCGGACCCGTGCAGGTGGTCGCTCCGAGCCTGGGCTTGAGCCTGCCCGTCGTCGACCTGCGGGGCCTTCCTCCGGAGCCGCGCGACCGGGAGGCCGCGGCCTGGAGCGCCGCCGAGGCGGCGAGGCCGTTCGACCTCGCCCGCGGCCCCCTGCTGCGCATGCTCCTGCTGCGGCGGACCGACCGCGAGTGGAGCGCGGCGTTCAACTTCCACCACATCGTGGGCGACGGCTGGTCGATCGAGGTGCTGATCCGCGAGATCGCGGCCCTCTATCCCGCCATCCGCGCCGGGCGGCCCTCCCCCCTGGCCCCGTTGCCGCTCCAGTACGCGGACTTCGCGGCCTGGCAGCGCGGCTTCCTGACCGGGCCCGTGCTCGCGGACCAGCTCGACTACTGGCGGCGGCAGCTCGCCGGCGCTCCCACAGTGTCGCAGCTCCCCACGGACCGGCCGCGGCCGGCGGTGCAGCGCTTCCATGGCGGCAGCGTGCACCATTCCCTGCCGGAGGAGCCGGTCGCCGCCCTGCGCCGGCTCTGCCAGAGCCAGGGAACGACTCTCTTCATGGGCCTGCTGGCGGCGTTTTCCGCCCTCCTCTCCCGTGGCTCCGGCGCCGCCGACCTCACGGTGGGAACGCCGGTGGCCGGCCGCAACCGCGGCGAGCTGGAGGGGCTCATCGGGCTGTTCATCAACTCCCTGGTGATGCGTCTGCGGCTGGAGGGCGACCCGGACTTCGTCCAGCTCCTGGCACAGGCGCGCACGGCCGCCCTCGGCGCCTACGCCCACCAGGACCTGCCGTTCGCCAAGCTGGTGGCGGAGCTGTCGCCGGACCGCAACCTCAGCCTGACGCCCCTCTTCCAGGTGCAGCTCGTGCTGGTGGAGGCGGACTACGAGGAGCTGGAGCTGCCGGGGCTGACCCTGACGCCGGTCGCCCTGGAGGAGAGCACCTCGAAGCTCGACCTGACGCTGCGGGCCTATGCCCGGCCGCGGGGCATGGAGCTGGTCTGGCTGTACAACACCGATCTTTTCGACGCGGCGACCGTGCGCCGGCTGGGCGAGCGCTTCGCGACCCTGCTGGCGTCCGCGGCGGCTCTTCCCGGCCTCTCCCTGTCCGCGCTGCCGCTGCTGAGCCGGGGCGAGGAGCACCAGCTCCTGGCGGAGTGGAGCGACACGGCGGTGGCTGGCTGGCTGGCTCCGGAGCCGGGCACCCTGCACGAGATCATCGCGGCACAGGCGGCGCGGACGCCGGACCGCCCCGCGGTGTCCTACGACGGGGAGTCGCTGAGCTACGCCGAGCTGCTGGGCGCAGCGCGCCGCCTGGCCCGGCGGCTCCAGGCCTCGGGCGTGGGGCCGGACGTCGCCGTGGGCGTCTTCGCCGAGCGCTCGCTGGAGATGGTGGTGGGGCTGCTGGCCATCCTCGAAGCCGGCGGCGCCTACCTCCCCCTCGATCCGGCGTATCCGGCGGACCGCTTGGCCTACATGGTGGAAGATGCGGCGGCGCCCGTGATCCTGATCCAGGAGCGGCTGCGCGGCCGGTTGCCGGCCCACGATTCCGTCGTCGTCCCGCTCGACGGCACCGCGGCCCGAAAGGCGACGCCAGAGCCGCCCCTCTCGACGGGGGGCGATGCGGACAACCTCGCCTATGTCATCTACACCTCGGGCTCGACAGGTCGGCCCAAGGGGACGATGAACTCCCACCGCGGCATCGTCAACCGCCTGCTGTGGATGCAGGAGCAATACCGCCTCACGCCCGAGGATCGCGTTCTCCAGAAGACGCCATTCAGCTTCGACGTCTCGGTGTGGGAACTCTTCTGGCCGCTGATGACGGGCGCGCGCCTGGTGATGGCAATTCCCGGCGGCCACCAGGACCCCGCCTACCTCGCCGCGACGATCGCCGCGGAGGGGATCACGACGGTCCACTTCGTCCCCTCGCTGCTGCGGGTGTTCGTGGACGTGCCGGGGATCGAGGCCTGCACCTCGCTGCGGCAGGTGATGGCGAGCGGCGAGGCGCTGCCGCTCGACCTGGTGCGGCGCTTCCAGGAGCGGCTGGGCGCCGCTCTGCACAACCTCTACGGCCCCACGGAGGCGGCGGTCGACGTCACCTGGTGGGCCTGCGAGCGGGAGGACGGGCGCGGCCTGGTGCCGATAGGCCGTCCGGTGGCCAACACCCGCATCGTCGTCGTCGACCGCGAGGGCCGGCCGGCGCCCCTGGGCGTGCCCGGCGAGCTGCACATCGGCGGCGTCCAGCTCGCCCGCGGCTACCTGGGACGGCCTGCGCTGACGGCGGAGAAGTTCGTGCCGGATCCATTGTCGGACGAATCTGGGGGACGGCTCTATAGGACGGGCGACCTGGCGCGTACCCTGCCCGACGGCGCCGTCGAGTTCCTCGGCCGCATCGACCACCAGGTGAAGCTGCGTGGCCTGCGCATCGAGCTGGGAGAGATCGAGGCGGCGCTCGGCGAGTTCCCGGGAGCTCAGGCGGCCGTGGTCATGGCACGGGCCGACGGTGGCGAGACGCGGCTGGTGGCTTATCTCGTGGCCGAGCCGGCGCCGGATCTGGCCGAGATCCGGGCGGCGCTGAGCAGCTCGCTGCCCGAGTACATGTTGCCGTCCGCTCTCGTGATGCTGCCCGCGATGCCGCTCACCCTCAGCGGCAAGGTCGACCGCAAGGCCCTGCCGGCTCCCGAGATCCAGCGGGCTCCGGCGGCCGAGGCCGTGGCGCCGCGCACGCCGCTGGAAACCTGGCTCGCCGGCCTGTTCGGAGAGATCCTCAAGATTGAGGTCACCGGAGTCCACGACGACTTCTTCGCCCTCGGCGGCACCTCGATCTCCGGCGCCGTGCTGATCAACCGCCTGCAACGGGAGCTGGGCGAAATCGTCCACGTGGTGGTGATCTTCGATCACCCGACCGTGGCCCGGCTCGCCGTTTATCTGACGGTGCAACATGCCGGAGCCGTGGCGCGGCGCCTCGGCATCGCCGCGGTCAGGGAGGCAGAGGAGGCGCCGGCGGAGCGGATCGACGAGGCGATGCTCGCGCGGTTTATGGGATTGATCTACGAGCCGCCGCCGCTCCCGGAAATCCTCGCGAGCGCGTCAAAGAATCCGCCGGCGGTCTTCGTCCTGGCGCCGCCGCGCTCGGGCTCGACGCTGCTGCGGGTGATGCTGGGCGGCCACCCGTCCCTCTTCGCGCCGCCCGAGCTGGAGCTGCTGGAGTTCGATTCTCTGAGCGAGCGCCGCGAGGCCTTCACCGGCCGCGACGCCTTCCGCCTGGAGGGCGCCATCCGGGCCGTGATGGAAGCGCGGGAGTGCGGCCCCGAGGCGGCGCGCGAGATCGTCGCCGGACTGGAGGAGAAGGGCACGACGACCCGCGGCTTCTACCGCCTGCTTCAGGAGTGGATCGGCGGCCGTACGCTGGTGGACAAGACGCCCACCTACGCCTGGAGCCTGGAGACCCTGGAGCGGGCCGAGGCGGGCTTCGAGGAGACGCGCTACGTCCACCTCCTGCGCCACCCGTACGCCACCATCGCCTCGTTCGAGGAGGCGCGCATCGAGCAGGTGTTCTTCCCCCGTGCCGAGGGCTTTACCCGGCGCCAGCTTGCCGAGATGAGCTGGCTGCTGGCGCAACGCAACATCCGCGGCTTCCTGTCCACGATTCCCGCCGAGCGGCGGCACGTCGTGCGCTTCGAGGAGCTGGTGGCCGAGCCGGAGCGCGTGCTGCGTGAGCTGTGCGGTTTCCTGGGCCTCATCTACCACGCCGATATGGCCGACCCTTACAAGGACCGTTCGGTGCGCATGACCGACGGCCTGCACGCCGAGTCGCGCATGCTGGGCGACGTCAAGTTCCACCAATACTCGCGGGTCGACGCGAAGACCGGAGAGCGCTGGCGCGAGCTGGCGGCGGAGGATTTCCTCGGCGAAGAGACCCGGAGGCTGGCGGCGGAGCTGGGTTACGGGGAGCCCGAGCGGGAGGTCTGGACGGCCATCCCGCGCGCCGAAGCGGACGGGCCGCTCCCTCTCTCCTTCGCCCAGGAGCGCCTGTGGTTCCTCGACCGGCTGGAGCGCGGCACCTCGACCTACAACCTGGTCAACGCCCTGCGCTTGGCGGGGCGCCTGGAGACGGCGGCGCTCCAGAGCGCCCTGGCCGAGGTGGTGTGGCGCCACGCCGCCCTGCGGACCACCTTCGCGGAGACCGCAGGCACCGCCGCGCAGATCGTGGGACCGGCGTTCGTGCCGCCGCTGCCGCTGGTGGATTTGAGCGCCCTGCCGGCCGCTCACTGCGAGGCCGAGGCCCTGCGGCGGATCGAAGCGGAGGTGGACCGTCCGTTCGACCTCGAACGGGGGCCGCTGGTGCGCGCCCTGCTGCTGCGCCTGGCACCGGAGGACCATGCGGTGTCCTTGAGCCTGCACCACATCGTCAGCGACGGCTGGTCGATGGGGGTGCTGGTGGGCGAAGTGGCAGCCTTCTACGCCGCTTTCGCTGGAAGGCAGCCCTCGCCCCTGCCGGAGCTGCCCATCCAGTATGGCGACTTCGCCGTCTGGCAGCGCCGCCGCCTCGACGGCGCGGCGCTCGCCGGCCAGCTTGCCTGGTGGCGCGAGAGCCTGCGCGGCGTGGCGCCGCTCGACCTGCCGGCCGACCGCCTCCGGCCGCCGGTGCAGACCTTCCGCGGCGCCCACGTGCCGATGGCGCTGCCGGCGGGCCTCTCGCCGGCCCTGGCCGCCCTTGGAGCCCGGGAGCGGGCGACGATGTTCATGACCCTGCTCGCCGGCTTCGCCGTTCTGCTCCACCGCTACTCGGGCCAGAGCGATTTTGCCATCGGGACGCCGCACGCCAACCGCGACCGCTCGGAGGTCGAGGGGCTGATCGGCTTCTTCGTCAACACCCTGGCGCTGCGCGTGGACGCCGGCGGCGATCCGGGCTTCCGCGCCCTTCTGGGGCGGCTGCGGGAGACGTCCCTCGGCGCCTTCGCCCACCGCGAGGTGCCTTTCGAGCGGGTGGTGGAGGAGCTGCGGCCGGAGCGCGACCTGGCCCGTTCGCCGCTGTTCCAGGCGATGCTCATCCTGCAGAACAACGTCTCGGGACCGTTGGCGCTGCCGGGCCTCACCCTCTCGCCTTTCGCCTTCGAGACCACCGCGGCCAAGTTCGAGCTGACCCTCTCGCTGTTCGAGGGTGCGGACGGGCTGGTGGGATCGATCGAGCACAACACCGATCTGTACGACGGCGCCACGATCGCGCGCATGGCGGGGCATTTCGGCCGCCTGCTGGCGTCCGCCGTTGCCGCGCCTGACCTGGCCGTGGGCGAGCTGCCGATGCTGGCCGCGGCAGAGCGGGCCGAGCTGCTCACCGCCTGGAACGGCACGGCGCGGCCGCGGCAGGCAGGCCTCCTGGTGCACGAGCTGTTCGCGCGTCAGGCGCAACGGACGCCGGACTCCGTCGCCGTCGCGCAGGGGAACGCGGCCCTGACCTATCGACAGCTCGACGAGCAATCGAACCGGCTGGCTCGCCGGCTGGTGAGGCTCGGCGTAGGGCCGGAGGTGCGGGTGGGCCTGTGCGTGGAGCGGACGCCGGAGCTGGTGGTGGCGTTGCTCGGCATCCTCAAGGCCGGCGGCGCATACGTCCCTCTCGATCCCTTCCATCCCGCCGAGCGGCTGGGGATGGTGATCGAGGACAGCGCCCTGACCGTACTGGTGACGCAGGAGAGTCTCCGCGCCTCGCTTCCTGCCCACACCGCGGCCGTCGTCTTCATGGACCGCGACGCGAGCGACAGTGCCGCGCCCCTGGGCCGGCTGGGCGACGAGGAGAATCTGGCCTATGTGATCTACACCTCGGGCTCGACGGGCCGGCCGAAGGGGGTGCAGCTCCCGCACCGCGCCGTCGTCAACTTCCTGCTCGCCATGGCCGAGCGCCCGGGGCTCGGAGCCGCGGACGTGGTGCCGGCCCTGACCACCCTCTCCTTCGACATCGCGGGGCTGGAGATCTTCCTGCCGCTGACGGTGGGCGCCCGCATCGAGATGCTCGCGAAGGAGGAGACCGCGGACGGCCGGCTGCTGGGCGCGCGCTTGGCCGCCTGCGGCGCCACGCTGGTGCAGGCGACGCCTGCCAGCTGGCGCCTGCTGCTCGACGCGGGCTGGCAGGGCATGCCGGGGCTGCGGGTGCTGTGCGGCGGCGAAGCGCTGCCGCGCGACTTGGCCGAAGGGCTGCTCGCCCGCGGCATCGAGCTGTGGAACGTCTACGGCCCCACCGAGACGGCGGTGTGGTCGGCGGCGGGGCAGGTGGCCTCGGGCGACGGGCCGGTGCTGCTGGGAGAGCCCGTCGCCAACACCCGCTTCTACGTCGTCGACCGCGCGTTGCAACCGGTGCCGGTGGGAGTGCCGGGCGAGCTGTGGATCGCCGGCGACGGCGTCGCCCGCGGCTACCTGGAACGGCCCGACCTGACGGCGGAGCGCTTCGTGCCCGATCCTTTCGCTGCCGCGCCCGGAGCGCGCCTCTACCGCACGGGAGACCTCGTGCGCTGGCGCCCGGCGGGTGAGCTGGAGTTCCTGGGCCGCATCGATACGCAGGTGAAGATCCGGGGCTACCGCATCGAGCTGGGGGAGATCGAGGCGGCTCTCCTGCGCCATCCGTCTGTTGGCTCCGCGGTGGTGGTGGTGCGCGAGGAGGCGGGCGAGAAGCGTCTCGTGGCCTATCTGGTCGCCGACGGGGAGAGCACGCCGGGCGTGCTGCGGGAGCACCTGAAGCGCCTGCTGCCGGACTACATGGTGCCGGCGGCGTTTGTGGCGCTGGAAGCGTTCCCCCTGACGCCCAGCGGTAAGGTCGACCGCAAGGCGCTGCCCGCTCCCGAGGGGAGCCGCGCGGCGTCGGGCACGGCCTATGTTCCGCCCCGCAACGGGCTGGAGCGGACGATCGCCGCCATCTGGCGTGACGTGCTGAAGGTCGACAAGGTGGGAGTCGAGGACAACTTCTTCGATCTGGGAGGGCATTCGCTCCTGTTGGCCCAGGTCCAGTCGCGGCTCTCCGAAACGCTCGGCCGCGACCTCGCCCTGCTCGACCTGTTCCGGTATCCGACCGTCGGCTCGCTCGCCGCCCGCTTCTCTCCGGGAGAGCAGGACGCGCCGGCCAACCAGGCGGGCCTGTCGCGGGCGGCGGCCCGGCGCGACGCCGTCCGCACCGAGGGAGCCGTCGCCATCATCGGGATGTCTGGCCGTTTCCCCGGCGCCAACGGCGTCGCGGCATTCTGGGAGAATCTGAAGGCCGGCGTCGACTCCATCACCTTCTTCAGCGAGGAGGAGATGCGGGAGGCCGGGGTGCCCGCCTCCCTGCTGGCCGATCCCAACTACGTTCCGGCGCGCGGCGTGATCACGGGCGTCTCCGAGCTCGACGCGCCCTTCTTCGGCTACAGCCCGCGCGAGGCGGAGCTCATCGACCCCCAGCAGCGGCTGTTCCTGGAGTGCTCCTGGGAGGCGGTGGAGGACGCGGGCTACGAGCCGTCGCGGCTCCCCGGCGACGTCGGCGTCTTCGCTGGCGCCGGCATGAACACCTACCTCTTCAACCTCTTCGCGGATCCGGAGGCCCTGGAGCGGCTGGGCAGCTTCAACCTGATGATCGGCAACGACAAGGACTATCTGGCGCCGCGGGTGTCCTACAAGCTGGGGCTGAAAGGTCCCAGCATCTCCGTGCAGACCGCGTGCTCGACCTCCCTCGTGGCCGTCCACCTGGCCTGCCAGAGCCTGCTCGCCGGGGAGTGCGACGCCGCCCTCGCCGGCGGCGTCTCGGTGCGGGTGCCGGACGCGGGCTACCGCTACGAGGAAGGCATGGTGTTCTCACGCGACGGGCGCTGCCGGACCTTCGACGCCGGCGCTTCCGGCTTCGTGGGCGGCAGCGGGGTCGGGGTCGTCGTGCTGCGCCGGCTGGCCGACGCGCTGCGCGACGGCGATCCCATCCGTGCCGTCGTCCGCGGCTCGGCGGTGAACAACGACGGCGCCTTCAAGGTGGGGTTCACCGCGCCGAGCGTGGAGGGCCAGGCGCAGGCCATCGTCCAGGCGCTGGCCGTGGCCGGCGTCGACCCCGGCACCATCGGTTACGTGGAGGCCCACGGCACCGGCACCGAGATGGGCGACCCGATCGAGATCGCAGCCCTCAGCCAGGCGTTCGGGCCGCAGGCGGCCCCGGGCGGCTGCCTCATCGGCTCGGTGAAGACCAACATCGGCCACCTCGACGCCGCGGCCGGCGTCGCGGGGCTGATCAAGGCCACCCTGGTGCTCCAGCACCGGCAGGTGCCGCCGAGCCTGAACTTTGAGCAGTCCAACCCGAGGCTGCGGCTGGAGGAGAGCCCGTTCCGCGTCGCCACCCGCCTGACCGACTGGGAGGACCGCCCGGAGCCCCGGCGCGCCGGTGTCAGCTCGCTCGGCATCGGCGGCACCAACGCGCACGTCGTGCTGGAGGAGGCGCCACCCCTCGCGCCGGGGACCCTCGGCGGGCCCTGGCAGCTCCTCGCCCTCTCGGCGCGCAGCGAGACGGCGCTGGCGCGGGCGATCGACAATCTCGGCCGGCACCTCCGGGAGCACCCCGGGACCGACATCGCCGACACCGCGTACACCTTGCAGACGGGCCGGCGGCGGTTCGACCATCGCGCCGTGGCCCTCTGCAGCGGCGTCCCCGACACCGCGGACGCCGCCGCCGTCCTCGACGGGGCCGATCCCGAGCGTCTCCTGTTCGGCGCCGGCGACGCCGGTTCCGTGGCCTTCCTGTTCAGCGGCCAGGGCGCGCAGCACCCCGGCATGGGGGCGGATCTCTACCGTTTCGAGCCCACCTTCCGCGGCGAGGTGGACCGCGCCTGCGAGATCCTGCGGCCGATCCTCGGTCTGGACCTGCGGGCGTCGCTGTATCCCGCCGCGGGCGATGAGGCGGCGGCGGCGCGGCGCTTGGCGCAGACCGAGATCACCCAGCCGGCCCTCTTCGCGATCGAGCACGCCCTCGCCCGGCAGTGGATGGCCTGGGGAGTGCGTCCGGCCGCCATGATCGGGCACTCCATCGGCGAGTACGTGGCCGCCTGCATCGCCGGCGTCTTCTCGCTGGAGGAGGCCCTGGCCGTCGTCGCCGAGCGCGGGCGGCTGATGGCGGCGATGGCGCCGGGCGCCATGCTCGCGGTCTCGCTGCCCGAGGCCGAGGTGCTTCCCTGGCTGACCCCCGAGCTCTCGGTGGCCGCCGTCAACGGCCCGCGGCGCACCGTGGTGGCGGGTCCGGAGCCCGCGATCGCCGGCCTGGAAGCGGCGCTCGCCGGGCGCGGTATCGATCGCCGCCGGCTGCGTACCTCCCACGCCTTCCATTCGGCGGCGATGGAGCCGGCCCTGGCGCCGTTCGCCGAGCGCCTGCGGCGGCTGCGGCTCGCGCCGCCGTCGGTGCCCTTCGTCTCCAACGTCACGGGGACCTGGATCACCGCCGCCGAGGCCACCGATCCCGCCTACTGGGTGCGGCACCTGCGCGGTACCGTGCGCTTCGCCGGCGGCCTCGCCGAGCTGCTGCGCGAGCCGGGCCGCCTCCTGCTCGAGGTGGGGCCGGGCAACTCGCTCGCCACCCTCGCCCGGGAGGGCGGAGCCACCGCCTTCGCCTCGCTGCCCCATCCCAGCGACCGGCGCAGCGACCTGGCTTTCCTCCTCACCTCCCTCGGCCGGCTCTGGCTGGCCGGCGTCGAGGTCGACTGGCCGGCCTTTCACGCCGGGGAGCGGCGGCTGCGGGTGCCGCTGCCCACCTACCCGTTCGAGCGCCAGAGCTACTGGCTGGGAGGGCGCGCGCCGAGGATGATCGGCGGCGCGCCGGTCGCCGAGGCCGAGCCGCCCGCGGCCGCTCATGCCTACGCCCGGCCCACGCTGCGCACGGCCTACGCCGCTCCGTCGGGCGGCACCCAGGAGACCCTGGCGCGGATCTGGGGAGAGCTGCTCGGCGTCGACCGGGTGGGCGCCGGCGACAACTTCTTCGACCTCGGCGGCCACTCGCTGCTGGCCACCCAGGTGATCTCGCGCATCCGCACGGCGCTGGGCGTCGAGGTGTCCCTGGAGCGGTTGTTCGACGCTCCCACGGTCGAGGGCCTCGCCCAGTTCGTCGAGACGGCCGGCGAGAGCGAGCGCTCGGGGCCGCAGAGGGCGGCACCGGCGCGGCAGGAGAGGGTCGCCGCAGAGATCCCCCTCTCCTTCGCGCAGCAGAGGCTCTGGTTCATGGACCGGCTGGAGCCGAATTCGACGGCCTACAACCTGGTGCAGGCGGTGCGGTTGTCCGGCGACCTGGACGCCGCGGTGCTCGACCGCGCCCTGACCGAGGTGGTGGCGAGGCACGAGTCGTTGCGCACGCGCTTCGGCGAGAGCGACGGGCTGCCCTTCCAGCTCGTCGAGCCGGCGCGGCCCTTCGCGGCCCGGCCCGTGGACCTGCGGCGGCTGCCCGCGGAGGAGAGGGAGGCCGAGGCCCTGCGGCTGGCGCGGGCCGAGTCGCTGGCGCCCTTCGACCTGGCGGCGGGAGGGCTGCTGCGGGCGACCCTCTACACCTTGAGCGAGCGGGAGCACTTCCTGTCGCTGGGGGTACACCACATCGTGGCGGATGGCTGGTCGATCGGCCTGCTGCTGGCGGAGACGACGGCGCTCTACGCGGCCTTCGCCGCGGGCGAGCCCTCGCCGCTGCCGCCGCTGCCGATGCAGTACGCCGACTACGCGGTGTGGCAGCGGGAGCGGCTGACGGGGGAGGTGCTGGCGGGGGAGCTGGACTACTGGCGGCAGCGGCTGGCCGGAGCGCCGCCGCTGCTGGAGCTGCCGGCCGACCGGCCGCGGCCGGCGGTGCAGGGCTACCGCGGCGGCAGCGTGCGGCTCCGGATCGCGGAGGGGATGCTGGAGCAGGTCTCCGCTCTCGCCCTGCGCGAGGGGTTGACCCCGTTCATGGTGCTGCTGGCGGGCTTCGACGTGCTGCTGGCCCGCTACTCGGGGCAGCCCGACGTGATGGTGGGCACGCCGGTCGCCAACCGCCGGCTGGAGGAGACGGAAGAGCTGATCGGCCTGTTCGCCAACACCCTGGTGTTGCGCGCGGACCTGGCGGACGATCCGCCGTTCTCGGAGCTGGGCCGGCGGGTGAGGGAGACGGCGCTGGGGGCCTTCGCCCACCAGGACCTGCCGTTCGAGAGGCTGGTGGACGGGCTGGAGGTGGAGCGCCACCTCGCCTACTCGCCCCTGTTCCAGGTGATGTTCAACCTGCAGACCTTGCGCTCGTCGCGGCTCGAAGTGCCGGGCCTGGCGTTCGAGCCCCTGGAGATCGAGCGCGGCGGCTCGCAGCTCGACCTTACCCTCAACCTGTTCCAGTGGGACGACGGGCTCGCCGGCTTCGTCGAGTACAACACCGACCTGTTCGACCGCGCGACGATGGAGCGGCTGCTGGGCCACTACCAGATCCTGCTTCAGGGGATCCTGGAGTCGCCGGGCCGGGTGGTCTCGGAGCTGCCGCTGCTGGCCGATGCCGAGCGTCGCGAGCTGCTCGCCGCCTGGAACGGGACGGCCCGGCCGCGCGAGGCGGGCCTCCTGGTGCACGAGCTGTTCGAGCGTCAGGCGCGGCGGACGCCGGCCGCGACCGCCGTGGCGCAGGGGAGCATGAGCCTGACCTACGGCGAGCTCGACGAGCGCTCGAACCGGCTGGCCCGCCGGCTGCGGCGGCTGGGGGTGGCGCCGGAGGTGCGGGTGGGGCTCTGTGTCGAGCGGACGCCGGAGATGGTCGTGGCGCTGCTCGGCATCCTCAAGGCCGGCGGTGCCTATGTCCCTCTCGATCCTTCTCATCCCGCCGAGCGGCTGGGCATGGTGATCGAGGACAGCGCCATCCCGGTGCTGGTGACGGAAGAAGGGCTCCTCGGATCGCTCCCCGCGCATGCCGCGGCGGTGCTGTGCCTCGACCGTGACGGCGGCGAGATCAGTACTCTGAGCGCCGCGCCCCTATCGCGGCTGGGCGATGAGGAGAGCCTGGCCTACGTGATCTTCACCTCGGGCTCGACGGGGCGGCCGAAAGGCGTGCAGCTCCCGCACCGCGCGGTGGTGAATTTCTTGCTCGCCATGGCCGAGCGCCCGGGCCTCGGAGCCGCGGACGTGGTGCCGGCCCTGACCACCCTCTCCTTCGACATCGCGGGGCTGGAGATCTTCCTGCCACTGGCGGTGGGAGCCCGCATCGAGATGATGACGAAGGAGGAGACCTCCGACGGCCGGTTGCTGGCCGCGCGCCTCGCCGCATGCGGCGCCACGCTGGTGCAGGCGACGCCCGCCACTTGGCGCCTGCTGCTCGACGCGGGCTGGCAGGGCCTTCCCGGCCTGCGGGTGCTGTGCGGCGGCGAAGCGCTGCCGCGCGACCTCGCCGAGGCGCTGCTCGCCCGCGGGGCCGAGCTGTGGAACGTCTACGGTCCCACCGAGACGGCGGTGTGGTCGGCGGCGGGGCAGGTGGCCTCGGGAGACGGTCCGGTTCTGCTGGGAGATCCCGTCGCCAATACGCGTTTCTATGTCGTGGACCGCGCCCTGCAGCCGGTGCCGGTGGGAGTGCCGGGCGAGCTGTGGATCGCCGGCTCCGGCGTCGCCCGCGGCTACCTGGAACGGCCCGACCTGACGGCGGAGCGTTTCGTGCCCGATCCGTTCGCCGCCGAGCCGGGGGCTCGCCTCTACCGCACGGGGGACCTGGTGCGGTATCGCAGCCCCGGGGCCGGCGGCGCGCTGGAGTTCCTCGGCCGCATCGACACGCAGGTGAAGGTGCGGGGCTACCGCATCGAGCTGGGGGAGATCGAGGCGGCTCTCCTGCGCCACCCGTCGGTCGGCTCCGCGGTGGTGGTGGTGCGCGAGGAGGCGGGCGAGAAACGCCTCGTGGCCTACCTGGTGCCGGGCACCGAGAGCTCGCCGGTGGACGCGCAGCGGGAGCGCCTGAAGCTCCTGCTGCCGGATTACATGATGCCGGCGGCTTTCGTGACGCTGTCGTCCTTCCCCCTGACGCCCAGCGGCAAGATCGACCGCCGCGGCCTGCCCGCACCGGACTTCACGCCGCCTGCGTCGACCTATGTGGCGCCCGACGGCCCGGTGGAGGAGCTGGTGGCGGGCGTCTGGGCCGAGGTGCTGCGCGTCGAGCGGATCGGCGCCGACGACAGCTTCTTCGACCTCGGCGGCTATTCGCTCCTCGCCACCCAGGTCATGTCGCGGCTGGGCGCCGCGCTCGGCGTCGAGCTGCCGCTGCAACGCCTCTTCGAGGCGCCGACCGTGCGCGGCCTTGCCCGCGCCGTCGAGCGGGCGCAGCGCCACGGCGCGGAGCGATGGCTGCCGCCCATCCTGCCGGCGCCGCGGGACGGCGGAGCCCTGCCGCTCTCCTACGCCCAGGAACGGATGTGGTTCCTGTACCAGCTCGATCCCGGCTCGACGGCCTACAACCTGGTGCAGGCCGTCCGCCTGCGCGGCGCTGTCGACGTGCCGGCCCTGGAGCGCGCCGCCGGCCAGGTCGCCCGGCGCCACGAGGTGCTGCGCACCGTCTTCGCGGCGGGCGACGGCGGCCCTCGCCAGATCGTCCTGCCGCCGGCCGGCGTTCCTCTGCTCCGCGTCGACCTGCGGCAGGTGCCGGCCGCAGGCCGGGCGCAGGCGATCGACCGCTGCGCGCAGGAGATGACCCGGCAGCCGTTCGATCTCGCCGCCGGTCCGCTGTTCCGGGTGGCGCTGGTGGAGACCGCCGAGGACGACGGCGTGCTGGTGATCCTGCTGCACCACATCGTCGCCGACGGCTGGTCGCTGCGCCTGATGGTCGACGAGCTGGCGGCGCTGTACGCGGCGGGCTGCGCGGGTCTGCCGTCCCCCCTGCCCGCGCTGGCGCTCCAGTACGCCGACTTCGCGCTCTGGCAGCGCGACTGGCTGACCGGCGGCACGCTGGCCGGCCAGCTCGAGTACTGGCGGCGGCAGCTCGACGGCGCGCCGCCGCTGCTGGAGCTGCCCACCGACCGGCCGCGGCCCGCGCTCCAGAGCTCGCACGGCGCCCGCCGCCGCTTCGAGATTCCGGCGGCGACCTCCCGCCGGGTCGTCGAGACGAGCCGAAGCCGCGGCCTGACGCCCTTCATGACCCTGCTGGCGGCCTTCGAGGCCCTCCTCTGGCGCTACTGCGGCGCCGCGAACTTGGTGCTCGGCGTGCCGATCGCCAACCGCAACCGCGCGGAGATCGAGAGCCTGATCGGCACCTTCGTCAACATGCTGGCGCTGCGCACCCGCATCCCCGCGCCGCCGCCGGCCTTCGCGGCGCTGGCGGCCCAGGTGCGGGACGTCGCCCTCGCGGGATTCGCCCACCAGGATCTGCCGTTCGAGAAGCTGGTCGACGAGCTGCGCCTCGAACGCTCGCTCAGCTACTCGCCGGTCTTCCAGGTGATGTTCAACCTCCAGAACCAGCCGGCGGCGGCGCTGGAGGTGCCGGGCCTGAGCCTCGCTCCCTACCGTGCCATCCGCACGCAGGCGCAGGCCGACCTGACGCTCGCCCTCGGCGCCGCCGCGGACGGCGAGAGCCTGGAGGCGTTCTTCGAGTTCAACACCGACCTCTTCGACGCCGTCACCCTGGACCGCATGGCCGTGCACTTCGCGACCCTGCTGGCGGGGGCGGCGGCCGCCCCGGAGCGGTCGATCGCCGAGCTCCCCCTGCTCGCCGCCGCCGAGCTCGGCCAGCTGGTGACGGAGTGGAGCGACACGGCCCGGGAGCGGCCGCGCGGCACGCTGATCCACGAGCTGTTCATGGCCCGGGCGGCCGCGCTTCCCCAGGCGCCGGCCGTCTCCTGCGGCGCGCAGGCGCTGACCTATGGCGAGCTCGACGCGCGCTCGAACCGGCTGGCCAACCACCTGCGGAGCCTGGGGGTGGGCCCCGAGGTGCGGGTGGCGCTCTGCCTCGGACGGACGCCCGAGATGGTGGTGGCGCTGCTCGGCGTGCTCAAGGCGGGGGGTGCCTACGTGCCGCTCGATCCGGGCCATCCGGCCGAGCGGCTGGCCCTGGTGTTGGCCGATGCCGCGCCGGCGGTGCTGGTCACCGAGGAGCGCTGGCTGGCGGGCCTGCCGCCGCATGCGGCGCGGACCCTCTGCCTGGACCGCGACGCCGCCGCCATCGCCGCGGCCGGCGCCGCCGCTCTGCCGCGCGCGGCCGGCGAGGAGAGCCTCGCCTACGTGATCTACACCTCGGGCTCGACGGGCCGGCCCAAGGGCGTGCAGCTCCCTCACCGCGCGGTGGTGAGCTTCCTGCTCGCCATGGCCGGCCGGCCGGGGCTGACGGCGAACGACGTGGTGCCGGCGGTGACGACGCTGACCTTCGACATCGCGGGGCTGGAGATCTACCTGCCGCTGGCCGTCGGCGGCCGGGTGGAGATCGTGCCGCGGGAGGAGGCGGCGGACGGCGTGCGGCTCGCCGCCCGCCTGGAGGCGGCGGGGGCGACGGTCCTCCAGGCCACGCCGGCCACTTGGCGGCTGCTCCTCGACGCCGGTTGGCAGGGCCGGCCGGGGCTCAAGGCGCTGTGCGGCGGCGAGGCGCTGCCGCGCGAGCTGGCCGCCGCCCTGCTGGACCGCGTGGGGGAGCTGTGGAACGTCTATGGCCCCACCGAGACGGCGGTCTGGTCGGCGGCCGGCCGGGTGCTGCCCGGCGACGGCGCGGTGCCGCTCGGCGAGCCCATCGCCAACACCCGGTTCGCCGTCGTCGACCGCGATTTCGGCCCGGTGCCGGTGGGCGTCCCGGGCGAGCTGTGGATCGCCGGCGACGGCGTGGCCCGCGGCTATCTCGGCCGGCCGGACCTGACGGCGGAGAGGTTCACGCCGGACCCCTTCGCGGCGGCGCCCGGGGCGCGCCTCTACCGCACCGGCGACCTCGTGCGCCGGCGCCCCACGGGCGAGCTGGAGTTCCTGGGCCGCACCGACCATCAGGTGAAGGTGCGGGGCTACCGCATCGAGCTCGGGGACATCGAGGCAGCGCTGCGGCGCCATCCCGGGGTGGAGGTGGCGGTGGTGATGGCGCGCGAGGAGGGCGGCGACCGGCGCCTCGCCTCCTACACCTCGGGACACGGCGAGGTGCCCACCGCGGGCGAGCTGCGGCAGCACCTGGAGCGGCTGCTGCCGGACTACATGGTGCCCTCGGCCTTCGTGCTGCTCGACTCGTTCCCGTTGACGGCGAGCGGCAAGATCGACCGCAAGGCCCTGCCGGCCCCCGACGCCGCCCTGGGTGCGGCGGCCTCGTTCGTGGCGCCGCGCGGGCCGGTGGAGGAGTTGCTGGCCGGCATCTGGGCCACGGTGCTGCGGCTGGAGCGTGTGGGCGTAGAGGACGATTTTTTCGAGTTGGGGGGACACTCGCTGCTGGCCACCCAGGTGGTGTCCCGGATCCGCACGGCTCTCGGCGTCGAGGTGCCCTTGCAGCAGTTCTTCGCCGCCCCCACCATCGCCGCCCAGGCGCGCGCGGTGGAGAGCGCCCGGGCGCGCAGCGAAGGGCTCGCGCTGCCGCCTCTGGGCCGCAGGCCGCAGGAGGGCACCATCCCGCCGTCGTTCTCCCAGGAGCGGATGTGGTTCCTCCACCAGCTCGACGCCGGCAGCTCGGCCTACAACCTCCTGCAGGCCGTGCGCCTGCGCGGCGATCTCGACGTGGCGGCGCTCGCACAATGTTTCATCGAGCTGGTGCGGCGCCACGAGTCGCTGCGCACGGTGTTCCGTACCGAGGGCGGCCGGCCCGTACAGTGGGTGCAGCCGGCGCCCTCGGCGCTGGAGTCATCGCTGCCGCTGATCGACCTTTCAAGCCTGCCAGCCACCGCGCGCGACGGGGAGTCCAGGCGCCTCGCGACCGATCATCAGGCCCGCCCCTTCGATCTCTCCCGCGGTCCGTTATTGCGCACGGCGCTACTGCGGCTCGGCGCCGCCGAGCACGCGCTGCTGTTGACCCTGCACCATATCGTCTCCGACGGCTGGTCGTTCGGCGTGCTGGTGCGCGATGTTGTGGCGCTCTACCAGGCTTTCGTGGCCGGCAAGCCCTCGCCGTTGCCGGAGCTGCCGCTGCAATATCCCGACTTCGCCGTCTGGCAGCGCCGGGCGCTGTCTGGCGAGACCCTGGAGGCCGAGACGGCTTGGTGGCGCCGGCGGCTGGCCGGCGAGCCGCCCGCTCTGCGGCTGCCCGCGGACCGCTGGCGGGCGGAGGCTCAAGGGTTCCGGGTGGAGGGGGAGTCGCTGGAGCTGCCGGCGGAGCTGGTGACGGCGCTGCGTCTCCTCTCGCGCCGTCAGTCGGCGTCGCTCTACATGACCCTGCTCGCCGCCTGGAAGGTTCTGCTGGCCCGCCTCACGGCGGAGGAGGACGTCCTCGTCGGCGCGCCGATCGCCAACCGCAACCGCGCCGAGGTCGAGGGGCTGATCGGCTTCTTCCTCAACACACTGTTGCTGCGCGACGACCTGACGGGCAATCCTCCATTCGCCGAGCTGCTGCGCCGGGTGCGGGAGAACACCCTGGGAGCCTTCGCCCATCAGGACGTGCCGCTGGAGATGGTGCTCCAGGCCGTGCATCCGGAGCGCAACCCGGCGCGGACCTCGCCTTTCGAGATCATGTTCCTGCTACAGAATCTGCCGGTCCGGGAGCTGGCGGTGGCGGGCCTGACCTTCTCCGTGCTGGAGGCCGAGCAGCGCATCGGCGACCTGGGGACCGCCATCTTCGAGGCCGGGCTGACTCTCGCCGAGCGCCCCGAAGGCGGGGTGATGGCTGCGCTGACCTATAACGGGCTCCTCTTCGACCCCGCGAGCATGGGTCGCCTGCTGGCGCGCTACCGGCGCCTGCTGGCCGCGGCGGCGGCCGATCCCGACCGCCGCCTCTGGAGCTACGACCTGCTGGACGAGGCCGAGCGCCGGGAGATCCTGGCCTGGGGCGCGGCGTCCTCCGCCACCGCTCCTTTCCTGCCCGTCCACCGCGCCTTCGAGCGGTGGGCTGCGGCGGCTCCGGAGTCCCTCGCGGTGGTGGCGGGGGAGCGGCGGCTCGCCTACGGCGAGCTCGATTCGCTCTCCAACCGCCTCGCCCGCCATCTGCAGACGCTGGGAGTGGGGCCGGAGATCGCCGTGGGAGTCGCCGTCGAGCGCTCGCCGGAGATGCTGGTGGCCCTCTTCGGCGTGCTCAAGGCCGGCGGCGTCGCCGTGCCGCTCGATCCGTCCTATCCGCCGGAGCGCCGGAGCTACATCCTGGAGGACGCCGGCGCCAGAGTGGTGCTGACCGCCCAGGCGGTCCTGGAGGCCTGTGCCGGCGAAGGCCGCGACGAGCCTCTGGACGTCGAGGTCGACGCCGGCAATCTGGCGTACCTCATCTACACCTCCGGCTCGACGGGCCGGCCCAAGGGGGTGATGGTGCGCCACGGCGCCCTTGCCGGCTACGTGGCCGCATTCCGCGACGAGCACCGCCTGGGGCCTCGGGACCGCGTGCTGCAGTTCGCCTCGATCAGCTTCGACACCAGCGCCGAGGAGATCTATCCCTGCCTGACGAGCGGCGCGGCGCTGGTGCTGCGCGACGACGCGATGCTCGCCTCGACGCCGGACTTCCTGCGCCTCTGCGGCGAGCACGGCGTCTCGGTGCTCGACCTGCCCACGGCCTTCTGGCACGAGATGGTGTCGCGGCTGACGGCGGAGCCGGCGGCACTGCCGGAGTCGCTGCGGCTGATCGTCCTCGGCGGCGAGCGGGCCCTGCCCGAGCGCCTGGCCGCCTGGCACCGGCTCGACGGGTTCGGAGCGGGGGCAGTGCGCCTGGTCAACACCTACGGCCCCACCGAGACCACCATCGTCGCCACCCGCTGCGATCTGCCGGCCGGCCTCCCCATCCATGGCGAGGTGCCCATCGGCCGGCCGGTGGCGGGCGCGCGCGCCTATGTCGCCGATCCCTTCCTGGAGCTGGCGCCCGCCGGCGTGCCCGGCGAGCTCTGCGTGGGCGGCTCCGGCCTTGCCCGCGGCTATCTCGGCCGGCCCGACCTGACGGCCGAGCGCTTCGTGCCCGACCCGTGGGCCGCCGAGCCGGGCGCCCGCCTCTACCGCACGGGCGATCTCGTCCGCCTGCTGCCCACGGACGATCTCGAATTCCTGGGACGGGTCGACGACCAGGTGAAGATCCGCGGTTTCCGCGTCGAGCTGCGGGAGGTCGAGGCGGCGCTGGGCCTGCACCCCGCGGTGGCCGAGGCGGTGGTGGCGGCGCGCGAGGACGTGCCGGGCGACCGCCGCCTGGCGGCCTATTTCGTGCCCCGCGATCCGGCGGCGGCCCCCACCGCGGCCGAGCTGCGCGCGTTCCTCAAGGAGCGGCTGCCGGAGTACATGGTCCCCGCGGCCTTCGTCGCCCTGGAGGCTCTGCCGCTCACGCCCAGCGGCAAGGTGGACCGCCGCGCCCTGCCCGCCCCCGGCGGCGCCCGGCCCGAGCGGGAGGGCGACTTCGTGGCGCCGCGCACCGCCGCCGAGGAGACGGTGGCGGCGGTCTGGCGGGAGGTCCTCGGCCTCGACCGCGTGGGGGCCACGGACAGCTTCTTCGAGTTGGGCGGCCACTCGCTGCTGCTGCCGCAGGTGATGCACCGCCTGCGGTCCGCCTTCCAGATCGAGATCCCGCTGCGGACGCTGTTCGACGAGCCGTCCGTGGAGAGCTTGGCCCTCGCCCTGGAGGAGATCGTCCTCGCCGACCTCGAGCGCCAGCTCGAAGTGGAAGCGCTGGAAGGAGAGGAGAGCCTTGCAGGATAGGCCGATCGACATCGCCCCGCTCCAACCGCAGACGGCCTGGAACGACACGGCCCGGGCGTATCCGCCGGGGTTCGTGCACGAGCAGGCCGCGGCCGCCGCGCGCCGCCATCCGGAGGCCCTGGCCGTGGCCAGCGGCGGCGAGCGGCTGACCTACGGCGAGTTGGAGACGAGGGCGAACCGGCTGGCCCACCACCTGCGGTCGCTCGGCGTGCGCCCCGAATCGCGGGTGGCGATCCTCATGGAGCGGACGCCGGCGCGGGTGGTGGCCGTGCTCGCCGTGCTCAAGGCCGGCGGCGCCTACGTCTCGCTCGATCCCGCCAATCCGGCGGAGCGGCTGGCCTTCCAGATCGCCGACTCCGGCTCAGGCGTGGTGTTGACGCAGCCGGACCTGGCGGACCGGCTGCCGGCGGCCGGAGCCGTGATCCTGCCCGTCGATTCCGGCTGGAGCGGCGTGCCGGACGAGGGGGGGGACGTTCCTCCCGATCTCCGGCTCGTTCCCGAGAACCTCGCCTACGTCGTCTACACCTCGGGCTCGACGGGCACGCCGAAGGGCGTCGAGATTCCCCACGCCGGCCTGTGGAACCTGGTCGCCTGGCACCGCGAGCTGTACTCGGTGACCGCCGCGGACCGCGCCACCGTGATCGCCAACCCCGCCTTCGACGCCTCGGTGTGGGAGGTCTGGCCGTACCTGACGGCGGGGGCGAGCCTGCACATCCCGGAGGAGGCCGTGCGGCTGTCGCCGGAGGCGCTCGCGCGCTGGTGGGCGGCGGAGGGAATCACCCTGTCGTTCCTGCCCACGCCGCTGGCCGAGGCGGTGATGACGGAGATCGCGGAGATGGCGCCGGAGGGGCTCGCCCTGCGGGCGCTGATCGTGGGCGGCGACCGCCTGCACCGCGGGCCGGTGCCGGGAGCCTCCTTCCGGCTGATGAATCACTACGGGCCCTCCGAGGCGAGCGTCGTCTCGACCGTGGAGCGGGTGAGCGAGGCGGAGCCGGGGATGCCCTCGATCGGCCGGCCCATCGCCAACCTCCGGGTGCATGTGCTGGACGAAGAGGGCGAGCCGGTGCCGGTGACGGAACCGGGCGAGCTGTGCGTGGCCGGCGTGGGCCTGGCTCGCGGCTACCTGGCGCGGCCGGACCTGACCGCCGAAAAATTCGTGCCGGACCCTTTCGCGACAACGCCCGGCGAGCGGATGTACCGCACCGGCGACCTCGCGCGCCGGCGCCAGGACGGAAGGCTCGACTTCCTGGGACGCATCGACAACCAGGTGAAGCTGCGCGGGCTGCGCATCGAGCTGGGGGAGATCGAGGCCGCCCTGGCGCGGCACCCGGCGATCCGCAAGGCGGCGGTGCTGCTGCGCGAGGGCCTCCTGGTGGCCTACCTCGGCGTACCCGGCGAGCCGCGGCCGGCGGCCCCCGAGCTGCGGAGCCTGCTCGCCGAGCGGCTGCCGGACTACATGGTGCCGGCCGCCTTCGTCATGCTGGACGCGCTGCCGCTGACGCCCAACGGCAAGGTGGACCGTTCGGCGCTGTCGCGAATCGAGCCGGCCGTGGAGCGGGAGGGTACGGGTGTCGCGCCGGCGACTCCCATGGAGGCGGCGCTGGCGCAGATTTTCGCCGAGGTCCTGGGCGTCGCCGCGGTAGGGGCGGACGACGACTTCTTCTCCCTCGGCGGCCACTCGTTGCTGGCCACCCGGGTGCTGTCGCGGGTCCGCCGCAGCCTCGGCGTGACGCTGCAGCCGCGGGCGCTCTTCGAGGCCCCCACCGTGGCCGCCCTGGCGCGGATCGTCGCCGAGGCCCGGGGCGTGGCCGGCGAGCCGGAGCCGGCGCCCCTCGCCGCGCAGCCGGAGCCGTCGGTGCCCGCGGATCTGCCGCTCTCCTACGCGCAGCGGCGCCTTTGGTTCCTCGACCAGCTCACCCCCGGCTCCGGCGTCTACAACGTGCCGCTGCCGTTGCGTCTCGCGGGGCGTCTGGACCCGGCGGCCCTGGCCGCCTCGCTGGGCGAGATCGTGCGTCGCCACGAGGTGCTGCGGACGACCTATGAGAACGGTGAGGAAGGCCCCTTCCAGGTCGTCCACCCCGCCGCGATCCTCTCCCTGCCGGTGGCCGACCTCTCGGCGCTCCCCGAGGAGCACCGCCACGGCGAGTCGCGGCGCCTGCTCGCCGCCGAAGCCGCGCGTCCCTTCGATCTGGCGACCGGGCCGGTGCTTCGCGCCGCGCTGCTACGGCTCGCCGAGCCCGAGCATCTGCTGCTGCTCGCCGTCCACCACATCGTCTTCGACGGCTGGTCGCTGGACGTGCTGCTGCGCGAGCTGGCGGTGCTCTACGCCGCGGCCTCGGCAGGCGAGGCGTCGCCGCTGCCGGAGCTACCCATCCAATACGCGGACTACGCGCGCTGGCAGCAGCGGTGGCTCCAGGGCGAGGTGCTCGGCGGACAGCTCGGCTATTGGGTCCGCCAGCTCGGCGGTGCCGAGCCGCTCCTCGATCTGCCGGCAGACCACCCACGGCCGGCGGTCCAGAGCTTTCGCGGCGGCCGCGCCGGCATCGCCCTGTCAGCCAGCCTCGCGGAGGACCTGAGGGCCCTCGCCCGGAGCGCGCAGCAAAGCCCCTTCATGCTCGTGCTCGCCGCCTTCCAGGCGCTGCTCCGGCGCTACACGGGGAGGGACGACCTGCCGGTGGGCTCGCCGATCGCCAACCGCCATCGCCCGGAGGTCGAGGGGATCATCGGCTTCTTCGCCAACACCGTCGTGCTGCGCGGCGACTTGGCGGGAGATCCTTCCTTCCGCGAGGCCGCGGAGCGCGCCCGGGAGGTCACGCTTCAGGCCTCGGCCCACCAGGACCTGCCGTTCGAGCGGCTGGTGGAGGAGCTGCATCCGGAGCGCGACCTCGCCTATTCGCCGCTGTTCCAGGTCATGCTCACCGTGGAGAACGCGCCCCATGCGGCGCCCGGCCTCCCGGGCCTGCGTCTGGAGCTCCTGGAAACCGGCAACGGCACGGCCAAGTTCGACCTCCTCCTGTCGCTCACGCAGCAGGACGACGGCGAGCTGCGCGGCTGGATCGAGTATGCCGCGGATCTCTTCGAGCCGGCGACGATCGAGCGGCTGGCCGGCCACTTCCGGACGCTGCTCGCCGGGGCCGTGGCAAGGCCCGATCGGCGGCTGTCGGAGCTGCCGCTGCTCTCGCCCGCCGAGCAGGCCGAGATCCTGGCGCTGGCGGGTCTCCCCGGCGTCGAGTTCGCCTGGGAGGGGTGCGTCCACGAGCGGTTCGCGGCCTGGGCGCGGCGGACGCCGCAGGCGGTGGCCGCCGTCTACGAAGGCGAAAGCCTGACCTACGGCGAGCTCGACGCCCGCGCGGGGAGGCTGGCGCGGCGCCTGCGCCGGCTGGGCGTGGGGCCGGAGAGCCGGGTGGCCCTGTTCTGTGAACGCTCGCCGGAGATGTTGGTGGCGATCCTCGGCGTGCTCAAGGCCGGTGGCGCCTACGTGCCGCTCGATCCCCACTATCCGGCGGAGCGGGTGGCCTTCGTGCTGGCGGACGCGGGGGTCCGTGCGGTCCTCACCCAGGCGGCCCTGACGCCGCAGCTGCCGGCGACGAGCGCTGCGGTGCTGCTGCTCGAGGAGGACGGCGGGGAGACGGACGGCGGACCGTTCGAGCCGGTCCTGGCCGATCCCGCCCACGCCGCCTACGTGATCTATACCTCGGGATCGACCGGCCAGCCCAAAGGGGTGGTGGTCGGCCACGGCGAGGCGGCGCGCCTGCTCACGGCCACCCAGCCGTGGTTTGATTTCGGTCCCGGGGACGTCTGGACGCTGTTCCACTCCTACGCTTTCGACTTCTCGGTGTGGGAGATCTGGGGAGCGCTGGCCCACGGCGGTCGTCTGGTGGTGGTGCCGTACTGGGTGAGCCGCGCGCCGGAAGCCTTCCTCGACCTGCTGGCTCGGGAGCGGGTGACGGTGCTCAACCAGACGCCCTCGGCGTTCCGGCAGCTCGTGCTGGCGGAAGGGGCCGAGCCGGTGGAATCGTCGCGGGAGCTCGCCCTGCGGTTCGTGATCTTCGGCGGCGAGGCGTTGGAGATGGCGAGCCTGGGGCCATGGTTCGACCGCCACGGCGACGAGCGTCCGCGGCTGGTGAACATGTACGGCATCACCGAGACGACGGTGCACGTCACCTACCGTCCTTTGAGCCGTGCGGATCTGGGCTCGGCGAGCGTGGTGGGAGTGCCGATCCCGGACCTCCAGGTGCACGTGCTGGACCGCGCGCTGGCGCCTTCGCCCCTGCTGGTTCCGGGCGAGATCGCCGTCGGCGGAGCGGGGCTGGCCAGGGGTTACCTGAACCGTCCGGAGCTGACGGCGGAGCGCTTCGTGCCGGACCCGTTCGGCGGCCGTCCCGGAGCGCGGCTGTACCGCTCGGGCGACTTGGCTCGCCGGCTGCCGGGCGGCGAGCTGGTGTACCTGGGGCGCATCGACCAGCAGGTGAAAATCCGCGGCTTCCGCATCGAGCTGGGGGAGATCGAGGCGGCTTTGGCGTCGCATCCGTCGGTGGGGGAGGCGGCGGTGCTGGCGCTGCCGGACGCCGCGGGCGGCAGCCGTCTGGTGGCCTGCGTGGCGGGCTCCGCGGTGCCGGACGTCTCCGAGCTGCGGGCTTTCCTTAAAGGACGGCTGCCGGAGCCCATGGTGCCGTCCGGCTTCGTGTTGCTGGACGCGCTGCCGCTGACGCCCAACGGCAAGGTGGACCGCCGGGCGTTATCGCAGTTGTCGCGGCTGGAGCCGGCCGTCGAGCGGGAAGGCACGGGCGTGGCGCCGGCGACCGCCCTGGAGATGGCGCTGGCGAAGATCTTCGGCGAGGTTCTGGGCGTGGCCGCGGTGGGGGCGAACGACGACTTCTTCGAGCTTGGCGGCCACTCGCTGTTGGCCGTGCGGGTGGTGAGGGAGATCCGCAGGCTGGGCGCGGACCTGACCGTGCGCGCCCTCTTCGAGCACCCCACCGTCGCCGGCCTGGCCCGCGCCGTCGAGGCCGCGGGCGGCCACGCGGCCCAGCCTGCCGCGATCCCGGCCATTCCCCGTGCGCCCCGCGACGGGCGCCTGCCTTTGTCCTTTCCCCAGAGCCGCCTCTGGTTCCTGGATCGGCTCGATCCCGGCTCGGCGACCTACAACGTCGCCTATCCGTTGCATATCGAGGGCGTTCTGGACGTGCCGGCGCTGGCCGCGGCGCTCGGCGAGATCGTGCGCCGCCACGAGGTCCTGCGCACGACGTACGCGGCCGGCGAGCAGGGCGAGCCCTTTCAGGTGATCGCGCCGGCGGTAACCGGCGGCCTGCCGGTCGTCGACCTGTCGGTGCTGCCGGAAGCCGGCCGGCGGGCGGAGGCTGGCCTGCGGATCGCCGAGGACGCGGGCCGGCCCTTCGATCTCGCCCGGGGTCCCGTGAGGCGTTTCACCCTCCTGAGGCTGGGCGAGGGCAGGCAGGTGCTGCTGCTGACCTTCCACCACATCGCCTTCGACGGCTGGTCGCTGGACGTGCTCGGGCGCGAGCTTGCGGTGCTCTACGGCGCGGCCGCGGCGGGCCGGCCGTCGCCGCTGCCCGAGCTGCCCGTGCAGTACGCGGACTACGCGCGCTGGCAACGGCAATGGCTTCGGGGCGAGGTGCTCGGCGGACAGCTCGGCTACTGGGTCCGCCAGCTTGGCGGCGCCGAGCCGGTCCTCGACCTGCCCCTGGATCGTCCCCGGCCGGCGGTCCAGAGCTTTCGCGGCGGCCGTGCGGGCATTGCCATCCCCGCCACCCTTGCGGAGGACCTGAAGCAGCTTGGCCGCAGCGCGCAGCAAACCCCCTTCATGCTGGTGCTCGCCGCCTTCCAGGCGCTGCTCCAGCGCTACACGGAGCGCGACGACCTGCTGGTGGGCACGCCGATCGCCAACCGCCAGCAGCCGGAGATCGAGGGCCTGATCGGCCTCTTCGTCAACACCGTCGTGCTGCGTTGCGACCTGGCGGACGACCCGCCGTTCCGCGAGGCCGCGGCCCGCGCGCGGGAGGTCACGCTCCAGGCCTCGGCCCACCAGGACCTGCCGTTCGAGCGGCTGGTGGAGGAGCTGCACCTGGAGCGCGATCTCTCCCGTTCGCCGTTGTTCCAGGTCATGCTGACGGTGGAGAGCGAGGCCCGCGCGGCGCCGGGCCTTCCGGGGCTGCGCGTGGAATCCCTGGAGACCGGCAACGGCATGGCCAAGTTCGACCTCCTCCTGTCGCTCGCGCCCCAGGAGGACGGCGGGCTGGGCGGCTGGATCGAGTACGCCGCGGACCTCTTCGAGCAGCCGACGGTCGAGCGGCTCGCCGGCCACTTCCGGACACTGCTCGCCGGCGCCGTGGCCTCGCCCGATCGGCGGCTGTCGGAGCTGCCGTTGCTGAGCGGGAGCGAGCAGGCGCAGCTCGCCGGCTGGAACGCGACCGCGGAGCCGCGCGCGGAGGGCGGGACGCTGCACGGCCTGTTCGCGGCCCAGGCGGCGCGCACGCCGGACGCGGTGGCCGTCGTGGCGGCCGAGGGCGCCCTCACCTATCGCGAGCTGGACGAGCGCTCCGACCGGCTGGCGGGGCAGCTGGCGGCGCTGGGCGCCGGGATCGAGTCGCGCCTGGGGCTCCTGCTGGAGCGCTCGCTGGAGATGGTGGTGGCCCTGCTGGGCGTGCTCAAGGCCGGCGCGGCCTATGTGCCGCTGGATCCGGACTACCCGGCCGACCGGCTGGCGGCCATGCTGGAGGACGCGCAGCCGGTCCTCGTGCTCGCTCAGGAGCGGCTCGTGGACCGCTTGCCCGCGAGCACGCCGGTCCTCTGCCTGGACCGGGATTGGGAGGCGCAGGAGAGCGGCGGCCCTACGGCCGCGGTGCCGGATCAGGCGCTCGCCTACCTGATCTTCACCTCGGGCTCGACCGGCCGGCCGAAGGCGACGATGGTGGCGCACCGGTCCATCGTCAACCACATGCAGTGGATGCAGGCCGAGCTGCCGCTGGGGCCCGCGGACCGCGTGCTGCAGAAGACGGCGTTCAGCTTCGACGCTTCGGTGTGGGAGTTCTGGGCGCCGCTGCTGGCCGGGGCGACGCTGGTGATGGCGCGGCCCGGCGCCCACCGCGAGCCGGTGGCTCTGATCCGCGCCATCCAGGAGCATGGAGTGACGGTTCTGCAGACGGTGCCGTCGGTGCTGCGGGCGCTGCTGGAGGACGGCCGGCTGGGATCGTGCCGGTCTCTGCGGCGGGTCTGCTGTGGCGGCGAGGCGTTGACCGCCGACGTGCAGACGGCCTTCTTCGCGACGCTGGACGCGGAGCTGATCAACCTCTACGGCCCCACGGAGACGACGGTGGAGGTGACCTTCTGGCGCTGCGAGCGCGAGCGGGCGGACCGCCAGGCGCTGCTCGGCGGGCCGATTCCGAACGCTCGTTTGCACGGGCTCGGCCGCCGGCTGGAGCCCTGCCCGGTGGGGGTGCCCGGCGAGCTTTACGTGGGCGGTGTGCCGGTGTCGCGGGGCTACCTCGGCCGGCCGGAGGAGACCGCCCTCCGCTTCGTGCCGGACCCATTCGCCGCGGAGCCCGGCGAGCGGCTCTACCGCACGGGCGACCGGGTTCGCCGCCGGCCGGACGGCCTGCTGGAGTCTCTGGGCCGTGTCGACCAGCAGGTGAAGATCCGCGGCTTCCGCGTCGAGCTGGGAGAGATCGAGGCGGTGCTGGCGTCGCACCCGGCGGTCGGGGAGGCCGCGGTGCTGGCGCTGCCCGATGCGGCCGGCGGCAGCCGGTTGATGGCCTGCGTCGCGGGCCCCGAGGTGCCGGGAGCGCCGGAGCTGCGGGCTTTCCTCAAGAGCCGCCTGCCGGAGCACATGGTGCCGTCCGGCTTCGTGACTCTCGCGTCGCTGCCGCTGACCCTCAACGGCAAGGTGGATCGCCGGGCCTTGTCGCAGTTATCGCAGTTGTCGCGGCTGGAGCCGGTCGTGGACCGGCAAGGCGCGGGTGTGGCGCCGGCGACTCCCATCGAAGTGGCGCTGGCGAAAATCTTCTGCGAGGTTCTGGGCGTCACCGCGGTCGGGGCGAACGACGACTTCTTCGACCACGGCGGCCACTCGCTGCTGGCCGTGCGCGTGGTGACGGAAATCCGCCGCAGGCTGGGAGTGGACCTGTCCGTGCGGGCCGTTTTCGAGCACCCCACCGTCGCCGGCCTGGCCCCCGTCGTCGAAGCCGCCGGCGGCCACGCCGCCGAGCCGGGCGCGGTCCCGGCCATTCCCGCCATCTCCCGCGGACCCCGCGACGGACGTCTGCCGCTCTCCTACCCCCAGAGCCGGCTCTGGTTCCTGGACCAGCTCGATCCCGGTACGGCGACCTACAACATCCCCTATCCGTTGCGGATCGAGGGGGACTTGGACGTGCCGGCGCTGGTCGCGGCGCTCGGCGAGATCGTGCGCCGCCACGAGCCCCTGCGCACGACGTACGCGGCCGGCGAGCAGGGCGAGCCGTTTCAGGTGATCGCCCCGGCGGCGGCCGGTGGCCTGCCGGTCGTCGACCTGTCGGCGCTGCCGGAAGTGGCCCGGCAAGCGGAGACTGGCATTCGGATCGACGAGGACGCGAGGCGGCCTTTCGATCTCGTCCTGGGTCCGGTGCGGCGTTTCACCCTTTTGCGGCTGGGCGGTGGCGGGCACGTGCTGCTTCTCACCGTGCATCACATCGCCTTCGACGGCTGGTCGCTGGACGTTCTGCTGCGCGAGCTGGCGGTGCTCTACGCCGCCGCGGCGGCGGGTGAGCCGTCGCCGCTGCCGGAGCTGCCCGTGCAGTATGCGGACTACGCGCTTTGGCAACGGCGGTGGCTTCAGGGCGAGGTGCTCGCCGGGCAGCTCGCCTACTGGGTCCGCCAGCTTGGCGGTGCCGAGACGGTCCTCGACCTGCCCTTGGATCATCCCCGGCCGGCGGTCCAGAGCTTCCGCGGCGGATACGCGGGCGTCGACCTCTCAGCCGGCCTCACCGGAGATCTCAAGCGGCTTGCCCGGAGCGAGCAGCTGAGCCCCTTCATGCTCGTGCTCGCTGCTTTCCAGGCGCTTCTCCAGCGCTACACGGGACTCGACGACCTGCTGGTGGGCTCGCCGATCGCCAACCGCCACCAGCCGGAGATCGAGGACCTGATCGGCTTCTTCGTCAACACCGTCGTGCTGCGAGGCGACCTGGCGGACGACCCGCCGTTCCGCGAGGCCGCGGCCCGCGCCCGGGAGGTCACGCTCCAGGCCTCTACCCACCAGGACCTGCCGTTCGAGAGGCTGGTGGAGGAGCTGCACCTGGAGCGCGATCTCTCCCGTTCGCCGTTGTTCCAGGTCATGCTGACGGTGGAGAGCGAGGCTCGCGCGGCGCCCGGCCTCCCGGGCCTGCATGTGAAGTCCCTGGAGACCGGCAATGGCATGGCCAAGTTCGATCTCCTCCTGTCGCTCGCGCAGCAGGAGAACGGCGGGCTGCGCGGCTGGATCGAGTACGCCGCGGATCTCTTCGAGCGGCCGACGGTCGAGCGGCTGGCCGGCCACTTCCGGACGCTGCTCGCCGGGGCCGTGGCAGTGCCCGAGCGGCGGCTGTCGGAGCTGCCCCTGCTCTCGCCCGCCGAGCAGGCCGAGATCCTGGCGCTGGCGGGTCTCCCCGGCGTCGACTTCGCCTGGGAGGGGTGCGTCCACGAGCGGTTCGCGGCCTGGGCGCAGCGGACGCCGCAGGCGGTGGCCGCCGTCTACGAAGGCGAGAGCCTGACCTACGGCGAGCTCGACGCCCGCGCCGGCCGGTTGGCGCGGCGCCTGCGCCGGCTGGGCGTGGGGCCCGAGAGCTGGGTGGCCCTGTTCTGCGAACGCTCGCTGGAGATGGTGGTTGCAGTCCTCGGCGTGCTCAAGGCCGGGGGCGCCTACGTGCCGCTCGATCCCCACTATCCGGCGGAGCGGGTGGCCTTCGTGCTGGCGGACGCGGGCGTCCGCGCGATCCTCACTCAGACGGCCCTGGCGGAGCGTCTGCCGGCGACGAGCGCTGCGGTGCTGCTGCTGGAGGAGGACGACGGGGAGACGGACGGTGGACCGTTCGAGACGGTCCAGGCCGATCCCGCCCATGCCGCCTACGTGATCTATACCTCGGGATCGACCGGCCGGCCCAAGGGAGTGGTGGTCGGCCATGGCGAGGCGGCGCGCCTGCTCACGGCCACCCAGCCGTGGTTTCACTTCGGCCCTGAGGACGTCTGGACGCTGTTCCACTCCTACGCCTTCGACTTCTCGGTGTGGGAGATCTGGGGGGCGCTGGCCCACGGCGGTCGCCTGGTTGTGGTGCCGTACTGGGTGAGCCGGGCGCCGGAAGCCTTCCTGGACCTGCTGGCTCGGGAGCGGGTGACGGTGCTCAACCAGACGCCCTCGGCCTTCCGGCAGCTCGTGCTGGCGGAAGCCTCAGGGGCGGCGCGGGAGCTCGCCCTGCGGTTCGTGATCTTCGGCGGCGAGGCGCTGGAGATGGCGAGCCTGGGGCCGTGGTTCGACCGCCACGGCGACGAGCGTCCGCGGCTGGTGAACATGTACGGCATCACCGAGACGACGGTGCATGTCACCTATCGCCCTTTGAGCCGTGCGGACCTGGGCTCGGCGAGCGTGGTGGGGGTGCCGATCCCGGACCTCCAGGTGCACGTGCTGGATCGTGCGCTGGCACCTTCGCCGCTGCTGGTTCCGGGCGAGATCGTCGTCGGCGGGGCGGGGCTGGCGCGGGGCTACCTGAACCGTCCAGAGCTGACGGCGGAGCGCTTCGTGCCGGACCCGTTCGGCGGCCGTCCCGGAGCGCGGCTGTACCGCTCGGGGGACCTGGCGCGCCGGCTGCCGGGCGGCGAGCTGGCGTACCTGGGGCGCATCGACCAACAGGTGAAGATCCGCGGCTTCCGCATCGAGCTGGGGGAGATCGAGGCGGCGCTGGCGTCGCATCCGTCGGTGGGGGAGGCGGCGGTGCTGGCGCTGCCGGACGCCGCGGGCGGCAGCCGTCTGGTGGCGTGCGTGGCGGGCTCCGCGCTGCCGGACGTCTCCGAGCTGCGGTCTTTCCTTAAAGCCAGGCTACCGGAGCCCATGGTGCCATCCGGCTTCGTGTTGCTGGACGTGCTGCCGCTGACGCCCAACGGCAAGGTGGACCGCCGCGCTTTATCGCAGTTATCGCAATTGTCGCGGCTGGAGCTGGCCGCCGAGCCGGAAGGCACGGGCGTGGCGCCGGCCACCGCCCTGGAGATGGCGCTGGCGAAGATCTTCGGCGAGGTTCTGGGGCTGACCGCCGCGGTGGGGGCGAACGCCGACTTCTTCAGCCTCGGCGGCCACTCGCTGCTGGCCGTGCGCGTGGTGACGGAGATCCGCCGCAGCCTGGGGGCGGACCTGACCGTGCGCGCCCTCTTCGAGCACCCCACCGTCGCCGGCCTGGCCCGCGCCGTCGAGGCCGCGGGCGGCCACGCGGCCGAGGTGCGGGCCTCCGCCCCGGAGCTGCCGGCCGCCGTCACCCCGGCCATCCCCCGCGCACCTCGCGATGGGCGTCTGCCGCTTTCCTACCCCCAGAGCCGGCTCTGGTTCCTGGACCAGCTCGACCCCGGCTCGGCTTCCTACAACATCCCCTTTCCGCTGCGCGTCGAAGGGCCCCTGGACGCGAGCCTGCTGGCCGCCGCCATGGCCGAGATCGTGCGCCGGCACGAAGCGATGCGCACCACCTTTGCCGCCGACGAGCGGGGCGAGCCCTATCAGGTCGTCGCGCCGGCCGAGCCCCCCGGCACGCCTGATTTGCCGTCGATCGACCTCTCGGCGTTGCCGGGGCCTTCACGGCACACCGAGGCGGCACGCCTCGCCGGCGAGGATGGGAACCGGCCCTTCGACCTCGCCCGGGGACCGGTGGTGCGTTTCGCCCTGCTGCGCCTCGCCGCCGCCGAGCACCTGCTGCTCCTGACGATGCATCACGTCGCCTTCGACGGCTGGTCGACGGACGTCCTGCTGGGCGAGCTGGCGGCGCTCTACGAAGCCGGGGCCGCCGGCCTCCCCTCGCCGCTGCCGGAGCTGCCCGTTCAGTATGCGGACTTCGCCGTCTGGCAGCGCCGCGAGCTCGCGGATGGCGCTCTCGCCGGCCAGCTCGACTACTGGCGGCAGCGTCTGGCCGGAGCGCCCACGGTGCTCGAGTTGCCCGCCGATCGCCCGCGGCCGGCGGCGCAGAGCTTCCGCGGCGGCATGCGCAGCGCGGCGGTGCCCATGCCGTCCGCCGAGCTGCGGGCTGTCGCCCGGCGCGGGAAGGCGACGCCGTTCATGCTCATGCTGGCGGCCTTCTCAGGCCTCCTGCAGCGCCTGACCGGGCGCGACGACCTGCTCGTCGGGACGCCCATCGCCAACCGGGAGCTGGTCGAGATCGAAGGGCTCATCGGCTTCTTCGTCAACACCCTGGTGCTGCGGGCGGAGCTGGGGGGCGATCCCGACTTCGGCGAGCTGCTGCGCCGGACCCGGGAGGCCGCCCTGAGCGCCTACGGCCACCAGGACCTGCCGTTCGACGTGCTGGTCGACGAGCTGCGGCCGGAGCGCGATCCGTCGCGCTCGCCGCTGGTCCAGGTGATGCTGGTGATGGAGGCGGCCCGGGAGCTGCCGCACCCTCCGGGCCTGCGTCTCACCGCGGCCGAGCACGGGCTGCATCCGGCGAGGTTCGACCTGACCTTGTCCGTCCTCGACCACGGCGACGAGGTCGAGGCCGTGGCCGAATATGCGGCGGACCTGTTCGAGCCGGCCACGATCGACCGCCTGCTGGCGCACTTCGGCACTCTCCTCGCGGGCGCCGCCGCATCGCCCGACGTCCGTCTCTCGGAGCTGCCCCTCCTGCGCTCCGCCGAGCGCCACCAGATGCTGGCGGAGTGGGGCGACACGGCGGCGGAGCTGCCGCCCTGCGGCTCGGTGCTCGACCTCTTCGCGGCTCGCGCGCGCCGCGCGCCGGAGGCGGTGGCCGTGGTCCATGGCAGCCTGCGAGTGAGCTACGGCGAGCTGGCCGCGGCCGCGAACCGCCTGGCCCGCCACCTGCGGCGGCTCGGCGTGGGGCCGGAGGTGCCCGTGGCCCTGGCCGCCGAGCGCTCGGTCGACATGGTGGTCGGTCTGCTGGGCGTGCTGGCGGCCGGCGGCGCCTACGTGCCTCTCGATCCCGCCTATCCCCGCGAGCGGCTGGCCTTCATGCTGGAGGACTGCGGCGCGCCGGTGCTGGTGACCCAGAGCCGCCTGCTGGCGGGCCTTCCGGCCTTCGCGGGCCGGCGGGTGATCCTCGACGAGAGCGAGCGGATCGCGGCGGAGAGCTCCGAGCCGCTCGGCGAGGCCGTGGAGCTCGACAGCCTCGCCTACGTCATCTACACCTCGGGCTCTACCGGCCAGCCGAAAGGCGTCCAGGTGGCCCACCGCGGCTTGGTGAACCTGACGCTGGCCCAGATCGAGCTGTTCGACCTCAAGCCCGGCCGGCGGGCGCTGCAGTTCGCCTCGTTCAGCTTCGACGCCTCGGTGTCGGAGATCTTCACCGCCCTGGTGTCGGGAGCGGAGCTGCACCTGGCGGACCGCGACGACCTCCTCCCCGGCCCCGGCCTCGCCCGGCTGGTCCGCGAGCGCGGTATCACGACGGCCACCCTGACGCCCTCGACGCTGACCGCCTTCGAGGCCGCCGTCCCGGGCGACGGCCTGGGCTCGATCTCCACCCTGGTTGTGGCCGGCGAGGCCTGCCCGCCCGAGCTGGCCGCCCGCTGGTCGCGGGGGCGCCGCTTCCTCAACGCCTACGGCCCCACCGAGGCCACGATCTGCGCGTCGGCGGAGCTCGGAGCCCCGCTGGGCGCTCCCACTCTCGGCTACGCGATCGCCAACACCCGCCTGCTGGTGCTCGACGCCGCCCTGCAGCCGGTGCCGGCCGGCGTCGAGGGGGAGATCGCCATCGCCGGCGTCGGCCTCGCCCGCGGCTATCTCGGCCGGCCGGACCTCACCGCCGACCGCTTCCTGCCTGATCCGTCCTGCGGCGGCCGCGTCTACCGCACGGGCGACCGCGGCCGCTTCCTCGCCGACGGCCGCCTGGAGTTCCTGGGCCGCGTCGATCACCAGATCAAGATTCGCGGCTTCCGCATCGAGCCCGGCGAGATCGAGGCCGCCCTGCTGCGGCTGCCGGGTCTGCGCGAGGCGGTGGTGATGGCCCGCGAGGACGCGCCCGGCGACCGCCGGCTGGTGGCCTACGTCGTGCCTGCCACGCCGGTCGAGGGCGAGGCTCCCGTGCCTGCCGACATCCGCCGGGCGCTGCTCGCCGGGCTGCCGGAGCACATGGTCCCCTCCGCCGTGGTGGTCCTGCCGGCCCTGCCGCTGACGCCCAACGGCAAGCTCGACCGCAAGGCGCTGCCGCGGCCGGAGCACGAGCGGACGAGCCTGGAGCGCCCCTTCGTCCCCCCCGCCGGCGCGGTGGAGGAGATGGTGGCGGTCATCTGGTGCGCGGTGCTGGGGGTCGAGCGGGTGAGCGCGGACGATCTCTTCTTCGACCTCGGCGGCCACTCGCTGCTGGCGACGCAGGTGATCTCCCGCCTGCGCGCCGCCTTCGGCGTCGACCTGCCGGTGCGGGCGCTGTTCGAGGCGCCGACCGTGGCCCGCCTGGCGGCGCGCGTCGAGGCCCTCCGCGCCGTCGAGCGGGGGAGCGCGGCGCCGGCGAGCCCCGTGATCGTTCCCGTGCCCCGGGACGGCGCCGGACTGCCGCTCTCCTTCGCCCAGAGCCGCCTCTGGCTGCTGGACCGGCTGGAGCCCGGCTCGCCGCTCTACAACCTGCCGCAGGCCATGGCCCTGAGCGGCGCCCTCGACCGGCCGGCGCTGGCGGCGGCGCTCGGCGAGATCCTGCGCCGCCACGAGGTGCTGCGCACGCGCTTCGCGGAGCTGGCGGGCGAGCCCGTGCAGCTCGTCGAGCCGGCCGGCGGCTTCAGCCTGCCGCTGATCGATCTCGCGGCGGTCGCCGGGCCGGGCCGGCTCGCCGAGGCCGCGCGGCTGGCCGCCGCGGAGGCCGCACGGCCGTTCGACCTCGCGCAGCCGCCGCTGCTGCGCGCCTTCCTGCTGCGGCTGGAGCCCGAGGAGCACCGGCTCCTGCTCACTCTCCACCACATCGCCTCGGACGGCTGGTCGCAGGCCATCCTGGTGCGCGAGCTGACGGCCCTCTACGCCGCCTTCGCCGCCGGCCGGCCGTCGCCCCTGCCGCCGCCGCCCCTCCAGTACGCGGACTTCGCGGCTTGGCAGCGGAGCCGGCTATCCGGCGAGACCCTGGCGGCCGAGCTGGACCACTGGCGGCGGCGCTTGGCGGGGGCGCCGGACGTCCTCGACCTGCCCACGGACCGGCCGCGGGCGGCGGTGCGCAGCACCCGCGGCGGCGAGCTGGAGCGGGTCCTGCCGGCGGCGACGGCCGGCGATCTCGCCCGCCTCGCCCGGCAGGAGGGCGTGACGCTCTTCATGCTCCTGCTCGCGGCCTTCGACGTCCTGCTCTATCGCTACACCCGCCAGGAGGAGATCCTCGTCGGCTCGCCGATTGCCAACCGCAACCGCGCCGAGACCGAGGGTCTGCTGGGCTTCTTCGTCAACACCCTGGTGCTGCGGGCGGACCTGACGGGCGCACCGGACTTCCGCGAGCTGCTGCGCCGCACCCGCGAGGCGACGCTCGAAGCCTACGAGCACCAGGACCTCCCGTTCGAGAAGCTGGTGGAGGAGCTGCATCCGGACCGCAGCCTCTCCCACACGCCGCTCTTCCAGGTGATGCTGGCGCTCCAGAACGCCCCGGACGAGACGCTGGAGCTTCCAGGCTTGACGGTGCGGCCGCTGCCCGGAGCGGGCGGCACGGCCAAGTTCGACCTCACCCTGTTCGTGGAGGAGCGGGGCGGCGAGCTGCGGCTCGGCCTCGAATACGCGGCCGACCTCTTCCTGCCGGCGACCATGGATCGCCTGCTGTCCCACTTCGCGCGGCTGCTCGCCGGGGCCGCCGCGGCGCCTCGGAGCCCGGTCGCCGAGCTGCCGCTGCTCAGCCTGGGGGAGACGGAGCAGATCCTGGTGGAGTGGAACGACACGGCGGCTCTCGCGCAGGGCGACGCCTGTCTGCATCAGCTCTTCGAGGCCCAGGCCCTGCGCACGCCGGACGCCGTGGCGCTCGTCGCCCCGGACGGCGGCCGTCTGACCTATCGCGAGCTGGACGCCCGAGCCTCACATCTCTCCCGCCGCCTGCGGGCGCTGGGCGTGGGGCCGGAGATCCTGGCCGGCGTGATGATGGACCGCACGGCCGACCTCGTCGTGGCGCTCCTCGCCGTGCTCAAGGCGGGAGGCGCCTACGTGCCCATCGATCCCGCCTACCCGCCCCAGCGCGTCGCCTTCATGCTGGAGAGCTCGCGCGCTCCCGTGCTGCTGTCCCGGCGCGCTCTGCTGGCGGACTTCGCCGGCAGCCTGCCGCCCGCTGCGGTGCCGCTGTTCCTTGATGCCGGCTGGGAAGCCGAGCCGGTGCCGCCTTCAGTTGACGGAGCCGCGCCCATCGCCGGCAAC
Source organism: Thermoanaerobaculia bacterium (assembly GCA_035996875.1). Lineage (GTDB taxonomy): Bacteria > Acidobacteriota > Thermoanaerobaculia > Multivoradales > UBA5704 > DATARR01. The sequence continues at coordinate 195,137 of DASYJD010000106.1, forward strand.
CTCGCCTACATCATCTTCACCTCGGGCTCCACCGGCACCCCGAAGGGCGTGGCGCTGGAGCACCGCAGCGCCGTGGTCTTCGCCCGCTGGGCGCGCGAGGTCTTCCCGCCGGAGGATCTGGCCGCCGTACTGGCCGCCACCTCCGTCTGCTTCGACCTCTCGGTGTTCGAGATCTTCGTCACCCTGGCCTGGGGCGGCACGGTAGTGCTGGCGGAGAACGCCCTCGCCCTGCCCGCGCATCCGGCGGCGGCAGAGGTGACCCTGGTCAACACCGTGCCTTCCGCCATGGCCGAGCTGGTGCGCGGCGGCGGCATCCCGCCGTCGGTGCGCACGGTCAACCTCGCCGGCGAGGCGCTCAAAGGCTCGCTGGTGCGATCGGTCTACGAGCAGACCGGCGCCACGCGAGTCTTCAACCTCTACGGCCCCTCGGAGGACACGACCTACTCGACCTTCGCCCTCATGCCGCGGGACGTCGACTCGCCGTCCATCGGGCGGCCCGTCGCCGGCTCCAGCGCCTATGTGCTCGACGCCGCCCTGCAACCGGTGCCCATCGGCGTGCCGGGAGCCGTCTACCTGAGCGGCCTGGGGCTCTCGCGCGGCTATCTGGAACGGCCGGACCTGACGGCGGACCGCTTCGTCCCCGACCCGTTCGGTGCCCCCGGCGCGCGCCTCTACCGCGTCGGCGACCTGGCCCGCTTCCGGCCGGACGGCGAGATGGAGTTCCTCGGCCGCATCGACCACCAGGTGAAGGTGCGCGGCTTCCGCATCGAGCTGGGAGAGGTCGAGGCGGCTCTGGCCGCCCTGGATTCGGTGAAGGAGGGCGCCGTCCTCGCCCTTGAGGAGCCCGGCGGCGAGGGGAGCCGGTTGACCGCCTTCGTGGTTCCCGCCGGTCCGGTGCCGCCGCCCGCCGGCTTCGCCGCGGAGCTGCGCGCGGCGCTGAAGAGGAGCCTGCCGGAGTACATGGTTCCCACGGTCTACGCCTTCCTGCCCGAGCTGCCGCTGACTCCCAACGGCAAGCTCGACCGCCGCGCCCTCGAACGCCTGGCGCCGTCGTCGGAGGAGTCCGCGGGAGCGGGCTCCGGAGCGCCGCGCACGCCGCTGGAAGAGCTGGTGGCGGGCCTCTGGTGCGAGGTGCTGGGGCTGGAGCGGGTGGGGGTCGACGACAGCTTCTTCGACCTCGGTGGCCACTCCCTGCTGGCCACCCGCGTGATCTCCCGGCTGCGCCAGGTCCTGGGCGCCGACCTGCCGCTGCGCGCCCTCTTCGAGGCGCCCACCGTGGCCGCCCTGGCGCTGCGGGTGGAGGAGGCGCGCGCCGGGGGCCGGGGGATCGAGCTGCCCGCCCTGGCGCCGGCGCCGCGCGACGATCGCGGTCTGCCGCTCTCCCACTCCCAGCGCCGCCTCTGGCTGGTCGACCAGCTGGAGCCCGGTTCGCCGCAGTACAACATTCCGCAGGCCCTGGAGCTGCTCGGCGCCCTCGACGTGGCGGCCCTCGCCGCCGCGCTGACGGCGATCGTCAACCGTTACGAGGTGCTGCGCACCCGCTTCGCGGAGGTCGAGGGCGAGCCCGTCCAGATCCCAGGGCCCGGCCCGTCATCCGTCCTGCGGCAGGTCGACCTCTCGGGCCTGCCGTCGGAGGACCTCCGGCGCGAGGAGGCTGGCCGGCTGGGAACGATCGAGGCGATGCGGCCCTTCGATCTCGCACAGCCGCCGCTGCTGCGGGCCATCCTGCTGCGGCTCGGCGACGAAGAGCACCGGCTGCTCCTCACCGTGCACCACATCGCCTCGGACGGCTGGTCGCAGGGCATCCTGGATCGCGAGCTGGGTGCGCTCTATGCGGCTTTCGCGGCCCGGCAGCCCTCGCCGCTATCCCCGGTCGCCCTCCATTACGCCGACTTCGCCGCCTGGCAGCGGAGCTGGCTGGCCGGCGATGCCCTCGACCGCGAGCTCGCTTGGTGGAAGGAGCGCCTCGCCGGAGCGGCCGACGTCCTCGACCTGCCGGCGGACCGGCCGCGGCCGGCCGTGCGCAGCTCCCGCGGCGCGCACCTGTTCTTCAAGCTGCCGGCGGAGGTCGCGCCCCGGCTCCCCCGGATGGCGCGCCGCGAGGGAGTCACCCCGTTCATGGCGACGCTCTCGGCCTTCGAGGTCCTGCTCTACCGCTACAGCGGCCAGGAGAGCTTCCTGGTGGGCTCGCCCATCGCCAACCGCAACCGTGCGGAGACCGAGAGCCTGGTGGGCTTCTTCGTCAACACCCTGGTGCTGCGGGCCGACCTGGGTGGCGATCCGGAGCTCCGCGAGCTGCTGCGCCGCACCCGTGAGGTGACCCTGGAGGCCTACGACCACCAGGACGTTCCCTTCGAGAAGCTGGTGGAGGAGCTGCGCATCGGGCGCAGCCTCTCGCACACGCCGTTGTTCCAGGTCATGCTGGTGACGGAGGACGGCGCGGCCGGACTCTCGGGATCGGCGGGATCTTCGGTGAGCCTGTCGCTTCCCGGTCTGACCGTCCGGCCGCTGTCGGCGGAGACCGGCACGGCGAAGTTCGACCTCACCCTGGGGCTCCAGGAGGTGGACGGCGTGCTGCACGGCGTCGTCGAGTACTCGACCGAGCTGTTCGACGCCGCCACGATGGAGCGCCTGACCCGGCATCTCGCCACCCTGCTCGCCGCCGTCCCGGAGGCGCCGGAGCGCCGCATCGGCGAGCTGCCGCTGCTCTCCGCCGAGGAGCGGTACGAGCTGTTGGCGGCGTGGAACGACACCCGCCGCAATTTCGCAGACATTTTCGGCGCCGGCGCCGTTCGCCTGGTGCACGAGGAAGTGACGGAACAGGCCCGCCTCTACCCCGAGGCTTTGGCGGTGGCGGCGGGCTCGCGGCGGCTGACCTACGGCGAGCTCGCGGCGCAGTCGAACCGCCTCGCCCATCACCTGGGCTCGCTGGGCGTGGGACCCGAGTCGCGCGTGGCCGTTTTCATGGAGCGCTCGCCGGAACGGGTGGTGGCCGTCCTCGCCGTGCTCCTGGCTGGCGGCGCCTACGTGTCGCTCGACCCGGGCCACCCGCCGGAGCGCTTGGCCTTCCAGATCGCCGACGCCGGCTCCTCCGTGGTGCTGACGCACAACGCCCTCGCCGACCGCCTGCCGGATCTCGGCGCCGCTGTCGCCGTCCTCCGCCTGGACGCCCGCTTGAGCGGCATCGCCGGCCGGGAGGACGCGCCGCCGGCCGTCGACCTGCTGCCGGAGAGCCTGGCGTACGTGATCTACACCTCGGGCTCGACGGGGATTCCAAAGGGAGTAGAGATCCCTCACCGCGGCCTGTCCAACCTGGTGGCCTGGCACCGCGATCTCTACCGGGTGACGGCGGCGGACCGCGCGACGCTGATCGCCAACCCGGCCTTCGACGCCTCGGTGTGGGAGATCTGGCCCTACCTGACGGCGGGAGCGAGCCTGCACGTGCCCGATGCGGCGGTGCGGGTGGCGCCCGAGGCTCTTCTGCGCTGGTTCGCCGCCGAGGCGATCACGCTCTCCTTCCTGCCGACGCCCCTCGGCGAGGCCATGCTCGAAGAGGAGCTGCCGGCGGATCTGGCGCTACGGGCGATGATCGTCGGCGGCGACCGCCTGCACCGCGGCGTCCCTCTGGGCGCGCCCTTCCGGCTGGTGAACCACTACGGCCCCACGGAGGCGAGCGTCGTCGCCACCTTTGAGGAGGTGGCGGAGCCGGGCGTGCCCTCCATCGGCCGGCCGATCGCCAACCTCCGGGTCTACATCCTCGACCGCGCCGGCCAGCCCGCGCCCTCCGGCGTGCCGGGCGAGCTGTGCCTCGCCGGCGAGGGGTTGGCGCGGGGCTACCTGGAGCGGCCCGACCTGACGGCGGAGAAGTTCCAGCCCGAACCGTTCAGCGGCGCCGCCGGCGCTCGCATGTACCGCACCGGCGATCTGGCGCGCTGGCGGCGGGACGGCAAGATCGACTTCCTCGGGCGCCTGGACCACCAGGTCAAGGTGCGCGGGCTAAGAATCGAGCTGGGTGAGATCGAGGCCGCCCTCGCCGCTCATCCCGCCGTGCGCGACACCTCCGTCCTGTTGCGCGAAGGGCGGCTGGTCGGATACCTGTCGACGGATCTCTCGCCGGCCGCGGCCGGGGTGAACCTCCACGAGGGTGAGCTGCGGACCTTCCTCGCCGAGCGCCTGCCGGAGTACATGGTGCCGGCGGCGTTCGTGGTCCTCGCGGCCCTGCCGCTGACGGCCAACGGCAAGGTGGACCGGAAGGCGCTCGCGGCGTTGCCCCCGCCGTCCGCCGAAGCCGAGGCTGCGGGCCCCCGCACGCCGCTCGAAGCGGCGCTGGCGGCGATCTGGGCCGATCTGCTGGGCCTCCAGGCTTTGGGCGTGCACGACAACTTCTTCGAGCTCGGCGGCCACTCCCTGCTCGCCACCCGGATGATCTCCCGCCTCCGCTCCGCGCTGGGCGTCGACGTCCCGCTGGTGCGGCTGTTCGAGGCGCCGACGGTGGCCGGGCTCGCGGCGCTCCTCGAAGCCGAGGACCGGCAGGCCATTCCCCTGCCGCCCATCGCCAGGGCGCCGCGGCCGGCGGACGGCCTTCCTCTCTCGCTCGCTCAGCAGCGCCTGTGGCTCCTCGACCGCGTCGAGCCCGGCTCCCCGGCCTTCAACGTTCCCACTCCCTATCGTCTCCGAGGCTGGCTGGACGTGCCGGCCCTGGCGGCGGCGCTCGCCGCCCTGGTGGCCCGCCACGAGGTGCTGCGCACGGTGTTCTTCGAGATCGAAGGGAACCCGCGCCAGCGCTTCCTGCCCGCCGGCCCTGTGCCGTTGCCGGTCCTCGATCTCGCCGCGCTGCCCGCCGGCCTCCGCGAGCCCGAGGGCGTGCGCTGGGCGGGGGAGGAGGGACGGCTGCCGTTCTACCTCGCCCGCGGGCCACTGTTCCGCGCCTCGCTGGTGAGGCTGGCGGCGGACGAGCACATCCTCTGCCTCAACGCGCACCACGTCGTCACCGACGGCTGGTCGGCGGAGATCCTCGTCCGCGAGCTCCTGGCGCTCTACGCCGCGGCTCACGACGGCCTCGCGCCGGATCTGCCGGACCTGCCGCTGCAATATCCGGACTTCGCCGTCTGGCAGCGCCGGGCGCTCTCCGCCGAGGTCACCGAGGCCCTCCTCGCGCGGTGGAAGGAACGTTTCGGCACCGATCTCCCGACCCTGCGGTTGCCCACGGACCGCCCGCGGCCGGCGGTGCAGACGATCAACGGCGCCCACCGTTCGGTCCTCCTGCCGGGGGAGGTTCTGGAGGCGGCGCGCGCCCTGTCGAACCGCCGGGGCGCCACCCTGTTCATGACCTTCCTCGCCGCCTTCCAGGCGCTGCTCCATCGCTACAGCGGCCAGCCGCGGATCGTCGTGGGCTCGCCCATGGCCGGCCGTGGCCGGCCCGAGCTCGAAGGCATGGTGGGCTTCTTCGTCAACACCGTGGTGCTGCCGGTGGACGTGGCGGACGACATGCCCTTCGAGCGGTTGATCGACCGTGTCCGCGACTCCGCGCTGGCCGCCTACGCCTGCCAGGACCTCCCCTTCGAGAAGCTCGTGGAGACCCTGCAGCCGGACCGCGACCGCAGCCGCAGCCCGCTCTTCCAGGTGATGTTCACCTTCCTGGACAACCGGCAGGACGCCAAGACCTCCGGCTCGCTCGCCCTGGACTCCGTCGAGCTCGGCAACGCGACCTCCCAGTTCGACCTCTCGCTGTTCACCGCCGACCAGGGGGAAGCGCTCTGGGTGGGCGTCGAGTACAACACCGACCTGTTCGAAGCCGCTACCATCGACCGGCTGCTCGATCACTACGGCCGGTTCCTCACCGCGGCCCTGGCGGCGCCCTCGACGCCGGTCGCGGAGCTGCCGCCGGCGGCGGCGGAGCTGCCCAAGCCGCTGGCGGAGCCGGCGGCCGCCGCGGCCGCCGCCGTGCCGGACGTCGACGCCCGCCGCGACCGCCTCGCGGCGCGCATGTCCAAGCTCTCGGACGCGCAGCGCGAGGCCATGGAGCGGCGGCTGCGCGGCGGCGGCTGATTCTTTTCGGAGCCATTTTTTGGAGGAGATTGCTGGATGAACGAGAACGACCCGGCCTCGCGCCGCGCCCGCCTGCTCGAACGGCGCGGCCAGCTCACGGAAGATCAGCAACGCAAGCTGGAGGAGCGCCTGCGCGGCACGGCCCCCGGTGCCGCCGCCTCCCCTCCCCCCGCGAGCTGCCTGGTGGAGATCACTCCCGCCGTGCCGGGCGGCAAGCGGCCGCCCTTCTTCTGCGTCCATCCGGCCGGCGGCGACGTCCTCTGCTTCTTCTCCCTGGCCCGGCACATGGGCGCCGACCAGCCGTTCTTTGGGCTCCAGTCCCGCGGCTTGAACGATGAGACCGAGCCTTTCGCCACCCTGCCGGAGATGGCGGCGCACTACGTGGCCGAGCTGCGCCGCGCACAGCCTGAGGGTCCGTACCACCTCGGCGGCTGGTCCTTCGGCGGCCTCGCCGCCTTCGAGATGGCCTGCCAGCTCGCCGATCAGGGGCAGGAGGTGGCCTTCCTCGCCGTGCTCGACACCGGCCCCGGGCTCCCGCCGGACGAGGCGGAAGCCGCCGCGGGAGCGCCGGAGGACGACGACACTCCCTGGCTGCTCACCATTGCCGAGTACGTGCGCGGTCTGCGCGGCGCCGATCTCGGGGTGACCGCCGACGACCTCGCGCCGCTGGCGCCCGAGGAAAAGCTGCGCTTCTTCGTGGAGCGCCTGCGGGCGGCTGGAGTGATCCACGCCGGCGAGGACGGCCTCGCCCAGCTCCGCCGGCTGTTGCGGGTCTACAAGACCAACGTCCGCAGCTACCGCACCTATCGGCCGCGCCCCTTTCCGGGCACGGTCACGCTGTTCCGGGCCGAAGCCGCGGGCTTCGATCCGGAGCTGGGCACGGATCTCGGCTGGGGCGGGCATACGCCGCTGCCGGTGGCGGTCCACGAGGTGCCCGGCGATCACATCACCCTGCTGGCCGAGCCCAATGTCGCAGTCCTGGCCGGGCGCCTGCGCGCCGGCCTGAATGGGAGGTATCTGTGAAGAGGCGTCTGCTGAAGATCCTGAAGTTTCTGGGCCTGGCCCTCGTGGTCCTGGCCGTGGTCCTGTTCGTCGCGGCGATCTGGTTCGTCCGCCGTCCGTGGGCCCAAACCACGGGATCTCTCGCCGTGGCGGGTCTCACCGCGCCCGTGCAGGTGATTCGCGACGAGTGGGGCGTGCCCCAGATCTACGCCGCCAACGAGCACGACCTGTTCTTCACTCAAGGGTACACCCACGCCCAGGACCGCCTGTGGCAGATGGAGTTCAACCGCCACGTGAGCGGCGGCCGGCTCTCCGAGCTCTTCGGCCGTCCCGTGCTCTCGGCCGACAAGGCACTGCGAACCTTCGGGCTGCGCCGCGAAGCCGAGCGCGAGCTGGCGCTGATGAGCCCGCAGACCCGCGCCATCCTCGACGCCTACGCCCAGGGCGTCAACGCCTACCTGACCTCGCACCGCGGCCGCTTGCCTGTCGAGTTCACCATCCTCGGCGTCGCGCCCCAGCCCTGGACGCCGCTCGACTCGATCGCCTGGAGCAAGATGATCGCCCTGTCGCTGGGGCAGAACCACACCATGGAGATCATGCGCGCGCAGTTGGCCGCGAAGCTCGGACCGGACGGCGCGCGCCAGCTCCTGCCGCCGTATCCCGACGGCGAGGGCGTGATCATCAGCCCACAGGCCGGCGGCTATGGCGCCGCAGAGGCCATCGGGGCCGGCGGCGTTCCTCCCATCCTCGCCTCCTATCTCGGCCCGCCGGCGTCGGCCCGCGGCAGCAACAACTGGGTGGTCGGCGGCAGCCGCACGGCAACCGGCCATCCGCTGCTGGCCAACGACACCCACCTGGGTCTCAACATGCCGTCCGAGTGGTACGAGAACGGCCTCCACGCCGGCCGCTTCGAGGTCGCCGGCTTCTCGTTCCCCGGCGTGCCCCTGGTCCTCATCGGCCACAATCGGAAGATCGCCTGGGGCATCTCCAACATGTGCGGCGACACCCAGGATCTTTATGTGGAGGAGATGAACGATCGCCGCCAGGTGAAGGTGAACGGCGAATGGCAGGACGCCAAGATCGTTCACGAGACGATCAACGTCAAGGGCGGCAAGCCGGTGGTCTACGACGTGGTGATGACTCCTCACGGCGCCTTGATCAATGAGGCGAACGAGCTCAAGGGAATGCCCCCGCTGGCCCTGCGCTGGACCGTCTCCGAGCCCAGCCGCCTGCTGGACTCCGTGGCCCAATATGACACGGCCGGCGACTGGTCCTCCTTCCGCCAGGCGCTGTCGCAGTGGGGCGCTCCCACCCTCAACTTCGTCTACGCCGACGTCGACGGCAACATCGGCTACCAGGGCGCCGGCCTCATCCCCGTCCGCGCCCCGGGTCAGGACGGCCTCGTTCCGGTGCCCGCGGACGCTCGGGACCGCGATTGGAAAGGTTTCATTCCCTTCGAACAGATGCCGAGCCTCTACAACCCGAAGGCCGGTTTCATCGTCACCGCCAACAACAAGGTGGTGGCGGACAGCTATCCCCATCTCATCGCGCACGATTACGCCGACCCCTACCGCGCCCAGCGCATCACCGAGCTGCTGGCCGCCAACCCCAAGGTTTCCGTGGACGACATGCGGCGCCTCCAGGCCGAGACGTTCTCGCCGCCGGCCGCAGCGCTACGCCCTTACCTGCTGGCCGCCGTCAAGCCGGAGAACGAACGCGAGCGCAAGGCCCTCGACCTGGTGCGAAGCTGGGACCTCCACTTTACGCAAGAGAGCGCCGGCGCCACCGTCTACTACGCCTGGTTCACCCACCTGGTGCCCGACATCGTGGGCGACGATCTGGGAGACGAGCTGATGAAGGCGTACCGCGGCTTCGGCGTCAATCAGACTCCGATGTACGTCGAGCTGATGAAGACGCCGAACAGCCCCTGGTTCGACGATCACAGGACGAAGGACAAGGTCGAGACGCGGGACGACATTCTCCGCCGCGCCTTCCACGAGGCCGTCGATCAGCTCGCCAAGCTGAAGGGGGACGATCCCGCCGGCTGGCGCTGGGGAACGCTCCACACGGCGGTCTTCTCCCACCAGCCCTTCGGCGACAGCGGCATTGCGCCGCTGATCAAGATCTTCAACGGCAAGCCGGTGCCGCTCGTCGGCGAGGCCTTCAGCGTCGACGCCATGACGCCCAGGATCCGCGATCCGTACCGAGTGAGCTTCGGCCCCTCTCAGCGCCTGATCGTCGACCTGGGCGATCTCTCCCGCTCGCTCGCCGTCAACTCCACCGGCCAGAACGCCCAGATCTTCCATCGCCACAGAGAGGACCAGACGGATCTCTGGAGCCGCAACGAGTATCACGCGATGCTCTTCGGCCGCGACGGGGTGGAGAAGGCGGCGAAGGAGCGGTTGACGCTGACTCCCGCACCAACGAAGTAACGAGGAAATCCGCGGGGCAGCCGCCCAAGGCTGCCCCGTGTCCGTACCGCGCGGGAGAATCTGCCCAGGCCGCCCTCCATACGCGGTCCCCGTACAGGCAACTCGCTCGGATGAGAGAGGGACAGGGCTCCGTCGTCGCGGAGTTGGTGAATCACGCAAGCGTCGGAGTCAGGACGGCCCAAAGGGTCGTGATCCTTAAGCCCAGGGCATCGCCCTGGGTACCAAGCCGGTCCAGGAGATGCGGCCTGAAGGGCCGCGCTATCGGGGGCATGGTCGCCTTTGCCTACGAGCAGGTCGCCGTGCGGGATGGTAAAGGAGAGACATTCTGAGGCACTCCTTGGGAATACATTGGGTCAGCCGTATAAGCGGCCAACCTTAGACGCCCTTACAAAGCGTATAAGCGTCCAGCTCAGACCAGGCCGAAATTCTCGGTATCTGGCTGACTCCCTGCAACTTAAGAAGCTCGGTTCGTCAACGCTCGGAATGCATATCGTTGCCGGCTATCACTCCTTCCTACGAGCCGCTGGAAGGCTTATACGACTGCCGGGGCTTGCTTGAATCGCCGCAACTCTTTCTCTCCCAGATAGATGGGGCCGGAATGGGGACCTCTGTGCACCTCCCCGAAGGGTGCCCCAAAACGGATCCTCCTGCGGCATGCTTATCGCTCGGGGTTCAGGGCATTGACGAGGTTAAGGAACCGTCGTATGATCTCAATGACCCAAAGAATCAGGAAGATACCCAGGCCTGAAGGATTCCGGCGGGGAGTGGAGGCTGAGTCGCTAAGGATTTGGCGGATAAGTTAAGAGTGAGGTTAGGCATTCCATGGCCAATCGACAGTTGACCCCGGACGAACTGAGTCGCGCCAACGCGTTGCTCGTGCAAATACGAGGAAGGCTCGAAGAACTGAGCGGTGGAGACGGCGATCTGCTATTTGCCTACCGACGGAAGGTCTACAAGGAACTGACCTACGATGAGCGCAGCAAGCCCATGGTTAGGAGAAAGCTGAAGGACCAGAAGTGGAAACTCCAGCGTGGCTTGTGCGCCGTATGTGGCAAGGATCTTCCCGAGAAGTACACAGTCCTAGATCGTCTCAACGCCGCGGATGGGTACACGCTCGAAAATACTCGCCTCATCCACCAGGAGTGCGATGTTGCGCACCAAACATCCAAAAGGTACGCCTAACACTGCGGTCGAGCGGACGGGCACCGCCCTGACGTGCGGCGCCGCCGCTCACCTTTGAACGTTGGGCGAAAGTCATCATGAGTAGCGCTGAGATTTCAGTGGATGTCTATTTGAAGTCGGTCCTCGGCCGACTAGAACAGCACTATCACGTGATGGCAGACGCTTTGGGGCGGCCAGACATTGTTACTCAAGGCTGCGAGTCTTGGTTTCGCTATCCCGAAGAGTCTGATTCACATCTCTGTTTCCTGAAGGGTGTCAAGCTTATCAGTACACTTAACGCTGCGCTCATCTTGCTGCATCGCGGCTACTTCCATGAGGTGGCCGCGCTGTACCGCATGGCCGACGACTTCATCCTTGAGATACTGTTCATGAAACAGACCCTTGATGGAGATAGGAGGAACAGGGCCCAAGAGCAATTCGCCATCTCCTTCTTTCAAGAAGAGTTTGAAGACATCGAAGATCCCTTGGGCACCGGTAAGTCGCGAAGCACCGTCCCACGCAAAAAGATCTCTGCAGCTTTCGGGCAGATTGTTTCAGAGGGGCTCAACCCCTCCGATGCACAAAATGTGGCCACGACGATGCATCGAACTCTGTCAGGCTATGTCCATGGCGCGTACGCTCACATAATGGAGTTATACGACGGAAGTCATTTCTGCATGTCCGGAATGCCGAGGACTCCCCGAGAAGAGGAGTGGAGGCAACTACTTGTCGGAGGCATTTACCAAAGCATTATGGCTTCTGAATGTATCTCCCGAAAGCTAGGCCTGATAGAGGTCGAGGACCACATTCGAACCTTACGTGTAGAGTACGAGGGGCAGCTGGCTTGCCTGCCGCCCAATTTAGATCCAGAGGCGCTCATTAGAACGATGAAGAAATGACGCCCAACCCGGGCAGTCGAGCGGACGGAAACCGCCCTATCGTGCGGTTCCGCCGCTCACCGCCAATACCGTTGGCCGCCAAGCGCGCTTTAAGGAGTAAGGCGACATGTTTTGTCCAAAATGCTACCTAGAGTTCGTGGATGGATATGTCGAGTGCCGTGACTGTCATATACCCCTTGTTCCGGAACGGCCTACGAGGCCTGGCAGGCGCTTCCTTGGGCTCCTACTTGCAATCGCTGCCGCCGCTGCCCTTGCAATGATCTACCTCCTGATTCCAGGAGGAGTAAGGTTTCCGGCGATCATTTTGGGGGTGCCGACTGTCGCAGTTGCAGCCGGGCTCTTTCAGGCTATGACAGGCCTGACGATCTTCGAGGTTAATGACGAGTTTCCTTGGATGCCTCCGGGAAAGCGATTTAAAGTCGGCGCTACGTTGTTAGTCCTTCTTCTAGCGGTACTAGGTGGATTTGTTTGGTTCATAGGTATCACATCAGGTGTGTAGGGAGGCTCTGTTCGGACGTTTCTTTATGGTAGGGCGTCAACTGGACGGGATAGGCGCGACAGGGCCTTGGGTTGTGGGCCTTGAGCAGGGTTGAAGACGGCCAACCCCTGGCGCTCCAGCGGACGGTAGCCGTAAAAGGCACGTTCCGCCGCTGAGCTCCCGAGCGTTGGGCGGGCAGGTAGTTGGTGGTGGGCTGCACACAACGAATCTGCATTGAGGGGAAAGACATGGCTGATCCATTTTTCATCCCTGGACTTGTGAAACTGTTCCTCGACACCGTAGAAGGAGGGCCGAAAGCCGCAGCCAAGGGCTTAGCTGGAATGGCGCTCGGGCCTGTTGGCACTGCGATGGATGCGGCCGATGTTCTGGGATCAAACCGACGTGGTCGAGATCTCGGAACTCAGATGTCAGAACTCCTGGTTGACCCTCGGTCAGGAAGGCGAAATGGAGAGGCGAAGGTTCGTTACACGTACTGTGCGGCTGGCGACAGCTGTAACTGCCGCCTACCAAAGGTTTGCCTTAAATCCAACTGCAACTGCTCTCGGCGCAGAGCGTGTGACCGTGATGATTCGTGTAGGTGTGGCCGACTCAAGGTCTGCACTCGTAAGTATTGCGACTGCGGTCGGCCAAAGGCATACACGGGATGATTACAGAGACCAGAGGAAGCTAGGAGGCCAAGTTGCCAATTGAAGGTAATTTACATATCCGCGAAGGGTCCCCAAAGATGATCTTTAAGTGTCCATGCGAAGAACTCATGATAGGAAAGCCGCACGAGGGTGCGATCTGGAGATGTGAAAAGGATCATCAGTTTCGAGTCGTCAAGAGTGACTTAGAGATTCTTGCGACTGCGATCCGCGCAGAAAAGGAGGCTGGTGTAGTTCTAGGCGTCACGTACAAATGGGACGTCACTACCGGGCAACCGCTGGGAGACGCCAAAGGTTGAAGGAGGTGCCCAACCCCGGCGGACGAGCGGACGGAAACCCCAAACAGCGCGATTTCCGCGCGCTCACCTTCTGACGCGTTGGCCATCTTGAGGGAGCGAGGCGAGTCGTGGCCGAAAGCGATCCATACGAGCGACTGAGAACGCCGCCTCCTACTCCCGGGGATGAGATTTGCTCATGTCCCGGCGAGCCTCCGCTCGTCCTTCGATCGGTTTTGTCCCCGAATCCCATCGGCTGCGCTGACTGCAACCTCGAGGTTCCTCCGGAGCGTCTCGAATTCTCTCGGCAGCTCGCCGATGATTTGGCTGCTTGGCGCAAGTTCTATGATTGCTTCTACTATCTGTGGCTCGACTCTGGTGAGTTCGAAGAGTGGGCAAGGGCGCAGCTCGCGGATCCCTTGAACCCAGTGAACACTCGCGGCCTCGCGCTGCGGAAGGAGCTCAACCATTCTCGGCGCTGCTACTACTGGTGGTTCCAAGACACCGGCGACGACGATTTCGAAGCACTCACGGTCTGCCCCGCTTGTGGTTCGCCGCTTACCGAACGTGGCCCAAGGCTCGTGTGCGAGCTGTGTGCCATCATGGTGGCAAATTGAAGGCGGCGATGGCTAACCCGCGCTTGGAGCGGACCGGCGGGCGACCGGCTCGTCATGACCGAGCGTCCGTGGCCGCCGACCGCGACGAAGTGGAGAAGGCGGCGAAGGAGCGGTTGACACTGACCCCGGCCGCGCCGCGGTGACAAAGGCCACGGGCGCGGCCGGCCGCATCAACTCGGAGACTTGGCCAGCGCTTCGATCATTGCCTCGATCTCGGCGGGGGACTTGTTCATCTTCGCGAGCAGCTTCCGGTAGTCCTCTAAAAGTGCCTCTTCGTCCTGGTGCTTATGCCCGGTACGAAGGGAGAAGGCGAGGAGGACGACCACAGCCCGGCGCATCAGCGGCTCGGCCTCGGGTGTGCGGTTCGTGTTCATGAGGAGATGGGCCAGGTTGGAGAGGCCGGTGGCGACCTCGGGGTGGTCGGGACCGTAAACCTTCTCGCCGCTCGCGAGCGCCTGGCGCAGCAGCGGCTCAGCCTCGGGCGTGCGGTTCGTGTCCATGAGGAGTTGGGCCAGATTGGAGAGATCCGTGGCGACGTCGGGGTGGTCCAGGCCGTAACTCTTTTGATTGATCGCGAGCGCCCGGAGCAGCAACGGCTCGGCGTCGGCGAGGTGTTTCATCTGCTGGAGGACGCTGGCCAGGTTGCTGAGAATGGGAGCGACACTGGGGTGTTCCGGCCCGAGGCTCTTCTCGTCGATGGCGAGCGCCCGGCGCAGCAGAGGCTCCGCCTCGGCCATGCGGTTCGTCTTGATGTACAACCCGGCCAGGTTGTTGAGAGGGCTGGCGACCTCGGGGTGTTCCGGCCCGAAGCTCTTCTCGTCGATGGCGAGCGCCCGGCGCATCAGAGGCTCCGCCTCGGCCATGCGATCCGTCGCATAGAGCAACGCGGCGAGGTTGGTAAGAAGGGCGGCGACATCGGGGTGTTCCGGTCCGAGTCTCTTTTCGTCGATGGCGAGCGCCCGGCGCATCAGAGGCTCCGCCTCGGCCATGCGATCCGTGGCGTAGAGCAGCGCGGCGAGGTCGGCGAGGTTCCGGGCGACCTTGGGGTGTTCCGGCCCGAGACTCTTTTCGTCGACGGCGAGCGCCCGGCGCAACAGAGGCTCCGCCTCGGCCATGCGATTCGTGGAGTAGAGCAGCGCGGCGAGGTCGGTGAGGACGCTCGCGACCTTGGGGTGTTCCCGCCCGAAGCTCTTCTCGGTGACAGGGAGCGCCCGGCGCAGTAATCCCTCGGCCTCGACCGGGCGGTTGGTGGCGTGGAGCAGCGCGGCTAGGTTCCCGAGGTCTCGGGCGACGTTGGGGTGCTCCGGTCCGAAGCTCTTCTGGTCGATGGCGAGCGCCCGGCGCAGCAACGGCTCGGCCTCAGTCATGCGGTTCGTAAACTGGAGCAGCGTTGCGAGGTTGTTGAGGACGCCTGTGAGCTTGGGGTCTTCCAGGCCCGAGCTCTTCTCGTAGATGGCGAGCGCCCGGCGCAGCAGCGTCTCCGACTCGGCCCACTCCGCCAGTGCGGCGAGGGTCTCCCCAAGGCGGCTCAGCACGTCAGCGTCCTCGGGGCGAAGAGCCTGGGCCTTTCGAAACGACTCGATTGCATCGGTGTACTTCGCCTGCTCATACTGGCTGGCGCCCAGATAACGCTTTGTCTCGGCGAGCTCGCCTTCCTGCTTGTCGCTCTGCCTCTTCAAGATCTCTTCGGTCTGGGAGTATCGACCCTCCAGGTAAGCGGCGATGGCTTGATCTTGCGTATCCTTGGTGTCGGCAAACGAATGGATCGCCGTTTCCATCTGTTCCGCGGTGAGGCCGTAGTGCGCCGCTGCGTCGAGGAGAGCACGCTTCGAGTTTTCCTCTGTCATATTGCCCGGCCGAACCGGCGACTCTCTTGGCGTGTCGCGTACCTCGGCGGCGAGCTGGCGGAACTCTCTCCGGCGCATGAGCACAAGCTCGGCCGAGGCCGAGTCCGCAGGGATGTTGACCTGAGAATTGACGAGAAACCACTCCTCGGCCTGCTTGGAACCCGGCACGAGTTGAATCTTGATCGGCTGGCCCGGCCGATGGCCGGGCGGCAGGTCCAGCTCGGTGGCTCCGGTCTGATTGGTCGCCTGGGATTCGACGCCTGCGTAAGCGAATCGGAAGCGGGCAAGCAGATGCTCCTCGCGATCGCGCGCCACCAGAAGAATTCGCGTTCCAGCCGCCTGCAATGGCGCGGCCATCAGCAGGACGCCGAGCACCCCAAGCACCCGTCGTCTCATCTGTCGCCGCTCTTGAAGGTGACGGCCGCGTTCATGGTGGCCGGCACGACGGCACCGTCCGCGCAATGGCCCAAGGTGAAGACCGTCGGGTCGTTCGGGGTCGCGGTGCTGGGATCGTCGGTGACACGGTTCGTTTCGTTGGTGCCGTTGGCGTCGGCGTCGAAGGAGATCGTCCCTTGATTGGAGATCAACCCGCAGGAGCATGCGATCTCATCGAGGGAGATCGACCTCAGACTGTGAATACGAGGCGCTTTGACGGTAATCGTGAGCATGATCGGGCGGGAGCCTAGGAGGACGGGGGAAAAGGTGGCCGCGGGGATGGAGCCGTTCCAAGTTACGGTGTTGGTGCCGGCGTTGGCCACGGCGGTACCGGACGAGGAGGTGGCGCTCAAAAGGGTCAAGCAGGGGGGCAGGACATCGAAGAATTCAGCGCCTGGGTTGTCCGGCTGGGCCATACCGCCGCTGTTGGTGAGGATCACGGTGTAGGTGACGGTGCCTCCCGGCGTGAAGGTGCCACGCACGGTCATGGTGCCTGTCACGTTGGGGCGAGGAGGGGCGTTGCAAACGGCCGGTGTCGCGATCAGCGACCAAGCGCGGATGTTGCCGGTGTCCAAAGGGGCGAAGTCGGTGGCGTGAAGCTCCCAGGTGCCTTTGATCGCCTGCCCATCGAAGCCGGCGAGCGGGTTGGCTGGACTCCAGATACCCGTGAAGGGCGCGGTCGCCGCCGTCTGGATGTTGGTGGCGGCAGCGTCGTCCAAAACGGTCTGGCAGAAGTTGTTACCGCCCCCGTCTATCTGATCGATCAACGTGACGAGCGTTCCGCGCGGTGACTTGAGGTCGATCCGCAGGTCGCTGGCAAAGTTGTGATCGATGCCCACGGTCGGCGAGCCGGCGGTGGTGTTGCAGGCGGTTCCGTCAATGCTGGCCTTGAGGCTGACCAGGTTGCCGGAGAAGGCGGCCGGCAGCAAGGAGACCGCGGTGGCACCGGGCGTGCCGGAGACCGGGCTATCGGGGATGGCCACCGGCGGGCCGGTGTAGCTGAAGGTAACGGGCGCGCCCGGCGAGCCCGTCGGGATGGAGAAATTGAAGGTCTGGGGGCTCGGGCCGCCGGTGTAGGTGACGGTCAGGGTAAAGTCGATCTTGCTGCCGCAGGGGACGGCTTCGTCGACGAAGAACGAGTACGGCGTCACGTTGTTACCGGAGGAGGTGGGCGCCAGACTGGGGTATGCGGAGCTGCCGGACCCGATCGTGATGCCGCGGGTCGAGGAACTCAAGACGGCGCTGATGGCCGTGGCGTTGCTACCGCCCACGTTGGTGAGCGGAATCGTCAGGTTCCAGGTCTCGTCGTTCTCCACGAAGGCGTCGCCATCGCCAATGAGCTGCGCCGGGACGGCGGCGCCGGCAGCGAGGGAGGCCGACGGCACGCCGCCCACTGCCAGAATGGCGGCATGCGCCATGACGATGCCCGCGCCGGTATCACGGTCGACGCCAGCCGCTTCGATGTCGATCGCCGAGCTGATCAGAGCAGTGCGGATCTGAGCCGGCGTCGCGGTTGGCACGAACGACTTCATGAGCGCCGCGATGGCTGCGGCGTGCGGCGCGGCGGCCGAGGTGCCATGGAAGGGATTGAAACCCGGCGCGGCCGTGGAGACACCGTCGGCGGCCGTGATGTCGGGCTTCTGGCGGACGATGCCGCCCGTGCTGGTGCGGTTGCCCGGCGTCAGCTCGGCGCCGGTGGGATCGAGGAGGATCCGCCGCGGACCGTCGGAGGTGAAGCTCTCGCTCTTGTTCGCGGCGGTGAACAGACCGGGGTAGGGACCGTCCGGCGAGATGCCGTCGAGCGGGGCGGCGACCGGCGTCGCCGCGACGCTGAAGGCGTCGGCGGCAGCGCTATGGCCCCGCGTCGCGCCGCTGGTCGCCAGATTGTCGTCGAGCTCGCCCCGAAAGATGGTGAGGTTGAGCATCGGCACGCTCGAGGTCGCGCCGGCCGCGAACTTGTCGATCAGCAGCCGCTCGTCGAGGAGGACGCCATCGCCGATGAACTCGATGGGGAAGTCGTCGCCACCGATACCGTCCTGCCTGTCGGTGCTGGCGTCGAAGATCGTGGTGAGCGCGTCATCCATGTCGTAGAGGTCGAAGTCGGTCGACGCGTTGCCCGTGAAGAGGTCGTAGTGTTCGGCCCAGATGAGCAGTGCCGGGTTGCCGCCGCGGAGCTCCACCAGGATCGAGTTGCCGCCGTCGCCAAAATCGTGCAGGTTCGCTCCGGTGAGAGGGGCCGGATCCGCGGCCGCGGACGCCAGGAAGTCACCTTCCCAGGTGCCGGAGGTCAGGTCGTCCGAATTACCTTCGTCCCCCGCGGAGGAGAAATAAAGGACGCCCGAAGCCGTGACGGTGTTGACCGACTGCGCCACAGGACCATCCTCGAACGGCGACTCGTCGAGATAGGTGACGTCATCGACGAGGATGTTGCAACCCGCGCTGGCCAGGTCGAGGATGTTTTGCGCGAAGGTCGCCTCGTCGATGTCGGCGGTGGCGAAGCCGAGGGCCGCGTCCGGAGCAAGATCGTGGACGATCTCGAGCATCGCCGAGCCCTCGTCGCCGGACCCGGCCTGGCCGGGCAGTACGTCGACCACCGGCGGCAGGTCGCCGCTCGCCTGCAAGGAGGCCAGGGAGTCAACGCCGTCCGACAACACGCAGACCTTCACGCCGGCACCGGTGACTCCGAAGAAGCCCCGCGCCTCGTCGGCGCCGTGCGTCTTGTCGCCCTCGGAGACGTTGGTCGCGTGATGTAAAGCCGGGATCGTCGGGCGCACTCTGCGCACCTCCGGCATCGTGGCGACCGTCTCCAGATCGTCGAGCCGAACGCGGGCGCCGACTAGCTGGTAGGGGAAGCTCTTGGCCTTGACCACCGCGCCGAGCGACTCCAGCTTGTTGACGATGGTCTTGACGCCGCCGGGGCCGGTACCCACGATGTCCACCGGAACCCGGCCGTCAGCCTCGGGCTTCACGAAGCGGAAGTCGGTCAACGGAGCGAGCCGCGCATCGTTGCGCTGATGCAGCAGGCCCAGGAACAGGCGTGAGTCGATCTTGTTCTGCATCGCGGTTTTCGAGGTCT
Source organism: Thermoanaerobaculia bacterium (assembly GCA_035996875.1). Lineage (GTDB taxonomy): Bacteria > Acidobacteriota > Thermoanaerobaculia > Multivoradales > UBA5704 > DATARR01. Next base: position 214,072 of record DASYJD010000106.1, read on the forward strand.
TGATGTTCCTGAGCACATCGATCTGATGCGCCGCGCTCGGGGTGAGCTTGGGCGGGGTTTGGGCCGACACAAGACCGGTGGAGAAGGTCAACGCAGCCATCATCGCAGCGGCGGCGCGCCATAAAGCCAGGTCCTGTCCTCCAACTCGAGGTGTGCTTCTCTGCACCATGGGCTCTATCCCCCCTGATCGAGCTGTCAGGCCCTAAGGCCGCGCAGAGGTGGGTACTCAGAGAGTGCGGCACTATGTATGAAGCTTTAGACTGAAGATAATACAGTCCTGCTGAAGAAGTCAACGCACGAGAGCGGTGGACGTGTGGGGAGAGACCTCCCCTTCAAGCGGTTGATCGACCGTACCTGCCACTCCGCGCTGGCGGCCTACGCCTGCCAGGACCTCCCGTTCGAGAAGCTCGTGGAGACCCTGCAGCCGGACCGCGACCGCAGCCGCCGCTATTGAAGGCAGCGCAGGAACGGTTGACGCTGACTCCGGCCGCGCCGAAGTAACGAGATCGTTGAGAGTATCCGTGAACCTGAAGGGCCGCGATACGCGACGACGGCAGCTCGCTCGAGGAGCTGCCGTCTTTCATTCACGATTTTAGGTTACGTTGCAACCCGCGCTTCCCGTGTCGCAATTGTTGGACTCGGGAGGGCAGGCCGCTGTCCCACCGCACCCTCTGGTGTTGCAGGTTGCCGAAGGGCCGCAGAGAGCGGAGAGCCCGCCGTGAATCAGTGACAACTTCTCTGAATCGAGCCTTTGCAGCGTTTCGCGATGGAGGTTCAACTTGGAGTGTTTCATCCTTTTCATCGTCACATCTCCTTAAAGAGAAGCTTGAACTACGAACGGCTTGATCGATCCAACAGAGAACGGACTGCATGATACCGTGGAACGGCATCGAGATGGCATCGCGACGCGGTGATAAGATTATTCTGGAAACGTCGAAGAACTTGTAATTCGCCGCAGTCACTCAGGAGGGCTGATGGCTCGACTCTGGATAACTCGAATCCTGCTTGTCTACTCAATGACGTTGGCGTTCGTCCTGGCTCTCTCGATACCGCGGCCAAGTCTGGCGACCGCAGCGCAGGCATGGACACAGGCCACACTGCTGGTCGTTTCGGGGGCCTGCCTTGCGGGACTTTTGCTACTGACGCGGCGCCCTCCTATCGGATGGCGGATCGCCGGCGTGTTGGGCCTACTCGGCGTTCTGGTGCTCGGCTGGCGTGGTTGGGCGTTACTTCAGTTTGCACGCACCGGCAGCACCCTACAGTTGGTCAGCGCGCTTGTGACTCTCAGCCTGTGGGGCGCTTTAGCGATCGTAGGTGCCTGTTCCCTGGGTCGTGGCCGGTTCCTGGCCGCCGGTACCTCAGGACCCATATAGAGAGCTCTGAATAACGAGCCCATGGAGTTTTCTCGTCGAGATTGACGAGAAGGAAACCTTTACCGCACGGCAGCCGCTTCTGTGGCAGCCGTGCCTTGATCCAGCCGTCCACGCGCGTCTCCAGCAGGTCGAGCGGCAGCGCTCCGCCGTCGAGGATCTCGTCATGGAACGCCTTGATGTCGAAATGCGCCCCGAGCTGCGTCTTCGCGCGTTCACGCAGCTCGCGAATCTTCAGCTGCCCCATCTTGTAAGCCAGCGCCTGTCCCGGCCACGCGATATAGCGGTCGGTCTCCGTCTGCGCGAGGACGTCGTTGACGTCGTTCTCGCGCATGTAGGCGATCACCTGGTCGCGCGTCCACCCCTTGTCGTGAATACCGGTGTCGACCACCAGCCGCACCGCGCGGAACGGGAGGCAAAGGTGACAGGGTCATTTTGAGAACCAATAAAGTAGATCCGGCAAAAGGTGCCAATAGTAGACTCCAGACTCTTCTTTCTACCGCTGTTCTCAGCCTCTTCGCGCGACGACAGAGGGGTTCCGCGTGGTCCAACCTCCAATTCGGCTCACGCCGCCCTTCCACTCCCTGCACCGCCATTTACTATGGCTTTGCCGGGATCGTGAGCTTACCTTGCGGTGGCTCGCCCTGATGAGGTGTCGCAGACGTCCCGGTTCACGGCGTCGAGTTCGCCGGGCAAGTTCTTGACGAAGTTCTTGAGCTTCCCGAGCTGGTTGAAGACCCTGTCCGTCTCGGCGTCGATCGTCCCAGTCGAGCTGTAAAGCCTCAGGTTGTAGTTATCGTAGAGCCCGCCTTCGTTGAGCGCGAACTCCCACGCCTCGGCCCGTGCCGATTGAGCGGTGGTGGGATCCGGCGTCGATCGACCTTCGTTGAAACCGAAGGCTCGGCCGGTGATTCCCCTCGTCGCCACATTTTTCGTGCGGATGAGCTCGATGGCGCCGTAATCCCCCTGGGAGGGCTCGACGGTCAATGGGCCAACACCACCTTGGCGGTGTTCAACGATGGGTCGTGGCCGATATACTGCGATGTCAGGCGTGCCCCCGGCGAGACGTGGGAAAGCCCATTCAGGAGAGACCACCATGCGATACGTGATGCGACAGAAGCTTTTCTCGATCGGGGACGACTTCACGATCAAAGACAGCGAGGGGCGCGACGTCTTCTTTGTCGACGGCAAAGTGCTGAGCTTCGGCGACAAGCTGATCTTCAAGGATCAGCAGGGTGAGGAGGTGGCGCGGGTCGAGGAGAAGCTGATCTCGATCGGGCCCACGTGGGAGATCTCTCGCGGCGGCCGGCCGTACGCTACGGTCAAAAAGTCTCTTTTCACATTCCTGCACTGCAAGTTTTCAGTGGACATCCCCGGTCCGGACGATCTCGAAGCGAGCGGCAATCTCCTCGACCACGAATACACCTTCACCCGCCACGGAGATGTGGTTGCCGAAGTGTCGAAGAAGTGGTTTTCGTGGACGGACAGCTACGGAGTTGACGTGGCCGACGGAGAAGACGATGTGCTCATCCTCGCCTGTGCGGTCGTGATCGACATGGCATGCCATAAGGACGATGAAGACAAGCACTGACCCTACAATGACTTCATCGGGAGACCTGACCATGCACGAGCTCGAGCAGCCGAAGAAATATGATGTCGCCCTTTCCTATGCTCGCGAAGACGGCGAGTATGTCGACGCCGTGGCGCACGCGCTACGCAACCGAGGCCTGAAGGTCTTTTACGATCGATTTGAAGAGGCTGACATCATCGGCCGGAATCTCATCGATCACCTAGCGAACGTGTATCGTTCCAATGCGAGGCTCTGCGTCGTCTTTATTTCCGAGGCGTACGCGCGGAAACCGTTCCCCCGCCTCGAGCGGCAGTCGGCGCAAGTGACCGCCATCGAGACCGATGCGCCCTATATCATTCCTGTGCGCCTCGATGGCACGCCCTTGCCTGGACTGCTCGCGAACCTCGCTTACACCAGGAATAAGACACCCGAGGCGCTGGCGGAGCTGGTCGCGTCCAAGCTGTTGCGTGGCGAAGCCGTGGGCGTTCTGAGCAAGGGCGTGTCGATCGATCGCGAAGCGTGCGTCGTCCGGTACCGATCCCTGATCGAGCCCGACATGGACACGTTTCGCACGACGTTCGCTCGATTCGAGGGCTGGGCCGATTCGAAGATCGGCTCGATACCAATCGATCTCCGCATGCCGCGCAGCGTCTCCGAGGCAATCCGCATAGCCCGCGAATTCCGCGACACGCCTGCGTGGCGGGCGAACCGAATCAGTGAAGAAGCGCGTGCCAGTTTCTCGAAGTTCTACGACACCCGGCTGCCAGAGCGCAATCAGGAGACCATTCGAGGGATCTCGATCCTCCTGCAGCACTATCACGACCTGCCGCCGGAACGCCGGGATGTTGCACTGCGCAATTTCCTGGCTTCACGTGCAGTGGTGCTGTGCCGGCAGATCCTGATGTACCAACTCGTCGGCATGGAGAGTATTAGTTGGGAGCAGATGTTCAGCCGGATCGGCAGCGTCTGGGACGACCAGATCATTCTTGGTCTGTCATATGTCGCTTTTCTCGACGGTGACGAGCCTTACTTCTGGATCGATGCCGATGGGCGCGACGGTTCCGGGACCATAGTGTTACCAAGATCTCTGCGGCTCTACGTACCGGCATCCCTCGAGATCAAAGAACGACTCCGGCCGCTCAATGCCGATGCGTTCGATCGCCATTTTGCCGCTCAAATCTGCGCGATCGGATTCGAGGAGGGCAACTTCATGGCGCTCTGGAACTTCGCTCACTATCCCGAGCAGCTACAGCTATCGATCCGCGGCGAGTGGGCCATCGAAGCCGATCACTTCACCAGCGTGAGCACCCGAGAGTTGATCCCATGTGTGACACGCCTCGTGAATGATCTCAGTAAGTCTGCGGAGCGCGAAAGCGTTTCTCTGATTCGACTGGAGCATCTCTTTGGCCCGAACCGTCACTACTATGAGGACATTCTCCGAAAGATCCGGAACTAACGGCGGTTCCCGCGGAGGAAAGATCCGCGGGAACCGATGTACCGCAGGGGAAGCCACAGGTTCCCTGCAGGAGTCGTTGAGCGTATTGTCGCAGCCGAGCTGTGCGGTGGCGCCTGCCGAGATTGACGAGATGGAAGCCTTTACCTCACGGCAGCCGCCTTCTGTGGCAGCCTTGCCTTGACCCAGCCGTCCACGCGTGTCTCCAGCAGGTCGAGCGGCAGCGCTCCGCCGTCGAGGATCTCGTCATGGAACGCCTTGATGTCGAAATGCGTCCCGAGCTGCGTCTTCGCGCGTTCACGCAGCTCGCGAATCTTCAGCTGCCCCATCTTGTAAGCCAGCGCCTGCCCCGGCCACGCGATATAGCGGTCGGTCTCCGTCTGCGCGAGGACGTCGTTGACGTCATTCTCGCGCATGTAGGCGATCACCTGGTCGCGCGTCCACCCCTTGTCGTGGATGCCGGTATCGACCACCAGCCGCACCGCGCGGAACAGCTCCGAGTTCAGCCGGCCGTAATCAGACACCGGGTCCTTGTAGAAACCGATCTCCTTGCCCAGCTCCTCCGCGTACAGCGCCCATCCCTCGGTGTACGCGGACAGGCCGCCGCTGAACAGCCGGAATTTCGGCAAGCCTTGTAGCTGCTGCGCCACGCTGATCTGCAGGTGATGCCCGGGCACGCCCTCGTGATAGGCGACGGCCTCGTCGAGCACCAGTGTGCGGCGGGTCGGGTCGGCGACGGCGACCACCACGCGCCCGGCCCGTTTGCCGTCCGGAGTGCCGCGGTTGTAGTGCGTCGCCGCGGCCTTGTCGAAGTCGGGGATGCCTTCGACGGTCACCGGCGCCTTCGGCAGCAACCCGAAGAGGTCCGGCAGCCTCGGCTGCATCTGGTCGATGTACTTCTTGAAGTCGGCGACGATCTGGTCCTCGCTCTTCGGCTTCCACTTCGGGTCGCTGTTGATCGCGGCGCGGAAGGCGGCGAGGTCCGTGTAGCCCTGCGCCTTCGCCAGCTTGGTCATCTCCGCCGTGATCCGCGCCACCTCGCTCAGGCCCAACTCGTGGACTGCCGCCGGAGCGATGTCGACGGTGGTCATGGCCTTCACCGCCTCGGCGTAGCGCCGCTTGCCGTCCGGCAGGCTCTCGACCGAGATCGCGGTCCGCCCCTTCGGCGCGTACTCGTCGCGCAGGAACGCCGCGAACTCCTTGTAGGCCGGGAGGACGTCCTCGTTGGCCGCCTTGGTCATCGCGGCCGTCAGCCGCTGCTTGTCCGCCTCCGAGAAGCTCGCCGGAAACTTTTTCAGCGGCAGCACGAATGGATTCGACGAGACGATCCCCTCGCATTGCCCCGGCAACTGGTCGACGACGATCTTCGGCGGCATCAGGCCGTCCTTTTCGCCGGCGCGCAGCACCTCGGTGACCTGCTTCAAGACTCGCGGGACCTGGTGGAGGCGTGCGATGTAGTCCTCATAGTGCTGCACCGAATCGAGCGGCACGCTCAGCGGCAGGTCGGCCAGCGAGGTATGGACGCCGCCCTGCTGGTTGACCGGCATCTCGTAGTTCTTGAGCTCATAGCTCACGTCGGCACGGGTGAGCTGCCGCTCCAGGAGCTCATGCGACAGCAGGTCGGCGTCCGCCATGCCGGTGGTCGGGATGGCGCGCAGCCGCGCCAGGAAGGCGTCGCCCTCCGCGTGCTGGCGCGCGATCTGCGCCAGCGACGCATCGCCCAACTGCGAGTTGTAGCGATAGTCGCCGATCGAAGTCGCCCTCTCCGGCGAGTTCTTCAGGCCGGTCTGATAGAACTCCTCGAACAGCGCATTCTGTTTCGCCACACGCTCGGCTACGGCGGTGTCCTGGGCATGGGCTGGTGAGCAAACAATGGCGGCAAGCAGAAGGCAGGTAAGGTTTCGCATGAGACCAAGCCTAGCAGATGACCCAGGCGGTTCGACAGCCCAGTCGAAGAGCAGGTTGACGGCCTCGGGAGGGGGGAGACCCTTCCGCGCACCGGCGCGCGGAAGGTCGAGCCCTGTCTACGTCAATGACAGATGCACTGGACTTCGTGGGTCTGGCAGTCGCAGGTGAAGATTGCGACTCCGGTTTCGATACAGTTGTAGCGGTTGCACTCGACTGCCTGGACCGCACAGAACGAGCACGCCCCACCGCCCGCCTGGCTGGAGCTCACTGAAAAAATGGTCACGACCGCCGTGAGACCGAGGATTCTGAGCAATTTCTGTTTCATCTTTCTACCTCCCTTTCGTTTCGTGCGACGTTCAACCTGAGGCGTCTCCGAAAGGACGCCGGTCAACTTCTCCGGGCAAGTTTCCGCCGGTTCCCGGTTCAATGGTGGAAGGGGCCCGTCCCGCCAATCACCAGCAGCCGCACCACCCGGTGCACCCGCTCCCGGTGCTTCCGAAACACCAGCGGATCTCACCGATATGGCAGACGTAGCCCTTGCACTGGTTGCTGGTGTCACACGGGCCACCCTCCCCGCCCGCGCAGCCGGCCTTCTGTATGGGGGCGGGCACCTGAGTGTCGGAGAGCGTCTGCGCGCAAGACACCTGGCTCATGAAGTCGAGCTGCGCCACAGGTGCTGGTACGGCGGCCGGGCTCGGCTGCGCGGAGGGGGTGGGGGAGGCGGGCTCTGCGGCGGCAAGGGTCGCGAACCCGGCGAGGATCAGGGCACACATCAGGGCGGTGAGATTCTTCTTCATGTCGAGGTCTCCGTTTTCCAATTGCGGCGTAACGCCTGACGAACGCTCTTTGCAGGCGGTCTGCCAGCCATGGCCAATGTATGCAACTCGTTACTGGATAAAGGTTTACGTGAAATGAGCGGCTTCGCGCGCGGCTGGTGGGGTGCGCGAAGTCGAGCACCTCGCGCAGGCTGCTGCGCGAACCCGCTCAGCCGCCCAGGTGCTGGAGGCGGCGGCGCTCTGTTGTCATTCGTCACGCGGGTCCAGTCAGCGCGCTCGGCATCGAGGTCAGCGGCCCCGCGGGTCAAGTCAGTGGACCCGTGGGTCAAGCCAGCGGACCGGTGAGTCAAGTCAGCGGCCCCGCGGGTCAAGTCAGCGGCCCCGTGGGTCAAGTCAGTGGACCCGTGGGTCAAGTCAGTGGACCCGTGAGTCAGGTCAGCGGCCCCGCGGGTCAAGTGAGCGGCCCCGTGGGGCGAGTCAACGGCCCCGTGGGTCCGGCGAGCGGCCCCGTGGGTCAGGTCGGCGGCCCCGTGGGTCCGGCGATCTCAAACTCGGGTCCGTTGAGTAAATTCGTGGGTTTGTTGACGGAGAAGCGGGGGCGGGTGAGCAACTTCCCGGGGCGGATCACCGGCCTCGGCTTGCCGGAGATCCGCAAGCCGGGGCAGGTCTCGCGGATCCGGAGCACGGTGAATCCACACTCGGGGCGAACGCCCGCCAACCGGGGGCCGGCAAGCGGAAATCCGCCTATGATTCCGGTCATGCCCCTGTGTTCCCTGGGGCGGGGACGGGGCCGGCCCGCACAGACTTGCGAGCCGATTCGTCATCGCTTAAAATCGTGCGTAAAGATCCTGCCATGCCTATGGACCCGGTCAAATCAAGGGAGGCATCATGAGCTATCTGAGCCCGAACAGGTTTACCTTTGCCGGCACCTTCCAGGCCAACGTCTCGACGGTCAACAACATCGCCAGCAACTATGGTGAAAACAAGCCGAAGGTCCTGGTGTGGAATCCGAATGGCACCGGCGGCTGGACGTTTCAGGGTTGCACCGTGCAATCGGCGGTGTCGTCGCTCGTGCCCAATCCTGGCGACCCGATTCTCGGCATGGCCTTCAACGCCACGTCCAACCCGGTCGAGGCCAAGCTGGTCGACCTCGACCCCGAGCAGCAGATGGTGTCGCAGGTATGGGGCCTGAACCTTGCCCTGGGCGATACCGGTGGTGACAACTGGTTCACCGGCAGCTTCCGGGTCGCGGCGTTCTGCGACGGTTGGGAACGCAACCCGGGACTCGGACAAGGCTCTGCGGCGATGTCGGCCTTCTACCAATCGATCATCGAAGACGTCGTGTGGAGCCCGAACCTGACCTCGCCGGTGCTCCAGGAGCTTGCCTGCGGCGGCAAGACCCAGACCCTGTCGATCAAGTTCAACGTCGACATGCACAACAATTTCAGTAGCCAGACGAAGCCGGGGACCCAAGGGCCGACGCCGCCCGGTTACCCGGTCGGAACCTACCCGTTCACCTTCGGCCGCGTGGTTGGGACGGTCGGACCTTACGACGCGGCCGAGCCGGTCCATTTCGTCTCCGGGCGCCTGCTGCGGGCCGGCGACAATGCCGCCTTGTACTTTGCGCCGTGCCTGGTCGAGAACGGCCAGATCTTCGTCGACCTCGGCAACAGCATGCCGGCCAACGTCGACGGCAGCATCGTCGATCAGGGCAACCTGCGGCTCGCCATCCTCGAGCCCGACGCAACCGACTTGGGATCGGTGGAGGCGATGAAGACCGGCCTCGCCGTGGCACCACCGGCTCCGGTCCACATCTTCCCGGAGCCGCTCGGCTACACCACCTACATGACCGATGCCGGCGTCATGTCCGTACCGTTCGATCCTGGCCTGCTCGGCGCCATCGAGAGCGCGCCGCTCGGCATCATCCAGGTCGACGACGGCGGCAACTATCAGGACACACTGCTCGCCGAGAGCCCCCAGGGCTGGTTCGCGCGCGCCGACGCCTACGTGTACCGGTTCAACGCCGGCGACTCGGGGCAGGTCCGGATACGCGCCACGCAGTTCGGCACCCCGGCGCCAAGCGGCACCGAGATCACACTGGCAGCGAACCTGGCGGTGGCGAGCAATATCAGCCCGGACGGCCTTGCCGCGCTGAGCGTTCCCACGTCTGCCACCATCGGCAGTGACGGCTGGGCCGACTTCACGATGACCGGCTCGGACCCGGGCTATCCCCGCCGCCAGGGCCAGTCCAGGGGCAAGACAGTGACCTACGACCTGGACGGCCAAGTCTACGCACTCACGCCGGCGCTGGTTGGCGTCAACGATCAGAACGACGACCCGTGGCTCTTTATCAGTATCTTGCTGTTCACCGACTGGTCCAAGGTCGCGAACAACTTCAACAATCCGACGTGGAACGGCGACGTGCAGGCGGTGATGAGCCAGTACGGCTGGCTTTATCCCTATATGAAGAACTTCATCGATCTCAGCAACTACACTTCGGTCAGCGGCAACATCGACATGATCCTCCAGTGGATGAGCTATCCGCCGACGGATCCGCGGCACATGCCGGTGACCCGCGACTTCTCGCAATCCAAGCTCCAACTCCTCAAAAACTGGAAGGCCAACGGCACTCCGGAAAGCTAGCCGGCAGCTCCGTTGTCCTGCTCGCCAGGGCTTGCGATTAGAGGGTAAGCACTCTTGCCGCGACGGATAGTGCTCAGGTCGTCAAGGTGCGCGCTCACGGCTCCCCGCCGCCCGTCACCTTGCCCATCCCCCGCTCGACGGCGTCGATGAGATAGGGACGCAGGCGCTCGGGGGCGATGACGTGGTGGATGGAGCCCACCGACCGGGCTCGCTCGACGCTGTGGATCTGGTCGAACTCCGCCACCGCCTTGCCCCGGCTTTCGGAGGGCTCACGGGCGAGGATCACGGCTGCCGCCGCCGCGCCGTCGAGCATCGAGACGTGACTCCCCTCGACGGCGGCCACCTCCAGGTTGTCCTGCAGGGCGGCGGAAAATACCAGGGAGGCGCCGCCGTGATAGTGGCCGATGACGCAGAAGACGATGGGACCCTTGAAGCTCACCACCGCTCTGCCGATCTCGGCGCCGTATTCGAGCTGCCATTGGCGCATGGACTCCGGCGAGCCGTCGAAACCCGTGAGGTTGGCGAGCACGACCAGCGGCCGGTTGCCGCTCGCCGCGTTGATCGCCCGCGCCACTTTCTTCGCGGCCAGGGGGAAGAGAGTGCCGCCCGTCCAGTGGTCGGGGCCGTAGACCGGCGCCCAGCCCAGGCGGGGTAGGGGCTTGGACTCGAAGCCCAGGAGGCAGACCGGCCGGCCCCCGAGATGGGCGTCCCACACCACGGCGATCTCGGCGTCGCGCATGCCGTACCAGCGCTCCAATGGCTCGTGATCCTGATCGATCACGGCGGCCATGACGCAGCGGATATCGAAAGGTTTTTTTCTCCCGGGATTGGCGGTTTCCGAGAAAATATCTCCCACGGTCGGCAGGTCGCCGCCCCCGGCGCCATCAACGTCGTGCGGAAACTCGCGGATATCCCTATCTAATGGATCGCGGGTGGACGCGGTGCGAGGGAAGCGCTCGCCGAGCGCGGTGTAGGAGTGCTCGTAGTAGCGCAGCAGGATGCGGCAGGCCTCGGCCAGGTCGCGGGCGAAATATTGTGCCTGGCCGTTCGGACCCATGATGCGCTCGTAGCCGCCGATCCCCTGGTTATCCTCTGCCGAGACGCCGCCCGAGGAGTCCAGGGCCTGTTTGCCGCTCGACACCATGGCGCCCTCGGGGGTCATGATGACGATTCCCCGCGTGTGCATCAGCATCGCGGCCTCGGCGTTCCAGTACGGCTGCGGGCCGGCGTTGATCCCCATCACCACGATGTTGATTTCCTGGCCCGCCTGCGTGAGCTCGACCAGCCGGCGCAGAACCTTCGCCGTCCAGTCCATGACCTCGGTGCCACTGTCCACGGCGATCCGGGCGCCGGCCGAGAGGGCGAACCATTCGAGTGGCACGCCCAAATTTTGAGCCAGATCGAGGGCGGCGAGGATACGCCGGCATTCGGGTTCGGCCAAGGTGCCCATGCCGCGGCTGGGATCGCTCACCAGGATCACCCGCGCCATCCCCTCGGGGTAGCGCTCGGTTTCGTTGCGCACGATGCCAACCACGACGTTGGCCTGGTTGCCGCCGTAGGGACGGGAGACCGGCACCAGCCGGCCCGTCTCGTCGAGGTCGTGCTCCTCGAAGCTGCCGGCCGGCAGCGGAGCCTGAGCGTCGCGCCGCGGCGGCGCCAGCAGCTTCACCACCTCGTAAGGATGGGGAAGGCCTCGCCGCCGCAGATCCACCACTTTCTGCGCGTACTCCCGCAGCGGCTTGAGCGGCACTTCCTTGGGTTTGCGGAAGCGCAGCACCATGCCCCGTTCGGTGGGATTGGAGATCTCCAGCACCCAATCCCGCAGCTCGCCTCCCTGCGGATCGGGGATACGGCAGCGCACCGCCACTTTTTCGAGGCCCAATCCCTCGGCGAGGGGCGACAGCCGGCGGACGAGGGCGTCGAGCTCGTCCGGCCGTAGGTCGACCGGCGGCCAGGCATAGAGAAGGACGCGGTTCCACTGCAACCGCTCGGCCGGGGCGCGGCGGGCCTGGAAGCGGCGGATGCCTGCGAGCGCTTCCATCAGCATGTGCTCGAGTTGGGGAAGCTGGACGACGCGGCCGGCGGCGTTCAGCACCGGCGTCAGGTCGCGCACCTCGGCGATGGCGAACAGCCGCTCGTCCCGGGGATTCTCGTGCGCCACGCCGTGGAAGAAAAAGACCTCCTCGGAGGAGGGGAGCCGCTCCAGTTGGAAGTTTTGAAGGCGCCAAAGCTGGAGGCGCAGGGCCATCATGGGATGAATGCCGCGGTAGATCCGCTCCTCGCGGAAGGCGCCGTCCGCCCCCGCTTCATCATTGCCGCGGCGGAAGGTGAAGTTGCGGATGCCGGCGGGTGAGGAGGCGGTCACCGCCGCGCGCCGGAGGTCCTGCGGATAGTCTCCATCCACCAGCAAGGCGGCGATCTCCGCGGCGGCGGCGTCCTCGTTCGCTTGCGGGCCGGGGCTCCAGAAGTAGAGATCGGCCACGATCTCCGACCTCGGTGCCGCCTTCGCGGCAAGGCCGCGCACGGCTGCCAGGCTGGGAGCCAGACCCTCAGGTCCGGCGTGGGAGGCGATGAGGTGGACGTGGGAGCCCTGGTAGTCATAGCCGGCGATGGCGAAGGCCTGGCCGTCCACCGCCGTGAAGGCGACGCTCTGGAGCTCGCGAATGCGGTAGAAGCGGCGCACCATGATCTCCAGCAGGGCCTGACGGAACGCCGGACCGGCGCTCGCGAAACGCTGGGACAGAATGCGGTGGAGGGGCTGGGTGCAATCGACGAGGGCGCGGACGCGCTCGGCTCCCTCCTCCGGCCCGGGAGCGTTCGCCAGAAGGGCAAGGTCGGCCTCGGCCGCCACGTAGGCCCGCTCGCGGGCCGCGAGCAGCACAGGCCGGTCGAAGAGCCGGTAGCGCACCTCGCGGGCGAGGTCGTGCACGGCGGGCGAGGTCCCCTGCGTCTCGGAAATCATGCGCTCCAGCAGGCCGCGGAACTCGTTGTCGCCACTGCCGGGGCGGTCTCCCCGTTCCAGGTTGCGTTCCAGGAGGGCCAGCACGGCCGGCACCTGCTGCGGCAGCCGCTGGTGCGAGATGGCGATGCGGAAGAGGCTTTCCTCCAGGTCCAGCGAGCGGTCGAGGCTGCCCACGCCATAGTGGGCGAGGGCGTGCCGGAGCTTGCCGAGGAAAGCCGGGGGAAGACCCGTCTCCCAGGAGTCGAGATCCCGCAGGTAGGTGAAGAGGTACTCCTCGGCACTGTGGCGCCCTTCGTTCGCCTCTCCGGCGGCTGGCTGGCGGCGGAAGAGGGCGGAGACATCCACGAAAGCGCGGAGGATCTCCCGTTCGAGCAGGGAATCGCCCTGAGTGCCGGCCGGGCCGGCGAGCCGTCGCTGCACGGTATGAGGCACGACGTCGTAGCCGAGCAGGAGCCGGCGAGCGTCTTCCAACGGCGCCGCCTCGGGGGCGGCCTCCAGACCGTCGAAGCGCACCCGGCGCTCGCCAGTAGCGCCAGTATCGGCGGGCTTGCCTGGCCCTTCGTCCCGGGCCGCAGCGGCGTCTTCCTCCTGCTCGATACGGTGAGGAATACCGTCCACTTCCACGAGCTTCCGGCTCCCCTGCGGCGCGAGGGAGACCCGCCAGCCCTTTTCGCCGCAGGCGAGGGACCGCCCGGTGCGTCCGGCGAGCCCGGCGCGTACCTCCAGACGGCGACCGTCCGTCTCGATGCGGAAAAGGTCGTGGCCGACGCGGGCGATGTTCAGACGATAGGTGTGGCCGCGGTGGCGAAGCACGACGGCGCGGCCGATCTCCCGCGGCACCTCGGGCCGGCCGCGGGCCGCCGATTCGTAGAAGCGGGCCCGGGCCGCGGCCGACTCCTCCTCATAGGCGGCGATGGCGACGGCGAGCAGAGCCACTTCCGCGCCCCGGCGGGGGAGGTGCTCGCCGGAGGCCACCAGCCGGTCCAGCCACTCCGGATCACCACCGTGACCCGCCAGCTCCGGGCGGTCGAGAACCTCGGTCAGGAAGGCCTTGTCGGTAGTGCCGCCGCTCACCACGGCGGCGGTGGCGGCGATGCCGCGCTGTAAGCGGTGGAGGGCCTCCGTCGGGTTGCGCCCATGGGCGGTGATGCGGGCAATCAGAAAGCCGGGAGCGGACGGGACGCTCCCTTCCTCCACGGCCGGATCGGCACGCAGGCCCGCTCCGGCGGGGAGGCGAAGCGATTCCACAACGCCCGGACGGGGAGCGAAGCCGTCCTCCGGATCGAGCGCCGAGAGGGCGGCCTGCATGGCGGTCCCACGGGGCTCGGGAAGCTCGCCGTCCAGCGTGCCGCCGCGAGAGAGGTGGGCCTCCAAGGAGGGCAGGTCCAGCTCGTTGAGCGATTCGAGCACGGCGACGGCCTCCGGCAGCCCGGCCGCGGTGCCGGAGAAGCGATGCTCGCCCTTCGCCGGATCGGCCAGAAACGACACGGTGAAGGCTCCGGGCTTGCCTTTGGCTCCCGCGAAGCGGACGGCAGCCTCGCGCACCGACCGCGCCAGCTCCGCCGAGAGGCCCGGCACGGGAGACTCGGCCAGCACCGTGCGGTCGCCATGCCGCACGGTGACGTCGATCACCCCCAGCGCCCACGTCGTGCCCCGGCGGTCCACCAGCACCGGGGCCTCCAGCCGGCGGATTTTGGAGTGGGAGGGATCGAGACCGCTCACAGCGGGAGCTCCCGGGGAGTCAGGAAAGGGTGATGGAGGGCGGCGTCAGGCATCCGTGGAGGATACCGCTCTTGCCTGCAATCAGGACACGGCAGGGGCTGTGGACCTCGCGCTTTGGGAGAGAGGATTGGAATCTGGTAGAGTGGTTGTTGAAGATTTCACCAAAGGAGCCGATCATGGCGACAGTCAACTTCAGTGTTCCGGACGAGGTCAAACGAGAGTTCCAGGAGATCTTTGCCCATGAGAACAAGAGCGCTGTGATCACCCGCCTGATGAAACAGGCAATCGAGGAGCGTAAACGCCAGCACACCCGCGCTGCGGCGATCGAGGCGCTTTTGAAGCTGCGGAAGCGGCAGCGACCCGTCTCTGACGAGGAGATCTGGCGGGCTCGGCAGGTTGGACGACCGTGAATCTTGTGATCGACGCCAGTGTCGTCATCAAATGGGCTCTGCCGGATTCCGAAGCCGAAGAGAACAAAGAAGAGGCTCTGGCGGTGCTCGCGATGATCCTGCGTGGCGAGGCCAGCGTTCTTCAGCCCCCGCACTGGCTGGCCGAGGTTGCGGCTGTTCTTACCCGCCTACAGCCTGATCTCGTAGAGGAGAGCATCGGTTTCCTCGACTTGATGGAATTCCCCGTCGCATTGGACCTTGCGGTCCTGCAGCGGGCCAGCCAGATGGCACGAGCGCTGGATCATCACCTTTTCGATACCCTTTACCATGCCGTCGCCTTGGAGTACGGCGCCACTCTGGTGACCGCGGACAGTCGTTACGCACGAAAGGCGAAGAAACTGGGAAAACTGATTCCTCTGAAGGAATGGGGCCAAACTGCTTCTGATGAGTAGTGCAGGCTCTATCAGGACTTGGTTGGCCCCGATCCCGCAGGCTAAGGATCTCGCGCCTACGTCGTGCGGCCGGTATGCCAGGCGATCTTCGCAAAGAGGATGTCGGGATCGATCGGCTTGCCGACGAAATCCGTGAAGCCCGCGGCTTCGAGCTCGTGTTGCTGGCCGATACGGATCGAGGCCGAGGTGGCGAAGATGGGCAGGTTGGCGAAACGCTCCTCCGGCAGTGAACGGATTTCTCGGGTGGCGCCGTCGCCCTCCAATTCCGGCATCCGCAGATCCATCAGCACGACGTCGTAGTTGCCTTCTCGAACGCGCTCGACGGCCTGCCGGCCGTTCTTCACCACGTCGACCTCGACGCCCCAACTGCGCAGAAAACCGCTGATGACGAAGATGTTGATGTCGTTGTCGTCCGCCAACAAGGCTTTCAGGCCTCTCAGCGCCTCGGAGTCAGCGAGCTTGCCAGCCACGACATCCTCTTCACCCAACGCCTTCGCGATCTTCAGACGCAGGCTGAAGGAGAAGGTGGTTCCGCGATCCAATTGACTTTCCACGGCGAGCCGGCTGCCGTGGAGCTCCACCAGCTTCTTACTGATCGCGAGCCCCAGGCCGGTACCGCCGTATTTCATGCTGACGTCGTAGCTCGCTTGAGTGAACTCATCGAAGACATACGGCAGGCGGTCCGGAGCGATCCCGATCCCGGTGTCGGTGACTCGGAAATCGATCGTCACCATATCGAGGGCGAGCTCCTGTACTTGAAGAGTCAGGGTGACCGAGCCCTTGGCGGTGAACTTGAGGGCATTGCCCAGCAGGTTCGTGAGCACCTGACCGATCTTGATGGGATCGCCGAGGAGGCTGCCCGGAATCCTCGTGTCGACGTTCACTGCGAGGGCCAGGCCTTTCTCCTCGGCCTTGCCCCGGAGGCTGTCGGCGATGTCCTGGGTCAATTGCCGGAGATCGAGGCTCCTTTCCTCCGGGGCCATCTTGCCGGCCTCGATCTTGCTGAAGTCGAGGATGTCGTTGATCAGGTTCAACAGGTTGCCGGACGACGAGCGGAGGATCCTCACCAGCTTCTGCTGCTGCGGCGAAAGCTCCGTGGCTCCGAGGAGGTGGGCGACGCCCGTGATGGCGTTGAGTGGCGTGCGGATCTCGTGGCTCACCATCGAGATGAAATCCGCCTTGGCCTGGGCCGCCTGCTCGGCTCTCTGCCGCTCGCGCAGTAGCTCGCGCTCATATTCCTTGCGGTCGGTGGCGTTGAACACCGTCGTGCGGGCGACCGTCGGCTTTCCCGCCGCATCGTGCCGGAGCACCGAGTTGATGAGCGCCGGCAAGCGCTGTCCGCTCGCACACACGATGTCCACCGCGATCTCGCGCACCGTGCCCTGCATTTGCAGCAGCGGCGCGTAGTGGGTTTCGTGATAGATCCTGCCGCCGGCGGTGAGCAGCTCCTGGAACCGCTTGCGGCCGACGAGGTCGTGCCGCTCGTAGCCCGTCCAGGTCAGGAACGTCTGGTTGACCTTGACGATGAGGCCGCCCGGCAGCGTCGAGAGATAGCCGCATGGGGCATGCTCGTAGAGATCCTCGGCGCTCTCCTCGTACGGCGCCTCGGGTAAGGTCTCGACGATCTCTTTTCGCTCTTCCAAAGCCTTACCGCCGGCTACAGGAACGCCTTGATCGCGGCGACCGTCTCGTCCGGAGCGCTGAGGTTCGGGCAGTGGCCGGTCGCCTTCATCCGCACCAGCTCACTGCCGGGAATCTGGCGGTGCACGTAGTCGCCCACCGACTGCGGAGCGATGACGTCGTCGGAGCACTGGAGGATCAGGGTCCGTGCCGTCACCTTGGGCAGGTCGGTGCGGTTGTCGGAAAGGAAGGTGACGCGCGCGAAATGCTTCGCGATCTCGGGATCGGTGCGGCAGAAGCTATTGGTCAGCTCCGCTCCGAGCTCAGGGCGCTCCGGGTTGCCCATGATCACCGGCGCCATGGCGCTCGACCAGCCCAGGTAGTTGCTGTCGAGCGAATCGAGCAGTCCGTCGATGTCCTCGCGGCTGAAGCCGCCGGTGTAGTCGTCGCCGTCGTCGATGTAGCGCGGCGAAGGTCCCACGAGGATCAGCTTGTCGAACCGGTCCGGCTCCTCGATCGCCGCCATCACTCCGATCATGGAGCTCACCGAGTGCCCCACGAAGATCACCCGCGTCAGATTCAGCTCCCGGCAGATCTCGAGCACGTCGCTCGCGTAGCCCCGCAGCGACTCGTACCGGCCGCGGCTGTAGGCGGAGAGATCGGAGAGGCCGGCTCCGACATGGTCGAAGAGGACGATACGGTACTCGTCCTCGAAGGCCGGTGTGACGAACCGCCACATGTTCTGGTCGCAGCCATAGCCATGGGCGAAAACCATGGCCTGCCCGCCCTCGCGGCCCGAGAGTTTTACATTATTCTTCTGAATGACGTTCATGAGAACCCCATGGTAGCACCCTGCGGAGGCCGGCTCTCTTCTCGGCCCCGTCCGTTTATCCATACGCCGGCATCAGGCCGATCGCACATTTGCCCGACTCAATGCGGCCTAGGCCTACCTGCGGCCGCCGGGCACGCGTTCTGCACTTCTTCCGGCGGCGAGGAAGGTAAACTCTCCTTCCAGGAGGCAATGCCATGAGAATTCTACGTTGGACCGGCTTGACGATCGCCCTCGCCGCCGCAGTCGTGGTGACCGGCTGCGGAGTGGAAGTCTATGACTCTCCGGGGTACCCGGGCCGCTACCACGGCACCAGGGGCCGCTACGAGGACCGCGCCGGCGACGTGCAGGGCACGGTGCTACGGATCAGCCGCCGCGACCATGTCATCGTTCTGGATCCCGGGCAGGATGGCCGCGGTGATCGCGACGGCCGCGACGAGATCGCTCTGTTCTACGACGACAACACGACCGTGGAGTACCAGGGCCGCGATTACCGGCCGGAAGATCTGGAGCGCGGGGACCGCATTCAGGCCACGGTCGACGCCCAGGGGGATCGCCGGATCGCCGAGGAGATTCAGGTGATCTACGACGTCAGCAGCGAACGTGGCGGCGTGGCACCGGAGCGCCCGGGCCGTCCCGGTCGCATGGACCGTCCGGACCGCGATGGCTCGGCTATGCCGAGTGAGCCGGAAGCGGCGGATCTGCGGGGCATCGTCCAAGACGTCGACGCCGACGGCCAGTCCCTGGAGATCGAGGTGGCGGGCGACGATTCCCAGGATTCCGGCGACGACAGCTCGTCCGGGGTGGTCGTTGTCTCCTACGACGCCCAGACGACCGTCCAGTTCCAGGGCCGCAGCTACAAGCCGGAGAACCTGGAAGAGGGAGACGTGGTGGAGATCCACCTGCGCCGGGACCGGGGCGGCCGGCTGGTCGCCGATCAGATCCTGGTGACCGGCGAGGGCGGTTCGGCGAGCCCCAGCCGGAGCCGGACGATCGGATCGACCTAGACGCCGTCGACCAGGCAGCCGAGGATCAGCAGCAACCCGGCGATCACCAGCGACCAGAACTCGATCGCGACCCCGTTGCTGGGCAGGTGAATCACGTTCAGCCCGAGGAGAAGGCCGATCACCCAGAGGATGACGGCGATGATGAGAGTCACCTTCTTCGGTGCCTGCGGCCGGAATCCGCCTCGTCTTGCCATGGGCATGCTCCTCCAATGAGAGTCTCGTGAACGACGGCTTGAAACGATGGAACGGGAGGCTATCATGCTTCCCGGACTGCACGAGTACTCCGGCGGCCTGCCGGAGCGCGATTTCTAAGGAGGTATCCTCAATGAATCCCCTCATCGTCCTGGCCTTCTGGATTTCCTTCGGAGCGCCGGGAAGCCACGCCAAACCACACAATGGAAATCAGAACGTCGTTCGCGTCTGCTCTGTCGCCACGAGCGGCTGCCAGGACTTTGCTTCCCGCCTCCTCGAACCGGCGGCCACGGGCGGCCAGCGCGTCTTCATCGATCCCGAGTCCAAGACCGTCGTCCCGCCCACCGGCGCGCAGCTCGAGGAGCTCGCCGCCACCATCACCGAGTCCACCAAGCGCGGCGAGACCTCGGTCGTCACCCAGCCGGACGGCACGAAGCGGCTCAAGTCGACCACGGGCTTCAACGTCGACCAGACCGCCGTCATCAAGCCGCAGGAGAAGAAGCCATGAAGCGGACGGCAGCGCCTTCCATGGCTCTCGGCTTTGCCGTCCTCCTGCTCCTGCTGGCCGCAATGCCGGCCGGCGCGGCGAGCATCCTCATCATGAACATCGACGCGGCGGGTACCGGCTTCAACGATCCCACTCCGGTGGCGCCGGTGGCGGGCAACGCCGGCACCACTCTCGGCCAGCAGCGGCTGAACGTGTTCATGGCCGCCGCCGCTTATTGGAGCAACCGGCTGGTCTCCCCCGTCACCATTACCGTCTCCGCCCAGATGATCCCTCTCGACTGCACGGCGACCTCCGCTCTTCTGGGCTCGGCGGGCCCCATGGAGTTCTGGTCCGACTTCACCAACGCGGCGGAAGCTCGACCCGCCACCTGGTATCCGAGCGCACTGGCCAACGTACTCGCCGGCTCCGACCTCGACACGGAGACCCCTGAAATCTTCTCCAGGTTCAACACCCGCCTGGACAACGTCCCGACCTGCCTGGGCGGCATTCATTGTGACTACAGTATCGGCGGCGCCTCGTCGGCCAATACCCTGCCTTTCTACCAGACGGTGCTCCACGAGCTCGCTCACGGCTTGGGCTTCCTCACGATCGTGGACCCCAGCACCGGCGCCTTGGAGCAGGGACAGGACGACATCTTCGAGCTTTTCCTCGAGGATCACAGCACCGGCAAGACCTGGGGGCAGATGACCAACAGCCAACGGGCGACCTCGGCGAAGGATACCGGCGACCTGCATTGGACGGGCCCTCACGTAGTGGCCGCAAGCCCGGTGCTCTCCGCCGGCCGCCATCCGTCCGGGCATGTGCAGATGTACGCCCCCAAACCCGTCGAGCCGGGCTCCTCGGTCTCCCATTGGGATGTGGCCGTAGCTCCGGACGAGCTTCTGGAGCCCTTCGCCACGCCCAATCCGCACGATCTCCTCACGACTCATCTGCTGAACGACATCGGTTGGAGCCTGCAGACGCCGGGTCCCTGTGTCGCGGGAGCCGCAACGGCCTGCCTGCAATCGGGACGGTTCGAGGTCAAGGTGGACTGGGAGACCTCCACCAGCACCGGCACCGGCCAGGTGATGAGCTTCGGCGGCCAGCAGGCCGAGAACGATGAATCGTCTTTCTGGTGGTTCTTCAGCCCCACCAACTTCGAGTTGGGCGTCAAAGTGCTCAACGCCTGCATCGTCAACGACAGCTTCTGGGTCTACACCAGCGGCCTGACGGACCAGGGTTGGACCGTTCACGTCCGGGATACGGTGACCGGAGCGACCCAGACCTACTCGAACGCGCTCGGCCACCTGTCCGCGACCTTCGCGGACACCAATGCGTTCAGTTGCCTCTGAGTGTGTTCTATCCTTGTGCCGCTTCCCGCCAGGCCGGGCGGGAAGCGGACCGCGGCTTTCCGGAGAGGATGCCGCCGGAGGACGCGAGATGGCAGAGATCAAGGACGACTCAACTTCCGAGCCTGCAGCGGTGTCGCGCCGCAACTTCCTGCGGGGGACTCTGGCGGCGGTGGCCGTCCTCGGTTTCGATCCGAAGCTGCGAAGCTGGGCCACGGCAGCCGAGTTGGCGGGAGGAAGCAGTCTGGCGGAAGGATTTCCGCATTTCGACGGCCAGCTCCTCACCGACGACGAATCCCTGACCGCCGCGGCCGACGACTACGGCCACGCCGTCCATCGCCGGCCCCAGGCCGTGCTGCGGCCGGGCTCGATCGCGGACGTCGCCCGTCTCATCGACTTCGCCCGCAGGCACGACATTCAGGTGGCGGCCCGCGGCCAAGGCCACAGCACCCTGGGCCAGGCGCAGGTGGCGGCCGGCGTGGTCATCGACATGTCCAGCCTCGCCACGATTCATGAGGTCAACCACGGCGATGCGCTGGTGGACGGCGGCGTGAAGTGGAGCGACCTGCTGGCACGGACGATTCCTCTGGGGCTCGCGCCGCCGACGCTCAACGACTACATCGAGCTCTCGATCGGCGGCACCCTTTCGGTGGGCGGCGTGGGGTCTCAGGCTTTTCGCCAGGGGCCGCAGGTGGACAACATCCTGCAACTGACGGTGGTCACCGGCCGCGGCGAGATCGTGAGCTGCACGGCGAGCCACAACCGGCAGCTCTTCGACGCGGTGCGCTCGGGCCTCGGGCAGTTCGGCGTCATCGTGCGGGCCCGCGTGCGGCTGGTGCCGGCGCCTCCTCAGACCCGGTATTACCAGCTTCCGTACACCGATCTCCACGTTTTTCTGGGCGATCTGCTGGCCGCCATCCAGGACGGCCGCTTCGACACCGTCCAGGGCTTCGCGTCGCCGATCAGCACGGGGGGCTGGAGCTACTCGCTGGAGGTCACGAAGGGTTTCACGCCGGGGCACGAGCCGAACGATGCCGTCCTGCTGGCAGGCCTTCACTTCGCACCGGGCCAGCAGGCGTCCCAAGACATCTCATACTTCGACTACCTCAACCGCTTGGCCGCCACGGTCGCTTTTCTCAAGCAAATCGGCGTCTGGGACTTCCCTCATCCCTGGGTGGACCTGCTGGTGCCGACGGACCGCGCCGAAAGTTTCATCGGCAGCACGCTGGACGCTCTCGATCCGGCCGACGTCGGCCAGGGACCGATCATCATCTACCCCTATCGGCGGAACCGCTTCAGGGCCCCCAACTTCCGCGCCCCCGAGGGCGGCGACACCTTTTTCCTCTTCGGCCTCCTGCGCACCGCCATTCCGCCGACGCCCGAGCGCTCGGCGGAGCTGGTGGCGGCCAACCGCGCGCTCTTCGAGCAGGCCCGAGCGGTGGGCGGCTTTTTCTATCCCGTGGATTCGGTGCCCATGAGCCGGCAGGACTGGCGGCGGCACTTTGGTCCGCGCTGGCCCCAGTTCCTCGCCGCCAAAAAGGCTTTCGACCCGGAAGCCCTGCTGGCGCCCGGACAAGGGATTTTCAACGCGGTTTGACCCGAGGAGAGAACCGGTGCCCAACGGCGACGTGCAGGGAATCGATGTCAGCCACTATCAGGGGACTGTGGACTGGCAGCAGGTGAGCGCGGCGGGAATTCAGTTTGCGTTTGCCAAGGCCACCGAGGGAGTGACCTTTGCCGACTCTGAATTCGCCACCAACTGGGCGGCGATGAAAGCGGCGGGAATCCTGCGTGGTGCCTATCACTTTTTCGAGCCCACCGACGACGCGGGCCAGCAGGCGACGTTCTTTCTGAGCACCGTTCAATTCGAGAGCGGCGACCTGCCGCCGGTGCTCGACGTCGAGACGGCGGCGGCGACCAGCGCGGAGCTGTGGCAGGGCGTGCAGACCTGGCTCGACCAGGTCGAAGCCGCCACTGGGGTGCAACCCATCCTCTATCTCAACAGCTCGTTTGCGAATGAAAACGCCGCCCCGACGAGCCTCGCCGCCTATCCTCTCTGGCTCGCCCAGTACGAGGTCGACCAGCCGACCGTACCGAACGGATGGACCACCTGGCTCCTATGGCAATACTCCCAGTCCGGCACCATCAATGGAGTCTCCGGATCGGTCGATCTCGACCAGCTCAATGGTCCGCTCAGCGGTCTTTCGGCTTTGGCCAAGGCGTAAGCAGTGGTGGCTCGGCCTCTCGGGATGAGAGTCGCGATCTCGGGTACGCATTGCTCTGGGAAGAGCACGCTCATCGACGCGTTCCTTCCTGGTCATGGCGACTACGTTCATGAGCCTGAAGCGTATGAAGCGCTCCAGGACGTCTATGGAGAGGTCTTCGCCGCGGAGGCGTCCGCCGAGGACCTCTACCGACAGCTCGAATATCACGTTGGACGGTTACAGCAATACTGCGCCGGCGATCGAGTCGTGTTCGAGCGCAGTCCTGCGGACTACCTGGCGTATCTGCTGGCTCTAGAAGACCTCGACCGCGACGCGGCCGACGCTCGGCTTACGGAGCGCGCAATCGAGGTGGCAAGGGGCGCCGTCGCGTTTCTCGATGTCATCGTGTATTTGCCCGTAACTCATGAAGGTCGTGTGACCGATTTGGAAGACCCGGAGTTGAGGAGCGCGATGGACGCTCGCCTCGGAAGCCTCCTCATCGACAACGACTTCGACCTGTTCACAGGGGGGCGACCTGAGATTCTCCTGGCCTATGGTAGGACCGCGCGGCGTCTGCGCGCCCTCGAAACGGCCTTGCGGTAGATTTTCAGTCGCTGGCCGCGTGCCTCTCGATGAGGGGAGGAGTCCAGCCGATCAGCTCATAGGGCCGTTGGAATCGTCTTGGTACGGGATCGTACGGCGAGCCTGACGTCTCCATGCCGAGACGTGCTGCAAGCCTGGCGAGGTGGTGGCGGCGACCCCAGGACAACGCCTGCGCCTGACGGTGCGCCAGCAGGAAGAAGCTGGCCGGGTCCCCTCCGGAGCCATCGGGCAGAGCGCCGAGCATCGATTGGGCGAGAGGGACCACCATCCGGACGAGCTCCAAGTCTTTGGGCTGTATGACGCTTCTACGGACAGCGAGGGCGATGACGTTGAAGAACACCGGCCCGAACGCGAGCTGCTGTGCCCAGTACGCCTGCGCCCGCGACGACCCGGAACTAAGCTCCTCGAACATGCGGTCGAGCACCGCCTTCCAGCGTGGCAACCAAGTCGGTTCTTCGTTCACAGGAAGTCCTCGGGTTGCGTCCATATAGAATCTCGGCCGGGCCAGGCCAATTGTAATGACAGCAGCCAGGGGTGGCAAGCTCGCAGCCTGAAAGGCGCGAGGTTGGCCCCGATCCGGTAGGTGCTGACCAGTGCGGAAGTATGTTTCGGATTTCAACTGTTACATCGACGCCACCCGAGAGCCTGTCTCTCACACAGCCCCTGAGGTTCCTTACAAAGGATGCCACTCAAGGCTTGTAGGTGAATTTTCGAACGACGATTTCGACCTCGCGGCCGTCCGTGGGAGCATTGCCTTCGAAGAGCCAGAGATTCAGATGGACCGGCAGCGGTTTCTGCGGGATGTGTTTGGTGGCTTTGGCGGGAGCGTAGCTCCACGTTGCGATGGGGAACCGATTGTCGTTACGGTGGCCGTTCAGGCTGCGAAAGAGAATGCTGCCGCGGCGCCAGGTGAAGCGTTGGGTCGTGAACGTCCCATTGAGCGAGAAAGAGTAGGTCTTGCCGGCGGGAGCCAGGCCGGCCTGCGCGGGCCAGACGGTGAAGTTCAGGTTCGGCCAGGCGGGGTTTCCCCAGCGCGCGAGCTCGATGTCGATCTCGTTCGTCCCGTCCGAGCCTACGTCGGGCGTCGGATAGTTGAAGAGCCCGAGGACGACGTTCGGATCCAGGGTGTCGATCGCCCCTGCCACCCAGAACTGATACTCGCCGAAACCCAGGCGCTGGACGGATTCGACCTCGGCGCAATACCAGGTTCCCGCGACGTTCGAAATCTTCAGGTGAAGATCGCCGCCCGAGTCGACCCAGACGTTCGAGTCGCTCCAGTCGCAGGGCCCCGGGCCCAGATCGTTCCCCGACTTCACCGTCCAGTCGTAGCCGGAGAAGCGGAGAGTCTTCGCCTCGGTGCCGGCCGAAGCCAGCAGGAAGGCCGTAACGGCCAGGATTGCTTTGGCTCTGTGTCTCATCTTGGGGAAGTGTAGGGGGCGGCAGGTCAGGGGTCAAACAGTGGCTCACCCAAGCCACCCCCCGATGCCTTTTTGTCGAGCTTGCTTTCTGACATAATCTTCTTGTTCGCGACGAGCTGAACGGTTTGGATTATGGAGATAGGCTCATGGCTACCAAAAAACAAGAAACAGGCCTTTCCGTGAAAGCGTACCGGGGAGACGCCAAGACGCTCCTCGCCTTCAACCTGCCGAAGGCCAAGGCCAAGAACTTGGCCGGGTTCACGGTCCAAATCAGTCCTCTCGCGCAGCCACCGTATTACCTGCAGAACAACCTCCGGTTCGCAGACCCGTCCAAGCACGCACAGGACGCCAAGCTGCCACCCAACTCCAGCTTCAACGCTCCGATTCACAAATTCAGATGGTCCATGTGCCGGGCTCGCTACAACAGGGTACGCATCCCTTCTATGGCCCCTACACTTACACGGTTACTCCACGGTATTTTGATGAGACGGGCTCAATGCAACCCATCGATTCAAAGCTGAGCGTAGCGGTGAAGGTGGAGGTCGGGCCTTTCGCGAAGGGGGCAATCGAGACTGCCTTTACCCGCGGCTTCACCCAATCCCAGGCATTTGTGCATCACTTTGGCTTGAAAGCCGTCTTTCGCCCCAAGGGGAAGGATCTGCTCTTCGATACGTCGCAGGTGTCCGGCAAAGACAACGCCGGGCAAGACTATACTTTCGCGGAAGAATATGAATGGCTGGGATTCACGGCGCGGGCCAAAATCTTCGCCTTGGCCAACGAGGTTCTGCAAAACAAGAAGCTTCGCCTCGACGTGTTCGCCTACGACCTCAACGAGCCGGACCTGATGGCGATTTTCCTGGAGCTGGCCAAACAGGGCCGCATCCGTGTCATCCTCGACAATGCCGCCCTTCACCATTCTGCCCAATCGCCCAAGCCCGAGGACCAGCTTGAAAAACTCTTCACCAAAGCAGCGAAGAAGCCCGCCGCGATTTTGCGCGGGAAGTTCGGCCGCTATGCCCACGACAAGGTGTTCATTGTTTCGAATTCCGATGGAGCGGTTAAGGTTCTGACCGGTTCGACCAATTTTTCGATCACTGGCCTTTATGTGAACTCAAATCACGTGCTGGTCTTCAACGACGCGAAGGTGGCAGCCGCCTACGCACCGATCTTCCAGGTGGTGTGGGACGGGGAGGCCAGCCTGAAGTTCAACAAGACCCCGGAGGCCGGCCAGGTGTTCTCTTTCACCGCCGCGGATCTGCCAAGAACCGAGATCACGTTTTCTCCGCACCCACCGGCGGTGGCCAAGCAAAACCTGGACAACATGGTGGCGCGCATCGACCAGGAGCAAAAGCAGAGTAACGGCAGCGTGCTGTTTGCCGTCATGGGTCTCGACAAGGGGACGGGACCGGTTCTGCCGGCGCTCAAGGAGCTGCACTCCAATCAAGCCATATTTAGCTATGGCATCTCCGATACGCCGGGCGGTATTTTTCTCTATTCGCCACGGAAGAAGACCGGTGCGTTGGTGTCCGGCAAGCCGACTGCGACCATGCTGCCGCCACCTTTCGACCAGGTTCCCGGCGTCGGTATCGGACATCAGGTGCACCACAAGTTTGTCGTCTGCGGCTTCAACGGGCCCAACCCCGTCGTGTATTGCGGATCGTCCAACCTGGCCGAGGCCGGGGAAGCGGCCAACGGCGACAACCTGATTGCGATTCACGATACTGAAATCGCCACAGTTTTCGCCATCGAAGCTCTGCTGCTGGTGGACCACTTCGACTTTCTCGATCGCAGCTCGACCAAGGCGAAGACTCCGAAGGCAAAAGTCAAGGCTGCTGCCTCCAACCAACAGCAGGCCGTGGATGCCGGCTGGTTCTTGTCGACCAGCGATCGTTGGGTGCAGCCCTATTTTGACGAGAATGATCTGCATTGCGTCGATAGACAGCTATTTGGTTGAATCGACGCGACCCGTGGCCCAATGGCCATTCTCAATCGGGCAGGCCGTATCACCTGACGACCATTGCGGGAGGCACGAACATGACAAAGTCGGCGCCGGGTCCGAAAGGCTATCCTCTGGTCGGCGTAGTGCCCTTCATGATCAAGCATGGCGCCGAGTACCTCCTGTCCGTCTTCCGGCGATATGGGGATGTGGCCGAGCTGAGGCTGCTCGGCCGGATGCGCATGTTCCTGATCAGCCATCCGGATGACGTCGAATACGTCCTGAAGAAGAACCACCGCAACTTCCTCGTCAAGCGCCCCTCTCTGCATCTCGAAGCCATGATGGGCAAGGGGCTGACTCTGAGCAATGGCGACCTCTGGCTGCGCCAGCGGCGTCTGATGCAGCCTGCCTTTCATCGCCAGAAGATCGAAGCGATGGTGGCCTCCATCTCCTGCCACGTTGCGGAGAGGATCGACCACTGGGAGACCGCCGGCCCCATCGAGCTCGCCTCCGAGATGGAGCAACTGTCGCTCAATTCGATGCTCGCGGCGCTCTTCGGGTCCGGTATCAACAGGTCCGAGACACGCCGCATCACGGACGCCGTCGAGCTCGTCCTGCGCGTCGCCGGCCGTGGGATGTTCCTCGAGGTGCCGCCCTTCGTCCCGACACCTGAAAACTTGCGGGTGAAACGGGCGCTCAAGGACCTGACCGAGGTGGTTCTCGGCCTGATCGAGCAACGCCGGCATGCGCCAGCCGAGGAACAGCGGCAGGACCTGCTGTCCCTGTTGCTCGAGGCGCACGACGACGAGGTGGGGATGAGCGAGCAACAACTCCGCGACGAAGTCACGGCAGTTCTCGTCGCCGGATATGAATCGACGGCCGTCACCCTGACCTGGATGTTCTATCTCCTTTCCCGGCATCCTGGAGTCGAGCAGCGCCTGCGCCAGGAGATCGGGACGGTGTTGGGAAACCGCTCTCCAACGCTGGCGGATCTACCGTCCCTGGAATACCTCCACCAGGTCATCGCTGAGGCGATGCGCTACTACCCGGCTTTCTGGGCCATGACCCGCGAGACTGTCGCAGACGATGAGATTGGAGGTTTTCGCATTCCCGCCAAGTCATTGATCGTCGTGAGTCCTTTCGTCACTCACAAGCATCCCGGGTTCTGGGACGAACCGGACAATTTTGATCCCGACCGTTTCAGCAAGGAGCGGTCGGTGGGCCGCCATCGATTTGCCTACTTCCCTTTCGGGGCCGGGCCGCGTGTCTGCATTGGCGAGCGGCAGGCCCAGTTGGTTCTGCAATTGAGCCTGGTGATGATCCTGCAGAGGTACCAACTGAAGCTTGTGCCCAATCATCCCGTCGAAATTCATACCGCCATGACGATCCGGCCGAAATACGGGATGTTGATGCACGTTTCCCCGGTGGCCCCGGTAAGCTAGATCCAGGGGCAGGCGCTCAATGTGCATCGCCCGTCCCCGCGCGCAGCAGCCGCCCGAGGATGAGCAGCAGCACCAGCACGGCTCCCACCAGGGCGCCCCAAAAGAGTTTCTTTTCCATGTCCGCGGCGTCCGGCTCCGGTCCCTGGCGGGGCTCAGGGCCGAGGGCGATCTCGTGCACGGCTTCTCCCAGCAGACGGGGAGCGAGGAGCGAGAGGTCGTAGCGCGGCGGTGATAGCCTCGGCTGGCCGTAGAGAAGCGCCAACCGAGCGCCCGCCGGGTAGAAGAAACGCAGGCGGTTGGCCGGCAGCAGAAGACGGGGAGGACCGAGCGGCAGGGGAGCGTTGTCCCCCTCCTCGACCAGGAGCTCGACGCGGGTCGCGGAGCTCGACGGCAGGTCCAGTGTCAGTTGCGGGGCCGGCGTCTCCGGATCGGCGTGCCGCCAGACCGCTTGGGCCACCGTGCGTTCGCCGGGTTCCTGCGGCTCACGGGCGCTCGCGGAAGCTTCACGGGTTTCGACCAGCCGGATCTCGCGCTCGAAAACCCGCGCCGTCGTGGCGAGCACCAGCCGCGCCGCGGGGAGCGACGGATAGGGGGGCTGGACCGAATAGCGGGAGAGGGCCGGCGGGTCTCCCTTTTTCGCCTGCTTTGCCGGAGCGGGGAGCGGGAGAGACATCGGCTCAGCGAGCCGCTCCACCAGATAGGGAATCTGGCGGCCGTGGGAGTCGGCGATGCGCAGATCGGCGAGCCTGGGACTGTGGGAGAGCACCGCGGCGTCGAGGAGAAGAGCGCTCAGCCCCGGCGGACCGGCCGGGATCGCACGCCGATAGCGGAACTCTCCTGGATCGACGGGCGCTCCCAGGGCCGGCGGCGGGCTTGCGACCGCCGCCTCCGCGAGGGCCGACGCCGCCAGCAGGCCGGCGGCGAGCAGTCGCGCCCTCACTGGATCTCCCGCCGCGGCAGGACGTACTTCTGGATCAGGACCGCCATCAGGGCCAGGCAGACGCCGAGGCCGGCGAAGGAGCCCACCCGGTAGAGGCCGCCCAGTCGCGCCATGTCATGGACGAACCCCTTGAGCACTGCGACCAGGAGCAGGACGATGCCGGCGATGCGCACAGGCCGGTTCGGCCGGACGATCCCGGCGACGAAGAGGGCGATGGCGAAGAGCGCCCAGGCGAGGGTATAGGTGAGATCCTCGGCCAGCGTCGCCTGCCCGGTGAGGAAGCTGAAGGTGAGGCTAGCGCCTTTCGAGAAGAAGTCCGCAATCTCGATGTTGACCAGAAGGAAGAGAAGCACCACTCCCCCGCTCGCCGCGAGGATCGAGAGCCGGGGCAGCGGTGCGCCTTCCAGCCGGTCGTCGCCGCGCGCCAGCAGCCAGGCGGTGAGGAAGAAGGCGAGGGCAGGCACGGGATAGGTGTAGAGATACCAGTTCCAGATCGCGAGGTCGCTGCGCGGATGATAGGCCAGGACGGCCGGGTTCACCGCCAGCCGGACGAAGACCGCGGTGAGCAGGCCGGCGGTCCACCATAGGAGCCCGCGGTGGGGGATTCGCAGGTAGAGGGCGGCGAGCGCCGCGGTGAGGAGCGCCCAGCCGATGGTGATCCACTCGCGGTCGAGCTGCAGGGGAATGGCCGCCGTGACGCAGGCGAGGACCGCACCGGCGACGAGTGCGAGCCGCCCCGGATCGCTCTGCGGCGCCGCAGAACCGGGGCCGCCTTTGGGAGTCTGGCGCTCCATCCGCACCAGCCGGGCCAGGAGGACCGCGAGGGCGGCCGCCTGAGCCACCGGCAGCGCTCCGATCACTCCGGAATAACCTCCCGCGAGGAGGGCGTGGCGGGCGAGGAGGAAAAAGCTGAGGCTCGCGAGGACCGCCGCCAGGAACGGCTGTCGCAGTCGCCGTGCCCGCTCCCCAAGGATCAGGGGGAACGCCAGGTAGGGAAGATAGAGGGCTCCGGCGAAGGCGAGCTCATGCCACCACGGGGCGCCCGCCAAATGGTCGAGCCGCCAGCCGGCGACTGCGGCGGTGGTGAAGGCGATCGAGAGCGGAACGAGCCAGGGCCGGTTCGCCAGCACCGAGAGCCAGAGGATGGCGAGGAGGAACGCCACCTGCCCGGCGATCGTGAACGCCAGCGGCGGCGCCCCCGTCATCATGGACGCGGCGATCGCGACGATCTGGCCGAGGAAGAGGCTGGCGATGGCTCCGGAGGCGATGTCCGACGTCAGCTCTCCCGGTCCGGCCACGCGGCGAGCCAGTGCGATCCACAGAAGGCCGAGGGTGGAGACCACGAGCGCCGAACCGAGGGCGACCGCTGGCCACGGAGCGTTCCGCGCCGTCAGCACCCACACGAAGAGAATCAGATCGGAGGCGACGAGCGCCGAGAACCACAGCGCGGCGCGGCGCATCCAGAGAGCGGCGACGCCGGCCGCGAGATCGAGGAGGAGAAGCACCCCGAGGAACGGCCAGGGTGGAATCGAGAGTCGCGTCTGCGCGGCGACGACGAAGAGGAAGACGTGTCCCACCAGTCCCAGGTAGTGCCCGCCATCGGGAGCGTCCGCTCCAGCCATCCCCTCCGCACCGCCCTGCCGTCGCCGCATCCAGAGGTTGCCGGCGAGGGCGAGGACGGCGAAGCCGGCAACCAGAAAGAGCGCCGGCACGAGGCTCGCGGAGAGTGCCACCGTCGCCCACCAGACGCCGATCAGCACCCAGGAAAGGACCGTCCCGGCGAGTGCCAGGAGAGGGCGGCGCAGGGTCCCGGCTTCGAGGAAGAGCCCGGCGTTCAGGATCACCAGGAGGAGCGCGAGCCCCCAGAGAGCCGCCTGGGCGAGAGGCCCGGCGGCGAGGAAGAAGAGGAGCCCGAGCGAGAGCAGCAGGAGGAACGCGCCGCTCCCTGCGGGCGGCAATCGCCGGCCGAACCGCCGGGCGAGGATCGGCACGCCGAGATAGAAGAGGCCGAAGACGGCGTAGATGGAGATCCCCGCGAGGAGCCGCTCGGGCGAGAGCGACTTGGCGGACCACACGGCCTCGGCGGCGATGGCGAAGAACGCGCCGATCGAGAAGAGCAGGCCGTCCTCATAGAGCATGGCGAAGCCGGCCGCGGCCGCGAGGAGAACGAAGAGCACGGCGAATAGCAGCCCCGGGGAGGCGGCCGCCGGCTCCAGGTAGAAGAGCACAGGAAAGCTGACGAGGAGGAGCGGCCCGGCGAGCGTGCCGAAACGACCCTCCTCGTCGATCGGCCGGCCCAAGCGGCCCGCGAGCCAGGGGACCGCGAGGTCGAACAGCACGAAGAGGGCGACGAAGCCGAGGATCGCCGGCCACGCCCCCATCTTGGGGGAGTAGGAGACCGCGAACCAGAGCAGGAAAGAGAGGACGGTCGTCCCGGCGGCGAAGGAGTGGAGCGAGCGCGGTCCGCGGAAGATCGCGACCGCGGCGAGCCCGGCCTGAAGCACGAAGAGGAAGCCGAAGAGGAGCCCAAAGCGCGCGCCATAGGCCGGCACGGCGGCGAGATAGAGCCCGAAGACGAGGGGCAGGAAGGCTCCCGCCAGCGCCGTCTTGCCGAAGGCGTCCCTCTCATCTCCGGTCCTCTTGGCGTTCCGGGCGAGCGCCGGAGCGAGGAGGCCGAGGAGCGGGAAGACGAGGAAGATCCCCAGCGCCAGCGGCAGCTTCGAGGCGTCGAGGAACTTGAAGACCCACCCCCATTCATAGAGGGTGGTGAAGGCGAGCGAGAGGACCGAGAGCACCGGCCACGACTTGCGCAATGCGACCCAGGCGAGGCCTGCGTTGAGCAGCAGCAGGTAGCCGAAGAGACCGATCGGATGGTCCTCGCCGCTCGAGAGCAGGGCCGGAGTGGCGAATCCGCCGACGAGCCCCAGGAGGGCGATGAAGAGGGCGTCGTGGCGGATCGCGAGCAGCACCGCCACGGCCGTGACGATCACCAGGAGAACGAACGTCGGCGCCGCTCCGATGAGGTGCCAGAGTGTGTGTGCGGCGAAGAAAGTGGAGAAGAGGGCGACGATCCCCGCCGCGCCCAGAGCGTTGGCGGTGATGGCGTAGCGGCGCGCCAGCCGGTGCTCGCAGAGGCCCAGGAGGACGGTGCCCATCAAAAGCCCCATGGCCATGCGGATCGGCGGCTTCAGCCAGCCGTGGTCCACGGAGTAGCGAAGGAACATGATGGCGGTCAGGGCGAAGAGGATCCCGGCGATCCAGGAGAACAGCTTGACTCCCACCAGGCTCTCCCAGTCGAAGGCCGGGCGCGGCGGTTTCGGTGGCGGCGCCAGGCGAGTTGGCCGTGGCGGGGCGGGCGGCACCGGAGGAGGGGGCGACGGCGGCATGGGCCGGGCGGCCTCCGGTTGAGTCCCCAAGGGAGGCGGCGGTACTGGCGGCGGCGGCGATGGCAACGGTGGCGGTGTGGGTCCGTGAGCCGTTGTCGGGACCGGAGCCGGCGGCTCGGTCAGAAGCGGCGGAGGGGCTGGAACCGGATGCCGTTCCACGAACGGCGCGGGCGCTGGAGCCTGAGCGGCCACGGTGACCGGTGGCGGCTGGTCGGAGCCGGCCTGGAAGTGGGCCCTTTCCAGGCCGGCGATCCGGCGCAGGAGGTCCGAGTGGGCGTCCTTCTGTGCCCGGACCCACTCTTCCAGATCCTTCAGCCGGCTCCGGCTCAGCCAAGCGTTGACCGCCAGGATGACGATGATCAGGAAGCCGAAGCCTGCCACTCGTTACGCTCCTTCCGCTCCGTGAATTGATAGGCACCCTATCATGCGGCTTCCCTGGAGAGAGCGAGGCCCATGCCACCATGGATCGGGAACCTATCTTCTTGCAGGGCTTGATCTTGGGGTGCAGGCTTCCACTCCGGCAAAGGCCGCCGGGTACATTGGCTGTACAGTGGGAGGGCAGGAGATGTGATCCCCAAGTCCACCCCCCCAAAGGAAAACGCCCCACCCCGCGGCTGCGGAGTGGGGCGTCGCCGGGACCGGCGGTTTTGCTGCCGGGTTACACCGGGCTCGTCCGCCGGCGCAGCAGGCTCCAGGCTGCCACCAGCAGGAGGAGACCGAGCGCGAACAGACCGAACGTCGAGAGAGTTGGTATTGGGGGGGCAGAACCCGGGGCGACAACGAACGACGTCGGATCGTTGGCGCCGCCGACCGCCGGGTCGTCCGTGGTGGACGTCGTGTCGTTGGTGCCATTGAGATCGGAGTCGTAGTTGAGGGTGCCCTGGTTGGTCACCGTCGTATTCACGGTGGTCCCTTGGTTGACCGTGGCCGTGATGGTGATCGTCACGTTCCCGTTGGCGGGAATGGTGCCGTCCCAGGTCACGGTGTTGCCGTTCGGCGGCGGCGGCGTCACCGTGCCAGACGTCGCCGTGGCGCTGACCAGGGTCAGGGCCGACGGCAGGGTGTCGGTGAACTCGTGGACTGCCGGGGTATCGAGCGAGGTCGCGTTGCCGGCGTTGTGGATGACGATGGTGTAGGTGACCGTGCTGCCGGGGGTGAAGGTGCCGCTCGCGGCCTTGGTCGCCGTCAGCACCGCGTTCTGGACGTTGAAACACGTCGGATCGTTGGCGCCACCGACCGCCGGGTCGTCGCTCGTGCCCGTCGATTCGTTGGTGCCGTTGAGGTCCGCGTCGAAGGCGAACGACGCCTGGTTGCAGACCGCCGCGCCCTGGGTTCCGGCGTTGACGGTGGCGGTGACGGTGATGGTGACGCTGCCGCCCGCCGGAATGCTGCCGTTCCAGCTGACGAGGTTGCCCGTGTTGCCCGCCGTGCCACTGGTGGCCGTGGCCGTGGTCACCGTCAGGGTGCCGGGGATGTTGTCGGTGAGCTCGTTGCCGGCGTTGTCGGGCGACGCCGACGAACCCGAGTTCGAGAGCACGATGGTGTAGGTGACGGTGCCGCCGACCTTGAAGGTGCCGCTCACGGTCTTGGTGGCCGTGACCGTGGCGCTGGCGACCCCGAAGACGGTGGGATCGGCCGTGCCGCCGACGGACGGATCGTCGGTGGGGACGGTGGCGTCGTTGGCGTTGTCGTGGTTGCTGTCGAACGACGCGGTGCCCTGGTTGGAGATGGTCGTGCCTTGAGCGCCGGCGTTGATCGTAGCGGTGATGGTGATGGTGACGCTGCCGCCGAGCGGGGCCAGCGAGCCGTCCCAGGTGGCCGTGTTGCCCGACGTGGCCGCCGTGCCGCTGGTGGCGGTGGCACTGACCAGAGTCAGGCTGGCCGGCAGGGCATCGGTGAACTCATGGCCGGCGTTGTCGGCCTGGTTGGCGGTGCCGTTGTTGGTGAGGGTCACGGTGTAGGTCACCGTGCCGCCGACGCTGAAGGTGCCGCTCACCGTTTTGGTGGCAGTCACTGCGGCCGCGGAAGAGAAGGCCGAGCAGGCGAAGTGGACCGGCGTCACGAGCATCGACCAGGTGTTGAGAGTGCCGGTGTCGCCCGCGAACTCGTCGGAGGCGAGCACCGTCCACGTCCCCTTGGTGCTGAGGCCGTTGAAGCGCGTCAGGCTGCCGACCGGGTCGGCGGGAAGCCCGAAGAACAGCGGATCCGCGAACGCCGGCGAGTTGTACACCGGGATCCACGATCCGGTATAGCCGGGTGAATGCGTGTCGTCGGCTTCGATCATGTCGTTGGCCACGGTGAAGGGCAGGTCGTCGTCGACCACGAAGTTGGTGAGGTTGGCGCCGTCTCCGCCGTCCGCGGAGTCAAGGCCGATGAGTCCCACCAGGTCGGTACCGATGCCGTTGGGAGCCCGCAGCAACAGGCCCACGTCGTCGATGAAGGTGTGGGTGAGGCTGTCGACGCGGAAGTCGACGTCCGCGATCTCGAAGTCGTCCGAGACGGTCAACTGGTTGAAGACGCCGCGGGGCCGGTTGTCCGGAATGGCCAGGTTGGGCGTGTTCGTGTAGGTGACGACCGGGTCCGTGCCGCTCGCTGCGCCGACGCGCAGGCGGAAGGTGGTCGAGGTGGTGCCAAGGTTGGAGACGGTGGTCAGCGTGAAGTCGATGGCGCTACCGCAGGCGACCGACGGGTCGACGGAGATCAGGAAGCTGTCGCCGACCGCCGTTCCCTGCGGCGCGATGGCGCCGTAGGTGGACGTGTTGTCGAAGATCGTGACCCCGGGAGTCGAGGTGGTGAGCGTCGCCGTCGCCGAGGTGACGGCCTTGCCGGCGCCGCGCCACGGGTTGGTCAGCTTGACCGTGAATTTGACGGCCTCGCCCGGATCGATAGTGCCGTTGTTGTTGTCGGCGCTGTCGTCGACGACGACGTCGGCGGCCCCGTTCGCGACGTCCAGGAATGGGACGCTGAACGATTCGCCAATCCCGGTATGGCTGGCCTTGATAGAGATCGAGTAGTGGTAGGGGTTCCGGGCGCCGTAGCCGAGGCCGCGGTCGGCGAAGCCTCCCCAGATCGAGCTCTCATTGGCACAGGCGTTGGTGGAGCAGTCGGCGTCGAGAATGGCGTCGCGCGCGTCGAGGAAGTTGGGATCGACCGGCGTCATCTTCAGACCGTCGACGATCAGTTGGAGAGAGGTGTGGTTGCCGGTCGGCACGTTGCCGTTGGCGCCGGCGGGATCGGCGATGATCCGTTGGCGCACGCCCCACAGCGTCAGTGCCCAGACCTCGCCGGCGTTGTGGACTTCCATGCCGCCGTTCAGGTTGAAGGTGACTGGGGTGGGTGGGATGCCGCCGCTCAGGTCGTTCGTCACGTCGTCCACGTCGGCCCAGGTCATCGGATTGACCGAATGATCCGTGGTGTAGGGGAAGCGACGGATGCCGTAGACGTAGTTGTCCGTGTAAGTGGGGACAATGCCGGTGAGCTTGTAGGTGGCATAGGCACCGCTCGCGTAGCGGCCGGTGGGAGAGTCGGCGTTGGTGTTGTTGAGCAGGGAGAGGGCGACGAAATCGCTCCAACCCTCGCCCATGCCGCGGGCCGGATCCCAGTTCAGGCCGGCGCCGTTGCCCACCAGCCGGTTGCTCGTGCCGTGGGTCATCTCGTGCATCGAGACCTCGGCGTCGAGATCGCCGTCGCGGTCGATGGTCGCTCCGGTGAACCGGTACATCTGCATGCGGCCGGAGGTTCCGTCCGGCGGGGTCGCGAAGTTCGCGTTGTCGACGCTCGTGCCGTCTTCGGCGTCGGCGAGGACGCGGTCGCCGCCGAGGCCCATGCCGCTGAAGTTCGTCTGCTGGAAGTTGCCGGCGGCTTCGTCGAAGCCGAGCTTGTAGAGCTGGTCGTGGTACCAGTTGGTGACATAGAAGATGTGGGTTACGGCGCCGCGGCGGAACTGGTCGACCGGCAGGGTGCCATTGTTGCCGGCGCCGGTCGCGGTCTGGCCGGCTTCGGGGTTGCCCCCCTGCGGCGGCGGCAGGAAATTGGTCTCGAAATCGCGGGGCGTGGTGCCGAGGAAGTCGCGGTTGCGGGTGTTGGCGTCGGGATTGCCGGTCGGCCGGCCGTTGCCGTCGAGCACGCTGCCGGCGTCCGTGTCGCAGACGTTGGAGTTGACGCCGCCGGTCGTGCGGTCCAGGCAGGCCAGCACATTGTTGCCCAGGGTCTGCGTCTCGTTGGCCGTGCAGCCGCCGGCCGGGCAGTCGTTGATCCAACCGTTCGGGCTGGCGGTCGGGTCGTAGGCGGTGTGCATGCTGACGATGGTGGGCGCGATCCCCGGGAACTGCATGCCGGAGCCGGGAGTGACGGTGTTCGGCGACTGCGGCGCCGGGCTGTCGGCCGGCGTGATGCCGTCGGCCTGCACGAAGACGCGGAAGCGCGCGTCCTGGGCTGAAGCGTAGTTGCGAATGTTCTTGCGCCACAGCAGGTCGCCCGTCTGGGCGTCCACCATGGCGTACCAGTCCTGGTCGCCCTGGGTGAAGACGACCAGAGACCAGGCCGGCACCAGCAGGCCCGGGGCGAGCGGGAAGAGCACTTGGCGGGCGGTGATCGGGCCGGCGACGAAGTCATCGTTCTCTGACAGGATCATCCGTCCGGCGGCTTCCGAGGTGACCTGGAAGGAGGCGGCGCTCGCCGCCGCTTGGCCGCTCGCCTTCAGCAAGCGGGTCACAGCTTCGGCCGGCGCGAGCAGGCTCGACGAATCGATCGCCGGCGCGATGGCGCGAGCATGCGGCACCATCAGCCCCAGGGTCTTCATCAGCCGGCCTTCGCGGTCGAGAAGGAAGCGGGTCTCACTCTGGAAGATCGGCCGGCCGTCGATCTGCTGCTCCATACGGAGCATGCGCAGACCGCTCGTGCCGCCGGGGCTGTCACCCAAGGCGACGAGATCGCCGGCGTCCGAGGCCGAAAGGCCATAGATGTCGCCGTTCTCGCTCAGGAAGCCGCGGACGATGTCCTCGCTGCTGCGGCCTGGCGCCGCGGCGGTCAACGCACCATTCTGGTTGCGGACCGCGATTGCGCCGCCGGTGATGTTCGAGAGCTTCACCTCGAGACCGGGCAGGGTTCTCCGGCGCTGGGCGATGGCGGTGACGATTTTCGCCGCCTCCTGGCGGGCGGCGCTGGCGCCGGCCGTTGCAGCCGCGGCGCGAGCGGTCTTGGACCGCTGAAACGAATCCTTCAGATTGACCCGGGCGTCCAGCATGCCCGGCAGGGAAGGCCGCGTGATCAGCGGCGGCGGCGCGCTGATGGCGGCGAGGGAAGAAGCACAAAAAAGCAGAACCAGACCTGTGACGTAACCTCTTGCGGGAATCGGCATTTTCACCTCCAGACAGCGAGCGCCATCGAACTGTTCTTCAACGCGGAGAGAGCTGGGACGATACCAGCGACTCGCTGAAAAGTCGACCCCCAATCCCTCCGTATTTCGGCTCCCTCGTTGACATAGCTTCATCCTCTGTTGTCTCCTCCGAGGACAGCTTCGCAGTTCAGCCAGCACCGAAACTCTTTCGGCCGAGCCCCGCCTGCCCCACGTGAGGGGCTGCGGGCGGCTGCGCTACGGGCTGCCATTCATGAAGGAGAGGGCCATGACCAAGTGTGCGATCTCGAAGGAAAGCAGGGCGGCCAGGAGCCTGAGGCTGCTGCGGTTGGGGCTGGCGGCTGGAGCGTTGTTGATCGCGCCGGGCGCCCGCGCCGAGGACAAGCCATTGGCGGAGAAGATCCACCCCTGGGTGATCGAGAACACCCGCGCCGGCGCGCAGGCGGAGTTTTTCGTCGTGCTAGGGAAGGAGGCGAACCTCACAGATGCCGCGCAGCTCAAGGGCAAGCTCGCCAAAGGGACGTTCGTCTATCAGACGCTCTTCAAGGCCGCGCAGGAATCCCAGAAAACGATCCGGGCCCTGCTCGACGCCCGCGGCGTGGAGTACCGCTCCTTCTACCTGGTCAACGCGATCCTGGTGAAGGGCGACCGCAACCTGGCGACGATCCTGGCTGCGCGGCCCGACGTGAAGCGGATCGACGGCAATCCCGAAATGCGCCAGGCTTTGCCGGAGCCGCAGGCGGCAGAGGCCTTGGAGTACAACCCGGATTGGATCATGGGCAAGGCCATCGCTTCCGCCGAGCCGGGGATCAGCTACGTGCGCGCGCCGCAGATCTGGAACCTGGGCTACACCGGGCAGGGCGTCGTCGTCGCCGGCGCCGACACGGGCTACCGCTGGACCCATGCCGCTCTCAAGAGCGCCTACCGCGGCTGGAACGGCACCACCGCCAGCCATGACTACAACTGGCACGACTCGATCCACGCCGGAACCGGCCCTTGCGGCTTCAACTCTCCCGCGCCGTGCGACGACCAGGGCCATGGCACCCATACCATGGGCACCATCGTGGGCCTCGACGGTGCCAACCAGATCGGCATGGCGCCGGGCGCGCGCTGGATCGGCTGCCGCAACATGAATCAGGGCGCCGGCACGCCTGCCAGCTACCTGGAGTGCATGGAGTTCTTCCTCGCCCCCTACCCGGTGGGCGGCACCACCAGCCAGGGCGATCCGAGCAAGGCCCCGAACGTGACGAGCAACTCCTGGACCTGCCCGTCGAGCGAAGGCTGCACGACGCCGAACATCCTGCTGACCGGGGTCGCCAACACCCGCGCGGCCGGGATCGTGATGGTGGTCGCGGCCGGCAACTCGGGGTCGGGCTGCTCCACGGTGTCCGATCCCCCGAGCTTCTACGACCCGTCGGTCACCGTCGGGGCGCTCAACACCGGAGCCGATACCATCGCCTCCTTCAGCAGCCGCGGCCCGGTGACGGCCGATGGCAGCAACCGCATCAAGCCGGACATCTCGGCCCCCGGCACCAGCACCCGATCGGCCTACAACACCAGCGACACGGCTTACACCTCCCTTTCGGGCACCTCGATGGCCACCCCGCACGTGGTGGGCGGTGTGGCGCTGCTCCTCTCGG
The DNA here is from genome assembly GCA_035996875.1 of Thermoanaerobaculia bacterium. GTDB lineage: Bacteria > Acidobacteriota > Thermoanaerobaculia > Multivoradales > UBA5704 > DATARR01. Next base: position 253,726 of record DASYJD010000106.1, read on the forward strand.
CGTTCCCCTCGCTCGTCGGCAACGTCAACGCGATCGAGAGCCGCCTCACCTCGTCCGCCAAGCACATCACCCTGACGACCGCTACCTGCAGCAGCGCGGCCGGAGCGGTCCCGAACAACGTCTTCGGCTTCGGCCGCCTCGACGTCGGATGCGGGGTCCCGGCGAAGGTCTCAGGTTCGACGGCCGTCTGCTCCGGCAGCCCGGCCACCCTGACGGCCAATCTGATCGGCACAGGGCCGTGGACCCTCACCTGGTCGGACGGCACCGTGCAGAGCGGCGTCAGCACGACCCCGGCGACGCGCTCCGTCTCACCCACCACCGCCACCACCTACTCGCTCACCAGCGTCTCGAGCACCGGCTGCAACCAGCCCGGCGCCGGCAGCGCGACGATCAGCATCGCCCCGCCCCTTTCGAGCGTCACGATCGCCGTCGCGGGGTCGACGACGATCGGCAGCCCGTGCCTGGGCGGCACGGCGACGGTGACGGATACCGATGGCGGCGCCGCCAGCCATCAGTGGGGCTACCGCACCGTCTCGGGCGGCGCGATCACCAACTTCGCCGGTCAGACGGGCTCCACCACAGTGCTCAACTGCGCGAGCTTCCCGGCTGCCGGGAGCTATTTCCTGGTGGAGAGGACGACGCCCGGTTGCGGCTCTGCCTTGATTTCGAATGAGATTCCGGTCACGGTGACCAGCGTGCCTTCGAACCCGGTGACCGTGACCTTCTCTTCCGTGGCGGCGGAGGACGCGCGGGTATGGGAGAACGGCGAGACCGGCAACGCCGGCGGGGGAGGCAACGCGACCGACAATACGACCGCCTCGTTGCGGGTGGGAGATACCAATCTCAACGAGCAATATAAAACGATCGTCTCCTTCAACACCGCCTCCATCCCGGACACTGCGACGATCACCTCGGCGACCCTGCGCTTGGTGCGCGGAACCTCCCTGGGGACCAATCCCTTCACCACCTTCGGCTCCTGCCTGGTGGACATCGTCACCGGCGGCTTCGGAGGCTCGACCGCCTTCGTGATCGCCGACTGGCAGGCCGCGGCCACGGCAACCGGTGTCGCGACGATGTCGAACCCCACCGCCAACGGCTCCGCCTCGACCGGCACCCTGAACGCCGCCGGCCTCGCGGCGATCAACAAGACCGGCACCACCCAGCTGCGTCTCGCCTTCACGCTCGACGACAACAACAACCTCGCCTACGACTACATTGGGTTCTTCTCGGGAGAGAACGCAACTGCGTCCAATAGGCCGCAGCTTACGGTGACGTATACGCCCTGAATTGTAGAAGGGTTTTTCGAGGTGCCAGCCAAGCCGGCTGGCACCTCAGGGTGCGAGCCGGATTCAGGCTGCGGACTCGATTCTCTCGATGTTCTCGCGGATGATTCGTGGATGCCTGGCAGCGATGCGTAGTAATGTGATCGCGGGGCCCTCCGGATGCCGCCGGCCCTGCTCCCAGTTTCGAAGAGTGTGGACGCTGATGCTCATGGCAAGGGCGAACTGCTCTTGGGTGAGTCCGACAAAGCGGCGCAATGCCGCGATGTCCTCACCGGATGCAAATTGTCCAGAATCCCGGCGATGGCCGCGATCTCCTTGTACGACAAGCCTTCGAGCTCGCGCAGCACCATGACTTCGCGATAGGGCAGCGGCAGCGATTCGAAACCCTGGCGAAGCAGCCGGCGGTCCGCCCGGCGCAGCAGCTCGGCCTCGGGTGCCGGGGTTTCGCTTGCAACTTCGGAGTGAATCTCTTCGTCGAAGGGATCGGCGATCTCGTGGCCGCGGTTGCGTTGCTGCAACCAACTGTAGAAGGAGTTGCGGACGATGGTGAGCAGCCAGGCGCGGGGATTCGTGCCTTGGAAGCCGTCGAAGAACTGGAGCGCCCGCAGCGAGGCCGTCTGCACGACGTCCTCGGCGTCCTGATCGTTGCGGGTGAGCCAGCGGGCGAGGTCGTACGCCGCGTCGAGATGGGGCAGGACGGCCTGCTCGAAGCGGGCGCGCCGGCTGTCCTGCCGGAAGAAGCGGTCTCGGAGCTTGCTCAGCATCTTGGCGGGGGTAGCAGGGTCGGCGACATCGGGGATAGTAACCCCGCCGCCGGCGATCTGGGCGAAGGAGACCATGGGTGCCCTGGGAACGCCCTACTTCACACTCACCACGTTGACCGTGATCGGTTTCTGCGGGCCGGTGGGAACGTGCCCCTTGTCCACCAGCTTGAGGGTGATCACGTGCTTGCCTGGGGTCATCTTGGGCAGCATGTAGGTCCCTTTGAGATCGTGGATCCCCGGGCTGCGGTCGGCGTCCACCCAGACGTGGAAGTGATCGTCGCCCGATCCCAGCACGACCTGATAGTCGAGTGGGTAGGCCTCGTCGGAGTCGAGGTCGGCGTGATCCGCGGGTTTGAGGATCTGGATGCTGGCCCCTTTGGGGCTGTCGGCGGCGAAGGCGCTCAGGGCGAGCGCCACGAGAAGGAAGGCTGAGGCGAGAGCGAGGTTACGGGTCTTCATGGCAATCCTTGGCCCGGAGGGCGGTTGTGAACCCGCGGCGGTCATCGCCGCGGGTTGTTCCTACGCCGTACTAGACTGCGGATTGCTTTTTTTATTCCGCCTACTTGTCGTTGTAGATCTCCACGAACTCGTAGATGAAGTTGTTCGTGCCCAGGGCGTCGGAGAACTCGTTGATCACCGCCCCTTTGCTGCACCCAGTCCCAGCGCCGCTGCCCGGAGTAGGGCCGGTGATGGTGCCGGTGATGGTGGTGGTGGTCCAGCTGCTGGCCGTGCCGGCGGCGAGGCAGGGGCCTTTGCGCTGCACGGTGCTGTTGGCCGAGGCCGGCATGCTGATCGTCGGGCCGTCGATCACCGTCGAGGAGGCGTTCGAAAGCGTGTAGTTCTCGCTGCCGTTGATCTGCGGCATGACTCCGGCGGAGTTGACGTAGACCACGTTCGAAGGCAGTGGGGTGCCGCCGCGCCAGAAGGCTTCGAATGCGGCCTTGGTGGCGTCGCGCCCCACGATCAGATATCCCTTGCTGGCAATCGTCGTTCCGGCGGGGAGAGTGAAGGTCTGCGCCGAGTTCTGCTGCTGGAGCTTCCAGCCGGAGACGTTGACGCTCACGCCGCAGGAGGCGTTGTTGACGGTCACGCTGCGGGCCGCCGTGGTGGCGACGTTGTGGTTGCAGGACGCGTCGGTCGCCCGAGCGGCGATGGTGTGGGTTCCCGAGGTCGCACCCGAGCTTGCCCAAGCGAATGTGAACGTGCCGGCGCCGGAGTTGAACGTCGCCGGGCTCCAGGTGCCGCCGTCGATCTGCACCTCGACGGACTGGATTCCGGAAGCGTCCGAAGCCGTGCCGGTGACCGTCGTGTCGGCGCAGGTGATCGTGGCCCCGGCCGCCGGAGCGGTGATCGCGACCGCGGGAGCCGTCGTATCGCTGCAACCGCCGGCCGTGTAGGTGATCCACATCGGGGCGGACCAGAGGTTGTTGCCATCGGTTTGAACGGCGTGGACGTAGTAATAGAAAGTTCCCGAGGAAAGAGTTTCGGTGAGGGAGAGCGTGGAGGCGCCGGTGACGCTGCGGTAGGCTGCGGAGGGGACGCCGCCGCCGATTTGGCCGCGCCAGATCTCGAGCTTGGAAATTCCTTCCCCGTCCGGATCGTAGGCCGCGGCCCGTAGGGTGACCGTGCCGGCCGCGCTGAAGATGTCCCCCATGATGTGGTTGCCGGTGCTGGTGGCGAAGACGAGCTGAGCGTTGGCGTCCTCGGTGGCGAAGAAGTGGCGAGCCTTGTGGGCCGAGAGGAGCGCGGCCTTGGTGAGCGTGGGTGTCGCGCCGTTCGGCAGGAGGTAGACCGTGCGGTCCGGCATGCCGATGCCGTAGGTGATGCAGTGAGCGTCGTGATCGGCGGTGGGGCCGAGATGGAAACCTTTGTTCAGGGCGCTCTGCCAGAGGGGCACGTAGTTCACCGAAGCAATGTTGGCTGACGAGCAGTTGGTCGCCGTGTTGAAGGCGACGCCGCTACGCACCGCGATGCCCTGGAGCGCGTTGTCGGCGTCGGCATTGAACGCAAAGTTGTCGAACTGCCCGGTCTCCGGATGGCAGAGGATGCCCAGGGCTCCCTGCGGCGAAGGGTGGAGGACGGACTGTTTGTACATGGCGAGGTAGCCGAACCGTTTGGGAGTGAAAATGTCGAAGTAACAGTTGCTGCCCGTGGTGCACTCCTTATTGGGGCCATTGCAGGTGGTGCAGGTCTCCCAGCCGAAGAGAGTCGGGGTTTCAAGCAGGGTGACGTGCCCCTCGTCGGCGTTGGTCAGCACGCCCCACTCCATGCCGTAGACGGCGATGAAGGCGTCGTTGACCGTGGCGGTCGCCGCGGCGGCGAGGCCGCTCTGATAGCGCGCGCGGATTTTGGTCTCGGTGACGGGTGGGTTGTTGGTGGTCATGGCATCGTCCAGAAGGTGGTTGTGTTCGTTGATCACCCAGTAGTCGAGGCCGGCGGTGTTGCGCGCATAGTCGTAGACGGCGGCGGGAGCGAAGGTGCCGCTGCCGTTGGCGTTGCCCGAGGCGCAGTTGCTGGTGGGCTGGCCGCCGTCCGACCAGTTCGAGTGGCTGTGAGTGGAGCCATAGTAGAAGTTGTAGGCGAAGCCGGTCTCGATCGGCGTGTTGCGCTGCTTCTGGCAGACGCCGGCGAGGGCCTTGGTCAGCGACTGCCTGGCGGCGATGGCGTCCAGACGGTCGTCGACGATGACCTCGCGCGGCGACGTCCGGGCCTCCGCCCCGCCGGCTGCCTTCAGATCCTCATAGCGGGCGGCGTTCGAGCGCTCGCGATCGGGGAGAAAGCGGGCGCGAAACGTGTACTCGTAGCGGCCCGGCGCGACCGGCTTGCCGCTCTCATCCCGGCCGTTCCAGGCGTAGTCGACGCGGGCTTGGCCATCGGCTTCGATGCGGGCGACACCTTGCGCGAGACGCACGACGGGAGCCTCGGTTCCGGCCGCTTCGCCAGCCTCTCCGGCGAACGGGCCGCGGACTTCCAGGCGCCAGAACGCACGGCCGTACTCACCCATCGCCGCCGTCTTCTGGTAGGAGAGAACGGAGAAGAGGTGGACGGTGCCGAGCTCGTCGGGCAGGGCCGGCGAGAACTGGTAGACGTCGGAACCGACGAAGGCGATGAAGTCCGCCTCGCATTCGTCGTACTGCGGATGGACTGCAGCAGTTGCGGCCATCGCGGCGGGGGTGCCGAGGCTCGCGAGAGAAGCGGCGAGCGCGAACGGCAGGACGAGGGACGAGACAAACCTCTTGGGGCGACGACAATTTTCCATGGTTATGAGATCTCCTCTCACTCCAGGGTGTCTGCCCCCTGCCTGGGCGAGCCGACGACTTACATCGAAGCGTCCTCCACGATCTCCCAGGAGTCCCCATGCCGCCGCAGGACGAGGAGGGTGAGACCCTCAGCGGTCTTCTTTTCGGGCTGATCGGGATAGGCGAGCCGCCAGCGGGCGGCGACGGAGAGGCCTTGGACCCGGCTGGGGCGGGCGTCTCCCAAAGCCGTAAATTCGATGCCCTGCGCGGGGCGCACCTCGATGATCTCGAGGCTCAGCGTGCCCATGGCCTTGCGATCCGGATAGCGGCGCCGGTAGCGCTCCAGCACCTTCTGCCGGCCCTGGGTGAGACCGGTGGGGGAGAGGAAGGAGGCGTCCTCGGCGTAGACGGAAGTGAACGTGTCGAGATCGCCCCGGTTCCAGGCGTCGGACTGGGTCTTGAGCAGCGCTTCGACGGCGGCTTGGGCATCCTGGGCTCGCCGCAGGGCGATCATCCGGTCCCAGAGACCGAAGCCGGCGTCGCCGACGTAGCGGGGTGGGTCCTTGAAGGCTGCGTCGGCGAGCACCTCGTCGGCCTTGGCGAAGCGGTAGCCGCGTTCTTCGAGCCAGGTGAACAAGCGGTCCCACTGCGCGGCGCCAACTTCGTTGGCGTGGAGCAGGAGGATCTGCGGCGCGGGATGCCCAAGCAGGCGGTCGCCCTTGGCTTCCTGATCGCGGATCTCGACGTGGAGCGCCTCCTGATACTCGTCTCCAATGCGCTCCATCTCCTTGGTGTCGTTCTTCCTTCGCGCCTCGACCCAGGGCTTCTCGAAGTCCCAGTCCTGATCGTCGATCGTCACCGGCAGGCTCCGCTGGCCGGAGTGTGAAAGATACGTGCGGAAGGCGTCGAGCTTGGCCGCCGTATCTCCCTCGTTCAGGAAAGGGAAGCGGAAGAAGCGGACGTGGCGATCGTCCTCCGCGGCGAGAAAGCCGGCGAGCCCGGCCCGGCCCGCTTCGGCGTCCGCGATATAGGCATCGGCTTCAATCTTTGTTAAATCGAGGTGGCTGGCCGAGTGGTTGCCGAGCTCGTGGCCGGCAACGAGCCAGCGGCGCAGGAGGACCCGGTCGTCGGGGGTCTTCACATTTCCCCAGATCACCAGGCCCACGGCGGGGACGTGGTGCTTCGCGAGCGCCGCGAGCAGGCCCCGGGTGATCAGCTCTCGTTCGCCCGGGTCGGTGTGGAGGCCGCCGCCAGCCACCGGCAGGTCGTCGACGGAGATCAGAAGGGGGCGCCCAGCGGGCTCGGCGAGTGCCGAGACAGCAATCAGGGCGCCGAGGAAGAGGGCCGCGAGAGTCGAAGTTCGCCTCATGGAGAGGCATGCTACTTCAGGTACCTCGGAAGCCGGAGATCCTTACAAGTCTGCTGCCATCACTTCCGGAGGAGGTGTCGCAGGAAGGATCCCCATTTCGACATAGATCGGCCGCACCACCACCCGCAGCTTGGGTAGCAGCAGCACGAACCACAGAGCCGCGGCGATGCAGCCCAGGCCCCCGAAGAGGAGGGTATGGGGCGCACCGATGCGGCTGGCGAGGCCGCCGGCTAGGAGGCTGCCGAAGGGGGTCATGCCCATGATGGCCATGGTGTAGAGGCTCATCACGCGGCCGCGCTTGCTGTCCTCGACCAGGGTCTGGAGGACGGTGTTGCTGGCCGACATCGTCACCATGAAGCCGACGCCGGTGACGAGGAGGAGAGCGAGCGAGAGCCCCAGGAACCGCGACAGCGAGAAGGCCGCGAGGCTGGCTCCGAAGAGGGCGGCCGTGGTGGGGATCACCTTTCCCAGGCCGAGCACCGAGCGCCGGCGAGCGAGGAACACCGCGCCGAGGAGCGCTCCGACGCCCGTGGCCGCCATGAGGAACCCCAGGGTGTGCGGGCCGCCGTGCAGGACGGTCGAGGCGAAGACCGGCATCAGCACCGTGTAGGGCATTCCCACCAGGCTCACCAGCGCCAGGAGCAGGAGGATGCTGCGAATGGGCGGCGAGGCGGCCACGTAGGCGAGGCCCTCGCGAAGCTCCGGCAGCACCTTCGATTTCGCGGCTGTCCGTTGCGGCCGCGCCGGCAGCCGCATCAGCACGAGCGAGGCAATGACCGCGAGGTAGCTCAGAGCGTCCCAGAAGAAGCACCAGCCCTCGCCGACCGCCGCGATGAGGACGCCGCCGATGGAGGGTCCCAGGAGGCGGGCGGCGTTGACCATGGAGGAGTTGAGGGCGATGGCGTTGCCGAGGTCCGCCCGGTCCTCGACCATCTGCACCACGAAGGCCTGGCGCGCCGGCATGTCGAAGGAGTTGATCAGCCCCTGGAAGAGGCTTAAGGCCAGGACGTGCCAGATGTTGATGACGCCGGTGAGCGCCAGCACCGCCAGGGCCGCCGACTGGAGCATCGCGAGGATCTGGGTGACGATCAGCAGACGGTGGCGGTTCCAGCGGTCGATGAGCACGCCGGCGAAGGGTGCCAGGAGGAACGAGGGAATCTGTCCCGCGAAGCCCACGAGCCCGAGGAGGAGCGCCGAGCCGGTCAGGCGGTAGACGAGCCAACTTGTCGCGATCCGCGTCATCCAGGTGCCGATGAGCGAGACGCTCTGGCCCGAGAAGAACAGCCGGTAGTTGCGGTGGCGCAGGGCGCGCACCATGAAGCCGGCGCCGCCGGGCGGTCGCGCGGCCGGTGCGGCAGTGCTCATCGGAAAGTGCTCAGGTCAGTCATGGAAAGAAGTCTGCTGCAAGGGCCATGCGCAGCCGGCGGCTTGGGTGTAGTATCCGGTCTTCGGTTCCCCAAGCAATTGACGACCAAGGAGGAGAGCTTATGAGCTTCATCTGGATGATCCTGATCGGCCTGGTGGCAGGTTGGTTGGCAGGGCAGGTGATGAAGGGCGGCGGCTACGGCGTCATTGGAGACATCATCGTCGGCGTGATCGGCGCTCTCCTGGGTGGTTGGTTGTTCGGTGTGCTGGGCATCTGGCCGGGAGGCGGGCTGCTCGGCAGCCTGATCGTGGCCTTCATCGGCGCCTGCATCCTGATCTTCCTGGTGCGGCTCATCAAGCGGGCCTGAGGGCGCGCAGGTTCGATGCCGGAGTCTTCCCCTGAGGCGCGATCCCACGCCGGACCGGCGGCAGCTTTCCTTCTCGCGGTCCTGATCGCCTTCGCTGGCATCGGCTCTCATTCGTTGTGGAGCCCGGACGAGCCCACGGGCGCGGCCGTGGGCCGGGGCATGCTGGACAGCGGCGACCTCATCGTGCCGCGGCTCAACGGCGAGCCGTTCCTGGAGAAGCCGCCCCTCTACTGGTGGGTGCAGGTGGCGGCTTTTCGCGTCTTTGGCATCACCGATGCCGTGGCGCGGGTGCCGTCCGCTCTTTTCTCGATGCTGACGCTGATGGCCGCCTATGCGACCGGGCGGCGGCTGGGCGGGGCGCGGCAGGGGATGCTGGCCCTCGTGGTGCTCGGCACGACCGTGGTCTTCGTGCAGAACCTGGGGCGGGTTGTGGTCGATCCAGCCTTGACCTTCTTCGTCGCCCTGGCGCATCTCGGATTCGTGGTGCTCGCCGAGCCGCGTTCGCCCTCCGAGACAAGGTGGGCGCGGCTGCTCATCGCCGTCGCCATTCCTCTCGGTTTTTTGAGCAAGGGCGTGGTGGCGATCGGCTTGGGCGCGGGGCCGCCGGTGCTCTATCTGTTGGCGACCCGGCGGGGAAGGGTGCTGCGCGAGCTGATGATTCTTGCGGCGATCGGATTAGCGACCTTCGCTCTGTTGGTGACTCCGTGGGCCCTGGCGCTCTACCATGCCGCCGGATGGGCCGGCCTCAAGGAATGCCTGGTCGCCAATACGGCGAGCCGTTTCGCCCACACCTCCCAGAGCGCCCGCTTCGGCCATACGCAGCCGATCTATTACTACCTGATTCAGACTCCTTTGCAGCTTCTGCCCTGGGCATTGGCGCTGCCGGCGATGTGGCGGGCGGGAGTCTTCCGCCGCGACACTCCAGGCAGCGAGGTGCGCCGCCTCCTGCTTGCCACGGTCGTCATCGGCATCCTGCTGCTCTCCGCGGCATCCAGCAAGCGGGAGATGTACCTCATGCCGCTGATTCCCGCGTGGTCGGTCTGCGTGGCCTGGTGGCTGGCGGGAGCCGGCGAAAATGGCTCGGAACGCGCCTGGGACCGGCGGACGCTGCTCACGCTGCTGGGCTTTGCCAGCGGCGTTTTCCTGCTGCTCGGTGCATTGTCGCTTTGGGTCGGCTGGGCGCTCCACCTCCCGGCGACTCTCGCGCCTGTCCAGGCCGTCGTTTCGAAAAGTTCTATCCTGCCGTTTGGCGGCATGACCCTGTGGATCGGCGTCGCTCTCGCCATCTTGCTGGTTCGCTGGCGGCAGACAGGTCCGCCGGTCGTCCGGGTGGCAATCGCCATGGTGCTGCTTTTCCTGGTTTTGCAGACGGCGGTGCAGGCGCTGATCGATCCTGTGAAAGAAATGGATCGGATGACGTCCGAAGTGGCTTGGCGCAATCGCTTCCCCGGGCCGGTTCCCGCCTATCTGCCGCCCGGCCAGTCCAACGAGGTCGTCTTCGGAATGATCGGTTTCAAGCTTGGTCGCGGCGTTCTGCCTCTGACCCGTCCGGAGGAGCTACGGACCTGGTTTGCGGCCCGTCCCCAAAGTGCCGTGCTCGCGCGCGCTTCGCAGGCGCGAAAGCTCCCGCCCGAGTTGCAACGGGAGCTTCTCTTTGCCTGGGACGAGACCGGGCGAAAGGCCTCTCCCTACGCCCTGCTCATCCCGAATTCTCCGCCGCGCAAACTTTCCGCGCAGGAACTGCTTCTGGAGCTTCAGTGCATCGACACCGGCGCCGTCGAGGCCCCGGCCCGGCGTTTGAACAGCAGCAGCATGGGAATGCAGCAGAGGAAGAAAACGCCGACGACGCGGAAGGCGTCCATGTAGGAGAGCAGGAAGGTCTGCTTGAGAACCGCTCCCTCCAGCGCTCCGTAGGCCTGTTGCTGGGCCTGGAGGAGACTGGATCCCTTGGCGACCAATCCTTGAGTGACTGCCGCGAGCCGCTCGCGCACGGCGGTGTCGTAGACCGAAGTGTGCGAGATGAGGTTGAGCCGGTGCGTCCAGGTGCGGTACTGCACGAAGGTGGCCACTAGCGCCACGCCGAAGGAGCCGCCGAGCTGCCGCATCATGTTGGTCAGCCCGGCGCCCTGGGCAATGTCCCGGCCGCGCAGGTTCGACAGTGCCAGGGTGGTCAGCGGCACGAAGAGGAAGCCGAGGCCCACGCCGCGCAGGATCAGCGGCCAGAAGAAGTCCAGGCGGTCCGACGCCAGGGTGGAGTGGGAGAGCATCCAGGTGAAGAAGAAGAAGGAGATGAAGCCGAGCGCGTTCATGAGCTGCGGCGGCACTCCCTTCTGCAGCAGCTTGCCCACCACGGGCATCATCACCGCCGTTGCCAGCGACCCCGGCAGCAGGATCAAGCCCGTCTGCATGGCCGTGAAGCCGAGCAGGTTCTGGGCGAAGACGGGGAAGATGAACACCGAGGCGTAGAGGCCGAAGCCCATGATGAAAGTGAAGAAAGTGCCGACGGCGAGCGAGCGGTCTTTGAGCACCTTCAGATCCACGATCGGATAGTCGATGGTGAGCTCCCGCCAGATGAACGCCGCGAGGCTGAGCACGGCGACGACGGTGAGCACGATGATGTAGTTGGTGGCGAACCAGTCCTCGCTTTCGCCGCGTTCGAGCACGATTTGCAGGGAGCCGATGCCCGCCACCAGCAGGCCGATTCCCGCCCAGTCCACCTTCTTGGAAACCTTGCGAACGTCTCCGGACTCGGGAATGAAGGCCATCGCCATCAGCGCGGCGAGGATGCCGATGGGCAGGTTGACGTAAAAGATCCAGCGCCAGGAGTAACTGTCGGTGATCCAGCCGCCGAGCGTCGGGCCGACGGTGGGCCCCACCACCACGCCGAGGCCGAAGAGGCCGTTGGCCATCCCCAGCTCTTCGGGTGGAAAGGTTTCCACCAGGATCGCCTGCGAGGTCGAGAGCATGGCACCGCCGCCGGCTCCCTGGATGAAACGGAAGACCACCAGCTCCCATAGGCCGGTCGCGTGGCCGCAGAAGAACGACGCGACGGTGAACAGGATGAGCGAGCCGGTGAAGTAGTTGCGGCGGCCGAAGGTCGAGGCGAACCAGCCGGTCATCGGGATGACGATGACGTTGGCCACCACGTATCCCGTCACCACCCAGGCGATCTGATCGAGCGTCGCCCCCAGGTTGCCCATCATCTGGGGGAGGGCGACGTTGACGATCGACGTGTCGATGAGCTCGATCACCGAGGCCAGGATGACCGTGATGGTGATGATCCACTTATTGGCGCCCTGCTGGGCCATTGGCGTAACCCTCTCCCGAAACCCGTGTTGAGTCCGATCAATCCAGATTGACGACGACGGAAACGTTCATGCCCACGCGCAGCGGGCGCTTCGGATCCGCCGGATCGGTGAAGTCGATCTTGACCGGCACGCGTTGCACGACCTTGGTGAAGTTGCCGGTGGCGTTGTCCGGCGGCAGCAGGGAGAACCTCGCTCCCGTGGCGGCCGAAAGAGACTCCACGCGGCCATGGAAGACGTGATCGGGATAGGCGTCGACCTCGATATCCGCCGTCTGGCCGGGATGCATCTTGGCGAGCTGCGTCTCCTTGAAGTTGGCGCTGACCCACGTGTCGGTGCCTTCGACGATGGCGAGCAACGGCTGGCCGGCCTGCACGAACTGTCCCACCTCGATCGCCTTCTTGGAGACGAACCCGGAAGCGGGCGTCGTCACCACGGCATAAGAGAGCTGGAGCTTCGCTGCGTCCAGAGTGGCCTGGTGCTGAGCGACGGAAGCCTGGGCTGCGGCCACCTGGCGCTGGGCGGCGTCGATCTGCGCGGCCGCGGCGTCAGCGGTGGAGCGGGCGGCGTCAGCGGTGGAGCGCGAGGCTTCGGCCGAGGCTCGGGCCGAGTCGGCGGCGGCGCGGGCGGCGTCATACTGCTGCTGGGAGATCTCTTCCTTGGCCACCAGCGTCTTGTAACGGGCGAGGTCGGCCGCGGTCATCTCCTGCTTGGAGCGGGCCGCGGTCACGTCGGACAGCGAGCTCGCTGCCTTGGCCCGGCTGCTGGCCTGGGCGGCCCGCATGTTGGCCACGTTCGCCACCGCGACGGACACCGCCGCCTGGGCGTTGATGACAGCCGCCTGCTCCTGGTCCACTTTGGCCTGGAGGTCCCTGGGATCGATCTTCACCAGAAGATCGCCGGCGTGGACCGGCTGGTTCTCTTTCACCAGCACCTCGGTGACGTAGCCCGAGACCCGAGGCAGCACCGGATCGATGTCGCCGTCGAGCTGGGCGTCGTCGGTGGTGGCGTGGTGCTCGTAGAAGACAAAGGTTTTAAAACCGTAAATCCCACTCGCGATCACCAGCACGGCCAGGATCGCGAGGACGACGTATCGGCGGGGTCCCTTCTTCTTCGGGGCCTCGGGCTCCGGCTCCGGTGCAGGCGTCTCCGCCTTTTTTTCGACTCTCAGTGGACTGCTCATTTTACTTCCCTCCGTCAGGCCGGGTATTTTGCATTGCGTTGGATTCGGATGGATTTGGAATCAGGGCGCGGATCTGGCCCGTGGCCCGCGACAGGTCGAAGCGCGCCTGGGAAACATCGGCCAGGGCGTCGATGCGCGTGTCACGGGCGGTGGCGAGCGAGGTCTGGGCGTTGTCGACCTCGATCGACGGCGCGACGCCGGCCTTGAAGCGGTCGCCCGCCTGCTCGAGCTCGTCCTCGGCGAGCTTCACGCTTTGATCGGCCAGCTCGACGCGGCTGCGGGCGCTCTCCCAGTTGAGGAGAGCCTGGCGCACCTCCTGCTCGATCTGGCGCTCGGTGTCCTTCTTCTGGATCAGGAGCTGCTGCTGCTGCGAGCGGGCCGCGCTCACCCGCGCCTCGATGCGATGGCCGGTGAAGAGCGGCACGTTGACCACGGCGCCGACCGACCGGCTCCAGTCGAGGTCGCGCACCCGGTTGCCGCTCTCGATCCCCTGGGCCTGGGCCGCGACCGTGGGATATTTCTCCGCCCGTGCCGCCTCGATCGTCAGCTCGGCGGTGCGCAGGCGCTGTTCGAGGAGCGCCAGCTCGGGCCGGCCCTGCCGTGCCGCGGCCAGGGCCTCTTGCAGCGCCGGGGCCGGGGCCGCGGAGTACCCGTCGTCGGTGAGCACCACGTCGGCGCCGAGGTCGGCGCCGATGGCCCGCAGCAGGGCGAGACGCGCCAAGTTGCGCTGGTTGGTGGCGACCAGCAGCGCCTGCTGCTGGCGGGCGAGCTGGACGTCGGCCCGCGTCGTGTCGAGCCGCGTGCCGACGCCGGCGTTCTTCTGGTCCAGGGCGATCTGACGCAGCCGTCCGAAAAGGTCGACATTGGACTTGATGACGTCGATGCGGGCCGTGCTGCGGCCCATGGAAACGTAGAGCGAGGCCACTGCCGAGGCCACGTCGTTCTCAGTGCGGCGGCGGTCCTCCTCGCTGACGCGGACGCCGGCCTGAGCCGCCTGGTAGCGTCGCTTCGCCGCGAGGTCGATGATGTTCATCGCCGCCGTAATGTGGACGTCTACGACGTTGAACGGCGGCGTGACGAGAGGCACGCCCGGCAGCGTGAGGCCGAAGGTGGCCAGGTTGAGCGTCTGATTGGAAAGCTGGCCTCCGGCGCTGAGCTGGGGCTGAAGGGCCGAGCGGGCTTCCTGGGCCCGGGCCTCCGCGTCGCCGACCCGCTCCGTCGCCAGTTGAGCCGCGGTGCCCTCGTCCAGGGCGCGCCGGATGGCCTCGGCCACCGACAGCCGGATCACCGGCGGCGCCTGCTCGGGTGCCGGGCCAGCCGCCGGCGCCTGCTCTCCCCGGGCCGCCCCCGCGCCGCCTGCAACCGCCAGCGCCATTGTCGCCAGCATTGCCAGCACGGCCAAAGTTCGAAATCTCATGATGTACTCCTCTCCTCTTCTTCCCCCTCGCACTTCATCCACGAGAGAACATAGGCGGGGCAGTGGACCAGCTCGACGTCCTTCGCCTTGTCGCAGGCGAAGAACCGGATGAGCTCGCGGTCCACCAGGACGACGCCCGCGAGATCGAGCGTCACCCGCCGTCCCGTAGAACGAGCCCCCTTGACCAGCTCCCTCAGCTCTTCCAGATGCTCCTGGGTGAGCTGTCCGGCCAGGGCGTAGGTGATGGCGTCGGTGGTTTCGGATCGTGTCTCGATGCGTAACATCGTCTGTGCTCCCGCCGGGGAACCAGTACACGATCGATGCCAGGATGGCGATGTCGAAGAATCAGTGACTTGCGGGGAAGCCGGGAAAATTCACGAAGGTGGAGCGTTACGAGATCTCGGGAATTCACGAAATTTCGGGAGACTCAGAGCCGCCGCTTGTCGATCCCCAACCGCTTGATCCGCGACTCCAGGGTCGTCGCCGGCACGCCGAGAATCGCGGCCGCCCCCTTGGCGCCGGAGACCCGGCCCCTGGCCTGGGCCAGAGCCTCCTCGATCTGCCGCCTCTCCAGCTCCCTTAGACCCTCAGGCAGGGGAAGACCGGCAGGGGAGGCGGGGCCCCCGCCTCCGATCAACGGCTCGTCCACCCGCAGCACGGCGCCTTCGGAAAGGATCGTGGCGCGCTCGATGACGTTCTGGAGCTCGCGCACGTTGCCCGGCCAGGAGTAGGCGAGGATGCGGTCCATGGAGCTTTTCTCGATGCTCTCGAAGCGCTTGCCGAGGCGGGCCGCGTATCGGGCCACGAAATATTCGACGAGGATGGGGAGATCCTCCCGTCTTTGGCGCAGGGGCGGGATTTCGATGGGGAAGACGTTCAGGCGGTAGAAGAGGTCGCTGCGGAAAGTGCCTGCCGCCACGGCCGCCGAGAGGTCGCGGTTGGTGGCGGCGATGACCCGGGCGTCGGTGGCCACGGTCTGGCTGCCGCCGACGCGCTCGAAGGTGCCTTCCTGGAGCACCCGCAGCAGGGTGGCCTGCACCTCGGGCGGCAGCTCTCCCACCTCGTCGAGAAAGATCGAGCCGCCCGCCGCCAGCTCGAAGCGGCCGATGCGGCGCTGAAGGGCGCCGGTGAACGCTCCCTTCTCGTGGCCGAAGAGCTCCGAGGCGATGAGCGAGGCCGGCAGGGCCGCGCAGTTGACGGCCACCAGGGCGCGCTTGGCGCGCGGCGAATGGCGGTGAATGGCCCGGGCCACAAGCTCCTTACCGGTGCCCGTCTCGCCGGTGAGGAGCACCGTGGCGTCCGTGGCCGCCACCTTGTCGACCCTGGCGAGCGTGTCGCGCAAGGCTTTGGAAACGCCGACGATCTCCTCGAACATGCTGCGCTCGTCGATCTCCTGGCGCAGGGCGAGGTTCTCGTCCTGGAGCTGGCGGGTAAGGCGTGAGATCTCCTCGAAGGCGAGCGCGTTGGCCACGGCGGCGGCGATGGGGCGCGCCACGGCCTCGAAGATCGCGACCTCGTGCGGCGGGAAGGGACCGGATGTCTCGCGGGAGAACGACATCGAGCCCACCAGCCGCTCGCGCATCTGCAGCGGCACGCGG
This sequence comes from Thermoanaerobaculia bacterium, assembly GCA_035996875.1. Classification (GTDB taxonomy): domain Bacteria; phylum Acidobacteriota; class Thermoanaerobaculia; order Multivoradales; family UBA5704; genus DATARR01. The sequence continues at coordinate 269,617 of DASYJD010000106.1, forward strand.
ACGTAGGAATGGACGCCCGCCGCCAGCAGCCGCGCGTCCTCGGGGAAGCGGGAACCCTGGGTCAGATCCTCGCAGACGTAAGCCTTCCCCGTGCGCCCCACATAGTCGGTGCCCGAGCCCGCCAGGGGCACCGGCGGCTTCCAGTTCGGTCCCATTTGATCGGCCGGGATGTGCAGCCAGCGGGCGACCACGTCGGCAAAGGAGTCCCCCTCGCGGCGCTCGACGCCCTCAATGTAGATCGAATGGGGGACCAGGAAGTCGCCGTCGACCGTGGCCACGCCCACGCCTCCGACGTAAATGGATGGCGCGAGGGCGTGGGCCACCGCTTCGAGGACGGCGGCCAGGTCGAGCTGCGAGTTGGCCGCCTCGGAGACTTCCAGGAGGAGCCGGTACTTGTCCTCCGCCGTCAATTGCTCGCTTGCCAGCCTTGGCGGGAAGGGCGGGCTGGGTGCCTCCTTCATGCAGGAGATCCTACCGCGACTGGCCCGTCACTTTCGCGAATCCTTCCTTGAACTGGCGCATCCAGTTCTTGGGCACCGAGAAGCCGTGCCCCACCTTGTGCAGCCAGACGAGCTCGCCGTTCTCGACCTTGGAGAGGTAGGTCTTCGTGTCCTCCGGGGTGCAGATCTGATCGATGTCGCCCTGGAAGGCGATCCAGAGATCCGTCAGGGCAACGGGCTGGAAGTCCACGCCCTTGCCGTGGGGATCGCGAATCCAGGAAGCCTCGCGGCCTTTGCAGATGGGATGATTGACGATCAGGTCCGGGCAGAAACCGAGAGAGAGGCCGCCGCGGTAGGTGTGGGCCGGGGCTTGGGTCATGGCGGCGTAGACGATGGTGGCGCCCGAGGAGTAGCCCACGAGGACGGGCTCCACCTTGCCGGAGTAGCCGAACTTCTTCTCCAAGGCCTTGCCGAGCTCCGCGAAATCGGTGCCCGGGTCCCAGCACTTGTCGGGATCGGCGGTGGAGGCCTTCATGTAGTGGCGGATGTCGACGCCGGCGACGAGAGCGTCCAGCCCCGAGAGCTCGCGGGCCATGTCGACGACGCCCAGGTTCCAGCCGCCGTCGCCGGAGATGAACAGGGCGATGTGGGCCGGACGTGGAGTTGAGTGGTAGAGGGTGATGGTGCCGAAAGGCTCCAGGGTCATGGTCTCTTCGGTCGCGGCGGCCGGGAAGACGAAGGCAAGGGCGAGCAGGCTGGCGAGGAAAATCGGCTTCATAGAGCGGTCATTATAAGCGGTCATTCCAGGGGTGCCGTCCGGCCATGGGCCAGGATCGCCTCGGCGATGGGGCCGTAGTTCTTGCCGACGATGTGAGTGCCCGGGCGCGACAAGGGCTTTACAAGGCCGTCGCGGAGCTTCAGGCACAGGGTGGTTTGCCTCTCCGTTTCGCCGTAGAAGCAGAGAATCTCCTTGCCCGCGAGTTTCTCGATCTCGGGCGTCACCGGGCGGTACTCGGGGGAGGGCTTGCCAAGCCACTCCCGGGGATGAAAGCGGAAGTCCGCCGACTCGGAGGGCCCGAGCAGGGCGATGAGCGAGACCTTCTCGGCCAGGTCCGGCGGCAGCCGGGCGGCCAGGAAGGGCATGACGTCGGCGCCGAACGAGTAGCCGACGAGGATGATCTTCTCCTTGTGCCAGAGGGGAAGAAAGTGGCGGAGGATCCGCTCCAGGTCCTTCGCCGCCCGGTCCGGTTCCCGGCGCTTCAGGAAGTAGCGTAGCGAGTTCCAACCGACGACGGGAATCCCGCCCTTGGTCAGGGCCTTCGACAGCCCCTTGTCGGTCTCCGCCCAGCCGCCGTCGCCGGTGAGAAGAACCGCCAACTCGTCGCCTCCCGGTCCCTTGGCGGGGACCTTGATGAGGGGGAGATTGTCCACTCTGGGGAGCCCCTGAACGTCCGGCGGCTCTCCCGCGTGGCGTCCGGCAAAGGCGTCGGAGGTGAAGAGAGCGAGTGCGAGAAGAAGGGCGGTGAGGGATCGGGAGGTTGGTCCTGCGTTCATCGCGGTGAAGATATCGCGGCTGGCGACGATCCGGAATCTTGAACCAGTTGCTGGAGTACCTGGCGGCACAGTGTCTCGCTGATCCAGATATCAGGCCGGGCGGCAATCTCCAAGATCAACACCTCAGTTTCCGGAAATGACAAGATACCGGCACGGCAAGCTTCGACCAGAATGCCCAGAGTCCCTTTGACAGCAAGTCCGAGTCGGCGGGCCTCAACCCTGGCGTCCGCATCGTCCATAAGGACCAGGGCGTCTTTGAATTCCCTGGCCAGCGCCAGAAGCTCACTCTCGCCCGCGTCGAGGACGATGGCAGGAGAATAGGCGAGGAGAGCTTCTTGGGACGCTTCGAGGATCGGAAGGCTACGAACCTCTACGAATAGGCGAATCGGAAGAGCATCAGGCAGGCCCCTGGTCGTCCCCTCGACTACGACCTCACGATAGACAGCACGGGGAATGTGGACGATCTCGTACAGGTCGACGAGTAGATGGAGACGATTGAGCTTTCCCAGGGCGATGAGAGGCCCTGCGTTGACGAAGACTTGGCGCAAGCCGATCAGCTCAGCTCTTCTGCCAGCGTTTCGGGGCTGAAAGGGGGTTCCAGGCCCCGGGCGTATGCGTGCCGAGCGAGTTCGGACTGAGAAATCCCTACTCTCTCCGCAGTGGCCCCGAATGAGATTCCGCCTTGGCGGTATAGATTCAAGGCCCGATCAATTTTCATCTCTCGCAATCCACGTTCCAGGAGCTCAAGCAGGAAATCCTGATTCAAGCTTTCGAACTCGCGAGCCAAAGCTTTGGGCAGGGTGAGGGTCAGAGATGTTTCTGCCATAACCCCAGAGTATAGAGGATTCGTGGTTCGGCGGCTGGCAGGTGTTATACGCTCCATCTTGAATCCGGCGTATAAAACTCACTCCGGAGAACCGGCCATGGCCTTTCAGCGCCTTCCAGAGACTGTCCAGACGCTCTACTCCGAGCTGTTGGATCAAACGATTCAGGCCGAGGCCGAAGCGAGCCTGCTGAAGGCGCCTCAAGGAACGTTCGTCTCCAAGACAATTCGGGGCGGCACCTACTGGTATCTCCAACGGACCGAGGGTGACGTCAGGCGCCAGCACTATCTGGGGAGGGAGTCGCCGGCGCTGCTCGCCTGGATGGAGCAGGTGAGGGAAGCCCGCTCCCTGTCCACAGAGGACGCGACCCAGCGAGCGAATCTCTGCAACATGCTGGCGGCCGGCGGTGCCGCCACGGACAGTGCCCAGATCGTGAAGGTGCTAGCGCTCCTCGCCGAGTCGGGAGTCTTCCGGATGGGCGGAGTCCTCGTCGGCACCCAAGCGTTCATCGCCTTCGGCAACATGCTGGGCGTGCGATTCGACAAGCAGGCGCTGCGGACGCAGGACGTGGATGTGGCCCAGGACCGGGCGATCGGCATCGCGCTCTCTCAGGAGGCGGGCGCGGTGGACGTGAAAGGCGCCCTGACGGGCTCGGATCTGGGTTTCTTCCCGCTTCCCAATCTCGATTCCAGGCGGCCGAGCACCTCGTTCAAGATCCGGGGACGGGAGTTGCGGGTCGATTTGCTTACGCCTCTCTTCGGTCCTGAATCCGAAAAGGCGGTATTCCTGCCGGCTCTCGGAGTCTCGGCCCATCCACTGAGATTCCTGGACTACCTGATCGAGACCCCGGCGCAAGCTGTGGTCGTGGGCGGCGCCGGTGTCCTCGTCAACGTGCCGGACCCGGCGCGGTTCGCCCTGCACAAGCTGTGGATCTCGGTGCGGCGCTCCGTCTCGGAGCAGACCAAGGCGTTGAAGGATCTCCGGCAGGCGGGCGATCTCCTGGAGGTCCTGCTAGCGGACCGGCCTGCGGATGTCGACCGGGCTTGGGAGGCCTTGCGTACCAAATCTCCGGCAGCCGCGGTACGCAAAGCGATTCTCCGGCTACCTCGGGAGTTGCAAGAGGCTCTCGCCTCACGCCTGCCGTAGCGCGTCGCGGTTGATCCCGTAGTGGCTGGCCTGCCAGGCGACCTGGCCTTGGCGAAGCAGGAAGATCTGGGGCGATTCGTGGCGGATGCCGGTGCGTTGGGCCAGGGCGTCGGAGACGGCGCGGGCGACCTGAATCTCGATCACGGCGAAGACCGGGCCGTCCCCGGGAGATTCGGCGGCGAAGCGCTGGAGCTCGGACCAGGCGTAGCTCGAAACGCCGCAGGTGAGACTGTGCTTGAAGAGCCAGACGGGCGTCTCGCTCGACCGGGCGATCAGCGCGTCGAGCGCGGGGATGTTGTCGATCCTCTGAATGTCGGCCATCTCGGCTGGGTCCTTCCTTGGCAGTGAGAACACGATTGTAGCAGGACGGACACCCGAGCCGTACCGGATCGGAATAGGATTGCCCATGCTCCGGCGACTCGTAATTCCCGTCCTGCTCCTCCTGCTAGCTCCAGCCGTCTCTGCCGCCGAGAAGCCCGCCTCTTCCTCTTCCAGCCGGCAGGTGCCCGGCCGGGAGGGGAGCTCCGTTCTGCTGCCCAACGGCTGGCGGATCGCTCCCGCCGGCCGCCACATCACGGTTGGGGACCTCCCGCTCGCCATGGTCGAGTCGCCGGACGGCGGCACGCTGGTGATCACCAACAACGGCTACGACAAGCCGAGCCTCAGTGTGGTCGACCTCCGGCGCCTCACCGTGCCGGCCAGCCTACCGGTGGACGACGCGTGGCTGGGCCTCGCCTGGCACCCGGACGGCAAGCGGCTCTACGCCTCGGGTGGCGCCGCGAGCACCGTGCAGGAGTTTCGAGTGGGGGCCAAGGGGCTGGAGAAGGGCGCGGTGTTCACCCTGAAGAAGCCGGACAAGACGAGCTTCGTGGGCGGCCTCGCCGTGAGCCCGGACGGCAAGCGGCTCTACGCCGTGCACGTCCTGGGACAGACGCTCTCAGCGATCGACCTGGAGACCGGCCAGGTCGCTCAGACGGTGGACCTCCCGGCGGAGGCGTATACGACGCTGGCGGCGCCGGACGGCAAGACCCTCTTCGTCTCCCTCTGGGGGGGCGCCAAGGTCCTCCTCTTCGACGCTGCGACGCTGGCTCCTCAGGGGGAGGTGGCGGTGGGGGAGCACCCCAATGCCATGGTGCTGTCGAAGGACGGAGCCCGGCTCTTCGTGGCCTGCGCCAACACCAACGAGGTCTGGGTGGTGGACCTCGCGGCACGGACGGCGCGCGAGCGGATCGGGATCGCGCTCGAACCGGCCGCGCCTCCGGGCAGCACTCCCAACGGCCTCGGCCTCTCGCCAGACGGCGCCACCCTGCTGGTGGCCAATGCCGACAATAATACGGTGGCCGTGGTGGACGTCTCCCGCCCCGGGTTCAGCCGGGTGCGAGGCTTCATTCCCAGCGGTTGGTACCCCACCGCGGCCCAGTTCAGCCGCGACGGCAAGCGCGTCTTCATTCTCAGCGGCAAGGGGCTGACCTCGTCGGCGAACCCCCGGGGGAACCAGCCGGGAATCACGGGCGCTCACGGCCAGTACATCGGCGCGCTCCTCCAGGGCTCCCTCTCCGTGCTGCCGGTGCCGGACGAGAAGACCCTTGCCGGCTACACGCAGACCGTCTATCGCCTCACCCCGTATACGGCGGCGAGCCGGCTGGCGCCCCGTCTTGCCCTTGGTACCGTGCCTGCGGGCTCGCCCGTGCCCCGCAAGGTCGGCGCTACGTCGCCGATCAAATACGTTTTCTACGTCATCCGCGAGAACCGCACCTACGACCAGCTCCTGGGCGATCTGCCCCAAGGCAATGGCGATCCCAACCTCTGTCTTTTCGGCGAGGACGTGACGACCAACGCCCACGCCCTGGCCCGCGAGTTCGTGCTGTTCGACAACTTCTACGTCAACGCCGAGGTCAGCTACGACGGCCACGCCTACTCGATGGGAGCCTACGCGACGGACGCCGTGGAAAAGATCTGGCCTATGTATTACGCTGACCGCGGTGGCGACTACCTGAGCGAGGGCAACGGGCGGCAGAGAAACCCCTACGGCAACATCGCGGCCCCCGCGAACGGCTATCTGTGGGACGCCTGCAACCGTGCAAGGGTGAGCGTGCGCAGCTACGGCGAGTTCGTTTCCTGGCAGGACGAAAACGCCAAGGGCAAGGTCCGCCCCTCGGTTCCGGGGCTCGCGGGAAAGATCGACGAGGACTACCCGCCCTACGATCTCGACATCCTCGACGGCCGGCGGGTGGACCTCTGGCTCGAAGAGTTCCGGCGCTTCGAGGCGGACGGCAAGCTGCCGCGCCTCTCGATCGTCCGCCTGCCCCGGGATCACACGCTGGGGACGCGCGCCGGCTCGCCGACGCCACGGGCGATGATCGCCGAGAACGATCAGGCCCTGGGGCGCCTCGTCGAGGTCATCTCCCACAGCCGGTACTGGAAGGAGAGCGCCATTTTCGTGGTCGAGGACGACGCCCAGAACGGCCCGGATCACGTGGACGCCCACCGCTCGGTGACCCTGATGATCAGTCCCTACGCCCGGCGTGGCACCGTGGACAGCACGCTCTACACCACGGCCGGCGTGCTGAGGACGATGGAGCTGATCCTCGGTCTGCCTCCCATGAGCCAATATGACGCCGCGGCGACGCCTCTCTATCGGGCCTTCCAGGCGAAGCCGGACCTGACCCCCTTCAATCGCCGCGAGCCGCGGATTTCCCTGGATGAGAAGAACGCACCCACGGCCTGGGGCGCCGAGGCCTCGGCGGCCATGAACCTGGACACCGAGGCGGATCTCGCCCCCGAGTTTGCGCTCAACGAGATCCTCTGGAAGTCCGTGCGCGGCGCCGCTTCACCCATGCCGCCGCCGGTCCACGCGGCCTTCGTGCAGCCGGTGAGGAGCGGCGGGGATGGCGATGGAGATGACGACGACTGAGGGACCTCTTCGAGCGCTTGCGCCATGGATGGTTTCTCTGTAGAATTTGTTGCATGGCGACGACGAGAAGTACGGCAGCCCGCAAATCGGCGGCCAATGAACCCGAAGGCGAGGATTCCCTCATGAAGCTGCAGAGCACGCCCAAGATGAGCCCCTTGATGGAGCGCCTTTACCGGGAGGGCCACCTCCGTCCCGCCACCCGTGATCTCGCCTCGCTCGGCGAGCCGGCCCCCCGTCCGGTGAAGATGTCGCTCACCGCGGCCTTGCAGTTGGACCGTGGTGAGGATCCGCTTGCCCGCTAGCATCCTGTACCTTGACTCTTCAGCCCTCGTAAAGCTAATTTTGCCGGAGGCGGAGACCATCCCTCTCCTTCGCCTCCTGTTGGCTTGGCCCTACCGCATCGCCAGCCAGATCGCTTTTGTCGAGGTCCACCGAGCCGTTCGGCGGGCTACCGGGGACGAGACGATCCACCGGCGCGCCGAGGAAGTCCTCTCGACCATTCATTTCATGGACATTCACCAAGGGATTCTTGGGGACGCGGCGCTTCTGGACCCGAAAACGGTACGTTCTCTGGACGCGATCCATATCGCGTCGGCCTCCAGCCTGTGTCCCGAGCTGGGCGGAATCGTCACCTACGACAACGGTATGGCTGCGGCGGCAAAGCGCTTGAAGCTGCCAGTCCTCGCTCCGGCCTGACGCCTCACCCGTTCCCTTCGCCGCCAACTTGCGGTAGCGTCGCCTCCGAGCGAGCGAGCTCGTGCAGCCCAGAAGGAGACGACATGCCCAGTAAGTACGTATACGCATTCGGCGCCGGCTCTGCGGAGGGTGACGGCAACCAGAAGGATCTCCTGGGCGGCAAGGGCGCCGGGCTGGCTGAGATGAGCCGGCTGGGCAACCCCGTGCCCCCGGGCTTCACCATCACCACCGAGGTCTGCGCCTGGTTTCAGGATCACGGCGGCGCCTATCCGGAGAGCCTCGACCGCGAGGTGGACCAGCATCTCGCCCAACTCGAGGAGCAGTGCGGCCAGCGCTTCGGCGATCCCGGCGATCCGCTTCTCGTCTCCGTGCGTTCCGGCGCCGCGCGGTCCATGCCGGGCATGATGGACACGGTCCTCAACCTTGGCCTCTCGGATTCGATCGTCGAGGCCTTGATCGCCCGCGGCGTGGACGAGCGGTTCGTGCTCGACTCCTACCGGCGCCTGCTCACCATGTACGGCGACGTGGTGCTCGAAGTCCCCCATCACTCTTTCGAGAAGATCCTGGGCGATGCCCGCCAGCTCCAGGGCGCGACCAACGACTTCGAGCTGACTCCGGAGTCCCTGCGCGGTGTGGTCGCGGACTTCAAGCGGATCGTCGCCGAAAGCGGTACGCCGTTTCCCCAGGATCCCCGGGAGCAGCTCTGGGGCGCCATCCGCGCCGTGTTCCAGAGCTGGAACAACACGCGGGCTCGCGAGTATAGGCGGATCGAGAAGATCACCGGCCTGCTGGGCACGGCCGTCAACGTGCAGTCCATGGTGTTCGGCAACCGCGGCTCCGACTGCGCGACGGGCGTGGCCTTCACCCGTAATCCCGCGACCGGCGAGCGGGGAATCTTCGGCGACTATCTGACCAACGCCCAGGGCGAGGACGTGGTGGCCGGCATCCGCACGCCGAAGGACATCGCCCCGGGAGAGGGCAGGGGCGGCCTGGGCGCCGACTTTCCCGAAGCCTACCGCCAGCTCGAGGAGGTAGGCGCCAACCTGGAACGGCACTTCCGCGACATGCAGGATCTGGAGTTCACCATCCAGCATGGCGAGCTGTTCATGCTCCAGACGCGCACCGGTAAGCGCACCGGTCCTGCCGCTGTCCGCATCGCGGTCGAGATGGTGGAGGAGGGGCTGATCAGCCAGCGCGAGGCTCTCGGGCGCGTCCAGCCCGAGCAACTCGCCCAGATGCTGGCGCCGGAGTTCGACCCCGAGCAGAAGAAGAAGGCCATCGCAGCCGGCAATCTGCTGACCCACGGCGTGGACGCGGGGCCCGGCGCCGCCTCCGGGCGCATCGCCCTCACCGCCGAACGCGCTGCCGAGATGGCCGCCACGGGGCCGGTGGTGCTGGTACGGGCCGAGACTTCGCCCGAGGACATCGTGGGCATGTTCGCCTCCGCCGGCATCCTCACCGCTCGCGGCGGCAGGGCCTCCCACGCAGCCCTGGTAGCCCGCAGCTACGGCAAGCCCTGCATCGTGGGTGCGGGCGAGCTCGACGTGGATGAGCATGCCGGCGAAATGCGGGTGGCCGGCAAAGTCTTCCGCGAAGGGGACGAGCTCTCCATCGACGGCACCACCGGCGAAGTGATCGCCGGCGGGATCGCCACCCGCCAGTCCGAAGTGCTGCGGGTGTTGCTCGACGGAGCCGAGCCGTCCCCGGCCGCCAAGGCCTTCGTCAAGATCCTGGAGTGGGCGGACGGCGAGCGGCGCCTTCGTATCCGTGCCAACGCCGACACGCCCCACGATGCCACGGTGGCCGGTGCCCTGGGTGCCCAGGGGATCGGCCTCTGCCGCACCGAGCACATGTTCTTCGACGACGAACGCATCGCCTGGGTGCGACAGATGATCCTGGCCGAGGACGAGGCGACCCGCTCCGCCGCCCTGGCCAAGCTCCTGCCCATGCAGCAGAAGGACTTCGAGGGGATCTTCACCGCCCTGGCAGGCCTGCCGATCACCATCCGGCTGCTCGATCCGCCCCTCCACGAGTTCCTCCCCAAGGAGGAGAAGCTGCTCAAGGGGCTGGCCGAGCAGATGGGGATCGATGCCGGCGCCGTCAAAGCCCGGGCTGAAGCCCTCGCCGAGACCAACCCCATGCTCGGCCTGCGCGGCTGCCGGCTGGGCATCACCGTGCCCGGGATCTATGAGATGCAGGTGGAGGCCATCGTCCGCGCCGCCTGCGTCCGCACCAAGGCCGGCGAGAAGGTGCAGCCGGAGATCATGGTCCCCCTGGTGGGCACGGTCCAAGAGATGGTGGTGTTGCGGGAGATGACCGTGGCCATCGTCACCCGCATCCTCGCCGAGGAGGGAGTCCAGCTCGACATCCTCATCGGCACCATGATCGAGGTGCCGCGCGCGGCCCTGGTGGCCGGCCAGATTGCCGAGCACGCCGACTTCTTCTCCTTCGGCACCAACGACCTGACCCAAATGACCTACGGCTACTCCCGCGACGACGCCGGCCGCTTCCTGCCGCACTACGTGGAGCACAAGATCCTGCCGTGGGACCCCTTCCAGAGCATCGACGAGGAGGGCGTCGGCCAACTCGTCCGCCTCGCCTGCGAGCAGGGCCGGGCGGCGCGCGAGCACCTGCACCTCGGCGTCTGCGGCGAGCATGGCGGCGATCCGCAGTCCATCGACTTCTTCGAACGAGTGGGCCTCGACTACGTCTCCTGCTCGCCCTACCGTGTGCCCATCGCTCGTCTGGCCGCGGCCCAGGCGGCCCTGGCGCAGCGGAATAAGCAGCCGGAGAAGAAGTCTGTCGCCACCGCGGTCGCGGCCGCCGGATACGCCATCGCGGAGGTGGTGGCAGCCATCTCCGCGAAAGCCGGGGAGTAGGGGGAAAAGGGGGCGGCCGACGCATTGGAACCGACGCACCCGGTCCGTTGAACCCCGTTGAACCCAGGGCTTGCGGCCTGGGCTATGGGTCTGCCGCCCTCCGGGCTGGTGTCGTAGCCTGCCGAATACCCTGAGCTTGTGCGGAGAGCGCCTCTTTTTTCCAAGGGGCTAGACAAAAGAAGGACGCTACCCTCAGCCGTACCTCTCCGCAGGCGTCGCCGCGAGCCCGGAGGGCGGCAGACCCATAGCCCAGGCCGCAAGCCCTGGGGGATATGGGATCCGCCGCGGTGCTTCCGGGCTCGGTCCTTGCAACATCCCTGGCGACAAGGAGGTCTGCAATGGACGACTCGGAAAAGACCTACGGCTACAGCGAAGACATCTACCACGGCACCCGGCACGGTGACGCCGAGAAGAGCTATGAGTACGGGGCGGAGGCCGCAGTCACAGGCGAAGGGGAAGACCCTGAGCTGAGCCCCGAGGAGGAGGCGATCCACGTCGAGGGTCGCCGCGAAGGCGACGTCGTCTCCAAGGCCGGCAGCGAAGAGTACGACTATGGGCGGGAGGGCGGCAGCGGCAGCGCCTCGGTGGACTCGTTCACCTGGGACCTTTCGACGGATGACGTAGAGAAAGAACCGGCGACGAAGAAGTGAAAGTGCCGCCCGGCGATTCGTCGCCGGGCGGAACCCAGGTTGGTCCCCTGCTATGATCGCGGCTCGTTCCTTCGAGACGCGACATTCATGGCCCGCATCCTTCACCTTCCCGACCATCTCGTCAGCCAGATCGCCGCCGGCGAGGTGGTGGAGCGCCCGGCTTCTGTCGTCAAGGAGCTGGTGGAGAACTCCCTGGACGCCGGGGCGAGCCTCGTGGAGATCCAGCTTGACGGCGGCGGCAAGGTGCGGATCGAGGTGGCGGACGACGGCATCGGCATGGGCCGGGACGACGCCCTTTCGGCTTTCGACCGTCACGCCACCAGCAAGATCTCCAGCTTCGAGGATCTCGAACGGGTGGCCACGCTCGGCTTTCGCGGCGAGGCCCTGGCCACCATCGCCGCCGTGTCCCGGGTCGAGCTGACGACAGCCGAGCAGCCGGGAGAGGGGCACCGGGTGTCCATCGAAGGCGGGCGCGTCCGCGTGGCCGAGCCGTTCTCGCGGCCCCGGGGAACGACGATCGAGGCTCGGTCGCTTTTCTTCAACGTCCCGGCCCGCCGGAAGTTCCTCAAGGCGCCGCAGACCGAGCTTCGCCGCTGTCTGGAAGTGGTCCAGGGATATGCCCTGGCGCGTCCGGACGTGCGCTTCCAGGTTGGGCACGAGGGCCGGGAGCTACTGGACGCCCTGCCGGCTCCAGGCACGCCGGCTGGATCGCGGGAGCGCATCGGGCAGATTTTCGGCAACACCTTCGCGGCCCAGCTTGCGGAAATTCCAGCGGGCCCAGTCCGGGGTGAGGAGGCCATCCGTGGCTTCGTGGGCACTCCCGAGACGGCCCGCGGGCGGCGCTACTTCGTCTATGTGAACGGTCGGCTGGTTCGGGACCGCGCGGTGATGGCCAACTTCTATCGCGCCGTCCGCGACGAATGGAAGAGCGAGGACTTTCCGGCCCTTTTCCTCTTCCTCGACGTGCCTCCGGAGGAGGTGGACGTCAATGTCCATCCCCAGAAGTCCGAGGTCCGCTTCCGCGATCCCAGTCTGCTCGATCGCGTCTACGATGCCCTGCGCCGCGGCCTGGAGCACTCCCGGGGCGAAGAGGCGGCTCCCCTCCGGCCGCCCGCGGCTGAGCCTTACGTTCAATTCGCCTGGCAGGGGCTGGGAGAGCAGCGGCCCTCGGAGGCTCCGAACGATGGGCCGCCCAGTTTTGCGGGAACAGCCCGGCCATATCCCACCTCTGTGGAGTTGCCCGTCACGCCCACCCGGCTCGCAACCCCGTCCTATGCGCCCATCGAACGTCCGATCGTTCCCCTCTCCGGCCGTCATGGCGAGGTTCGGCCGTTCCGGCTGCTCGGTCAATATAAAGGGACGCTGATCCTTCTTGAAGGGCCGGACGGGCTGTATCTGATCGATCAACACGTGGCCCACGAGCGTATTCTTTATGAACGGTTGCGCCGGTCTCTGGCGGCGGAGCGGGCGCCCGTGCAGCATCTCCTGACGCCGGTGCTCCTCGACTTCGCCCCGGCGGAGCGGCTGCGCGTGCTGGAGCTCGCGCCCGGTCTCGAAGAGCATGGATTTGGGATCACCGGTCTCTCCGGCAACACCCTGGCGCTGACCTCCGTGCCCGGTGTGCTGTCCGCCGACGCCGCGGAGGCCCTGCTGCGCAGCCTGGCGGCGGATTCCGGGGATGGGGCGGGGGGACCGGCGGACCTCTCGCGGCGCATTCTCGAATCGCTGGCTGCGAGCATGGCCTGCAAGGCGGCGATCAAGATGCACCATCCGCTTTCAGCGCCCGAGATGGAAGCGTTGATGGCCGAGCTATTCGTCGCCGAGCAACCCTACGCCTGCCCGCACGGCCGGCCGATCGTCCTCCAGATGACCGACTCGGATCTGGAGCGGCGGTTCGGGCGGCGGTAACTCGAAAAGACTATCAGCCGCGCTTCCTCCGTCCTTCCATCTCCCAAACCGCCGCTAAGCGCAGGAGATAGGGATACGGCGGGTCGACCCAGAGGGTGACGGGCGGCTCGCCGAGGTCGGAGGCGAGGACCGCCGCTTCGTCGGCGAAGTAGGTTTGATCGATTCCTTCCAGGCGCGCCTGGTGCAGGAGGCGCGCGGCCTCCCCGGCATTTTTTTCCTGGAAGGCCAGCCGGGCCAGCAGGAGCGATCGCACGCCGAGAAGCTCGGGCTGAGAGGCGATCTGGCTGGCGAACTGGCGGAGATCCGGAATCGGAGTTTCGCCCAAACGGAGAGCCAGCAGCTCGAGGCCGATCCGTGGCTCGAGCGACCTGGGATCTTCCGTCGCCATCAAGCTCCGCGCCTCGGCCAGACGCCGGTCGCGGCCCGCCAGGTCGCCCCGGTGCTGCGCCAGATAGGCTCCCAGGCCGAGCGCTTCCGTGGCTTCGGTCCGGTTCGAGGTTCCAGGCTCGGCGGCGAACTTGTCGAGCCACAGAGCGGCAGCCGCGGGATCGCCACTCTCGTAGGCGGTGATGCCGGCGAGCAACTCCGCGTCCGTCGCCAGATCCGGCTCGTTCCGCTTCGTAGCCTCCTCGACGGCGAGCTCGAACGCCTTCCGCGCCTCCGCCGGACGCCGCTGGCTCCTGCGGATGCGCCCACGCACGAACGAGGCGAGGGCTTCTTCGCTCCCCAGCCGGCCCGAACCAAAATCGCGGTCGGCGCCGGCGGTGTCTCCCAGCGAGGCGCGATCGGCGAGCACCAGCGCAAGGCCCCGTTGGCTGAGCGAGTGGATCGAAATGCGCTGGAGATCGGCGAGCGCCGCCGCGCGCTCGCGCCGTGCCAGGTGATAGTGGGCACGGGCGAGCCGCAGCGCCCAGGCGTCCGGGCGGATCTCCAAGAGCGCCGAGAGCGTCGCCACCGACTCGGGGTTCTCGCTCACCCGTGAGAGGCCGGCATAGTGCACGAGCAGCCGCTGGTAGGCCGACGCGTTCGGCGGCAGGCGGCGCTCGGCCTCGGCGGCCCAATTCTCAGCCTGGCTCCCATACTCCGAGAGCGCCAGCAGGGCCGCGGGAATCGGAGTCGTGCGGTCGGTGCGGTAGGCCGTCTCCAGTAAGGTCCGGCCGCGCATCCGGTCGCCCTCTCCCCGAATGACGATGGCGCGGCGGATCAGGTCCGCCGTGTCGTCCCGATTCGTCCCCAGGTCCGAGCGCCGCAGAGCGTAACCGGAGTCGAGGATCTGCGCCGGCCGCCAGACGGTCCAGAAGAGCACCGCCGCAACCGCGAGGACCAGCACCGCCAGCGCCGCGGCGAGGACTCTGCGGCGGTGGGGTGCCGGCGGACGAGCCGGTTGGGGCGCTTCGGGAGCCAGAGCCACGATCTCCACGGTTGTCACGGGGGGAGTCCGTGGAGGCGAGGCGGGTCGCGTCTCAGGGGCGACTGGGACCGGCTCGGCGAAGACCGGCTCCACGGCGGCGTCGAGACGGAAACCGACTCCTCGGACGGTGCGCAGCGCTCCGCCGCCCGCTCCCAAGGTGCCGCGCAGCCGGTGGGCGATCTGCGTCAGCGATTCGTCCGAGGGCACGGCGGACTCCGGCCACAGCCGCTCCAGGATCTCCGTTCGCTCGACCACCGCACCCCCGGCTTCGCAGAGCAGCAGGAGAAGTTGGAAGACCAGGGGGCGGCAGGCCACCTCCTCGCCGTCCACGAAAACCGACCGGCGGAGAGCGTCGACGTGGACGCCCCCAAACCTGTAACCGCAGGGCCGGGGCCGGCTCGAATCGTGGGACAGGCTCATCAAGGCCTCATGATTCTATCCGGTAAGGGAACGATAACGTGGCGATCAGGCACGGCGGCCGGACCTGCGTTGAAATGAGAGCTTACTGACCCGAGACGCCGTGCGGTCCGGGGTTTGCTCCGAGGAGGGCCTAAAGGAGCTTTTGCCATGAAGCGTATCGTTCTGTTGCTGCTCGCCGCCACCGTCGCAATTGCCGCCAGTGCCTGCAATGGGAGTCATCACAGCCCGACGGACCCCGGCACCGCGCCCGTCATCACCAACCTGAAAGTGTTCGGGTTCGACCGGGCGGACGCGAAAACAGGGTCCCTGCCTCTGTCGTTCGACTTCGCCGACCCGGAAGGCGACATCGCGCGATCCATCGTGACGTTTTCCAACGGCGCCGCCAACAATCCATTGGGCTCTGTCGCCGGACAGAAGTCGGGCACGGCCAGCCTTCTTCAGTCCGTGATCCTGCCCGACCCTGCCGCCAAGGAGTTGGACTTCACCGTCCAACTCGTCGACGCAAAGGGCAACCTATCGAACACCGTCTCTGGGAAAGTGACCCTCTAGCCAAGACCCTCACCCCTGCCCCTCTCCCGCCCCCGCCCAACCCCCACACCGGGAGAGGGTACCCCTGGGGCGTTCCTGCCTTGCTCCCTCCTCTCCCGGGGAGGGGGATGGGGTGGTCAGGAGAAGAGGGCCGGGGACTGATGAGGGTCTTGGGTAGAGGCCGAAGGGGCATTGCCGGCCGGGTGCTAGCATCGCCGTATGGCTTTCGGTCGTCGTCCTGCCACGCCTCTCGAAGAACGCCTCGGGTATCGCTTCAAGCGGCTCGACCTCTTGAGCCTCGCCCTCACGCACCGCTCCTGGGCCAACGAGCAGGGAATTCCTGAGCATTACGAGCGCCTGGAGTTCCTGGGCGACTCGGTCCTCGGCCTGATCAGCGCAGAATGGCTCTACATCCGCTATCCGGAGCTGCCCGAGGGAGAGCTCTCGAAGCTCAAGGCCCAGCTCGTCAGCCGCCCGGCCCTGGCCCGGCACGCCGAGGAGATCGGTCTGGGCTCGGCGCTCAAGATCGGAGTGGGGGAGGAGCGCTCGGGAGGCCGGACCAAGGCCTCCCTCCTCGCCGACTCGATGGAGGCGGTGATCGGCGCCCTCTACCTCGACGGCGGTCTGGAGGTGGCCCGCAAGGTCGTCGAGCCCATGATGAAGACGGGTTTCGAGGAGCGGGCGAGCCAGGATTTGACTGATTCCAAGACCCAACTCCAGGAGGTCTCCCAGGCGCTGGGCTGGGCCCTGCCCGAGTACCGGCTGACCGCGGCCTCGGGACCGGACCACAACAAGGTCTTCGTCGTGGAGTGCTGGCTGGCGGGAGAGCTCGGAGGCACCGGCGAGGGGCCGAGCAAGAAGGTGGCCGAGCAGCGGGCGGCGGCCGACGCTCTCGCCAGGCTGCCGGACCTGCCGGAGAAGTAGAGTACAATCCCGCCCCCATGAGCCAGGCAATCCCCATCCCCGTCTCTTCGATTCGTGAGCTGTCCCAGAACGTCGGCCAGGAGGTCGAGCTGTCGGGATGGATCGACAATAAGCGTTCCAGCGGCAAAATCGCCTTCCTCCAGGTGCGCACCGCCGGCGGCGTCGTGCAGGCCGTGGCCGGCCGCAAGGACGTCCCGGAAGAGACCTGGGCGGACATCGAGCGCGTCACCCAGGAGTCCACCGTCCGCGTCCGCGGCACCGTCAAAGAGGACAAGCGCTCCCCGACCGGCGTCGAGATCCAGGCCAGCGGCTTCGAGATCCTGAGCCTCACCCAGGACTATCCCATCACGCCCAAAGAGCACGGCACGGCGTTCCTCATGGAGCACCGCCACCTCTGGCTGCGCTCCAGCCGGCAGCGCGCCGCCCTCCGGGTGCGCAGCGAGGTGGAGCAGGGAATCCGCGACTTCTTCTACGAGCGGCAGTTCACCCTCATCGACTCGCCCATCCTCACGCCCGCCGCCTGCGAGGGGACCTCGAACCTCTTCGAGACCGACTACTTCGGCGACAAGGCCTACCTCTCGCAGAGCGGCCAGCTCTACCTGGAGCCTGCCGCGGCCGCTCTGGGCAAGGTCTATTGCTTCGGCCCCACCTTCCGCGCCGAGAAGTCCAAGACCCGCCGCCACCTGATGGAGTTCTGGATGGTGGAGCCCGAAGTGGCGTTCCTGGAGTTCGAGGGGCTCTGCGCGCTCACCGAGGAGTTCGTGGGCTATCTCGCCGCGCGCATCCTCGACCGCTCGCGGGAGGACCTCAAGGTGCTGGAGCGCGACACCGCCAAGCTGGAGAAAGTGGTGCCGCCCTTCCCGCGCATCACCTACACCGAGGCCGTCGCGATCCTCAACCGCGAGGGCAACCCGATCCAGTGGGGCGACGACTTCGGCGGCGACGAGGAGACCATCCTCGCCAGCCAGTTCGACAAGCCGGTGATGGTGACCCGCTTCCCGGCATCGTTCAAGGCCTTCTACATGCAGCCCGACCCGGAGAATCCGGAGACCGTGCTGGGCCTCGACCTGCTGGCGCCCGAGGGCTACGGCGAGATCATCGGCGGCAGCCAGAGGATTCACGATCACGACCTGCTGCTCTCGCGCATCCAGCAGCACAACCTCCCGGTCGAGGCGTTCCAGTGGTATCTTGACGTCCGTAAATACGGGGCGTTCCCCCACAGCGGGTTCGGCATGGGCATCGAGCGTTTCGTGGCCTGGATGACCGGCCTGACGCACCTGCGGGAGACGATTCCGTATCCGCGGATGCTGTACAAGATCTATCCCTGACGTCCTCAAAGGAGGTCCGGCACGCCGAAACCGGGGCGGGTTCTCACCTGGGCGTCTCTCGCGGCGCTGATCCTGATCTGGGGCACCACCTGGGCTGTGATCCGGGTGGGCCTGCGGGGCCTGCCGCCGTTCACCGGGGTGGCGCTCCGCTTCGCCATCGCCGCGGCGGCGCTGCTGGCTCTCGCCCCCGTCTTCGGCGTCAAGCTGGGCCGTAGCCGCACCGAGCGCTGGCTCTGGGGAGCGAACGCGCTCTGTACCTTCATCGTCCCCTACAGCGTCCTCTACTGGGCGGAGCAGACGGTGCCCTCGGGGCTCTGTGCGGTAATCTTCTCCACCTTTCCGCTGTTGACGGCGCTCGCGGCGCACTTCGTCCTGCCGGCCGAGCGGCTGACCTTCCGCAGCATCGCGGGCATCCTCGTGGGATTCGCGGGCATCGCGGTGATCTTCTCCGCGGACTTCCAGGCGCTGGGTGGCAGCCTGGTGGCGAGGCACGCGGCCATCCTGCTGATCTCTCCCCTCTTCGCGGCGCTGGGCAACGTCGTCGTGAAGCGCTGGGGAGGCGACCTCCATCCTCTTTCGACGGCGGCCGTGCCGATGGCGATCACGGCCGTGGTGACGGGCGCCGCGGCCTTGCTGACCGAGAGCCACTTGCACGTCACCTTCAACTCGGCCTCCATCCTCTCGATCCTCTACCTCGGGCTGATCGGCTCCGCCTTCCCCTTCACCATCTACTTCTGGCTCCTCCGGCACCAGTCGGCCACGAACCTGTCGATGATCAACTACGCGACGCCCGTCCTGGCCGTGATCGTGGGCAGCCTCTTTATGGGAGAGGCCTTTCCGGCAAGAATCCTCGCCGGCTCCGCGCTGGTGCTGATCGGCGTGGCCGTGGCGGTGACCAAGGTCGGGCAGAAGGCCACGCAGCACGCGCTGGTGGAGGAGGGGAGCCCGTAGGGAGCGCTTCGCCCAGGCGTGCCCTCGGCGTTCAGTCACCCGAAGTGATGATTCTTCACGATTTCGGCGGAGATCACCCGTTCGGGTGACGCGAGGACCTGCGGTCCGGCCGCTAGAATCAGCCGTCCTCAACCACTTAGGAGTCGCTACTGCGACCCCTACCTCACAACCTGAAGAAGGAGAACGGCGATGCAAAAGGCGATTTTGGCGATCATCCTGGCCTCGACTCTCGTGACTGGGGGGCTCCATGCAGCGACTCCCAGGACTCCCAAGCCGGATGTCGGACCGGGCCGCGTCGCCTGGTTCGACATCACCACGACCAGCATGCCGCGGTCCAAGGACTTCTACGGGAAGCTCTTCGACTGGCAATTTACCTCGATCCAGGGCACGGATCTGGCAGTCGAGATCGTCGCGGGTGGCACGGAGATCGGAACGCTCCGCGCAGCAGAGGGCAAAATCTCCGCCTTCGACGGAGTGGTCTATATCCAGGTGACCGACATCCAGGCCAGTTGCAAGAAAGCGAAGGAGTTGGGGGGAACCATCCCACCCGGCTTCCCCTTCAACCTGCAGGACGGCATCGGAGCCATCGCCCTGGTCGTCGATCCAGCCGGCCACCCGGTTGGCCTCTACTCGAGGACCCCGCTCGCGCCGGAGCCCTCCCCGGCCAAGTGAGGATTCCGGCTCGGTCCGGAGCTGCGCGTATGACGTTGTCCGTGGACGACGGAGGCTTATATGGAGTCGCCCGTAGGAGATCCGTTGTCGCGGGATAGTTCACCCCTCATGGCCACAACCTGTCAGACCCCATCACCCTCCTCGTCCCTACCGTAGAGACGCCCAAAGGGTAGCGCGAGCTACCCCGTGGGGCGTCTCCGAACGCGGCGTTCTCTTCAAGAACCGAGAACCTTTCTCGGGCACCGGGATCGGTGCCTTGCGTTTTAGAAGGAAGTGGTAATGAGGGATCTTCCCATAACGTCACGGTAATGAACGTGCATTTCGCGGTGATAAGAGCTTCCATCGCGGCAATGGATGTACCCATTGTCACCTCATGCACTCTCATCGCCGCAAGAGACAGTCTCTTTGCGGCATCATGCCCTCTCATCACCGCGTGATCCACTCTCATCACCGCAAAATACACTCTCTACGTCTCAGAAGCTCCTCTCATTGCCGCAACGTAACCTGCAATCCTGACGATGGACACACCTTTTGCGATGATTGCTACTTCTTTCACCGTGAAGAGACCTTCTTTTGCTGCATAATGTCCGTCAATCGCCGCATAATGCACGTCCATCGTCACGATGAGCGTGTCCATTCGATCACCGCGCACTCTCCGCGCTGCATTGGGTGCACGTAATGCCGCAAAGCGTCCTCTCCAGAACAGAGTCGGTCCTCTTTTTTTCGAATTGGGAGTCTCATTCGCCGCAAGTTACGCATCGATCGTCGCATGAACTCCACTCTTTGCGGTGAACGGAAGGCAAAATCCCGCGTTGTGAGGGCATTACGGCCCTGGATCGATGTCCCCCGAACGCCTAAGCGCGCCGGAGCTGGCCGGAGAGGTGTTCCAGGATCTCCAAGCTGACTCTCTCGGTATCGACAGCGCCGCGCAGGAGCACCAGAGCGGCGAGAGCCTCCGAGCGAACGTCGCGGGACTCGAAGATGGGGAGCATCTCGGCCGCCAGACGCTGCACCTTGCCGGTATTGCCCCGACGGGCGTGGACCATCGCCAGGTCCAGGGACACGAGAGCCGCGTCGAAAGCGATACCCCGTTCCAGGAAGGCGGCCCG
Organism: Thermoanaerobaculia bacterium; assembly: GCA_035996875.1. Taxonomy (GTDB): domain Bacteria; phylum Acidobacteriota; class Thermoanaerobaculia; order Multivoradales; family UBA5704; genus DATARR01. Next base: position 289,971 of record DASYJD010000106.1, read on the forward strand.
GGCCTCTCCCAGAGACACCTCCGCCTCCTCCAGCCGGTCCAGATCGCGGAAGATCTTGCCTTCCACCCACCGCAGCCTCGCCCGGTGCAGCGGCTCGCCCAAGACTTCGTAGAGCCGCCGGCTCCGCTCCAGCACGGCGAGCGCCTCCCGGCTGTCGCCGCTCTCGTGGAGATAGAGGATGAGGTTGTGTCGGGCCACCACTTCGAGGCGCGGCTCCTCGGCCGTGTCGATGGCAGAGAGCCCTCGACGGAGCAGCCGAATCGCCTCCTTGAGCCGGCCGCCGTCCCCGCGGGCCATTCCTTTCTTGATGAGCGTACGGCCCTCTCGGTGGCGGTCCCGTCCTTCGCGGTAGATGGCGAGGGCGCGGTCGAAAAGGCGGACCGCCTCCTCGAACTGTCCCTGGGAGTTTCGCAAAGAGCCCTCGAAGCTGAGGATCTCGGCCTCGGTGTATGCGTCCTCGCCAGCCTTGCGGTGGTGCTCCCAGGCGGTGGCCAGGGCCTCTTCGGCGCGGCGCAGGTCCGAGCCAATGCGGCAGGCGTTGGCGAGGTGGCCCCAGGTGCGTGCCCTGGCGTCCTCCACGATTCCGGCGCCGTAGTGGGCGGCATCCAGCCGGCCCGCCACCTCTGTCGCCAAGACGGCCAGCTCGACGGCTCGGGCCGGCTTTTCCGTCCACGCCTCGCGGCAGCGCTCCAGGAGCAAGTCGCAGAGTCCCAGAGCTCGGAACCGGGGCTGGCGCAGCAGTTCTTCGCGGCCGGCCTCGGGCGCAGCTAGGAGATCCACGGCGAGAGAAGCCGCAGCGTCAAGCTCCTCCGTGTGGCGGGCGAACCGCCGGCGCACGCCTTCCTCGGCGCGGTCGAAGGCGGGAGTGTAGTCGGGACGGCGGCCATCGTCGCGCATCGGGCTCATGGGGCGGACTCCTCCTCGGTCGTCTCCGGCCGGGTCTTCTTGTCCAGGGTCTTCAACAGCCAGCCGGCGCGGTCATGCATCCGGGACCAGCGGAAGGCGATCTCGATCAAAGCTTCGCCCACCAGCCGCTCGGCCTCCTCGGGCGAGACGTTTCGGGACGCCAACAGGCCGGCGATCCTGGGCCGGAGCCGTTGCATCAGCCGGTCAAGGTCCTCCTGGGAGGGACGGGCCTGGGGGCACATGACGATCTCCCTTTCTAGGAGTAGTCTCCGCTGAGCGATGTTTTGGGACACCCAAAGCGCGGAAAGCTGAAACGAGAGGCCGGCGAACGGACCGGCCTCCCGGTGAGGAAGCGCTCAGCCATCGGGATCGATGCTGGCCCGGTTGTCGGACCCGGGGACAGCTTGGGGGGAGTTGGGATCGGGAGCGGCCTGGGCGCCGTTGGGATCGATGCTGGCTCGGTTGGGCTCAAAGATGGGGACGAGGCGGGTAAAGAGTCCCCAGAGGCTGGCGAAGAAGCCGGGAGCCTCCCGGGTGGGAAGGGCGGGGCCCTCCAAGCCGCCGATCCCCGGCAAGGCGCGGGCCGCCGGCGCACCGAGGAGGACGAGCCCTACGAGGACGGCGACCGCCAGTCGAAGTCGTTTGCACGTCATGGCAACACTTTCTCCTTTCCAGGCAGACCGCGGACCCGGCCACGATCGGCCGTGCAGCGCCTGCCGCGGAAGGAGACGTTAGCGCCTAATCTGCGGGGTTGCCCGTTGCCGAGAGAGGAAGAGAGTCGCTGCCCTTGTCGTGGTGTGGGTGATTCGAGTAAGACATCGGTGTCTGGACGGCCCAAGGGGGCGTGATCCTTCAGCCCAGGGCATCGCTCTGGGTGCCAGGTCAGTTCGAGAGGTGCGGCCTGAAGGGCCGCGATAGCGATGGCATAGGGCCACGGGCGGCACCGGGCCACTAAGTTCAGAGTAAGGTTCGACATTACTGGACGGAGCCGCGGTGTATTGCTATCATGCAATAGATGAGGGCCTCGACCGCCTGCTAGATGACGTCGAACGTAGTATCCAAGACTGGAGGTCGTCATGAAAGCCATCATTGAGGTTGCCAAGTCCGGATCAGCCGTTCACGCTGCGAGAGAACAGGTTGTGGGGGCGTGCCACGGAAAATCACCAGACTTTCGGCTTAGCTTTGAATCAGCAAAGTCACTATTTGCAGACCTCACGCCTGCCCGCGTCGACCTGATGGCCACGCTTCGACGAGTTGGGCCATGCAGCGTCTATGCGCTGGCAAAGGCGGCCGAGAGAAACTACTCGAACGTACACACAGATATCGCCCGCCTGGAGGTGCTGGGGCTGGTCGAACGTACCGAGGAAGGCACAGTTTCAGTTCCGTACGAGTTGGTAGAAATTCTTGTCCCACTCGCGCAAGTCGCGTGAGGTGATGCCGGCGCGTGCCCGGGCGTCCTCCACGATTTCGCCACCGTAGTGGGTGGCATCCAGCCAATCCGCCACCTCCGCCTCCAGAGCGGCCGACTGCTCTACGACCCGGGCCGGCTCGTCCGTCCAGGCCTCGCGCAGCAGCGCGGTCCATCTATCTGGACGTTTGGCTCCGCGTGAGACACTGTCGGTATTCCAGAGCCTCCGGGAGATCTTGAAACTGCAGCAGTTCTCCTGCCAACTCAGCGAGGTGCTCCTTCACCTCCAAGGGGGTTGCGCGGAAGAATTCGCGTCGACGATTGACAAGGTTGACGCGCGACTCAGCCAGCCGTTCGTGCATTGCCGCCTCAATGCCTACGGCATCCTTCGAGAAGTACAGAGCATGAACATCGAAATTGAATGGGACCGACGCATCACTCAACTCGCGGATTCTATCCATAGGGTCGAGCCGCCGAGTCATGCCAACCTTCACCATCTTCTCTCCAAACGAGCCTATATTTGAGACCACGTACACGTACCCTGCACGAATATTCGCGGCTCGATAGTCGACCTCTTCAATTGCCCGCTGTACGTCATCTAGTTGGCCCTGCAAACGCGCGGCGCCAGCCTCGTCGCCTTTAGCGACCAGAGCCGCGAGCGCGTTGGTATAGTGCTGGCGCTCCTTTTCGAGGCGCACACGTTCCCGCTCGATCTCCTGTGCTACCTTGCGTTCTTCTCGTAGACGCTCTCGTTCAATTCGCTCGGCTTCCTTTTCTTCCGCTTGCTTCTGCAAAAAATCCGCGGTGAGTTCAAGCTCTCGAACGCGCAATTGGAGATATGGTGTTGAAATCCGTATCTGCATCGTTTTACCAAGGCGCTCAATGGTATCAGCGACCTTTTTGAGACGCGCGACTGCCGCGGCAAGCTTGTAGGGTTTTAGACCTCGCACGAGATTGTCTGCCTCAGCATTGAACGCCCGCAGCATAAGCTTTGAAAAGTCACGAACCATTGCGCGGCCTTGTGCAACCGAGCCGTTCACTGTCCAATTCGTCGTAGCCTGCACAGCACCGCCATCCTTTCGCGTCATGGCCTTAGTTCTATCCTCAATGACCGCGAGTTCCTTTGCATAAGCCACGGCATCAGTCAAAGGGTGCCGATAGCGGTAGATGCCAGCTTCCTGGAGAAGAGCCAGGTCTTCGGTCTCAACAATCGCCCTGCGTGCTTCTACGAGTTGCGATTGCAGCGCCTGAACGGCTGTCGCTGCTGCCGAGCGCTCTTGTTCAAGTCGCGTCGCCTGCTCGGCGACCTCGCGTTCGAGGTTGGCTCGCTTCTCCTCAAGTTGCAGGACCGAAAGGATGCCCAGCGTCTCAAACTTGTTATGCATCTCGGCTAGTTGCGCGCGAAGGTGTTGAGTCTCTGCTAGAAGTGCACTCGCGAGTTTGCGGGCGCCAAACCAAGGGATGGTTGAGGGCAACTGTTCACCGGCTGGCATGATCGACATACCTCCTTCCAATCGGCATGGCGGTTATCGCCACCGTTCAGGGTGAAGACATCGATTGTACCTTATTCGCCCACCTTAGGCACCACCTCTTCTCCAGGGATAGACGCCGCCCACGCCTACATAGGCGCCAGCGACCTGACATTAGGGGTGCTCGGCCCGGCCGTAGAGTCACGCACCAGAGACTCATACGACACAGCGAATGAGTTTGACGAAAAGACTGAAGCGTTATAGAGTCAGGCTAACCTCAAGAGTCCAAGTAGATTAGCTCGATGCGGACCTCAGGCGATGGATGCTCTTGGAGGCATGGAAGTGACGCTATGGCTGCCCGAGGTCGAACATAGAGTCGCCGAATCATAGGCAACCCGGGGTCCAACAATGGAGGCGACCTCAATGAAGATCACAGGTGTCGTCCGGCTCTCACTGCTTCTTCTGCTTACGCTAGCGCCGGAAATTGCACTAGCTCAGACCGTCAAGTGCGATCGCTTCGAGCCGAGAACCATACTGGAGGGTCATCATCTTCTTGTCTCTCTTGATACCGACTTGCCAGATTCCACAGTCTTGATGGTCGGTGTTTCGAGATCGTATTGGGCTGGGCATCCCCTTCAGGAGTACCCGATCGAGTACCTTGACACTCACTCCACGGTCGGGGAATGGCGGAAACCACGGCGCGTGGACCTGGACAACGCGGCATGGAAAGCGAAACTTGACGACAGCCTCAAGTACCTCGCTCAGATGGGGAAACCTATACACATCACCAAGCTCGACAAATCTGTAGCAGTATCATTCGTGGTGCCGATCAATCAGTCTGACCCTCGATTTGGGACGAGAAATCAGAACCTTGTCGGCCGAAAAATGTCTACTTCCACTTCCGGGCTTAGGATCGTCACCGCAGAGGTCAAGGTCGCTTACGCGATTAGCAAAGTCGCGCTCGCGAGTTCGATTGACTATGGCGATCCCGAGAACCTTCGACGGGGCGTAAGGTACAGGCTATCCCGCGAAACGCCTCTCGCCGCCGAACTGCACCCTGCTGACCCTCTTCGAGCCGCCAGTTCCATGGGGCGACTGAGTGCAGGCACCGTCATCACCGTGCTAGCTGTTGATGGAAGCGAGCTACCACATACGTGGTACCGCGTCAGAGCATCAACCACATTAGGTGCACGCCTCGGTTGGGTGAATGGCCTAGCACTTATTGGCCAACAACTGATAGTCGTCGCTCAATGACACTTTTGGCCCCAACAAGCGGGCCCCAACAAGCGCGAGCCCGGAGGCAAATAGATGAAGGAGTTCAAGTGGACCCCTAAGCTTGCCAGAAGCCTCCACGAAGTTCACCAGATCGGAACTGTCTTGATGCGGGATGTGGAGATCTCCACACAGGAGCTTTCGATTTCGCGGGGCTCGTTTCTTTCGAGACCGCATTACTCACCCAAGAGAATTAGAATCAGTGAAAGTCGACTTGAAGTTGGCCGGAACGCTTCTAGGGGGATATGGGTACTTCGTGGGCACTTCAGACGCTATATATCTTGATCCTGAAAGGTGGGTAGAAAAAGCCGGTGGCCTTGAGGAGGCTATCGCTGAAGAAGAGAGGCGGCCTATTCCGCGAACTGAAGACGAAGCAGAATAGACAGCGATCGCGAGGGCCGCATAGGTGCCGGCGAACTGCTGCTGCTAAGAGGGGCAAGAGGAGGAGGAAGGTGCGTTTAAAAAATCTTCAGCTTTTGTTCGCGCTAATATTATTGCTTTTATTGTTTTTGCGTTTAGTCGGTCAATTTCTGCACGCCCTTCCTCTATTAGGAGGCTTGGCGTCGTTTCTAGCGGCTGCCCTTACGATGTTTTCAACAATTGGTATTGTATCTACGACTATTCTCGGCTGGCGGAAGGAAAAACGCGAACTAAAAATTTACGAGAGAGAACTTGCAAAGAAGGAACTGGAGATAATAAAGCTGCGGCATGAGGTTGAACAATTGCAGCAATCCCAGGTACCAACAGACATAGGTGCCAGTGACCTGCTGAAGAGGGCCTCCGGAAATTGAGGAAAATCGGCTTGAGGTCGCTCTGAAAGGCTAACGCATGAAGACCCTCCGGCTTGACAGACCTCTTGGACGCACCGTTCGGAGACACCTCCGGCTTGCCTGCCGCGGCTCGCGGTGGAGGATGGCCCTCGGATCGGGCAGACGGCTGTCAAAGAACGTCGCCGGCGGCGCTATCCGGCGACGAAGGGCTACATAGGTGCCAGCGACCTGCTGGAGGAAGACCATCAAATTGAGGAAACCGCCTCGCGGCTAGTTCCAGCCGCGGCCGCGAGGGTCCCCTGGCACCAAGGCCCCGGTTCCATTAGACTGCCTACATAGGTGCCAGCGGCCTGCTGAAGCGGAACGTCTAGCCATGGCTCTGTACTCGGGGTAGAATTGGAGCAGCCGCTGTAGAGGAGAAGCTGCATACAAATATCGCAACGTATCGGTAGTGCGGCCAACCCGAGCGGTCGAGCGGACGGAAACCGCAAAAAGCGCGGTTCCCGCTTGCTCACCTTTAAGCGCGTTAGGCCGCGACCGTGTTGCAGCGACGAACACACGGAGAAAGGGCGCGATGCGATGCATATCCTGGAGCATCTGTTTCTAGTCGGCGAGTTCCCCGGGCGAGCCCGCCTGCTGTCGGGGCTGACGCTTGAGCAAGTCACGCTATGCCCGCACGGCGCGTCGCACTCGATCTACGAGGAGCTGTGGCACGTTGTGGCGTACCAGCAGAGTATCATTCAGCCGGGCGAGCCGACCCGCGACGTGTACCCGAGTGTGGCGCCGGAGCACGAGCACCAATGGCACGACTTGGTGCGAGTGTTCCTGGACGGCGCTGGCGCTGCGGCAGCGATGGGGCAGGCGCCTGAGCGGTTGGCGCTCGAGGTAGAGCCGGGCGTGACAATGGCCGACGAGCTGAACAGTGTGGCGGTACATAACGCGTATCATCTTGGTAAGATCGTTGCGTTACGGCAGCGGATCGGCGCGTGGCCGCCCACGGGAGCGTCGGACGGGTCGTAACTACATAGGTGCCACTACATAGGTGCCAGCGACTTATAGAATCGCCTTGACACCGAGGACGGTTCCATTAGACTGCCTAGGTGCCAGCGAGCTGCTGAAGCACTCGAACTTTGAAAGGCCACCCCTTTTCTATGAGCTTCAGCACATGTCCCATGGCCACCGTTGAGGCACCCATCGAACAAGTGTGGCGCTTGCTCGCTGACCCCGCACAGTATGCCCAGTGGTGGGATGCTCAGATCTGCTCTATCATCCCCGAAAGTCCGGCGCACTCCGGCCAGCAAATCTTCGCCCAGACGGTCGCCTTGGGAAAGCGATGGGACGTTCACATCACGATTCAGGCCGTCACGCCAGAGAAGCATCAACTCGAGTTGGTAACACGTCTCCCATTGGGTATTACCGTCCTGAATCACATCAACTGCACGCCACTCGATAGTCAACATACGCGTGTTGGCTTTGGTTGAGACTTTTCGATCTCACCTGGATGGTGGGCCTGGGTCATGGAACGCTTTGGCAGCCAGCACCTTCACGATGGCGTCGCAGACGCCCTAGCGCGACTCAAGAGTGCTGCGGAACCTGAACTTCGGAACAATATACGGCGGCTCGAATTCTAGAGCATCTTGGGCAACCGGCCCGGGCGGGTCAAGGGCTCAGAGGCAGGGCCCAGGGCTGGGGCCCGGTCTTGCCGTTGTCGGCGGCGAAGAAGAGATAGCCGTTCGCGACGACGAGGGTGGAAGGCGTGGGGATCGCAGAATAACCGCCGGGCGCTAGGTCGACGACCATCCGGGTTCCCTCCAGGGTTCCATCGCTCTCCCAGAGCTCCCGTCCGTGAACGCCATCGCTGGCCGCGAAGAACCCTCGGTCGCCAGCGGAGACCAGAGCTTCGGCCTGGGGAAATGGATCGCCTGGAAGGCGTTCGAAGGTGCGGATCCGCCGGGTCCCTGTCAGGGTGCCGTCGGTCGCCCAGACCTCGAAGCCCGTGTCGAGATCCTCCAGACCGAACAACAACCGGTCGCCGGCCGCAGCGAACTGCAGCGGTGGATCGAAGAGCCAACTGTACTGCCCAACCTTGGCCAGCAGGACGGGGGCCGACCCGGGGCGAATCTGGAAGAGCCCCCGGCCTCCGCCAGAATCGTCCGGCAGGGCGGCGGTGAGGTAGAGGGAGCCCTGGAAGGCGTAGAGGTCGCTCACCGAGATCAGCGGTGAGGCCAGCCGGGTTCCCGCGGGGGTGCCGTCGGTCTGCCAAAGCTGGGCGGACGAGTGCGAGTTCAGATCGAACGAGACCAGCTCGAAGAAGATCGTGTTTCCGACCCGGACGGGCCGCCAATCATGAAACCCCTCGAAGGTGGCGAGCGGCCTGGTGCCCGCAGCGGTGCCGTCCGAGAGGAAGAGCCGGGTGATGGAGTCCTCCGAGTCCAGATAGAGGAAGCTGGAGCCAAAGGGAACCAGCGAAGTATCGCAGAAAGACGAGGATTCCTGGAAAAGGATCTCCCGCGTGCCAGCCACGGTACCGTCGGTGATCCCGAGGGAACAGCCCCCCAGCCCTGCGTCGTGGTCGTAGGTAAAGAGAAGCTTTCCGTTCCAGGGCGTCCATTGATTGAAGAACGACCACAGCGGTAGCGTGGCCACGACTTGCGTGCCCTGAGGAGTCCCGTCGGTCCGCCAGATCTCGGGCGTTTCCTTGGTGTCCTCCTCCCTCAAGCGGACGACCGTGAAGAGCTGGCGGGAACCGACAGGACCGAGAAGATGGGTGAGGAACCGCTCGGGATCCTTGGGCAGATCGACGACGGGAAGGGTGCCGCTTTGCGTACCGTCGCTCGTCCAGAGGCCCATCCGGCCGTGCTCAGGGATGGCGGCGAGGAGCACGCGGTTTCCTGATGCCTGGAACTGCGGCTCGGATCCTGGCCGGTATCGTCGCAGGGTCGCGATCCTCCGGCCAGGCCGGGCTTTGCATCCGTCACCCAGAGCTCCGCGGCAAAGTCGTTCAGGGGGCTGCTGCCGAAATAGGCGAGCCCATGGAGAAAGCCGACGGCGGAGACCTGACCGCCGACCTCGTAGGTTCCCGCCGGGGAACCGTCGGTAACCCAGAGGTGATGATCTTCCGGCGCATGGCCCTGCCGCGGGCAGCCCCGGAAATAGATTTTCCCGGCAGGGCCTGGGAAGAGGTCCGGGCCACCGGGAGAGAGTTGGAAATCAAAGCAGACAGAGCTCAAGCGCCGGGTGCCTGGACCGGTACCGTCGGTGCTCCAGAGCGCGACGCCATGGTCGTCATAACTCGAGAAGAGCCAGACGCCGGAAGCAGGACTGTAAGGAGGTTCATACACGGACGGACAGCGGCCGCCGGGGCAGTCGAGCGGCGCGGGGTTCCGGAAGCCCTCCTCCGCGGTCCACAAGGTGTCGCCCCCTTCGTCGGCGACGAAGAGCCAGCGCCGGCCGACGCGCTGGAAGTGGCTGGCCGTGTAGACCTCCGGCGGGAGTTGGGTCAGCGGACGGGTGCCCTGGCTGGTGCCGTCGCTGCGCCAGATCTCGAGCCGGTGTCCGCCCGGCCGCAGTGTGAAGTAGACCGCGTCCCCTGACGCGTTGATCGAGCCGACACCCGGCGGGTCGAATTCTGCCACGCGCCGGGTGCCCGCCGGCGTGCCATCGGTGAGCCAGAGCTCCTCGCTCGCTTCTCCCGCCGTAAAGAACAAGCGCGACGGGGTGGCCACCAGCGGCCCGACATCCCCCCCGTTGCGGATCAGACGGGTCCCGCCCGGCGTGCCATCGGTGCTCCAGAGCCCCGCCTCACTCCATTCGCCGTGCGAGGCGACGAAGTAGAGGCGGTCTCGCCAGACCGTGACCCCGGTAGGATCGAAAAACGGCAGCCCGTCGGTCCCGTGGAAGACCGTCGTTCCGGAGCGGGTCCCATCGCTCTGCCAGAGCGAGCAACCGTCCCCTTGGTAGGCGAAGAAGAAGAAGGCGTCCGCGCCGGCAAGGAGGTAGACCTGCCGAGCATAAGTATCGGGATCTCCCCAGAAGTCTTCCGTCAGCGGGAAGCTTCCGGCGGACGTTCCATCCGTTCGTCCGAGCCGGTATGTCGTGTCGGAGCCGTCCTTGAAGCTGATCCGCAGCAGCGTGATGCCGCGCCACGTTGCCAGCGGCACGATGCTCGAACACCGGGACGGACAGAGGGTGGTCGAGATCTGCTCCGTGCCGCGCGCGGAGCCGTCCGTGCGCCAGAGGATGCCCTGGTCCAGAGACTGCCAGTCCCCTGTCGAGGTCGAGAAGAACAGTCGCCTGCCGAGCTCGAAGAATCCGGCCGGCTCTCCCAGGGGCTCTTCCAGGGACGACATCGGGACTGTCTCACGACTGAGATTCGCCAACAGGTGCGGCGCCCCATCGGCCCAAGCCGGTGGCACAGTGAGCAGCAACCCCACGAGAACCCCTTCGATCCGTAGAGAGAGCATCGCTTCCCCCCTTTTTCCTGGGACCATCGCCTGTATTCTACCCGCTGCATAGGTGCCAGCGACCTGCTACATAGCGGGATCTTCCTGGACTGACCAGGGGCGCGGTGCGCTTGGAGGCCTCATGAAAGCCATCGTCTATCGCAGCTACGGCTCGCCCGATGTTCTTCATTGTGAAGAGGTTGAAAAGCCTTCGCCCGGTGACGACGAAGTCTTGATACGGATTCGCGCCGCTGCCGCCAATCCAATGGACTGTCACCTCATGAGCGGCGTCTTCATCATGCGCCCAATGACCGGGCTCCGCAAACCAAAGAGGACCCGTCCGGGAGCCGATCTGGCCGGAGAGGTCGTAGCGGTTGGCAGGAACGTTACGCGCCTCAAGCCCGGGGATCCGGTATTCGGCTGCGCCCGCGGCGCTTTCGCCGAATATGTCTGCGCTGCCGAGAACCGATTGGCCTTGAAGCCGGCCAACCTCACCTTCGAGCAGGCGGCGGCCATACCTGTGGCGGGGTTGACCGCTCTGCAGGGCCTTCGCGATAAAGGCCGGGTTCAGCCTGGGCAGAAGGTCCTGATCAACGGTGCCGCGGGCGGTGTTGGCACGTTCGCCGTGCAGATCGCCAAGTCGTTCGGAGCGGAAGTGACCGGTGTGTGCAGCACGAAGAGCGTGGACCTCGTGCGATCGATTGGTGCGGACCATGTCATCGATTACACCCAGGACGATTTCACCCGGAGCGCGGAGCGATACGACCTGATCTTCGATTGTGCGGGGAATCGTCCGCTGTCGGAGTCCCGGCGCGTCATGACCCCCAAGGGGACTTTCGTCCCGGTCGGAGCGCGACCTGGCGGTCGCTGGATTGGGCCGCTGCCGAATTTGCTCAAGGTGCTCGTGTCGTCTAGGTTCGTGAGCCAGACCGTGGTCTTCTTCGTAGCGTCAGTCAACACGGACGACCTGATCGTCCTGAAAGAGCTGATCGAGGCGAACAAGGTAACACCAATCATCGACAGGCGTTACACGCTGAGTGAGGCCCCCGAGGCCATCCGATATCTCAAAGAAGGACACACTCGAGGAAAAGTCATCATCACTGTGGAGCACAACACCTGACGACGACCCTTCGTTCGGGCCTGCTTCAGCGCGACGATGCACGGGAGGAATCATGCGCAGACGCTTGAAGGTTGCGTTCTTGTCGATTGCGATTGCCGCGGCCGTATTCATAGGTCTCGCGTTTTGGGCTTTGCGGCATTCCTTTCCGCCAATGCCGAAGCTGCCGGGCAAAATCGAGCGCGGCGCTTTGGAACATGGCGGGCGAATGCGTACCTGGATCGCGTATCTGCCCGCGAAGCCGGCGACACACCCTGCGCTGGTCATCGCGCTGCACGGTTCGATGGGCACGGGGGAACAGGCGCGCACGTATTATGGGTATGACTTCGATCTCCTTGCGGATCAACAGGGTTTCATCGCCGTTTATCCCCAGGGCTACGAAGGCCACTGGAACGATTGCCGCGTGAAGGGGCCCTTTGCGGCCAAGCGCGAGAACGTCGATGACGTGGGGTTCCTGCACGCCCTGGTGGATCGCCTCGTAAAGGATCACAACGCCGATCGCGCGCGCGTCTACGTCACCGGCATTTCCAACGGCGGGGCGATGGCGTTGCGCCTGGCATTGCAGACGCCGGACTTCGCGCGCGCGTACGCCGCCGTCGTCGCCAGCGTGCCCGCGCCGGAGAACATGGCCGTTACGCCGAAGAACCAGCCCGTGTCCATGCTGATCATGAACGGCACGGGCGATCCCTTCAACCCGTGGCGCGGCGGCGATGTCGTCCTCTATGGTGTCTGGGGTAACCGCGGGCCGGTGCTCTCCGCGCAAGCGAGCATCGACTACTTCCGCAAGCTTGCCGGCCTCGCAGGCGTTCCCCACGTGACGCAATTCCCGGACCGTGATCCCGGCGACGGGAGCACCGCAGAGCGTTCGTTATGGTCCGCACCCGGCAAGCGCCGTGTCGCGCTCTACACCATCCAAGGCGGCGGCCACAGCGCTCCGCATCCCGCCCTGCATGGCCCGCGCCTGCTTGGCAATTCCAACCGGGACATCCACGCCGCAAACGAGATTTGGGAATTCTTCCAGGCGGTGCCGTAGCGAGCTCGAGGTCGCGGAGCTGCCGATCGTCTTCTGGCTCTTGATCTGGGGTGCGAAGACGCAACCGGCTGTCGCCCCGCCGCCTAGAAGTTGTGGGCGCTCGGCGTAAAGCTGGGCTACCGACTATGATCTCCTCTATGCCGAAGAGACTCCCGAGCGCGGATCAAGCCTCTCACCCTACGATCGTCGTTGGTGCAGGGCCGGCCGGGCTGGCCGTTGGGGCTTGTCTCAAACAAGCCGGTATCTCCTGTCTCATCCTGGAGCAGGCTGACAAGGTAGGCGTGGCCTGGCATCGACATTACGAGCGGCTCCACCTGCATACCGACAAAAAACACTCCGCGCTCCCCTTGGCTCCCTTTCCCAAGGAGTACCCGCGCTACCCGTCTCGCCTGCAGATGATCAGCTACCTGGAAGCGTATTCCCGGCAATTCCACCTGGAGCCCAGATTGGGTCAACAGGTCGTTTCAGCCCGCCAGAGCCAAGGCATTTGGGAAGTCCAGACCCAGGATACCCGCTACCAGGCATCGAATCTCGTGATCGCCACCGGCTACAACCGGGAACCCTGGCTTCCTGCCTGGCCTGGACAGGACTCCTTTCAAGGCAGTATTTTGCACAGTTCCATGTACCGGGATGGCGAACCCTTCCGAGGGCAGGAGGTCTTGATCGTTGGCTTCGGCAACTCAGGCGGCGAGATTGCCATTGACTTATGGGAGCATGGCGCACGGCCGAGCCTGGCCGTCCGAAGCCCAGTCAATGTGATCCCACGCGACTTGTTCGGCATTCCAATTCTGGCAATCGGCATCCTGCAAAGTAAGATGCCAGCGCGTTGGGCGGATGCGCTGAACGCTCCGCTCCTGCGCGCCGTCATGGGCGACCTCACCCGATATGGATTGCGCAAGTTGCCACAAGGCCCGGTCACGCAGATACAGCGCAACGCGCGCATCCCGCTGATCGACGTGGGCACGATCAAACTGATCAAGCGCGGCCAGGTAAAAGTTTACCCCGGGATCGAAAGATTCACTGAAGATGCCATTCTGTTCACCGACGGAAGACAAAGGAAATTCGATGCCGTGATTTTGGCGACTGGCTATCGCCCGCGAGTCAACGCGTTCCTGGGGGAAGCCGTGGCAACCTACGACGACGACGGTACGCCGTTGTTCAGTGGGCCGGAGACGCCGGTCCCGGGGCTTTACTTCTGCGGATTTCACGTGTCCCCAACGGGCATGCTACGCGAGATTGCTCTTGAGGCGCGACGAATCAGTGAGGTGATCGCACAGTCGGCAGAAAGCGCCAGCACCGCTAAAGGTATGGCATGAACGCCGTGACCCGGGTAGGCTCTCCGGATGAAGAACCTGGGGCGGAGATAAGGGTGCGGTGGTTTTGACGAAAAGTGTGAACCGATGTAGAATCGATCTAAGGCGCGAAGTGACGATATGGCTGCCGGAGGGGCGGGCATCGCGTCGCAAATCCTAAGCATGACGAGGCTACCAGGGGGATTTATGGCAAAGGGTATCGTAGTGATTGATCCAGGGCACGGTGGGTCACTAGAAGTCGGCGGCTCATCGAAGAATAATGCGACGAGCCCGAGCGGAGTGCTGGAGAAGAATATGACCTTGCGTTTTGCTTTTCTTGTATGTGACGCTTTGCAGGAGGCTGCCTCGATCGGTGGCCATGATGTCAAGATCTTCCTGACACGTGATGCCGATTCGAATCTTGGCCTCTCCGCGCGGGCTGCAGTCGGCAAGTCAAAGAAAGCAGATGTTTTCCTCTCCATTCACTTCAACGGGTTCAATGGTACGACAAGAGGAACAGAAACTCTCATCAGCCCGAAAGCGATTAACTCAAATTATGCTGCGGATAAGGCCTTCGCCCAGCGAGTCCAGAAGGCGACCTTCAATGCCGTCAAAGCCCATGACGCAGACGCCAAGGATAGGAAAGTTAAGGATCAGAAGCTAGGCGTGTTGAATGAGGCGAGCCTTGGAACCAAAGCTCGCGCTTGTCTTGTAGAAGTTGAATTCATAGATGTTCCAGCCGTAGATACGCTGCTGAACATAGGTCCGGATTCTCCGCAGGTGCGAACTGACATCTGTAAGGCCATCGCCGGGGCAGTTCTTGATGATCTGGTCGCGAACGAATAGGTGCGAAGCGGTCGCGAACGGTGACGGGTTACTTGGGATAGGCTTACCGCATGAAGAATCTCTCCAGAGTACTGATCCTGAAGATAGTGGTTACCACTGTTTTTTGGTTCATTCCACTGCTGTTTTGCTCCATACGCTTTCTACATGAGACAATCGGGTTCCCCGACTTGGGGCCGGCCGCCATCTTTATTAGACTACTCGGCATGGCTTATGGTTCTCTGCTGGTAGGCTACGTATTCGGGCTGATCGATACGCTCCACGGAAGATATCCTAGCGGCACGGTGTGGGCCGGCATCGTAAGCAACGGTGGTGCTTTTCTTCTGTTATCTATTGGTGCATTACAGCATGTTTGGGACACTTGGAAGTGCTTGGCGCCCAGCTTGATGTGGGCATCGCTGGGTGCCACCGGTCTGATTTCTGCAGGTCTGATTGCATTTGGTCCTTGCGGACGGCATTCGGCGCTAGCCGTGGCACCCAGACGGCGACTGTAAGCATCGTGCCTTCTCGGCGTATCTAGTGGCGAGTGAACGCGGCCTTGCCACCCGTCCGGGCCTACTTGACGGGTCGCCCGTGCGCGGTGGCGTCGAACCCGAGCGTGCCGAGAAGGGAGTTGACATGGAAGAGCACCAAGTCGAAACCTCGCCCCAGGTTCTTTCCAGAATCGGCGGCGTACTGTACCTGATCATCATTGTCTTGGGCCTCTTCAACGAGGCCTTCGTCCGGAACAGGATCGTCGTATCCGGCGATGCAACGGCCACGGCCGCCAACATCAGGTCGCTGGAGTCGCTGTGGCGTTTCGGTATCGCTGCCGAATTCTTCATGCTGATTTGCGCTATTTCCTTGACGTTGATCTTCTTTGTCCTGCTGAGACCGGTCAGCAAAGAGCTCGCTTTGCTGGCGGTATTCTTCAATCTGGTATCGATAGCCGTCGAAGCGTCGGTTCAGCTCTATCTGCTTGGGGCATGTTTCCGCTGGGCAGTGCTGAATATCTCAAAGCGTTCGCGCCGGAGCAGCTCTACGCCATGGCGAGCCTGTCGGTCAAATCGCATGGCTATGGCTTTGGCGTTGCCCTGATCTTCTTCGGCTGTGTGTGCCTGATTCTCGGGTACCTGATCTTCCGATCGGGTTATCTGCCCAAGGCGGTAGGCGTTCTGATGCAGCTCGCCGGTTTGAGCTATCTGACGGATAGCTTCGCGCTGATCCTGTCCCCAAGCTTCGCAAATCGGATATTCCCCGCCATTCTGGTTCCCGCCTTTGTTGGGGAGGCATCCCTCTGCCTCTGGCTTCTCGTGAAGGGCGTGAACGTAGGGAAGTGGAACGCGCGGGCTGGCGCACAGCCCATTCGAAGTGCGGCAGCTACAGTCTAAGGATCGGTCGTCCCCCAAGGCGGAATCCGGAGTCCTCTCCAGGGGGCGACCCGCCGCTCTCTTCCCCGTGAACGCAGCGGGCACCCGCCTTGCTTACCGTGGCTCCTCAGAAGTCTGTTTACCGGCTCGATCTTACAAGGAGGAGTGATGGCTCTTTCAATCCGATGGACGACCGCGGCGGCGACGGTTTCCCTATGCCTCTCCTTATCTTTGAGCGCGCAGGAGGCGCCCCGGGCGCCGCAGGAGCCGGTGTTCGGCGAGACGATCGACGTGAGGGTCGTCAACGTCGAGACGGTCATTACGAACCACGCCGGGAAACGGGTGCGCGGATTGAAGGCCGCGGACTTCCGGCTGCTGGTGGACGGCAGGGAGGTGCCCGTCGAGTACTTCGCGGAGGTGGAGGAGGGCGGCGCCGTTTCCACGTCCGGCAGCGGCGGACCGGTGACGCCGGGGGAGGCGGTCGGGCGCAATTACCTCGTCTTCATCGACGAGTCCATCTCCATCCAGTCCCAGCGCGACGATCTGTTGAAGAAGCTGAAGCTCGACCTCAACCTCCTTCGCCCCGCCGACCGCATGGCGGTGCTGGCGTTCGACGGCCTCCACATCGAGGTCCTGGCTCCCTGGACGCAGGATGCCGAGGCCCTCGAGGCGGCCTTGGAGAAAGCCCGGCAGCGCCCCACCCACGGCGCCGTGGCGAGGGTCCATCTGGAAGCCCCACAGTCGGAGGTGACGCTGCTGATCGACTCGGCGGCAATTCTGGACGACGGGGACCGTTCGCAAGGACCCAGTGTCGTGGAGACGGAGCTCGCGGCTCTCGAAGGCGATGCCGTCAGCCCGGATGCTTTCAGCGATGCCCGCAAATCGGCCGACGCGGCGGCCTCGGCCCTGCGGGCTTTCGAGGCCCCTCCCGGCCGCAAGGTCATGCTGCTCCTCTCGGGCGCCTGGGCGCTCCAGTCCGCCCCCCGGTTCTACGGCCCCGTGCTGGGAGCCGCCAACCGGCTCGGCTATTCAGTGTACCCGGTCGACTCCGCGCAGTCGGGCACCTTTGCGATCAAGTACGCCGACGTTCTGGCCCGCGTCACCGGCGGGACGGCGATCGCCCCGCTCGACAACCGGTTCTTCAAAGCGGCGGTGCAGGAGACGGGCAGTTATTACTGGCTCGGCTTCACCCCTTCCTGGAAAGCCAACGACCGCACCCACCAGGTGACGGTGAAGATGCAGGGCGGCGGGCTCGAAGTGCGGTCGCGCCAAGGGTTCTCCGATCTGTCGAAGTCGAGCGAAGCCGCTCTCCGGACCGAGAGCGTCCTGCTCTTCGGCGGCGCGGAGCAGGAGCGGCGGCTCTTCGTGAAGCTCGGGGCGCCCCACCGGCGGGGAAGGGAGCTGGAGGTGCCGGTCACCCTCGGCGTGCCCTTTGAGGCCCTGGCGATGGCGCCGCGAGGTACTGGCTACATGGCGGAGGTCCCTCTGAGCCTGGCGGCCATGGACGAGAAAGGCGGACGCTCCAACCTGCGCACTCGCCTCAAGGTTGCCGTCGCGACGCTGCCCAAGGCCGGCAATTACGTCCGCTTCCAGACGGTGGTCCGCCTCAGCGACATGGGCCAGCGGCTGGTCTTCACCGTCCCCGATTCCCAGACCGGCCGCTCGATCTGGGGCGACGCCAACGTCGAGCATCACAAGTAGCCAGCTTTACAAGTAGATAGTCGTCCCCTGGAGAGGACGCCGATCATCCTCTCCGCGGGTCATTTCACCCCGCCGTCCCGCCTATTTGACCCGGCATCTCCTTTGCTATCAATAAATTTTAGAGGTTGTGATTTTTTCTGAGGGAAATGCTCTTTTGGGGTCAGACGGACTTTCAACTCCAACCGTCGCTACAATAGTGAGGGAGGTAAACCATGAAAACCCGCATGATCTCAGTCCTGGCCACGACGATCGCCTTGACCGCCACCGCGGCAATGGCCGCTCCCGCCGTGCCGCCGCCGACCGTCAAGCCGTACGGAGAGTCGATCGACGTGCGAGTGGTCAACGTCGAGGCGGTGGTCACCGACGGCAAGGGCGGGCGAGTCCCGGGCTTGAACGCCGCGGCCTTCCGCCTGCTGGTGGACGGCCAGGAGGTGCCTATCGACTATTTCACCGAGGTGGAAGCAGGGCAGGCGGTGGCGCCGCCCGCTCCGGCCCGCGGTGGCGAGGCGCCGGCCACCTCCGTGGCCCCGGCGGCTCCCGCGACGATGGCGGCGCCCGGCGAGGCGGTGGGCACCAACTATCTGGTGTATATCGACGATCAATTCTCGATCCCGGCGAAGCGCAACCTGGTGCTCGACAAGCTCAAGGCCGACCTCGGCCGGCTGGGGCCTCACGACCGCATGACCGTCCTCTCGTTCGACGGGCACAAGGTGACGCGGCTGACCGACTGGACCGGCGACCGCCAGGCCCTGGAAAACGTCTTCACGGCGGCTGAGAATCGCCCCTCGTTCGGCTTGCTGATGTTGGCTGAAATGCGTTCGGACGGTGAGGACGCCGTGCTGTTACGGGACACCGGGTCGGCCATCGTCTCCATGAGCTGGGGAATCGGGATCGGAATGCGGGCGGCGGTGGCGGCGATGCGCGGCACCCCCGCGCCGCCGGGACGCAAGGTGATGCTGTTCCTCAACGGCGGCTGGGGGCTTCCCGACGTGCCGCAGCCGGACCGGGGAGCGCCCAGCGCGGTCGACTTTCCCGAGGCCCAGAAAGTTTTCGCTCCGGTCTTCGAGACCGCGAACCTCCTCGGCTACACCCTCTACACGGTCGAGGTCCCCAGTGCCCTGACCCTCTCGTCCTGGAACGACGCGAGCGCCATGGAACCCACGCCTCACAGTTTCATCACCACCTCCTTCGGGCAGAGCGTGCACGAAAACCTGGAGGTGATGGCGGGGCAGACCGGCGGCAAGGCGATCCTCAACTCGGCGTGGCAGAACGCCTTCGAGCGGGTGACCGCGGACACCAGCTCCTACTACTGGCTCGGCTTCACCCCGCAGTGGAAGGCCGATGGCAGCCGTCACAAGATCAGTCTCGAGATGCGGCGGCCGGGGCTCGCCGTGCGCTCGCGCAGCGGCTTCTCCGATCTTTCGCGGGAAACGGAGGCGCAGGTCCAGGCCGAGAGCCTGCTGCTCTACGGCTTCCCCAAGGACGAGCATCCGCTGGGAGTGACCCCCGGCGTCCTGCGCAGGGTGAGCTTCCTGCGGCGGGAGCTGCCGGTGACGGTGGAGGTTCCGGCCGACGCCCTCGCCCCGCAAGTGGAGGATGGGACTTGGTCTCTGGTGGGCACGCTCTCCATCGCCGCTCTGGACAAGAGCGACGCCAATCCGCACTGGCGGACGTTGCAGGTGCGCTTCAAGTCGAACGGGCTGCCGCCGGCGGGCGCCACGACGAGCGTGCAGACCGTCGTCAAGCTGGCGCGGTCCACCCGCAAGGTGGTCTTCGCCGTCGGCGGCGAGCACGGCGAGGTCCGCGCCTGGAAGACGCTCGACCTTCAGTCGCTGGCGCAAGAATGAAGGCGAGAATGAAGAGAGGGCCGCGCTTGTTGTCATGAAGAGAGAACCCGGGGGCGGTCCTGCCGGCCGCTCCCCCAAGTTGGAGAAACTCATGAGAAAGCTCCGTTCCGGCGGCTTGGCTGTCGTGACCCTGCTGGCCGCCCTCCTCCCCCTCGCTTCGACCCCCGCCAACGCCCAGCCGCCGCAGGCACCGCCGGCCAACCCGCCGCAGAGTGTCTTCGGCGAGCAGATCGACGTCCGGGTCGTCAACGTCGAGGTGGTGGTCACGGACAAGCAGGGCAACCGGGTGGCCGGCTTCACGCCGGACGACTTCCGTCTCAAGGTCGACGGCAAGGTCGTGCCTGTCGAGTACTTCAACGAGGTGCGGGGCGGCTCGGCCATCGCCCTGGCCGAGTCCGCGGCCTCCTCGGTCAAGGGGCTGCCGAGCCTGGCGCCGGGCAGCCCGGTGGGCACCAGCTACCTGGTGTTCGTCGACAACTTCTTCTCGCTCGCCAACCGCCGCGACGGCGTGCTGCGGTCGCTCAAGGACCAGCTCTCCAGGCTCGGACCGGACGACCGCATGGCGATCGTGGCCTTCGACGGCCGCAACGTCGAGATGCTTTCGTCGTGGTCGAACTCGGTGCGCCAGCTCGGCTCGGCGATCGAGAAGGCGATCGGCGAACCGGCCCAGGGGCTCGGCCGGGTGGCCGAGCTGCGCAGCTTCGACTCGTCGCGGCGCCTGATCGGCGGCTCGGCCTTCGAGCCGGGCCCCCGCGCCTCCTTCACCCAGCGGCTGAACATCGAGGAGATCGAGTACGCCGACCGTCTCGCGAGCCAGGCAGAGCGTGAGGTCTCCGCGGCGGTCAGCACCCTGCGCGGCTTCGCCTCGCCGCCGGGACGCAAGGTCATGCTGCTGCTCTCCGGCGGCTGGCCGTTCTCGCCCGCCGACTACGTGGTGAACAATCCCAACCGGCCCATTCTGGACCGCGACGTGCCGCGGGGTGACGAGATCTTCCGGCCGCTGGCGGACACCGCCAACCGTCTCGGCTACACCATCTACCCGATGGATGTACCGGGGATCGAGGGCACGGTGACCGACGCTTCGCAATCGTCGCCGTCGCCCACGGGCCTCAACATCCGCGAGCAGGAGCACGAGGCGACCCTGCAGTGGGTGGCGCAGCAGACGGGCGGCCGGGCGCTCCTCAACTCGCTCGCCAACGACGCGCTGAACAGCGCGGAGTCCGACACGCGCTCCTACTACTGGCTGGGCTTCACCCCGTCCTGGCAGGGCAACGACAAGCGCCACAAGGTGGAGGTCACCGTCACCCACCCGGGGTTCAAGGTGCGCTACCGCGAGGACTTCCTCGACCTGTCGCGCAAGGCCGAGGTGTCGATGCAGGTGGAGAGCGCCATGATGTTCGGCAACGGGCCGGACTCGGCGCCACTGTTGATCAAGCTGGGGCAGTCTGCGGCTTCGGGCCGGCGGGAGATGGAGCTGCCCATCACCCTCGGTATTCCTGCCGAGGCCCTCACCTTCGTGCCGGTGAACGGCAAGTACACCGCCGAGGTGGAGCTGCGGGTCTCGGCCGTGGACTCCGGCGGCGCTCGGGCGCCGGTGCCGGTGATCCCCATCACCATCACGACGGCAACCTCGCCCAAGCCGGGCGCGGTCATCAAGTACGACACGAAGCTCAAGCTGCGGAAGCTGCCGCACCACCTGACCCTGGCGGTGTTCGATCCCCAGAGCGGCAAAATTCTCCTGGCCCAAACGGACGTCACGGTGCCGCCGAAGTGACCCCTCATCACCCCGGCCCCGGGGGTCGTGGGACCAAAGTAGCTATAATCCCTGGCGGACCAAGTCCAGGAAGAAGAGGTTTATGAGCTCAAGGTTGCGTCAATTTACGGCATGTTGCTTGCTTACGATTCTGGGGAGCCTGTTTGCCGGGGGCAGGGCGGAGGCCCAGAAGAAGCCGGCTGTTCCTCCTGCGCCGCCCGCCTCCTCGAAGCCGGCCCCCTCGGCGGCTTCGGCGAAGGCTGCGGCGGACACGAGCTTCGTCGACATCGTCAACGTCAGCGTCGTCAACGTCGACGTCTACGTGACCGATAAGAAGGGCAATTCGGTGACCGGGCTCAACAAGGACGATTTCGAGCTGTTCGAGAACAACAGACCCGTGCAGATCACCAACTTCTACTCCGTCACCAACGGCAAGGCCATGGCCCCGGGCAGCGATGCGCCCCCGCCGGCGGTCGTCGCCCAAGGTCCGGCCGGCGCCCCAGCGGCGGTGCCGCCGGCACCCGCACCGCCGAGGTCGTTGGATCTCGACGCCGGGAAGCTGCCGCCGGACCAGCGGCTGCGCCTGGTGATCTACATCGACAATTACAATCTCAGGCCGTTCGACCGCAACCGCGTGATGCGCGAGCTGCGGGCCTTCATCGGGCAGAAGCTGGCCAAGGACGACGAGCTGATGCTGGTCACCTACGACCGCGAGCTCCACACCCGGCGCACCTTCACCAGCGATCCGGCCCTCATCGCCAGCGCCATGCTGGAGCTGGAGAAGATTTCGGCTCAGGGCGTCCACGACGACTCCGACCACCGCGACTTCCTGCGCAAGATCAACGACTCGCAAAGCGTCTCCGAGGCCGAGGGCTACGCTCACACCTACGCCGAGTCGACCTACAACGATCTTTCGTTCTCCATCGACGCGCTGAAGAAGATCGTCGACTCGCTCGCCGGCATGCCGGGCCGCAAGGCCGTGGTCTACGTCAGCGACGGGTTGCAAATGATCGCCGGCCAGGATCTCTTCTACGCTGTGCAGAGCAAGTACGGCGAGCAGACCACGAGCATGACGTCGACGCTGGAATATGACACCTCCAAGCGCTTCAACGAGCTGACGGCCCAGGCCAACGCCAACCGCATCACCTTCTACACCATCGACGCCGCCGGCCTGCGCGGCTACGAGTCGAACACGGCCGAGAACCAGGGGCCCGGTGCCCCGAACCCGGGCTTCAACCAGCTCATCGACCAGGTTCGCTACTCCAATCTCCAGAGCACCTTGCAGCTCATGGCGGAGAACACGGGTGGCCAGGTGATCCTGAACGCCAACGTCATCGCGCCGCAGCTCGACAAGATCGCCCGCGACTTCAACAGCTACTACTCGCTCGGCTATTCGCCCACCCACTACGGCGACGGGCGGTATTACAAGCTCAAGGTCAAGGTGAAGCGCAAGGACGCTACGGTGCGTCACCGCGACGGGTATCGCGACAAGGGTACCGACTCGCGGATGAACGACAGCACCCTGGCCGCTCTCAGCTTTCCGTTCGAGGAGAACCCGCTCGGCGTGAGCCTCGAGTTCGGGCAGAGCCGGCCGCGCGACGACGGCTTCTTCCTGGTGCCCGTCATGGTGCGCATCCCCATCGGCAAGCTGGTTCTGGTGCCCCGCGAGGGAACAGAGGATGCCCGCGTGCGGCTGTTCATCGCCGCCATCGATTCCAAGGGCTCCACGTCCGACGTGCAGCAGACGCCCGTGCCGATCAGCATTCCGAAAGGCGACGTCGCCACGGCGCAGGGCAAGACCTTTGTCTACTCGGTGACCCTGCTGATGCGGGAGGGAGAGCAGCGGGTTTCTGTCGGCGTTCGCGACGACGTCGCCGCTCAGGCGTCTTTCGTCAGCCGTGGCCTGACGGTGGGCCGTTGAGATTTTGAGAAGGAAGGGGAGGTGGGATGTCCGGATGGATCGACCTGTTCCGCTCGCTCGGTGAATCGCTGCTGGAGGTGATGCGAGCGGAGCTCGCGGGCCTGCAGGACGACCTTCAACGCTCGGGCCGCCACTTCGGAGTGGCGCTCGGGTTGTTCGCCGCCGCCGCCGTCCTGCTGTTCTGGATGGTGGGGCTATTGCTCTTCGCTCTCATCGCCGTTCTTCACATCTGGCTGCCTTTCTGGGGCGCTGCGCTCATCGTGCTGGCCCTCTTTCTGATCGCCATCGCCATTTTTGGAGGCCTCGGGATGCGCCGCATGCGCCAGGTGGAGAATCCGCTGGAGACCGTACGCAACCGGCTGGACAACCATCTCGACTGGTGGCAGCACTCCTTCCTCAGCCATCCGCGGGTGCTGAACGTGGATGGAATCGCCAACGACGAGTCTCTGGGGAAGGAGCTGCCATGAGCCGGCTGGAAGAAGCGCGCCGCGAAGCCGAGCGCCGTATCGAAGAGAGCCGGCGCGAAGCCGAGCTGCGGCTGGCCGACGTCCGCTCCGCCCTGGAGACGGAGGTGGGCTTCGCGCCGAAGCGGAAGTACCTGCTGATGGCGCTCGCGGCCGGCGCCATGGGCTTCGCCGTGGCCCTCAAGAAGCGGAGCCGGCGGAAGAAGCTCAAGGGCTGAGGCAGTCTGCCCGACTTTAAGCTGCCTTCCGCGCCCGCTTCGTCACCCCCCTGTGACGCGCCGTAATGCTGCACGTAAGCTTTATCTTCTAGATTTCTGATTAGCCAAATTTGTCTTCCCTGAGTCGCTCCCCTCCGGAGGTTGCGTCGTGACCTATTCTCGTACCCGATCGTTTCTGGACTCCGTAACCGCTCCGCGAAAAGCTCCTGCGGAGCCGCGTCCTCGCGTGCTGCTCGCCGACGACCATCCGCTCATGCTCATCGGGCTCAAGAAGCTTCTGGAGCCGGACTGCGAGGTGGTCGGGACGGTCACGGACGGCCACGAGTTGCTCGCAGTCGCCGGGCGGGAGCGCCCTGACCTCGTCATCACCGACATTTCGATGCCCGGGCTCGACGGCATCGCGTCGACGCGCCAGCTACGGGAAACCGTCCCCGGTGTCCGGGTCATCGTCCTGAGCTTCCACTCCGAGCCCTTCTGGGTGCGGGCGGCGTTCGAGGCCGGCGCCTGCGGCTATCTGACCAAAAGCTCCGCTCCCGAGGAGATCGAGATCGCCGTCCGCGAGGTGCTCCAGGATCGCTTCTACGTCAGCCCGCAGGTGGCTCGCGCCGCCGTCCTTCCGACGCCGATGAGCATGGAGAGCGCGCCGCCGGAAGCCGCGGAGACACTCACCCCGCGCGAGGCCGACATCGTACGCCTCGTGGGCGCGGGGCTGGGCAACAAGGAGATCGCCAACCGGCTCGGAGTGGCGGTGACGACGGTACGCACCCATCTCAGCAGCGTTTACGACAAGCTGAGGCCGGCGAGCCGGGTCGAGCTGGCGCTCTATGCCTCGCAGACCGCCGGCGCCTCGATATAGGGGATGACACCAGCTCGGTACCATTCCGAGCCGGCGAAGCTGTCCGAGCTCCGCCGCCGCTTCGCCGGCGAGGAGGAGGCGCGGCGCCGGATCGCGCGGGAGATCCACGACGACCTCTGCCAGCGGTTTGCCGCCGCGGCCATCGAGCTCAAGGTAGTGCGCCGGGAGCTTGGCGAGGACGATCCCCACCGCGGCGAGCTCGACGCCGTGGCCGCGAGCCTGGTGGAGCTGGCGGACGACCTGCGCCATCTGAGTCACGACCTCCATCCCACGCTTTTCGAGGGGCGCGGTCTTGCCGAGGCGCTGGCCGACTACTTCGCCGGGGCCGAGCGGCGGCACGGGCTGCCGGTGCGGCTCAGCCTGGTGGACGCCGAAGGGGCTTTCCCGCCGGACGTCTCCCTGGGCCTCTATCGCATTGCTCAAGAGGCCATTGCCAACGTCATTCGCCATGCGGGCGCGCAGGCCATCCAGGTAACGCTGAAGGCTGCCGGCGGCGACCTGTCTCTGGAAGTGGCCGACGACGGCACCGGTTTCGATCCCGCGGCGGCGCGCGAGGTTGCCGGTGGGCTTGGGCTCGCCAGCATCGAAGAGCGCGCCCGGCTGCTCGGCGGCCGCTGTGGGATTGATTCGGCGCCTGGAGCGGGTACCCGGATCGCGGTTACCGTGCCGTTACCCGTGCCGGAGCTTCATCAGCTACGGCGGCTGGTGAGGCGGCACCGGGGGGTTCTGGCGTCTGCCGCGCTGGTGATCGTGACGCTCGCGGGAGGCCTCGTCGCAACCGCTGTCCAGGCTCGGCGTGCCGAGTTGGAGGTGAGGCGGGCCGATGCCGAAACACAGTTCCTGGAAGAGTTGTTCAAGGCCTCGGATCCGCGGCAGGCCCGGGGCACGATGCCGGATGCCCGCGAGCTCCTGCATCGCGGTACCGAGCGCGTGGGCAAGGAGCTCCGCAACCAGCCCCTCCTCAAGGCCCGTCTCCTCGACACCCTGGGCGGAATCCACACCGAGCTTGGCCTCTACGACAAGGCCCGGCCCCTGCTCGACGAGTCTCTCGCCATCCGCGAACGGCTCAACGGCCGCGACAGCCTGGAGGTCGCGGCGACGCTCGTTCGCCTCGGTGCGCTGGCTCAGCGCTCCGGGAAAGGAGATGCCGTCGCACTGTTCCAGAGGGCGCTGGCGATCCGCGAGGCTCGCCTCGGCCCGGCCCACGCCGAGGTGGCCGAGGTCCTCGGCAAGCTGGGCATGACCCAGGCGTCCAAGGGCCGTTTCGACGAAGCGGAGGCGACGCTACGCCGTGCTCTCGCCCTCAACGAGCAGCTCTGGGGAGATCGCGATCCGCGTGTGGCGAAGATCCTGCACAACCTGGGGGGCATCGAATATTACCGTGGCCGGACTCCCGAGGCCGAACGCTTCCTCCAGCGCGCCCTGGGAATTCGCGAAGCCACTCTCCCGCCGGACGACCTTGACCTAGCCGGCAGCCGCGAGGCCCTGGCTCTCCTACGCCAGCGGCAGGGACGGGCGGCGGAGGCTGCACCGCTGCTGGAGCGGCTGGTGGCGACCTCCGAGAAGGTCTACGGCCCAACGCATCCGGAATTCGCGCGCACTCTCTTTAACCTCGGCCTGGCCCGCAAGGCTTTGGGCGAAGATTCCGCAGCACGGCACCTCATCGAGCGTGCCCTGGCGATCGACGAACGAGCTCTCACGCCCGCCCATCCCCAACTCGTGCAGACGCTCGCCGCGCTGGCCGATCTCCACTTCGAGCGCAGACGGTATGCCGAGGCCGAGCCTCTCTTCCTGCGGCTGCTGAAGCTGCGAGCCACAGGAGCGACCTATACGCTCTGGGATCAATCGCTGGCCAACTGGGCGAGCCTGCTGCGCGCCACGGGGCGAGAGGATGAGGCGGCGCGGGTGGCGGTGCGGGAGGTCTCGAATTGAGGCCGATCCGGCCTCTGGGATCAGGCGGGGCCACCGACTGTGGAGATCTGCCCGGGTTGCACGCTGACGAGAGCCTCCCGGATCGCAGGGACCAGAGGCAGCAGATCTTCGAGCTTGGTGGTGCGCGCTTTCAGCACCACAATGCCCAGTTGGAAAGTCGCGAGCGGCTGTTGATAGGAAAGGTTTTGGTCCGCAGTCACAAAGATGTCGTACTCGGCTTCGGCGAGTCGCAGCAGCTTTCCGTTTTTGATCCCAGCCCAGCCGACCTCTGCGACTCTACGCACTTCGACGCCAGAGAGCTCTCGCTTGAGCAGCCGTGGCAAGTTCTCGTCGAGGAGGATGCGCCTCACGCGACTTGCGCCAGCAGAGCCCGAGTCGCCTGCTCAAGGAACCTGTTGACCTGCTCGCGGCGCACGCTCGGAAAGTTGTCCAGAAACTCGTCGATGCTATACCCGCCTTCGAGATAGTCGACCAGCGTCTGCACGGGCACCCGGGTTCCTACGAACACGGGTGTTCCACCCAGGATCTCGGAGTCTGAATAGATGACGCTACCATCAGGAAGGGTGACTGGGCGATTTTCAGGCATAAGCACCTCTCCGGGCGTCTTGGTACTGTACCACGCACGCTGGTTGAGTACCGGCAGGCCGAGGAAAACTACGCTGGAGCGAGAAGGTCACTAAGAAAGGGCCGAGCGGGCTTGTCACTTGACCGCCGCTCGGCCCGCGATCTTCAAAGCTCCGTCTCAGTCCTTCGGCCAGGTCAGCTTCCAGAGGTCGTTGAGCAGGACGCCGTCGTCTTCGCTGGTGATGCCGCTGGTCCGGAACTGCCATGAGTATCGTCTCTAGGGAGGATCTCTGTGCAGTTGGGCCTCCTCTCTAGAGAGGAGACGGAAGGTCCAGGGGACTCCAGGCGCTCAGACAACAACAGCCAACATTTGAGCGCTTGGCCTGTCTGGAAGGCTTAATTGCTACTATAATAGCTGTAGCTGCACGGCCAAGAAGGAGGCGTCATGGACAGGTTCTCCCTAGAGACACCCGAGCAGGTCAGCCAAAAGTTGGCCTCTCGGGCCAAGGCACTACGGCTTGCCAGGGGATGGAAGCAGATTACTCTGGCCGAGAGATCCGGCGTCAGCCTGGCTTCCCTGCGGCGCTTCGAGGATTCGGGCAAAGTATCGCTTCAGAGCCTGCTCGACCTCGCTTTCGCCCTCAATCGGCTGGATGATTTCGACGCGCTACTCCAACCGCCTCGCGCGTCATCGATCGCCGAGCTCGAGAGGGCCGAGCATCGGCCCACGCGCAAACGAGGCCGGATATGAAAACGTTAGAGGTGCGCCTCAGCCGCGAGCCAGGCCAGGAGCGCGTCGTCGGTCAATTGGCGGAGACTGGACCGCGACCGGCCAGCGGGAATGTGGTGTTTGAGTACGATCCGGCTTTCCTACGCGATCCTCTTTGGCTGTCTCCCTTCAAGCTGCCGCTACAGAGTGGTCTCATCGAGCACCGCGATCATGCCTTCGGCCCGATCTTTGGTCTCTTTGACGATTCGTTGCCGGACGGCTGGGGCCTGCTGCTCATGGACCGATACTTCCAGCAGCGTGGCTCGGTCCTCGCCGAGGTTTCGGTGCTGGATCGGCTAGCGTATCTCGGTACCAGGACCATGGGGGCGCTCACCTATCACCCCCCTGACGTCCCCTCAGACTCATTCGCACAAAAGCTCGACCTGCACGAAATGGCTCGCGCTTCCCAGCAGGTGATCGAGGGCAGCGCGAGAGAAGTGCTGCCGCTGCTTCTGCGCGCCGGCGGCAGTCCCGGAGGTGCGCGGCCGAAGGTCTTGGTCGGAGTCTCAGGCGATTCGATCCTTTCGGGGGAGGACGACCTGCCGCCGGGCTATACGCATTGGATCGTCAAGTTCCACGCCCGGCCAGACCCGCCCGACACGGGCGCGGGTGAGCTCGCCTACTCCCTGATGGCGAGAGAAGCGGGCCTTACCATGCCGCCCGCACATCTCTTCGAGACGGCTCGGGGAGGACGGTTCTTCGGGGTGGAGCGCTTCGACCGCCGCGGTAATCATCGCTATCACGTGCACACCTTCGGCAATCTCATCCAGGCCAACTTCCGCATTCCAAGCTGCGACTACAGCCAGCTCCTCGAGGTGACGCGGATCTTGACCAAGAATCATCAGGATGTCTTGGAGTGCTACCGCCGGATGGTCTTCAACGTGCTCACACACAACCGTGACGACCACGTGAAGAACTTCGCCTTCCGCATGACCGATGAAGGCATCTGGGAGCTGGCGCCGGCCTACGATCTCGTGTTCTCGGCAGGCCCTGGAGGAGAACACACCATGACCGTCGCCGGAGAAGGACGCGCGCCCGCTCGCCGCCACCTGTTGCAATTGGCAGCCCCGGCGGGGATCTCAGGGCCTGACGCCGAATCGATTCTCGACGGCGTGGCCTCCGCCGCGGCCCGATGGCGTGTCCACGCTCGCGAGGCGGGAGTGAGCGCGAAAAGCGCCAAGGTGATCGAGAAGGCGATCGGCGAGTGCCTCGCCCGGCTTTGAGGCGACCATCCTGCCGGCATTTTACGCCGTAAAATGCCGGCATGGTATACAAACTTGCAGCGCCTCTCTTGAGGCGCCTACTGGTAGGTCACCACGAGTTGCGGCCGGTTGGCTGCGGTCGCATCGTCTCCTGAGTAGTAGCCGATGTAGTTGTCGAATTTGTCGTCGTCGTCGTCGAGGGCGAAGTAGACGCGGAACTGCGTCGTCCCCGTCTTGTTGAGGGCGGCGAGCCCGGCGGCGTTGAGCCTGCCCTGCGACCAGTCCAGGTTGTTGGCGGCATTGGAGAGACTCGCCGCCTGGACGGCGGTCGCCACGGCCTGGAAGTCGCCCGTCTGGAGGGCCGACGACCCCGAGAAGCCGCTGCCTGACTGGATGTCGACCCAGCAGATGCCGTGGGTGGTGAAGGGACTGGTGCCGACGACCGTGCCGCGGCGCAGCCGCAGGGTCGCCGAGAGAATGGTGGCACCGTCGGGAATCGCCGAGGTATCGAAAGAGACGATGGTCTTGTACTGGCTCTTGCTTTTGTCGTCGCCCACCCGCAGGGCGCTAGGGGTGCCGGCGGTCGCGTCGAGCGAGCCGCCGACATTGGAGGTCTCGCTCGACTCCAGCACCCAGCCATCCTGGGCGCCGACGGAGACGAAGGTCGTGGTGGCGATACCCGCATTGACGATCTGCGGCGCGGCGCTGTCGTTGCCGCTGCTGTTCGCCCAACCGGCGGCGCCGGTGAAGGAGGCGGTGAGGGTATGGCTGCCCGCCCCCAGCGCCGCGGTGCTGAAGGCGGCGTGACCGGTGCCGTTGACGGTGACGTTGGAAGCCAGAGTGGTTGCCCCTTCGGTGAAGGTGACGGTGCCCGCGGGCACGCCGGCGCCGGAGGTCACGGTTGCCGTAAACGTGACCGACTGCCCGGATGCAGAGGGGTTGGGTGCGGAGCTCAACGTCGTGGCGGTGGCGGTGTTGAGGGTCTGGACCCCCTGCACTGTGCTGCCGCTGCTCGCGGCGAAAAGGATGTCGGAGGCATACACCGCCGTGACGGTGTGGCTGCCAGGCGCCAGCGCCGAGGTGCTGAAAGCGGCAACGCCGCTCGCGTTGAGCGGAACCTGGGCCAGCGCGGTAGTGCCTTCCCGGAAGGTCACCATGCCGGTGGGCACGAAGCCCGACGAGACCGCAGCCACGGTAGCCATGAAGGTGACCGCCTGGCCTGGCTGGGATGGATTGGGCGTAGCCGCCAGTGTGGTGGCCGTCGCACTGGCATGAATCTTCTGAACCAGGGTGGCACTGCCGGCGGTAAAGTGGACATCCCCGCTGTAGAGGGCGGTGATGAAATGATTGTCCGCGTTGAGCGCCGAGCTGGTGAAGCTCGCATGACCTGTGCCGTCCAAGGGAACGTTGGCAGCCAGCACCGTTGTCATACTGCTCAGGCCGCCGCTGGGGGGTATCAAATAGACGGTGTCCTGGAAGGTGACGGTGCCCGTGGGGTTGTTGCCGGGGGCACCCGTGTTGGTGACCGCGGCGGTGAATGTGAGCGATTGGCCGCTCACCCCGTTGCGGAGGTCGGGACCGGACGAGGTGAGGGTGATGCCGACGCCGCTCAAGCTGCCGAGCGCAAAGAGAGTGCCGCCGTTGAGCGTGAACACGGTGCCGTCCGGACCGATCACCGTCGGGACGTAGGGCTCGCCGATGCCCGGGCTGATCTGGACCGCTTGGGTCAACCCATTGTTGGCCAGGTTCCAGCGATAAACGTGGCCGTCCTCGCTGGGGGTGAAGACGCTGAAGGTGGCTGGATTGACGGCGGCGGTGTTGATGCACCATTCGCGCACCGCCAAGGGGAAACTGGCCGAGCGGCGCTCGTCGTCGGGCGTGGGGCCGATCACGGTCTGCACTTCGCGCATGATCGGCATGCCGTTGGAAGCGGCGTGGGGGTCGACTTCGGTGGCGTTTGGATCGAGGAGAGCGATGCGGTTCACCCCGGCTCCGCTGCCGGCCCCGGCGTTGGCGTAATCGTTATATTTGGTGAAGATCAAGTACGACGAAGTGCCCGTATATAAGGGCGCCATGGTTGCCGGCACGATGGCGGGGGTGTTGTCCCAGCCAAAGCCGCCGGGGGTTTTTTCCACCGTCAGGTTGCTGCTGAAACGGAGCAGGAAGCCGCGAAAGCCGGAATTATCGGCAAGGATGCCGAGGTAGACGTCGTTGTCCGGCGCCACCATGGGCGAGGCGGTGCTGTCGTCCGTCAACGTGGCGTTGTTGGCGTTATTATTGCGCGGATCCTTCAAGAACACTTTGAATTTCGTCGCCAGCGTGGTGGTATCCAAGCCGAGCAGGTAGCCATAGGCATCCGAGCTGATGGACTTGACCACCACGTACAGGGTGGCCTGGTCGTTGCTCAGCGCGGGGGCGGAGTTGTGGTTGTCGCGTCCGATATTGGCATCGTTCGCGGCCGTACCGGCCAGGACATAGGTGGCGTTGCCGAGCGGATCGATGCGGGCGAAACCGCTCTGCGTGGTGCTCAAGGGAGCGGGAGCGGTCCCCTGAATGCGAAAGCCAAAGAAAATGTTGCCATTGCCGTCGGGAGTGATCGGAGTGTTGATGAACACCGTCGAGTTGAAGGCTGCCGCGTTCGCCTGGTAGTTGGCCAGCGTGGTGTAAAAGACCTGCTGCACCGGGACGCCGTGGCTGATGGAGTCGGGAGCATCGATATAGTAGATCGTTCCCCCGGCGCCGGGATAATAGAGGCGTGTGCCAAGGGCGCTGGTGGCCAGCGCGGGCTGATAGACGGGGATCCAGTTGTGGAAAGGCAAGAGGTAGTCGGTCGCGATCGAGTATTTCGCGCTGCCGTCCGCCGCGTTGAAGACGTCGATCCGGAAGCTGTCGGTCGCGGTCTTCACCGGCACTACGATGGTGTTGGCGGGCGTGAGCAACGGGCTGCCGTAGTGAGCTCCGGCTCCCGAGTTCAAGTCGATCGCGGTTGTCCAGCGAATGGCGTTCAGATTCTGGGCCGTCGCCGTGTAGACGGCCGTATGCTGGGCATTGCCGCCGAAGGTTGAGACCGTGGTGTTGGCGCCGGCCTGGCCGGCCAGCGCAAACAGGATCGTAAAGCCTACACTTCTCGTGAGCCAACTCATTGCCGCCTCCTTGGATCGGGGGGCACAGATCGCGCGGCCCGGCTGCGTGATCCTGTCCACCGGATAGGAGTGTGCACCAAGGCGGCCGAAAAGGCCATCCGCCGCCCCCGGGAGAGGGACGGGTCTTCTACCGCTACGGCACCTGCACACGCCGATAGGGATGCCCGTCCAAGTTGCTGCAATCGAAGGTGATGAACGGCGTCGAGCCGGGATTGAGCGGATCTACCCCCGGAGCAAAGATCTTGCCGTCGCAGGTCACGGTGATGGTGTTGAAGTTTGATGAGAATTGATAGACGTAGTCCACGACCGCCGTGCCCGCGAAGGTCGCCGACGGCACCGTGCCGGCGAAGTTGAGGTTGAGGAAGCGCGCCGAAAGTCTTCGCGACCCGATGGCCCTCCAAGAGCCGATGCTGTCGCTGAACGTGAGCCCTCCGGCCCCGACCGTCACCTGGTCCGACGTAGTGAGGATCGCCGTGCCGTCGCTGTGGATCTGGAGGATCTCGGCCGCCGGCGGCGTGGGCGACGTGAAATAGGTGCCGGTGAAACGGTCATGATTGCCGGGTGGGTCGGCCGCCGCGGCGTGGGCTCCGAGGGTGAGAAGTCCGAGAATCGAAAGCAGGCGTGCAGTCTTCATGGATCTCCATCCTTTCCTTTCGGTCGTTGCATGATGGTCACCGCGGGGAACTCTATTCCAGACGCCAACGATTTTTCATCCTCTCTAGGGAGGAGGCCGGAGGCGACGGACCTCCTCCCTAGAGAGGATAGACACGATGGTGGCGACCCGCTAGGGTGGGGATGGAACCGATCGACCGTGTGTTTACCGTAACCTGAGGAGGTACAAAATCATGAGCAGAGCCACATTCGTCCTGGTCGTCGCGTCGCTCCTGCTGTCCGCCGCCGGGCTCGCACCGGCCGCGCAAGCTGCTGTCAGCGTCACCTGCGTTGGAACCTCGACCGTCACCTTTTCTCCAGGGCTGACCTTGTTCACGGGGGCCGTGGCGTTCCACTTGAATGACAATTACAACTGCACCTCGTCGGATCCGACGATCACCTCCGGAACCTCCGTGGCCGGGAGAGTTCTCCCCCTCTCCTGCCTCAACCTGGCAAACCTTTTCAACTCCACCTCGGGGGACGTGATCACCTGGAGCAACGGCCAGAGCAGCACGGCCCAGGGGACCTTCACCGTGACCTCCGTCGGCGGCACGATGATCGTGGTCGCTAGCGGCACCATCGCCTCCGGGCAGTTCACCGGCGCTTCCGTGGTGATCACCTGGACCTGGCCGGCGCTAAACCCCGCGGCCTGCCTCAGTGCGCCAGGAGTCACCCAACTCACGGGTGTCACCACCGTGCAAGTCACCTCGCTGTAGCGCCTGGAGAATTTCAATCCTCGCGCCGGCAAGAGCTAGCTGGGGGAGCGGCGGTGAGGCCGGGTTCCCAGTCCGGCATGCCGTCGCCGGCCTGCTTCAGGGTGTCGTGGCGCATAGCCATGAAGCCGCCTCCCAGAGTGCAGCTCACCGGGGGCAGGTTTTCCATATCGGCCCGCTAGGGGAGCGGCATGCGCTGATAGAGGAACCCGTTGAGATAGCTGCAATCGAACGTGGTGACGGGGACCGAGGCGGGGTTGAACGGGTTCGAGCCCGGCGGAAAGATCTTGCCCTGGCAGCTCGCTGCGATGGTTTTGAAGTTCGCAGAGAACTGGTACACGTAGTCCACCACCGCCGTGCCCGTGAACGCCGGAGGTCCCGTGACGTCGAAGTTGAGGTTCAGGTAGCGCGCGGTCAGCCTTCGTGGCCCGGCGACCTTCCAGGAGCCCAGGCTGTCGCTGAAGGTGAACCCCCCGGCACCGGAGGTGACCTCGTCCGACAGGGTGATCAACGCCGTGCCGTCCTGGTGAAGCTGGAGGATCTCCGCCCTCTGGGGGAGGGACGCGAGGTAGGTGCCGGTGAAATTGCCATTGCCGCCGTCGGCCATGGCGGGGCTCACTCCGAGGGCGAGCAGTGCAGGGATCGTAAGCAGGCGTGCGAACTTCATGGAATTCTCCTTATCGAACGCGTTCGTTGGATCTCCAGCGGAGAGTAGTCTTCCTCGGAGGGTTTCGCCTCCTCTCTAGGGAGGAGGCGAAGTGGGGGAAAATCCTCACCGGCCCCCCCAAGGAGCGTGCAGGGGGACCTTGGAAACAGCTCAATTATTCTGGGCCACGGTGTCCCAGAAGTCTTTTTCGTAGGCCTGGAGGAGTCGCGCCGAGCGCCGGATATCGGCGGCGCTGGCGCTACTGTTGAGGCCGTCCTGGATGACGTTCAGGGCGTCGGTCTCGAAGCTCGGCGGCAGGGAGCCGAAGTAGTCGAAATAGGCGGTGGCCTGCGCCGAGAAGCCGTAGACGTTGCGCAGGGCGGACTCCCATGCGCCCGGTGTTGGCGCCGAAAACGGGGAAGTTGATCAGGTAGGCGGCGGCCACGTCGGCCTGCGAGCCGTAGTTGCCGAGCCACGCGGCGTAGGAGGGATAGGTCTGGGCCCCGGGCCGGGGCTCGTAGGCTTGAAGGTCCCGCTCGCTTAGCCCCAGGGCATGGGCGAAGTCAAGCAGCAGCGCCAGGCCCTGCGCCTCGCCGGTGACGTTGTCGAGGAAGAACTGGCTGTGCGGCTGGTTGCCGAACCGGCTGAGCATCTGCGAGTCGCTCCGCAGGTCGCTGCGCGAGATGTAGTACTCCTCGCCGACGAACGCCCTGAGGTTCGCGAGCGACACCGAGCGACACCTGGTGATGCTCCAGGGCGGTGAGGTAGGGGCGGCGGCGATCTGGTCGTTCAACGGTTTGAGGTCGGCGCGAAGCTGGTCGATCAGGTGACGCGCCTGCGCTACCGGGTCACCGCCGTGGTCCTTGAGGTCCGCCGCCAGCGCCGGCCGGCCGAAGGCGGCCAAGAGGAAGAGTGTTGCCATCGCGAGGGTCTTGAATCCGTTCCGGTTCATTTCTGAATCTCCTTTCCGGGAAGATGCCCGTGCCTATTCAAGCACATTCCAGAGAGTCACATTCTCCAACTGCTGTCTCTGGGAGCGCCGGCAGAGCTCGGCGACCGAGCAGCCGGTGAGGCCGCCGACCCGAAGGGTTGGGCACGTTCGTCGGAATGGACTTGCACACCCTTTGTATTAGTAAGTCCTTCATATATCGTCAATGGAAGGTGCCACCCAGGACCCCTCCCCACGTGACGTCAAGGAAGGATCTCGTATGCGCTGGAGGACTGCCGGTAGAAGTACAGGCTCATTGCGCAGAATGCCCGGGCTCGCTCCGCTGCGATCGGCTCTTCGGCTGCCGCTGATCGTTGCCGGCGTGATTCCAGTCTTCTGGATCGAGCTCGACGCGGAACGTGAAGCCATTCTGGCCGGCCTGGGGGCTGCCGAGCTGAAAGACCTGCAAGCCCGCCTGCTGCGCGAGCGGCGCTGGGGCTGAACGCGAGGCGGCCGATTTCCAGGAGACGTTCCCAGCCCGTTTCACGATAACGACCGCAGACCTATAACGGCGGGACGTCTCCGAGGCGGGAACCCCGCCCCGATCAACCCTAACCCCATGGCGGGGATATAGTCCCCTGGACAAGGAGAGCTGACGCCATGGCGAATGAGAAGAAGACATCGGGGCCGGATCCGCGTTTCGTCCGTTTCGAGAGAGAGGAGGCGTCGGGGCTCGGCCCGGGGTCCGCCGGCCAGGCCGGCGACACCATGGGCCTTTCGCGCTCCGAGGTCGAGGGGCCGGAGAGCGTCGAGGAGCTGCTCGAGGAAGGGCAGTCCTTCGAGGCCGGGATCATCAGCGGCGTCGAGGACGCGCCCGACGCCGACCAGGGCGAGGTCCGCACGCGTCAATTCCCCGAGGACGACGTCCCGCAGGAATACCTGGACGACGAAATACCCGGACGCGACTGAGCTAAATCCTGCCGAGCCGCCAGGGGGCCCGGGTCGAAGTTGAGTGTTATCGACGCGACGCAGGAAGCGTCGAGCTGCGCGGCAGCGGGGCTCGCACAACAGACCACGGCCGCAGCCAGCAAGGCAAACATGAGATGGGCTTTCATGATCGGTCTCCTTTTTGTTGTTGATCTTCTTGAAGGGTCGGGATGATTCGACGAAAGCCGGGCTCCCGCAGGAGCCCGGCCCGGTTTCCATTCAGTGGCTGAGGCTCGCTACCGGCCGCAGATCGACTGGACGGCGGTGTTGATGTACTGGTTCTTCTGGGACGTGGTGATGCGGCCTTCCAGCCGGAGGGTCGTGGCGGCGACGGTCACGCACGCCACGTACTCGAGGTGATTGTGCCAATGCAGGTTCGTCAGGAACGGACCGGCGCACGGGCAGAGCTCGGCGACCGAGCAGCCGGTGAGCCCGCCGACGGGCGTTGCCGCGGGCGTGAAGTCGCACAGGTCTCTGGAGTTCGGGATGCCGTCGTTGTCGCTGTCGGCGTCGCAGGCGTTGCCGATGCCGTCGTGATCGAAATCTTCCTGGCCCGGGTTGGCGACCGTCGGGCAGTTGTCATGAATGTCCGGAATGCCGTCATGATCGGTGTCCGCCAGCACCGTGACCACGGTAGAGCCGGTCGCCGTGCCGCCGTCGCCGTCCGTCACGCGCACGTTGACCGTGCGGCTGCCGGCCGTGGCGAAGGCGCAGGCGGCGCTGTTGCCGGCCTGCGGGCCGATCTCGAAGGTCCCGTTGTTGTCACAGTCGAACGCATAGGCGAGGGGATCGTTCGCCCCGGCCGGATCGGTGGCCGAGACGGTAATGGTGGCCGAGCCGCCTGCCGTGACGGGACCGTTGTTGGTCACGCTGACGATCGTCGGAGCCACGTTGTTGACCACCAGAGCGAAGGTCGTGGTGCTGGTGCCACCCTGGCCGTCATTTCCCGTGATGGTGACGGTCTGGCTCTGGGTCGGGCCGTCCGTAGTCGCGAAGCTCCACGACCAGGTGCCGTTGCCATTGTTGATCACCGATCCGACCGAGGCACTGAGGGTGACGGTATCGCCGTTGCCGTCGCTGACCGTGCCCGTGTTGGCCGCGGTCTGGCTTTCGTTCACGGTGACGGTCGCCTGATTGGAAGCGAGGGTCGGAGGCACGTTCACCATCTCAACCGCGCCGATGTCGCAGATGCCGCGCTGGGGGCGCGTCACCCCACGCTGGTCGGCCGCAGGGCAGGTGCCGCCCGCGTCGAGCGCCGGGCTGCCGACGAGCAGGGCCTGGGTGTCGGTCGGGCCGCCGTTGTTGGCGAGCGGTCCGAGGAGCGGGTTGACCCCGGGCAGGCTGCCCGGGCCGGTCAGGCCGCAGGTGTTGTCACTATCCAGGCTGTGGTCGTTGACGGGCGCGCTGGTCGAGAAACAGTCGCCTCCCGCGTTCCCAGCGACAATGGTGTTCGTCAATGTGAGGTTTCCAAAGTTTGTGATACCGCCGCCAGCCGATCCACTATTTCCTGTGATCGTATCGTTGACCAGGGTATACGTGCCACCGATCAGTACCATGGCTCCCCCCCGGCTGAACGAGGCCGCGGAGTTGCCGGTGAACGTGCTGTTCACGATCGATCCTGTCACCGTGGCGGCGAGGATGCCGCCGCCGCCCAAGGGAGAAGTGCTGTTGTTGCTGAACGTGCTGTCCTCGACGGTCAAAGTACCGAGTTGTATCTGCACTCCTCCGCCCTGGCCGCTGGTGACCTTGTTATTGGCGATCGTGCAGCGGCGAATGGTGAGCACCACAGGATTGAATACGAACGGCGACCTCGAAACGATCTGGCCCAGGGCATTGATGGCGCCGCCTATTTGATCGGCAACTCCGTTGATGAGCGACATGTCATCGACTTCGAGGCTGATAGCGTTGCCGGGCACGTTGAAGATTCCACCCGATGCCCCGCCGCTCGTATTGTTGCCGTCGATGATGGTGGTCCGGGCCCCGGATCCTACCAAGGTCAGGCTTTGGGTGATCGTGATGTCGCCCAGGGTCAGGACGTAGTGGCCGGCCGGAATCTGGATGGTATCGCCCGGGTTGGCCTGTTGCACCGCGTCACGCAGCGGGCAGAACACCGGGCATCTGGCCTGCGTGTCGTCGATGGTCGTGTTGACGACCAAGGTCGCAGCCTGGGCCGGGGCTGCCGCCAGCCCGAGAGCCGCTACGGCCAGCGCGGCGGCCAGAAGGCCACGCGCTCCCCAATTGAATCCCTTCTCGAGAAGCATGTTCAGCTGTTTCATTTCCCATCCTTCCAAAAAAATGGTTGCAGTCGATACCGCTCGCCGGTCTCGCACTCTGCGGATCGGCACGCGGCGTCTTTCGGTCGCAGTCTGTTCGTCAGATTGCGCTCAGAGAATAGAGACCTGGAATCGCCATTACTATCGTCTCGTGGGAGGATCTTTTGGGGACTCCGCCTCCTCCCTAGAGAGGAGGCAGGACGCGCCGAGGCTCAAGGGCTGCGAAACCTCTTGACTTTATTTTAGCGACGATTATCCTACTCGTCGTGATCCATTCATCCATTCCAGTCCTCGTGCTCCTCGTAGGGCTCGGGCTGGCTCCAGAGGCTCGCGCGCAGTCTGCGGCGCCTGCGGAGCCCGCCACGACGTTCTATTCCACCGCCACGGTTCGCGAGCGCCCGCTCTCCTCGGCCACCGGCTCGGTGACGGTGCTCGACCGGGAGGCGATCGTGGCCAGCGGCGCCGGCACGGTCGCCGGCCTGCTGCGCTTCGCCCCGGGCCTCGACGTCACCAGCAACGGCACCCGCGGCGGCTTCACCACGGCGCAGATCCGCGGCGGCGATCCCAACTTCTCCCTGGTGCTCCTCGACGGCGTGCCGCTGAACGATTCGACCTATCAGGTAGGCGACGCCTTCGATCTGGAGGGTCTGCCTGCTTTCGCCGTGGAGCGCATCGAGATCGTGCGCGGCCCTCTCTCCTCGTTCTATGGCTCGACCGGCCTGTCCGGAGTGATCAACATCGTCACCCGCTCGGGGCAGGCCGGGCCCGCCGCCGCCGAGTTGGAAGCCCTGGGCGGTAATGGCGCCTGGCGCCAGGCGCAGGGAGCTCTCTCCGGCTCTCTGAGCAGCGCCACGTACTTCCTGGGCGGCACCTGGGAGCAGGAGGAGCACCGGGTGGCGGCGGAGCGCTTCCGGCAGTCGAACCTCCACGCCAACCTCACGCTCCCGTTGGGCGGCACCCGGCTGCAGGTGAGGACCCGCTACTCGACCTGGAACGGCGACGATTATCCTGATGCTTCAGGAGGCCCGGTCTACGGCACCGGCGAGCTGCGCCACTCCGCTCACCAGGAAGCCTCGCTGGGCTCGGAGCTCTCCTTCGGCGGCCCTGCAGGGGACCGCGACAAGCTGACCCTTACCCTCTACCGGCACGACCGCGACACGGACAGCCCGGCGGTGTTCCCCCAAGTTCCGGCCTCGGTCGAGGCCACCCGCTACACCAACGCCCGCGCCGGCTGGTCGTCGGCCCTCGTCTCCGGCCCCCACCTGCGCTGGAGCGCCGGGATGGATGTCGAGCGGGAACAGGGGACGAACGCCAGCGTGCTGCTTTTGCCTCCCGAATTCGGGGGCCGGGTGGCCGGCGACTACTCGATCACCCGGACCTCGAGCGGCGCCTACACGGAGCTAATCGCCGGCTGGGGGAATGCGGTCTTCGAGCTGGGCTCTCGTTTCGACGTGCCGGAGGGCCGGGCGAACCAGTGGAGCCCGCGGCTGGGGGTGAGCTGGCGCCCTGGGGAGGGGCCGACCCGTCTCCACGCCTCCGCCGGCCGGGCCTGGAAGCAGCCGAGCTTCTTCGCGCTGGCGAGCCCGCCCGCGCTCGGCGGCAACCCGGAGCTGCATCCGGAGAAGGTGCTGGGAGGCGACCTCGGAATCGAGCGCGATCTTGCGTCCGGCCGGGCCAGCGTGGGCGTCACCGGGTTCTACAACCGCTACGACGACCTCATCGACTTCGACTTCGAGCGCTTCCTCCACGTCAACCGCGCGCAGGTGGAGGCCCGGGGGATTGAGACGACCGCTTCATGGAGCCCCTTCGCGAGCCTGTCTCTCCACGCCGGCGCCACCTGGCAGCAGGTGGAGGACCTGGCCACTCACGCCAAGCTCCGGCACCGGCCCAAATGGGTGGGCAGCCTTCGGTTGGATTGGCGGCCGGCGCCGCGCCTGGAGCTGGCGCTGGACAGCCAGGCCGTCTCCCACAGCTTCGACGAGCAGATCCCCGTGCCGGAGCGCGACACGGTCGCGGGCTACGGTCTGCTGGGCCTCCACGGCACCTGGCGCCTGGGCGGCCCCTGGGAAGTGAAGGGGAGCGTCGACAACCTCACCGGCAAGCGCTACGAGACGCTGATCGGCTTTCCCGGCGCCGGGCGGTCCCTGCGGCTCGGGCTGCGCTACGCGAGCCGGTGAGGGGGAAGAGCAAAAACGCCCCCGTCGCCTTGGGTATTTCGGACCTCTGATCTGCCGCGGTCGGATTGGTTTCAGATTGGACCGTCTTCCCCGATCCTGAGACGCCCCACGGGGTAGCTGGCGCTACCCTCTGGGCGTCTCTACGTTGGGGGCGTACCGGTGTGGAAATTGGAATGTTGAGGCCCTTCCGGAAGGTCACCTGGTCGCC
Organism: Thermoanaerobaculia bacterium; assembly: GCA_035996875.1. Taxonomy (GTDB): domain Bacteria; phylum Acidobacteriota; class Thermoanaerobaculia; order Multivoradales; family UBA5704; genus DATARR01. The sequence continues at coordinate 330,825 of DASYJD010000106.1, forward strand.
TCCTACGGGCGCCGCCGATCCGAATCGTCGCCGGTTCGCCCTCACTGTAGAGACGCCCAGAGGGTAGCGCCAGCTACCCCGTGGGGCGTCTCCGAGGCGGCGAAAACCGCTCAGAAGGCGAGGATCTTCCCCCGGGAGCAGAGTTAGGGCAGCCCTCCTTCCCTCACCCAGAAATCTAAATATCCACCGGCGGGTACTTGCGTACCACCAGGCCTCCCCAGGTTTCGAGAATCTGGCGCTTGCCGGCGGAGAGATCGCGGGTCACCGGCATGTAGAGCGTGCTGGCGGTTTCCATGTCCTCGGTAATCATCACCATCAACTGGTCGATCGCCCCCTCGACGCGAACCAGGTCGCCCAGCGGCATGAACAGGTCCATCACTGGAAAGATCATGTCGTAGACGTAGAGGATGTTGCTGTAGACGAAACGCCAGGCCTGGAGGCGATCGTGTTTCGGCTGGCCTTCATAGATTCCGGTACCGTTCCAGCAGTCGGCGAACTGACTCACCAGGGCATTGTCGAACGGCAGCACCCGGGCCACCGAGTAGAAGGAGGTACCGATGGAGATGCCAGGCGGTGGGGTGAAGCCGAAGCCCACGGGGGTCTGGGCAGTGACGGACGTCCCCGTCATGGGGTAATAGACGAGGATCGGAAAACCAGGCGCCTGTGAGGTGATGTTGAAGCCGGCGTTGCCTTGTCCGTCGACCGTAAGCCAGAACTGCGGAATGCTCAGGAAAGGTGAGGCGGGCAGGACGTTGCAGACCGGCGCCGGCTCCGGCGAGGGCGGCGGTGGCGTCGAGTTGAAGAGCGACCAACTGCCGCTGCCCAGCTTGAGCAGCCACGGGAAATACTGGAACACGAACACTTGGGTGCCCGCCGGCGGCAAGGCGTTCTTGTAACGGACCTGGAGCGTGATCCTCTGCGTCTCTCCCTGATCGACGTAGACCCCGCGGTCGTCGGTCTCGATGGTGAGCGGCGTCTCCACGGACAGGATCTGCCCTTGGGCCCGGAGGGCGAGGACACCGTTGCCCGCTTCCAGCCACCCGCTGATTTTCCCCGCGTCCACATCGGGCCCGAACGGCACGTCCACCAGACCGCCCTTCGCGCTGTAGGCGGCCTTGTTATATTGGTTGTAATCGAACGAGCCGATGAGGTTGAAGGTGGTTTTGTCCGGTAGCAGAACGCCCACGTCGATCAGGCCGTAGTCATACCGTTCGGCCTGCAGATCGGCGTCCAGGGTGAACTCCGGAATGGCATTCTGCAGGTCGAGCGAGACGATTCCGGCGGTGTCATTGATTTCGGCGTGGATCACTCCTGGCGCCAGCGGCGGCAGCTCGCTCGTGGTGGCCCTGACGTCGGCCCCCGGCTCGAATTGGAGGGCGGTATGGCCGACCGCCCCGATCGGTACCGCGGCGCGGACCATTGCCGGACTGGGTGGAGGTGCGGGCTTGAGCGCCATGTTCGGCACCAGCATGTGGCCGCCGGGCGCCGTCGCGAGCTCTCCCTGGTTCCACACCCCGAGCACGCCGACGACCCGGCTGTAGGCGGGGTTTATGAACACCTTGCCCTGCTGGTAGAGCGCCGTGAGCTGCGCGCAGTTGGTCGGTTGCTCGGCGATGTCATTGAACGTCCCATTCTTGTAGTAGACCGTGTTGTAGGTGGCGAAGCGCAGCATGACTCCCGCGGCGTTCTCCTCGCCTGCGGCCGCGACGAGAGCGTTCACCAGCGCCGAATTTCCGGCAGTCTGAAGCGACGCCTTCGGGATCGTGGTCTGGAAAATGGCACCGATCGGCCCCGCGATCATCAGCTTCGGGTCGATGTTGCGCGGCACGAAGAAGGATCGCGAGTACATCCGCTGCGAGACGGCGCCGCCGAGATAGGTCTGGGCGTCCCCCACCTTGAACGACGAGAGATAGATCTGGCTGCAAAACGGCGAAGCCGGGTTGATGTCGATCAACCGGGCCGGCGAGATCCGGCCGCCGATCGTGTTGCCGAGGATCTCCACCGGCTTTTGGAGGATGGCATCGGTCGGCAGAGCCGGCTGGTTGTAGGCGACGTCACCGCCGCTGGACAGCGAGCGGGCGTTGGGGTGCTGGATGAAGCCGCAACCCTGGCCGCCGTAGAAGTTCCAGCGGCTGGGCATATGGGTGGATGGATCGCTGCTGCAGTTATCCGAGACGTCGTCGGGGCTCGGGCAGGAATCTTTGTAGGGCTCGATCGCCCAGGGGCGGAACTCGTCCCGGAAGTTGTCCGGAGTGATCGGCGGCTGCAACTGGCCGAGGAACGCCCAGTCGAGAGCGGCGTTGGCGGCGTCGTACACAGGGACGTAATCGTTGTTGTTCGAGGTGCAGACATCCCACTGCATGTAGCCCTGGAAGTAGATGCGGGGAAACGACAGGACGCTCATTGGGAAACCTCCTTGCTCTCGATCCGGTCCGGGTGTACGGCGGCGGTCCTCTGCCGGTGGGCGCGCTTCATCGACCAGACGTAATCCAGGAAGTTGTACCCGGACTGGCCTGGCGGGGTTCCGACGTAGTAGTTGAGGTTGCCGTTCTGCGTGTAGGCAAAGTTGAAATATTCGCCGTTCGGCTTGATCGACGCCGTGTGGTGACAGGTGATGCAGGACGACTGTGTCTGAAACGCGGACTCGATGGTCGAGTTGGCGAGCAGCGTGGGCTGGCCCCCCGATCCGAGGAATTCAGTCTGCACGCCGTCGAGCTGATAGTTGGCGAACACCGACTGCTGGCCCGCCAAGGCGCTCTGGTGGGTCTGGTTCGCGGTCTGGGTCTCCGGCGTGAGGGGAAGCTCCAGTCGGGCGGCCGTGAAGTCCTTGTCGTAGACGTTCTCGAAGGTGATCCAGACCCAGTTCTTCTGGGCCTTGTTGATGATGTGCATGCCGGCCAGCGCGGCATAGCCGACCTCCCAGCCGGCGGGTTGGCCGTCGCGGTCGAATATCTGGTAATAGCCGTTGACGACGTAGTACTTGCCTTTGATTTCGGCGCACTTCGCCGCGTCGGTGCCGAGCCAGAGCCAGGAGGTCTTGAGCTCATAGGACGTGGAGGGGAAGTTGGCCGGCTGAGGCGGAACAGCCGCTGCCGCCTTCTCCTGGCCGTTCACGTTGTAGAACTGCCGGTCCACGATGTATTTGAAGGTTGGTTCGTTCATCAGCAACTGGTAGCGCACGGGCTGATGCCACTTGTCGAGGAGATCGCGGCCATCGACTTGGATGGTGGTGTCGAGGTTGTGGCGCACTGCGGGGGACACGTCCTCACAGCCCTCCGGGGCCGGGGGAATGGCAGGCAGGCCCGGAGGCGGGGGGACCTGTCCCCACGGTGGGGGGACCCCGCCATCGAGCAGGTAGACCGAGCTGGTCTGCCGGAAGTCCGTCTCCCAGACCTTTGTGCCAGCACCGGCCACCGGCTCGTTGAGCTCGATGAAAAGGCTCCAGGCGGCGTTGGCGGGATCCTCGGCGACCGCCGTGCGGATGGCGGCCGGATCTTTACGCATCGGAGTCGAACGGGCGAGCTTCGGTGCCCCGCGAGAAGGCGGCCCCGCGGTCACGACGGGCTTGGGGCCATGGGAAGAGCAGGATACGAAGAGTGCGGCGAGCAGCACAAGCGACAGCGATCGGCGCATTGCCAGGATCTCCTGTAGGAAGTTGATGAACAATTAGAGATTATTCAACTGCGGATGGAAGCGTCAATCCTCTCCAGGGAGGAGGCGGAGGACGCTTGAGCCTCCTCTCTAGAGAGGAGGCGAGGCAGGTGCGCCAGCGGCTAGGAAATCGAGGGCCAGTGAGTAGAACGGGTCAGGGCGGCCCCTGCGGAGGCCGCCGGAGGGAAGAGACGAGCTCAAGAATCAGGCCGCGACGGGCCGTTTGAAGACCATGGCGATATTGTCCGTCGCGCCGGTCTTGAAATTGACAGATGTGATCGAAACCAGCTCCCAGCCGTCCTCGCCGAGCTGGTTGAGCTGCGTGGCGGAGTTGGGATCGAGGCGGTAGTTCTCGCTCCGGATGTTGATGATCTTGTACTCCCACTTGGTCATGCCACTCGCTCCTTCCCTTGAGATCATCGGGCGCACGCCCTCGGCGCCCTCTATTGTAGCGCTAACTCCAGAACGCCTGTCACCTCTCCGTCGCCCAGACGACTGTCACGGCGGCATTGCGGCTGACTCCCCAGCGGCGGGCCAAGTCGTCGCCGTTCAGCGACAGCTCCATGGTGCCGAGGGAGCCGGTGAGGAGGGCCGCCTCGCCCGCCGGAATCTCGGCATAGTGATCCACCCGGATTAATGCAAATTGCCCGCCCGGCGTGCCTCCAGCCACCTCGGCGCGGCAGGGGCTCGGCGGGAGCCAACTCGCCGGGATGTCCGTCGCCAGGTTGCCGTAGCGGTCGACGTGGACGACGCGGCCGTGAATCCGCCCCGGCTCGCGGCGCGGCGGTGGGGCGAAAAGGCGCCGCGGGTCGTCGATCCTGGGCCCGAGGTCCGCCTCGCTGCCGCCATTCAGCAGGAACGCCGCCACCGGCGCGAAGCGGTCGCGGCCGTGGAAGGTCTGGCCTGGGCCAGTGAGGAAGAGATCGCCGCGCTCCACGGAGTGGACGGCGACGGCCGTAGCCAGCACCGGCGTCAGCAGGCCGTTGTCCGGCGCCACAAAAAGGGCCGTCGACGTGCGCACCGCGAGGATCCGCCGGCCGCTCCCCACGCCGGGGTCTACCACCGCCAGGTGCACGGTCCCGTCCGGAAACGAGGGCACCGCGGCGCCGAGCAGGAAGGCCGCGGCCTCAATGTCGCCCGGCGGCACTTCGTGACCGATGTCCACCAGCGCCGTGCCGGGCGCCAGGCGCAGGATCGTCCCTTTCACGGCGGCGACGTAGTAGTCGGCGGTGCCGAAGTCGGTGAGGAGGGTGAGGAGTTTTCCCGTCGTCATGGTCCAATTGCCTCTCATACCGGTTCCCTGGCTTGTCGTCCCACGCTCCGAACCCTCATCACCCCGGAGCAGCGCCGCCTTTTTTGGCGCTCCCCTCTCTCCCATCGCCCTCATAGGCGCTAACTTAACGTGTCTCAGAGTTCCCCCACCCGAAGACCCTCATCACCCCGGCCCTCTTCTCCCGCCCCCTCCGCACCCCCCTCACCGGGAGAAGAGGGAGCAAGGCAAAAACGCCCCAGGGGTACCCCTCTCCCGGTGTGGGGGGTTGGGCGGGGGCGGGAGAGGGGCAGGGGTGAGGGTCTTCGGGTGGGGGAACTCTCAGACACGTTAAGTTAGCGCCTATGCCCATCGCCCTCCCCCCGACCGGGAGAAGAGAGAGCAGGGCAAGAACGCCCCGGGGAGGCTACAATCCCCGTCGATGTCCGGAATACCGCCCCGTCGCCTCCTCCTCTTCACCAAGACCGCCCGCGCGGGGAAGGTAAAGACGCGCCTGATTGGCGATCTTACCCCTGCCGATGCGGCGCGGCTGCACGTGGCCTTCCTGGAGGACGTGCTGGCAAGGCTGCGCGAGGGCGACTTCGAGCTGCGCATCGCCTGGGCGCTCGACCCGGAGGAGGATGTGCCGGCCGGCCCCGTGCCCGGAGTGCGGCAGCGGGGGAGCGACCTCGGCGAGCGGCTGTATCGGGCCCTCTCTGAAGCGGCGGCTTCCGGCGCCGTGGCGGCCGTGGGCAGCGATCATCCGACGATCCCCCTGGAGCTGGTACACCGCGCCTTCGCCGCGGTCGAAAGCGGCACCGACGTGGTGCTGGGGCCGGCCGAGGACGGGGGGTATTATCTGATTGCCCTGCGCGCCGGGGCCGTCTTGCCGCGCCTGTTCGCGGACATCGCCTGGAGCACGGAGCAGGTGTTGCCGTCGACGCTGGAGCGCTGCCGGGAGCTCGGCCTCACCGTGGAGCTGCTGCCCATGGCCTCGGATGTCGACACGCCGGACGACCTGCGTCGTCTGGCCGAACGCATGGCCGTCTCCGATCTCGGCTGCCCGCGCACTCGCGGCCTCCTCCTCGACCTCGGTTTTTTTTCTCGATCTGAAATCCAAAATCCCCAAACCGCCGCCCACAGGGAGACTTCGCCATGAGGATCTTGACCGCCGAGTCGATGCGCGAAGTGGAACGCGCCGCGATTGAGGAGCTGGGCATCCCCAGCCTGGTGCTGATGGAAAACGCCGCCATCGGCGTCGTCGAAGCGCTCTGCCAGGCCTACGGCGAGGCCGACTCGGTGGCCGTCTTCTGCGGTCCGGGCAACAACGGCGGCGACGGCCTGGCGGTAGCGCGTCATCTCGCGGTGCGAGGTTTCGAGGTGCGCATCTTCCTGGTCACCGGCGGCCGGACTCTGGAGGGCGACGCCGGCGTGCAACTCGGCATCTGCCGCCGCTCCGAGCTGCCCATCCTGGAGATCGCCTCCCGCGAGGTGCTGCCCTCGGCCCGGGAGGCGGCGGCGGAGTGCGACGTCGTCGTCGACGCACTCTTCGGCACCGGCCTCGCCCGTCCCGTGGAGGGGCTGTTCGCCGAGGCCGTGCAACTGATCAACGAGCTGGACGCGCCGGTGGTGGCCGTCGACCTGCCGAGCGGCCTCGCGGCGAGCCAGGCGCAGCCCATCGGTCTCCACGTCGTGGCGGATCTGACGGTAACCTTCGCGGCCCCCAAAGTGGCCCACGTCTTTCCGCCGGCGTCCGAGGCGGTGGGGGAGATGGTGGTCACCGACCTGGGGATTCCGCCGCGCCTCGTGGACGACCTGGAGGAGGAAACCGGCGATCTCCACCTGCTGCGGGCCGAAGAGCTGGCGGATCTGCTGCCCGACCGCGATCCGGAGAGCCACAAGGGGGATTACGGCCACGCCCTGATCCTGGCGGGCTCGCCGGGCAAGGCCGGAGCCGCCATTCTCGCCGCCCGCGCCGCCGTGCGCTCCGGCGCCGGGCTGGTGACGGTGGCGGTGCCGGAGCCCATTCTGCAGACCGTGGACCTGGGCTCCATCGAATCCATGACCCTGGGGCTGCCGGCCGCCGCCTCGGGGCAGATCGCCGAGCGCGCCGCCGACGTCGTGCTGGAGGCGGCGGAAGGGAAGGCGGTGCTCGCCCTCGGCCCCGGCCTGGGGCAGGACCCGGCGACCTTCGCCGCCATCCGGCGGATCGTCCAGGAGTGCCCGCTCCCTCTGGTGCTGGACGCGGACGGCCTCAACGCCTTCGCCGGCCGGGCGGGCGAGCTCAAGAGCCGGCGGGCGGAGACGATCCTGACGCCGCACCCGGGCGAGCTCGGGCGGCTGCTGGGCTGCTCCACGGCGCGGATCCAGGAGGACCGCATCGCCGCCGCCCGCGGCGCCGCCGAAGAGACGGGCGCCATCGTGGTGCTCAAAGGGCACCAGACCCTGGTGGCCTCGGGCACGGCGGTGTTCGTCAATCCCACGGGCAACTCCGGCATGGCGACGGGCGGCGTGGGCGACGTGCTCACGGGCATCCTCGCCGGCCTGCTCGCCCAGGGGTTGGACGCGTTGGACGCCACGCTCCTCGCCGTCTATCTGCACGGCCTGGCGGGCGACCTCGCCGCCGACCGGCTGCGGGCGGGGAACCTGGCGGCGGACGATCTGATCCGCATCCTCCCCGGGGCGTTCAAGGTGTTGCTGGGGGAGGACGACGGGGACGCTGTCGCCGAGGAGCACGGCCACGGTCACCATCACTCATAGCGAGGCGGAGACCCGCGAGCACGGACGCGCCCTGGCCCGAGAGCTGGCGCCGGATGGCGTTCTCCTGCTTTCCGGGGAGCTGGGGAGCGGCAAAACTGTCCTCGCCCGCGGCATCGGCGAAGGGCTGGGGATCGACCCGCGCGAGGTGCAGTCGCCGACCTTCACGATCATCCGCGAGCACGAAGGGAGCGGCGGCCGGCTGGTTCACGTCGACCTTTACCGGCTCGCTCCGGAGGAGACGGCGGGGCTCGGTCTCGACGAGCTGCTGGCCGGGCCGGGGGTGAAAGTGGTGGAATGGGCCGAGCGGCTGCCCTTCGCCGTGTCCGGAGCGCGCTGGCTGCGGCTGCGGCGGTTGACTGAGGACGGCGGCGAGGAACGAGAGATCGCTGAAGATTCCAACGACGACAACGAAGGCATCTGGGTATCTGAGAAATAAGGAGAGAGCGATGAAGAAAATCAAGAAGGTGGGAGTCCTGGGCTCCGGCCTGATGGGCTCCGGGATCGCCGAGGTGGCGGCCCGGGCCGGTTACGACACGGTGGTGCGCGAGGTCACCGACGAGCTGCTGGACAAGGGGCTGGCCCGCATCCGCGGCTCCATGGACAAGGCGGTGGAGAAGGGGAAGATGGAGGCTGGAGCGCGCGACGAGGCGGTCTCCCGTCTCTCCGGCACCGTCACCGACCTCTCGGCCCTGGCCGATTGCGACTTGGTGGTGGAGGCGATCGTCGAGAACCTGGAAGAGAAGAAGAAGACCTTCGGCGCCCTCGACGAGGCGGTGAAGGCGGAGGCGATCTTCGCCAGCAATACGTCATCGCTCACCATCACGCAGATCGCCATGTTCACCAAGCGGCCGGACCAGTTCGTGGGCCTGCACTTCTTCAATCCCGTGCCGGTGATGAAGCTCGTCGAGGTGGTGCGCACCATCCTCACCTCCGGCGAGACCTTCGACACCGCCTTCGAGTTTGCCAAGTCGCTGGGCAAGGAGCCCATCGCCTGCGGCGACAACTCGGGCTTCGTCGTCAACCGCCTGCTGGTGCCCTACCTGCTGGACGCCATCCGTGCTCTGGAAGAGGGCGTCGCCAGCGTCGAGGACATCGACAAGGGGATGCAGCTTGGCTGCGGCTATCCGATGGGGCCGTTCACCCTGCTCGACTTCGTGGGGCTGGACACGACCTACTACATCGCCAACATCATGTTCGAGGAATACCGCGAGAAGCGCTACGCGCCGCCCGCGCTGCTCAAGCAGATGGTCCTCGCCGGCCGCCTGGGAAGGAAGAGCGGCCGGGGCTTCTACGAGCACGGGAAGAAGTAAGACCCCGCATCACCCTCCGGCCGTCCTCACCGGGAGAAGAGCCCCTCCTCACCCCGACCCTCTTCTCCCCTCGCCCTCTTCCCCGGCCGGGAGAAGAGGGCGAAAGCAAGACCGTTCCGGCCGGGCCCCCTTTTGCGCCCCAACAGGTCGCGATAATCCCTAGCGCGACATTTCAGACCCTCTTCATCCGCATTTTACCTCAGGCTTGGGCTTCAACAGGCGTGATAGCGACTCGCTGGCTCTCTTAGAGCCTGCCGTAGTCGTTCTAAAATTTCGTTCTAGAACCTCTATTGACATTTTAGGACCTATACGGCAGTATTTGGTCCGTAGCCAACACCGGAGTCACGAAGACCTCGGATAACGAGCCCACAAAGGCTCAAGAAAGGAGAGTACGACCATGGCTAAGAAGACGAACGCGGATGGGATCCCGAAGCGGCAGAGATCGGGGCGGCTGGGGGACCGGAACAAGGTTTGGCGGACGGTTTCGGGCTCGGTGGCCGCCAATGCCGCCGAGCTGCCGCAGGCGGCGATCCCGTTGGCGGCTCTGGACAAGATCCTCGCCGAAGTGGATCAGATCTTCCTCGACCAAGCCGCCTTCCGGGCCAGCAAGCAACTGAGCTCCAAGCGCCTTGCGACTCTGTTCGAGCAGGGGGACAAGCTGACCACCGTGCTGAAGGTCCTCGTCAAGCAGCACTACGGCAACGGCAGCGACAAGCTGGTGGAGTTCGGCGTTCAGCCCCTCCGCGTTCGCCCCAAGGCGACCGTGGTGCCGCCCGAGACACCGGCTCCGACCCCTGCCGCGACCTCGCCCAGCATCAAGTAGGAACCTCCCCGGGGGGCGTGCCGAGTGCACGCCCCCTTTCTTTGTCGGTCCCGCCCTTTCCCAGCCCTCCCAATCCTCTCGCGGCGATCGTCCGCCGCTTCGTCGGCCCCGCCCGCCGCTTCGTCGGCCCCGCCCGCCGCCTCGCCGAGCACTCTCGACGCTTCGCCGATCCCGCCACCCATCTCGCCGGTCCTGCCCGGCGTCCTGCATGACCTGCCCGGCGTCTTTCCGGACGTGGCAGGCGTTTCGCCGGACATGGCAGGTGGAACAAATGGCGTGGCAGGTGTGAGACCGGGCATGGCAGGCGAGACAAATGGCATGGCAGATTTGAAACTGGGCATGGCAGGAGTAAGAAATGGCATGGCAGGTGAAGCACCGGACGTGGCAGATGAAACACCTGCCATGGCAGGTGGAACATCGGGCATGCCATGTGGAACACCGGGCATGGCAAGAAAAACATCTGGCGTGGCAGGAGAAAAATCTGGCATGGCTGGTCGAACAAATGGCATGGCAGATTTGAAACCGGGCATGGCAGGTCGAACACATGGCGTGGCAGGTGACACACTGGGCAGGGCAGATGAAAAACCTGGCATGGCAGATGACGCGCCGGGCATGGCAGGTGAAACACATGGCGTGGCAGGTGAAACGCGCGTCCTCGCTGGGAGGACGTAGAGACGATCCCGGCCCGTGCACGACACGGCCCGCATTCCATGGAGCCCCGGGTCACGACACCAGCAGCAGGCCATGGCAGGCGGGACGTCTCCGCCGGGGCGGCAGCCCCAATGAGTACGGCGGTACACCTCCATCTCAGCATCGTGAAATAAGAATAAATTGAAGTCGCTCGCGACTTTTTCTCTTGAAGTTTGACGCCTCAACACTCTCCTGTTATTGTCTTCTTAAGCCTTTCGGAAAAATAAATTAGATGGTTCCCCCTCTCTCTCCTTCGGGTCTACACCCCTTCAACCGGCGTCTTCTCGCTGAGGACTTGGTCCGGGTTCGCCGTCCGGACGACCGGGAGCGGTATGCGGCTTCGCAGCGACAGGCGCGGATCGACCCGAATCCGCATCAGATCGACGCGGTGATCTTCGCGCTTCGTCGTCTGCGGGAAGGCGGTTGCATCCTCGCGGACGAGGTTGGCCTCGGCAAGACGATCGAGGCGGGGCTCGTGATCGCCCAAAGCCGCGCCGAAGGGGCGCAGCGCATTTTGCTGATCGTGCCGAAGTCGCTCATCGGCCAGTGGCAGAGCGAGCTGTTCAACCTCTTCGGCATCCAGACGCGAGAGAACCCCGCGAGCTTCCTCGGTCCTGGTGTGTATCTGGTGGGCCGCGAGCTCGCGGGCAGTGAGCGCGGCTCAACGGCTCTCGGCGCGGTGCCGCCCTTCGACCTGGTTGTCATCGACGAAGCCCACGAGATCTTTGCCGGGCTGCACAAGCGGTACGGGCACGACGGCGCCTATGACGAGGGTTCGGACGAGGCGATGATGGCTCACCGCGTCCGCGGCTTCCTACGTTCGGCGCCTGTCCTCCTGCTCACGGCGACGCCGATGCAGAACTCTCTGGCCGAGCTCTGGGGGCTGGTGCAGTACGTCGAGCCGACCGGCACTCTGCTCGGAGACATCACCACCTTCCGCAAGGTTTTCTGCACGGAGGATGACCGGACGCTGGTTCCGGGCCAGGAGCACGAGCTTCAGCGGCGTCTCGACATGGTGCTCCAGCGGACTCTGCGCCGGCAGGCACAGGAGTTCCTCGACCGGCCGTTCACGCAGCGGCGTTGCCGTCTCTACGAGTACGCGATGAGCGCCGATGAACGGTCGCTCTACGACGACGTGACCGAGTACTTGCTCCAGCCGTCGCTGTTCGCCTTCGCCGGCCAACAGCGCCGCCTCCTGTTGATCGGGTTCCACCGCCGCATGGCCTCATCGATTCCAGCCCTGGCCGCGAGTCTGGAGAATGTCGCCGCCCGGCTCCGTCGCCTCGTGGCGGGTCAGGCTCTCGCCGGAACGGCAGGTGAAATGCTCGGCGACCTGGAAGATGAGGATGAAGTGGCAGCGCCGGACGGAGTATTGCCTCTTCCCGTGGATACCGTGGATCCGGCGGGAGCCGCGGCAGAGCTGGCCCGCGTCGAGGAGCTTCTCGCCCGGGCACGATCTCTGCCGAGCGACGCCAAGGCGCGCTCGTTCCAGGAAGCGATCCGGGTGATTCTCGATCTCGGCCGCGATGGCAGCGGAAGCGGCAAAGCCGTGGTCTTCACCGAGTCCATCACCACCCAGGAGTACCTGAGGGAGCTTCTTCTCGGCATGGGACTCTTGGACGAAGAGATCACCCTCTTTCGCGGCGTCAACGAAACGGACCGCGCCAACCAGGCCCTCGCCCGCTGGCAGACGGAGGAAGGAGCCCGGCTCGCTCCAGGCTCCAGGCCCAGCCGCGACGTCGCCGTGCGGCTTGCCCTGGTGCACGAGTTCCGCACGCGGTCCAAGGTTCTGGTGTGTACGGAAGCGGGAGCCAAGGGGCTGAACCTCCAGTTTTGCGAGACGGTGATCAACTACGATCTGCCGTGGAACCCTCAGCGCATCGAGCAGCGCATCGGGCGCTGCCACCGGTACAGCCAGCAGAGGGATGTGACGGTGGTCAACTTCATCAACCGCGACAACGAGGGGCAGCGGCTGACGTTCGAGATCCTGAGCCAGAAGCTCGACCTGTTCGGCAAGGTTCTGGATGCGTCAGACACCGTGCTGCATGAGCCGCGCACCGAGACCCCCGAGCTGACGGTGTCGGCCTTGTCCGTCGAGCTCGAAAGCGATCTCCGCAGCATCTACAGCCGGTCGCGCACGGTCGAGGAGATCACCCGCGAGATCGCGGCGTTGCGCGATAAGGTGGCGGAACGGCGGGATGCCTACGAAAAGGAAACCAAGCGAACCTCGCAGATCATCGAGTCCCGGTTTGACGAAGACGTTCGAAAGGTTTTCAGACGTCTGCGTGACGAGCTTCCCCCGGCTCTCGCTCAACTCGACCGGGATCTCGCCGACCTCGTCGAGGGCTACCTGAATACTTCGGCGGTCGAGTACCGGCGATTCGAAGAAGGAAAGCGAGTCGTCTTCGAGATCCTTTCCGAGGCCGGCGAGGGCGGGCTGCCTGCCGCGCTCGGAGAGGGGAGGAGATTCGCGACCGGCGATGCGCGCGGTCTGAGCGACGCCGAAGCCTTGAACCTTGCCCATCCGCTGGTGCAGGCGGCGATTGCTGAGGCCCGCGCGTGGCCGGGTGGATCAGTGGCGCTTCGCCTGCCGCCGGATGCCGCTTCCGACCTTTTCGCGCTGGCGAGCAAGACCGGCGTCCTCGGGATCGTCCTCGTGGACTACGGCGGGTTCGAGCCTGTACAGCGGGTGATCGCGGCGGCCGTCGTGGATGGTGCCCCCATCGATCCGTCGCTGGCGGCCCGCATCTCCCGGTTGCCCGCTGCCGATGGTTCTCCGTTCGAGGTCGTCGTGGACCCGCCGTGGCTCGGCGACGCGCTGGACGAGGCGGCCTTCGTCGACCAGCAGGAAGTCGAGAAAAGCGAGCAGAAGCACTTCGAGCAGGCTCTCGGCCAGCTCGAGAGGTTCGTCGAGGACAAGATCCTCGTGCGCCGCCGAGAGCGGGCGGGCATCGCCGAGAAGCTTCGCGCCGCCCACGCCCGCCGCGACGAGGTGGTGGGGGCGAGCGCCCGCGAACGGATCGAGGCGGAGATGGTCCGCCTCGCCACCCGTGACGAAGAGCTCGAGCAATGGATCAATGCCCTGGATTCCAGAGAGGACGAGGTCTACCGGAAATGGCGAGACCACTATCACGAGCTTCGGTACGAGGCGCCAAAGATAACCCCCCTGTTCCGGGTGGCGTTCCGGATCGACCCTCCGAAGCCGAAGACGTCATGCTGAGGCTGCTGCACACGGCCGATTGGCACCTGGGACGGCGGTTTCCTTCTTTCTCGGAAGAAGCGCAGAAAAAGCTGTCCCGGGCGAGGATGGACGTCGTCGGCAAGATCCTCGATCTGGCGCGGCGAAACCGGGTGCACGCCATACTCTGCGCGGGTGACCTGTTCGACGATCCGACACCCACGCCGGACTTCTGGGAGGGGCTCGCGAAGGCCTTTCACGATCACCCGACACCGGAGGCTCCTGTCTTTCTCGTGCCGGGCAACCATGATCCTTTCCTTCCGGACTCCGTGTGGTCCGCCGCGCATCCATTTCGCGGCCGGCTCCCCGCGTGGGTGCACGTGGTCGATCGCGATGACTTCATCCACGAGATCACGCCGGAGGCGGTCCTCTACGCGCGGCCCTGCCGGTCCAAAGCCGGAGAATGTGATCTGGCGATGAGCCTGCCCGTGCGCGAGCCTGGCGATACGCGGCTCCGCATCGGCTGCGTGCATGGCAGTACCTTCGACATCGCCGGCTACCAGACGAATTTCCCAATCCGCAAAGATGCAGGGACTCAGCGCGGGCTCGACTATCTCGCGATCGGCGATACCCACTCCTTTCGTGACGTCACCGCGAGCCTGCCGGTGCCGACGGTGTACCCGGGAGCTCCGGAGCCGTTGGGCTTCGATGAGACCGGCGCCGGCAAGGTGGCCATCGTTGCACTGTTCCGGCACGGTTCACGTCCGCGCGTCGAGGAAGCGCCAGTGGCGTTCTGGCAGTGGATCGACAAGCGATGCCGCGACATGAACGAGCTGCGTGCGCTGCTGACCCTGCAGGGCCTCGAACGCCAGGTGGTCAGGCTTCACCTGGATATGACGGTCTCCCTGGCCGAAGAGAGCGAGCTCGCACGGATTCTCCGGGAGTTGGAGGGCACCTCTGCGACTCACGGCCGAGCCGGAATTCTGGTCGTTGACAAAGCGAAGCTGCGGGTCCAGGTCGGTTCCTCGGATTCCTTTCCCGACGATCTTCCGCCCGTGCTCAAGGACACGGTCGCCCGCCTCGACCGGATCGTTGCGGAGGCGACGGACGAGGTGGACAAAGCGAAGGCAACCCGGGCGCTGACCCACCTGTACAAACTGCTGGAGCGCCAGGACGAGCTGACCGGAGGGCCTCGATGAGGCTCCACCGGCTGCGGGTTCAGAGCTTCGCCGCGATCCGGGAGATGGACATCGCCTTCGGTCCCGGGCTGAACGTCCTCTACGGCCCCAACGACCTCGGCAAGTCGACGCTGGCGGACGCCATCCGCCTAGCGCTCCTACTCCCCTGCACCTTCAAGGGCTACGAGCCGTATATCCCCTGGTCCGGGGCCGCCGATCCCCTGGTTGAGCTTACGTTCGAGACGGAGGCGCAGCGCTTCTGGCGGGTTCGGAAACAGTTCGACAAGCGTGGCACGGCGTTGCTCCAGGAGTCCCGGAACGGCCAGGATTTCGACGATGTCGAGCGCGGCCGATCGGTCGATGCAAAACTCCGCGAGATTCTGCGCTGGGGGATTTCCGAGCCTGGTGGCTCGGGTGCGGGAAGAGGCCTGCCGGAAAGCTTTTTGGCGACCGCGCTGCTGTCGACGCAGTCGAACGTGTCCGACATCCTCGGTGGGAGCTTGCAGGATGATTCCGCCGCGACTGGAAAGGATCAGATTGCGGCGGCCCTCCAGGCTGTCGCGCAAGATCCGCTGTTTGTCGTGCTGCTTCGGGAAGCTCAAGGCCGCCGGGACGAAGCGTACACGGACCGGGGCGCCAAGAAGACGGCGCGGGGAAGTGTCTTCACGATTGCAAGGGACCGGGTGAAGGAGACGCGCGAGGAGAAGGAGCGTCTGGAGAAGATCGTCGAAGAATCCGAAGGCGTCGAGCGCCACCTCCGGGAACTCGTCGAAGAGCGGAGCCGATGCCAAGAGAATCACTCAGCCGCGGCGGAGCGGCTGGTCGCGGCCGAGCTCCTCGAGCAGCAGGCCGCGAATCGTGCCGCGGCGACGGAGCACGTTCGGATCGCACGCGAGGCCGTGCTGCGTATCCAGAAGATGGATCAGGACATCGCGGCTGCCGAGCGAAGAGTCAAGGATCTTGCCGGTCTCAAGGACCAGGCGGAACGGGCGCTCAAGGCGGCTCAGGCTGCCGGGGCCTCGGCCGGTGAATCGCTGACTGCTGCCGATGAGGCGGCGCGATCGTCTGGCTTGGATTCCGAGATGGCCGATACCGTGGCCCGTCAGGCGCTCGAGCTGCGCAAGGTCGCGGCGGAGCAGTCGATCCAAGAGGCCGGGCAGAGGATCGCCGCCGCGACCACCGCTCAAGACCGGACCGCAGCCGTCAAACGGGCCGAGGAAGAGCACCGGAAGCAGGAAGCGGAAGCGTCTCGTGCGCGTGAAACCTGGGCTGAAGCCACCGGGGCCGAGCAGGCGGCGAACGGCATCCTTCAGCGGTGCGATCTGCTCGAGCGTGGCCTGGAAACGCGAACCGCTGACAAGCAGGTCGTGGTCGCGCAGGCTGATGTCGAAAAGGAAGCGGCTCTTCAGACGGAGCTCACCAGGGTGTCGGAGCAGCGGTCGGCTTTGGCTGAGCAGCGTGGAGTCATCGATGTACCGCCGGCGGGGAGTCTCGTGGCCCTACGGAAGCTTGAAAGGGAGCTGGCGAGCGCCCGGGGAGCTCTGGACGTTGGGCTCGTGATGACCGTAATCCCCACGGCGATCGTCAATCTGCGAGTCCGAAAAGACGGTGTCGCGGCGGACCCGGAGATCATCGCAAAACCCCTGGAGATCGAAGCAAACACCGAGGTGGAGGTCGAGTTCGCCAACCTGGCGACCGTTCGTGTCCAAGGGGGGCGCCGCGAAGCGCAGGAGAAAGTTAGAGCACTGGAGAGTCGTTGGGACGGCGAAGCTCTGCCGCACCTCACTGCGGCCGGAGCTTCGGATCTGGAAGCGCTCGAAGCCAAAGTGGCCGAAGCCCGAGAGTTGGACTCTCGCATCCAATCGTTGGACGGAGAGCTGGAGTCCTTGCGGCGTCAGATCACGACTCTCGCCGGTGCGGCCGAGGCGCTTCGCGGCGCCTCCGAACGGGCGGTAGCCTGCCGTCTGGAGCTTGGAGACGAGACGCCTGAGACGCTGGCGGCCGATCTTGATGCCCTCGGTTCAGACCCGGGATCGGCGCTCCGGGCGCGCAGGCAGAAGGCTTCGCGGGATGTGGAAACGGCAAGGAAGGCCGCCCAAGAGGCAGCCACCATCCAGACTCTTGCGGAGGAGCGTGCCCGGGGCTTGCGGACGAGCCTGGAGGAGGCGGTGGCGGTGCGAGATGCAGCCCTTGCGGAGTTTCCTTTGGGAGCGGCCGCGGCAATGGGCGCCGCCGAGGAAGCTCTGCGGGCCGCCCAAGCGGAGCAGAAGAAGATCGCGGTCGAGCTTGCGTCGTTGCAGAACCGGATCAATGAAAAGAAGGGGAAGCTCGAGGCAGAGCTGACTGACGCACGAGAGGCAGTGGAGAAGGCTGGTCGTGCCGTCGAAGCGGCACAGGAGAGCCTGAAGAAAGCAATCACAGATCATGCGACGGAGGAGGGGCGGCTCAGCGAGCTTAAGAGGCTCCGCGATGCCGAGGATCTCACCACCGCCGAAAGCGGGCTCCGTCAAGCAACGGAACGGCACGACGCACTCCCCGTGACGGAACGGCTGGTCAGCCCTGACGAGGTCACCGCGGCGAAAGACGCTTTGGCGAGGGAAAAAGGGGCTCTGGAGGCCCTGGATCGGGAGGTCCATACCATGCAGGGAGCTCTCCAGCAGGTGGGCGGTGCGGTTGCGCGCGATCATCTGCACGGCGCGATGGAAGCCTTCGAATTGGCGGAGAGCTTGGAGCGTGAGACCGAGGCGGAGTACGAAGCCTGGCGTCTCCTCCTGGACCAGATGAAAGAGGCGGAGGCCGCGCAGGAGAGCAATCTCGGCCAAGCGCTCGCTCCCGCCATCGCGGATCGCTTTCAAGCGTTGACCCTGCAACGCTACCAGAGCATCCAACTCACTCCGTACCTGGGCACGGAAGGCGTGGTCGTCGCCGGAGCCGTGAGGTCCCCCGAGCGGATCTCCGTCGGCACCCGTGAGCAACTCTCGACGTTATACCGGCTCTGTCTCGGGGAGTATCTCCAGACCACGATCGTCCTCGACGACCAGCTCGTCCAGAGCGATGACAGCCGGATGGAGTGGTTTCGAGCTTTGCTTGCGGAGAAGGCCCGGAGTTTTCAGATCATCGTGTTCACGTGTCGGCCTGGAGATTATTTGGCACCGGGTGCGATGGTGGCTGGGGAGGGGGTGGGTTATGCCGATAGCGATGAGGGGTTTGTACGGTCGATTGATCTGGGGCGGGCAGCGGGGGTCCGGAATGTGGAAGAAACTTCTTAATGGAGCGTGAATATGTTGTGGCTTTCCCTAAGTGGCTGGAGAATTTATCATGTTCATTTCTGAATTGCGAATCGAAAATTTCAGAATGTTTGGAGAGGGAGTTAACTCACTCATTCTTCCTCTTAGACTCGGTCTAGTAGCGCTTGTGGGAGAGAATGACTCAGGAAAAACAGCGATTGTAGATGCTCTTCGTTTTGCTCTTGGCACGCGCGATCAGGAATTTTTCCGATTAGAAGAGACCGACTTCCACCAGCCTAGTGACGGCACCGTTCGGCGGAGCGAGATTCGGATTTGCTGCAAGTTCGATGAACTTAGCCCCCAGGACAAGGGCGCCTTCGTTGAGTATCTCAGCTATGAGGATCGGGGTACAGCGAAGCATTCGGTTCTTTACGTTAACTGGAAGGCTTCTGTGGCAGTGAGAGCGGTAAGCCAGAGGCGGTATCACGTCGTGGAAACCAGGTCCGGAAAGGTCGGAGACGGACCGCAGTTCGATGCAGAGGCAAAAAACCTACTTTGTGCCACATATTTGCGGCCCTTGCGTGATGCTGAGCGTGCCTTGGCGGCTGGTCGCGGATCGCGTCTCTCAGATTCTGCAGCATACCAAGGAGGTCAATGAACATGGTCAGGATTACGATCCACAGAAAGAGATGCCTGCCGACCCGCGAACCTTGAGTGTCTTGGGCATAGGCGACTATGCCAACGCCCTCCTTGGCGGCCATAAAGGTATCCAAGAGGCGCAGAATCGTCTCAATATGGCTTTTCTGAAAAAGCTTTCCTTTAGTGGCGATCAACTGAAGGGCTCGATCTCCGTTAGTGGCTCAAGGGGAGATTCCACCTTCCGCCTTCGGCAGCTACTCGAGAAGTTGGAACTGGAACTGCGAGATGAAGGCATGCCTAAGCCTCCGTCGAGCCGCGGCCTAGGGTCGAATAATCTCCTTTTTATGGCCTGCGAGCTGTTGGTATTAGGCTCCGAAGAAGACGGTTTTCCGCTCTTGTTGATCGAGGAGCCGGAGGCGCATTTGCACCCACAGCGGCAACTCCGTCTGATGCAATTTCTTCAGCAAAAGGCGAGCGAGCCGCGTCCGGACGGGCAAAAAATTCAAATCATTGTCACCACGCATAGCCCAAACCTTGCCTCTACGATCCATCTAGATAACCTTGTACTGCTGCACGGTGGGAAAGCTTTCTCGATGGCATATGGACGCACGCAGCTTGATCAGTCGGATTATGGCTTTCTCGCGAGATTTATTGATGTCACAAAGGCCAACCTTTTCTTCGCTCGCGGCCTGCTTATTGTCGAAGGCGACGCCGAAAACATCCTCCTACCAACACTGGCACGTCTGATCGGGCGGGATTTAAGTGAGAACGGCGTATCGATCGTAAACGTCGGCGGAACGGGCCTGCGTCGCTTTGCCCGCATCTATCAACGCAAGAACCCTGACCAGGACGGAACTATAAATATCCCTGTGGCCTGCGTGACGGACCTCGATGTTATGCCTGATTGCGCGCCGGAGATTGTTGGAAGGGTGAAGCCGGGTGAGGATTGGCCGGATAAGAAGGATCGTCGCTGGCGTGCCAGAAAAGACTTCCCGGCAGGCGAACTTGAGCAACACAGGCTCCGCGTTCTAGGGAAGGCTTCAGGCCAGAACGTTGAGACTTTCGTCGCCGACAAGTGGACTCTTGAATATGATCTTGCGTATTGTGGCCTCGCGCGAGATGTATGGATTGCCGCTCATCTAGCTAAGGACGACGACGCGATTACCTCCGGCAGCAAGACCAGGAAGTCCGTCGCCCATGCCGCTTTACGCTCCTTCTCCGAACTATCCGGCCGGACGTCCCGTGAGGAGCTAGCGTCTAATATCTATGCTATCTTCATGCGAAATGCGAGCCTTTCCAAGGCCACGGCCGCTCAGTACCTTGCTTGCCTTCTAGAGGCGCACCAGCGGAAAGGGCGCCTGTCACCCACAACCCTACGTGCTGCCCTGCCGCCTTATCTCGTAAGCGCAATCGAATATGTGACTGTAAAAAATGGAGCCATAACCGACAGCAAGAAAGAAGAGGCAACACTCGATGAATGAGCCGTCGCACGGCGCGGTCTCACCGCCGCTTACGGAAGCGGATGTCGAGTGGGTATGTGACGCACTACGGCTTCCGAGGGCTGCCTTTGGAGGACTGGATGGCAAAGATCCACGCCTGGGGATACTAAAATCATCAGCAACGCTGGACGTCGAGGCATGCCCAGGTAGCGGGAAGACGACTTTGCTGGTTGCAAAGCTCGCCATTCTCGCACGTAAGTGGGCTGACTCTCGCCGTGGACTCTGTGTGCTTTCGCATACCAACGTCGCACGCCGAGAAATCGAGCAGCGCCTCGGCAATACCTCTGAAGGCAAACGCCTGCTATCTTATCCTCATTTCGTTGGAACCATTCATGGTTTTGTCAATGCGTTTCTTGCGATTCCATGGCTCCGTTCTCTTGGATACCCGGTCAGGGTCATTGATAGCGGCCACTGCGAACAGTACAGACGTCGCTTGCTCGGTCTAGCGCAATTCAGGACATTGGCTGGTTATGTAGGTCGATTGGAGGCTGATGGAACGATCAATATCGTATCTAAGTGGTGCTTGGCCTCATCCAAACTTGATATTTTAAAGGAGAATGGCAAGCCAGAATTCAAGGATCCAACGAAACCGGCAGCTAGACAGCTTCACGCTCTAGGGGCTAGATGTCTAAGAGATGGCTATTACCGGCATGACGAATTATTCATGTGGGCGAATGATCTTCTTGACAAGTGCCCGGACGTTCGAGAGGCTATCCGAGCCCGCTTCACAATGCTTTTCATGGACGAGGTACAAGATAATAGCGAAGAACAGTCTGCCCTGATCTTCCGGCTCTTTGTGGAAGGAGCCAACCCAGTTCTTCGGCAACGTTTTGGAGACGCCAATCAAGCCATCTATCAGCATGCTGCACAAACAGAGGGCGCGACAACTGACTATTTTCCCGATAGGCTCATTCGACGGGATATTCCGAGCAGTCATCGATTTGGCCAAGAGATCGGAAGACTCGCCGATCCGCTCGCGCTTGAGCCTCAGGCCTCACTGGGTGCGGTCCTTCCGCTCGTGTCATAAAATCCAATACGGCGGGCAAACACACTGTTTTTCTTTTTAGTGATAGCCGCGTGGAGCATGTCATTAGGACTTATGCTGACTATCTCCAGGAGGTCTTTTCCGAGCAGGAACTGAATGAGGGTATCTTTTCTGCCATTGGCGGTGTTCATCGGCCCA
This sequence comes from Thermoanaerobaculia bacterium, assembly GCA_035996875.1. GTDB lineage: Bacteria > Acidobacteriota > Thermoanaerobaculia > Multivoradales > UBA5704 > DATARR01. The sequence continues at coordinate 352,212 of DASYJD010000106.1, forward strand.
GCAGTGAGAACAATCACCCGCCCCGGTGCGTAGGCCAATACTGGCCGGAATACGACTATAAATTGACGGGCGCGGAGCCGAAACCCGAGACATTTTTTCAGAATTTGATGGTAGGTCGAAGGCTAGCCGATTCCGCGGGAGAGGCATTTCACGTGGTAGAAAAGATCGCTGATAGCCTGCTGCGCTTGACGCGCCTGTCAAATCCGATCGCTGGCTTTGCCAACCGAAGGCGTAAGCACCGTTATGTGCTTGAGCTTTTGGGAGAAAATTCGGAGGCTCGCGCCAGATACCTAGATCTTGTGACATTTCTTGCTATCGACCGAAGGATGCCAACTAGGAGTGAGTGGGCGAATCGGTGGTCGGACGGAATTGTTGGTCTCGCTGAAATTATTGGTGGCACGAAAGCCGATCGGCAAACGGTTGCCGCCTTCCTTGAATGGCAAGGGCCGAAAGACACAACTGATAATCCGGAGGTGGTGGTTCAGCGCGATAACCTATTCAGGCATCCTGCCGCGACTCCCAAAGTTCGAATCAGAGTGAGCTCGATCCACTCAGTCAAAGGGGAGACACATACGGCGACTCTCGTTGTGGAAACCTACTACCGCGGTCATCATTTGGCGACTCTCAAGCCGTGGCTGTTGGGGCAAAAGGTTGGTAAGGGGAAGGAACGCGTTATCAATGTTTCTCGACTTAAGCAGCACTACGTGGCCATGACACGGCCGTCTCATTTGCTCTGTCTTGCTCTGAAGGGTGACGGTTTTTCCACCGAGGAAATTGACCTTTTAAGGGGGCGAGGCTGGCGCATTGCTCGGGTGACAGATGGCGCTCCCGACTGGCTCTAGGCCGAAGAGCTAGGCTTTTCTCTCGTGGACCTCGAAGCCGAGCACCGGGCCGACCGATTATCGCTCCCCGTTGGGGCGCAAAATAGGAGTGTAGGGCGCAACCCAGCCCGCTGGACTGGGCTGAGGGATCTCGGACCGTTGGCCCGGCTCTACGGTTACGTTGTCGCGTAGGAGGTTGTGCCAGGACACGGCCCAAGGGGTCGTGATTCCTCAGCCCGGGGCAACGCCCTGGGTAAACTGGATGGAACAGCAAGTGCGGCCTGAAGGGCCGCGATACCCTGCGCGTCGTGTTGCCTACGGAGCGCTGGTGTGTAACCGAGATTAGTCTGGGGCGCGCTTTTGTCGGTGTTCAGACCCTCCAGGCGGCTGTGAGGATCGTCGCTCCGAGGAGACGCCCCGCGGGGTTCCCCGCGGGCGTCTCTACATGGGCTGGCAGCGGTAACGAGATCTCCGCCGACCCGGCAAACTGCTCTGCGTCCTGGTGATCGTCGCCTTACACGTGATCACGGATTGAGGGCGGCCAGGGTCGAGGGACCCAAGGGACAGCAGGGACTCCAGGGACATGAAGCAAGGACCAGAGATCCGGCTTTTACTCACCCTGGCGTCCCTGCTGTCCCTTGGGTCCCTTTTTCAACTTTGACGTTTCCTGACAGCGGTCAGGCTTCGTTATCGCGGGTTTCTTTTTCGCTCTTCGAGGCGAGCCCGGGTCATCCGCTCGCGCAGGCCGCCTTCTTTGACGAAGGTTTCTTCCAGGCTCCGGATCTGCCGGTCGAGCAGGGTGGTGGTCACACGGATCAGGCCGATGATCACGTTCGCGGCGATTGCCGGGTCGGGGTGCTCGATCCCTTTGCGGAAGGTCGTATAGCTCGACCCGGGGGTCCGGATGAGCTCGCGAAGGCGGCTCACGTAGGCGTGCCCCGCAGGCCACTCCTGAAGACCGCGCACGCGCAGGAAATCGCGGTAGTCGGCCAGCAGCTCTTCGAGACTGGCGCGCGCTACGTTGGTCAGCTTGATCTCCGTTTCCTTGGAGGTTGCCGAGGCCATGCTGGCTTCGATGATGTTCTGCTTGCCGGACCGTGCCGCTTGGACCATCTGGTCATGGGTGCGGTCGCGCCGTCGGTCGAAGAAGCGGTCGCAGAAGTAGACCGTTGCATCGTAGACGGTCTCCGACCTCTGGTAGGAGAGAAGCTGCTTGTAGCCCCCGTGGGGCGGGATGAATCCTGATCGCATATCGTTTTTTGAGGGACAAGGGAACCCACGGCCGCCCTCACGGCAGAGGACCAAGTGACTCCCCTGGCGCCCTTGTTTGTCCCTTGATGTCCCTTTTTTCCTTGCGCCAAGTATACCGGAGGTTCGCCGCGGGAAGGGGGACGGCCCGATTCGCCATGCCTCGCCCCCTTGACGCGCCAAGCACTTTGCATTACAAAGCAGACATGAACGCCATCAAGCGCACCCTCGCCGCCACGGAGCTTCTCCTCGTCCTCCCGGCCGTTCTGTTCATGACCGCGCTCTTCGTGCGGAACCTTCAGCCGGCGCCCTATGAGCCGGCCCAGACGGCCCGGCGCTTGGTCGAGTGGTACAGCGCCCGGCCGCCGCTTGGCCTCCACGTCTTCCTCATCGCGATGCCGTTGGCGGCGTTTGTCATCGGTTGCGCGTCGGTGCTGCGGAGCTGGCGTAGCGATGAGGAGCTTCGGCAGGCCGCTCTGAAGACGCTCGCTACCGTTCGCGCACACCTGGCGACGCTGCTCATCGCCGGGGCGACTCTGGTGGCGGGGTCCGTCCTGGCGATCGTCGCCCTGCACGTGCTCACGGATTGAAGGCCAGTTGTGATTGGGCCTGCCCTCGCGGCCGCCAGCCCGCCTCAAGCCTCCAGGCTCTTTCTTGGCAGCCGAGTCTGCTTCTGACAGAGTATCGCCAGCCGGACAGGGTTCCAGAGTGAGTCAGACCTATGGGAGGTAAGCGCTATGAGCAACGGTCTCTTGGCCTTCACGTTGTTCCACACCGCCATCAGCTTGGTCGCCATCGTGGCAGGGTTCGTCGTCGTCTGGGGGTTTATCGGCTCCAGGAAGCTCAAAACCTGGACTGACTGGTTTCTGGTGACCACGGCGGCCACGAGCATCACCGGCTTCTTCTTCCCGTTCCACGGCATCAAGCCGGCCCACATTGTTGGGATTCTCGCTCTCTTGATCCTCATCCCGACGGTTCTGGCATATCGCCGCCAGATGGCAGGGCACTGGCGCTGGATCTTCGTCCTGGGTAGTGTCGTCTCCCTTTATCTCAACTTCTTCGTGCTCATCGTCCAGGCCTTTCAGAAAGTCCCCGCCTTGCACGCCCTGGCCCCCACTCAATCCGAGCCTCCGTTTCAAGGGGCCCAGATCGCCGCTCTCGTTTTCTTCATAGTCCTCGGCGTTCTCTCCTTGAGAAGGTTTCGAGTCGTCGCCGTGGCCTGAGGCCGCTTTTGGGGAAGACGATCTCTCGGTGCAGAGGCGGAGGCGCCTGCGGGCAGGAGGTTTCGGCCCCTTTCGGGTGCGCCCGAGCACCTATTCCTTTGGAGGCGGTCCGGTCTCCTGCCGGTCCGTCAACAGGGAGAAGAAGCCATGAAGAAGCACGAACTCGTCCTCCTGGTCGTCCTAGCCCTCGTTCCGTTCGCACAGCTCGTGGCCCAGACGAAGCCGGCGGCCGTGCCTCCCGCGAATTCCGCGGCAGCTCCCATACCCGACACGGCGCAGTTCCTGGCTACCTTGGCGGGCGGGCAGGCCCAGACCCCGAACGATCTGGTCCCCGCTCCCTCGTTCATGACCGGCTGCGGCTATGGTCCCGCGTGCCCGACGGGCCAGCTCTGCTGCTTCCTCTGCGGCAACCCGCCCGATGATCCTAATCTTTGCCTGCGCTGCGTGACGCCGATCCGGGGGCGGTGCCCGCTGGTGGTGTAGCGGCCCTACCCGCCCTCTTTCCCCCCGCCCGCCGCTGCTCGGGCCGCCGCAATCCGCACCTCCTGGCCGTCGACCAGCGAGTCAGGCGGGTTGTCGACCAGCTTACGGCCCGGGGGCAGGCCTCCCAGGACTTCGATCTCGTTGCCGAAGTCGCGGCCGGGGACGATCCCCGACAGGCGCGCGTGGTTGCCTGGGCCGACGGTGGCGATGCGCAGGCCGTCGGCGCGGAAGATGAGGGCGCTCACCGGCACCAGGAGCGTAGGCACCCCTTCCGCCAATCGCAAATGGACCTGGGCATACGCGCCGGGCATCACCTCGTGGCCATGGTTGTCGAGGTCCACTTCGACGCGCAGGGTGCGGTTGGTGACGTCGATGGCTCCTGCTGTGCGCACCAGCTTGCCGGGGAAGCGCTTGCCGGCCAGCTCGGCGAGAGTGAGGTAGGCGTCGACACCAGGCCGGGCGACGTGCGAGTAGAGCTGCGGCACGTTGACGAAGACGCGCAGGGTGTCGAGGGCCGCGAGGTGGAACAGCTCGCGCGCGGCGCCCGACGCGCCGCCGGCGTCGACCAGTTGGCCGACGTCGGTGTTGCGCGCCGTGATCACCCCGGCGAAGGGCGCGTAGACCTTCTCGAAGGACTGCAGCTCCTGCAGCCGTTTGACGTTGGCCTGCGCTGCCGCGACCATCGCCTTCTTGGCGTTGGCGTCGCCGCGCGCGTTGTCGGCGTCCTGGTGGGCGATCGAGTCGGTCTTGAGCAGCTCCTCGGCGCGGTGGGCGGTGAGCTCGGAGAGGTTGAGGTTGGCCGTGGCGGTGGCCACGTCGGCCCGCGCCTGCTCCAGTTGCTGGTCCACCTCGGGGGAGTCGATCTCCGCCAGCACCTGTCCCTTGGCGACGCGAGCGCCCAGGTCCGCCGACCAGCGCCGCACGTAGCCGCTGGTGCGGGCGAAGATCGGCGCGTCGGCGAAGGCCTGGACGTTGCCCTGCAGCACGATCTCCTCGGCCGGTGCGCCACGCTTCGGCTCGGTCACCTCGACGATCGGAATGGAGCGCTCGACTGTCGCCTTCGCCAGCCTGTTCTCGGCTCGCACCCGCGGCACGATACCGGCGACCGCCAGGCCGACCGCAACCAGCAGGCCGAGGATCACAAAGAGGAGGGCGTGCGATCGCCTCCGCGGGGAGCTCTGCAATTCACTATCGGTGCTCATCAAACTTCTCCGGAAACGGCTGGCGTGGTGATCGTGGTGAGTGTTGCGGCCCGCTGGCCGTCCCGGCGCTCGCGGTGCAGGAGGCTGAACAGGGCAGGCACGAAGGTCAGGGTGGCCACCGTGGCGAGCAGCAGGCCGCCGATGACGGCGCGGCCGAGCGGCGCGTTCTGCTCGCCGCCGTCGCCGAGTCCGAGGGCCATCGGAAACATGCCGATGATCATCGCGAGGGCGGTCATCAGCACCGGCCGGAAGCGGGTGGTGCCGGCGGAGAGCGCGGCGGCGGCGGCGCTCATCCCCTCCGCCATCTGCTCCTTCGCGAAGCTGACGACGAGGATGCTGTTGGCGGTCGCCACTCCCATGCAGAGGATGGCGCCGGTCAGCGCCGGCACGCTGAGGCGCGTGAAGGACAGGAAGAGGAACCAGACGATGCCGCACAGCGCCGCGGGCAGGGCCGCGATGATGATGAACGGATCGAGCCAGGACTGGAAGTTGACGACGATCAGCAGGTAGACGAGCACGATCGACAGCACCAGGCCGCCGAGCAGGCCGAAGTAGGACTCCCGCATGGTCTGGATCTGGCCGCGCACGAGGACCTCGGTGCCGCGCGGCACCGCCTTGGCGTTCTTCGCGAGGATCTTCTCGACGCTGCGCGCCACGGTGCCGAGGTCGGTCCCCTCGACCGCCCCGTAGATGTCGAGGACGGGCTGGGCGTTGTAGTGGCTGACGGTGCCCTGCTCGGTGCCGCGGACGATGGTGGCGAGGTTGCCGAGGATCTGGGGGGCTGCGCCGGTGGTGCCGGTAACCGGGATGTTCTGCACGTCCTGCAGGCTCGCCAGCCGGTACTGGGGCATCTGCACCGCCACATTGTAGGTGACGCCGCTCTCCGGATTGAGCCAGTACGTCGGCGTCGTCTGCGAGCTGCCCGAGAGCGCCACCAGGAGGTTGCCGCCGATGTCGCGCTGCGAGTAGCCGACGGCGGAGGCGCGGGCGCGGTCGACCTCCACGGTCAGCTTCGGCTGGTCGAAAGGCTGGTGGATGCGCAGGTCGGTGGTGCCGGGGATCTGGCGGATCTGCGCCAGCAGGCGGCGCGCGTACTGGCGGTTGGCCTCCAGCTTGTTGCCGATCACCTGCACGTCGATCGGTGCGGGGAGGCCGAAGTTGAGGATCTGGCTCACGATGTCGGTCGGCAGGTAGTAGGAGCTGACGCTCGGAAAGCGTGCCCCGAGCTTGTCGCGGATCTCCCGCATGTAGCGTTCGGTCGGATGGTGGTCGGGAGAGAGCGAGACCAGGATGTCGGCGTCGCCGGGGCCGATCGGCGCCGAGTTGCTGTAGGAGAGGTTGAGGCCGCTGTTCGGGACGCCGATGTTGTCGATGATGGTGACCAGCTCGCCGCGGGGGATGGTCTCGCGCACCAGGCGGTCGATCTCATCGCACAGCTTGGCGGTCTCCTCGATGCGGGTGCCCGTGCGCGCCCGCACATGGAGCTTGAACTGGCCGCTGTCGACGCTGGGAAAGAAGTCCTGCCCGAGCCAGGGGGTGAGGACGAGGAGAGACAGCAAGCAGAAGCCGAAGAAGCCGGTGAGGAAGAGCCCGCGACGTTCGAGGCAGCCGGCGAGCAGGCGGCCGTAGGCGTCGCGCAGGCGCTCGAAGCGCCGCTCGAAGGCGAGCTGGAAGCGCACGAACGGGTTGCGCGAGGGGGGGCGATGCTCGCCCGGTTTGTGCTGGCGCAGCAGGTACTTGGCGAGCGTCGGCACCAGGGTGCGGGAGAGCAGGTAGGAGGCCAGCATGGCGAACACCACGGCCTCGGCGAGCGGCACGAACAGGTAGCGGGCGACGCCGCTCAAGAAGAACATCGGCACGAAGACGATGCAGATGGCGAGCGTCGAGACGAACGCCGGCACCGCGATCTGCGCCGCGCCGTCCAGGATCGCCGTCTCGGTCTCCTTGCCCTCCTCCAGGTTGCGGTTGATGTTCTCGATCTCGACCGTCGCGTCGTCCACCAGGATGCCGACGGCGAGCGCCAGCCCGCCCAGGGTCATGATGTTGAGCGTCTCGCCGAGCGCGCTCATCGCCAGGATCGAGACCAGGATCGACAGCGGAATGGAGACCGCGATGATCACCGTGCTGCGGAAGCTGCCGAGGAAGATGAGGATCATCAACGCCGTCAGGGCTGCGGCGATCACCGCCTCGCGCAGCACGCCGTCGATGGCGCTGCGCACGAACAGCGACTGGTCGGCGAGGGGCTGGATGCGCAGCTCCTGCGGCAGCGTGGCGGCGATCTGCGGCAGGCGCTCGCGCACCCGGCGAATGATGTCGAGCGTCGAGGCGCTGCCCGACTTGAGGACGGTGATCAGGGTGGCGCGCTGGCCGTCCACGCGCACGATGTTGGTCTGCGGCGGGAAGCCGTCGCGCACGTGGGCGACGTCGTGCACGTAGATCGTGGCGCCGTTGACCGTCTTCACCGGCAGGTCGTTCAGCGCCTCGATCGACGTCGGGCTGCTGTTTGTCTCCACCTGGTACTCGAGGCCGCCGATCTTGGCGGTACCGGCCGGCAGGATGAGGTTCTGCGCGCCGAAGGCCGCCACCACGTCGGCGGGGCCCAGGCCGTTGGCCTGCAGCGCCGCGTTGTCGATGTCCACCTGGATCTGCCGTGTCTTGCCGCCATAGGGGAAGGGGATCGACGCCCCCTGCACCGTGGCCAGTTGGGTGCGCACGAAGTTCACACCGTAGTCGCTGAGCTGCTTTTCGGACAGGCCCTGCCCCGAAAGCGCGAGCTGCAGCACCGGCACCGCCGAGGCGCTATAGGTGATGACGAGCGGCGGCGTGGTGCCGGGCGGCAGCGAGCGCACCTGGCTCTGCGAGATGGCCGTCACCTGGGCGACGGCGGACGAGATGTTGGCGTGCGGCTGGAAGAAGATCTTGACGACCGAGATGCCCGACAGGGTCTGCGACTCGATGTGCTCGATGTCGTTGACCGTGGTGGTCAGGCCCCGCTCATAGGTGGTGACGATGCGGCGCGACATCTCCTGCGACGACATACCGGAGTAGTTCCAGATGACGCTGATGACCGGAATGTCGATGTTGGGAAAGATGTCGGTCGGCATCCGCTGGATGACGATCGGCGCCAGGATGAGCAGCAGAAGCGACAGGACGACGAAGGTATAGGGCCGGCGCAAGGCCAGGCGAACGATCCACATGCTGCATGTCTCCCCGAGGTCTGGACCCGTCCGGCTTCCCGCGAGCGGCCGCCCCTATGGTTCACACGTGAACTATAACATGCCCGTCCTTTACGCCCGGAGGGTGGGGGAGGGGAGGGGAGAAAATTTACAAATCGCGGGTCCGGGAGTTTGGGGGGTGGGGCCCCTCACCGCTCCATCAACCAGGTGTGTGAGAGGATCAGCCTGCGGCGATGGCGCCGCGCAAGTTCGAGGAGAGATCCCATGCCGAAACCGAAAGAGGCCTCTTCCGATGATAAGGCCGCTCACAAGGCGGCGCGGCAAGAGCTGATCGACGCCCTCAATGAGGACTTGGCGCGCGAATACCAGGCGATCATCGCCTACGTGGTGTATTCGCAGGTCTTGAAGGGGGCCGAGTACATGGCCATCGCGGCGGAGCTCGAAAAGCACGCGGGGGAGGAGCTGGCGCACGCCCTGATCATCGCCAATCAGATCGACTACCTGGGCGGCACGCCGACCGTGACGCCGAAGCCCGTCAAGCTGAGCGACTCCCCCAAGGAGCTCCTGCGCTTCGACCTCAACAATGAGAACGATACGATCCGGCAGTACCGCAAGCGGGTGAAGCAGTGCGAAAGCCTGAACGAGTACGCCATGGCCGAACACATTCGGGAGATCCTCAAGCAGGAGCAGGAGCACCAGATCGACCTCGCCACGGCGCTCGGCGAGGATCCTCCGGACCTGGGGTGAAGGCAACTCGGTGATACTTGCTGTTGAATGCGAACCAAAGCGCCGCGTAAATCACGGTCAGCGGCGCCGATCCCTTCAAGGCGGCCTGCTGCTTTGGGAGAACCTCAACCTCTATGGCCCTCCCTCCGCGGGATGCAAGAGTCATTAGCGGGAGCAGCTAACCCTCCCGCGGTCTGCCGGGAGCGCCCCCGCCCTAGACCCGTCCAGGGCAGGTCAGGGTCTTGGGCGGGGGCGCCAGGGGAATGCGCGCGATCGATCAGCACCAGTCCTTGCATTTGATGTCCCCATAGCCATCGGTCACGTAGGTCCCCAAGACAAAATCCCAATGGCAGGAGACGGTGGTGATCAGGTTGAAGCCGCAGTAACCGAAAGCGGCGCCAGCGCCATTGCACAAGCCGGGTCCGATGGAGGAGGCTTCGCTGCCGGCCTGACTCGTCAGGCTATTGCGCGAGGCGGTGCAGTCCGCGCCCGTTCCCCTCTTCATCGAGGTGCTGAAGCCCCACGAGTCGCAGATGAAGATGCAGGCCTTGTTCTGCGGATTTTGCTCCTGCGGGAACAGTGCTTTGGCGCCGGACGGGTCCGCCGTGCCGAAGATGTTGGCTACCAGTGAACGGTCGGCGCAGTCACCTGGCCCGGTAGCAGCGGCGGAAGGAAGGGAGGTGAGGGCGGCGAAGACGACAAGGACGACAAGCGGTAGGTGACGCATAGTGGTCCTGATCCTCCTGAGAAATGTGAGGTCGAGTCCTCTGGTGCTCATGTTGAGGCTGGCGGGTTCAATTGTCAACAAATATTGCTTATCAACATGGTCCGCCGTCCTCGCCACAATATCCACCTGCCCCGCACGTCTACATCCGTAGGGGAGAATGCAGACGTGAGCCGCGACCCGACTGAGGACGAGCAGAACCGCCGGATCGCGGAGACCCTCGAGGCCGAGCGGCCGAGGCTGCGCAACTTCATCCTGAAGAGCGTCGCCAGCCAACTCGACGCCGAGGACATCCTTCAGGACGTCTTTTCGGAGCTCGTCGAGGCCTACCGGCTGGTGACGCCCATCAAGGATGCCGGTGCGTGGCTGTTCCGCGTGGCGCGCAACCGGATCGTGGATCGCTTCCGCAGGAAGGCGACGGAGGGCGCGATGCTTGCCGAGCCGGCTCCACGCCACCGCGACGAGGACGGCGACGACGAGGAGTACCTGCTCGATGACTTTCCGTCGCTGGATGCCGGGCCCGACGAGGTCTACGAGCGTTCCGTCCTGCTCGCTGAACTGGCCGCCGCTCTCGCCGAGCTCCCCGCCGAGCAGCGCGAGGTGTTCCTCGCCCATGAGGTCGAAGGGCGCTCCTTTCGCGAGCTCGCCGCCGCAACGGGCCTGAGCATCAACACGCTGCTGGGCCGCAAGCGCTACGCGGTGCTGCACCTGCGGGCGCGCCTCCGCAACACATACCTGGATTTCACCGTTATTTAAGGAGTACTCCCGATGCGCAGAAAGAAATGGGGCCGGATCATTGCCGGAGTCGCGCTGTTCGCGATCATTTTTATCAGTGGTTTCGGATGGGCCGTGCACCAATTATGGAACCTCTTGATGCCGGAGATCTTCGGGCTGCCGCGGATCGGATTCTGGCAAGCCGTTGGCCTGTTGTCGCTGAGCTGGCTGCTCTTCGGCGGCTGGCGAGGCATGCCACACCGCCGCTTCGGGGGCCATGGGCTCCGTGGACGATGGGAAAAGCTCACGCCCGAGGAGCGCGAGGTCTTCGCCCGCCGGATGCGCTCGTGCGGAATGGAGGTTCCGCCGGCCGAGAGCCCGGGATCTTCCGCCTCGTAAGCCATCACCCGCCGGCATCGTAACGACGGCGCCGCGGTTGGCTCTGGCCGCGGCGCCGATCCCTGCCTTCTACTTTAGTTGAAGGTCGCACATCTGGCGGTATTATTCGCGATGCAGGTACAGAATTCGTTCGTGGCGGTGGCGTAAAACTGTTCGGTGGCGACGCAGCTCGCTGGCCGATTGGTCGTCACGGTGGTCCCCACCGCCGCCCAACCGTTGCCGGTTGTACCCGAAACCTTCACGTAAAGGTAAGGCGGGCCATCGCTTCGCTGCCATAGGTCGCAGGGATTTGATGCCTGCAACCCCTCCGGGCTTCCCAATCCAGCTTTAATTTGGCAGGCCTTCGCTACGATAATGGCATCGCCCCGCAGCACACCGTTGCTGACGTTGCCAGAGTCTGAAGCATACGAGATGCCCTGCGTGATCACGCTTCCCGTGCCGCTCCGTTTAATATCATACTCGGCTCCGCCCTCCAGCCGAGTCCCGAAGAGCTGAAAAGTGCTGGCGGCCAAGTTTTCAACGAGAGCCGGACTTCCCAGCCCTGAACGGAGCCGGCCGCCATAAATAGCCGCTCCTTGCGAGCCCACTTGCGCCACAATCGCTCTGGTTTTCGTGTTCGCATCCGTGCGTGTGATATTGAGGTTATTCGCCGACAGGCTTCCGTTATTTTCTATGCTGACCATGTCGATGGCATTGGCATTGGTGACGGTAGGAGCAACGCGAACCGACATGTTGGTCGTAACTACGCTGCCCACTGCGCTGAAGATCTTCACGGGGGCCGTTGTTGGAGTGTTGTCAAACCAGTCGACATTGAGAATCACGGCACCTTCGTCCGCCGTCACCAGCGACCCGGAGGTGCCGAGCAAGCGAATCGTGGGGATGTCGCCAAGGACTTTGCCGTTGGTCCAGCCTCCAACGACGCCTTCCACCGTGGTGAAGCTGGGAATTGAAACCGAGATCTCCTCATATTGACTTAAACCGCCGCCGGCCGGCACGCCAGGATATAATTGAACGAGCCAGCGAGATAGATCCGTGCGCGGCTGTGTCGCCAGGAACGCCAACGCCGCGGAAAGCGTAGTGAAATCTCCGGCACCGCCAGAGTCGACAGTGACCTGTCGACTTAATAGCGATGGTGGGAGAAGTCGTGGCGGTTTTGTACGCGGCTCCTGGGCCGCCAGCGGAAACGCGATGAACACCCACAGCATAGACACGGACATCCTCCACGAGAATGACTTCATGGCCTTATCTCCCTCTTGAAAATTTAGGGGCCTTCCCTGTTTATGAGTGTAGCGCTATCAAAGTATGAAAGGCAAGGCTAGGTAGGGCTCGGGGGCCCTCCCCGGGCATAGGCACTAACTTAACGTGGTCTTTGAGGTTCCCCCGCCCAAGACCCTCACCCCTGCCCCTCTCCCGCCCCCGCCCAACCCCCCTCACCGGGAGAGGGGTACCCCTGGGGCGTTTTTGCCTTGCTCCCTCTTCTGCCGGTTGGGGCATAGGCGCTAACTTTGCTTCAGCGTTCCCCCACCCAAGCCCCTCATCACCCCGGCCCTCTTCTCCCGACCCCGCCCAACCCCCTTCACCGGGAGAAGAGGGAGCAAGGCGGGGAAGCCCCAGGGGTACCCCTCTCCCGGG
>DASYJD010000107.1:0-13392 GCA_035996875.1 Thermoanaerobaculia bacterium
ATGGCTTAAGTATACGGCCAGAGGGTTCCGCAACCGCGACCGTTTCCGCGATGCAATCTACTTCCACCTCGGTGGCCTCGACCTGTATCCAGCCGGTCTTATCCCTTCAGCGGTCACCCACACAAAACCGTGAAGCGCCTAAGAACAAAAGTGGCCCGCAGATTTGGCATAGCTCCAGGTCAGCTGGCTGGAACAGCCGTTCCTGCTCTGAGGCAGGACTTTTTCCACCGTAGCAGCGCTTCATTCAATGGATTGGAAAATCCGCGATCTTCTATAGAATCTTCGTCTCCATCTTTCGCGCAGCCTCCAACTCCCGCCAAAGGCTGCCGACGGGCGAAATCGAGGTCGTGGCCGAGCGGGCCGCGGTCCTCTCGCGGTCCGAGGCGCTGCCTTTCGCCCTCGACGGCAAGACCGAAGCGGTGGTGTTACCTGCTGGAGGAAGCTGGAACGCTCGACACGCCAGTAAAAGTCATGCAAGCCCGTGTGCTCCAAACTCTGGATGAGATGCGGCAGGTTGTGCATGTAGTCGGCAAGCGCGCGAGCATAGGCCAAGTCCTGTGCGCCACGGATCGCCAAGAGGTCCTGATGCAGAATGTCCGTGTAAATCTCTCGGCTATGGCGAACTGGTCGTTCGGGAGACATGTGTAATGCTTTTCCAGGCTCCGCGCTTCGATCATTCGCCGGACGGAGCCCTTCCCGCGAGCCAGGGAAGAACTGGCGCGCATCGGGATGAAATTGGCGCGTCACCATCATCGTGGCGAAAGTGTCGAAGTCGGCGCCCACGTGAGTCGTGAGGATCTCCATCGAAGTCCAAGGAGCCGATGGACGCGTCCGTTCTGCGGATGGGCTTGGTGGACTTCGGCGATTCCATCGCGACCGCCCAGCTGAACGAGACGGGAACCGCGGCGCGACAGCGTCCGTTTCTCCAGCAGCGACGCGCACTTGACGGTGGAAGACGCCAGCGTGCTGAGCCCGGCCGGCAAGCCCGGCAAAAAGTAAAGGTCCGGACCTCTCCATTCGATGACCCACTCGACACCGCGGGTGGGGGGGTGCCCGTGGATTCCTCGATTGCCAATAGGCTATCATCGGCCCACGATTTTGGATCGTCGAGCCAATGAAAAGGATCTTGCGTTACCCCGAGGACCGCTGGCCGCTGACCTACACCATGATGGTGCTGGCGGTGCAGCTCGGCCTGTTCTTCGGCGTCGGAGCCTCTGGGTGACGGCCCTCTGCGTCGTCCTGTTCCAGCCGGTGCAGGCCGTGGCCATCGCCTGCAACCACTACCAGCATCACATCAACGTTTTCAATATGCGCGGGCTGAACCGGGCACCTCACCTGGACCCGAGCTTCGCTAGAGAGGTCTTCCCATGATTTCCCAATCGACTCTTGGACGGCTCTTCTTCGCGACCGCGATGGTGGCTTCCGGGATCCAACAGCTCGTGACGGCTGACTTCGTGAGATTGATTCCACCTTTGCCCGCCTGGATTCCCTGGCATTCTTTCTGGGCTTGCCTGGTTGGAATCATTCTCATCATCGCGGGCGTTGCGATTGGCATCGAGTACAAGGCGCGATGGGCGGCGGCCGTGCTGGGCGCCATGATCCTTCTTGCGATCCTATTCCTGCATCTGCCCAAAGCTGCCGCGAATCCGCTGGTGGGTTTTATGTGGACCAACCCCGCCAAGGCGCTGGCCATGCTGGGTGGCGTCATCATTCTCGCCGGAGCCCTACCTGAAAACGAGGCGGACCGCTTCTCCACCCTCGCCAGACTGTTCGGAAAATTGACGCCTCTGGGTCCTCTGTTCCTCGCTGCGTTCCTGATCCTTGGCGGAATTCAGCACTTCGTCTATCTCGACTTCGTCACGAAGTTGGTGCCGTCCTGGGTTCCAGGGCCCCAGTTCTGGGTCTACTTCACCGGAATCGCGCTGATCGCCGGAGGCGTGGGCATCCTCGTCCCGAAAACGGTACGCCTGGCGGCGACGATGACGGGCATCATGATTCTCCTTTGGGTGGTGCTCCTGCACATTCCCCGGGCTGTGGCCGATCCCCACGCCGCGGGCGAGACCTCGGGTGTCTTCGAGGCCCTCGCCTTCAGCGGAGTCGCGTTCATCCTGGCGGCCCGCCAATCTTCTGCCCTGTTTCGTCCGCCGGTCCGAAGCGATACTGGAAATCCATTCCGGTGATCTTCCCCTGGGCATTCCGCCGGAAATGGATGCGGCTGTCCGACTCTAACAGTCCATAAAAGAAATCGTCACGGGAGGCTGCCATGATTTCGTGCCTTTCGCCGTCGGTGCGGCGGGCGAACAATGTATTCCCCTGGCGGAAGACCGTCCGGGAGACCCTCTCGTTGAAACGGTAGACGCCCGTATAGTCGTCGAGCGTGGAGGGGTCCAGATTTATGGCCTTGCGCTCCTCGACCGGCCTGCCCAACGCTTTCATGGTCACGCGATACGCCAGCACGTCCACGGACGGCCCCTCACCGAACGTATTCGAAAGCACGATCACCGTCAGGCGTTGGCCGGGGATGCTCAGGAAGCGAGAGGTGAATCCCGGAATGCCGCCGCCGTGCTCGACGATCCGCGCCCCATCCTCGTCCGAGATCTCCAGGCCGTAGCCGCCTTTGCGGACCTCTCCCGACGCCATCCTGACCGGAGTGGTCATCTGCTCCAGTGATTTCCTGGTCAGCAGCTTCTCGCTCGACAAAGCGTCGGCCCAGAGGGCCAGATCATCCGCCGTGGACAGAAGGCCGCCCACCGCATAGGCCTGGGTCAGGCTTAGGTATTCGGCCACCTTGTACCCGTTTTCGTCCTTGTCATAGCCATTCACCCGACCCGGCACGACCTCGTTGCGATGCCCGTAGCGGGACCGCTTCATGCCCAGGGGAGCGAAGATCTCCTGCTCGATGAAGTCCTCGTAGCTCTTGCCCGACGCCTTCTCGATGATGGCTCCCAGGAGGATGTAGCCCGAGTTGCTGTAGGACAGTTTTTCACCGGGGTTGAAGATCAGAGGCTTGTCCTTGAACAGGTCGATGACCTGCTGGACGCTCATGTCCTCGCGCCGCCGCGGCCACCACTCCGGCAGGCTGGTGAGGTCGGGGATTCCCGACCTGTGGGTCAGCAGATGGTCGATGGTGATCTTCTGGCCGTGGGTCGGATAATCCGGCAGGTACTTGGTGATCTCATCGTTCACGGAGAGCTTGCCGCGCTCCTGGAGCAAGAGGATTGCCGCCGCGGTGAACTGTTTGGTGACCGAGGCAAGCTCGAAGACCATGTCGGGCTGCATCGGCACGCCGAGCTCCAGGTTGGCCAGGCCGTACGCCTTGCGAAGCAGGACCTGGCCGTCCTTCGCGACCAGGACCGCGGCGCCGGGCTCGCCCGCCGGAAAGGCTCGGGTGAAAAGCTGATCCGCATAACGGGCCAGCTCGGCATTCGAGACCGCCCGGGCTGCCGGGACTATCAGGAAGGCTGTAATGAAGAGTGAGACGAGGATGCGCGGGCGCAAGGTATGAGAAATCATAGGGCTCCTTTCGTCGACCAAGATTCTTGTATCGTTCCTATTCCGCGCTACGCTCTGCCCGGAGTTCCTCGCGGCCAACCGCAACGCCGATCATGCGCACGATCTTGCCGTTGGAGCCACGTTCGAAACGCATCAGGCGATCGTTGAAATCGCCGGCCAGGAATTGGTCGTTGCCGATCGGCAACAGCAGCTGCCTTGGTTGATCGTCTCGTTGATAGAGAAGGACACCACCCTCCAGGGTCACGCGCCGCGGCCCGTAGGTTCCCACCATCGCCGCGAGCTCCCCCGCCGGCACTATCACGGGGTGAAGCCGCCCCTCGAGGATCTGATGCACCAGCGTCGCCGTCGCCTTGACCTCCGCATCGGTGGTCTTCGCGGCGATGGCGGCGAGAGCCTTGGAGTGCGCCATGGTGAGCGCCTGGGCCGCCGGTACCGCCACGTCCGGCGCAACGCCGGTGCCCTCCCAATTGGTGCCCGTGACCGGATTGACCGCACGGCCGTACGGCACCGAGATCCCCAGGGGATACCCCTCGACGTCGAGCACCCGCGCCGAGTGCGCGCCGCCGCCGGTGGCCTCGCCCACGATCGTGGCCCGCTTCAGGGCCTTGAGGTCGTAGGCGAACCCCTCGGCCGCGGAGAAGGTGTCGGGGCTGGTGAGAACGTAGACCGGCGCTTCGCTGAGCCGCGGCCCCGGCACCCACTCCTGGGTCCAGAGCTGCTCCGTACGGTCTCCCTTGCGCACGTAGAGGCTGCTGAGCTGGGTGGGCTTCGCGGGCAGCAGGTAGCTGGCCAGCAGTTGGCTCATGTGCGGGCTGCCGCCGCCGCTTTCGCGCAGATCGATGATCACCGCGTCACTGCCGGCCAGAAACCCCAGGGCTGCGCTCGCGGTCGGGCCGGCAAATTCGGTGGGGGCGAAGCAATCGAGCTTCAGGTAGCCGACGTTGCCGGGCAGAAGCTTCATCTCGCGGAAGCAGAAGTTCTCGCGGCGCATGTGCGCCAGTTGCGCCTGAAGCTCCTCGTGGGAAGGCTCCTTCGCCCAGGACCGATCCACCGCCATGACTCCGAGATGAAGATCGTGGCTCACCTCGCGGAGATCCTGGGTGATCTGGTCGGCGAAAGCGGGCAACTCACCAAACTTGTCGTAGGCGCCGCTTTTGAGCTGCTGCCGGAGCCGCTCCCCCATCTTGCGGGCGATTTCGGGAAAAACGTAGCTGTCGTCGAGCATGCCGGCGATCTTGTCGACGATCGCCTGCCGGTCCTTGGGACCGATCTGTGTAGTTGCGGGTTGCGCCGCTTGTGCGGCGACAGCAAAGAAAAACGGAAGCGCCAGCATCAGTGAAACGAGCGGTCGCAAGGCACGAGGTATCATTAAAGGCTCCTTTCAGAACACACCTTCAGCATCGGCACCTGGATCGGTGCCCGTTCATTCGTAAATAAGTTGTAGTTCTCGGGGGCGAGGCCCCCGTTGCTGGGACTTAGCCCGTGGACGGCACCAGCACGACTTTCTGCGGGCGCCAACGGGCGGCGCTCTTACGCAGCGCCTCCATCTCCTCCCAGTAGCTCTCCAGCGTCTGCCGGCCCATGTCGCTCAGGCGGACGAGAGTTTGGGTCTTCTTCTCCACGAACCGCTTTTCGATCTCGACCATTTTCGCCTCCTCGAGTTTCGAAAGATGCGAGGAAAGTTTTCCCTTGGTGAGGCCGGTAATCCGCAGCAGGAACAGGAAGTCGGCTCGTTCGCAGGCCGAAAGCGCCGTGAGAATGGCCAGCCGGGCCGGGTCGTGCACCAGGCGATCCAGATTCGCGAGTTGCTCAAAAGGGGTGCCGTTCATCCTCAATCCTCCACCTGCGGTCCAGTGGGTCCCAGCGCCGCGACGAGTTGCCAGTGATCGAATAGACCCGCCAGGACCATCGCGGAGCCGCAGAGGAGCAGAGCCACGCCGGGATAAACCAGGGCCGGAAGGAAGAGGTCGAGAATTCGAGAGACCTCCCCATCCGGACGAGCGACGTACCCCAAAGAAGTGCCGAGGCCTGAAAGCCCCAGCAGAAGGGCTGCAAACGTCAGATGGTGACTCTGAGACCGGCGGCGGTCTCTCCACAGCCAGACGCCAAAGAACAAGGAACCATAGAGGGCATACATCATCTGCGCGAAGACCGCCCTGAGCATGGACGGCGGCCTCGCAGGGACCTTCGCGTAAATCCATGCGACCCAGGGCGGCTGAAAAATGTCCGAGGGCTGAGGCTGGCTCCCGACGATCCAGGGCCGTTCAAGACCAGCCTGGAAACTGATACGAGGAGGCTGACCTGGGGACTGCTGCCCTTTGATCTGGAAGGTACGGGGGAACGCCTGAAAAATCGAAAAAAGAATCATGACCAGCGTCAGGGTGATGAAGAGAGGTCGCGTGATAGGGCTTACTTGCCGAAAGCCCTCGAGCTGCGGTGTTGCACCGGCCGGGTTGAAGACCGAGAGCTCCGCAGCGTTGTTGACTGACCTCGTCTCCACCTCCCCAAACCTTCTGTAGTAACGGCGCGCTCTGAACACCAGGAGAAGCGCTCCCAGGAACAACACAACTCGCAGGAGAGTCGTTCCTCCCAAGCCCAGGGTGATCAACCCTAAAGGCACTCCATACCGCAATCCTTGAAGATCCTTGAAATGCTGTGTAATGAAATGGACGCGATCCAAGTCTCGGGTCTCCATCTCGGCCTCCTTTGGCGACACACCTTCAGCGTGGGCACCGTGACCGGTGCCCATTCACTCGTAAATAAGTGGTAATTCTCTGGGGGCGACGCCCCGCTGTTACGGCCTAGCCTGTGGACGGAACCAGCGCGACTTTCTGCGGGCGCCAACGGGCGGCGCTCTTACGCAGCGCCTCCATCTCCTCCCAGTAGCTCTCGAGCGTCTGCCGGCCCTCGTCGCTCAGGCGGGCAAGAGTCTGGGTCTTCTTTGCCACGAATCGCTTTTCGATCTCGACCATCTTCGCCTCCTCGAGCTTCGAAAGATGCGAGGAAAGGTTTCCCTTGGTGAGGCCTGTGATCCGCAACAGGAACAGGAAGTCGGCTCGTTCGCAGGCCGAGAGCGCTGTGAGAATGGCCAGCCGGGTCGGGTCGTGCACCATGCGGTCCAGGCTCGCGAGTTGCTCGAAAGGCGTAGTGGTCATCATCAGTCCTCCTCCTGCGGTCCAGTGGGTCCCAATGCCGCGACGAATTGCCAGTGATCGAAAAGGCCCGCCAGCACCATCGCGGAGCCGCAGAGGAGCACAGCCACTCCGGGATAGACCAGAGCCGGAAGGAACAGGTCGAAAATCCGGGCGATTTCTCCATCCGGTTGTGCGACGTACCCCAGAGCGGTGCCGAGGGCTGAAAGCCCCAGCAGGAGGACCGCGAACGCCAGATAGTGCTCGGACCGGCGGCGTCCTCTCCATAGCCAGAAACCGAGGAAGAACGAGCCGTACAGGACATACATCGTCTGTGCGACGACGGCTCTGAGCATGGACGGAGGTCTCACCGTCCCACCGTGTGGGAGGGCCGTCAGAAAAGACGGCCCGTAACTTGTCCAGGAAGCAGGTTCGCGGAGAACCTGAGGGTGCTGGCTCTGCGATTCAGTCCCCAGGACCACGATGTTAGGTGGAATCGACTGGAAGCACGCAAAAAGGAATACCGCCGTCCCCGCGGTGATCAGGAGATGCCGCACGACCGGCGTCACCTGCCGAAAGCCTGCGATCCGAGGTACCGGACCGGCCAGGTTGAAGACCGAAAGCTCGGCGGGATCGCCGGCCGGTTGCATCTCGACCTCACCGAAGGTCGTCCGGTAGTACCGCCTGGCGCCGAACGTCAGGAGGAACGCTCCCAGGACCGCAGCGACGCGCAGGAGCGTCGCTCCTCCCCACCCCAGGGTGATCAACCCCAGTGGTACTCCATAGCGTAGTCCCTGAAGATCGTTGAAGTGCTGCGCCGTGAATCGGATGCGCTCCAGATCCGGGGTCTTCATCTCGGCCCTCCCATGGCCACCGGTTTGTACCGCAGACCTATTGTGCGCCGGGACGCTGCGCTTGTCAACTGGTCTTCGTGGCAAACCGTCGGACTGGCGCCTGCAGGTAGATCTGGAGGGCCGCTGAGTGAGTCGAGTTCATTCCGGCCGCTCGCGTCGCAGCCGCCGGACGCTGAGGGCGAAGAGCAACGCGGCGAGGACGAGGAGCCCTGCGGGCGACAATGCCGGCACCCCCATGAGCTCCTGCCCTACCTCGACGGAGCCCAGATCGACCGCCGGGCCGAAGATTCGCGCGAAGCCGAGCTGGTCGGTCGGCGGCGGGCTCGGAATCGCAGGGTTGCCGGCATCGATCACTGGACTGCCGGGGAGTGGCCGATGGGTCAGAGTGGGGCCGCCGTTGCCCGCGAGCGGGCCGAGGAGGGGGTCTGCTCCGACAAGGTTGTGAGCACCCACAAGGACCGAATCTCCGGGCGCCTCGATCAAGCTGTAGTTCGCCGTGAGCGTCGGCGGGAAGATCGCGAACTGCCGGCTGGCCAAGTCCTGGGGGACTCCGTTCGCCACGATCGCGTGGTCGAGCTGGACCTGGTTTGTGGGCTCACTGACCATAATGCTGCCAGCTCTGATGCCAGCCGTATTGTTCGAAACCGTCGTCAGGCGCAGGAGAAGGGAGGTGTTCGAGATGGCGATCCCGCCACCAGTTTGGCCCGCGCGATTACTCGAGACCGTACCATTGAGAATCTGGAGATTACCCCCGGTAAGGTACAACCCTCCGCCCAGTCCGAGGGCCGGGTTCGAGTCCGGGACCCCGGCGGTGTTGCCGGAGATCGTGCTCGACTCGATCGTGAAGCTCGCCCCTGATAAATAGATTCCTCCCCCGTAGTCAAAGGCCTGATTGCCGGAGATCGTGGATTGGAGGATCTCGCTGCTCGCCGCCCCTGCCTCGGCGTAGAGACCGCCGCCGAGATGGGCGGTGCCACCCGAGAGAGTGCTCTCCTCCAGGATGAGCCTTCCCCCGTTAACGCAGAGATTGCCGCCATTCGACCCGCTGATCCCCACGGAGCGCCCGCCGGTCAGCGTGCTGTTCGCGATCCGGAGAGTCCCCACGTTGAGTCCGAATGAACCGACATTGCCGCCACATCCGGGCACCTCAGGGTCGAACGGAACCCCGGATGTGCTGCTGGTGATCACGCTGTCGAGGATCGTGAGGTTTTCACCGCTGACGAAGACCGCTCCGCCGGCCACGTCCCCTTGCGAGCGCAACGAGTTGCCCAGGGTCAACGTCAGGCGGGACAGGGTCACGTCGATGGGCGCGGCGAGCCCGGAGTTTTCGACGTGGAAGATCCGGGAGTGGTCGTTGCCGCTCACTGTGAGCACCCCGGCCCCGGGACCGCTGACAACCAGGGAGTCCGTGATCAGGATCTCGTCCGAGGTGAGCGTGATCATGCCGGTGAGCCCCGGCGCGAAGGCGACCTCGTCGTCCCCCGCGGTCGCGTTGGCGTCAAGGACGGCTTGGCGGAGGCTGCCCGGCCCGGCTTCGGCCAAGTTCATGACGGTAAACGTCGCGGCCGTGGCTCCGGGGGTAGAGTCCCAGATCGCACCCAGCGCCAGGAGCAGATAGAGCGACCGTAGGACGGCGTAACGTAAGAAGCTGACCATGGCGGGGCCTCCTTGGCTGACTATGATGCCATACGCGACGGGGGCGGTCCGGCCTTCCCAAGACCGCGAGCCGTTCGACGCCATGGGAACAGTCCATGGAGGCATCCCCTGCGGCCTCGCCGACGTGCCATGGGAGCCGCCCTCGCCACCCTCACCGCCGAAGGCGAGTCCTTCACCACGCTGGAGCTCCAGATGAGCCACTTTCCCCGTCAAGAAAGGCCGCCTCAGCGCCCACGCCCGAGTGATCCGGCGCGGACGCGCGACTGCACATCTTGAGTGCGACCTGGAGGATGGCGAGGGGCGGCTGGTGGCTCGGCGTCGTCGGTGTGTGCGATCCGGCAGGCAGGGTGACTCGCTGAATAAGTGTCAGGAACTCTTTTGGGACCCCTGGTGAAAAAGAAGGCCCCAAGCATGTGCTACCAATTTCGAACCTCCTGATAAAGTTTTAAAGCCGAAAAACGGCTGATAAAGAGACTACATTTTTCAAACTCGATAAATCGGCAGCTACATCGACCTGAAATTGCTGGCTGAAAATCAAGCCAAATCCAGTCGTGAAATGGATATAGTCTTTTCCAGAAGTCTGGGATCTGTCGACCTTTCAGGCTGTACGGTCTACAGCACGGTCGAGCCTTGCGTGCTTTGCGCGTATGTGATTCGGCGAGTGGGGGTGAGCCGCTTGTCTATGGCGTCCCCCGCGGGGCAGGCCGGCGGGTCGACTTCGCGGTATGACATTCTGATGGACCCCGCGTCGACGGGATGGCCGGCGCCGCCTGAGATTATGAATGCCGTGCCCTGTTGCAAGAGCGTGCCGGATCGGCGAGATCGGTGGGAAGATCTCGACGATCCAGCAGCCGTTGCCGCAAGCCCAAGGCATCCAGCCTCGGCTCGGCCCCTACTTCTTCGGCACCGCCGGGCTCTCGGCTCGCTTCGGCAACTCGACCGTCTTTACGTCGACGGTGATCTCCTTGAGACGCGTGGACTCTTCGGGCGCCATGCTCTCCTGGTAGCGCCCGCCGAGGTGTTTGGCGAGGAACTTCTCGGCGGCGGCGAACGATGCCATGTTGTTCACCGGCCGGGCGAAGCCGTGGCCTTCGTCGGGCGCGACGATGTACTCGACGGGAAATCCCCGCTCGCGCAGGGCCACGACGATCTGGTCGCTCTCGGTCCTCTTCACGCGCGGATCGTTCGCTCCCTGGATGACCAGCAGCGGCGCCTTCATCTTGCTGGCCGAATTCAGGGGCGACTGCCGCTCGAGCTGCGCGCGCCCCTCCGGCGTCGCCGGATCGCCCATCCGCTCCGTAAAGATCTTACGGATCTGCTCCCAGTAAGGCGGGATTGATTCGAGTAGTGTGATCAGGTTCGACGGGCCGACGATGGAGACGCCCGCGGTATAGAGATCAGGCGTGAAAGCCAGGCCCGCCAGCGTGGCGTAACCGCCGTAGGAGGCGCCCAGAATGCTGACGCGCCGCGGGTCGACGATGCCTTCCGAAACCAGGTGCTTGACGCCCCAGGTGAGGTCGTCCTGCATCTTCTGACCCCACTCGCGGTTGCCGGCGTTGAGGAAACTCTTGCCGTAACCGGTCGAAGCGCGGAAGTTCGGCTGCAGGACGGCGTAGCCGCGGTTGGCCAAGAACTGCGACAGGCCGTCGTAACCCCAGGTGTCGCGTGCCCAGGGTCCGCCGTGCGGGAGGACGACGAGCGGCAGGTTCCTGGCGGGCACACCTCTCGGCAAGGTCAGGTAGGCGGGGATCTCGACCCCGTCGGACGACTTGTAGCGAATGGCCTTCATCGCCGCCAGGTGCTGGCGCGGCAGCTTCTCGCGAACGCGGTACTGAAGCGTCAATTTCTTGCTGTCGCGGTCGAAGAGATAGCTCTCGCCGGGCTCGGTATCGCTGACTGCGGCGACCAGGAAGAGACGCTCGTCCTTCGTCCGCGAGCCGAACCGGATCTCCTTGCCGGGCAGCCGCTTCTGCACGAGCTTATAGTCGGCTTCGAAGGCTTTGTCCTTGAAATAGATCCGCAAACCGTCATCGAAATAGGCGGTGGCGATGAGCTCGTGCGTGACGTCAGAGAACAACGGAAAGCCGAAATCCACGCGGTTCTGGGGATCGGCTTCGACCAACTCTTCGCGGCCGGTATCGGGATCGAAGAGCACGAGGCGGACGAGGTTCAAGTCGCCCTTGTTGGTTACCATGTAGACGCGCCGGCCGTCCTTATGGAATTGCACCGGTCCGCAGGTCTCGGCGACGGTGCAGGAGTAGACCTTCTTGAACCCGTCGCCGTCCACACGCAGCACCTCGGTGTCGCCGTTCTCGGCGGAGCGCGTCGCCAGCCGGAGGTGGTCCTTCAGATCGAAGATCCAGCCCGTCAGCCGCTCGGTGTTCTTGCGCAGGAGCGACCGCTCGCCGGTCGAGATTTTCACTTTGTAGAGGTCGTGCCAGGCCGGATCGCGGTCGTTCAGCCCGACATAGATCGTATCCGGATCGGTTTTGGGCACGGCGTAGATGTAGGCCCGCGCTCCTTTCGCCTCGGTCAGGTTGCGCGCGGCCGGCACCCGCTGCCCGGAGGCGGGCGAGGCCGCCGGGTCTACGGCGTAGACGTTGAAATTCTCGTTGCCGCCCTGATCCTGCACGAAGAGAATGAACTTGCCGTCCTCGCTCCAGAAGTAGCCGGGGATTGGGCGTTTTGTGTCGGCGGTGATGGGCCGGGCAGCCTCGAAAGGCTCTTCGATCCGCTTGACCCAGACGTTGCGCGTGCCGTCGAGGGGCTTGATGAACGCGATGAACTTGCCGTCGGGCGAGAGCTGGCCGCCGATGATCTCAGGATCGCCGAAGAAGAGCTTCCGGTCGAGGAGTGGCGGCAACTCCGACGGCTGCTGCGCCCAGGCGGCGGCCGCGAAGGCCAGCAGGCCGCAGAAGGCCCACGTGAAGATCTTGCCGGCCACGACTCCGGAGGCGCGGCGCTTGCGGACGCGGGTGGATAGGGGGTGCATGGCGGAAAACCTCCTTGGGATAGTGAGAGCTCCTCGCATGAGCTCCAACGGTATACGCAGAATCATTCTAGATGTTTTCGTTCTGTCTTGAATTTGAGGCGTTGCTCCCGCCGCGCCCGACAAGGCAGCCCGGAGAGGAGTCCCTGCTCCGGGCCGCGAAACGGCTTCAGCGGATGGGATCGAGCCGGATGGGGAAGTTGAGCACGTTGCCGAACTGCGGGATGAAGCTGCAGCCGGTGGGAGCGGTGTCATAGGAGAGGATCGCCCGCGCATGGAAGGTAGGGCCATTGGTCTGCGTGGTGGTGAGCCCCACGTTGCCGTTGCTGGTGCGCGGTCCACTCGGCGGCACCATGTCACGATAGACGGCGTAGTTCCAGGGACCAGCGCCACCGGCCGATTCGTTGTGCATCTGCAGGGTGACCTCGCCGACCACTTCGTTCTGGCCGAAGATGCCATCGTTATTCCAGTCGACGCAGAACAGGACGTGCTCGAACGATCCGGAGGCATCGATGCCGTTGCCGCCGTAGCAGCTCGGCTGTTTCACGTTGATGATGCACTCCAGCCGGGTCTCCTGCGGGTAGAAGCCACAGGAGACGAGCTCTTCGTAGGTGACGACCTGGGTGGGTGGCGGGCAGCAGGGCAGTAGGCGCGCGCACGTAACAGGCTCCAGGGGATCCACAGGAACATCCCCGACGATCTGGGCTGCCGCGGGCGGGACGGCGATCCATCCTGCCAGGACGACAGCGGCGAGTCCCAGGGGAATCCAGGGTATCTGGGCGCGGGTCTTCATCGCTTTTCCTCGTTTCTCCGGCCTTGCGGCCGGTAACCCTGCCCAGCCTCCATCGCCGGACAGGAAATACGCCGCCAATTATTCTGGATGCTCAATATAGGAAAGTTGAAAGAGGTTGGCAAGACCGAGGCGGCCTTGAAGGCTGAGCCGAGTCCACCAAGGCCCTGCGGTCACATCCAACCCTCCGCGGCCAAGAGTGGTCTGGGCCTCTTCCCTACTCGGGCGAGGGTTTTCCCCAACGGGGGCGACCCTTTCCCTTCTCGGGCGGGGTCCTGCCCCACTCGGGCGAGACCTTGCCCAACTGGTGTGTAGCCCCCCTATCTGCCAAGCTGAGGTGAGACACAATTCCCTGAGGAATTAGGGAAGGGCGGAGAGGGAGAGCATCCGATGTCAATAGCCAAGCAGGTCAGACCGAGCAGTTGGCAGGAAGGCGTGACGGCGGCGGGGGAGGAGCCG
>DASYJD010000108.1:0-130399 GCA_035996875.1 Thermoanaerobaculia bacterium
CACACCCTGGGAGCGTGCTGCCAACGCCCGAACTGCCCGCCCAGCTTCAGCGCCCCGCAAGGTGCGAGAACTCGCCAAGCGGGCAACAACTTCAGCCCACCGTTACGCCACTGACTACCCACACAAAACCGTGAAGACCCACGCAGTAACGTCGCTGCGACTCACCGGCGGTGGCCGTTGAGACGCGGAAGCTCTTCGCCACTCAACTCACTTAATCCGCAAAGGGCCCACAGAGCGTCGGAAACTCCCCGGGCCCACCGCTCCATTCGATCCCATTCGGAGGGGTATTATCCGGACAGAGATAATTCCCCGTGCAACACTGCCAGAGGGAGTTGCCAGGCACTATATACTGTGCGCCACCACAGAGGATGTAGCACGTATTCACCTGCCAAGGATCAGCTTCTACAATTGCAAAGCGGGTCATGGTAAGGACACCGGCGAGAAGCAGAACGCGAGACCAGTTCTTCATAGAGATCCTCCAGGCGGAGTATGATCCAAGGCCGCTTTGGCTGACCGAAATCTTGCCTTCGCAGAACGGATCAGGGTAAAAAGACACAAGCACCTGTTTTGGGGTTGAGCGAGGTTAGACGTCGGTCCCCCTTGCAAGTAACCGAACTTCATTGCTCTTGTGGCGGCTGCCAGAGCTCAACCTTGTTGCCCTCTGGATCCATGACCCATCCGAATTTCCCGTACTCCGAGTCGTCGGTCTTCTCGAGCACATTGCAACCTTCCTCGCGCAGTGCTTTGAGAAGTGCGTCCAGATCTTCGACGCGATAGTTGACCATGAAGGTCGACTTGCTCGGAGCGAAGTGCTTGCCGTCCGCTGGACCAATCGACCAAGCCGTAGTTCCCTTGGTCGGGTTGCCTTCGGAGTCAGTCCAGTCGAAGGCTGCTCCACCCCAGGGCTGAACGTCGATCCCGAGGTGCTTCTTGTACCAATCGCATAGCGCCTTGGGATCCTGGGCGCTCATGAAGATGCCGCCAATGCCTGTGACTCTTCGCATTCGAACCTCCGGTCATTCGCCTCTGGCTTCCTGGAGTCATTCCAAGTAACTTGTTCATTCCACGTGGATTAGAGCCTATACCTGTTTCTAGGGCTCGTCAATAGCGCGCAGGCGGCCGGCCCATCCGGCCCAACGGGCCGGGAGAACGGAGCCCAGGGCCGAGGCCGCAGGCCGATGCCCTGGGTGGAGAAAGTGACAACCCGGTGCGGCCTGAAAGGCCGCGAGACCGTTGGCCGGCGTTTGAGGGCGAAACATAAAGTTAGGAGGCGCACCGTAAAGTTTGGTGGGACACCGTAAAGTTTGGTGAGGTGCCGTAAAGTTTGGTGGGACTCCGTAACGTTTGGAGCCGCATCGTAAAGTTTGGTGCGACGCCGTAAAGTTTGGAGGCGCACCGTAAAGTTTGGTGGGACACCGTAATGTTTGGAGCGGCTCCATAAAGTTTGGAGCCGCATCGTAAAGTTTGGTGTGACGCCGTAATGTTTGGAGCGACGCCGTAAAGTTTGGTGCCGCTCCGTAGAGTTAGGAGCCGCACCGTAAAGTTTGGTGGGACACCGTAAAGTTTGGAGCGACTCCATAAGTTTGGAGGGGCTGCCTTGGACGGCGCAGGGGAGAAAAAAGGGGTGCTTCGGAGGATTTACTGGTCGGACGGCGCTGCCGGGGTCGGCGCGGGAGCGGCCGGCTCGGAGGGCGTCGAAGACTTCGGAGACCGGGGCTTCCGGCCGCGGAACGACTGCTCTTGAAGGAACCTGGCCATGCCCTGCCTGGAAGCCTCCTGCTTGCCGGCCGTGAACGCCGCCTGCTGCTGGGCAGTCCCCTCGACGTCCGTCACGATCTTCGCCGGACGGAGGCGCACACCGTCTAGAGGAGCCAGATCCGCGGCATTCGCAGTCAGCGTGAAGCTCAGCCAACCCAGCCCGCCCATCACTGCTGAATACGTCGTCCCGAATCCCATGGCCCTTCTCCTTTCAGCCCCGAGGGCTTCAGCGCTGCTCGATGAATGCACATACGGTACGTTGGATTGTGGGGCTTGTCAAGCGCCTCTTGGGAGAATCCGGGCGGCAGGATCTGTTGTGTCTAGTCACAAGCGCATGTAGAGGAGGGTTCTACATGCCGCGGACCGGGAGGGCCGGCCCTGGCGGCGAAGCGGGCAAAGTGGAGCTCCCATACAATCGGCCGGGCATGAACGTCCTCGGCCTCTCCGCCTTCTTTCACGAGTCCGCCTGCTGCCTGCTGCGCGACGGCCGTCTCGTGGCCGCCGCGGAGGAGGAGCGGTTCTCGCGGGTGAAGCACGATCCGCGGCTGCCGGTGTCGGCGTTCCGTTGGTGCTTGAAGAGAGGCGGGATCGGCCTCGTCGATCTCGACGCCGTCGCCTTCTACGAGTCGCCGGTGGCGAAGGTCTCCCGCCAGTTCTGGGCCGGAACCGCGGCGGACCTGCTCGACCCCGAGCGGCCGGAGCGGGCAATCCGCGAGGGGCTCGGCTGGGAGGGTCCCATCCTCACCTTCCCCCACCATCTCTCCCACGCGGCCAGCGCCTTCTTCTTCTCCGGCTTTCCCGCCGCCGCCGTGCTCACGGTCGACGGCGTCGGCGAATGGGACACTACCGCTTATGGCCAAGCCGGCGGCACCGGGATCGACCTCTTCGAATCCGTCGCCTTCCCTCACTCCCTCGGCCTGCTCTACTCCACGATCACGTCCTACCTGGGCTTCGCGGTCAACGACGGCGAGTACAAGGTAATGGGGCTCGCCCCCTATGGCGAGCCGCGGTATCTGAAGGAGATGCGCCGGCTCGTGGCGTCCGGCCCGGACGGTCAATTCCGCCTGGACCTTCGCTACTTCGACTTCGTCCGCGGTCGGAAGATGTACTCGGAGGCTCTCGTTGACCTCCTCGGCCAGCCTCCCCGGTCCCGCGAGTCGGAGATCACCCGCTTTCACCAGGACGTGGCACGCAGCCTCCAAACCGTGCTGGAGGAGATTCTGATCGAAAAGACCCGCTGGCTTCACGAGCGGACGGGCCTGCCGGACCTCTGCATGGCCGGCGGCGTGGCTCTCAACTGCGTGGCCAACGGCCGCATTCTGCGCGAGGGGTCTTTCCGACGGCTCTTCGTCCAGCCCGCGGCCGGCGACTCCGGAGGATGCCTGGGGGCCGCCGCCCTCGCTCACGTGCATCTGACGGACGAGCGGCCGGGAGAGGCACTCCAACACGTCTATCTGGGGCCGTGCTCGACGGCGGACGAAGTTTCCCGCCTGCTCGGCGCCGCGGAGCTGCCGGCGCTCGACTTCCGCTATCGCGAGGCCGAGATGCTCGAAGTCGTGGTAGACCGCCTGGAGGCCCGGAAGGTCGTCGCCTGGTTCCACGGCCCCCTGGAGCTTGGCCCCCGAGCCTTGGGAGGCCGCAGCCTGCTGGGCGATCCCCGCGATCCGGAGATGCGCGACCGGCTCAACCGGCTGGTCAAGAAGCGGGAAGCCTTCCGGCCCTTCGCTCCCAGCGTCCTCGGTGAGCACGCCGCGGCGCACTTCGATCTCGGCCATCCTTCTCCTTTCATGCTGGAGACTTGCCGGGTCCTCTCGCCCCTCGATCTGCCGGCCGTCACCCACGTGGACGGCTCGGCCCGGCCGCAGACCGTCGACGCCGCCGTGGCCCCCCGCTTCGCGGCTCTGCTGGAAGCGTTCCACCGCCGGACGGGCTGCCCGATCCTGGTCAACACCTCGTTCAACGTCCGCGGCGAGCCCATCGTCGCCTCGCCCGTGGATGCCCTCCTCTGCTTCGCCTCGACGGGGATCGACACCCTGGCGCTGGAAGATTTCGTGATCGACCGGGATCGATTGCCGGCCGATTGGGCGGATCTCCTTCCCGCCTGGCGGCAACGGTTGCGCAGCGGCTTCGCCCGCAATACCGGCGAATGGAGCGCGATCAGCGAGGACCTGTACACCTTCGTATGACGCGCCCGCCGGAGCCCATCAGCGTTTGGGAGCCCCGGGAGGTGGACGGCGAGCGCGTCTTCGTCCGTCCCGATCCTCTGCCGCTGGGCGATCACTTCGCGGCGGTGAAAGAGCTGCGCCCCAAGAAGGCCGAGCTTCCCTTGCGGGTGGCCTTCTTCGGAGAGTCCGTGGCGGCGGGGTACCTCTACGCCCCGCACCTGACTCCGGCGCGGGTCCTGGAGTCCCAACTCCGGGCGGCAGGCGGCGAGACCCATTTCGAGGTGATCGACCTCGCGCGCACCAACGAGACCCTGGCCTCTCTCGCGGAGACGGTGCGGACCTCGCTCCAGATCAACCCGGACGTCCTGGCGATCTTCGTGGGCAACAACTGGAACCTGCTGGAGACACCCGAGGTCTCCCCCTACGCGCCCTCCGTCACCGCCCGGCGGGAGGTCGCGGCGGCCCTGCGGGCGGAAGGGATCTCCGGCCCCATCCGCCTCGCCGCGGAGCGCCTGCACGAACGCGCGCAGGCGACGCTGGAGCAGATCGCCTTCATCGCACGGACCGTGCAGATCCCCGTGGTCCTCGTCCTGCCCGAGGTGAATCTGGCGGATTGGGAGACGCGGCAGCCCCCGGTCTGGCTGCCCGGGGACGGCGCCGCCCGCTGGCACGGCCTTTATAAGGTCGCGAACCACGCCTTGGAACGCCGCGACCTCGCAGCCGCCCGCGAAGCCGCCGATTCGATGCTGGAGCTCGACGGCGGCGCCTGCGCCTCCACCTGGCGCATTCTGGCCCGGATCCAGGGGGAGCTTGGGAATCCGGAAGAGGCCCGGCGGGCGGCTCTGGCCGAGGTCGATGCCGCCGGCTACGCCACCCTCGCCTTCCTGGGCGCGCCGCAGGCCACCACGGCGGCCCGCGAGATCCAAGGGGACGCCGCGCGCCGGCACGGCTTCGCCGCCGTGGATCTGAGAGCGGTCTTTCGGGAGCACACGGGGGAGATCCTCCCCGGACGCCGGATGTTCCTCGACTACTGCCACCTCACAACGGAGGGAATCCACGTCGCCATGGCCGCCGTGGCCGCCGAGGTGCTGAACCTCTCGGGGATGCTGGAGACCGACGTGGATTGGCAATCTCTCCTCCGCCGGCTTCCCGTCCCCGTCCTCTCTCCGGAGGCCGAGGCCACGGCCCGGCTCGGCGCCGCCATCCATTCAGCCCACCGGCTGCTGACCGTGGGACGCAAGGGGCCGATCCTGGAGCACTGGCTCGACGCGGCCCTGGAAGCCTCCCCCGGCGTCGAAGCGGCGATGCTCGACGTCGCCGAGGCCCGCTGCATTCCAGCTCCCGCCGTCCTCACCGCGGCCCTGCGGCGCAACTTCGCCTCTCCCTACCGCCTGCTTTTGCAGCACGGCATTCGCTGGGATTTTCTCGACGCGGACCTCCTGGAAGCGGTCCAGGCCGTGCTGGAGCGGCGCGGTACGCCAGCCCGGGTATGGATCGCCCGTCTCCTCCTCCAACACCACGCGATGGGCGAGGAGGGAACGGATCTCGCCGAGCCGCCCTATCTCTGGGAGCCCCTGGAGCGCTTCTTTCCCGAGGTGATGCGCTTCGAGGACCTCGCCGAACGGGCGACGGTCCGCTCCCCGTGGCCGGCGACCTCCTTCTGTTTGATCTGCAACGGCGAGAAGGACGTTCGGATCGAGCCCACCCTCCGGCTCCCCACAGTCAACGGGAGCCGTAGCGGCAGAGTCGCGATCGAGATCAACGGCGTCGAGATCGGAGGGATGGACGCCACGGACCTCTGGAGCCGGGGAACGCTGCGGATCGGCCGCGGGCATCTTCACCCGGGCCTCAACCGGCTGACCCTGCACTGGCCGGCGCCGCGAGAGGAGGGCGGGGCCGCGCTTCAAGCGGCCATCCGGCGCCTGGAGCAGGGCCTCGCGGCGGACCTCCATCCGATATTCGGCGAGGTGTTCTCGCTGATCGCGCACACTGCTTGAACGTGTTCGTTTCTACTCCAAAGTCGAGTCGACAAGCGTGGTGTTCTCCCCTATATTCGGGTAACAAGTTGATGATTCCCCGCGCCTGTGGGACAGGCCGGACGACGAGGAGGTGAACCCGTGTCCCTCTTCCTTTCTCCTTCCGCACTTCTCGGGTGCCTGCTCTGAAATTCGGAGATTGCCGGGCCGGACCGCGTGGGTTCGGCTCTGAACCTGAAGCACGTACATGCAAGGAGGTAACGATGAAGACGACTCTTCAATCCAGAGGGTGGACGACGGCGCTGGCGATGGCGGCCGTCCTGCTGCTGGCCGCTCCGGTGGCGCGCGCGGCGGCGCCGCTGGCCACCGTGAGCATCAGCCCCCAAGGCCTCGAATGGCAGCCGGCGGGCGACTTCGAGAAGTTTACGCTCACCGTCTCCGGGCCCGGCGGCGTGACCCTGCGGCGCGAGATCCAGAGTGGAGCGGCCCTCGCCTTCGAACCCGTGGGCGACGACGGCAAGCCGCTTGCGGACGGCATCTACGCCTATGAGTTGACGGCCACACCGCGCCTCGACCTACAGACCCGGCAGGCCCTGGCGGCCGCCCATCTCGCCGGCGACGAGGCCGCCATCGCCAAGCTGCAGGCAGCCGGCAAGCTCCCCCGCGCCCCTCTCGCCCAGTCCGGGTTCTTCACCATCCACAATGGCGCCCTCGTCTCGCCGGACGCGAAAGAGGGGCGCCCCGCTGCTCCCCGTACCACGAAGGCGATGACGCCCATCACGCCCAAGGACGTCGTGACCCCCGACGACGCGATCATCCAGGGCAGCCTCTGCGTCGGCCTCGACTGCGTCAACAACGAGTCCTTCGGCTTCGACACCATCCGGCTGAAGGAGAACAACACCCGCATCAAGTTCGAGGACACCAGCGTCGGAACCTTCCCCACCCACGACTGGCAGCTCACCGCCAACGACTCGGCCTCCGGCGGTGCGGAGAAGTTCTCGATCGAGGACATCACCGCCGCCACCGTGCCCTTCACGGTCTCGGGCAGCGCGCCCACCAACTCGATCTTCGTCGACTCGACCGGCCGGCTCGGCCTACGGACGGCAACCCCGGTGCTCGACATCCACGTCAACACCAGCAACACGCCAGCCATACGCCTCGAGCAGAACAACTCCGGCGGCTTCACGGCCCAAACCTGGGACGTCGCCGGCAACGAGGCGAACTTCTTCGTCCGCGACGTCACCGGCGGCTCGCGCCTCCCCTTCCGCATCCGGCCGGGCGCTCCGACCAGCTCGATCGATATCAACGCCAGCGGTGACGTGGGCATCGGCACCGCCAGCCCTTCCGAGAAGCTGCACGTCCTCGAGAACGTCAACGCCAACACCTTCCTGCTGGTTGAAAATCCCAACTCCGGAACCAGCAGCGCGGCGGTGCTGCGCACCCAGTCCGATGGCGCCCAGTTGAACTTCCAGTCCCACTCGAGCACCCGCACCATCTCGCGCTTCGGCAAGGTTCTGGGCGGCTGGACCGAGCTCCTGTCGCTCGGCACTGCCAATGGTCTCGCCATGGGCACTGTGGGCGCCGTGCCCCTGGTCCTCGGCACCAACAGCACCAATCGCCTCGAGATCGGCGGCACCGGCGGCGTCACCGTCACCGGCAACTTCACCGTCACCGGCGGGACCAAGAATTTCGCCGTGATCGATCCGGCGGACTCCAAACGTGCGATCTACTTCGCCGCACTCGAGGGCCCGGAGGCCGGTACCTACTTCCGCGGCACCGCCAAGATGAAGGGGGGCGAAGCGGTGATCGAGCTCCCCGGCTACTTCAGCCGGGTCACCGAGGCGGAGCGGATGACCGTGCAGTTGACCCCCATCGGTAACTGGGGGCAGATGTACGTCGCCGAGAAATCTCCGACCCGGCTGGTCGTGCGCGCGGCTCCGGGCACCACCGACCTCGAGTTCGACTTCCTGGTGCAGGGCGTCCGCAAGGGCTACCTCGACTACGAGGTCGAGCGGACCAACACCCTGCCGCAGTAACACAGGCTGTTGCAGGGAGTGGAGCCGGGCGCACGCCGGCTCCACTCCTCTCACCCTTGAGTAGGCCCGCATCCCGCCA
Organism: Thermoanaerobaculia bacterium; assembly: GCA_035996875.1. GTDB lineage: Bacteria > Acidobacteriota > Thermoanaerobaculia > Multivoradales > UBA5704 > DATARR01. The sequence continues at coordinate 8,015 of DASYJD010000108.1, forward strand.
GATGGCGGAGCACGCAGTCCACCGTGCGGCGCGCCCGTTCCTCATCAAAATACCGGTCGTTGAACAGGTTCACGATCCCCCGGTGGAGCCGCTCCGCCACGGGAAACCGTTCCTCCGAAAAGATCCCTCCCAGAGGCGCGTAGTGACGGCTGGCGAAGAGACCCGCCGCAAAAAGGCGCTCCACCAGCGCATCCGGCTCCGGTACGAGAATGTGGAATCGCCAGCCCTGGAAGCGCGCCGGAAGCTGGATCTCGTCGGGTAGGGCGGAAGCGTAGAGGGCGTTGAGGCGCCGCCGGTGCTCCTCCACTCCAGGCAGGGCTTCCTGGATCAAAGTCCGGTAGGCGTCCCAGCCGAGCACGGGCACCGAGAGATCGAGCCAGCTCTCCCCCGGCGATTCCCACCGTTGGTACGGCACCTCATCGCGGCAATGGGCGAAACCCCCGAAGCCGAGATCGACAGGCTTCGCGCGGCCGGTGCTGAACAGGGTGACATCGGCGGCGGGCGCGAGCCTCTCGCCAGCGCAATCGGGCAGGCAGAGACAACGGTCGTCAACGGCCAGAAGGCCGGGCCGCAGCTCCTTGAGAGCGCGGAAGAAACCGTCCACCTCCTCCACCTCGGCCCCATAGGGACGTACGTAATGCACTCCCGCCCAGGCCTCCGGCCGCTCCGCGACGACCTCCAGACAACGCCGCCGGTCCATCCCGAGGTCGTCCAGGTCGAGATCCAGGAGACGAAAATCCCGTCCGGCCTCGCGGAAGGTCCGAGGGACGTCGGGGCAGACGTTGGCCGGCAGCAGGAAAGGCAGATCGCCGGCAAGGCTCCGCAGCAGGTTGTAGAGGATGCCGCAGGCCCGGCTCTCGAAGAGGATCATACGGGCTGCGCCTCGCGCAGGCGGAAGAAGACGTCCTCGAAGAGGAAGTACGGCTGCGCCTCGCTCCCCGTTCCGTTCCTCAGCAGCTGCCAGCGGCGCAGCTCCTCGGCGGCCCGCGACGAAGGGTCGGCCGTATAGCCGGCCAGCTCCGGGCGGGCCGCCCCGTAAGGGTCGGCAAAATCTCGAATCGCCGCCGGGACCTCCGCCTCCTCCAGATCGACCGGATAGCCCAGGCACCGCAGCTCGGGCCAGCAAGTCGCCTCCACGTAGCGGGCGACCTCGGGCGGCAGGCTCTCGCGGCGGCGAGAGCGAGCGAGGGGATCGATGCCGCGAAGCGCCCCGTAGGAGGAGTTCCCTGCCCAGAGACGCCCGTCCTGGCCGCGGATGCCGCCGGCGAAGGCCTCGTCGCCAAAGGGCTCCAACCCGAGGAAGCCGGTGATCCGGCCCAGAGCTTCGGGCGGCCGGGCGATGAGGTCCTCGTAGCGCAACGAGAGGAACTTGGACCGGCCCTGAAGGTGAAGGACGAAGGCCACGCTCTTGCGCCAGTTGCGCACGTTGAACAGCGTGGGCTTCAGGCTCCCGGCCTGCTCCGGCCCCCGGCCGTAGTTGAGGGAGGCCAGCACGTCCCGCGGGTCCCGCACGATCACCACGCCGGCCCCTCCGCGATCGAGCAGAAAGGGCAAAAGCTCTTCCCAGAGCGTCTCCTTGCCCCCGACATGGTCAGCTCCCGGCCGATGCGCCAGAGAGCCGTAGAGTTGGGCCAGGACCGAGGCGAGGTCGCCGGGCTCCAGCCGCGCGAGCGCCGCCTCGAGCCGCTCCGGCGCAAACCGGGTGTACTGGCCGGAGAAACCGGCCATCTCGGCGAAGACGGCGCGCAGATCGGGAGCCGCAAGAGTCAGCCCGGCGAGAAAACGGTGCAGCTCCTGCTCGCCGTAGCGGCTCTCCAGGAAGAGGTTCCCCAGCGGATAACGGATATCCTGCTCACCGAGGCGGCTCAGGAACCTGCGCTTGGCCTCGACGAAGAGCAGCGGGAAGGGTTGCGACAGAAGCGAGATCCGGGGATGATTGCCGAGAACCTTGTCGAGCAGCGTCGTGCCCGACCTCTGCATTCCGGTCACCAGAATCGTCTGCATGGCCGCCCACAGCGGGAAGAGATCGAGAACGGCCCAGAGAGCCTCATGAAGCGGATCGCCATCCTCCAATCCTCGTATATACCTTGGAAGGGATACTTCGACATCATCGGCAAGGTCGACGAGTTCGTCCTCTATGACGACGTGCAGTACACCAAGAACGATTGGCGCAATCGGAATCGTATCAAAACACAGTCCGGCGCAGCCTGGCTGACGATCCCCGTGCTCCTCAAGGGCCGGTTCGGCCAGACGATCCGCGAGGCCGAGATCCGCGACCGGAGCTGGGCCGTGAGGCACTGGAAGTCGCTGCAGACGAGCTACTCCCGCGCCGCGTTCTTCCCGGCCTTGGGGCCGGCGATCCGCAACCTCTATGAGAGCACCGCCGAGGAGCGGTCGCTCTCGGCAGTCAACGAGCTTTTCCTGCACGCCCTCTGCGGCCTGCTCGGGATCTCTACACGGATCACCAGATCCGCCGACTACGAGCTGTCCGGCGATCGCACGGAGCGGCTCATCCGCCTCTGCGAGCAGGCGGGCGCGACCACATACCTCACCGGGCCGTCGGCGCGCGCCTACTTGGAGGTGGAAAGCTTTGCCGCCCGTGGGATCGACGTTCATTGGATGAGCTATGCCGGCTATCCGGAGTACCGGCAGGTCTACGGGCCTCCTTTCATTCACGAGGTGAGCATCCTGGACTTGTTGTTCAACGTGGGCCCCACCGAAGCCGGCCGATATCTGCTGAGCTCCCGCCGGGAAGAGGTCGCGTGAGCCTCCCCAGGACCCCGGTACCCGAGAAGCCTGCGAGCGTGCTCCGGGCTTCGATCGTCATCCCCGTCTACAACAGCACGGTTCTCGAGCAACTTGCCACGCGCATCGATACTGTTTTCGCCGGCCTGCCTCATACCGACTACGAGCTGATCTTCGTGGACGACGCCTCGCCCGACCCGCGGATCTGGCCGGTCCTGGAGGAGCTCACCCGCCGCTTCCACCAGGTTCAGGCAATTCAGTTGACGCGCAATTTTGGCCAGCAGTCCGCCACTCTCTGTGGCCTCGCCGAGGCCCGGGGCGACTTCGTCATCACGATGGATGACGACCTTCAGCACGCCCCGGAAGACATTCCGAAGCTCCTCGCCCTCACGGATTGGGACATCGTCATCGGGCAGTTCGACCGCAGGCGCCACAACCTCTTCCGGCGGCTCGCCAGCCGCGCCAAGGGCTACTTCGACCGGATCATTCTCGGCAAGCCGAAAGGGATTCAGATGAGCGCCTTCCGGATGCTCAGCCGTACCGTGGTGGACGGCGTCCTCTCGATCCGTACGCCCCACCCTTTCCTGCCGGCCCTCATGTTCCACGTCAGCCAGAACGTGACCGGAGTGAAGGTCGGCCACGCGTCACGCCGTGAGGGCCGCAGCGGCTATACACTCTGGAAGCTGATCCGCGTCTTCAGCAACCTGATGATCAACAACTCCTCACTCGTGCTGCGCGTCGTCGGCAACCTCGGCATACTGTTCTCCGTGATCAGCTTCCTGATGGCCGCTTTCGTAATTTACCGGAAGCTAGCTCATGGGGTGTCCGTCCGGGGGTGGACCTCGCTGCTCGCCAGCCAGCTCCTGCTCGGCGGGCTGCTGCTCTTCAGCGTCGGCGTCGTCGGCGAGTATCTCGTTCGAATCATCGAGAGCAGCGAGAGCAAGCCCACCTACTTCGTCCGCCGGCGGGTGAAAGTGAAAGAGGGCTTGGGGGGTGCGCGGTGAGCCTCCCACGCATCCCGTTCAACCGGCCCGTCACCACCGGCCGTGAGCTGGCCTACATCCGCGAGGCGATCGAAGCCCTCCACCTTTCAGGCAACGGTACGTTCACCCAGCGCTGCCAGGCCTGGCTGGAAGAACGCACGGGCAGCTATATGGCCCTGCTGACGCACTCCTGCACGGCGGCCCTGGAGCTCGCGGCCCTGCTCGCCGGCATCACGCCCGGCGACGAAGTCATCATGCCCTCCTATACGTTCGTTTCGACGGCGAACGCGTTCGTGCTCCGTGGGGCCGTGCCGGTCTTCGTGGACATTCGCAGAGATACGCTGAACCTCGACGAGACGCGGATCGAGGCCGCGATCACGCCGCGCACGAAGGCCGTCGTGCCCGTGCACTACGCGGGCATCTCCTGTGAGATGGACGTCATCCTCGACATCGCCCGGCGGCACGGTCTGCTCGTCATCGAAGATGCGGCCCAGGGGCTTCTGTCCAGCTACAAAGGCCGGTCGCTGGGCAGCCTCGGCCATTTCGCGGCCTTGAGCTTCCACGAGACGAAGAACGTCACCGCGGGCGAGGGCGGCGCCCTCCTCGTCAACGGCGAGCAGTGGCTGGAGCGGGCGAAAATCCTGTGGGAGAAGGGGACGAACCGCAGCCAGTTCTTCCGCGGCGAGGTGGACAAGTACAGTTGGGTCGACGTGGGCTCTTCCTTCCTGCCCAGCGAGATCAATGCCGCATTCCTCTGGGCACAGCTCGAGGAGGCCGAGGCGATCACCCACGAGCGGCTGCGGATCTGGAGCCGCTATCACGAGGCCTTCGCAGGCCTCGAAGCGCAGCAGGTCGCGATCCGCCCCACGGTTCCGGCAGAGTGCGTCCACAACGGGCACCTGTATTACCTGATCGTCCAGGATCTACCCGCCCGCACCCTCCTGCTCGCACAGCTCAAGGAGTTGGGAGTCCAGGCCCTCTTCCACTACGTCCCCCTTCACGACACTCCGGCCGGGCTCCGGTATGGCCGCGCCCACGAGGATCTTCCCTGCACGCAGATGGCGGGCGACCGGCTGGTCCGGCTGCCGCTGTGGCCCGGCATGGATGACGCGACTCTGGAACGGGTGATCGGCGCAGTCCACCAGGGCCTGAAGGCCCGAGTCAAGGTCCACCGGCGGCCGGCAGAGACGGTGCCTTCCGCGAGACCGCCAGCACCCAACCGCCGACCGCCGCAAAGAGCCACAAGAAAGCGCGGTTGATCAGCGCGACCGCGACGGCGGCCGGCGGCGCAACTCCGAGCAGGACGAGGCAACCCGCGACAACCCCCTCCTGGACGCCCAGGCCCGCGGGGCTGATGGGTAGTACGCTCGCCAGGACCGAGAACGCCGCGACCACCAGGAGATCTCCGAAGCTTGCGCGCTGCCCGACGCTACGCACCAGCAAAACCAGAGAGAGCCCGCGCAGAAGAGCGACCCCCAAGCTGAGAAGGAAGAGCTCGCCCGCCAGCCGAAATTGGATTTCCGCCAGAACCTCTCGTCCCTGCTGCAAGGCTTTTCGCAGCCGAGGTGCAAGCCGGCTCCAAACCGCGGCGAGCACCGCCAGAGCGATCAGGGCAGCGCCGCCGAGTGCCAGCCGAGGCGCCGGCACTCTGGGCCCGCGCCAGGCCAACCCGTTCAGGATGCCACGGAATCTCTCCGGCGCCGCAAGCCAGGAAGCCGCTGCGGCCACCACGACACCCAGGGCGCCGATGATCCGCAGAATCGCCAGCTTCACGAACGGCCGTATCATCCCGCTTTCTTGCCGTTGGACGGCATAGACCTTGTAGAGCTCGGATCCCACCGCTCCAGGCGTGAAGGTGCCCACGAACTGGCTCGCGAGCGTGATCCGGAGGGCCGCGCCGAAGCGCAGCCCCCAGCCGGCGAAGGTAGCCTGGAAGCGTAAGGCCTCGAGGACAATGACCAGGCCGGCGGCCGCCAGGGAACATCCCAGCAGCAGCCCGTCGGCCGCGGCGACGCTCGCCCACAGCCGGCGCAGGTCCACCAGGGCGAGGAGAGCCAGAAACAGCACGATTCCCAGGAGTAGCTTCAGGAAACCGATTCCTGACGCGCTTGACACTGGAAAAGGTTTCATGATCTTTTTCGCTCGGTTCCGCACCCTCAAAGTTGGTCTCCGCCGATGGCAAGAGTCAAAAAGCTCCCGCATTGTAGAGGCTTCGGCAGAAGCTTCAACAGGGTCTTCTTACTGACTCTCGTCGTCACGGCGCTGGCGAAGGGAGCGGCTCTCCTGCCGGGCTACTCCATCGACGATTATCAACCGCTCCTGCGGAATGCCCCATCCTTCGCCCTGCTCCTGCTGAAGAAGGGCGGAAGAGGCCGCTTCGGATCGGCCCTCCTGAACTGGTGCCTTCATCTCCTGCAACTCGAGCCTGCGCATTCGAGATTCTTCTTCACTTGCTGCTCGATCGCCGGGTCAGCCCTTTTTGCGGCGCTCGTCGTGCGGTACTGGAGCCTGGAGAAGAACCGGTGGCTCGCCGTGGCGATGGCATGCATCGTAGCCAATCACCCTTTTACGGCGGAGATCTTCACGTTCCGCTTGGCGCTCGGCATCGCCATTTTCCCGTTCGCGATCCTGTCGCTGCTGCTGATTCCCCGCCGGTGGTCGCCACGCCTCGTGCTGGCCGGCAGCGCCCTGTTCGCGGTGGCGCTCTCGTTCTATCAAATGGTCCTGCCCTATGGCCTGATGATCGTCGTGGCCGGCGCGGCGACCTGGCTGACCCGCTACCTGGTGCTCGGCAACGCTTCCGGTTGGCCGCAGCGGGTCGTCTCTCTCCTTTCGGTGCGAAGGCTGGCCCGGCACCGGAACACCGCGCTGCTGGGATGCATCCTGTTGGGGACGGCGCTCTACACCGCCCTGACGTTCACCCTGGCTCTCGCTCTGCGCGTCCAACTGATGCCGCGCACCCAGATCCTCCCCGTCCATCAATGGGGCGAGCGCGCGCGAGGGGTCGTCGAGGAATTGAAGCTCTGCCTGATCGAGCCGAACCCTCTGCTCTCGCACCTCACCCAGGGGATGCTCCTCCTCGTGCTGCTGAGCGCCCTGGTTGGACTCTGCTGGCGAACCCGGTCCTGGTTTCGCCGTGCGCGGCCCTCTCTGCTGGTCCTGTCCATCGTCGCCCTGCTGTTCGCCTCGCTGGTCTGGAGCCTGGGGGCCCTATTGTTCCTGGCGGAGTTCTGGCCGTCGCCGAGAGTCATGGCCCACGTCGGGATCTTCTGGGCGGGCACGCTCGCGGTCTCCTATCAGTGCTTCGGCCCCCGCGTGCGAGTGGCTCTGACGGGTCTCTCGGTCCTGATCGTCCTGGCCTTCATCGGCTCCAACAACCGCATCTTCGACGAGCAGCGCAGGTTGAATGCCCGCGATGCCTACAAGGCGAACCGCATCGTCGCGCGGCTCGAGACGGCGCCCGGCTTCCTCGACGTCCGGCTCGTGGCTGTCGACGGAGTCGCTTGGACCTACCCGTTGAGGGTTGGCACTCTGGACCATGACCTGAACGTCTCCGCGTTCGGCGCGGAGCAGGCGAAGGCGGATATCCTGGCGGAGGTCTCGGGCTATGACCTGGTGCCGACGGAGGACGAGGCGCAGATCAAAGCCGCGGCAGCGTACTGCCGCGGCGTGGACCCTTGGCCCGGCCCGCGATCCGTAACGATCGAGGACCGCTTGGCGATCGTGTGTCTCGGCCCGGGATGAGACTCCGGCCGGGACGACCCGGACCGGAATCTCCGCCGGGAGCTCCTGGTCAGTGGGCGATTTCCACCGCGTTGGGCGCTGTGGTCCCAACGTTGCCGGCGTCGGTGTTGTCTCCGGTGGACTCGACGCTACAGCCGGCGGCGATGCTGATGCCCGTATTATTGTTGTTGATCATGTTGTTGGAGAGGCGGATGATCGCGGTATTGGCGTTGCAGTTAACACCGACGAGGTCGTTGAACGCGATCTGGCTGTCGGCGACGTTGATGCGGCTGGTCGTGGCACTGGCGAGGATCCCGTTCGAGGCATTGCCGGAGATGACCGAGTGGCTGATGGCGGCACGGCCATTAGTCGAGGCCTCGATGCCGTTGGTCAGATTCGAGAAGTGGCTGTTGTCGATGATGGCTTGTGCCTGGCCGCTGGTGGTGGTGACGAAAACGCCGGTGCCGCCCCTGGTGAAGGTGGTGTTCCTGACGAACAGCTTGGCGTTGGTGGTAACGCTCATGTCGACGCCGCGGGTGGTGAACCCGCTGATGTCGCAGTTCTCGACGGTGAGGCTCTTGCCGGCAATGAAGCGGATGCCGTTGATACCGGTGCCGATGCCGTTGATCGAGATATTGCGGATGACGACGCTGTCGTTGACGCCGGCGTTGACGATGATCCCGTTGGTGGCGGCGGAGAGAATGCCGGCGAGCGTGCCGTCGCCGTTGAGGGTGATGGCCTTGGTGATGGTCACGGCGCCGAAGCCGCCGGGATCGAGGACGGAGATCTCGCCGCCCGCTGCGGTCTTCGAGATAGCGCCCGCGAAGGTCTTGCAGGGAGCGGTGCGGCTGCAGGGGTTGGCATCGTCGCCGACGCCGGAGACCCAGGTGCGGGTGGCCTGAGCGTGGGCGGGTGCGGCCAGCAGGACGGCGAATACGAGGAACGTCAAGGCGGCGCTAATCGACTTCATGAGAAGTTTCCTCCTGTAAGGACAGTTTTCGGTTTGCGCACTCCATCACCGGAGGCGCGGCTAGGAGCATAGGCGGAGAACAAGCTGCTTTGTTACAGGCACCGGACCATCATGAACGGTTATTCTACCACGGGGAGCCGCCGCCGCGACTCGGTTGACACTGAGCCCCTTTTCTGATTTCCTTATAAAATTGTCATCTTTTGGCACCTGTCGCTGGACCACGCTATTATTCGTTGACCCCATCAGTCGATGATGCAGGATTTGAGAGTCTCCTCGCAAACGAGAGGAATACACAGGACGCCATGGCTCCTCTATGGTCTGCTGCTGATCGGCGGCGGCTTGGCGCTCTATCTCCTCGGCGTTCTGATGGCGTTATCGCGGATGCTGATCCCGTCACCGGCGCTCGCGGTCCTCAACCAGGAAGTCCTCTGGTACGGCGGCGTTCCCATGCTTCTGGGGATTCTCCTGGTGGCCGTGGACCTCGCGTTTCTCATGCCCCTCAAGCGCCGGAAGCACGGCGTTCGTTTCGACGTGCCCGCGATCACCGAGGTGACGGCCGTCCTCACGGCCTACAACGACGAACCGAGCATCGGCCGGGCCGTCGACGACTTCCGGGCACACCCGCGGGTGAAGCGGGTCATAGTCGTCGACAACAACAGCTCCGACGGCACCGCCGAAGCCGCGAGGAACCACGGCGCCATCGTGGTGACGGAGCTCGCGCCCGGCTATGGCCACTGCGTCTATCGCGCCCTGAGCGCAGGCATGGCCTACGAGGATACCGAGCTGACCCTGCTGTGCGAGGGCGACCTGACCTTCCGTGCCTTCGACGTCGACAAGTTCCTGGCCTACATCCCACACGCCGACATCGTCAATGGCACGCGCATCGTGGAGCAGTTGAGAAGCCCCCGGACGCAATTGACCACGTTCATGTACTACGGCAACTTCTTCGTCGGCAAGCTGCTCGAAGCCAAACATCTCGGCACCGGCACCTTCACCGACGTCGGCACCACCTACAAGCTGTGCCGGAACAGGACCCTTCAGGAGCTATTGCCTCGCCTCAACCCCGCGATCAACCTCGAGTTCAACGCTCACTTCCTCGACACCGCGCTCCATTCCGGGGTCGAGATCGTGGAATGCCCGGTGACCTTCTTCGACCGGGTGGGCGTGAGCAAAGGGGGGAACGTCGACAACCGGCGCGCCCTGAAAGTGGGGTTGGCCATGATCAGGGGCCTGCTTTTCGGGTGGCCCCGCGGCCGCTCCGAAAGTCATTGAGAAAGAGCCCGATGGCCTCAGACAACTATCACTCGACGCGCTTCACCTTCGATCCTCGGCGCGACCGCCTGTGGAAGACGCTGTGCGACTCGTACTTCTCGCGGCTGATCCGTCCTGATTTCTGCGTTCTCGAGCTCGGCGCCGGCTACGGTCATTTCATCAATCACGTGCACTGCGCGCGGCGCCTGGCGGTGGATCAATGGCAGGGCTTCCTGCAGTTTCTGGACCCAGGGGTGCAGGGAAACGTGGGGAATGCCGGCGATCTCGCCTTCGTCCCCGACGCGTCGGTGGACTTCGCCTTCGCCAGCAACCTCTTCGAGCACCTGACACGGGATGAGCTTGCGGCCACCCTGGAAGCTCTGAAGAAGAAGCTCCGGCCGGGAGGAACGCTCAATCTCCTGCAACCCAACTATCGCTACGCATACAAGGAATACTTCGACGACTACACCCATGTCTCCATCTTCTCCGACCGCAGCCTGTGCGACCTCCTCGCCGCTCACGGTTTTCAGGTGACCGCGGTCAAGCCCCGCTTCCTGCCGCTCACCATCAAGTCGAGGTTCCCGGTGGCCCCATTCCTGATCCGGCTGTACCTGCTCCTGCCAATAAAACCATTCGCCAAGCAGATGCTCGTCCGCGCGGCCTGGCAGCCGGCAGGTGAGCCATGAACGTGCGCGGCGCCGTCTCCCGAGGCTCGGTCCTGCTTTTTCTGGTGCTGGCGGCCCACCAGGCGGCGAAGCCGCTGCACCTCGACAACATGGATTTTCCGGCGGTGGCGGAGGCGACGGCTCACAGCGGCAGGCCGATCTACTACCGCGGCGAGGAAAACAAGGACCACAGCGGGCTCTATCATCCACCGCTCTACATCTACACCCTGGCCGGATGGTTCCAGCTCTTTGGCAGCGGGCCGGCTCAGGCACGGATGTTCGGTGCCCTGTGCGCCCTGTTGCAGGGCTGGCTCGCCCTGCGGATCCTGGGTCTGCTCTTCGGCAGCGAGCGGGTGCGGCAGTGGAGCTGGCTGTTCTGGCTGCTCTTCCTGTTGAATCCCTACACGTTGCAGGTCTCCGCGATCGCCGACATCGACTCGACGATCTATGGGCCGCTGCTCGGCTTCGTCCTTTGGAGCGCCCTCCGGATCGGTTGGCAGGACGGCCGTTGGCGGGAGGACGAACCTCGAAACCGCGAGCTGGGGCTGGTGGCGCTCGCCCTGACGGCCGCTCTCTGGGCCAAGCTGACGACGGTCCTGCTGCTCTTCCCGTTCCTCTTTCTGCTCTTCGCTCCGCGCCTGGGCTGGAAACGGGGAGCCGTTGCAACTCTCGGCGTCTCCGCCGCAGGCCTGGGCGGGTTCGCGCTGACCTACTGGCTTTACGGAGCGCTCATGGGCTTGAACGTCGGGTACACGTTCCAATTCCTGAAGGCGAGCGTGCTCGGTCCCGGACGGCTGCTGAGCTATCGCGAGAACCTCGAGAAGATGCTGCCTTTCATGGTGCGGTGGACCGGGTTTCTTCTCTGGCTGAGCGTCGCCGTGCTGGTGGCCGCCACAGGCCGCCGCTGGTGGCATGATCGCGAGCCGCGGGCGCTCTACTCCTTCTGGCTGCTGAGCCTGGGCGGCGCCAGCGTCATTTACTATTGCGGACAGGTGGGGTCGTTCGCGGGGGCTCCCTTCAAGTACACGTTCGTCTTCTGGGCCCTCCTGAGCTGCGCGCCGGTCCTCCTGATGACCTGGCTTTGGGAGTCGGAAGGGAGGGAATCCGGTCGCTGGCCCCTGGCGGCCGGCGCGGCACTCTGGCTGGCCGGCTTGTGGATCGGCGACGTCGCCCTACAGGACGTCTTGCTGAGCGACAGGCTGATCTTCCCGCAGACCCCGTCGGTATGGCTCCCGCCGGCCGTTTTCCTGGCCGGCCTGCTCGCCTGGACGATGGGCCGCCCGAGCCTGCGGAGACCGGGCGCATTGATTGCGATCGGGACGCTGCTCCTCCACGCCGGCATCCAGGCCGGGATCGCCCTCTACCAGAGCCGAGTCGGCTACTCCACGACCTATGACTACGGCCAGAGCGGCTTGCAGGAGACCGCGGCCTTCATCGCCTCACACACCACGGAGCGGGACGTCATCAGCTCGATGAAGGACGTCGGGTTTCTCGCCAGGCGGCGCTACTATGAGAATTATGGCGCGGTGAGCAACGACGCGGCGGCGGCCCGGCTGATTGCCGCGTGGAAGTCCGGTAAGGTAGGCTACATCGTGTTTACGGAAGGCTACGGACAGGACCAGCTCAACTTCCAGCCGGTTCTGAAGGACTGGATTGCCGGCAACGCGGAGCAGACGGCGAGCTTCGGGAACTACAGGATCTACCGGCCGAAAGCAGCGACGAAGTGACAGGCGGCCTTCGGCCTGTCCCGCCATGATGGACTCCCCCTCCGCACTCATATCTCTCGCCGCCTGCCCGATCTGCGGAGAGACGTCCTACGGCGTCCTGGGCGAGCGCACCGACGGCATCGCGGTCCTTCAGTGTGAGCGTTGCCGGATGGGGAGGGTGGCACAGCGCCCGCTCGATACGGCCACCTACTACTCCGACTCCTACTATTCGAGCGGCGAGGCGAGCGACGCCGGATACTCCGACTACGCCATGGTGGCGGCGCATTCGCTCGCCTGGGCCGCGGAGCTCATCCGCCTTCTCGGCTCCGGCGGCAAGGTCCTCGACGTGGGGTGCGCGGACGGGCACCTGCTCCAGAACCTCGGGCCGGCCTATGAGCGCTACGGCATCGAGATCAACGAGCACCTCCGCGAGCACTGCGAGAGGTCCGGCCTCCGGATGATCGGCGCAGACATCTGCGACGACTCCCTACCTGTCAAATATGGCGAATCCTTCGACGTGATCGCTGCGATCGCCGTGCTCGAGCACGTGCCTGACATCCGCACCGCGCTGGACCGCATCCGTTCGATGCTGACGCCGGAGGGCGTGCTGATCTTCGAGGTTCCCCTCCTCTCGACCCTCGGCGACAATCGCGTGTGGTTCAACTCGTCGCTGGAGCACGTCTACTACCCCACGATCGAGGGGCTGGCCTTTCTTTTCAAAGAAGTCTTCAAGCTCCCCCTGATCGGGCGCGAGCTTGCGATCCAGGGATACGGCAGCACCTTCGTCGGTCTCGCGACCCGCTCCGCGGCGAGGCATCGCGAGCTCACGAAGCTTTTCGAGCACCTGATGGATGCGCCGGCCGCCGCTCTCGGCGTGGGGCGGGAGCGCTCCTTCCGTTTCTTCTTCAACCTCATCCACGCCGCGGACTCCACCGAGGAGACCGTCGCCCTGCTCGCAGAGGTCGACCCGGCAAGCCTGACCCCGGAGCTCCTGCATCGTCTGGCAACGCTCTGGAATCTCGATCTGTCGGGCCAGGCCCCCTCCGGCGATTCCATGCCCGGAACCCTCAAAGCGAGCGGTGGACGAATGCGGCGCGCGTTGGCGGAGCGCGACGCATACCTGGGCGAGCTCCAGTCGGAGCTCGCCGAACGAGACCGCGTTCTGCTGGAGGCGAATCGCGAAGCGGAACGGCAGCGCGATGAGCTGAACGCCATCCAGACCTCGAAGTCGTGGCGGATGGTCGTGCGCATGTGGAATCTTCGGATCGCATGGCGGCGCTGGCGAGGCGGACAGCGCCTCGGGACCGGCGTCTGGCGAGCGGCACGGCTCGGCTACCGGCTGCTGCCCATCACCGGTAGCGCGCGGTTCAAGCTGCGGAGGAAGGTGCTGGGATGGCTCTCGGTGGCGGACGAAACTCCCCCCGACGTCGCGGTGGCGCGGCTCCGCGACCAGGTCCAGAGGCTGACCTGGCGCCGCGCGGGCACGGGCGCAGCCCTCCTGCTGCGCGGGGATCTGGCCTCTCTCAAGCAGCACACGAACCAGATGGTGCAGCACTCGGTCAACGAGGAAACCCGTCAGGCCCTCGCCGAGCCGCCGGCGGAACTCGTCGTTCGCCGGCAGGAGCCCTGGGCCGCCGATCAGCCTCTGATCAGTGTCGTGATCCCCTGCTACAACTACGGCCACTTCGTCGCCGAGGCCGTGGATTCGGTGCTCGCCCAGACCTTTCAGGATTTCGAGATCCTGGTGATCGACGGCGGCTCGTCCGCGGAATCCGTGGCAACGTTGAGGGCACTGAGCCGGCCGCGGATGCAGGTCCACTACCGCGAGGGCCGGCATCTCGTCGGCGACAACCGGAACTTCGGCATCTCCCAGGCCCGCGGCAAGTACGTTTGTTGCCTCGATGCCGACGACCTGATCCGGCCCACCTACTTCGAAAAGGCCTTGTTCCTGCTCGAAACCCAGGACTACGACCTGGTGTCGACCACCATCCGCAGCTTCGGCGACAAGAGCGAGATCTATCATCTGGAGCGCTTTCCGGGGCTCGCGGAAATGCTCACCGGCAACCACGTCAGCACCTGCGCCGTCTTCCGCAAGCACCTCTGGCAGCAAGCGGGAGGGTTTCAGGATACCGGAGTCGGCGGCGAATATTTTTATGAGGATTGGCGACTCTGGCTGCGCTTCGCCGCCCTGGGAGCAAGGATCGCCAACATCGTCGACGAGCCTCTCTTCCTCTATCGCGTCCACTCGACGCACAGCCTGAGCCGGCAAAATCAAGAATTGCCCGACATGGACCGGCAGCGCCAGGCGATCGTGGCCTTCAACCAGGACGTGATCGACGACGAAGCCTTGAGCCGCAGCGAGGAAAACCGGCGGATCAAGGTCAGGATGCAGAACGGTCTCGTCAACCTCAAGAACGGTTGGGCTTCAGCGGCCGCAGACGAGACCACGATCCTGATCGCCATGCCGTTCTTCATCGTCGGTGGAGCGGAACGCCTGCTCAGCGAGATCACGTCCCACCTCGGCAACCGCGGGTTCCGCGTCATCCTGGTGACGACCGAGTACGTCTACCCCATCTACGGTGACTCGACCGCATGGTTCGAAAGGGCGACGGCGGAGATCTATCAACTGCCGCGCTTCCTGGAGCCGAACCGTTGGCAGGAGTTCATCGACTACCTTCTCGAAACGCGGAACGTCTCGCTGCTCTGGATCGTCGGCAGCCGCGTGTTCTACGAGCTGCTGCCGAAGATCAAATCCGGCCACCCCGAGTTGAAAGTGATCGACCTGCTTTTCAACACCGTCGGCCATACGGCGAACAACCGGAAATACGCGAGGTACATCGACAAGGTCCTGGTCGAGAACCGGGAGGTCGCGACGTGGCTCGTCGAGGCGGGAGAGCCCGCCGAGAACATCGTGCAGATCCCGAGCGGTGTCGATCTCGATTCGCTTCGACCGCAACCTGAGCCCGCCGGTATTCCCGGGGCGCTCGGCATCGCGCCGGACGCGTTCATCGCCGGTTACTCCGGGAGGTTGTCGGAGGAGAAGGACCCCGACGCGTTTCTCGACATCGCCCGCGGGTGCCGGAGGGATTCGCGTCTCGTTTTCCTGATGACAGGGGCCGGCCCCTTGAGCGACCGGGTGCAGAAGCGCATTGAAAAATTGGCTCTCGGCAGCTCGCTCCGCTTCCTCGGCCAGGTCGAGAAGGTCAGCGACTACATGTCGGCCTACGACGTTCTGATCCTGCCGTCGCGGTTCGATGGCCGGCCGGTGGCGGTCCTGGAGAGCCTCGCCCTCGGCGTGCCGGTGATCGCCTCCCGGGTCGGAGCTCTGCCCGAGCTCATCCAGGAAGGCGTAACCGGCTTTCTCTGTGAGCCCGGAGACGTCGACGCGTTCGCAGAAAAGATCCGTTGGCTGGCCGGTCACCCGGAAGAGCACCGCCGCATGAAAATCGCCGCCCGCGCCTTCGCGGAGGCGGAGCTCGACGCGCGCCGGATGCTGGAGGGCTACGAGGAGGCGATCCGCGCCGTCCTCGGCGACGGCTCTTAGCCGACGAGGATTTCGGCCAACGTCTCGGCCGTGACCGCGATCCGGATTCCCGTCACCTCGGCAAGCCGGGCGGGATCTCCCACCGCCCGCGGCGCCGCGGGGATGCCGAGAAGCTCCGGCGTCTGCGCGATTTGAAGGATCACTCCAAGCCGCTTCGCCATCTCCTCGAGAATCGAGCTCAATGAGATTCCCACTCCGGAACAGACGTTGAGGATCTGGTCCGGCGCGGGCTTGGCCAATAGGTGAAGCGTCACCTCGGCCACGGCGGAAACCGGCACGTAATCCCGCACGAGGTCGAGCCGCCCGCAGGTGACGGTCCGCTCTGAGCCCTCACCGCTCAGCAGTTGCCGGCGCATGTTGCCGAGCGCCGTGGTGGGCGGCAACCGGGGCGAAACGAGATTGAACGGCCGCAGGATCGTGAGTGGAATGCCGCGCGCCCGGGCGATGCTCTCCGCCAAGGTCGTCTGCGCCACCTTGGCCCGTCCGTACTCGGAAACTGGCTTCAAGGGTGCGGTCTCGCCGATCAGCGACAGAGAAGTCTCGCCGTACTCCGCCGCGGAGCCGAAGACGATGCAGTAGGCCGGGCGCTCGAGGCGCCCCACGACGTTCATCAAATTGACCGTGGAGAGCACGTTGTTCTCATACAACTCGTGCCGGCTCATGCTGGTGCCTCCGGCCAGGTGGACGACGGCGGCGGGCCGCACCTCGTCGATCAGTGCGATGCACTCTTCAGGCCGGCTTAGGTCGCAACGGTGATGACCCGGAAGGCTGGATTCGGACCGGCTCGCGGTATGGATCTGCCAAGATCCTTGATGCAAGGAGAGGGTTCGGATCAGCTCCTGGCCGACGAGACCGGTGGCGCCGGTGACGAGAATGGGATCGGTCATCAGGGGAGAAAACGCTGGGGGTTCGTCCGGAAAACCTTCTCCCCTTCCTCGAGATCCTGCATCCGCCCGAGGTCGAGCCAGTAGGCGTCGACCTCGCGCACGCGGACCCGCCGCCCTGCCGCCATGAGCTTGCCGACCAAACCCGGCAGGTCCAGCCGCTCGCCCCGGGCGATGGTCTCTCCGATCGCCCAACTCGAAACGACGTTCACGCCCATGCTGACCCTGTAGAAGAGGGTCGGCTTCTCGGTATAGCTCGCGAGATAGCCTTCGGCGCCAGTCTCCAGCACGCCGAAATCAATATCGACCGAGCGCCGGTTGGCGCAGATCGTGAGGGCATCCGTGACGTCGTGCGCATGGTAGGCCGCGGCCAGGCTCATGTCGGTCAGCGTGTCGCCATTGATCACCAACAGGCGATCGGCGCCGCCCAGATCGTCGAGCAGGGCGAGGCAGCCGATGGTCCCCAGCGGCTCATCCTCATAGACGTAATCGATCGGAATCTCCCATTGACTGCCGTCGCCGCAGAAAGCGCGGATGAGGCTCGCCAGATGCCCGACGGAGAGCGTAATCCTTGCGAAACCCTGGCCCTTCAACTGGCGGATCAGGATTTCGAGGATCGGCATTTCGCCGATGGGGACGAGCGGCTTTGGAATGGTGAAGGTGAACGGCCGGAGCCGGCTTCCCTTACCCCCTGCCAGGATCAATGCGCGCATGATTCGACTTCAAACCCGGTAGATGCCGGTATTGTGTGGCGGGTGCTCGCGCAGAAAGTCGCGGACCTTCCCGAGCCCTTCGGCCAGTGAAACCGAAGGCGCGTAGCCAAAAGCCGCCGCGGCGCGCGAGTAGTCACAGATCAACCGGCCCACCTCACTCTTCGCCGGCCGCACCCGCTCCTCCTCCTGCCGCACCGGCTTATCCGCTCCCGTCACTTGCCGGACCTGCTCCAGGATCTCGCCGATCGTATGCCCAACCCCCGAGCCGACGTTGTAGACGTTCCCCTCCACACCGTCCGCAGACGCGGCTCCCAGGAAACCCGCCACGGTATCGCCGACGTAATTCATGTCGCGCACCGGGTCGAGCGCCCCGACGGTGATCTCGTCCGCGTAGAGAGCCTGCGCCATGAGCGAAGGAATGACGGCGCGCAGCGACTGGCGAGGCCCGAAGGTGTTGAAGGGGCGCAGGGTGACAACCGGCAGATCGAATGAAAGGAAATAGCTCTCGGCCAGCTTGTCGGCCGCGATCTTGGTCGCGGAGTAGGGAGATTGGCCGACCAGCGGATGGCTCTCGTCGATGGGGGTGTACTGCGCGGTGCCATAGGTTTCGGAGGTCGAGGTGTGGACCACCCGGCGAACGCCCTCGCGGCGCGCGGCTTCGAGAACCGCGAGGGTCCCCTTGATATTGGTTTCGACGTACTGGGACGGTGCCGCATAGGAGTACGGAATGCCGATCAGCGCCGCAAGGTGGAAGATCGTGTCCACTCCCTGCGCCATGGACTGCACGAACCAGGGATCGGCGATATCTCCGAGGCGCACCGTGAGGCCCGGATGATCGAGGCCGTGCAGGAAGCCGGCGTCGGACCGCGAGTTGTATTTGCCCAGCACCGAAACCCGCGCTCCATGCCGCAGCAGGGCTTCCACGAGATGGGAGCCGATGAAGCCGCAGCCGCCCGTCACCAACACTCGCCGATCGCGCCAGAACATCTCCCGGAAAGGCTATCACAACCGATTTCCTCGCCTCCTGCTACCATACCCGCGCCATGGCCAATCCCCCCAATCCGCCCGCTCCGCTCCTCATGATCCCCGGTCCCGTCGAGGTCTCCCCCGCCGTCCTCGCCGCCGCCGGCGGACCGCCGCCCGGCCACACGGCTCCCCGCTTCATCGAGGCCTTCGGCTCCTCGCTGGAACGGATGCGCCAGGTCTGGCAGGCGGACGCGGCGAGCCAGCCGTTCATCCTCGCCGGCAGCGGCACGCTCGCCATGGAGGTGGCGGCGGCCAACCTGCTGGAGCCGGGAGACCGGGCGCTGGTGCTCAACACGGGATTCTTCTCGGAGCGAATGACGGAGATCGTGCGCCGCGCGGGGGCCTCGGTGACCGAGCTCGCCGCGCCCCTGGGCAAGGAGCCCGGAACGGACGAGGTGCGGGAGGCCCTGAGGGACGGCGCCTTCAAGGCCCTCTTCGCCACCCACGTGGACACCTCGACGGGCGTACGGGTTGACCCCGAGCCCCTCTGCCGCCTCGCCCGCGAAGCCGGCGCGCTGGCAGTGTTCGACGGCGTCTGCGCCACGGCCGGCGAGCGTTTCGAAATGGCGGCCTGGGGAGCGGACCTCTACTTCACCGGCTCGCAGAAGGCCTTGGGCCTTCCCCCTGGCCTGGCGCTGATGGTGGCTGGCGAGCGGGCGCTCGCCGCCCGGGCCGCCCGGCAGGCCGCGCCGCCGCCGCTCTACCTGGACTGGAATTCCTGGCTCCCCGTCCACCGCGCCTACGAGGAGCGCAAACCGAGCTATTTCGCCACTCCCGCCACCACCCTGGTCATGGCGCTGGAAGCCGGCCTCGGGGAGATCGTGGAGGCGGGCGGCATCACGGCGCGCGTCGCCACCCACGCGAAGATCGCCTCCGCATTGCGCGCCGCCTGGCAGGTACTCGGCCTGCGCAGTGTTCCACGCAGCGAGGCGCTGACGGCCAACACCCTCTCGGTCCTCCTTTTTCCCGAGGGGATCGACGCCTCGCTGCTGCCGAAGATCGCCGCCCGCGGCGTCATCGTAGCCGGCGGCCTCCATCCGGCGGTGAGGACCACCTCCTTCCGCGTCGGCCACATGGGCTACGCCGTGACGAGGCCGGACTTTCTGCGGCGGACGATCGAAGCGGTGGCAGGAGCCCTGAGCGAAGCCGGAGCGGCGGTGGATACCGCGGCGGCGATCGCGGCCCTCGATGCGGGCCTTGCCGCAGCCGGCTAATGAATGTAGCCAAGAGCCCGTAAGCCCTTGCGGAGCTGCTCCTCGTTCGTCCGGACAGGCTCGAGCGATCCCAGGCGCCGGATTTCGGCCCCGGTCCACCCTCGCGCGTGGGTCTCGTGGCTCCCGGGTTGCCAGTGCCCTCTTTCCCACGCGATGCGCAGCCTGCGGGAGACCGTGGCCAGAGGCAGGGAGCCTTCCCAGGACTGACCCGCGGTTTCGAGCCGCAGCCTCAGCGTGCCGGCGGTCGATTGATCTTGCAACACCAGAGTGAAGCTCGCGCCGGCCGGCGCCTGAAAATGGATCCCGGCCGGAGTCGACGCGCAGCAGGAGAAGCTCAGATCCGGAGACGTGACCATGGAATCGACGCCATCCCCCGAGAGCGTGCCCGAGAGCACTCCGGGCCCGGCATTCGCCACCCGGATCTGGAGCCCCGGCCCCCCGGGCGTGACCTCGCGAACCAGGCCCTCCCGCAACCGGTCTGCCGCCATGCTCGCGGAAAGGTTCCGCAGCTCGCCCGGATCGCGGCGCAGGTCGTAGGCCTCAAAGGTTCCCCGGAAAGGATCGAAGATCGTGTCCTGGGCGATGAGCTTGCGCAGGCTGGCGGTGCGCAACGATACGCCGCGCACGGTGGAGAGCGCATAGGACCAGGCATCTCGCGCCGGTGCCGCCTCGCCGCGCAGGAACGGCACGAGCGAGTTGCCGTCGATGGCGGCGAGCGGCGCCAAGCCGGCAAGCTCAGCCAAAGTGGGAGCGATGTCGACCGACCGAACCTGGGCGCTGACCCGCCGGCCGCGGGCGGCGCCGAGCGGCGCCGCAATCACCAGCGGCACCTTGATGTCCTGGTCATAGAGGCTCGAGTGCCCCACCAGCCCATGCTCATACAGGGACTCGCCGTGATCCGAGGTGATGACGACGATCGTGTTGTGCAGCAGGTTTTCGGATTCCAGGTACTCCAGCAGGGCGCTCAGTTGCTGGTCGATGTAGGCGAGGCTGCTGTCGTACAGCGCCGTCGCGAGCTCGCGGTCCCGCGGGCCGAGGACCCGCTTGGGGTAGACCGCACCGTTGGCGCCGAAGGGCGGATGGAACAGAAGGTAGCGCGGGCGGACGACGTCCTCGAACCCATCGGCTTCCATCCACACCGGCTCGCCGCCGTTCAAGGCCTTCGAGTCGCCGCCGAAATTGTTGAAGTAGGGCTGGCGAGCCTGATAGGGAGCATGGGCTTCGAAGGTGTGGAAGAAGAGGAAGAAGCGCTCGTCGCGATGAGCCTTGAGCCACTGCAACGCGTCGTCGGCGCCATTGCCGAGTTCGGCGTCCCAATCGGGCAGGCTCTCCATTTTGCCGCGCACCCAGAAGTCGTCGAAACCGCGGGCGAATCCGAGCTGCGGGGTCAGCAGGACGCCTGCCGTGGTGGCATAGGTCACGTAGCCGGCATCGCGCAGGTGTTCCGCCAGCAGCGGCAGCGAGAAGGGGACCGGGCCGTGCCGGTTGACCCCGTGATGAATGGCGTCGATCCCCGAGAGCATCGCGACGTGGGACGGCAGGGTCCACGGCGCCGAAGCCACCGTGGTTTCAAATACCGTCGCCCAGCGGCGGGCCCAGGCGTCCAGGTGAGGAGTGGTCGGTCGCCGGTAGCCGTACAGCGACAAGTGGTCGGCGCGCACCGTGTCCAGCGAAATGAGGATGATGTTGGGCCGGTGCTCGCCGGCGGGTCCAACGATCTGCGGGTTTCCCCACAGCACCAGGGACCCTTGCGGCGCCGGCCCGGCCTCGAGCTCCAGCTCGATGGTCTCGCCGGCGAAGGCGCCGAGGTCCGCTTCGAAGTCGATCCACTGGCGGCGCAGAGGCTCCACCCGGTCCGCAAGCGGACGATCGATCAGTGTCCGGCTGTGCCGCGGGCCGCGGGCGATCACCTTGATCCTCACCTCACCTCGGGCAGGTAGCCAGGAGGCGGCCTGAAATCGTAGCCGTGCCCCCCGCGGCACCCGGATCTCGCGGCGCAGGGTGCTCGCCGGCCTGGCGAGCCAGGCCGCCTGGCCGCGTCCCCCGAGCTCGACGTACCGGGTTTCGCCGCTTCTCAGGCTCTGTGGGGCGGCGTACCGAAGCCCTTCGGACGCCAGCAGCGCGCGGCCGGCCACAGGTTGCTCGAGCAGGCGCAGGCCGACGCGGGTCACCGTTCCCCGCCAGGCGGGGTCGCCGCTGAGATCGAAGGAAACCTGACGGGGGTTGAGCGAATCGGGCGATTCGAGCGCGTACCTCTGCGGCGCGAAGTCCTCCCCCGAAGCGTTCCAGTAAAGCTCCACCTTCCCCGTCAGCGGCTCGCGAAAATGGAAGCGCAGGAGGTCGATACCGCCGGCATCCAGGCGGCCCGTCCACACGAGATATTGACTTCCGGCGAGCGGTCCGAGGTCGAGCCCACCGCCGGACGAGGCCGCCGCCGCGGCGACGGGGACGTAGAAGGACCAGCGCGAGAGGCCCTCGGGGCCTTCGAGATGGTCCTCCCAGACGGGTTCGAGGTCGAAATCGGTTCGGGGATCGAGGATCTCCGAGGCTTCCCGGCCGGCGCCGATCAGCCGCATCAGGACCGCTTCCTTGGGGCCGGCGGGACCGGCGCAGCCGGCGAGCGCCACCAGGATCAAAAGACGAGAGCAGCACCTTTTCAAAGTCGATCTCCGCCCCGGCCTCGGCGGCCTATCCAGGGCGGAGCGATCCTATACGGTTATGGCAGGGAGTCAACGCACTTACGTCTTCCCCTTCGCCGTTACCTTGAGCAACCGCGGCGGTCCCTCCAGCAGGACCCAGTTACAGCCCAGGGCCTGGCATACCTTGTCCAGGGCCTGGCCGCACGGCGCCGCCACGAGATCGAGGCTCAGCGTGCCGGTGATCGCCGGATCCACATCCACTTTGGCCGAGAGAATCTCGCCGAACGTCCTCAGGAGATCCCGGCCCTCCGCGTCGGTGACCTTCAGGTCGATAGGCTCGTCGACGATCGTCCGCGCGGCGGCTTTCTCCTTGCCCGGAGGCGCGGGCCACACCTGGAGCTTCGGGGGATTGCCCGGCTGCAGCTCCCAGCGGCAGGAGATGCTCTCGCAAACCGCGTCGAGAAGCGTGCGGACACGCACGTTGCGCAGCTCGACCGTCACCTTGCCGTTGACCGACGGAGCCACCTCCGCCTCGGCGTTCAAGAGCTTGGCGAAGCTGCGGAACGTGTCGTCCGTCGTTGCCTCGCGCAGGGCGATGTTGATCCGCGCATCCAGGGGATTGTCCGCGGCGAGAGCGCCACCCGCCGGTAGACAGACCAGCACCATCATCGCCAGGCTTCGCTCGATTCGCTTGCTTCTCTTCATTGGCCACCTCCGTGAATTACGATCAGGGTTCCTGTGGGGGATGAAGGCTCGGGATAGGAGCTGATGAGGGAGACCGGCCCGTGCTTCGGCCGTACCAGCAGCACCTCCCCTACCGTTTCGATCGACGCCACCGATCCGGCCGGTGCGACCGGCGCGCGGCCGGCCGGCAGCGGCCTCAGCAGCAGCCCTGCCGCCACCAGCAGCACGGCGATCAGCGATGCCGCCGGCAGCAGCCGCAGGGCCGGCGCCCGCCGCGGAGCGGCCATGGCGAGTCGCACCACGCGCTCGACGGCGTCAGGTGCGGGGGCCAGCGTCTGTCGCAGCCGCGTTTCGTGAGGTCCGTTCAGCGGTTCCATCGCCTTCCTCCAGAATTCGTACGAGCCGTTGGCGTGCCCGGTGCACGCGCATCTTCAGGGCCGAAACCGAGATGCCGAGGACTCCCGCACCTTCGCTCAACGCCAGCTCCCCGGCCGCCACCAGCAACAAGGCCTCCCGGTCTTTCCCGGACAGCTGGCGCAATGCCGCCAGCGTACGGCCGAGATCGGTGCGTGCCGTTGCTCGCTGCTCGGGGCCGGGCGATGGGCTCGGGCCGTCGAGCAGAGCGTGGAGAGGCGCCATCAGGCGCCGCTGGAAGGTCAGCCGGAAAGCCCGGCGGCGCGCGATGGCGAAGACGAACGCCGCCGCGCACTCCGGCGGTCCGTGCCGGCGCCAGCGCTGGACGAGGGCCGCCAGGGCGTCCTGGGCGACCTCCTCGGCCAGCGCAGGATCGCCGGTCCGTCCGAGGGCATAGCGGAGGAGTTGGGGGGCCAGCTCCCGCACCACGGTTTCGAGCTCCATGTCCCTGATGTACCCGCAACGCGGAGACGGTCACACTCCGTTTCCCGAAGCTACGTAAACCCCTTGGAAATCAGCATTTCTGTGGTACCCTGAAGTCGCCGGGACGGCGTATACCATGAAATCGCGCCCTTTGGCGCATAGGGCACAACATCGGAAGTATGGAGTTTCTAGAGACGCCCATGCACAGATCTCGCACATCCCGAATCCGCATCCAACGCCGCCTCGCGGCCCTCTGCCTGCTGACTCTGCCCGCCGCCACGCTCGCCCGCGCTCAAAGCCTGCTCGGCTCGCGCGAATCCCTGCTGCGCCAGGACGAGCAGGCGCAGGCCCACGGCTTCACCTATCTACGCACCACTGCCGACGTTCGCGACTACGCCAAGCGCGGCGTGCTGGTGCGCCTGCACGGCAACGCGGACTACGACATCGAGTCCGACGAAGTCTCGTTTCCCTATGCCCGGCCGGAGGTCAAGCTGTTCGTCGAGCGGCTCGCCGACCAGTATCGCAGCGCCTGCGGCGAAAAGCTGGTGGTGACCAGCCTCACCCGGCCCATCACCCGCCAGCCCCGCAACGCCTCGGTCCTCTCCGTTCATCCCACGGGGATGGCGGCGGACCTGCGCCGCAGCTCCAGCACGTCCTGCCGGACCTGGCTGGAGGCCACGCTGCTGGACCTCGAAGGCCGCAACGTGCTGGAGGCCACCAAGGAGCAGTACCCGCCGCACTATCACGTGGCGCTCTTCCCCGCGCCCTACCTGCGCTCGATCAACTCGGGCGAGCTGCCGCGCGTCGAGGTCGCCTCGGCCGACGTGCCCGACGATCCCCCGGTCCGGCACACGACGGGCCGGGCACGGCACGCCGTCTCCAGGCGGTCCCACCGGGGGCACACGGCGCTCGCCGCCAAGCGCACCGGCCATGGCCACCTCAAGCACGCCAAGAAGGGCAAGCAGGTCCGCGTCGGCCGCGGCGACAGCCTGTGGAAGATCTCCCAGCGTAGCGGCGTCAGCGTGTCGCGCCTCAAGCACGCCAACGGCGCCCGCGCTCGACATCTGAAGCCGGGGCAGGTGCTGTCGATCCCCACCCGGTAAAGCGCCCCTTTCGGGGCGGACCCTCACCCCTGCCCCTCTCCCGCCCCCGCCCAACCCCCCTCACCGGGAGAGGGGTACCCCTGGGGCGTTTTTGCCTTGCTCCCTCTTCTCCCGGTGAGGGGGGGTGCGGAGGGGGCGGGAGAAGAGGGCCGGGGTGATGAGGGTCTTGGGAGGGGGCGGGCAATCCGCAAAGCAGGCGCTAGAGCCGCCGCACCAACCGGTGGGCGAAAATCTTCTGCTGGAGGCCCTTGAGCTGGAGCTCGCCGAGCGGCTCGGTGGGCAGGGCGCCATTCAGCAGCCGCTGCGTCTCGGGGCCCAGCACCACGTCGCCCGGCTGGGCGACGAGGGCCTCCAGGCGGGCCGCCACGTTCACGGTGTTGCCCAGCACGGTGTAGTCGACGCGCCGGGCGCTGCCGATGTCGCCTACCACCACGGGGCCGCTGTTGACGGCGACGCGGGCCTTGAAGCCCGGAAGCCCCTCGGCCTCCCGCTTGGCGCTCCAGACGTCGAGCCCATCCTGGATTTCGAGGGCCGCGCGCACCGCTCGCAGGGCGTGGTCCGGCTGCGCCACCGGCGCGCCGAAGAAGGCCATCACGCAATCGCCGATGAACTTGTCGAGGGTGCCGCCGGCGCGGAAGATGGCCTCGACGGCAAGGTCCAGGAAGGCGTCGAGGGACTCGGCCACGATCTCGGGCGGCGCGTTCTCCGCGAAGGCGGTGAAGCCCACCAGGTCGGCGAAGAGCACCGTGGCGTGGGCGTTGCGCAGGCGCTGCATCCCCTCGTCGCCGCGCCGCAGGACCTCCTCGATGACCGCCGGCGAGTGGTAGCGCTCGAGACGCGTGCGCACCAGCTTCTCGAACTCGGCTTTTCTCGCGTAGCGGATGCGCTCCACCGCGACGGCCACATAGTTGGCGAGCGTCGTCAGGACGTCGAGGTCTCGTTCGCCGAAGGCACCCACCTGAAACGGCGAATCCACCTGGATCACGCCCATGATCTGATCGTTCGACCACAACGGAGCGCACATCGCGGAGCGGATCTGATGCAGGCGGATGGATTCGCCTCCCGATAGCCGCTGGTCGGCCTGGGCGTCGAAGGTGACGAGCGCCACCCGCTCGTGCATCACCGCCCGCAGCATGGTGCGCGAAACGGGCACCTCGCCGGCGGGGCGGAACTGCACGCGTTCCTTGACCCGGGCCAGCTCGCAGACGAGCTCCCCCACGTCGTCCGACAGCAGGATGAACCCGCGATCCACGGGGAAAGCTTCGAATGCCAGCTCCATCACCCGCGAGAGGACCTGGTCGACCGAGTCGGCGACCGTGAGCACCCGCGCCAGGCGAGTGAGAAAACCGAACATGCGGTGGACGTAGGCCTGGTCGTCCGAGCCGGCGCTCACCTCGAGGGGCGCTGGAACCGGCTGGTTGAGCCCGTAGGCCGCCGCGAACACCGAGAGCGGCCGGATGATGGTGGCGTTGCCGAACCCGCCCTCGCCGTCGTCCGTGGCCGGCTTCGGCTTTACAGTCTGAGGCTCCTCCGCCTCGACCCGGATCTCGAAAGAGCCGATACCCAACACGTCTCCCGACCGCAGCGACGCCTTCTCCACCGGCACGCCGTTGACGTCCACACCATTGGTGCTCTTGAGGTCGTGGACCGACCAACCTTCCGACTCGCGGAGGATCTCGGCGTGATAGCGCGAGACGGAGACGTCCGCCAGGACCAGGTCGTTGTCGCTTCCCCGGCCGAGGCGAACCCTGCCCGCGGTCAGCGAGATGGCCCGATCCTCGTCGTTGACGACATACCGCAGACGTAGCATGGAATGAGGGATGATAGCAGCCGCGGAGGGGAACACGGACGTAAAGGACGAACACGGACGATCACAGATCTCACCTGCCGTCCGTGACGGTCCGTGTCCGGTCCCTGTTCGCCGCTGTCAGTCCTTGATCTCGATCCCCGGCTGTCCCGCCTTCTTCAGCGTGGCGTTGAGCGCTGCCAGATCCTTCGTTTTCAGGGTCTCCCAGGTCGCCAGGGCGACGCCGAGCGACTTGCGGGCCTGCTCGAAGCCGCTCACGGCATCGGGAGACGGCGCATTGTCCGCACCGTCGACCGCCGCGGCGACCCCGTCCAGCGCACCGATCACGGCGCGCAGGCTGGTGAGCGACTTCGGTGGCACCCACCACTGGCCGGGAGGCGGCGAGCCGTCGAGCTCGCGGAGGCGCGCCTCCAGAGAGGCGAAGGCCGCGCCGACTCTGGGATTGGTGGTGCCCTTGCGCCGTTCGGCCAGCGCCTTCATCAGAGCGGCGACCTCCTGGGACGCCACATCCAGCCGCTGCTTCTCCGCCTCGATGCGGCGCGCCATAGCGAACTGCGCGGCGTAGCCCGCCGCCGGCAGCGACGCGCGAGGGTCCGGCGCCATGGTGAGCGGCTGCGTGAGGCGTGCGCCGTCCACCTCCAGCGCCACCGTGTAGTGGCCGGGAGGCGCCCATATGCCATCGGACCCGGCTGCCGCCAACTTCGAATAATGCAGCGGCCACACGAAACGGTGATGGCCGGGAGCCGTGGAAAGGGGCGCCGGAGCCTGCACCCACTGCGGAGCGATGTCGATCTTGGTGAGGTCCAGCTTCGGCGGGGCGTCCGCGCTGCTGTAATGCCGCACCAGATCTCCGTGCTCGTCGCGGATCTCCAGCACCACCTGCTTCGCCGCAGCCTTCAGCACATAATCGATCGAGGCCCCGGCCGGCCGGTTGGCCGCTGCGGCCTCGTCCTTGGGCATGGGCGTACCGGTAAAACCCGCCGGCCGCATCCGGACGGAGAGAGACGGCGCGAACAGCCAGGCGGCGGCACCGGCCACCTTATTGTTGAGAACAATATCGAGCTGCCTCAGGGGCGTCACGTCGTCCAGCGCCCAGAAGGCCCGGCCATGAGTGGCGATCACCAGATCCTCGCCATGCACCTCGAGATCGCGCACCGAGGTCACCGGCAGATGGGCCTGCAACGGCTGCCAGTGATCGCCGTCGTCGAACGAGACGTAAACGCCCTTCTCCGTGCCGGCGTAGAGCAGCCCTCTGCGCACCGAATCCTCGCGCACGGCGTTGACGAAAGTGCCCGCCGGAATGCCGTTCGCAATCAGCATCCAGTGCTGGCCGCCGTCGTGAGTGCGGTAGATATAGGGCCTGAAATCGTCCAGACGATGCCGGTCGACCGCCGCGTAGGCGGTCTCGGCGTCGAAATGCGAGGCGTCGAGAATTCCGATCTTCGACCACGGAGTGATCGCCGCCGGCGTGACGTCGGTCCAGTGCGCGCCCTCGTCCTTGGTGCGCCAGATGAGGCCGTCGTCCGTGCCCACCCAGAGATCGTGATCGGCCACGCGTGACGGCGCAATCGCGTAGATCACGCCGCGGCGGGGGCCCGTTTGCAGATTGTTCGCCGCCGTCACCGCGTCGAGATTGGCGGGCGTGCCCGGATCCTCGCGCGTCAGGTCGGGGCTGATCACCGTCCAGTGCTCGCCGCCGTCGTCGGTGCGGAACAATCGCTGGCGGGCGAAATAGAGCACCCGCGGATCGCGCGGCGAAAAAAGGAGCGGCAACGTCCAGGTTTCGCGGTAACGGTTGGGATAGGCCAGGGTCGGATCGACCGATCGCGTCTGCCCGGTGCGGAGATCCAGCTTGTCCACCCGGCCGCCGAAGAGGATGTCCGGGTCCTGTGGATCGGGCGCTACGTCGTCGCTCTCGCCGCCAGCCGTCGTTTCGCGGAACTCGGTGAGATTGATGCCATCGAAAGTGTTGGTCTGGCTGGGAACGCCGGCCGCGCCGGAGTCCTGTTGCGAACCGTAGACCCAGTAGGGAAAACGGTTGTCGGTGACCACATGGTAAAACTGGCCGGTCGGCTGGTTGTACCAGGAGCTCCACGTTTCGCCGCCGTCGACCGAGATCACGGCCCCCTGATCCACACCCAGCATGCGCCGCTGCGGAGCCTGCGGATCGATCCACAGCACGTGGTAGTCGTCGCCCCCCGGCGCGCCTTTCACCGGCACGAAGGATTTGCCGCCATCCTCCGAGCGATAGAGCGCCGTGTTGCACGCGTAGACGACGTCAGGATTGTGGGGCTCCACCGTGATGCCGCCAAAATACCAGCCGCGTCCCCAGATGCGAGGGTCGCCGCTCGCCGGCGCCCAAGTGGCGCCGCCATCGTCCGAGCGATAGAGGCCGCCTTCGGCCGCATCCACCATGGCATAGACCCGCTGCGGCTGGCTGGGCGCCACGGCCACACCGATGCGGCCCGGGTTCGCGGGCAGGCCGTGGCTTCCCAGGCCGATCTGCGTCCAGTGATCGCCGCCGTCGATCGATTTATAAAGGCCGCTGCCGGGACCGCTGGCCGGGGGATAGATATGCCAGGGCGTGCGCCGCGTCTGCCACAGGGCGGCGTAGATCACCTCCGGCTTTCCGGGCTCGAAGGCCAGGTCGATCGCCCCCGTGCTCTCGTCTTTGCCGAGCACCTTCTGCCAACTCTTCCCGCCGTCCCGCGAGCGGTACACGCCGCGCTCGGCGTTGGGGCCGTAGGGATGGCCCAGCGCCGCGACGAAGACGACGTTGGGATTCCTGGGATCGATCAGCACACGCCCGATCTGCTGCGAATCGGCGAGGCCCGAACGGCTCCAGGTTCTGCCGCCGTCGATGGACTTGTACATTCCGTCTCCCTGGGCGATGTCGGAGCGCATGTCCGCCTCGCCCGAGCCGACGTAGATCACCCGCGGGTCCGAGGGAGCCACGGCCAGCGCGCCGATCGAGCCGATGGGTTGGCCGTCGAAAATCGGCTGCCAGGTGCGGCCGGCGTCCCGCGTCTCCCAGACGCCGCCGTTGACGCTGCCGAAATAAAAGTGCTCCGGCTCACCCGGCACGCCCGAGACCGTCAGCACTCGGCCGCCGCGGAACGGCCCGATCAGCCGCCAGTGCAGGTCCTGGAACAGCGACGGATCGACCTGGGCTCCCGCGCTCTCCGGGGGGAAGGCGCTGGATGCGGCCAGCAAGAGGAAAACGGCGAACAGACGGCGCAGGGGCATGAACTCTTCCTCCGTACAGGAGCGGCCCGGACAGGCTCGGCGGCGGAGATCATAGCCGCTTCGAGGCGCCCTCATCACCCCGGCCCTCTTCTCCCAGCCTCCCCCCCGGCCGCCGGGAGAAGAGGGAGCAAGGCGAAGACGCCTGCGGCCGGGCACCCCTGGGAGCGCCGGCGTCCCGCCGGCAACTAACTCCGCTTCTTTCTCCCCCTCTCCCGGCCGGCGGGGAAAGGCTGAGAGGGTATCTCGAAAGTGGTTGACGACGACGCCTATGTCACCAGGGATTGAAATCACCTGGCTACCCTCTGTAGTCCCTACGGGACATGGGAAGAACGAATTTGCAGTCCCGGAAGGGACAAGCGTTGGTAGCCAGGCGATTTCAATCCCTGGCGACGCAGGCGTCGCTGTCGCTCCTTGAGACACCCTTTAGATCGAAGAAACCATGCCTCTAGGTAACGTCAACCTCACCCCCCAGCTCGTGCAGGCCGTGCGCGACGCGGTGGACATCGTCTCCATCGCCTCCGAGCACACGCGGCTGGTCAAGGCCGGCCGGCGCTACTCGGGGCTGTGTCCCATCCACAAGGAGAAGAGCCCGTCGTTCAGCGTCGATCCCGTGCAGGGGCTCTTCTACTGCTTCGGCTGCGGTGCCGGAGGCGATGCCATCAAGCTCCACATGCTCACCACCGGCGACGACTTCCCGGCGGCGATCGAGGCGCTGGCGATGCGCTACGGCATTCCCCTGCCGAGCCGCACCGAGGCGCGTTTCGCGGGCGGCAAGCCCGAGCAGGATCTGGAGGGGGCGCTCAAGGCAGCGGCGGACTTCTTCGCCGATCAGCTCAGGAAGTCGGCCTTCGCCCTGCAGTATTTGGAGCGGCGGCGCATTCCGCCCGAGCTGATCGAGCGTTTCGGCCTCGGCTACGCGCCGGACGGCTTCCAGAATTTGGTCAAGGCCCTGCATCCGCGCATCTCCAAGGCCGACCTCGAAGCGGCGGGGCTGATCGCGAAGTCGGAGCGCAGCGGGGATCACTACGACCGCTTCCGGCACCGGCTGATGTTCCCCATCCACAACTCGTCGGGTCGGCTGGTGGGCTTCGGTGGACGCACCCTGGGAGACGACAAGGCCAAGTACATCAACACCAACGAGACCGATCGCTTCCACAAGGGGCTGCTGCTCTACGGCCTGCACCTCGCCAAGCGGGAGATCCGGGAGACCAACCGGGCGGTGCTCGTGGAGGGGTATTTCGACGTCATCGGTTCTGTCGCCTGCGGCCTCGAAGGCGCCGTGGCGGGCATGGGCACGGCGCTCACCCCCGAGCAGGCGAAGCTCCTGTCGCGCTACGCCGAGGAGGTGGTGGTGGCCTACGACGGCGACAACGCCGGCGAGAACGCCTTCCGCCGGGCGTTGCCGCTGCTGCTCTCGGACAGCCTGGCCGTGCGGCGGGCGCGCTTCCCGGGCACCCACGATCCGGACTCGCTGCGCCTGGAGCAGGGAGAGGAGGCGGTGCGGACGGCGATCGGGGCGGCCGAGGACGCGGTGGTCGCCGAGCTCGACCGCGCCATTCCCGCGGGGACCGCCAAGGAGCCGCAGCTTCAGGCCAAGGCGGCGACCGCCGTGACCGAGCTGCTGCGGCCCATTCCGGACGCCATCCTGCGCTTCAGCTACGCCCGCATCGCCGCGGACCGGCTGGGGATTCCGGTCGAGATGCTCTCCCGGCGCATCGGCGGTGGCGTGAGGCCGGAGGCGGGTTCGTTGCCCGGGGGGAGTGCATCGTCTTCGGCGACGACTCTGGTCCGGCCCGCAGGGGGCGACGACGGCGGCCCCCGGACGGTGCGCAGCCTGGAGGAGCAGGTGATTGCGGTGCTCCTGCAGACCGAGGATACCGCCGCGATTCCGCCCCGCGACCAGCTACCGCCGGCGGAGGTCTTCTTCGACACGGAATGCAGGAATATTTACGAGGCCTTCTGCGCTCTCTATACGGAAGCCGGATCCCCTCCCAATGCCCATCGGGTGCGCTCGCGGCTGGGAGAAGCCGAGGGAATAGTTGTCCGGTTCGCGAGGATTATGGTAGAAGGGAGTTTTGCGTCCGGAAGAAACGGGCTTCAAGAATCCCTCGACACATTGACCGGCCGCTGGTTCCGCCAGCGGCGCCAGGAAGTACAAAGAGAGATCGGTGACGCGCAGCGCCGGGGTGACGAAGCGCTCCTGAGTCGTCTCTTGGAAGAGAGAGACCGTTTGAACCGCAGCTTGCATCGGGGATCCCGGCCAGGCGTAAACCCTGGGCTCGGTTGAGTTTCGTTTGCACGTTTTTAAAAGTCCCGATTCGGAGCTGAGAGGAGAGCCCATTGACGATTTCCAGCCTCGCACCCGTCGAAGAGAAGTATAGCTCCGTCAAGCAGCTCATCGAGCTTGGCAAGGAGAAGGGCTACCTTCTTTACGACGAGATCTATGAGATGTTGCCGGAGGAGGTGGTGAGCCTCCCCGACGAGCTCGACGAGATCTATCTCCGGTTCGCCGACCTCGGGGTCGATGTCATCGACCGGCCCGAGCGCTATCAGAACCGGGATGATTTCGAGTCCAGCTCCAACGAGTTCGACAAGAAAGAGGACGAGACCACGGAGTTCGGTCTCGCCACTCACGAGAAGACCAACGACCCCGTCCGCATGTACCTGCGCGAGATGGGCACCGTTCCCCTCCTCGACCGTGAGGGCGAGGTGGAGATCGCCCAGCGCATCGAGCAGGGCGAGTGGCTGATCTACGAGGCCCTGTGCGAGAACCCGGTGGTTCTCAGGGAGCTTCTGCGCCTCAATGAGATGGCGGCCAAGGACAAGCGCATTCTGCGCGAGCTGGTGGCCGCCGATCCCGACGAGCCGCTCGATCCCAAGGCCGCCGACCGCATCAAGGGCAACCTCAAGATCTTCGAGCAGATCGCTGCCAACGACCATGAGATCGGCGAGCTGCGCAAGCGCCAGAAGCGCTGCAAGCCGGACGGCGAGAAGTACATGGAGATCGAGCGCGAGATCGACCGTCTCGTGGCGAAGATCGCCAAGGACATCCGCACGGTCGACTTCAGCGTCCAGACCCGCAACCGGCTGGTGGACTTCCTGAAGGACATCGACAAGCAGTTCACCCGCTTCGAGCAGGACATCAAGCGGGCGCAGACGGCCCTGAAGCGCGAGACCAACGAGGAGCTCAAGGCCTTGCACCGCCGCCGCATCGAGAAGTACCGGGGCCATCTGCGGGAGCTCGAGGAGCGCTACGGCACCACCCACGCCGAGATCGCCGCCACGATCAACAAGATCCGGCAGGGCGAGGCGGTGTGCGAGCGGGCCAAGGAGGAGCTGATAGTGGCCAACCTCCGGCTGGTGGTCTCAATCGCCAAGAAGTACACCAACCGCGGCCTGCAGTTCCTCGACCTGATCCAGGAGGGGAACATCGGCCTGATGAAGGCGGTGGAGAAGTTCGAGTACCGCCGCGGCTACAAGTTCTCGACCTATGCCACGTGGTGGATCCGGCAGGCGATCACCCGCGCCATCGCCGACCAGGCGCGGACGATCCGCATCCCGGTTCACATGATCGAGACCATCAACAAGCTCACCCGCACCAGCCGCTCGTTGGTGCAGGAGCTGGGCCGCGAGCCCACGGCGGAGGAGATCGGCGAGCGCATGGACCTGCCGGCGTCGAAGGTGCGCAAGATCATGAAGATCGCCCAGGAGCCCATCTCCCTCGAAACGCCCATCGGCGAAGAGGAGGATTCGCATCTCGGCGACTTCATCGAGGACAAGAACGCCGTCTCGCCCATCGATTCGGTGATCTTCGCCAACTTGAAGGACCAGACCCGCAAGGTGCTCAAGACCCTGACGCCTCGCGAGGAGCTGGTGCTCAAGATGCGCTTCGGCGTGGGCGACGGCTCCGAGCACACCCTGGAAGAGGTAGGCCGGTCGTTCAACGTCACCCGCGAGCGCATCCGCCAGATCGAGTCCAAGGCGCTGCGCAAGCTGCGTCACCCCAGCCGGGCGACGAAGCTGAAGCCGTTCCTGGACAACACGATGTAGACCTAAGGAATCCGCCCGCCGCGTTGACAGCGGCGGGCGGTCCGCCTAGAATTCCGCTCCCGGCTTTGAAGTCCGGCAGCTTCTTTCCCATTCCTCGGTAGCTCAACGGTAGAGCGTTCGGCTGTTAACCGAAATGTTGGGGGTTCGAATCCCTCCCGAGGAGCCATTCTCTCTCTTCAAGATTTTCCTTCCTCCGTCAGCTCCTGGTATCTCCGCATGAACCGGCGGTCGATCCGGTCCTTCAGCCGCCAGGCCCAGCGGCTGTGGGAGACGATTCCAAAGTAATCGAGCAGGGCGCGGCCGTCGCCGGTGTTCAGGATGGACAGGAACCCCGTCTGCGGCGTGTAGCGAGGGGGCTCGCCGCCTTCCACCGCGGCCTTCAGGCTCCGCCAGAGCACCGGCCCCTGGCGCACGGCGTAGACGCCGGCCTTGGGCGTGTCTGGATGGCTCGCCAGGGTGCCGCAGTCGCCGGCGGCGAAGATCCTGGGGTCGTCCACTGAGCCCAGAGAGTCGCCGGTCAGCAGGAATCCCCGGTCGTCCAGCGGTAGCCCGGAGTCCCGGAAGAGCGGCCAGGAGACTGCCCCGGTGAGCCAGATAGTGAGCCGGGAGGGAATCCGTGTCCCGTGGTCCGTCTCCGCCGAATCGGGGTGAACGGCGGTGATCCGCACGCCGGCGAGTGCCACGATCCCCCGCTGGTGGAGGATCTCGCGGGCACGCTTGCGGAACCGGCTGCGGTAGCCGGTGAGTATCTTCTCACCCCCTTCGACGAGGGTGATGCGGTGCGCCGCGCCCTCCTTCTCCAGAGCGGTGGCGATGGCGAGCGCGATCTCGACGCCTGCCGCCCCGCCGCCTACCACCACGGCCGGCACTATGCCTCCGCTTCCTGCGAGCTCCCTCAGTTGGGCCTGAAGGGCGGCGACCCGTTCCAGTGGCTTGATCCGCTGCGCTTCGCCGGCGATCTCGGGGGCGTCCACCCCGGCGGTGTTGGAGCCGACGGCGAAGGAGACCAGGTCCCAGGGCACCTCCACGGTCTCTTCGGGGCTCGTCTGGACGTGCACCACCTGGCTCTCCGGCTTCAGGGCTACGGCCCGGCCGGCGAGGAATTGTCCCCCCGCTCGCGCCACGAGGTCCGGAACGCGTACCGCGATCTCGTCCTCCCGATAGGTGCCCTGGAGGAAGCCCGGCACCATTCCCGAGTAGTGGTGGAGGGAGCCCACGGAGACGACGGTGAGCGCCACGTCCCGGAGCGGCTGGAGGATCAGCCGGCGCAGGACTTCCAGGTGGGCATGGCCGGCCCCCACCAGCAGCAGACGGGTTGGCGCACGGCTGGCCACCCTCAGGATTCCATCAGGATCCGCCGCAGCAGCAGGATCAGCCAGAGGCCGGCGAGGCCCAGCATGAGGGGCCGCAGCCAGCGGCTCCACCAGGGCTGGCTCCCGGCCGGAGCGCCGCCGGAGCTGATCTCGGCGGGTTGCCAGGGGCGGCTGGTCAACGTGGCGCCCAGGGCCTGGAGGTCGTAGGAGGGGGCTTTCAGAGAATTGGCACCCGCGAGCAGCCGCACGGTTGCCCCTTTGGGCACCGCCTGGGGCCAGATGAACAGGAGGACGTCGCGGCGGCGCCAGACCGCCGTGTCGAGGTCGGGAAGAGGCGGATTGTCGCCGTCGTGGAACCGCAGGGAGAGGACGGACGGGGCGCGGCCGGGCAGCGGCACGCGCAGGCGGCAGGGGACGGGGGCCTGCGGCATGCACTCCCAGGTCTCATGCAAAGCGGGAGGAGACGCGGCCTTGGGCTCCTCGCCGCCGCGCCGCGCGAGATGGGCGACCGGCTCCTGGTAGCGCAGCAGCACGCTGCGCCGGAGAGGACGGGCCGGTGTCATGACGTCGAGCTCGGTGAGCGGCAGGCCGGACCGGACGAGGTGGATCTCCAGCGCGCTCTCTTTGGCGCGCACGTCTGCCGTGGGATGGACGCTCCCCTCCCACAGGGCGAGCGCCGGCGCGGCGGGAGACCAGCGATAGAAGGGGATCTGGCGGTCGCCGATCGCCAGCCGCAGGTTCCCCAAATCGGCTCGGGCGGCTGTGTAGACGGACTCGGGCAACTCCAGACGGACCAGCGAGCCCGTCCGCGCCGCGGGCGCCACCACCCGCCAGGAGCCTTTGAGCTGTCCGCTCTCCAGCCGCACGCTCGGCGCCGTGGCCGTGGCCGGGAGCACCGGCAGCGGGTGCTCGGTCTCGGCGCCGGCTTCCAGCCAATTCGCTTCCTCCCCCGGCGGCGGTGCCGGCGTAGAGCCCGTACCCTCCCGGCGGGGAGATCCGCCGTAGGCCAGAGTGTACTGCCCAGCCTCCCCGGCTTCGAAGAGGACGGTCTGCACCGTCAGCTCGATGCCGTAGCTCGTCAGGCGCGGCGCGTTGCCGGGAGCGCCGTAGAGCTCGAGCCGGAGCTGAGAGCCGGCGAGGACCTCGCCGTCGCCGGTCAGCACGTGGCGCGCCCGGCCGCCGGCCAGCTGTGCGGGCTGCCACACGCCTTCCACAACGCTCTGCCAGCGCCCTTCGCGTGGAGCGTCCAGCCGGTAGCCCACGCTCCCCTTCTCCTGCACCTCCACGGTCAGCCGCCGTACGACCTGGCCGGCGGCCGGCAAGGGGATATTGCAGAAGATGGCGCCGGGCGGGCCAGGGTCGCAGTCGGGGTTGCGCGTGGCGATGGCGAGCGTCGGGCCCGTGATTGACTCGACCTCGGCCGCCTCGATCTTCTGCGCGCCCGCCTCGCGCGGCCAATGGAGGCGCAGCCAGCGGTCCCCCGTCACCGGATAGGAGATCGAGATCCAGTTCTCGCCCGCCTCCGCGCGGAAAGGCTCTCCCGGCGTCAGGGGCTGCCACTTGGCGCCGTCGGGGCTGCTCTCGATCTGGTCCGGGGGCGCGATGCTGAGGCGGGCGGTCTGCAGGAAGAGCCGCTCGTGGGGAATCGGGTTGGCTCCCAGGTCGAGGAGCAGCGATCCGCCCGCTCCTCCCGGTTCGCCGATCTTGAGCGACTTCACCGGCCGGCGCTCGGTGCGGGCCGCCGTCGTCTCGATGCGCACCGGAGCCTCGCCGCCGGACGGCGAGAGGACGTGGAGGTCCGCCCCCCCCGGCGCCAGATGTTGAATGGCCGCGAGATCGAGAGGCACCCGCAACCAGCCGGCCTCCGTCACCGTGACCTCGCGGGTGTAGTGATAGCCCTCCACGGCGGCGTGGGCACCGCCCGCGATCAGAAGAACCAGCAGAATCGCCACCCGGGGCCTCGGCTTCCTCCCTCGCCGGCGGCGGACTCGCCCAACGAGGCGATAGATCAGGCCGGGAAAAAGGACGGCAACGAGGAGCACCAAGACCGCGAACTCCGTGCAACCCATGACGCGGACTCTATATCGGGATCAA
Organism: Thermoanaerobaculia bacterium; assembly: GCA_035996875.1. GTDB lineage: Bacteria > Acidobacteriota > Thermoanaerobaculia > Multivoradales > UBA5704 > DATARR01. Next base: position 45,212 of record DASYJD010000108.1, read on the forward strand.
GAATCGGAGAGGGGCGCGAGACGCGCCACGAATGGTAGATCCCCTGCCGGGGACGTGCCAGACCGGAGAGATGGGGCCTCCAACGAAGAGCTAAAGAAATTCTAGCACGGCCCAGGAACCGAGAATAGCCCCCATTTATTCCGCGACGCCTACGCGGAGGTTGGAAGGTTCGGCGTGCCGGGAAGGACGAAGAGATTCGCGCGATGGTTGCCAAGGAGTGAATAGACCTACGCCTGAAGCGCCTCGCCGGGCCGGGCGCTGAACCGAACCGCAATCCAGCGGGCTGTCGCCGAGCGTACGATCGGCTATGACCTCTATGCGCATCCTTTTCGCCTGCCTGTCGGGTCTGGCCGCCGCCGCGGTGCCGGCTCTCGGAGCCGAGCCGCCGCTCCTGATCGGGCTCGTGCGCTCGTCCGCCGGCTCGATCGATACCGCGCCTTCGTATCTCGCCGGAGGCTTCGGCAAGCTTATCGACGGCGGACGTCCGGACAAGGCCAGCGCCAGTGCCGTGGTCTCGGAGGCCCGGCTGGCTGTCGACTGGGCGCCGGCCCTCGGCTGGGGGCTCTTCGTCCATGGCGTCGCCCGGGAGGATGCCGCCACCGAAGGACTTTCAGCCGGCTCCGGGTTGCTCGAAGCCTTCGCTGAGCGGCGCCTCGAAACCGAGTCCGGCCATCAGTGGACCCTCCGCGCCGGCCAGTTCTTCCTGCCCACCTCCCGCGAGAACGTCGGTACGCTCTGGACCTCCCCCTACACGCTCACTCTGTCGGCGCTGAACAGTTGGATTGCCGAGGAGATCCGTCCGATCGGCGTCGACATCGCCTGGGGCCACACCTTCCCGAATCAGCATCGGCTCCGGCTCGCCGGTACCGTCTTCGGCGGCAACGACACCGCGGGAGCTCTTCTCGCCTGGCGCGGTTTCTCCTTCAACGACCGGCCCATGCCCACGGGCCGTTTCATGCCGCTGCCGCCGTCCCCGGAGCGCGCCGAGCAGTTCCCCGGCCAGAGCCGGGAAGGAACGCGAGCCTTCGGCTCCGACCTCGACGGCCGGCCCGGCTACGCCGGGAGAGCCCGCTGGACCGCCCCGGGGGATCGTGCAATGGCCCAGGTCTCCGCGTTTTTCAACCAGGGAGACAGGGGCCTCCATGGGACGGAGTACGCCTGGGACACGGATTTTTACTGCATTTCGGGGGAGACCGACCTGCCTGCCGGCCTGCGTCTCCTGGGCGAATGGGGGAGCGGGACCTCTCTCATGGGCTTCGCGCCACCCGGTGGCCGGTCGGCCGCGAGGGTCGACATTTCTTTCAACACCTACTACCTGATGGTCACCCGGGAGTGGGGCGTGCTGCGAGTCACGGCGCGATACGACGACTTCCAGGTCCGGGACCGCGACTCCACCCCGCTCGACGACAACCGCGAGAATGGCCACGCCTGGACCTTCGCCCTGATCGCTCGGCTTGGCGAGCACTGGCGAGCCGGCCTCGAAGCCCTCGATCTCAAAGCCGTCCGCCCGGCAGCCCGCTTGGCTGGAACGCCACCCATCGACGGCGATTCGCTCCGCGCCGAGCTGCGCATCGCCTTCTAGAGGAAGTGGAGCACCGAGCCGGCGGGCCGGGGATCTACGTGCCTTGCTGGCGGTGGTCGTCCACCAGCTTTTCCACCACCGAGGGGTCCGCCAGGGTGCTGATGTCTCCCAGCTCCTCGTACTCGCCGGCGGCGATCTTGCGCAGGATGCGGCGCATGATCTTGCCCGAGCGGGTCTTGGGGAGGCCGGCGACGACCTGGATGCGGTCCGGGGTCGCGAAGGGGCCGATCGCCTGCCGCACCTGCTGCTTGAGGGCGCCGATCAGCTCTTCGCGGTCCGTTGCCGCGAACTCTGCGTTCGGCTGGACGTAGGCGAAGATGCCCGTCCCCTTGATGTCGTGCGGGAAGCCCACCACCGCCGCCTCGGCCACCGCCTCGTGCGCCACCAGGGCGCTCTCCACCTCCGCCGTTCCTAGCCTGTGGCCCGAGACGTTCAGCACGTCGTCCACCCGGCCGGTGATCCAGTAGTAGCCGTCCTTGTCGCGCCGGCAGCCGTCGCCGGTGAAGTAGAGGCCGGGGAACTGCGAGAAATAGGTCTGGCGGAACCGCCGGTGGTCGCCGTAGATCGTCCGTGCCTGCCCCGGCCAGGTGCCACGCAGACACAGGTTGCCCGACACGTCGTTGCCTGCAAGCTCCTTCCCCTGGTCGTCCACCAGCACCGGGACGACGCCGAAGAACGGCAGCGTCGCCGAGCCCGGCTTGGCGGGGGTGGCGCCCGGCAGCGGCGTGATCATGATGCCGCCGGTCTCCGTCTGCCACCAGGTGTCGACCACCGCACACCGTCCCTCGCCCACCACGTCGTGGTACCACGTCCACACCTCAGGGTTGATCGGCTCGCCGACCGATCCGAGGATGCGTAGCGAGTCCCGCTTGTACTTCTTGACCCACGAGTCGCCAGCGCTGGCGATCGCCCGAATGGCGGTCGGCGCGGTATAGAAGATGTTGATGCCGAGGTCGTCCACCATCCGCCAGTAGCGGCCCGGGTCCGGATAGGTGGGGATCGACTCGAACATCACCGTCGTCGCACCGTTGACCAGCGGCCCGTAGAGGATGTAGCTATGGCCGGTGACCCAGCCGATGTCGGCGGCGCAGCAGTAGATATCCCCCGGGTGGTAATCGAACACGTACTTGTGCGTGATGGCGGCATAGACGAGATAGCCGCCGGTGGTGTGGAGCACCCCCTTGGGCTTCCCCGTCGAGCCCGAGGTGTAGAGGATGAACAGCGGGTCCTCTGCGGCCATCCACTCGACCGGGCAGGTCGAGCGGTGCTTCGCCGTCTCCTCCTCCAGCCAGAGGTCACGCCCTTCGCGCATCGGCACGTCCTTCTCCGTGCGGCGGACGACGAACACCTTTTCGACCATGGACAGCCCCTCGGCCGCCTGATCGACGGTCGCCTTGAGCGGGATACGCCGTCCGCCGCGCAGCCCCTCGTTGGCGGTGAAGACCACCTTGCAGCCGGCGTCCAGGATGCGGTCGCGCAGCGACTCGGCGGAGAAGCCCGCGAAGACCACAGAGTGAACGGCGCCGATGCGGGCGCAGGCGAGCATGGTGTAGGGGAGCTCGGGGGTCATCGGCAGATAGATGGCGATCCGGTCTCCTTTCTTGACCCCGTGAGCCCGCAGGACGTTGGCGATACGGGCGACGTTGTGCTTCACCTCCCGGTAGGAGATGTGGCGGTACTCTCCCGGCTCGTCCCCGGCCCAGATGATGGCGGTCTGGTCGCCGCGCTCCGCCAGGTGGCGGTCGACGCAGTTGTAGCAGGCGTTGAGCCGTCCCCCCGAGTACCAGGAGAAGTCCACCTCCTCGGGATCCACGTCCATGATGTTGCGCGGCGGGTGGAACCAGTCGAGGATGCCGGCCGCCTCGCGCCAGAAGTCCTCCGGCTGCTCGACGGACCGGCGGTACATCTCCTGATATTCCGCGAGGCTCTTGACGTAAGCGCGCTCGGCGATCTGGGGTTTGACGGGGATCATGGCTCTCGCTCCTCCGGAAAGGTCGAAGACGGCAATTCCTCGGCGGGAAGAAATTCTATACCGGCAAGGAGGCAGCCGGTACCGGCTGTGGTTCCGTACTCAACCAGCTATAGCTTCGCCATCGTGGCAAGCGGGAGTTTGAGGATTGCGGACAGCCGGTTCCACGCAGTAGGGGAGCCGGCGGGAAGTCTCAGCCGTTCTACTTCTTCTGGCTCCTGCGATACGGCAGATAGCCATCGAAGAAGGCCAAGGCCAGCAGTGCGAACAGCGGTAGGAACATGAAGAAGAGATTCATTTTCGCACCTCCGGGTCAATGCGAACCCCGACATACAACATTACGAGCCCAACCAAGACCCAGGCGCCGACCCAGGGTGAAACCTACAGCCGTGCCATCGTGTCCTTATAGAAGCCGTCGAGGATCTCCAGGTGGCGTTGCTCCACCACCTTGCGCTTGACGCTCATCTTGGGCGTCAGCTCGCCCGTTTCCTGGGAGAGGTCGTGGTCGAGGAGGTGGAAGTCCTTGATCCGCTCGTAGGAGGCCAGCCCGGCGTTGACCGCCTCGATCGCGTCGCGGATGAGTTGCTTCACCTCGGGCCGGGAGGCGAGGTCGGCGTAGCTCTTGTACTCGATGCCGTGCTCGCGGGCCCACTTGCCGGCGGTCTCCTCGTTGAGGGCGATGAGGGCGACGCAGAAGGGGCGGCGGTCGCCCAGCATCACGACCTGGGAGACGTAGGGGCAGGCTACCTTGAGCTGGTTCTCGATGTTCTGCGGCGCGATGTTCTTGCCGCCGGCCGTGACCAGAATGTCCTTCTTGCGGTCCGTGATGGTGAGGAAGCCCTCGGCGTCGAGCACCCCCACGTCGCCGGTATGAAACCAGCCGTCGGGCTCCAGGGCCTCGGCCGTGGCCTCGGGATGGTTGTAGTAGCCCTTCATGACGTGGCGCCCGCGCAGCAGGATCTCGCCATCCTCGGCAATGCGCACCTCGGCTCCGGGGACCGCTCGGCCTACGGTGCCGAACTTATAGCGTTCGGGGCGATTGAAGCAGCTTCCGGCGGAGGTCTCGGTGAGGCCGTAGCCCTCCAGGATGAGGATGTCGCAGGCGTGAAAGAACTCGGCGATGGCGCGCGAGAGCGGGGCGCCGCCGGAGATCAGGAAACGCAGCCGGCCACCCAGGCGGGCCTTGAGCTTGGAGTAGACGAGCTTGTTCGCCAGCCGGTGCTGGAAGGCGAGAAGGCCGGAGGGCTGACCTCCCTGCTGACGCAGCCTCGAAACCTTGGCTCCCACGCCCATGGCCCACTGGAAGATCTTGTACTTGAACCCGCCGCTCTCCCGCGCCCCGGTGATCGTCCGGTTGTAGACCTTCTCGAACACGCGGGGGACGCCGGCCATCACCGTCGGCTGGGCGACGGCGAGGTTGGACAACAGGTCGTCCATGACGCCGTCGATCGCGGTCGGCACGCCGGTGCGGAGGAAGGCCACCTGTAACACCTTGGCGAAGGAGTGGGCGAGCGGCAGGAAAATGATCTGCTTGTCGGCGGGGCCGAGGATGTTCACCGCCGCGATCGCCTCCGCCTCGAAGACCCAGTTGTCATGAGTGAGCATTACCCCCTTGGGTTTGCCGGTGGTGCCCGAGGTGTAGATGAGTGTGGCGAGGTCCTCTGGCCCTACCGAGGACGCCGCCTGATCGAAGGCGCCGGGGTGGTCCGCGTCCCACTTCGCGCCGCGGCTTTCGAGGTCCGACAGGGTGATCGTCCAGCCGTCATCGCTCACGGGTGAGCCGTTTATCAGGATCAGATTCACGACGCTCCCCAGGCGTCCCTTCACCTCCCGGAGCTTGGCTTCCTGGGCAGGGTTCTCCACGAAGCAGAAGCGGGCGCCGGAGTCCTCCAGGATGTAGGCGCTCTCCTCGGCGGTGTTCGAGGTGTAGATGGTCGAGGTCGCACCGGCCGCTGAAAGGATCGCGAGGTCGGCGATCACCCAGTCCGGAGTGCTGGTGGCGAGAATGGCCGCCCGCTCCCCCTTTTGGAGCCCGAGGCTGAGCAGCCCGCAGGCAAGGCCCCGTACTCGCTGGCCACACTCCTTCCAAGTGAGCTTGTACCACTTCCCGTCACGGCGGCCGGACATCGCCTCCAGGTCCGAGGACGTTTCGACCTGATGCTGGAAAAGGTGGACGACGGAACGGAACACGGTCTCGCTCATGGCACGGCTCTCCCGGATGACGGACAGGTGCCGGGATGATAGCAGCGCGGCGAGTTCCCGGGTAACACACTTGGCCCTCCTCCTGCTTGGGAGATCGGACAGCAGAGTCTGCTGCACGCCAATTCAACAAACTTGCTCGTCGGGTATTGACACCGTCAAAACAGGACGCCTATACTGCGTCTATTGGAGGCTGATTTGGCGAGAAAGCAGTAATGGTAGCAGATTGAACGCGGGATTCCGGCGCCAATGACGGCGTCTGACCAATGAGCCCGCAAGGCTCGACAAAGGAGAAGGATCATGGCTAAGAAGAACGCAGATGGAACCACGAAGCGGACGAGATTCGCTCGACAGGCAGACCGGTTCAAGGTATGGAGGCAGGCTGCGGCCTCGGCGGCTGCCAACGCCTCCGAGGTGCCGCAGGCCGAGCTCACCCGAGGCTCCCTGGACAAGGTGATCGTCGAGGTGGACAAAATCCTCATCGAGCAGAGCGCCCTCCGAGCGAGCAAGCAGTTGTCTTCGCAGCGTCTGCAGACCCTGGTCGATCAGGGAGACAAGCTGACCACGGTGCTGAAGGCGATCATCAAGCAGCACTACGGCAGCGGCAGCGACAAGCTGGTGGAGTTCGGAATCAAGCCGCTCCGGACTCGCCCCAAGGCCACGGTGGAGCCGACCGCGACTCCCACTCCGGCCCCGGGCACGCCGGTTTCCACTCCCGGTGCGTCGGTTCCCGCCCACGCCGCGCTCGACACCAAGTAATACCTGTCCAAAGGGGCGTGCCGAGTGGCACGCCCCTTTTTTGTCTTCCCTTCCCTTCCCTTCCCCTGGTAAGCTCTACCCCGATCCGTCGGCGACCTCGCCGTCCCTCTCTGCGTCCCTGCCCGATGACGCTCTGGCCGTGCCCAACGAGAAATCGGGCGCGGCATTCGTCACGAATGGCGTGACAGACGGCCCGAGTGACATGGCATGCGAGACGAATGGCGGGGCATTCGTTAGGAATGGCATGGCAGACGAGACGAATGGCACGGCCAACGGACCGAATGACGGGCACGCGAGCCGAATGGCGTGGCATTCGTCACGAATGACGTGACATGCGAAGCGAATGGCAGGGCCAACGTCACGAATGACATGGCAGATGAGACGAATGACGTGGCCAACGGGCCGAGTGGCATGGCATGCTAGATGAATGACGTGGCATCCGTAACGAATGGCACGGCCAACGGCCGCAATGACGTGGCACGCGGACCGAATGGCGTGGAATTCGTCACGAATGACGTGGTACGCGAGACGAATGACACTGGCTTAAAGCTGCCTTGAACAAAGCTGATTGCGTTCAGCTCCGTCCGAACCCTAAAATTGCCAATGCTAATTATCTCTGCTCACTTCTTAATCTGCCAGCGACCGAGCGACTGGCGCAGGAGCTAGTCAAACCAGGCTTCGTATCAGCATGGGACGGCTACGTGGCTTGCAAGTTCCCGATCCCCCTTTCTCCAGGGCGATTTCGCCAGCTGTATGGCCATCATCGAAAAACTAAAAGCTACGCGCCTAACCTCACTCGCCGAGCTGGAGCTCTTCGCCTCTCTTCAGCACCGAGCGTTTCGGGGAGAGCTGTGAGATGATTGGTGCCGCTTCTATAGCGCAGGGCCTTCTAAGGACTTCAAGGACGCCAAGGACCTTTTGATCCGCTGTTTCGACTGGGGGCTGATTTGAGCGAGGGCTTCATCCCGATCCACGGGGGCTACAAGAACCTGCTCTCCTACCAGAAGGCAGAGATCGCCTATGACGCGACGGTCTACTTCTGCGACCGCTTCTTCGATTTGCGGGACCGTACGCATGGCCAGATGGTCCAGGCCGCGCGCTCCGGCAAGCAGAATATCCTCGAAGGCAGCATGGCCTCGGCGACTTCCAAAGAAACTGAGATCAAGCTGACCAACGTGGCCCGCGCCAGCCTTGAAGAGTTGCTGGCTGACTATCGCGACTTCCTGCGCGTGCGCGGCCTTCAGGAATGGCCGCTCGATCACCCCTACACGCGCCGCCTGCGTCAGCTCAACCGGATTCCGAACGCCACCTATGCGGACTTCCGCAAAGGCATTGAAAACCCCGATCCGGAGATCTGCGCCAATGTGATCATCGGTTTGATCCGCGTGGCGATTCACCTGTTGACCCGGCAGATGCGGCAACTAGAGGCGGCCTTCCTCAAAGAAGGCGGCCTGCGCGAACGCATGACCCGGGCCCGGCTCAAGGAACGGGGAAGGTACGGGCCATGAGAGCCAAGGGACTCCAAGGACTTCAAGGACTCCAAGGACTTTCTCCGATGATGACTTGAGCCCTTGGGATCGTTGGAGTCCTTGAAGTCCTTGAAGTCCTTTAGAAAGCCGAACCCACCATGCCAAACCCCTTCGCATTCCTCCAAGCTTAATGGCCGGCCGTCTACGAATCGGCGAGCAAAGCCGCGCGCACATTCACGAGCCAACCTTCAAGAAGACGGCAGGCGAGGCGGTGTTCAACAAGGCCCGGGTGATCAACACTAGCGCAGACTGGTCGAACAGTTTGCAAAGCCTGAGGCCTGGGCGGCGTTGGCAGAGGCGCGCTCCCATCTACACCGATTTCGAGGACCAGATGGGAGAAGAATCCGAGGTGAGCCTGCCCGGCTTCGTCCTGCCGAACCGCTTCGAGCGCTTCACCCTCCTCGCTCGACAGGTCTGGCTCGAAGCGGTAGACTAACCTAGCTAAGGAGATGTCATGGGAGTCTTCAACGTTCACGACGCCAAGACCCATCTCTCTCGGATTCTCGAGCGAGTGGCCCAGGGAGAAGAGATCATCATCGCGAAGAGTGGCCGCCCCGTGGCGAAGCTCGTCCGGCTTGCCGTAGAGCCCCGCAGGCCGGGGCGGCTGAAGGCAGGATTCGCGTGGGTACTGACTTCGACGAGCCTCTTCCTGACGAGATTCTGGCAGCGTTCCGCGGAGAGAGTGAGTGAAGCTTCTCCTGGACAGCCATGCCTTCCTCTGGTGGCTCGCCGAAGATCCAAAGCTCAAGGCCGAAGCCCGGCAGGCGGTGGCCGATCCAGCTTCGGTCGTCCACGTCAGTGCGGCGACTGTCTGGGAGCTCTCGATGAAAGCGGCGATCGGCAAGCTCGATCTCGACGGCGCCGACCTCGCGGAGGAGATTGAGGCGAACGACTTCGTCGAGCTTCCCATCACGGCGCGGCACTCGCTCGCCGCTGGCACCTTGCCCCGCCATCACGACGATCCCTTTGACCGGATGCTGATCGCTCAGGCTCAGATTGAGGGCCTGACGATCGTTACCCGGGATCCCGCGTTTCGTGCCTACGGAGTCTCCCTCCTTCCGACCTGAAGCGGCCGGAGCGTGAACACACGATGGAAAGCGCTACATGACCGAGCGGCTCTTCATCAGCAGCGTGCAGAAGGAGTTTGCCGCCGAGCGCCGGGCCGTGCGTGACTTCATCCGCGGCGACGCTCTCCTGCGGCGCTTCTTCGACGTCTTTCTCTTCGAGGAGCTGCCTGCCTCCGACCGCCGCATCGATGACGTCTACCTCGAGCAAGTCGCCCACTCGGGCATCTATCTGGGCCTCTTGGGTGACGACTACGGCTCGACCGACGCGGAGGGAGTCTCTCCCACCGAGCGCGAGTTCGACGAGGCGACCCGGTGCGCGAGAGTGCGCTTGATTTTCGTGCGCGGTGCCGATGACGCGCGCCGCGACCCGCGCATGCTGGCGCTGATTCGCAAGGCGGGCGGTCAGCTCATCCGGAAGCGCGTCACCGACGTCGCCGACCTGACCGGCGCGGTCTATGCGAGCCTTGTGGAGCACCTGGAACGCACCGGACGCTTGCGCGCGCGCCCCTTCGACGCGGCGGCCTGCCCTGGCGCGACCGTCGACGATCTCTCGCCCGACCTTCTTGATCTCTTCCTGGCGCGTGCCCAGTCTCAACGGGGATATGCCCTCGGACCCGGTACGCCAATGCCGACGGCGCTTGCTCACCTCGACCTCCTCGATGGCGTGGAGCCCAGCCATGCGGCGGTGCTGCTCTTCGGCACGAAGCCTCAGCGCTTCCTTCCCAGCTCCGAGGTCAAGTGCATGCACTTCCACGGCAAGGAGGTGCGCAAGCCGATCCCGTCCTACCAGATCTTCAAAGGCACCGTGTTCGAGCTCGTCGACCGGGCCGCCGACTTCGTTCTCTCCAAGCTCGCGGCGATGGTCGGCACCCGCGCCGAAAGCAACCAGGCTCCGCTGACCTACGAGATTCCCCGGGAGGCGGTCGCCGAAGCCATCGTCAACGCCGTCGCCCACCGCGACTACGCGAGCAATGCCAGTGTGCAGGTGATGCTCTTCACCGACCGGCTCGAAGTGTGGAATCCCGGCAGGCTTCCCATCACCCTCAGCTTCGAGCAACTCACGCGGCCCCACGCCTCCATTCCGCGTAACCCGCTCCTGGCGGAGCCGATGTTCCTCGCCCGGTACGTCGAGAAGGCGGGGAGTGGGATCCTCGACATGCTCGCGCTGTGCCGCGAGGCCGGGCTCCCAGCGCCAGAGTTCCGGCAGGAGGGCGGCGAGTTCGTCCAGACGCTGTGGCGGCCCGAGCCGGCGGAAGCTCTGGCGGATGGGACCGGACAAGTCACCGGACAAGTCACCGGACAAGTCACCGGACAAGTCGAAAGCGCGGAAGAGGAGCTCTCGGCCGAGGTACAGCGCCTCTTGCAAGCGATTACGGGCGAGATGACGCGCCGCGACATCCAGAAGCGGCTGGGCCTAACGCAGAGAGAGCATTTCTACGATGCCTACCTGACGCCTGCCCTCACAGCCCGTCTGATCGAGAGGACCGCCCCGGACAAACCGACGAGCCGGCTCCAGCGCTACCGGCTCACCGAGAAGGGGCGAGCGTGGCTGGCGGCCCAAGAGTAGACCGACCGGCCGCCCAAAGAGAGCAAGTTTGTTCTATACCCCGCCGGGACAACCCTGGTACATCTATAGGCAGACGTCCGAGATAGCGGGGGCTTCCCTACAGAGGGAGCTGTGTCTCTCTCCACGGACCGCCGGGTCGCGAGTGACCTGACGGCTCGAGGGAACCCTCGTCTCCGGCGTTTCGAGGTACCGCACGACGGTGCGGCCGTCCGGCGTTGGAGCCGGCGGCCGGGTATGGGTGTTGATGGGAGAGACATGAGCGGGAAGCGATCTCTACGACTGCTGGCGGGCCTCTGGTTCGCCCTGCTGGCTCCGGCGCTGGCCGGCGCCGCCGACCTGGCGAACGCGCGGCTGCTGATCGCCGGCAGCCGGCTCACGATCTCCCCCGAGAGCCAGACCGTCCCCTTCGACACGCCCACCATCATCGACACCCATATCGAGGGGTACGACGTCGAGCGTGGCGTCCTGCCCAAGGATCTGCGGGTGGTCGGCGACTTCACCGGCCCCGAGGTCAACGGCATCCTGGTTCTGGAGACGGTCCCCAACCAGCCCTTCCGCATCCCCCGTCTGCGCCTCGAAGGCCAGTACCGGCTGGACAACATCCGCCTGATGCAGGGCAACGACCTGCTGGCCTACGCCGAGCCGCGCTCGGCGGGGGTGCTCGTCACCCAGGTGCTGATCACCAAAGTGACCTCCCGCGCTCTCACCCTGGACGAGATCCGCAGCTACGGCATCGTCGTCAACGACGACAGCTTCCAGGCCTTCAACTTCACCTTCGCCTTCGCGGTGGCGGGCGAGACGGTCAACTACAACATCCCGGTCATCTACTACGGGCCGGCCAAGGACCCCTACATCCTCTGGGACGGCCTGACGAACTTCGACGCGCCGGCCTGGCGGTCGTCCTCGTTCCGCTTCGAGCCGCCGCGGATGGCGCCGTTCCAGCTCTCGTTCGACAAGAACGACACCGGGGATGGGTCCAACGGCGGCTGCGAGTCCGGCGACGGCGACTGCTCGAAGAGCGACTTCGTGCCGATCCCGGGCGTCATTCTCTTTCCCACCGACGTCAGCCTGCTGCACCAGTTCTTCTCGGTGATGCTGATCGCCCAGAACGGCGCCCCGGCGGGAGACCGCCTGGAGATCCATGACCTGACGGCCAAGGTGATCCTGCCGCCGGGCCTGCGCCAGGCGAAGACGGACCCGCCGACGCCGCTCGGCGTGCCGGTGCCGGTGCGGGTACCAGGGCCCGACGGCATTCTGGGCACGGCCGACGACCTGACCTTCCTGGTGGCCCAGGCCTCCGGGCAGGCCGAGGTGGTGGTCGAGGGGCTGCGCGAGGGCACGCACATCGTCCAGTTCGATCTCGAAGGCGTGCTTCACGGCCTGCCCGACGGCCAGCTCCGGCGGGTCTCCGGCACGGCCAAGGGCGCCGTCATCGTCCGCGACCCCACGCTGAACGTCACCATCAGCCATCCGGACACGGTGCGGACGGACGAGGAGTACTCGCTGCTCCTCACCGTCACCAATACCGGTACCGCGCCCGCCAACCTGCTGAAGGTCCGGCTGCCGCTCGACAAGCTGACCGGCGTCGAGGTCGTGGGCGTCAACGAGAAGACGGTCACCATCCTCCCCGGCGACGCCGAGCTGGTGGAGTTCCGCCTGCGTTCGAAGCGCACGGGCCGGGTGGTGGCCTCGGCGGTGCGCAGCTCGAGCGAGATCGTCCCCACCTTCGAGCTGACGGTGGGAGTGGGGGAGAACGGCATTCCCCTGTCGCCCAGCTCGATCATCCTTCCCCGGGCCGCCGACTCGCTGCCGCCGGCCTTGTTGCGCAACTCCCTCAACCTCATCGGCCTCGGCTTCTCGCTCGCCACCGCCCCTCCCTCGCTGTTGCGGACCGACCTGCCGCGGGTCTCGCGCTCGATGGTCGACAGCCGGGTCTACCAGCTCTCCCAGGCCGGCCGCCAAGTGGCTTTCGGCGAGGACCTCTTCGACAGCGCGGCCGAGCTCGCCGCGGAGTGGAACGGGGCGCGCGATGCCGACTGGGAATGGGACCTGCTGCGGCGGACGACGCAGAAGGGGTCCTGGGTGGGCGCCTCCCTGGGCACGATCTTCGCGACCGAGGCCGCGGCCACCTCGCCGCGGCAGGCCTTCGAGCGTTTCGCCAAGACCACCGGCTACCTGCCGGCCCTCCAGGGCGCCATGGCCACCGGCTCGGGAGTGAGCCTGGAGATCGCCAGCCGCACCGGCGGCCAGCGGCTGCGGGGCGACGGCAACGACGCCACCCGCCTGCGGGAGCTGCCGTTCGCCGACCTCTACGCCCTGGCCTCCGACGCCCAGATGGCAGTGATGACCGTCCCCGAGGACGGAGGGTACACGGCGGTCCTGCGCGCTTCCGCCGCAGTCTCCGCGGACCTCGAGATCCTGGTGCCGGGCACCAACGGCGGCCTGCGCACGGCGAGCTGGGACAACGTCTCCCTGGCGGCGGGCGGCGTGGCTTCCGTGGCGTTCCGGGCCGAGGACTCGTCCTTCGTCCTCCAGGTGGACACTCAGGGCGACGGCACGGTGGACGCCCAGATCACCGGCTCCGTCCAGACCCTCCAGCGGCGCCCGTTCCAGGCCCTCGCGGCGGTGCTGAACACCGAGGTGGACCCCACGGGCCACGTCGTCGAGGTCCTGTTCACGAGCGACGTCGACCCCGCGAGCCTTGCGCCGGCCGATCCCCGCCATTTCACGATTCCCAACAAGGTCTCGAACGGCGGCTGGGTGCAGAGCGAGGACGACGTCATCGACGGCTCGGGCAGCACCATCCTGAATCCCTTCAAGGGGATGCGCAACTCGCGCATCATCCGGGTGATCTTCAACAACCCCTTAAGCCCCTACACGCCGCAGGACCTCACCGTGGCCGGCGTCAAGAACCCGCTGGGCGAGCAGGTGGTCTCCACCACCGTGCGCGTGACCATCCCGAGCACGGCCATGCCCGGCACCCTGGTGGAGGGCAAGGTCTACGGGCCGGACGGCCAGCCCGTACCCTTCGCCGAGGTGGAGCTGCGGGAGAGCGACCGCTGCCTGTTCTGCGAAGACTCCTGCCGCACCCACAAGACGGCGGCGGTGCGCGCCGATGCCTCGGGCTCCTTCCTCTTCGACTACGTCCGCCAGACCGATTGCAGCGACATCTACCAGCTCACGGGGACCGACGCCGCCACCGGGCGCAGCGGCTCGGCCACGGGGCGGGTCCGCTTCATCGGCCAGCATGCGACGCTCAATGTCGTGATGCTCGGCCGCGGCACCATCCGCGGCCGCGTCACCTACGACGACGGCAGCCTGCCGGTCGGCACGCGGGTGACGGCCGAGAGCCCGGTGTTCCGCGAGGGGAAATCGGTGCAGCCGGACGCCAACGGCAACTACTCGGTGAGCGACGTCGCCGTGGGCACGATCACCCTCTCCGCCAGCGACGGCCTGGGGCGGTTCGTGGTGAAGTCGATCGCGGTCCCCGAAGCGGGCAGCGTCGTCCAGTTCGATCTCGTCATCCTGCGCCGGCCGGACCAACCGGTGGCCAACGGCACGGTGCGGGGCACCATCTTCCGGCCGGACGGCACCACGCCGGTGGCAGAGGCCTATGTGGCGCTCTACACCGACGGCAACCTGGTGGGGACCAAGCGCAGCAGCACGGACGGCACCTTCGATTTCGGGCCGGTGCCGGCCGGCCGGGGCGAGATCGACACCTTCGAAAACCAGACCGGCCAATCGGGGGTGCAGGTCTTCTTCACCATCAACCCCGATCAGGTCAACCAGGTCAACCTGACCATGCGCGACCAGCGCGGAGTGGTCCAGGGCTTCGTCTACAAGAAGGTCAACGGCTCCGACGTGCCGATGTTCGGCGTCATCGTCTGGGCCGAGGGGACGCCGTTCAAGACCGTCACCGACCCGCAGGGCCACTACGTCCTGGAGGGCGTGTTCGCCGGCACCCGCAACATCTCGGCCGCCGATCTCGACAAGCAGGTCAAGCTCAGCGAGGCCGTGACCATCGGCGTCGAGGGGCAGGTGGTCGACAAGAACTTCTACTTCCAGGACGCCAGCATCCTCGGCGGCATCGCCGGCGAGGTCCTGGGGTTCGACGGCGGTCCGGTGGTGGGCGCCACCGTCCACCTCGCGGCGGACGACCAGCACTGGTACCGCACGGCCACCACCGACTCCTCCGGCCGCTTCACCATCCCCAACCTGGGAGTGGGCGGCTACGGCGTGCACGCCTTCAAGGGCACGGCCGGAGGCTCGACCGGGGCCCTGGTGCGCTTCGTCGGCGACACGCCGTTCGTCAGCGTCCGCTTCAAGAGGGGGTCGATCCACGGCGTCGTCCAGGCGGAGAACGACTCCGGCCAGGCGGTCGGCATCACCGCCCTGGTGACCTACCGCACCACGGCCGTGCGCCTGGAATTGGTGGGCCTCGATCTGGAGGCCCACACGATCACCACCGCCGCGGACGGCACCTGGTCGATCCCCGAGGCCCTGGTGGGTCCCTACGTCATCACCGTCTCCAACACTTTCTATGGCGCCAAGACGGTCCGCGGCGAGCTGGTGAACAACGGCGAGAGCCAGACCCAGAACGTCCTCTTCGAGCGCAACATCACCGGCACCATCAAGGGCCGGGTGCTCGATCAGGACGGCGTCACCCCGGTCGAGGGCGCCCACGTCGAGCTCAAGCATCCGACCCTCGCCAACGACATGCTGACCAACGCCGCCGGCCAGTTCAGCTTCGAGCTGCTGCCGCCGTCGCCGTGGGGTTTCCCGATCGACGTGACCTGGGAGAACGGCGTCGTCTTCCGCAAGGCCGAGGTCTGGGTCAACTTCAGCCAGAAGGGGCAGAACCTGGAGCTGGAGATCGTGCTGCCCAA
This sequence comes from Thermoanaerobaculia bacterium, assembly GCA_035996875.1. Classification (GTDB taxonomy): domain Bacteria; phylum Acidobacteriota; class Thermoanaerobaculia; order Multivoradales; family UBA5704; genus DATARR01. The sequence continues at coordinate 60,770 of DASYJD010000108.1, forward strand.
GCAGGGCTCGGTCTCCGGCCGCGTCTCCGATGCCAACGGCGTCCTCGTGCCGGGCTCGGTGGTGACCCTCCAGGAGGGCTCCTATCCTCGCCGGACGCTGGTCTCGAACGCCGACGCCGACGGCAACTTCGAGTTCCACAACATCTTCGCCGGCACCGTCACCCTCTCGGCCCGGGCGCCTTCGCTCGGCGGCCTGGGCGGCAAGACCACGGTGGAGATCAAGGCCGACGGCGAGGAGGTGGCGGGCGTCACCATCTTCCTCGAGCCCACGGGCAAGATCCAGGGGCGGATCACCAACCCCGGCGACGGCTCGCCGGCGGCCTCGGCCCAGGTTCAGCTCCTGCGCTACGGCGGCCTCTTCGACAGCATCGACGCCGACGCCGATGGCAAGTTCGAGTTCGACCTGCTGCCCATGGCAATCTACGACGTCCAGGCCCTCGACCCTCGCACCGGGCGTCACGGCCGGCGCAACGGCTTGCAGCTCACCCAGAACAACCAGGTGCTCGTGGGCGACTTCCAGCTCGAGACCCGGGGCGCCGTGGACGGGCACCTCTACGAGCCGGGGAGCACCGTGGCCATCCCCGGAGCCACCGTGCGCCTGGGCTCCAACGGCTTCGTCAGCTTCAGCACCTTCAGCAGCACGGGCGCGGACGGCTACTTCGAGTTCCTCGGCATCCCCCAGGGGAGGTTCGACCTGTTCAGCCACGAGCCGGGCGGGCGCCGGGTCGCCAACGGCCACGGCGAGATCGTCACCGAGGGGCAGCGGGTGACCCAGGACCTCTTCCTGGAGCGGCAGGGAACGGTCAATGGCAGCGTCCTCAACCCCCTGGGCGCGCCGGACGGCGTCTTCCCCAACGCCAACACCGTGTTGCAGCAGGACGGCCTGAACGTCGGCGCCACGCTGGACAGCACCTATTCCTTCACCGGCGTCATCCTCGGGCACCCGTTCTGGCTGGAGACCCAGGAGATCGGCGGGCTGCATCGCGGCGAGACCTGGGGCAACCTCACCGAGCTGGGGCCGGTGCGCCTCGACGTGCGCATCCATCCCATCGGCTCCCTGGTGGTCAACGTCCGCGACAGCTTCGGCAATCCGGTCAACGCCGCCACCGTCGAGGTCATCAACGACGGCTTCTACGGCTGGAAGCGGTTCACGGGCGACACCGGCACCGACAACGCCATCACCTTCCAGGGCGTCGGCGAGGGCCGGGTGACGGCCTTCGCCACCAACCCGGCCACCGGCCTCAGGGGCTCGGCCAACGGCGTGCTGACCCACGAGGGGGAGATCGTCCAGGTCAACCTGGCGCTCGAAAACTCGGCGCAGATCCGCGGGACGGTGGTCACCGCCGACGGCACGACGCCGGCGCCCAACGCCCTGGTCGCCTTGCAGATCGCCGGCCGCACCCTGACCACCTTCACCAACGACGCCGGCTTCTTCACCCTGCCGTCGGTCCCCATGGGCAGCTTCCTGCTCGTCTTCCAGGAGAGCTTCGGGCCCGGCTCGCGCGAGATCCGCGGCACCCTGTCGACCAACGGGCAGATCCTCGACCTCGGCACCGTCGTCCTCGACGCCGTCAACCCGAAGGTGACGGAGATCACGCCGGCCAATGGCGCCGTCGACCTGCCGCTCAACCTCCAGGCGGTCGTGCGCTTCAGCGAGGCCATGGACCCCACCCGCAACCTGGTGGGCAACGTCGTGCATATCGAGACGGCGTCGGGCAACTGGGTGGGCAGCAACAACACCTGGATCGACGGCAACACGGCGATCCGGATCGCGCCCAACCAGCCGCTCCAGAACTTCACGACCTACCGGATCAAGGTGACGGCGGAGCAGCTCTTCGACGTCGCCGGCCGGCGCCTCGACCAGTCGGTGCAGACCAGCTTCACCACCGCGGACGTGCTGCCGCCGGTGGTCATCGAGGTGAGCCCGGCCAACAACGCCAAGCAGGTCTCGCTCGCCGCGCAGATGCGGGTGATGTTCAACGAGCCGGTCGACATGTTCTCGCTGTCCGGCACCCACATGGTGCTTCAGGACCTGACGGCGGGAACGGGCGTCACCACCACCTTCCAGCTCGACACGGCGGCGCGCACCGTCACCCTGAACCCGATCTCCGCGCTGATCGACGGCCATGCCTACCAGCTCACCCTCCAGGGAGTGGCCGACCGGGTGGGCAACGCCATGACGACGCCGTTCGTGACCACCTTCTACACCGTGGACACGACGCCGCCCGTCATTTCGAGCTTCCTGCCGGCTGAGGGGGCAACCTTCACCTCGGGCGACCGGATGACGGTGAGCGCCACGGTGGTGGACCCCGCCGGGGTGACCTCCGTCGCTCTGAGCACCGGCCGCTGGGTGCTGATCGACAACGTGGCGCCCTACTCCTGGAGCGTGCCGGTGCCGGTCGTGGCGTCGCCCACCGATGTGGCCCTGCAGATCGAGGCGGTGGACGCCTGGGGCAACCACGTGGCGTCCGTGCGCACGATCCACGTGCTGCCGCGGTCCAACACCCACGCGCCGCAGGTGACGATCGGCTGCCTGGCGCGCCAGGTGGTGCCGGGCGCCGAGCTCGACCTCTCCCTCCACGTCACCGACGACGAACGGGTCGAGAGCTACAAGCTGACGGTCAACGGCACGGTCCTGACCGAGGTCGTGCTCGCCGACGCCGCGGACGTCACGGCCACACAGACTTGGACGGTGCCCGCCGCGTCGGTTGCCGGCGACACGCTGACTCTTCACCTGGAGGCCCGCGACTTCGCCGGCAACGTCGCCTCCTCCGAGGCCGCGGTGACTGTGACGGCGGGCGTCGCCTTGAAGGGCGACCGTACGCTGGCGGACGTCTACGCCGGGCAGACCCTCTTCCTTTCGAAAGGCACCGTCACGGTGACGGGGCCGCTCCATGTCGCCGGGCTAATCCTCCAGGGAGCGACCCTCAAGTCGCCGGCTGGGGGCGAGGTCAACCTGATCGCCACCGGCCGGGTGGAGATCGCCTGCGGCTCCGGGATCGACGTCTCCGGCCAGGGCTACGCGGCGGGTAGCGGCAGTCACCTGGACGGCTACGCGCCGGCCGGCGTGACGGGCTCGCAGCCTCCGTCGTCGGGCGGCAGCCACGGCGGCCGCGGCGGCCAGGCGGGAGCGGGAGAGGTGTACGACAGCGTCTACGCGCCGCGCCAGGGAGGCGGCGGCGGCGCTTCGATCAACAACCTGAACCTGGGCAGCTCGGGCGGCGGCGTGGTGCGGATCGCGGCGGCCGAGGTGGAGCTGGCGGGCCAGATCCTGGCCAAGGGCACGAAGCTCTCCTGCTACGGCGGCTCGGGCGGCGGCGGCACGGTGTCGATCGTGGCCGGGGTGGTGAGCGGCGCCGGTTCGATCGACGCCTCGGGCGGCGACACCTGCAACGGCTCGCTGTTCGCGGGCGGCGGCGGCCGGGTGTCGGTGGTGACGGGGACGTGGAACGGCTTCGATCCGGCGGCCCAGGTGAAGGCCTGGGGCGGCGGCAACTCCAACAACACCGCCTTCGCGGCGCCGGGCACGATCTACAGCCGGAAGACCGGGGACACCTACGGCGCCCTGCTGATCGACGCCGGAACGATCAACGGCGCCGGCCGGACCAGTCTGGCGACGGACCTGCCGCAGCTGGGCGGCGGCGCGGTGACCGGCATGTCGGTGGCGGGCGCGGACCTGTGGCTGAGCGCGGGCTCGGGCTTCGCGGCGAAGTGGCTGGGAGTGTGGGTGCACCTGTACGGCGCCGGCGGCGCGGACCTCGGAGCCTTCGCCGTGGCAGAGATCGACGGCGCCGGGCGGTTGCGCTTGGTGGGCGCCGCGGGCGCCGCCGCTGCCACCACCTGGCAGGGCGAGTATCGCTTCGACAGCATCGGCCTCAAGGGAGGCGCCGGGATTCAGGCGGCCGATCCGATCGTGGGTCCCGAGCTGGTGCTGGAAGGCAACGCCCAGGTCAGCGGCCAGATCACGGCGACCAACGTCCGGGTCAAGGCGGGCGCGGTGGTGCGGCCGGCCGCCGGTGGCGAGCTGCGGATCACCACGCCGGGCCGCTTGACGATCGAGGCGGGAGCGCGGCTGGACGTGACGGGTCTGGGCTACGCGGCGGGCAGCGGCAGCCATCTGGCCGGCTACGCTCCGGACGGCGTGACGGGATCGCAGCCCCCCTCGTCGGGCGGCAGCCATGGCGGCCGCGGCGGCCAGTCCGGCGCGGGTGAGGTTTTCGACAGCGTCTACGCGCCGCGCCAGGCGGGAGGCGGCGGCGCTTCGATCAACAACCTCAACCTGGGCAGCTCGGGCGGCGGCGTGGTGCATATCGAGGCTGGCGAGATGGAGCTGGCGGGCCAGATCGTGGCCAAGGGCACGTCGCTCTCCTGCTACGGCGGCTCGGGCGCCGGCGGCACGGTGTCGATCGTGGCCGGCGTGATGAGCGGCGCCGGTTCGATCGACGCCTCGGGAGCCGACACCTGCAACGGTGCCCTGTACGCGGGTGGCGGCGGCCGGGTGTCGATCGTGACCGGGACGTGGAGCGGCTTCGATCCGGCGACCCAGGTGAAGGCCTGGGGTGGCGGCAACTCCAACAACACCAGCACCTTTGCGGCGCCGGGCACGATCTTCTACGAGAAGACGGGCGACACCTACGGCGCGTTGCTGGTCGACGCGGGGTCGGTCAACGGCGCCGGCCGGGTGAGCCTGGCGACGGAGCTGCCGGTGCTGGGCACCGGGCCGGTGACGGCCGCGGAAGTGTCGGGAGGCGATCTGTGGGTGAGCTCCGGCTCAGGGCTCCTGGTGAAGTGGGCCGGAGCCTGGATGCGCCTGCGCAGCGCGGCCGGCGCGGATCTGGGAGCTTTCGCCGTGGCAGAAATCGATGCCGCAGGCCGGGCACGTCTGACCGGCGCTTCAGGAGTGGCGGGCGCGTCGACCTACCAGGGCGAGTACCGGTTCGACCGCGTGGAGCTGAGGAACGGAGCGGGGCTCGACACGCGGGACCCGGCGGTCGCGACGGACATGGTCCTGGGGGGAGCCGCGAAATTGTCAGGCGCGGTGACCGGCGCGACGGCGAAGGTGTCGAGCGGCGCGGTGCTGCAGCCAGTGAGGGACGGCGAGCTGCGGCTCACCCTCACAGGCAAGCTGACGGTCGAGGCGGGAGCGACCCTCGACGTGACGGGCCTGGGCTACGCGGCCGGCAGCGGCAGCCATCTGGACGGCTACGCTCCGGCCGGAGTGACGGGCTCGAAGGTCCCGTCGTCGGGCGGCAGCCACGGCGGTCGCGGCGGCCAGACGGGTGCGGGAGAGGTGTACGACAGCGTCTACGCACCGCGCCAGGCGGGCGGCGGCGGCGCGTCGATCAACGACCTCAACCCGGGCAGCTCAGGGGGCGGCGTGGTGCGGATCGAGGCGGGGGAGGTGGAGCTGGCGGGCCAGATCCTGGCCAAGGGCACCAAGCTCACCTGCTACGGCGGCTCGGGCGCCGGCGGCACGGTGTCCATCGTGGCCGGGGTGGTGAGCGGTACCGGTGCGATCGACGCCTCGGGAGCCGAGACCTGTAATGGCGCCCTGTTCGCGGGCGGCGGCGGCCGGGTGTCGATCGTGACGGGGACGTGGAACGGCTTCGATCCGGCGGCCCAGGCGAAGGCCTGGGGCGGCGGCAATTCCAACAGCACCACCTTTGCGGCGCCGGGCACGATCTACAGCCGGAAGGCGGGAGATCCCTACGGCGCCCTGCTGATCGACGCCGGCAAGGTCAACGGCGCCGACCGGGCGAGCTTGGTGACGGACCTGCCGGTGCTGGGCGGCGGGGCGGTGACCGGCACGGCGGTGGCGGGGGCGGACCTGTGGCTGAGCGCGGGCGCGGGCTCGGGCTTCGCGGCGAAGTGGCTGGGGGTGTGGGTGCATCTGCGCGGCTCCGGCGGAGCGGACCTCGGGGCCTTCTCCGTGGCAGAGATCGACGGCGCCGGGCGGTTGCGCCTGGCCGGCGCGGCGGCCGTGACCGGTGCGACCACTTATCAGGGCGAGTACCGCTTCGACCGCGTGGACTTCAAGAGCGGCGCCGGTCTCCAGGCGACCGATCCGATCGTGGGTCCCGAGCTGGTGCTGGAGGGCAACGCCCAGGTCAGCGGCCAGATCACGGCGACCAACGTCCGGGTCAAGGCTGGCGCGGTGGTGCGCCCTGCCAGCGGTGGAGAGCTGCGGATCACCACGCCGGGCCGCCTGACGATCGAGGCGGGGGCGCGGCTGGACGTTTCAGGCCTGGGCTACGCGGCGGGCAGCGGCAGCCATCTGGCCGGCTACGCTCCGGACGGCGTGACGGGATCGCAGCCCCCATCGTCGGGCGGCAGCCACGGCGGCCGCGGCGGCCAGTCCGGCGCGGGGGAGGTTTTCGACAGCGTCTACGCACCGCGCCAGGCGGGCGGCGGCGGCGCTTCGATCAACAACCTCAACCTGGGCAGCTCGGGCGGCGGCGTGGTGCATATCGAGGCCGGCCAGGTGGAGCTGGCGGGTCAGATCGTGGCCAAGGGTACGATGCTCTCCTGCTACGGCGGCTCGGGCGGCGGCGGCACGGTATCGATCGTGGCCGGCGTGGTGAGCGGTGCCGGTTCGATCGACGCCTCGGGAGCCGACAACTGCAACGGCGTTCTATATGCGGGCGGCGGCGGCCGGGTGTCGATCGTGACGGGGACTTGGGACGGCTTCGATCCGGCGGCCCAGGTGAAGGCCTGGGGCGGCGGCAACTCCAACAACACCACCTTTGCGGCGCCGGGAACCATCTTCTACAAGAAGACGGGCGACACCTATGGCGCGTTGCTGGTCGACGCCGGGGAGATCGCCAGCGTCGATCGGGTGAGCCTGGCGACGGAGCTGCCGGTGCTGGGCACCGGGCCGGTGACGGCCGCGGAAGTGTCGGGCGGCGATCTGTGGGTGAGCACCGGCGCAGGCTTCCTGGTGAAGTGGGCCGGCGCCTGGATGCGCCTGCGCAGCGCGGCCGGAGCCGACCTGGGAGCCTACGCCGTGGCGGAGATCGACGCCGCGGGCCGCGCCCGGCTGACCGATGCCGCCGGCGTGACGGGAGCGGCGGCCTACCAGGGCGAGTACCGCTTCGACCGCGTGGAGCTGAAGAACGGGGCCGGCGTCGACGCCCAGGATCCGCTGGCTGCAACCGACACGGTCGTCGACAGCGGCGACGCCGAGCTGGCGGGTGAGCTGACGGGCGCGACCGCCGAGGTGCTGAGCGGCGCGGTCGTGCGCCTGGCGCGCGGCGGCGAGCTGCGGCTGACTCTCACGGGCAAGCTGACGGTGGCGGCGGGAGCCCGCCTGGACGTGACGGGAACGGGTTATGCGCCTGGCAACGCCGGTCACCTGGACGGCTATGCGCCGGCAGGAGTCGCGGGCTCGACGGGAAGCGCCGCGGGCGGCAGTCACGGCGGCCGGGGCGGGCAGGCCGGTGCCGGCGAGGTCTACGACAGCGTCTACACGCCGCGCCTGGCCGGCGGTGGCGGCGCCGCATACAACAGCAACAACTTCGGCAGCGGCGGCGGCGGCGTGGTGCACATCACGGCCGGGGAGTTGGCGCTCGCCGGCGACATCTGGGCCAAGGGTGGCCCGCCGGCGGGCTGCTACGGCGGTACCGGCGCCGGCGGCACGGTGTCGATCGCGGCAGGAGTGGTGAGCGGCGCCGGCTCGATCGACGCCTCGGGAGCGGACACCTGCAACGGCACCCTGTTCGCGGGCGGCGGCGGCCGGGTGTCGGTCGTCACCGGGACGTGGAACGGCTTCGATCCGGCGGTCCAGGTGAAGGCCTGGGGCGGCGGCAACAGCAACGGCACGGCCTTCGCGGCGCCGGGAACCATCTTCTACAAGAAGACGGGTGATACCTATGGCGCCCTGCTGGTCGACGCCGGGGAGATCAACGGCGTCGACCGGGTGAGCCTGAAGACGGAGCTGCCGGTGCTGGGCGGCGGCTCGGTGACGGCGACGGCGGCGTCCGGAGGCGATCTGTGGGTGATCTCCTCGGCGGGCTTCCCGGTGAAGTGGCTGGGCGCCTGGATGCGCCTGAAGAACGCCGCGGGAGCCGATCTGGGAGCCTTCGCGGTGGCGGACCTCGACGGTGGCGGCCGGGCGCGTCTGGCCGGCGCCGCGGGCGTGACGGGTGCGGCGGCCTACCAAGGGGAGTACCGGTTCGACAAGGTCGAGGTCAAGAACGGCGCCGGCGTGGACGCCCAGGATCCGCTGGCCTCCACGGACTCCGTGTTCGACGGTGGCGACGTGGAGCTGGCGGGCGAGGTGACGGGCGCGACCGCCGAGCTGCTGAGCGGCGCGATCTTGCGCCCGGCACGCGGCAGTGAGCTGCGGCTGACTCTCACGGGCAAGCTGACGGTGGCGACGGGAGCCCGGCTGGACGTTACGGGAGCCGGGTATGCGGCCGGCGATGCCGGCCATCTGGACGGCTATGCGCCGGCAGGGGTCGCAGGGTCGACCGGCACCGCCGCGGGCGGCAGCCATGGCGGCCGGGGCGGCCAGACTGGGGCCGGCGAGGTCTACGACAGCCTCTTCGCGCCGCGCCTGCCGGGCGGCGGTGGCGCTGCCTACAACAGCAACAACCTGGGAAGCGCGGGTGGTGGTGTGGTGCGGCTCACGGCGGGCGAGGTCGCGCTCGCCGGGCAGATCGTGGCCAGGGGCGGCACGGCGACCTGCTACGGGGGAATCGGAGCCGGCGGCACGGTGTCGATCGTGGCCGGCGTGGTGAGCGGTGCCGGCACCATCGACGCCTCAGGCGGCGACACCTGCAACGGCGTCCTGTATGCGGGCGGCGGCGGCCGGGTGTCGATCGTCGCCGGGACGTTGAGCGGCTTCGACCCGCTGGCCCAGGCGAAGGCCTGGGGCGGCGCCAACAGCAACAGCACGAGCTTCGCGTCGCCGGGAACGGTCTTCTACAAGAAGACGGGCGACACCTACGGCTCGCTGCTCGTCGACCAGGGCGCCGCGTCCGGCCCGGTCGGCACGACGGTCCCGCCGTCCATCGGCAAGGGGATCGTGGGGGCCGTCTACACCGAGCCGGCGAACGCCACGGCCCTGTGGATCGAGCCGCAGGACGCGGCTCGTAAGTTCGACCTCGGCGTGGTGGGGCTGTGGGTCCGCGTCAACGGCGCCGACTATGCGGTGATCGCGCAGAGCGACGACCGCCGCCGGCTGCTCCTCGACGGCGCGGCAGGCGCCGTGTCGGTGGGCAACGCCTATCTCGGCATCTACAAATTCGACACGGTGACCGTCAAGGGGCGGGCCACCCTCCAGTTCGCCGACGGCGCGGTGATCGGCTCCTCCTCGGCCGCTTCCGGCTCGACGTTGACGCTGTACGACCTGACGCCGCCGACGGTCACGGTGACCCAGCCGGCGGCGGGGACGGTGTACACCTCGGGCCAGACGGTCCAGATGGCGGCCACGGTCACGGATGACCGCGGCGTGGCCTCGGTGACCTTCCGCCTGGGCGATCAGAGCTTCGTGGACACGACCGCACCGTACTCCTGGTCGGTCGCCGCGCCGACGGTCACTACGGAGGGCGACCTGCCCATCACCGTGGAGGCCGTCGACACCAATGACAACCACACGACGGCGACCCGCCTGATCCACGTGCAGCCGCTGGCGCCGGGCGCGGCGCCGGTGGTGGCCTTCACCTGCCCGACGCCGGGAGTCCTCCTGGCGCCGGGCACCGGCATCGACCTCAACGTGGCGGCGAGCCACGACAACGGCATCGAGCGGGTGGAGTTCTACCAGGGCGCGACGCTCCTCTCGACCGACTTCCAGGCGCCGTTCGTCTACCACTTCACCGTGCCCGCCGGGGCCACCGACGGACAGGTGTTGACGGTCACGGCGCGGGCGAAGAGCTTCACCGGCACCACGGCCGATACCACCCTCGACGTCCACGTGGTCGTGGGCAGCCTGATCACGGCGGACCGCACCGTGGCGGCCACCGACACCTCGCTCGACAACACCAGCGTGGTCGTGGCGGGCGGCACCCTCACCCTCAGCGGCACCCATACCTTCCGCGACCTGGTGGTCCTGGACGGCGCGAAGGTCACGCATCCGGAGACCACCTCGGCGCTGGAGTCCAAGCTCGACCTGACGGTGCAACGCGACCTCTACGTCTCCTGCACCGGCGCGGTCGACGTCACCGGCCGCGGCTTCCTGGGCAGCTCCTCCTCCGGCGCACGGGCCTACGGCTTCGGCAACGTCACGACCGAGGGCGCCAACGCCGGCATCGGCGGCGGCTACGGCGGCCGCGGCGGCCAGTTCGACGGCTCGAGCCCGGTCTACGGCAGCTTCTACGATCCGCGCGACTCCGGAGCCGGCGGCGGCTACAGCGGCGCCAAGGGGCGCGACGGCGGTGGCATCGTGCGCATCACGGCGACCGGCAGCGCGGTCATCGACGGCTCCATGCTGGCCAACGGCGAGACCGGCGCGTCCGGCGCCGGCGGTGCCGGCGGCTCGATCCGCCTCAACGCCGCCGCCATCCGCGGCGCCGGCGTGGTCCAGGCTTCCGGCAGCGCGGGCGCCGGCGGCACGGCCGGCGCCGGCAGCGGCGGCCGCATCGCCTTCTACGGGGCGAGCATCGACTCCGGCCTTCTCGGCCGCACTCTGGCGGCGGGCGGCAAGACGAGCTCGACCGATCCGCTGACCTGGGGCGCCGCGGGCACGATCTTCGTCAAGCCCGATGCTCAAGGCTTGGGCGACCTGATCCTGGACAACGCCGGCACGGCCTCGACTCAATACACCGAGCTGCTGGTGGTGGGTCACGGCATCATCGACGCGGTGGCGACCAACGGCTTCACCGACAACGAGGCCGACTTCCACTCGTTCCTCGGCGCGGCCGAGGTGGCGTTCAACGGCAACTTCAGCACGCTCTACACCATCCTGGGCCACAGCCACCACGGCACCAGCCTGACGCTGAACGTGCCCACGCCGCCGCTGACCGCGACGGTCCACGTGGGCGATACCTACGACGGCACCTACCGCTTCAACAGCGTCACCGTGCGCAACGGCGCCAGGGGCATCGCGCTCGACCGCGTCACCGCCGGCAACACGCCGGGCTCGGCCTGGACGGCGAGCTACGCACCGTCGATCCAGCTCACCAGCCCGGCGGCGGGGGCCAACCTCACCTCGGGCACCAACTTCTCGGTGTCCGCGAGCCTCCAGGACGTCCTCGGCATCAAGAGCGTGACGTTCACCTTCAACGGCCAGTCGTCGACCGTCGCCGCGTCCCCCTATACCTGGGCGGTCACGGCGCCCGCGGTGACGCAGGCCACGGACTTCGTCATCACGGCGACGGCCACGGACCTCTCCGGCAACCGTTTCGCGGCGGCCGCCACGATCCACGTCCAGCCGGTCGTCGATCCCAACGCGCCGGTCGTGACCCTCGGCGCCTGCCCGGCCAACGGCGACCTGGTCACCCCCGGCGTGGCGGTGACGATCCCCTTCACGGCCACCGACGACCAATCGATTCAAAGCTACTCGCTGGTGGTGGACGGCACGACGCAGCAGACGGTGACGGCCAACCAGGCCACCGTGTCGTCGAGCTTCACCTGGACCCCGCCGGCCAACGCCGCTCTGGGGACGACCTTCGCCGTCCGCGTCGAGGCCCGCGATTTCGGCGGTGGCGTGGGCTTCGCCACCTTGTCGCTGGCCGTGCCGGCCGTGGCCCCGCTGACGGGTACTCAGAACCTCACCTCGGCCCGCAACGGCCAGGCGCTGGTCCTCGGTTCCGGCACCTTCACCGTCCAGGAGCCCATCAGCCTGGCCTCGCTGTCCCTGCTCAACGGTGCCAAGGTGGTGGGCCTCGCCGGCCAGACACTCAGCCTGACGGTTACGGGAGCCACGCGCATCCAATGCGGCGGTCTGCTCGACGTGAGCAACCTGGGCTATGCCGGCGCCACGGTGTCGAACGGCGCGGGTGGAGCACCCTCCGGGGTGACGGGCTCGAAGTCGGACTCCGGCGGCAGCTACGGCGGCATCGGCCAGATCTGGGGCAACCTGGGTCCGGTCGGCGACGTCTTCGGCAGTGTCTACCTGCCGCGCCTGGGTGGCGGTGGCGGGTCGGAGCGGTACAACGGCAGCCCGGGCGGTTATGGCGGCGGCACGGTGGAGCTGACGCTGGGCGATCTCGTGCTCAACGGCGCGATCCTGGCGAAGGGCCAGCGCCGGCAGACCAACGGCAACGGCGAATCGAGCGGCGCCGGCGGCTCGGTGCTGATCACGGCCACCACGGCGAGCGGCGCGGGCCTGATCGACGCCTCGGGCGGCGACTACCAGGCGAGCGGGGTCTACGGCGCGAGTGGCGGCGGCGGGCGCGTGTCGCTGTACGTGGGCAGCTTCTCGGGCTTCGATCCGGTGACGCAGGTCAAGGCCTGGGGCGGCACGACCTGGAACAACGCGACTGCGCTCCTCTATGCGGGTCCGGGCACGGTCTTCGTCAAGACGCCGAGCGATCTATACGGCCGGCTGATCGTGGACAGCGGCAAGGAGTCGAACGGCGCCGAGCGGATCGGCCCGCAGACGCCGCTGCCGGCTCTGGGGACCGGTGCCGTGACGGCGATCTCGGCTCAGGGCTCCGACGCCCTGGTGACCGCGGACGCGGCGTTCAAGGTGCAGTGGACGGGAGCGCGGATGGCCCTGGACGACGCCTCGGGAACGCAGCTCGGCTCCTTCCTGGTGCTGTCGATCGACGGCCAGGGCCGGGCCCTGCTCAAGGACGCCTCAGGCGCCTCGACGGCCGCCAAGTACCGGGGCCAGTACCGCTTCGACCGGCTGGACGTGAAGAGCGGAGCGGGCGTCTCGAGCGCCGACGAGATGATCGTGGGCGATGTCTATGCCGAGTCGAAGGGCCGGCTGCCGAGCACGCTGACGGCCACCAACGTCACCGTCAAGGCGGGCTCGCCGGTGACGTTGGCCGTGGGCGGGGCGCTCAAGATGACGGTGTCGAGCCGGCTGACGGTGGAAACCGGCGCGGTGCTGGACGTCACAGGCGGAGGTTATGCGGGCGCCACCGCGTCGAACGGGGCCGGCGGCACGCCGGCCGGGGTCACGGGCTCGTTGTCGGACTCGGGCGGCAGCCATGGCGGCATCGGTCAGGTGTACGGGAATCCGGGCCCCGCCGGCGAGGTCTTCGGCAGCGTCTACCTGCCCCGCCTGGGCGGCGGCGGCGGCTCGGAGCGCTACAACGGCAGTCCGGGCGGCAACGGCGGCGGCACGGTGGACCTGACGCTGGGCGAGCTGGTGCTCAACGGCGAGATCCGGGCCAAGGGCCAGCGCCGGCAGACCAATGGCAACGGCGAGTCCAGCGGCGCCGGCGGCAGCGTGCTGATCACCGCCGGCACGGCGAGCGGAACCGGCCTGATCGACGCTTCAGGGGGTGACTACCAGGCGAGCGGGGTCTATGGCGCCAGCGGTGGTGGTGGGCGCGTGTCGCTGTACGTGGGCAGCTTCTCGGGTTTCGATCCGGCGACGCAGGTCAAGGCCTGGGGCGGCACGACGTGGAACAACGCGACCGCGCTTCTCTATGCGGGGCCCGGCACGGTCTTCGTCAAGACGTCGAGCGACACCTACGGGCGGCTGATCGTGGACAGCGGCAAGGAGTCGAACGGCACCGAGAGGATCGGTCCCCAGACGCCGCTGCCGGCCCTGGGAACGGGGACCGTCGCCTCCCTCACGGCCCAGGGAGCGGACGCCCTGGTGGATTCGGGCACGCCGTTCAAGGTCCAGTGGGTGGGAGCCTGGATGGCTCTGGATGATGCCACGGGAGCGAACCTCGGTTCCTATCTCGTGCTGTCGATCGATGCCCAGGGACGGGCGCTGCTCAAGAGCGCCGGCACGGTCACGGGTGCGGCGCGCTATCGCGGCCAGTACCGCCTCGACCGGCTGGACGTGAAGAGCGGCGCCGGCGTGTCGAGCTCGGACGAGATGGTGGTGGGAGACGTCTTCGCCGAGTCGAAAGGCCGCCTGCCGAACACCCTCGTGGCCACGAACGTGACGATCAAGGCCGGCTCGCCGGTAACCCTCGCGAAGACCGGCGCCCTCACGATGACGGTCTCCGGCCGGCTGACGGTGGATGCCGGCGCGGTGCTCGACGTCACCGGTCAGGGTTACCTCGGCGCGACGGTGTCCAGCGTGGCGGGAGGAGCGCCCTCCGGAGTGACGGGCTCGAAGTCGGACTCGGGCGGCAGCTACGGCGGCATCGGCCAGATCTGGGGCAATCCGGGTCCGGTCGGCGACGTGTTCGGCAGCGTCTACCTGCCGCGTCTGGGTGGCGGCGGCGGGTCGGAGCGCTACAACGGCAGTCCGGGCGGCAACGGCGGCGGCACGGTGGAGCTGACGCTGGGCGAGCTGGTGCTCAACGGTGAGATCCGGGCGAAGGGCCAGCGCCGACAGACCAACGGCAACGGCGAGTCCAGCGGCGCGGGCGGCTCGGTGCTGATCACCTCCGGCACGGTCAGCGGCGCCGGCCTGATCGACGCCTCCGGCGGCGACTACCAGGCGAGCGGGGTCTACGGCGCCAGCGGCGGCGGCGGCCGGGTGGCCCTCTACGTGGGCAGCTTCTCGGGGTTCGATCCGGTGGCGCAGATCCGGGCCTGGGGCGGCACGACCTTCAACGGCGCCAGCCCGTTCCTCTACGGGGGACCGGGCACGGTGCTGGTCAAGACCGCGAGCGACACCTACGGCCGCCTGATCATGGACAGTGGCAAGGAGTCGAACGGCGCCGAGCGGGTGGGTCCGCAGTCGCCGCTGCCGGCGCTGGGGACCGGGGCCGTGACGGCGATCTCGGCTCAAGGGGCCGACGCCCTGGTTACGGCAGCGGCGGCGTTCAAGGTGCAGTGGATGGGAGCGCGCATGGCCCTGGAGGACGCCGCGGGCGGCCAGCTCGGCTCGTTCCTGGTGTTGTCGATCGACGGGCAGGGACGGGCGCTGCTCAAGGATGCGGCTGGCGCCTCGGCGGCGGTGAAGTACCGGGGCCAGTACCGCTTCGACCGGCTGGACGTGAAGAGCGGGGCGGGCGTGTCGAGCACCGACGAGGTGATCGTGGGAGACGTCTTCGCCGAGTCGAAAGGCCGTCTCCCGGGTACGTTGACGGCCGCGAACGTGACGATCAAGGCGGGCTCGCCGGTGACCTTGGCGGTCGGCGGTGCCCTGAAGATGACGGTCTCGAGCCGGCTGACGGTGGAGACAGGCGCGGTTCTGGACGTCACGGGCGGAGGCTTTGCGGGCGCTACGGCGACGAACGTTGCCGGAGCCACTCCCGCCGGGGTCACCGGCTCGTTGTCGGACTCCGGGGGCAGCCACGGCGGCATCGGCCAAGTGTGGGGGAACGCGGGTCCGGCCGGCGAGGTTTTCGACAGCGTGTATCAGCCGGGCCTTGGCGGGGCCGGCGGGTCGGAACGGTACAACGGCAGCCCGGGAGGCAATGGCGGCGGGACGATGCTGCTGAACCTCGGCGAGCTGGTGCTCGACGGCGAGATCCGGGCGAAGGGTCAGCGCCGGCAGACCAACGGCAATGGCGAGTCGAGCGGCGGCGGCGGCAGTGTGCTGATCACCGCCGGCACGGTCAGCGGCGCCGGCATGATCGACGCTTCGGGCGGCGATTACCAGGCGAGCGGAGTCTACGGCGCCAGCGGCGGCGGCGGCCGGGTTGGCCTCTACGTCACCACGTTCTCGGGCTTCGATCCCGCGACCCAGGTGAAGGTCCGTGGCGGAGCCACCCTCAACGGCACGCCCGCCTTCCGCTACGGCAGCCCCGGCACCGTCTACGTCAAGCTGCCGGCGATGACGTACGGCAAGCTGTACGTGGATCAGGGCGGCACCTCGAATCTCCCGATCCCGAACACTCCACTGCCCGCCATCGGCATCGGCACCGTCGCCAACCCGGTGGCCGACACCGTGAACACGTCGGCCCTCTGGATCGAGCCGGCGAGCCCCACGGCCAAGTTCGCCCTCGGCGCCATCGGCATGTGGGTGCGGGTCAACAGCACCGACTACCGGGTGATCGACCAGAGCGCGGACCGCCGCAAGCTGCTGCTCGACGGCGCCGCCGGGGCCGTGCAGGTGGGCGACGGCTACCGCGGCGTCTACAAGTTCGATGAAGTCATCGTCCGCGGCGGCTCGAAGCTCGAGTTCCGCGATACCAATGCCGTCGGCACATTCACCGTCGACGCCACCTCCTCCGTGATCCAGAACGTGCCATGAAAGCTGCCATGACCAAGCGCCGATTCCTTTTGCCGCCGTTCGCCGTCCTCGCGTTGCTCGCCATTCCGGCGGGTTGGGCGCTGTGGGCGCAGTCTCCTCCGGACACGGACCCGCCCCAGATCCACATCCTGGAGTCGGGCACCGATCTCACGGACGGCCGGCTGTTCAATCGCGCCGCCACGCCGGTCATTCAGACGACGGACGCCTCCGCCGTCACGGTGGACGCGACGCTCGACGGCTCCGCCTTCACCTCCGGCACCCCCGTCTCGGGCGAGGGGACCCACCTGCTGTCGGTGACGGTCACGGACGCCGCCGGCAACTCGGCCACCCTGGCCGTGGGCTTCGGGGTCGACACCACGCCGCCGGCCTTCCTCTCGCTGCAACCGGTCGAAGCCGCCATTCTCTCCGCCGCCCAGGTGACCCTCACGGGCCAGGTGTCCGGCGCGGCCTCGGTCAAGGTGGATGGACAGACGGTCACCCTGGCCGGCCAGGACTTCACGGCCGGCCCGTACACCCTGGCCGAAGGCGCGCGGACCTTTGCAATCGTCGCCGCCGACGCGGCCGGCAACACGGCGCAGCGGACGCTCCACGTCACCCGCGACTCGCAGGCGCCGACCGTCTCGATCTCCCAGCCCGCGACCGGCGCTCTGCTGAAGGACGGCTCGGTGGACGTGGTCGGGTCGGCCCAGGATCCGCACCTCGGCGCCGTCACGGTCAACGGCACCATGGCCACCGTCACCGGCACCACCTGGCTCGCCCGGCAGGTGCCGCTCGCCGAGGGGAGCAACACCTTGACGGCGCGGGCGGAGGACCAGGCCGGCAACTCCGTCCAGGCCACGCGCGCGATCGAGCGGGACTCCACGCCGCCCACCCTCGTCATCACCGATCCGGCGCCCGGCACGATCGTCCCCGGAGCCAGCATCACCCTGCGCGGCACGGCGGCGGACGCCCACCTGGACCGCGTCGAGGTCAACGGCGTCCGCGCCACGCTGACGGGGTCCTCGTGGTCGCTCGTCATGTCGCTGCACGACGGGTCCAACGATTTCACCATGCAGGCCTTCGACAAGGTGAGCAACACCGCGTCGGCTTCGCTCTCGGTGACCCGCGACAGCGACGCCCCCGCCGTCCATATCAACCAGCCGGCGGACGGCGCGCGCCTGAACGCGCAAACGATCGCGGTGAGCGGCACGGTGGACCAGGAAGCCGGCCTGACCCTGACGGTCAACGGCGTGGCGGCGACGATCACCGGCGGCACCTTCAGCGCCGCCGCGGTTCCCCTGGTGGAAGGCAACAACACGCTCACCGCCCGGGTGACGGACTCGGTGGGCAACCAGGGGACCCACACCCGGGTCGTCGTGCGGGACACCGTGGCGCCGAAGCTGGATTCCGCGGACCCGGCCTCGGGTGCCCTGGCGCTGCCGGTGGATGCGATCTTCCGGCTCACCTTCTCGGAGGACATCGCCGAGCCGGCGGCGGGAAGCTGGAGGCTGGAAACGGGCACGAGCCAGGCGATCCCCGCGACCGCCAACCGGGCCGGCAATGTGTTGACGGTGCGCCCGTCGGTGCCGCTGCCGTCCTCGTCCCAGGTGCGGCTGGTGCTCACGGCGGCCATCACCGATCTCGCGGGCAATGCCCTGGCCACGCCGCCGACGCTGACCTTCCTGACCGTGGACACCACGGCGCCGGGAGCTCCGGCGCTGAGCCCCGCGCCGCCGCAGGCGGTCTGCGCGGCCTCCATTACACTGACCGGCACGGCCGAGGCGGGCGCCGTGGTGCGCGTCGAGGGCGCCGCCTCGGCGGCCGAGGCCCGGGCGGACGAGGCCGGCCACTTCTCCCTCTCCGTTCAGCTCTCGCCCGGCAGCCTCAACCGCCTCCAGGTGACGGCCACGGATGCCGGCGGCAACGTCTCGGCCCCGGCCCTCGCCGCGGTCGTCCACGATTGCGTGGCGCCGCGGGTGGTCTCCGCCGACCATCAGGGCAACCTCTTCCACATCCTCTTCAGCGAGCCGGTGACGCCCGCCAGCCTGGCCGGCGCTGTACAGCTTTCGTCCGCGTCGGGTGCGATCGCGGGAACGGTGAGCCTCGCCACCAACGGCCTCACGGCCACCTTCACCGCCCCCGGCTCCCTGCCCGCGGGCGCCTTGCGCCTGGAGGTGACCACGGCGGTGACCGACCTGGCGGGCAACGCCATGGCCTACCCCTGGTCGCAGGTCTTCGGCGCCTCGGGCGGCAGCGGCTTCCTCCTCGGTACGGTGATCGACAACGCCACCGGCCGTCCCCTGGCCGGCGCCCGCGTGCTGGTCACGGCGACCAACGGCACGGCCCTCCCTGAGCCCCTGCCCGAGCAGGTGACGGGAGACGACGGCCGCTTCCGGCTGCCGGTGCCGGCGGGTACCCACGACCTGACCATCGCGCGGACTGGCTACGCGCCGGCCTTCCGTCTCGTCACCAGCGGCGCCGGCCAGGGCACGGAGATCTTCGATCCACGCCTGACCCCGGCCGCCAAACCGGTGACCCTCGGCTCCGGCGGCGGCACCTGGGGAAGCGGCGCCGACGCCATCCTCACCCTGCCATCCGGCGCCCTCGCCGAGTCCGTGGCCGTGGCGGTGACCCGGCTCGACGAGCAGGGCCTGCCCATGCTCCTGCCCTATGGCTGGTCCCCCCGCGGCGCCGCCTGGCTCGACGTGGCGGGCGCGGCCCTGCTGGCGGAGTCGACCCTCAGCCTGCCGGTGGAGTCGGCCAACGGCACCACCCTCGCTTTGATTCACCTCGACCTCGCCTCGTTGCAGTGGCGGGTCCTGGGCACCGCGCAGGTTTCCGCCGGCCGGGTGACCTTCACCCTGCCGGCCGCCGCCGCGGGGTTGACCGACGGCGGCTGGGCCGCGGTGGAAGCCGACAGTGGCCCCCTGGCGCCGCCGGCCCCGGTGGCCGGCGCGGTGCTCGGCGCCTCGGCCCGTCCGGCGGGCAACGAGGCCACGGCCGCCACTCTCACCTTCAATCCCGAGGTCGTTCTCCCCTCGCAGAGCAGCCAGGCGACTGCCCTCTACACCGTGTCCCAGGGAGTCGCGAGCGGCCTGCCGGTGACCCTGTTCATCGAAGAGCAGCTCACCCTCCTCGACAACTCGGTGCGCAATCAGACGCCCTACCAGGCGGACCTCGTCCTCTATCACGCGGCCGACGGCACGCCGCGCTCGCGCTTCCAGCTCCGCCCGTCCCAGGCGGCCCAGGCGCTGCCGCTGAAGCTCGGCGCCGAGGACGTGACGCTGCGCACCTACGGCGGCGAAGCGGTGGCGGGCAACGTGGTCGGCGCGGAAGGCGGCACGGTCACCGGCGATCAGGGAGACCGCATCGACCTGCCGCCCGGAGCGGTGACGGATCCCACGGCCATCGTCCTCAACCGCAAGACGCCGGCGGATCTGGGCCTCACGGTGCCGGCCGGCACCGAGCTCGCGGGCTTGGTGGACCTCGATCTGGGCGGCAAGACCCTGCTGGTGCCCGCCGCCCTCTCCCTGGCGCTCTCGCCCGCTCCGGCCTCGGGCGACAAGGGGCTCCTCCTGCAGGTGGTGGATCTGGAATCGGGCGGCGCCTTCCGTGCCGTGGCCGCCCTCCAGGCTACGGCCACCGGCTGGACGACCTCCGCCATCGATCCGACGGATCTGGCCTGGCCCGGCGTGCGCGAAGAGGGTCTCTATGCCTTCGTGCGCCTGACCGCGCCGGTCGGCTACCTGCGCGGCACCATCTACGACCTCGGTGGCGCGGCCCTCGCCGGCGCCGTGGTGCGCGGCTCCGGCGTCGGCTGGCTGCAGGTCTCCAACGCCAACGGCACCTACGTCCTGCCGGCACCGGTGGCGACGTTGACCGCCACCGCCGAGAACCGGGTGACGGGAAACCAGGGCGCGGCTGCCGTGACGGTGCCGGCCGCCGACGCCCGGGTGGATGTGGACATCACCCTGAGGGCGGTCGGCCCTCGGGTTGTGGAGTTCGTCCCGGCTGATGGCACTGTGGACGTGACCCAGGGCATCCAGCCCACGATCCGGTTCAGCGAGCCCGTCACTCCGGCCTCGATCACTGGCGCCATCCAACTCCTGAGCGATGGACAGCCGGTGGCGGTGGATTTCGACGTTCAGGGCGTTCTGGTCCGCGTGAAGCCCAAGGCGACTCTGCTTCCGGGCACTCAGCATGAGTTGCGAGTCACCTCCGGTGTGACCGATCTCCAGGGAAATCCGCTCGACACTCCAGTCGCGGCGCATTTCACCACTCGGCGGATCCTGCTGAATCAGGATCTCGACCTGTCCAGGGTATTCCTCATCGCGCCGGACTCGACGGGACAGGCGCGCGTCCTGGGCCGCGCGGGGGCCGTGCCGGCCAACGCCACGGTGTTCGTGGAGAACCGCAACGCCCTGGTGACGACCCCCACGGTGACCGCGGGCCAGGATGGCGGATTCGATCTCTCCGTTCAGGCCGCTTTGACCCACACGCTCATCCTCCACGTCCTGATCCCCAACAGCAACGAGGTCGTGGCCAAGCTGACGCCGTTCCACACGGCGGACCTCAAGGGCGCGTATGTGAGCGATCAGGCCTTGACGTTCACCACGGGTGAGGGCGTCACCGTGGATATCGCGGAGGGGACCTTCACCGGCCCCACGGTCGTGCGCCTGGCGACCAAGCCTGTCGCTCAAGCGTCGCTGCCCGCTCCCGACGACCTCGCTCCGATCTTCGCCTTTACGCTCGATTTCTCCGGAGCGGACGCGAGCAAGCCGCTCCAGATCAGCGTTCCCTTCCCCGCCGGGGCCGCCACGGCCCGGCAGGGCGACTATCTGCTCAACCGCCGGGTCGAAGCCCTGGGAAACGGTTATTGGATGCTGCACGATCTGATGCGGCTCGACACCGCTCACGGAATCTTGACGACCGAAGACCCCACGGGGACGACTGGGAATGCGGTGGCGCAGCTGGCCTCCTTGTCGCTAAACGTTCTGGCGGATCTGCAGCCGAAGACCACCACCCCGACGGTGAAGGACCGCCGCAAGAAGTACATGCCGGGGGCCGTCCTTCCCGGCGAGTACGAGGTTGTGGCGCCGCAGGTGGACCTCGGTTGGCCCGTCCTGCCGTCCTTCAGCTTCGACGGTTACGTGGCGGTGTTCAACAGCGCCTTTCAGGGCATGGCGACGGTCATCAACGCCAAGATCGACAGCCTGCTCGGCCGGATCGGTGTGCTGATCCCGACTCGCTTGGACCGGGCCTTCACCCTCACGGGTCGCGACGTGACCACAGGCTTCAAGGTCTTCGAAAAAACTTTCGATCCGCCGCTCACCCAGGAGATCGTGGTCCTGCCGCCCGACACCTATGGAGTGAACTACCCCCCATTTCCCATTGCCGGCTCGCCGATCCGGTTCTTTGTGATCGATGGTGGCAAGCAAGGTGAGCTGGAGCTGGACCTCAAGACCAAGGTCAGTGTTACAGATACGGGGCTGAAGGTTACCGGCGAGGCAGGAGCAGCACAGTCGAAGGTGGCGATTCGCTTGCTTGGCCTGGACGATGATTTCAGTAAGGATGAGACTAGCAAGGACGACGGTTCCTTTACAGTTGAAGGGACCGTGCAAGAAGGACATCGCTACCTGTTGGTAATCAGTGCCGCGATCTCGACTGACGAGGTGCTCAAAGTATCGTTTAGCGAGGCGCTCAACAACTATGACGGCATTGAAATTTTGGATTCCCACGGCAAGCTCACTCCGGATATACGTCAGTCGGGCGCCCGCTGGGATCTACGGATCGCCTTACCTGCGGGCTGGCGTGCCGGAGAAACCTACAAATTGCGCTTCACTCGCGATCTTGCGGATGCGAACGGGAAGATATGGGACAAGCTGCTTGAGATTCCTATCAAGGTTGCGGAGAGTACCAAGCTGGGCAACTTCTCGCTCAACCGGGTCCGCGACATGGCGAGCTTGGGAAGCCTGCTCTTCGTCGCCGGGGACGAGGATGGCCTCATCGTGCTCGATGCCAGCGATCCCAAGAACCTTAAAAGTTATCTTCCAGATGTGAAGTTCACTTTTCCGCTGGGAGACCGGGTCAGTGGTGTGGCGGTCGATCCGCACGGTCGTGTTCTGGTGGCCGGCGGCGGTATTAAAGGTTTCGGTCAGCTCAAGATCTTCGATCCTCTCGTTCTCAAGCCCGAAGAATTCAGTGGCGCCTCAACTCCCACGGCTACGCTTCTGAAACCATGGAAGGGGAATACTCTGCTCTCCGACAAGCTCGGGGGCAGTGCTGGTGGTGACGGCCTGAGGGGAGGCACGCCCGGCAGGGTGACGGTGCTGTCGAGTGATGACAAGTACGAATGGAGGGTGTCCGATGGAGCGCCCCCACTCTCCGGGCTCCATGTCTCACCGACGGCGCCCCAGGACGGCAGCGAGTTCACTCTGACGATTTCGGGCTCCAACGGGAAGAAGAACCACCCGGTCAGTCTTTTCGATGTCTCCCTGGGTCGCTGGACCCGCGTCGATGCCGACGACTCGGGCCACTTCGAGATCTCTCTCAAGGTTTTCCCGGACGATCGGATCCGGGTATTGATCAATACGCGCACCGTCGCCTATGTCATGACGCAGGGTCTCGGCATCGAGGTGGTCGACGTCGACGCTTTCTACAACGAAGAGCGTCAGTCGAGTCTTGTCAACATCCAGTCCGACGTTCGTGGTGTTTATAGTGGAGAGAACGATCCGGCTTTGCGGATCTGCGATGGGCCTGTAGCCGATCTATCCGCGGCATTGCTCGACTTCGACTCTCTATTCCAACAGGCGGATCCGGACGCGCCCGACGCGATACCCCTCCACCCGATCTCCCTCTTTGCCCTACTTGGATTCCGCGGCTTCGTCGTGTTGGAGAGCAACGCATCGAACCCGGCCCAGATCAGCTATCTCAACGACGAGTGCGCCCAGATCAATGGGGATGCCAACGTCTCGGCGATGAAGTTGCTTCCCGCCTATCGGTTCGATTTCAATGACAACGGCCGCCTGGACGATGAGAAAGACCACGACTACGCCCTCGTCGCTCATCGCAAGGCAGGCATCCTGATCTACGACGTGACGAACCGGGAGGACATCCACCTCGTCGGACAGATTCGATTGCCCGGCCAAGCTGCCAACCTCGGAATCGACCGCGAGAATCGGCGCCTTTTTGTCGCCGCGAGCGGCGGCGGACTCTACCTTGTCGACCTCAATGCCGCGCCCTCGACTGAGCTGGTCGATAAAAACAGCGACGGCCAAGATGACAGGATCTTGGAAACGATCAAGATCGACGGTAATTCCAACTCAGTCATCAGCTTCCTCCCCGAGCTCGGCCTCGCCTTTTCCGGAGGTGCGAAGGTCGGTGCTCAGGGCGGTGGCGTAACCGCCGTGGCCTTTAGCCGGCCCACGGTGCGGACCGTCACTCGGGTCGAGGATGGCGATGGCAAGGGGCGCTACCGGGAGGTCGTTCGCCTCGCTCCCTTCGGAGTTCCCACGGCTAAGGAGAACGATAAGCCGGACACGCCGAACCTCACGGGCCTCGTTCAATTTGTAGCCGAGCTCCCGGGATCGCTGGGGGCGGACATCCACCTTGATGTGGAAGGTGTGACGCCGGCGGGTAAGGCCGTCTCCGAGTTGGGAGATCCCGAAGTCATTACGAATCTCCCCAGGGCTTCCATGACCGGAGAGGATGACGGTCTCAAGCTCACCCGGGTTTCGGAAAAGCCTTGGGAGGACGGCTATAACCGGTACGTCTCCAAGCCCGTTGCGGTTCTCGCGGACGTCCGCGCCTCGCACCATTACGATCGCAACCCCGAAGAGAAGAAGGATGGTCACTGCGATCGTTGCGAGGAGAAGATTCCCGATGACGCCGTCGAGATGCTCTCCGGCAATTACATCGACGTCCGCATTCCCACCGCTTTGCGCCCGAAGCTCGAGGACTTCTACGGCAAGGAACGGCTCGTGGACGTCCTGGAGCGAGTGCAGAGTGTCCCCTGGGATATGTCTCCCTCTCCTCGCCAAGAGGCCCGGCTGAATCCGGGTCGAGGAGAGGCCGTCCCAGGTACCGTGCTCAATTCTGGCGAGATGACAGTGTCCGCCCCGGATTTGTATCTGAAGGGTCGCGGCTTCGACTTCTCCTTCGTTCGGACGTATCGCAACCAGACCGTCGGCAACGGAGTTTTCGGCCCGGCTTGGGACTTCAACTATAACGAGCACCTCCGCGAGCTTCCCAACGGGGATGTCGAGTACTTCGATGGCCGCGGGCGCAAGGAGCTCTTCAAGCGCAATGAGGGGGGTATCTACGTCGCGCCGGCGGGCTTATTCGTAGGTCTTGACGGAGGGACGGGAGATCTTGGTCACCTCTCTACAGGCTGGGTAGTCGTCGATGCGCACCGGGGCACGAAGAAATTCGATCGCTTTGGAAGACTGGCCAGCATGGCCGATCCCTCCAGGGATGCGGAGGATACCGGCAACGAGATGAAGTTCTTCTACGACCTGGCATCCCACCTGGTGCGGATTGAAGATACGCTGAAGCGCAACATCAATCTTGTCTACAACGACGACGGCCTCCTTGAAAAGATTGTGGACCCCGAAGGGCGCGAGGTCGACTACGAGTATGACGATTCCGGCCGGCTGATCACGGTCACCTCGCCTGCCATCAACACCGGCCAGTCGCAGTTCTCGAATGGTTTGGTGACCCGGTATCAATACAGAGCTTCTATCGGAAATATGACTCAGCGGCTGGTCCAAAGAGACAACCTTGCCAAGGTCACCGACCCAAGAGGACGTGATTGGCTGGAGGTCCTCTACGACGATGTCGATGGCGACGGTCGGGTTGAGGAGGTTACCTCCCAAATCTGGGGCCGCGGTACCGTGCATCTTGCCTATACCTTCGGCGATGAGGGCCAGACAGCTGTCACGGATCGCCGCGGAAACGTCACGACCTATCATTTCGATGGGGAGGGTCGTGTCGTCAGCATCGCTGATCCACTCCAGAAAGAGAGCCATTACGAGTATGGGTCGCAGGGCCAGTTGAAGTCTGTCACTACACCCAATGGAAAGAAAACTTCCTATGACTTTATGGACACCGACCAACGGAGCCGCGGCAATGTGTCCACCGTAACGATCGAGCCTGGCAGCAATGGCCCGAACGGCTCGAGCGGGCAATTGGTAAGGACTATCGAGTACAGTAAGGATACCAACGAACCCGTTTTGTTAACGGAGCCTTGGGGCACCAAAACCAAGCTCGAACGCGACGACAAAGGCAGACCCACGCAGATCATCCAGGGGTTCGGTAGCGATGTGGCTTCGACAACCATTTTGACCTATAACAAGTACGGCCAAATCGAAACTGTTACCGACGCGAACCACAATGTCACCACCTTGAGTTATTACGATTCCGGAGACAGTGAAGGCTACCTGAAGGATTTGAAAGCTCCGGAGGAACAGACCACTCACCTTGAGACCGACGCCCGCGGTAACGTCACAGCGATCACTGATTCTGGCGGCGTGCGGCACGAGCAGATTTGGAACGAGGTCGACTGGTTGGTTGAAAGCCGCGCGGCAGCGAGTGCCACAGGTAAGCCAGCTCTCAATTACCAGACTTTCTACTTATATGATGAAGATGGCAACGTTATAGAGAAGCAGCAGCCAGCCGGCGATGGAACGGAGCATCTCTCGGTCCGGTATCAATACGGCCGGCTGAACGAAGTCGAAGGGATCTTCAGGGATATCGCGGCCGGCACGAGTGTCTCCGAGCTTCGCTTCTACGATAACAACCTGAACCTGATTGGAATTCAGGGTCCAGAAGGCAGAAACAGCGATTTCACGTATGACGAACGTAACCTGCTGAAGACGGCCAAACGGGCCTCCGGCAGCCCATTCGAGCAGACCGAAACCTACGAACGCGATGATGACGGACAGCTAATCTCTACGACCGATGCACGAGGTAAGATCCGATTGACGCGATGGGATGGCTATGGTCGACTTGAGCAGGGCGTGGATCCTCTCGAGGATACGGTCGAAACCACTTATGACAACGCTGGCAATCTGCTGGAGGCCACTTCATTCGACTCCGACGACAAGGTGCTTGCGAGAACCAACTTCCAGTATGACGCTCTAGAGCGCGTCAAGCTCAGGCGGGATTGGGCTTTCGATCCTGCCGCAGCGACAGAATTCGAGGTTCCAACGGGCGCTCAAGCGCTAGAGACGAAATACGAATATGACCTTTTGTCGAGCCTGAAGAAAGTGACTGACCCCAGGGGTACGGCTACTACCTTCGACTACGATACAGCCGGACGGCTTGTGGAGAGGCAGGATGGCGAAGGGAACAGGATTCACCTGACTCTCGATCCGAGCGGTACAGCCAAAACCGTTACACGCTTTGAAGCCGGCGGCGGTACAGTAATAGAGACGTTGGAGTACGACGCGTTGAACCGGCTGACCAAAGCCACTGACGGCGTTGGTAACGCCACCGAATTCCGCTATGACGCTCATGGTAACAAGACGTTTCTTGTTGAGCCCGGAAACATAGTGACGACGCGTCAATTTGACGGCCTCGACAGGCTCTTGAGTGTAGTACGGCCGGGCGGGGTCTCCGTGCAGTACGACTACGACCTGGCGTCGCGTTTAACGCATCTGACCGATGCCCTTGGCAATCGGACAACCTACGAATATGACCTTCTTGACCGATTGAGCAAGACCACCTATCCCGACGGCAAGATTATTGCGCATAGTTATGACCTGTCGCATAACACGGACACCATTACAACTCCTCGCGGTTTCAAGGTGGAAAAGCAGTTCGACGAATTAAACCGCCTTACTCATCAGACTGTGAAGCTGGAGGATGGGGGAGCAGTTTCAGGCCCCTTATCGGAGGAGTACCGGTATGACGGTCTGTCTCGGCTGATCTGGACGCAGTCGGGCAGCATTGTCGCTCAGCGCGGATTGGATTCGTTGGCCAGAGGCCTAAGCGATCAGGTCGGCAGTAATGTGGTTGGGTATCAATACGATCCGTCGGGGAATCCCAAGATATTGACATATCCCTCCGGATTGTCTCAGGTTCGCCGGTTTGACGCGCTCAACCGTCCGACAGTCGTCGGCGGCTTGGCGCCCGGAAGCGCGGACGCGTGGTACAGCTACCATGGCCCATCCCTGGTCGGCACAGCCAGTTTCCGAAATGGCTTGGTCGGGACTTATAGCTACAATGCCGCGGAGCAACCCACGCAAGTTTCCTTCGTGGCGGGCGGCAAGACCGACTTCAAAGAGGACTTGCAGTGGAGCCCACGAGGCTTCAAGGTCAGCGAATCGCGGTCGGACCAGAACGGCGCCGGTTATCGTTACGTCCAAGACGAGACCGGACGCCTTCTCAGCGCCACGCGGGTCTCGACTCCCGCTCAGGCGGACGCCGAGAAGGATCCAGCGCTTCGGCGCGCCTTTGCGACAATCCCTAGTCGCTTCGAGCACACGTTTGACACTGCCCAGAACCTCCTCTCCGTGACGGCGAGTAAGGATTGCGACGGAACGCAGGTCAGCCTACCCCTCGACAGCTCGGGCCGGAACCGGCCCGCCTCGGTGAGCGGGAGCCCTCTGGAGTACGACGCCGCGGGAAACCTCACTCGTAAGGGGGATCTGCGGTTTGAATACGACTTCCGGAATCGGCTGATTCGAGTCACGGCAACTCAAGGCGAGATTGCCCGTTATACCTACGATGCTTTGGGCCGGAGGATCTCGAAGACGGCCGGAGGCCGGACGATCACCACGGTTTGGGATGGTTGGCAACCAATCGAGGAGTGGCAGGATCTTGGTGAGAATGGCCGGCGGCTCGTGTCCCGCCGGACTTACGGACCCGGGCTGGACGAGATTGCCCTTCTTGAGACCGATCTGGATGGAGATGGCACCCTCGAAACGAAGACTAACCCCGTCTACGACGAAAGTGGAAATCTCGTCGCTCTTACCCGGCCCGACGGAAGCGTGGTGGAGCGTTACATCTATTCGCCTTTCGGGCAGATGTGGGCCCTCGTAGACGACACCCCTCCTGCGATTGAACAGCTGCGTCTTAAGAATGGTGCGATCTGGATGGAGATGTCCGAGGAGGTCTCCAGCGAAAAGCTGACGGCCGCGGTGAGCTCGGGAAGCGTGACGCTCGTTAATACCACCAAGCAGAATCAGGTGGTGCCGATCTCTGTCTCGCAGCCAATAAAGACCGGGAGGCAAGCGAACCGCCGGATCGTAATCACTCTCACGGATCCAGTGCCGCCTGAGAGCGGCGACGTTCTGCGGCTACAAATCGCGGAGCAAACTCTTGTCGACCTGTTCAGCCACTCGGCTCCCGCCGCGACCTTCTCAATTCCATGGACGACCGAGGATCTCGTTCTTTCGGATTCGACACCGCCTCGCATGGAGCAGATCTGCTTCAGCAGCGGCACGCTGAAAATGATGTTCTCCGAGGAGGTGAATACCGATCTCGCGGCGTCAGCGATTACCGTAGATGGTGCACAGAAAGGCTGGACGCTCAGCCAGGATCGATACACGCTGACGGCGCAGATCACAGAGGGCGCTCACAATATTCACATTTCGACCGATGGGTTGGACCTCAAGGGCCTTGGTCTGAGCGTCGCCTTTGATCGTGGCGTCACCGTACCGCCAGGTCAGGCCATGAAGTCCCTCTTCGAGGCCCCCGACCCACGGCTGACTCCTCCTACGACGGGCAATAGCTTTGGATTTCAAGGCCTACAGCGAGATCCTGAGACGGGCTTCATCTACGCCAGGAACCGTTATTACGATCCCGAGCTGGGCCGCTTTATCAGCGTCGACCCTCTTGAGTACAGTGACGGCCCGAATCTCTATGGGTATGCCGACAACAACCCTATTGATAGTTCTGACCCCCTGGGTCTCCAGGCCTTACCGAAGTTCAATCCTGGAATTGAACTGCCGCCCGCAGCCAACGACAATTTTCGACTCTTCCCGAGAGCTGTACCCGACGCTGCCCCTGGAACTGCCGCTGCCGAAACTGCTCTTGAAGAAGGTGTCGTTGAAGGAGGTGTCGTAACCACTACGACGGGGTTCTGGGCAACGAGCGTTGGCGCTGCTTCAGGCGCCACCGTCGGTGTCGTTGGTGGTGTTGGCCTCATCGGAGGCGTGGGAATTGGGTATGGCATAGGCAAAATTCCGCTCGTAGGCGGAGGCGACGTCAATTCTTGGATCAGCAACAGGCTTGCCGACGACTTGGAGCCTGGAGCGGGCAGGCTCCCGGAAAACCCCTTTACCCCTAGATCTGGATCGAGAGCTGATGGTAAGGATTGGTACCCGCTATTCGGAGTTGATGGTACTGTCCTTCAATATCTGCCTAACCTTAGCCGTGATCTGGCGGGAGTCCCGCAGCCGGTTGCCGAGACGGATGGTAGCCCACTGCCGTCAGCGGTGACATCGGTGACAGTGGTGACAGTGGTGAAGCCAGGCTCCTTCTCAATCACTGATTGGACAGGCTATCCGGATTCGATTCCGAAGCCAACGGGCCCCTTCCGATTGCTGGAAGGAGCGGAGTATGATGCTGCCCGCACCGCGGCGAATAGGGCCAACAGTGCGTTGCACAAGGCCGACAAGTCGCTTGGCGGCTGGCAGCTGCACGAGGTTCACCCAGTGAAGTTTGGCGGCGATCCCGTCGGCCTCGGTAACAAGATGCCGTTGCCGGCAGGAGCGCACGGGGAAGTAACAAATTGGTGGAATGCACTACAACGTTTGCTAGAAGGAGGGCGTCTCCCATGAGCACGGATTATGAGGAACTACTGGGTGAAGAGTTTAACGGGAACGCTCCGGCGGCTGCCGAAGGAATCGCGGCGGCTGAACGGGCCTTGAGCAAGCCTTTGCCGCGTGACTTTCAAGAGTTCCTGCAACTGACCAATGGTGGTGAAGGGCATATTGGGGACAACTATGTGATGCTGTGGAGGGCAGAAGAGCTGGGGCGGTACAACGAAGATTACCAAGTGACGGAATACGCTCCCGGATTGCTGTTGTTTGGATCAGATGGAGGCGGCGAAGGATTCGCTTTTGACACACGAACGACGCCCCCTACTGTGGTCACAGTTCCGTTTGTCGGCATGTCGCTGAAGTATGCGAAGCCTGTCGCTCTGACCTTTACTGCGTTCCTGGAAAAACTCGGAGAGTGAGATGGCGCGTTACACTGAAGCCCGGCGGGGCGACCGCGAGCGTTTGGCGGGCAAGGAAATTTTCGAGATAACACCCGTAATATTGGGTGGCAGCCCAACTGATCCAGCAAACAAAACGGCTTTGACCCGTCAGCAACACATTGAAGCTGTGCGGTATTGGAACAAGATCATTAGCGATCTGCGCAAGCAGCAGGACTAATGACCGCCTCCCACGGCGATTGCTGATGGCACCTTACCGGGGCCGAATGTCGGTTCACCCACCCCGCCTGTAAATCGCCTCATGAAACGCTCGGCCCTCCGTCACGAGGCGGACGCTGCCTTCGGCGAGGAGGCGGCAGAGGGCTACGGAGACGCTTCGGACTCGGGCCGGGTTGCGGAGGCGTTTGACGTGCCGGTCGTTGATCTCCTGAGCCAGGGCGGTGGCGCCGAACCGTTCGTCCTCTCCCTTTTGCTCGATCAGCCGCGCGACCAGCTTGCTCAGCGTCGACCGCCGCCCTGACTCGGCGTCCTCCGGCGCCGGAAGGAGGGAGGCTCCCCGGCGGACCTCCTCCCCGGCCGCCTGCGCCGCCACCTTGAAGCCCTCATAGCGCTCCCTCAGTCTTGCGAGCTCGCCTTGATGGAGCTCGCGCTGGCTCCGGTGGAGCGCTTCCTGGTTGGAGTGGAAGGATTCTCGGGTCTCATGATGGGCGATCTGCGACTCGAGATCGCCGAGCACCTGAGCGATGGAGAGATTTGGGTTCATGGAAGGCAGCGACTCCTCTCTGGAGCTGCAACGGGTCAGGTTGCAACAGATTCATCAAGGGTGAGTTGACTCGCCTCTCTCAGGCGATTCGGCTTGATGTTGCCACGTATAAGGATAGGGTGCAACATATGGCCGGACGCTGCTTCATCTAGGGAAAGGATGTCAAGTGCGGCAGTATCGCGCCACGAATCCCTGGGAAATGCCTCAAATGGGCTGGATTGAGGCGTCGGGACCGAAGATGAGGCGACGTGGTTTAGGGCGCCACGTATGGAGGGGGGATGCTACATACTGCCCTGTGCCGCCACATATAGGGATAGGGTGCAGCATATCTGCGAAGGGTGCCACATGGTAGGGGATGCTGCCACATCCCTGCGGAGGTTTTCGGAAGGCCAGGGCGGCCTCGCATCGCGGCTCTGGGCGTCTCAGATCTCTGCACCTGAAACATCCTTGCCGCCCACGAGCCAGCGGAACAACCGCCGGCCCAACGGGCCGGACGGTTCCCGATGGGGGCTCAGCGGTCTTGGCGTACCGGGGCCGCCTGCGCCAGCCGCTGCGGCGAATCCGGGGTCACCTCCAGGTCCAGCCGCCCGGTGCTCGGGAGACCGGGCCGGTAGTAAACACCGCCCGGCGGCGGCGTGACGACCGGAGCGGGCTGGCCGCCGTCGTTCTGGACGTCCGGCTCCTCGGTTGGCACCTCCTGCACCACCGGCTCCGGCCGGTTCCACTGACGCAGGCCGCCGGCACCCTGTGCCGGCTGGCGACCGCCAGGCGCCGATGGACGGGCCGCGCCCGCCGGCAAGGCTTGGCCGGAGGGGTTGTTGCGGTCGAGATCGCTCGCACGCAGCACCGTCGAACCTTTTGCGCCCGGCTGGCCCGTGGCGGGCCGGTTCATCCCGGCGCGAGCGGCGGCGGACAATGGGACCGGCTTGATCGTCTGGCTGGCGGCGGCGGGCTTCGTGTCCTTGCCCGGATCCTGGGCCGCCGGGGCGGCGGGCGGCGGCACCAGCAGAGAGGCGATGCGGCCGGCGTCCTCATAGACCTTCGGCGCATTCGGCTGACCGGCGACGTCGCTGCGATAGGCGCGCAGCATGGCCTCGGTCACCAACTTGTTCTCGACGATGTGAGGATTGACTTCGGGGAAGGCGAGCTGAGGATCGAGCGAGAAGGCCCGGGCATACTCGTCGATGGCCCGCGACGGCTGGCGCAATGCCTCGTGGACCGCTCCCAACTGGTAGTGGGACCAGGCGTGGTCCGGATCCACCTTCACCGCCCGCTCGTAGAGTTGCATCGCCTCCTTCAAGCCGCCCCGCTGTTGCCGCAGCAATGCGAGGTTGAAGAGAGCCGACACCTTGTCGGGATCGAGCTCCAAGGCTCGCCGGTAGGCCGCTTCGGCCTCCGCGGGCTTCTGCGCCATAAGCAGGAGGTTGCCCAGGTCGTTGAACACCGCGGCGTCGTTGGGCCGCTCGGTCGTCAGGCGGCGCTGCACCTCGATCGTCTTGGCGAGGTTGTTGGGCGCTGCCGCGACGGAGGCGACCGCCGTGATGCCGGCGGCCGCGGCGGCCGCGGCGAGGGTAATGGCAATGATCCTACGGGTCCGTCTATGCACCATGTTCTCCTTAGAAGCCCTCGCGAGGTGCGACGGGCCGGGCTTTGAGCTTCACCTTGCCGTCCTCCGAGGACAGCCGGAACTGCACCTCGGAGCATCCCGTCTTGGCGCGGATGGCGGCCACCTGGCGAGCCAGGTAGGTTTGGAAGCTGTCGAGGTCGAAACGAGGGGAGTCTCCAGGCGCCGCGGCGAGGCCCTGATAGAGCGCCTCGGCGGCCTCCGGGTCGATGCGCTCCCCGAAGAGAATCCCATGGATGGGGTCGTAACGGCGCACCGCCGGCGGCGGCGCGTGGCGCACTCCCGGTTGGCGGCCCTCTTCCAGGTCGCGCAGGCGGCGGTTGAAGAGCTCGTTGTAGCTGTTGAAGCGGGCTTCGAGGTCGCCCAGGCGGAAGCTGTCCACGGCGGTCGTCATATTTACGCCGCGCAGGTTGCGGAGCTGCATCAGGACGCGGCCGCGCAGCTCATCGGGCGGCGAGTGTAGCGAGCCGTTGAAGAAACGCTCGAAGTCGACGCGGAGCTGCTGGAGATCGCGGTTGAGATGGTCGAGAGCGTCGCCGAACGACGGCTGGCGCCCGGGGGGCGCAGCCGCGCCGGCACCCGGCGGCCGGACCGCCCTGAGCGCCGTCCCTTGAGCCGGCATCGCTCGCTCGCTGCCTCTCTGACTTCGCTTGGGGTCCACGGATCTCCTAGAATGCTGTTGGACCGATGATGGAAGCTCCGAATTCTCCGATGCCCGGCGGGAGCTCACCGTCGCAGTCGTGAGTCTCCTCCTATTATACGGGCGAGAGCCTGGAACCATCCAATGCCCAACGGCCGCATCCTGATCGTCGAGGACCGCGATTCCCTGCGGCGCATGCTGGAAGCCGCGCTGGGCCAGGAGGGCTACGAGGTGGCCACCGCCGCCGACGGCCAAGCCGGCATCCGCCTGCTCGCGGCGCGTCCCTTCGATTTCGTCCTCACCGACCTCAAGCTCCCCGACGTCTCGGGCCTGCGCGTCCTGGAGGCCAGCCGCGCCGCCCAGCCCCGCGTGCCGGTGGTGGTGCTCACCGGCTACGGTACGGTGGGGGCGGCGGTGGAGGCGATGAAGCTCGGCGCCTATGACTTCCTGGAGAAGCCGCTGGAGCTCGACGATCTGTCGCGCCTCATCGAGCAGGCGATGGGCGAGCGCGACGAGTCGGCCGTCTTCCGCGCCCCCGGTGGGCCGGCCCTGGTCGGCGCCCATCCGCGCTTCCGCGCCGCCCTGCGGTTGTTGCAGAAGGTGAGCCCCAAGGAGAGTAACGTCCTGCTCACCGGCGACAGCGGCACCGGCAAGGAGCTCTTCGCCCGCACCATCCACGCCCTGTCGCCGCGCCGCAACGGGCCCTGCGTGGCCCTCAACTGCGCCGCCATCCCCGAGTCGCTGCTGGAGAACGAGCTCTTCGGCCACGAGAAGGGAGCCTTCACCGGCGCCGACCGCCGCGTGCCGGGCCGCTTCGAGCTCGCCGAGGGAGGCACCCTCTTCCTCGACGAGATCGGCGAGCTGCCGGCGGCCGTGCAGAGCAAGGTGCTGCGGGTGCTGGAAGAGCGGACTTTCGAGCGGGTGGGCGGCGGCCGCACCCTGCGGGCGGACGTCCGGCTGGTGGCGGCCACCAACCGCGACCTGGCCGCCATGGTGGAGGCCGGCGAGTTCCGGGCCGACCTCTTCTTCCGCCTCAACGTCTTCCCCATCGAGTTGCCGCCCCTGAAGGAGCGCGCCAGCGACATTCCCCTCCTCGCCCATCACCTTCTGGCGGAGATCGCCCACCGCCATCGCAGCGCGCCGCCGCGCCTCGAGGAGGCGGCCCTCGAGCTGCTCGCCGCTCAAGCCTGGCCGGGCAACGTCCGCGAGCTGGCCAACGTGCTGGAGCGGGCGGTGATCCTGGCGGACGGGCCGCTGCTGCGCGCCGCTGACCTGCGGCCGCTGCTCCGGCCTCTCGCCGCCCCGAGCGAGCGGGAGCGTCTGAAGGAGGCCCTCGTCGCCGCGGATGGCGACAAGCGGCGGGCCGCGGACATCCTGGGGATTGGCTACCGCGTGCTCCTGCGCAAGGTCAAGGAGCACGACCTGGAGGGAGTTCCCAGATACCGCCAGTAAAGCGGCCAGTAAAACGGCCAGTAAAGCGGGGAGCTGAAACACTCTTGGTACCGTTGGTAACGATCCAACGCCTCCGGGACGCTTGCGAAAACGGCTGGACAACCCTCCTCCGGCCTTTGTTTGCCGGGAGTTGCCGTGCAGGGCCGGCCTCTGGCACCGAGCCTGCACTGGAAGGAAACCGTTGGCACTTAGCAAGGAGCTTCGATGAATCCCCTCAAGAGGGTTCGAGGAAACGCGGGTTTTACGCTGGTCGAGCTGTTGGTCGTTCTGGCGATTGGAGCGATCCTGGCCCTCGTCAGCTACCCGGAGTTGGCAAAGTATTACACCCGCAGCCAGCTCGAAGGCACGACCCAGCAACTCTCGCTGGTGATGCAAAAAGCGCGGTATCAGGCCATCAAAACCCGCCAGGCGACGCAGGTCTGCGCCGACACGGCGAACCGCCGGGTCCTGAGCACCAGCACGACGCTCCTGCCCCAGGTGGAGCTGCCCAAGGCGATCCGCTTCGGAGCGCCGGCCCCGCAGGCCGCGATCACCGTCACCGCCAACTGCTTCACCTTCAACTCGGACGGATCGGTGACGGAGGCCGGCTCGTTCCGGCTGGTGGACCAGAACTCCAATTACCTGGAGGTGCGGGTCGAGCCCCAGGCGACCGCCCGCGTCCAGGTGCGGAAGTGGGACGCCACGGACAGTCAGTGGTACACCCGCAATCAAGGAGGCAAGTCATGGCAATGGAACACCAACACGATCTTCTAGCGCGCGCCTCCCGCCTGGAAGCCGGCGGTTTGCCGCCACGGCCGCGCGGACGGCAGGGATTTTCGCTGATCGAGGTGCTGATCGCCTCGGCCATCTTCCTGATCGTCGCTCTCGGCATCGTGCCCTTCTTCACCCAGGCGATCGTCAACAACCGCGCGGGCGCCGACTTCACGCAGTCGACGAACTATGCCAAGTCCGAGATCGAGCGCCTGTACTCGCTGCCGTTCTCCAGCCCCGACCTCCAAGTCACGACGGGAACGTCGGCGGTGACGGTGCAGTACTACTCGCAGGCGACCCATACCTGGGTCCCCACCGTGACCAGCCCGGACGTGGCGCTGTGGACCCGCACCGTCACCATCCGCAATTTCGGCCGCGGCGGCATGATCGACGTCGACCACGACGGCAAGCTGGACGGCCCGCTCGATGCCGGGGCGCCGGTGGCTAACGTCCACGCCAAGCAGATCGAGGTCCGGGTGCAGAGCGGCCGTGCCGGCGGTCCCCTGGGCGGGGGCAAGCAGATCACCCTGTCGGTTTTCAAGGCTTTTTGAGGAGCTGCCGATGAATCCGCGCCGCACTCGCGCCATCCGACCGACCGGTCAGCAAGGCTTCACCCTCATCGAGCTTCTGGTGGCGCTGGCGGTCACCGTCATCGTCGTCCTCGGCATCCTCCTGCTGTTCGATTTCAACAACAAGCTGACGCGGGTGCAGACCAATGTGGCCGACATGCAGCAGTCGGAGCGCATCGCGCAGTACGACATGGTGCGGATGGCACGCATGGCAGGCCGAGGAGGCCTCCCGGTGAGCGCGCTCGTGGTGAATCAGAGCGCCGCGCTGCCGTTGGGATCCGGGATCAGTGTGCTCAACAACGCACCGGCCAATACCCATCTCGTCGCCGCCGACACGTCGTCGCCCAAGGTCCTGCTGGGGACCGACGTCCTGACTCTGCGCGGCGCCTTTTCGACGCCCATCTATGAGGCCGCCTTCGCCAATCCGAGCACCTTCACGCTCACCGGCCCCGGCACTCCGACACCCGCCACCGCCACCGGCGGCACGGTGGCGATCTGCGATCAGTCCCCCTCCGGGGCGGCCCAGGACCTCACCGGCCTGACGGCGCTCATCGATCTGGCCGCGGGCGGCAAGATACGGAAGGAGGCGCTGATCCTGGTCAGCCCGACCGCCGACACCATCTACTCCATCGTGGCGCTCGACCCCTCGATCTCGACCAAGACGGCGGCGACGTGCCCCGGTAACGCCGGCGTTACGATCGCCTTCATCAGCGACCCGGCCGATCCCATGGTGGCCAAATACCGGGCCCTCTACCCGGCTCCGGTCGGTAACCTGAACGATTCGCTGAAGAATGTGGCGTTCGTGGGCCTTCTGGAGGAGTACCGCTACTACGTGCGCGAGGATCACGCGATCGCGGGCACCGACACGAGCGACCTGACCCCCGTGCTCTCTCGGGCCCGCTTCTATCCCGGAACCGACCTGGTGTACGCGGACGAAGCCAGCAACCTCAAGCAGGACATCGCCGACGGCATCGTGGACCTGCAGATCGCTTTCGGTATCGACGCCAATTCCGATGGTCAATTGACGACCGATCCCCCGGCCGATCCGGCGACCGATGAGTGGCTGGGCAACGCGGCGGCCGATACGGCGATCACCGGCGGCCTGAAGGCGATCCGCATCAGCACCTTGGCGCGGACCAACCGCCGCGACCACGACTACGTGGCACCGGTCCTGGCCAGCCTCGAGGACCACACCTACAGCACCACCGACATCAACGATCCGGTCAACGGCTACGACGCCGTCAACTTCAAGGGCAGTATGGCGCGGCTGTATCGCCGCCGCGTGCTGCAGACCGTCGTGAATTTGAGGAACCTGACCCAATGAGCGACAACGACAACTCCGCCCGCCATTCCAACGCAGAGAGCGGCAGCGCCTACGTCCTGGTGCTGCTGGTGCTCCTGGTCCTGACGCTCCTCGGCCTCGTCCTCGCCTTCATCACCCAGAGCGAGGTCGAGGTGGGAGCCAACGAGCGCAGCATCAACCGGGTCTTCTATGGCGCCGAGGGCGGTATCAGCGCCGAGGTGACCAACCTGCTCATCGCCAACGACCACTCCGCCCAGGACCTGACATTCATGGACCCGGGCTCGACCACCCTGGGAACTCAGGTGGTGATTCCGGTCGCGCAGGAGGTCAACACCGGACCGTGCAATCTCTGTGAGATCAACCAGGGCAGCGATTTCCAGGCCATCACCCACGGCCTCCAGGCCACGGCCACCCGCTTCAGTCTCGACGGCGGCGGCACGAAGACGGTGCTCGGCACCAAAAACCTGGAGCTCATGGTGGAGTGTCAGCCGTGCAGAGAAGCGCTGGACGTCTCGTCGGACCAGAGCACGTACAAATAAGGATTTTGCGGCCCTTCGTTTCGGCCCATCCAATTTTGATCGAGGAGATCGTCATGTCACGCCAACGCCGTCGTCACGCCGCTCATTCCCTGCGTCCCGTGGTCCTGCTGCTCGCCTTTGGGATGCTGCTTTGGACCCTGGCCCGGCCGGCCTGGAGCGACGACCGCGACCTGCTGCGGCAGTCGGCGGGAAACCCTTATGTATTCGTCATCCTGGACACTTCGGGATCGATGAACGAAGTCGCGCTGCAGAGCGGCGTCCCTGCCCTCGCAGGGGGTGACGGCAAGGACTCGAAGCTGTACGGGGCCAAGCAGGCGCTGTATGAGGTGATGACGCAGTTCAGCAACATCTCGTATGGCTTTGGGACGTTCAACCAGGACCATCTCAGGGTTTTTCGCAAGCATTGGATCTACAAGCCCGACGTGGATCCCAGTTGGAGCGCCACTCTGCCGTATCCGATCAAGGGCCAGGGCTACGCCTTTGGCGGCGGCGGCACCAGCTCTCCCGACGTCAACATCCAGCCCACGACTTCGACAGCGATCTCGGGAGTCGGTTCCACTTGCCTTTCGCCGATGACGTTACCGGCGGCGCCGGCGACGGCGCCGAGCACCGCTTACCGCCTGCTGGTCAGTTATCCGCGGACGGGCGAGCTGGGCGACAAGACTTTCAGCGCCTGGCTCCGGTCCGGTGGCCGCACCTACTTCGTCGAGACCAAGCTGGCGAACGGCAGCAAGCTGGGCGATGCCTCGATCACGGTTGCCTGGCAACGCCGCCGTGTCTCCACCGGTGCCGGAAAAGGATGCGGCGCCAGCCCGCCCAACGACTTCGACGCCGCCGACACCGTGGCGTTTTACAACGTGACCTATACCCTCGTCACCGACGCCCTGCTGCCCGAAACGACCATTCTCAACGACAAGGTGGCGAGCAACGTCTGCGCCGGCTTCGAGCCCAACACTGACACCACTTCCGACACTTACGTGATCACCGGGCCGCCCAGCGTCACGGTGAACGTCAAATACCCGACGGTGGCCAATCCGTCCTTTGCCGGTCCCCCGTTCAACGAAGGCGACTTTCTCCCGCTGAGTTGGACCAAGGACAACAAGGACGAGGTGACCTACCGGCTCGCTCCCAACCTTCGTCCACCGTTGAACGAGGGGGCGCCGGACTACCGTGTCGCACGCTACTTCAAGGACTCGATCACCGGCAACGCCACGAGCTTCGCTCTGGAGTTGAAGGATCCCAGCATTCGCCCGCTGGTCGGGGAGGGCACCACGCCGCTCACCGCCACGCTGCAGGGCTACCGCACCTGGTACGAAAGCTGGGCCCCGACCGCGGCACAGAACGATCCCAGTTGGGCCTGCCGCAGGAAGTACGTGATCCTCCTCACCGACGGCGACGAGACCTGCACCACCAAGGACGCGTCAGGAAACTTCGACGTCACCGGCGCCTGTGCCGCCGCCGCGGCCCTGAAGGGCTCCGACAACGTCGTCATCTACGTCATCGGCTTCGGTCTGGCGACCGGCACCGGCAACGCGCTGAAATGCATCGCGAGCAATGGCGGCAGCGGCGTCCCGGTCTACCCGCAGGACGAGAGCGCACTGCTCGTCGAGCTGAAAAAGATCTTCGGTGCCATCCAGGAGGACAACCGCGCCTTCGCGTCGGCGGCGGTGCCGGCCGTGGAGACCGACGTGCAGGATAAGATCTACCTGAGCAACTTCACTCCGATCGACCTGAAGGGCTACTGGGACGGACATCTCGACGCCTATCTGAAACCCCTGCCGCTGACCGCGGCCGGCCTGCCGAACAAGACGCTGAACTGCACCTCGACCCTCACCAACGGCTGCCACCTATGGGACGCGGGGAAGAAAATTCTCGATCTCGCCCCGAGCTCGAGCGATCTGGGCTCCACGCCACCCAACTTCCAAATCGGCGGCGGCACCAACCAGCGGCGCGTTTTCTACACCAAGGCCCAGGCCACCACCTCCGTGCCCATGGTCACCAAGCTGCTTCTGCCGCAAACGAGCGACGACGACAAGCAGGATCTCTTTACCGGTCTGAACCTTTCCCCGATACCGGCCAAGACCGATACGGTGGGAGTGGCGGCCGCGGATGCGAAGGTGATCAAAATCCTCAAAGCCACCTACGGGACGAAGACCGACACGATCACCGATTCGACCGGCGCCACGAGCACGATCACGTTCCTGCTGGATGACATCTTCCACTCGAACCCCCTGGTCGTCAGCTCGCCGAGCCGCAGCCGCTACTACAACTTGAACCTTTACTCCAAGAATCAGACCTGCACGAGCGGCGACCCGGGCTACAAGTGTTTCGCCCTCAAGCACGAGTTCCGCCGCAAGATGCTGGTGGTGGGCGACAACGACCAGCAACTCCACATCTTCGACGCGGGAATCTACGACTCCTCGGCGGTTCCCCCGGCCTTCGGCAATGGTACCGGTTACGAGCTCTACTCTCTCGTGCCGCGGCCGCTCCTGCCCAACCTCCTGACGCTGTCGCCCGACACCGCTCAGGTCTGGGGGGTGGACGGCACTCCCCAGGTGGACGACGTCTTCATCGATCCCAGCCACACCGGCATCCCCGACGACAACCCCGGCGATACGGTCCGGGAGTGGCGCACGGTCGTCGTCGGCGGTTTCCGCGAGGGCGGCAGCGGCTACGTGGCCGTCGACGTGACCCAGCCGGACCTCCTCAATTCCAACCGGGTGCCGCAGCCCACCAGCGGCTGGGTTCCCTCCTGCTGGAACAGCACCAGCGTCACCGACTGCGGCACGATACCTTTCGGCTCGGTGCTGTGGACCTTCACCGACACCCAGGACGCCGACGGCAACGGTTTTCCGGACCTCGGCCAGACCTGGTCCTCGCCCACCATGGGCCGCATCCTGGTGAAGACGACGGACACGCCGCCGCAGCTCCTCGACAAGTACGTGGCCATCTTCGGCGGCGGCATGGACCCGAACAACCTGAACCGCCAGGGCAACTTCCTCTACATGGTGGACATCGAGACCGGCAAGGCGATTTACAAGCGGCAGTTGGGCGGCACCGGGCTTCTCGATCCGGCCGGCTCCGCGCCCAGCGATCCGGCCGCCGTCGATACGGATCAGGACGGCTATATCGACACGATCTACATCGGCACCACGGCGGGTTTCCTCTACAAGGTCGACATCCACAGCGCCGGTACCTTCGCGAAGGACACCGTCACCGGCGATTGGAAGATCACGGATACGGCGTGGGAGCCTTTCAAGATCTTCGACACGCTGCAGGCCGATACCGGCAAGCGGGGCCCCATCTTCTTCCCGCCGTCGGTGGTCTTCGTGGCTCAGCTCGGCAAGTACGCTCTGGCCTTCGGCACCGGCAACCGCTGGAATCTCTGGGC
Source organism: Thermoanaerobaculia bacterium (assembly GCA_035996875.1). GTDB lineage: Bacteria > Acidobacteriota > Thermoanaerobaculia > Multivoradales > UBA5704 > DATARR01. Next base: position 102,163 of record DASYJD010000108.1, read on the forward strand.
CAAGGACGCCACTCCCGGGCGCCTCTACGTGATCCTCGACGACAACTTCGCCACGGGCGTGACACCGAAGGACGAAAGCAAGTACGAGAACATCACCCTGTTCAACCAGTCCCCCACGGGCTCCAACTTCCTGCTCACCCCCAATGGCTCCAACCTGCCCGGCTGGTATCTCAAGCTCGGAACGGAGGAGCGGATGATCACCAAGCCGTTCACCCTCTCCGGGCTCTCCATCTTCACTTCCTACGATCCCACCTTCTCGGTCGTCGGCGCGGTCTGTGCGAGAAGTGGCACGAGCCGGATCTTCACGGTCTTCACCACCACCGGAGATGGAGTCTGCCGTGACGACAGCCAGTGCACCGATCCCACCAACCCGCCGCCGCGGTCCGTCGACAAATCCGATTTCGTCACCACCCCCTTCGTGGAGACGAGCGCGACGAAAAACCCGCCGTGCAATGCGGCTCAGGACCCCAACTGCGCGCCGACGGCGCCGCCTCTCTGCGCGAACCTGTCGAGCGTCACGAAGACGCTGATGGGGCTGTTCCCCAACAACTGCCAGTTCGCGAGCTTCACCCAGGACATCAAGACGATTCAGTCGGACAATGGTATCGTCTGTATCGCACCGGTGCCGGTGTGCATCATCCGCAAGAACTGGAAGGAGAACTAATCGTGAGGAAAGCCAACGCGAGGCGACTTCGAGGCGGCCTGCCGGTGGCGGTGGTCTGCCTTTGCGTCGCGGCCTTGAGGCCGGCGGCGCCGGCCGGGGCCGACTGGTTGGTGACCAACGATGGCGGCAGAGTCGAGACCAAGGGCCCCTGGAAGGTCGACGGCAAACGGGTCGTCTTCACCCTGAAGGACGGCAGCCTCTCCTCGTTGCGCCTGACCGAGGTCGACCTCGACGCCAGCCGGCAGGCGACGACGGCAATGGCGGAAGAGGCGGCCGCTGCCGCCGCGAAAGCGAGCGCGGCGGCCGAGGCGCCGCCGGCGAAGAAATCCACCCGGGTCTTCACCGACAAGGACTTCGCCCGCCCGCCCGCGGCGCCCAAAGACGACGCCAAGGACGGCGACGCGAAGCCCGCCTCCGACTCCACGGCAGCTCCCGCCGCGGTCAAGGTGGAAGACTGGAAACAGAGCCGCAATCAGGACACGCACGCCTTGGAGATCACCGGCTCCGTGCGCAACACGGGGCCGGACATGGCGGTGGCCATCTCGGTGAACGTCCGCCTCTTCAACCCGCGCGGCGAGCAGTTCGCCACGCAGCCTGCCTCCCTCAATACCCGGTCGCTGCACCCGGGTCAAAAGACGGCTTTCACCGCGGTGTTTCCTGACGTCATCGACTTCACCAGCGCCAAGATCGACGTCCTGAGCACGCCGCTCATGGAGAAACCTCCGGCGCCCGCGGACGCGAACGCCGAGACGCCGCCCCAGTAGCCGGTTCAAGTCTCCATCGCCATCGCTTCGGAGGGGAAGACGATCACGGCGCGGGTACCGCCGCCCTCGCGCTCGTCCAGGCGGATCCGCCCGCGGTGGAGGACCACGATCCGCTGGGCCAGGGCGAGCCCGAGGCCCACACCCCCCGCTCGGCCGGTGACGAACGGATGGAACAGCCGTTCGCGGATCTCGGGGTTGACGCCGCGGCCCCGGTCTTCCACGGCGATCTCCAAACCGTCGGGCCCCTCCTGCACCCTCACCGCGACCGGTCCTGAACGGCCGGCCTCCCGTTCCGCCTGCACGGCGTTGTGGAGCAGGTTGCGGATCGCCCGTTCGAGCAGCTGCGCGTCCCCCCGCATCCGCAAACCGGGCTCCGCGCCCTGGACCTGCACTGCGAATCCGTCCAGGGCGGGATCGGCCGCGGCCCGCAGCAGGAGCGGCAGGAGGGAGATCTCCTGGAGGCGGGCGGAGCCAGGCCGCGCGAAGGACAGGAAATCTTCGAGCACCCGTTGCAGGTGATCGGCTTCGCTGCGGATCTCGCCGAGATAGTCGGCGATCGAGCCGTCCGCCGGGCGCCTGTCGATGAGCGTCAGATAACCCCGCAGCGTCGCCAGGCTGTTGCGCAGCTCGTGGGCGACGCCGCCCGCGAGCTCGCCCAGCCACACGAGGCTCTCGGACAAGCGGTTCTCCTCGGCCCGCCGGCGGGCCTCCGTCAAGTCGGCGAAGAGGACCAGGTAGCCGCGCGGCTCGCCGTCGTCGCGGCGCAGGGGGTGGAGGGTCAGGCCGAGGATCCGTGGGGTTTCGCCAATCCGGATGGAGCACTCCTGCCGCTGGAGCCCACCGCCGCGGAGAACCGCGGCCGAGAGGAGATCGCTCATCTCCGGCTGATCGCGCAGCAGCTCGGAGACCGGCGTCCCGGGAGCGAAGGCGCCGATCCCCAGCAGCTCGGTGCCCACGGAGTTGGTCGCCAGCACGCAGGCTTCGCGATCCAGGAGCAGCAGGCCGCTCTGCAGGCTCGCGACGAGCGTCCGCTCGATGTCGGCGAAGTCGTCTTCCTCCCGCCGCTCGGTCGCCGCGAGCCCGGCGAGCGCCCGCTCGAAGGTGGCGACGAGAAACTCGACCTCGCCCTCCCCTGCCGTCGGCCGGCTCACTTCTCTCGCGCGTTCCAGCAGCCGCTCGAAGGGCGCCAGCAGATGGCGGATGAAGAGGACGACCAGCACCACGAGCGCGCCGTTGATGGTCAGCACCACGGCCGACAGGATGCGGAGCCCCCGGAGCTGCCGGGCGAGGGCGCCTGCCGCCAGGTCCACCCGCACGAACCTCCTCCCCTCCCGGCTCGTCAAGGGAGCGAATCCGCTGACCGCGTCCGAATCCTCCTGCGGCCCCACCCCCAGCGGCCGAAGGATCTCGACACCGGCAATGGGCGACAGCAGCGCGGACAAGGGGAGCTCGCCGTTGGCGGCGAGCGGGCGGCCCGTGGCGTCGAGCAGCGCCACGCCGCGGGCGTTGGGGGCGAGGAGCCCCAGCTCCGCGCCGCTCGGCACGGGCTCCGCGGCCAGGCGCTCGGCCACCGTCCGGGCCAGCCTGGCCGCCTCCTCCTGGCGCTCGGCGGCGAGCAGAGAGATGGCGTTGCGGTACGAGAGCAGGGTGAAGGTCGAGAGGACGACGAGCAGCAGCAGGGCGACAGGCAGCAGGATCAGGACCTCGCGGCGCAGGCCCAATCGCCACCGGACCGCCTCCGCCCCCGCCGTCATAGCAACCGGACGTAGGCCGCCACGATCCATTCGCCGGCGAACAGGGCGATCAAGCCGCCCAGCGCGAGAAAGGTGCCGAACGGGAGCTTCGACTTGAGATCGCCGCCGCGCCAGGCCATCACGCCAAGCCCCACGACGGCTCCCGAGAGGGCGCCGAGGAAGAGCGACACGAGCACTCCCTGCCAGCCCAGGAAGGCGCCGATGGCGGCCAGCATCTTGACGTCGCCGAGCCCCATGCCCTCCTCGTGGCGCAACAGGTACCAGCCGCCCCAGACGGCGAGCAGAATGCCGGCGCCGACCGCCGCTCCCAGGACGCCGCCGGCCATCGCCCGCCAGGGACCGGCGGCCCCCGGGGAGGCCCAGTGGACGAGCGGTTGCAGCAGGATGCCGGCCGCGATCCCCGGCCAGGTCAGGACGTCGGGCAGGATCATGTGGTCGAGGTCGATCATCGCCAGCGCCACCATCAGGGCGCAGAAGAGAGCGCCGGCCACCGCGGCCCAGGAGATGCCGAAGCGCAGGAAGGAGCCGAGGAAGAGCAGCCCGGTCGCCGCTTCGATCAGGGGATAGCGGGGCGAGATGGCGGCGCCACAGGCGCGGCAGCGGCCCCGCAGCAGGAGAAAGGAGACCACGGGCACGTTGTCCCAGGCCCGGATGGCCGCCCCGCAGGCCGGGCAGCGCGACCGCGGCAGCACCGTGGAGATCCCCAGCGGCAGGCGGTAGATCACCACGTTGAGATAGCTGCCGACGATCAGGCCGAGGATCGTGGCATAGCAGCCGAAGAGAAGCTCGAGGGACACGGTGCGGGGATTCTACGTCATCGCCTTCGCGACGTTCGTTGGTTTCGTCCGCCGGACCAGCGCCGCCGTTGCCACGGCGAGGGCCGCCAGGCTGAGGACGGCGCCGGCGGGCACCCAGGGGTCGCGGTACCGGAGGTCGAGCCGGTGCTCGCCCGGCGGCAGCTCGACGCCGAGCTGGCAGGCCGCCGTGGGGCTTACCCTCACGGGCAGGCCGTCCAACCGGGCGCGCCAGCCGGAGTCGAAGGTCGTGGCGGCGACCAGGAACGCTCCCTGAGCGGCGCGGTAGTGGAGGAGAAGCCGGCCGCCCTGGTCCTCGACCTCCAGCAATACGGCCCGCTGGGGATAGACCAGGGTCCGTGCCGGCCCCACGCAGTGCTCGTTGCGGGCCACGTTCCAGCCGCCGGCTCGGGCGGCGGCGAGAGCCTCGGGATGGGTGGGATGGAACGTCACGCGCGGCACGAAGCGGAAGCGGGGGAGCACGTAGGAGTTCGCCACCTTGCGCAGCACCGCGGCGCCGGGATCGGCAGCGGCCGGCGGCTGGTCCGGGGCGGTGCGCCGCAGCAGCAGGGTCCCCACGTTCCAGACGCCGAGATAGCGGTAGGCCGACTGCGGCTGCGCCCGCTCCTCGTCGAGGATTCCCGCCGCCTTCCGGGCCCAGCCGGTGAGCATCAGGTCGTAGTCCTTATGGAAGGCGTAGGGGATCTGCCAGAGCAGGCCCGAGTAGGGCTCCAGCCGCGACAGGTAGACGCGGGTGAAGGCCGTCGGGGCATCCCAGAGCGGCAGCCGCTCCCCGGCCGGCGTCGGCTCCAGCCAGACGCGGTCCCTGGCCGGCAGCAGCGACGCCGCGAGGGGCGGCGGAACGCGATAGGTCGCGGCCGGGACCGTCCGCAGCAGGCCGTGCCCGTAGTGCCGGAGATCGGTGGCCAGCAGGGCGACGGCGAGCAGGGAGAGGAGGCGCCGGGGCGGCCGCGGCCAGCGGCAGAGGGCGAGCAGGACGGTGACCGCGGCGGCGGTCGCCACCGCCGCTAAAGCCTCGGCCCGCAGGTACGCCGCGGCGGCCAGCCGGTGTGCCGGATCGAGGTCGGGGGCGCCGTGGGCCGCCACGAAGCCGGCCGCCATCCGGGGCTCGTAGCGCAGCAGGAGCGCCAAGGCGAGGGCGGTGGCCAGCACGACCAGGGAGACGGCGAGGGGAAAGTCCGCGGCCTCGGGGCGGCCTGCCTGCCGGTCGTCGAGCAGCCGCTGCCAGCTCAAGGCGCCCGCCATGACCAGGGCGAGGACGCCGAGGATGGCGAAACGCTCGGGAAAACGGAGCAGCCCCAGCAGGGGGATCGTCCGGCGCAGCCCCTCGTACACCGGGTTGTGGCGGCCGAGGGCCAGGAGGAGGCCGGCGGCGGCGACGGCGGCCCAGGCCGCACGGCGCGGAATGCGGCCCCGCAGCAGGGCAGCCGCCCCCAGCACCGCCAGCAACAGCCCCGGGTAGAGCGATTCGAGATAGGGATAGTCGAGATCGTCGATCCCCCAGCCGAAGAACAGGCCCTCGGAGGTCCGTGCCGGATCGCCGAAGAAGCGTGGGAAGACCACCTCGGCCAAGCGCGAGGGCGGCAGCGACCAGACCGTCGCGTAGCCGGCCGGCAGGCCCCGCCGCGGCGAGTCGGCGAGACGCCCGAGGGTGGGAACGAGCTGCACGGCGGCGAGCGCCACGGCCATCAGGAACGGCAGCAGCACGCGCAACGCGGCGGCCGGCCGGCGGAATCCCGCCGAGGCGGCGAGCGCCAGCAAGCCTGAGGCGCTCATCATCGCCGTCGACGGCTCGCCGTTGAGCAGCGCGAGCCCCAGGGCTCCTCCCGCCAGCAGCGCCGGCCGTTGCCACGGCTCGTCCGGCCCGGCCCGCAGCGCCTCGTCCCCCCAGGCCAGCACCCAGGGGAGCCAGGAGATCCCCCAGTACAGGTTGAAGGCGCTGAGCAGGGAGAGGTAGACGCCGCAGCCGGCGAACCCCACCCCGGCGAGCGCCGCGGCGCCGCGGCGGCCGCCCAGCCGCCGCGCCAGCCGCCAGGCTCCCGCGAAGGCGATCGCGGCGTGCAGCACCGCCATCAGCGTCAGCGCATAGTAGGGCGGCACCGCGAGCACCAGCCAGCTCGGCGGGTAGAACGAGCCGTAGCTGGGGTTCGACAGGATGGGCTGGCCGCCGTGCAGCCACGGGTTCCAGGCCGGCAGGCCGAAGGCGGCGAGGTCGCGGAACGCGGTGCGCAGAGGGAGGTGGAACAGGGCGATGTCGCGGTTCGCCATCGCCCGCGAGGGCGGCAGCACCGGCGCGAAGAGGCTCGCCAGCCATGCCGCGCCCAGCAGGACGGGAGCCAGCGCCACGGCGCCGCGGCGGAGCGCCGTCACGGCACCGCCTGCGGCCGGCGGTACGCCAGCACGCCCACCAGCAGGGCGAAAAGGCTGACGGCGGCGCCGACGGGCACGAACGGGTCCCGGTACTCGAGGAGCAGTCGGTGCTCGCCGGGCGGGAGCTCCACCCCGAGCTGGCAGGCCGCGGTGGGGTAGACGCCGGCCGGCGCGCCGTCGATCCGGGCCCGCCAGCCCTCGTCGAAGGTCGTGGCGGCGACGAAGAACGCCCCCTCCACCGCCTGGTAGCGGAGGCGGACCCTCCCTCCCTCGTCCGCCGACTCCAGAAGGCGCGGCGGGCGGCTGTAGACCAGAGTCCGGGCAGGCCCCGGACGGACGCTCTGCTCCTCGCGGCCGACCGCCCATTCCGCCGCCCGGGCGGCAGCGACCGCCGCGGTCAGGGTCGGGTGGAAGGTCACTCGCGGCACGAAACGGAAACGGGGGAGCACGTGATGGTTCTCCAGCCGGCGCAGCCCCAGGAGCACGGGGTCCGATCCCGCGGGCGGCTCGTCGGCGTTTCTCCTCGCCATCAGCACCGTGCGCACGTTCCAGGCGCCGAGGTAGCGGAAGCTTCGCTCGGGCTCCGTCCATTCGTGCAGCAGGATCTCGTCCGAAGCCTGAGCCCACCTGGTGAGCATGAGGTCGAAATCGATGTCGAAGGCGTAGGGGATGCGCCAGAGCAGGCCCCCATAGGGCGACAGCCTGGCGATATAAAGGCCCGTCCGGTCGGCTTGGTTGGCGACCTTTTCCGGCGTCAAGTCGCGACCCGCCTGAATGGGCGCGAAAACGCGGTCCCGGGCCGGGAGGAGCGACGCGGCCAGAGGCGGCGGCACCTGGTAGGTGGTGGCCGGCACCGTCCTTACGATCCGGTGCCCGTAGTGCCAGAGGTCGAAGGCCAGCAGCATCACCGCGAGCAGCGACAGCCATCGCTGGGCCGGCCGGCGCCAGCGGCAGAGGCCGAGGAGCGCGGCAACGGCCGCTGCGGTCGCCACCGCGGCCCAGCTCTCGTCGCGCAGGTAGGCGAGCGACGCGGCGCTGTGGGCCGGCGTCGGAGCGCCGCTCGCGGCGGCGAGGAGCGGCGAGGCGATGCCCGGCGCCCAAAGGAGGAGCGCCGCCAGAGCCGCCGTGGCCGCCAGCACCGCCAGGGAGAGTGCCAGGGGGAGGTTCGCCGCCTCGGGCCGGCCGGCCTGGCGCTCGTCGAGCAGCCGCTGCCAGCCGAGGACTCCGGCCAGCACCAGCGCCAGGATCGCCAGGATCGCAAACTTTTCCGGATAGCGCAGGACTGCCAGCACCGGCACGGCACGGCGCAGTCCGGCATAGAGCGGATTGTGGCGGCCGAGGGCGAGAAAAATGCCCCCGCCAAAGGCGAGGCCCCAGACCGACCGCCGGGGAATGCGGCCGCGAAGCAGAGCCGCTGCCCCCAGCACGGCCAGCAGCAGGCCCGGATAGAGCGACTCGACGTATGGGAACTGGCCGTCGCTGAGCTCGCCGCCGAAGAACAGCCCTTCCGGGGCGCGGGCCGGCTCGCCGAAAAATCTCGGCCAGATCACCTCGACCAGGCGCTGCGGCGGCAGCGACCAGCTCATGGCCTGCTTGGCGTCCAGCGTTTGACGGGGCGAGTCCACCAACCGGCCCAGAGCCGGGAGTGTCTGCACCGCCGTCAGAGCCAATGCGAAGGCAAAGAGAACCAGCAGCACTCGCAGCGTCCGCTGGGCCGCTTGCCGAATCCCGGCCTGCCGCCCTGCCGCCGAAGCCGCCAGGGCCAGCACGGCGAGGCCGGACATGAGCACGGTCGAGGGCTCGCCGTTGAGCAGTTGCAGGCTCAAGGTCCCCCCGGCCAGCAGCGCCGGCCGCCACCAGCGCTCTCCCTCCGGCGCGCGCAGAGCTTCGTCCGCCCAGGCGAGGAGCCAGGGCAGCCAGGCGAGGCTCAGGAGCAACGTGAAGGCGCTGAGCTGCGAAAAGTACGCGCCGCACCCCGAGTAGCCGATTCCAGCCAGGGCTGCCGCGCCGCGTCCGCAGCCCAGCCGGCGCGCCAGCCGCCACGCGCCGGCGAAAGCCAGGCCCACGTGCAGCAAGGCCAGAAGGCTCAAGGCGTAGTAGGGGGGCACCGCGAAGATCAGCCAGCTCGGCGGATAAAAAGCACCGTAGCTGGGGTTCGACAGCAGCGGTTGGCCGCCGTGCAGCCACGGATTCCACAGCGGCAGGCCGAAAGCGGCGAGCTCCCGGAAGGCGAAACGCAGCGGCAGATGGAAGGCGGCGATGTCGCGGTTGGCCAGCGCCCGCCCTGGGGAAAGGATGGGCGAGAGAAGGCTCACGACCCAGGCCACCGCCAGCAATGCCGGCTGTAACGCGGGGAGGAGCCTGCTCCGCGTGGAGGGTCCGGGGCCCCCGTGGCTCGCCTTCATCCTGTCCATGGTGTCCATGCCGTTTCCTCACGTCCTCTGAAAGGGGAGTTGCTGCCGGCGGAAGAGGAGCGTTCCCACGCTCAGGGCCACCAGGGTGACGGCGGCGCCGAGCGGCACGGCGGGGTCGCGGTACTGGAGGTCCAGCCGGTGAGCGCCCGCAGGGAGCCGCACTCCGGCCTGGCAGGCCGCCGTGGGACGGATGGGCACCGGTTGACCGTCCACCCGCGCGCGCCAGCCGGCGTCGAAAGTCATGGCGGCGACGAAGAACGCTCCTTCGTCCGCCTGATAGTCGAGACGGACGTGGCCGCCCTCGTCGACGACTCCCAGCAGGCGCGGCGGCCGCCGGAACACCAGCGTCTGCGCCGGCACGCCGGGCGCCACGCCCTGCTCCTCCCGAGCCACGTCCCACCCCGCGGCACGCGCGGCACCGAGGGCGGCGGCCTGGCTGGGATGAAGAGTCACCCGGGGCACGAACCGAAACCGCGGCAGCACGAAGGGGTTCACGACCCGCCGTATCCTCTCGGCCTCGGGTCCGGCCGCCGCCGGCGGCTGGTAGGGGCTGGTCCTCGCCAGCAGGAAGTTTCGGGCGTTCCAGGCGCCGAGGTAGCGGGGCAAGGCCGCCGGATTCTGCCTCTCGCCTTTCAGGATGTCTTCCGCCCTGCTCCCCCAGCCGGTGAGCATGAGGTCGAAGTCCTTGTTGAAGGCATAGGGAATCTGCCACAGGAGCGCCGAGTAGGGCGACAGGCGGGCGACGTAGGTCTGCTGCACGGCCGTCCGTGGGTCGCCGCCGCGCGGCACCGCCACCAGCCCGTCGTAGGCGCCCTCCTCGACGAAGATGCGGTCGCGGGCCGGCAGCAGCGCCGCGGCCAGGGGAGGCGGATCCCGATAGAGAGAGGCCGGCAGGGTGCGCAGCAACCCGTGCCCGTAGTGCCAGAGGTCGGCGGCGAGGAGAGCGACCGCCAGCAGTGAGAGCAGGCGGTTGGATGGCCGCCGCCAGCGGCAGAGAGCGAGCAGGGCGGCGACGGCCGCCGCCGTGGCGATCGCCGCCAGGCTCTCGCCGCGCAGGGAGCCGAGGCCCACGGCGCGGCCCGCCGCGTCCAGACCCGGCGAGCCCTGGGTCGCGATCAGCCACTCGGCGGCACCCTGTCCCACCCGCAGCAGCACCGCCAAGGCCACGGCGAATCCCAGCGCCGCCAGCGCCAGGGCCAACGGCAGGTCGGCGGCCTGGGGCCGGCCCGCCTGCCGTTCGTCGAGCAATCGCTGCCAACCCAGGAAGCCCGCCACCACCAGGGCCAGCACCGCCAGCACGGCGAGCTTCTCCGGAAAGCGCAGCACCGCGAGCAGGGGCACCGCCCGCCGCAGCCCTTCGTAGGCCGGGTTGTGACGGCCGAGGGCGAGAAAGACGCTGCCGGCGCCGGCGAGCGCCCACGCTCCCCGCAACGGAATGCCGCCGCCGGCCAAGGCCGCCACGCCGAGCACCGCCAGCAGCAGGCCGGGATAGAGCGACTCCAGATAAGGGTGGTGCAGGTCGTTGAGCTGCCAGCCGAAGAAACGCCCCTCGACGTCGCGCGTCGGATCGCCGAAGAAACGGGGGAAGACGATCTCCACCAGCCGCTGCGGCGGCAGCGACCAGAGGGTCGCCTGCCCGGCGGAGAGCGCCCGGCGCGGCGAGTCCGCCAGCCGGAAGGCCGTGGGAATGATCTGGACCGCGGCCAGCGCCAAGGCAAAGGCGAAGGGCACCAGGATCCGCAGGGCGGCGGCTCGATGCCGCACCGGCGACACGGCGGCGGAGGCGGCCAGCGCCAGCAGCGCCAAGCCGCTGAGCACCACCGTCGAGGGCTCGCCGTTCAGGGTCTGAAGGCCCAGGGCACCGCCGGCGAGCAGGGCCCGACGCCACCACCGCTCGCTCGGGAGCGCGCGCAAGGCCTGGTCCGCCCAGGCCAGAAGCCACGGCAGCCAGGCCAGGCCCCAGAGCATGGTGAGGGCACTGAGCAGGGAGAGCACGACCCCGCAGCCCGAGAAGCCCACCGCCGCGAGCGCCGCCGCGCCGCGGCCGCAGCCCAGGCGCCGGGCCAGAAACCAGGCGCCGGCGAAAGCGAGGCCGGAATGAAAGATCGTCAGCAGGCCGAGGGCATAGGCAGGGGGCATGGCGAGCACCAGCCAGCCCGGCGGGTAGAAGGCGCCGTAGCTGGGATTCGAGAGAATCGGCTGGCCGCCGTTGAGAAAGGGGTTCCACACCGGCAGGCCGAAGGCCGCGAGGTTGCGAAACGTGAGCCGCAGCGGCAGGTGGAAATTGGCGACGTCCCGGTTGGCCAGCACCCGGCCCGGCGACAGCAGCGGCGCGAAGAGGCTCAGCAGCCAGGCCGTGCCCAGCAGGGCCGGCGGCCAGGCGACAGCGAGCCGGCGCCGCCAGCTCACGCTTCAGCCGCCTCGCGGCGCCCAGGCCGTAAGGGCCAGCAGAAGACCGCGATTCCGGCAGCCAGGGCGGCCAGGGTGATGGCGGCCCCCTCTCCCACCAGCGGCTCCCGGTACTCGAGCCGCAGGCGGTGCTCGCCGGCCGGCAGCTCGACCCCGATCTGGGAGGCGGCGGTGGGATGGACGGCCAGCGGCGAGCCGTCCTCCAGGCTCGCCCGCCAGCCCTCGTCGAAGGTGATGGCGGCGACCAGGAAGGCGCCCTCCGCCGCCCGGTAGCCGAGCCGGATCCTCCCGCCCTCGTCCACCAGCTCCAGAGGCTGCGGCGGCTGCGCGTACGTCAGGGTGCGCACCGGCTGGCCGACGCACTGCTCGTCCCGCGCCACTTTCCAGGCGAGCGCCCGGCCTACGGCCAGGGCCTCGGCGTAGGTGCGGTGGAAGCTCACCCGCGGCACGAAACGGAAGCGGGGCAGCAGGTAGGGATTGGCCACCCGGCGCAGGGCGATCCCGCCGGCGTCCCGCACCGAAGGATCGCGCAGCATCGCCTCTTGCTCCGCCGGGGTGCGGTGAAGGAAGACGTCGCCCACGTTCCACACTCCCAGGAAACGGTAGCCCCTCTGCGGCAACGCCCATTCGGCCCGAAAGACGTCGGTCGCCCGCTGGCCCCAGCGGGTCAGCATCAGCTCGAAGTCGATCTCGAAGACGTAGGGAATGTCCCACAGCAGGGCCGAGTAGGGCTGGAGAGTGGCCACTTTGTTCCGCGCGATCAGGGATTGCAGATCACCCAGGACGGGCGTCAGGTCCACCGGATCCTCACCCGCCGGCTGCAGGAAGATCCGGTTGCGCGCCGGCAGCAGGCCCGCGGCGAGGGACGGCGGGGTGCGATAGAGCGCGGCGGGGGCGGACCGCACGAGCCCGTGCTCCTGATGCCAGAGGTCGGCAGCCAGGAGGACCAGGGCCAGCCCCTGGAGCAGGCGCTGCGGCGGCCGGTTCCAGCGGCAGAGCGCCAGCAGCGCGGCGACGCCCACCGCCGTGGCCACGGCGATCCAGCTCTCGCCGCGCAGGTACGCCAGACGGGCGGCATCGACGGCGCTGCCCGGGCCGGGTTCGGCATGGCTGGCGATGAACCGCTCGGCAAGCCCCGGCGCCAGCCGCAACAGGATCGCCAGCGCCGAGGCCGCCGCCAGCACCGCCAGCGCCAGGGCGAGGGGAAGCCCGGCACTTTCCGGCCGGCCGGCCCGGCGTTCCTCCAGGAGCCGCTGCCATCCCAGAATGCCCGCAAGGGCCAGGACGAGAACGCCCAGGACGGCGAACTTCTCCGGGTAGCGAAGGACGGCCAGCGGTGGGAACGCCCGCCGCAGCCAGCCGTAGGCGGGGTTGTGGCGCCCCAGAGCGAGAAACCAGCCGCCGGCGCAGGCGAGGAACCAGGCGCCACGCCGCGGGATGCCGCGGCGCGCCAGGGCGGCCACCCCCAGGACCGTCAGCAGCAGGCCCGGGTACAGCGACTCGACGTACGGATAGTGGCCGTCGTTGAGCGTCCAGCCGAAAAAAAGCCCTTCCAGACTGCGCGCCCCGTCGCCGAAAAAGCGGGGAAAGACGGTCTCGATCAGCCGTGCCGGAGGCATCGACCAGTCGGCGGCAACGGCGAAGGTCAGCCCGCGCCGCGGCGATTCGGCCAACCGGCTGAGAGTCGGCACGAGCTGCACGGCGGCCAGGGCCCCTCCGAAGAGGACGGGCACCAGCGCTCGCGCCGCCGTCTTCCACGCCAGACGGCCGCGCAGCACCGCCGCGTCCACCGTCAGCGCCAGCAGGCCCAGGCCGCTCATCATCGCCGTCGCCGGCTCGCCGTTGAGCAACGCCAGCCCCAGGGCCCCACCTGCCAGCAGCCCCGGCCGCCACCACCGCTCGCCTGGACCCGCCGCCAGCGCTGCGTCTCCCCAGGCCAGCACCCAGGGCAGCCAGGTGATCCCCCAGAAGAGATTGAACGCGCTCAAGAAGGAGAGATAAGCACCGCACCCTGAGAAGCCGATGCCCGCGAGCGCCGCCGCACCTCGCCCACAGCCGAGCCGGCGCGCCAGGAACCACGCCCCCGCGAAGGCGAGGCCCGCATGCAGGATCGCCAAAAGGCTCAGGGCATAAGCCGGCGGCACCGCCAGGACGAGCCAGCTCGGAGGATAGAAGGCGGCGTAACTGGGGTTCGACAGAATGGGCTGGCCGCCGTGCAGCCAGGGATTCCACTGCGGCAGCCCGAAGGCGGCCAGCTCCCGGAACGCGGTTCGCAGGGGGAGATGAAAGGTCGGGATGTCCCGATTGGCCAGCGCCCGTGCCGGGGAGAGCACGGGCGCGAAGAGACTCAGGAGCCAAGCCGACGCAAGAAGAGCGGGCAGAATCGTGACAGTCCGGCGGCGCATTGAGCAGTCCTGCGCCGAATACTATCCCGCCCGTCCACCCAGCGCTCGCCCCGGCGGGCGAGAGGCTACTTCCCTGGCCAGCGGACGAAGAAGCCGTCGGCCCAGAGGATGTCCTGATCGTAGTCCGTCGGATCGAAACCGTTCACCGTATAGGTGCCGGAGATCTCGCTGTTGTCACGGCCTCCGCTACCGATGAGCATGACGTGCGTGGACTGGACGTTGATAGGGTCGATAAAATATTTGAACGGATTTTTCCAGCCATCCAGCTCCGAGACGCGCTCGATGTACGCCGGGACCAGCAGCGCCTCGAGATCCGACCGCGCGATCGTCTTGTAATCGGCGAGGTCGATGTTCGTCGCCGTCGCCCCGGCCGCCGCCGCTCCCACCTGGTCGGACAGCCAGGAGAACATCGCCGTGCCGGTAATCCGCATATCGGCCACCGTCCTCTTCTGCTTGGCCTTCTGCATGGCGTCCAAGAGGTTCGGGATCAGAATGCCGGCCAGGATACCGATGATCGCGACGACGATCAGCAGCTCGATGAGCGTAAAGCCCGTCTGCTTTCCTGCGAGTCTACGCCTCATAATCAAGTCTCCCCCCATGGTATTCAACAGCCTCTCTCAGGGCAAGGGGCGTGCCAGACGGTACGTCCCCGTAAGTCCTTGAAAAACAAGAAGGTTCCTTGTCTTCCGAAGAGGTCTCGCTGGCAAAAAACGTCATTCGACGGCCATCGGGTGTCACTGCGCTGCAGAGACATAGAAAGATAGAATCTGGCGCATTCGAACAACTCCGCGATCGAGTTCCCGCAACGAGATCCGTTCGTTGGTGCCGTGGATCCCCTGAGTGTCCTCCGGGCCCAGCAGGAAGGGCGACAAGCCGTACGCCGCAATCCCCCGCTCGCGGAAGAACCGGGAATCCGTGAAGCCGGCGATGAAGGTCGGCACCACCGGCCCCTCGGGCTTCAAGGCCCGCTCCATGGCGCGGTAGAGACGGCCGGAAGCCGGCGACGGCGGCGACGGCGGGGAGGTCACCAGCACCTTGACGTCGAAGCCTGCACCCAGCAGGCGCCGGACGTCCTTGAGGAAGGCGGCCGCGTCGGTATCGGGCAGGAGGCGGATGTCGATGCGCGCCATGGCGGTTTCCGGGATGACGTTGATCCGCTCGCCTCCCCGCAGCACGGTGATCTGCACCGTGTCGAGGAAGAGGTTCGCCATGCCCGGCAGGAGGAACTCCTTCGGGCCACTCTCGGCGATGACCGCGTCGATGTTCCCGAAGACCCGCCGCCAGTGCGGATTTTGAAGCGGCGCGATGGCCCGGGAGTAGTCCCGCACGGGAGGGCTGACGTGGAACCGGGGAGGCGCGCCGAGCAGCCGGGCCAGCCCCTGAATGAGCTTATGGCTGGCGCTTTCGGGGTTCAGGCCGGCGCCGTGGCCACCCCGCCCCGAGGTCGAGACCTCGAGCCAGAGGGGACGCTTCTGCGACACCTCGATGCCCCACCACAGCAGCTTGCCGCCGCCTCCCGTCTGGCTCCGGCCGCCCTCGCCGATCACCGCCTCCACCCCCTGGAAGAGCTCGGGGTGCTGAGCGAGGAGCCAAGCCGTGCCGCGCAGGCCGCCGTTCTCCTCGTCGGCCACGGCGAGGAAGATCACGTCGCGGGCTATTGGAACCCGGCGCCGCTTGAGGTCCACCAGGGCGGCGAGCTGCACGACTCCCAGACTCTTGTCGTCGAGCGCGCCGCGACCCCAGAGAAAGCCGTCTCGGACCTCGCCGGCGAAGGCTTGAGCGCTCCACCCCGGCCCGGCGGGGACCACGTCCATGTGGTGCAGGAGCAGGACGGCGCGGCCGCCGCTCGTGGGCGAGGCGAGGCGGGCCCAGAGGTTGGCCCGGCCTTCGGGAGTCTTGACCACCTGGGAGGCGATACCTTCCTTCTGCAGCAGGCCGGCCAGGAAGTCCGCCGCCCGCTGCTCGTTGCCCGGTGGGTTCGAGGTATCGACGCGGATGTAGCGCTGGAGCCAGCCGGCGGCCTCCGAAAGAATCGGAGAGGTACCGGCGGCAGACGCCGGCGGGGCCGGCACGGCCAGCCAGAGGAGCAGGAGGACGATGGCGGAAAGGAAACGGCGCATCCGATTGAGCCTACGGACCTGAGCCCTACAGACCAAAAGGGGGGCCACCCGAAGGCGCCCCCCTAAAGACCAGCCAGAGATTGCAGGAACGATTAGTTGGTCTTCTGCGGCCAGCGGACGAAGAAGCCGTCGGCCCAGACGATGTCCTGGTCGTAGTCGGTGGGATCGAAGCCGGCGACGGTGTACTTGTCGGCGATGGTGCTGCCGTCACGGCCGTTGGAGCGAACCGCCAGCACGGTCTGAGCCAGCACGTTGGCCGTGTTCATCCAGTACGAATAGGCCTTCTTCCAGCCGTCCTTGTCGGGCACCGACTGCAGGTACTGCGGCACCAGGAAGGTGGTGACGTCGGACGCCGCCAGCGGGGTGCCATAGTTGGCGGTGCTGAGGTCGACCTCGGTGGCCGTCGCGCCGGCCGCAGCCGCGCCGACCTGGTCGGTCAGCCAGGAGAACATCGCGGTGCCTGTGTTCCGCATGTCGGCCACGGTCCGCTTCTGCTTCGCCTTCTGGAGCGCGTCCAGGAAGTTCGGGATGAGCAGGGCCGCAATGATACCGATGATTGCGACGACGATCAGCAGCTCGATCAACGTGAAGCCCTTCTGACGATTACGAATCTTCATCAACATGGTAGGGTCTCCTCCCCTCGTTTTACTTCTCGCCCCCGGGAAATCCGCGGAGCCTTGTCACCCGGTAATAAAGCAGGGTCGATGCCAGGGTCTGGCGGACTCTAAGTTGTTTGTTTTCTTCAGCTTCACTTTCGGGCTCGACAAAATTTGCCACCGGCGTCTACCACTAAGTGTCAGAGACCAGGCGGCGAACCGCCTTGCTGTAGAGAGCGACGCCGTCCACGAAGGCCGGGAGCGCGAAGCGCTCGTTGGCGGCGTCGACCTGCAGGGTGTCGGAGTTCATGATGAGGAACGGGGAGAAGCCGTAGGCCGGCACTCCCATCGTGCGGAAGAAGCGGGAGTCGGTGGCGGTCCACGGCAGGAAGTAGGGGCCGAGTGGAGCGTCCGGATAACTGTCGTGAAGAGTCGCCTGGAGACCCAGGAAGACGGGGTGGTTCAACGGGCTGCCGCCGCGGGAGGAGTCAGGCTCGTCGAGCCGGGTGGTCAGGCCGAAGGTCAGCCAGGGCGGAACGAGCCTGTCGCGCACACTCGCCAGGTCCTCCCCCGGCAGGAGCTGGAACTTGATCAGCAACTCGTAGCCGCCGCCCGGCGCCGCCTCCACCTTGAACGGCACCGCCTCGCTGCGCAGCATGGAGCGCAGGTAGCCCGGCAGCTTGCGATAGGCGGTGACGTCCGCCATCACCTTCTCGGGGTGGCTGATGAGATCCCGCAGGTCCGCGCGGTCGCGGGTTGGACCGTAGGCGGCCAGGGTCGCCGCGGCCTCGGGTGTCAGCCGCAGCTCGGTCTCCGTGGGCCCGATCTCCAGCAGCGTCTTGCGGAGCTGCTCGAGCGGCTCGCGGTCGCCGCTGCAGACGGTGAGGTCGGCGAAGCGCCGCTGTGCGACTTCCGTTCCCCAGAATTTGATCTCGTCGCGGGCCCGGGCCTCGACTACCCCGCCTTCGGTGAGCACGGCCCAGAAGTTGCGAACCATTTCCGGGTGGAGCTGGAGGATGCGCCGCACTCCCAGCCGGCTCCCCCGCTCCTCGCTGCTGGTGGCGAGGAAGAGGACGGAGTGCTTGAGCGGGACCCCGCTCTTCTTCAGGTCGATCATCGCCAGCATCTGGGAGATGGCGATGCTCTTCATGTCGAAAACGCCGCGGCCGTACATCCACGGACCGTCGATCCGCGCCTCGAAGGGTGGCGAGAACCACTCCTTGGGATCGACCGCCGAGACGTCGAGGTGGTTGTGCAGCACCAGGGGATGACGGTCCTTGCCGTCCAGCCAGGCATAGAGATTGGCCTTTTTCGGCCCCACCGTCTCGATGCGGTAGGGAATGCCGGCGGCGGCGAAATGACGGGCCAGGAACTGCGCGCCGGCGAGCTCGTCGCCGGTGGTCTCGCTGGTGTCGATCTGCACGTACTGCTGGAGGAGCTTCACCTCGGGCATGCGGGCGTAGTCGCGCTTCGCCCACTCCTCGGTGCGATGGGCCTTCAAAGGGCGGTCGAGCAGCTTCACCAAGCCGAAGGTGAAGCCGCCCACCAGCACCAGGCTGGAGTACAGGGCGATCCGGGCGGCCCGGCGGCGTCGCGACGCGAGAGCGGTCAGAGTCATGGGACCCGCGATCATAAACCTGTCTTCGCCAGTTGTGTATGCTTCGCTGGATTCGTGAGCCATCGATGACCTCGCAAGCCTCTCCCCCGGCGGTTCCCCGACCGCGGCGCTTTCCGGCCGGCCCGCTCCTCTTTCTGGCCGCCGCAGTGGCCTGCCTGCGCTACCTGCTGGCGGAGATCGCCCGCCTCAAGGGGGCCTTGGGCTTTCCGCTCGACGACAGTTGGATCCATCTGCAGTTCGCCCGCAACTTGGCCCGCGGCCTCGGCCTCTCCTACAACCCGGGACACTTCGTCACCGGCTCGACCGCGCCCCTGTGGACGGCCCTGCTCTCCCTGCTCTTCCTGCTGCCCGGCAACGTCGTCGTCTGGACCAAGCTCCTCGGCATCTCCCTTCATCTCGCCGGCGTCGAAGCCACCCGCCGCCTCGGCCGCGAGCTCGGCCTCTCTCCCGGTTTCGCCGCGCTGGCGGCGGGCCTCACCCTGGCGACGAGCTGGCTCGTGTGGTCCGCCCTTTCGGGAATGGAGATCCCGCTCTTCATCCTACTGTCTCTGTGGGGAATGATCCTGCACCTGCGCGAGCGCAATAACTTCGGCCAGCCCGGCCGGCTGCCCTTCTCGGCAGGCGTCCTGGCGATCGCCGCCCTGGCCCGTCCCGAGGCGGTCCTGCTGCTCGCGCTCGCCTTCACGGACCGTTTCCTGGTATTCACCGGCGCTGAAGGGGAACGCCGCTGGCGCACGCCTGCCCTCCGGACGCTGCTGCTGGCCGCGGCCTTCGCCGTCTGCGCCGTGGCCGGCCCATGCCTCTTCTACCGCTGGGCGGGCGGCTCCGTGCTTCCCACCACCTGGGCGGCCAAAGGCGGCGGCGCCGCGCACGGCGTGCTGCCCAACCAGCGCTACCTCGTCAACGTCCTCAGCCTGTTCTTCCAGCCCCAGCCGTGGACGACCCTCCTCGCCGGCGCGGGGGCTCTCGCCCTCGCCGCCCGCCTGGGGACGCCCCGGGAGCGCGGGCTGCTGCCGGCCCTCTGGCTGTTCAGCCTGCCGCTCGCCTACTCGGTGCTCACTCCGGGGCCCACGCAGATGCTGGGCAACTTCGGCCGCTACTACTTCCCTCTGTTCCCGGTGCTGGCGATCCTGGGCGTGCTGGGCCTCGAAAAGCCTGTCCGCGCCGTGGGAGCGCTGCTTGGCTCACCGCTGCTGCGCGCGGCCCTCGCCGCTCTGGGAGTCGCCGTCCTCTTCGTCCCCACTCTCGCCAACCTCGTGCGGGGTGAAAGCTTCTACGTGCAGAACGTGGCGAACGTCCAGGAGAGCGACGTCGCCATCGCCCAATGGCTGGCGGCCCGGGTGCCGCCCGAAGCCGTGCTGGCGGTGAACGACATCGGCGCCATCAAGTACCTGCTGCCCAATCCGATCGTCGACTTGGCGAGCATCGCCACCCCGGAGATCCGTCGCGAGGTGCAGCAAGCCGTGGCCGCCGGCACGTCCTGGAACGACGCCATGGTGGCCGCCGTCGAGCGGCGCCGGCCGGACTACGTGGTGATCTTCCCCTCCTGGGTGCCCGGCGTGGCCCGCGATCCCCGCTTCCGGCCCGTCTACCATCTGGATATCCAGGGCAACATCACCATGGGCGGCAGCGAGATCGTGGTCTACGACATGCCGTGGACGCGGTATCCATTGCGGCCCTGAAGGGCCTCGTTATTCAGCCGTTGGACCGACACATCGGGCCGATGGTGAACCGCGGCAGTCGTTTTGTATCAGCTTTTGATCGAGCATGGCGTAAGCCAAAAGCTACTGAAGGACGATTGCAGCCCAGGGATGAACAAACTCCTAGACTACATTCGCGTGCTGAAACTTGAGCAGAGGCCGGGCTTCCCGCTCAGTCAACTGCAGGAAATCCGAAAGAACCGCAACGACGCGATCCATGCGGGTCTCTTAGTAAGCAACGCCAGAGAAATGACTGTAGCTGATCTTGATGCGTTTAACTCCGCCATTAAGTATTTTGGCCTATGAAAGCATCTAGAGCAGCGACAAGCGTGAGGTCTAACCCTTCGCTCAAGCGCAAGCTCAAGCGGACCTGCGGCGGCCCGCTTAGGGCTCGTCACGAAATAAGTGTCTCACTTATCCTTGGTTACCGCATGGGAGGCACCTATGCGAAAAATCGGTTCTCTCCATCATTGCTATACGGCCAAGAAAAGTGGAGATTCTACAGGCAAGAAAAAGCGGCACCAAATTCGCGCTAGAGCTTGAGAAGGTGGTAGAGGCCGTGTAACCAACCTCCTACAGCAGGTGGTTGAGTCCGATCGGCTGCCCCCATCTGCTCGAAAGTCGACCATCTCAGAGATCCATGTCCAAAGAGGGCTGGGGTGATGAGGAGCATGGCCTGCCCGGGTGCCGTGCGGCAGTACCAGACCTTGCCGCCGTCGCCACGAACAGCCACCTGGGAGCAGCCCTATTTCTTGGGGGGAATTCTCTCAGGAGGAAAGAGCCGGTGGCCTTCCAGCACCGCAACGATGGCTATCTCGTCTGGGCTGACGCAGTAGACGATCCGATACCCTTTCAAAAAGACTTCACGGATGTCTTCTCGCTCGAACTCAGGCACGACGCGACCCGCAAGCGGCATCTCAGTGACCTGTTCAGCGCGATTTTGAAGACGATCGACCCAGCGGCGAGCGGCCGGGGGACTGTCACGACTAATATAGGCACCGATCTCCCGAAGGTCCCGGAGGGCGCGTGGCGTCCATCGGACCCTCATCGCTCAAGAGGCCCAAACTCGGCGTCAAGCTGGCGCCTCACTTCGTCGGAATCGAGCAGTCGACCCGCTTCTACGTCTGCGAGCCCCTCCTGGACCGCCGCGACGAAGCGATACCGCTCATGCATATTGTCGAACTCCTCAGGGGTGATGAGAACGGCTGCCGGCTTTCCATTTTGAGTAATGACCACCGGCCTTTGCGACTGGCGCAGCTTTCGCAGGATTCTGGAGGCCTGGGTCTTGAACTCCCCGATAGGGAGCACGTTCTCAGACAGCAACACTGGCTTCACGGCTGACCTCCTGGTCTGAATTCAGACCTGAATACCGGTTCGAGTATAGCAGGGCTCCCGGGCTGGTGAATCGTCTTCGGCAAGATTGGGAGTTGTGCGAGCCGGATGTCTTGCCCCAAAAGGGCCGGCGGGGGCCCAAAAAACCACGACGACATGATTCGGGTTGGGGCCGACCCAACGATGCGGCGAGCCCATAGGGCGGCAGTCCAGTAGCCCCGGGTGGGAACCGGCGGAGCCGGTGGGAACCCGGGGTTGCTTGGGCGGAATCGAGACCCTACAGGCTGGTTGACTCCACACCCTCCCTCTGCCGCGGTACAATCCGCGCCGCCATGAACGTTCCCATTCTCGACCTCGGCCGCACCCGGCGGCGCATCGCTTCGCAGCTCGACGAGCGCTGGCGGAAGATCCTCGACGAAACCTCCTTCGTCCTCGGCCCCGAAGTGCGGGAGTTTGAGACGGCTTTCGCGTCGTACCTGGAGGTCGAGGCCTGCGTGGGCCTCGGCAACGGTACGGACGCCCTCGTCATCGCCCTGCGTGCCCTGGGCCTCAAGGCCGGCGACGAGGTGATCGTCCCCGCCTTCAGCTTCTTCGCGACCGCCGAGGCCGTGGCCCTCTTGGGCGGCAAAGTCGTCTTCGCCGACGTCGATCCGGAGACCCTGAACCTCGATCCGGCGGACGCCGCCGCCCGCGTCACCGAGCGGACCGTCGGCATCCTCGGCGTCCATCTCTACGGCCGCCCTTTCGACGTCGACGCCATCCTCGCCCTCTGCCAAAAGCACGGCCTGTGGCTGGTGGAGGACGCCGCCCAGGCCCACGGCGCCCGCTGGAAGGGCAGGCGCGTGGGCGGCTTCGGCCAGCTCGCCGCCTGGAGCTTCTACCCGACCAAGAACCTCGGCTGCTTCGGCGACGGCGGCGCCGCCACCGGCAACGACCGCGAGCTGGTGGAGCGCGTGCGGACGCTGGGCAACCAGGGCCAGAGCGGCCGCTATCACCACGTCGCCGTGGGCACCAACAGCCGGCTCGACAGCCTTCAGGCCGCCGTCCTCAACTGCCGCCTGCCACTGCTCGACGCGGACAACGCCCGCCGCGGCGAGATCGCCTGCCGCTACCACGGCGCCTTCAAGGGCGTCGGCGATCTCCGCCTGCCGCCCGACCGTCCCGAGGTGAGCTCCGTCTACCACCAGTTCACCCTCCGCACGGCGCGGCGCGACGAGCTGATGGCCCACCTCAAGGCTGCCGGCATCGCCTCCGCCGTCCACTACCCGTCGCCGCTGCACCACCAGCCCGCCCTGGCCGGCCTCGTGGACGTCCGCGACGGCGACCTCCCCGTCGCTTCCGCCGCCGGCAACGAAGTACTCTGCCTGCCGGTGTTCCCCGAGCTGACGAACGAGGAGCTGGAGGCGGTCGCGGCGGCCGTGCGGTCGTTCTTCGGAGCCGGCTAGATGGCGGCGACGGTTTACCTGGTGGACGCCAGCCCCTATATTTTCCGGGCTCACTTCTCGCTGCCGTCGAGCATCAAGACTCCTGCGGGCGAGCCGGCGGCGGCGTCCTATGGCTTTACCTCGTTCCTGCTCAAGCTGATCGCGGACGAGAAGCCCTCCCACCTCGCCGTGACCTTCGACCGCAGCCTCAACTCCAGCTTCCGCAACGACCTCTATCCCGCCTACAAGCAGCAGCGCGTGCTGCCGCCACCGGAGCTCGAAGCCCAGCTCGACGCCTGCGTGGAGATCGCCGCCGCTCTCGGCGCCGCCACCTTCATCGACGACCGCTATGAGGCCGACGACCTGATCGGCGCCCTCTGCGCCCGTCTGGAGAAGGAGGACCACCGCGCCGTCATCGTCACCTCGGACAAGGACCTTGCCCAGCTCGTGGACGACCGGATCACCCTGCTCGATTTCGGCAAGGGGATCCGGCTCGACGCTGCGGCGGTGGTCGAAAAGTTCGGAGTGCGGCCGGACCAGATCACCGATTATCTCGGCCTCGCCGGGGACACGGTGGACAACATTCCAGGGGTCAAGGGAATTGGAGGAAAGTCGGCGGCGGAGCTCCTCGCCCGCTTCGGTCACTTGGAAGACCTCTACGCCCGGCTGGACGAGCTTCCCTCGCTCGCTGCCCTCCGCGGCGCCAAATCTCTCCACGCCAAGCTCGCCGCGAGCCGCGACCTCGCCTTCCTCTCCAAGCGGCTCGCCACCGTCGCGCGCGAGGTCCCGGGAGTGAAATCCACTCTCAAGGATCTCGAATATCACGGCGCCGCCGCCGCCGGCGTCGAAGAGCTGTTCCAGCGGCTGGGCTTCAACAAGATTCGCGACCGCGTGCCCTACCAGGCCTAGCAATGGAAAAGGCGCCGGGTTTCCCGGCGCCTTTCCTCTCGACCGTCTGACGAGGTCTACGGCTAGTTGTGATAGGCCTCGATGTGGACGTTCTGGTAGAGCCAGTTGAAGGACGGGACCTCGTCAGGAACGCCGTTCTCCTTGAAGCCCATGTCGATGATGAAGTGCTGCCCCGGCCGGGAGGCGTACAGGTGCACGTTCGGCGCGGCTGTCAGCACCGTTTGCACCTCGCCCGTGCCCTTGTCGGTGATGGTCACGGTGTAGACGCCGCGGCCCATGTCGTAGTCGTTATCGCAGTGGTAGGTATGGCCGATCGTCGCATGGAAGGACTTTTGGATCTTGCCTTTCTCCGGGTGGGTCAGCCCGATGCCGTGGCGCACCAGCGCCACGCTGCCGCCTGGACCCGGGCCCCGGAAGTAGAGCATGCCCGGCATGTCGAGGTTCTTGTCGATCACGAACCAGTAGATCAGGGCCTTGCCCTCGGGATCCGGGGCGTACCACTGGCCCACGGTGATGTCCATCGACATCTTGAAGCGCGTGTACACGGCCTGGGGGAAGGCGAAGGTCAGGCGGCCCACCGGGTTGACCGGCGTCGGCTGATGGACGACGCCCCTGGCGTCGAAGCAGGTGACCCCGGCGCTGCCACAGCCACCGCCGGTGGGAGGCGGTGTGGTACCCGGAGTACCGAGCGTCGAGTCGCCGCTGGCCGCGGGCTGGACCAGGACCATCTCGCCCGTGGCGCTGTTCTTGAGCACGCCATAGGAATAGAAATCCTGGGTGCAGCTCACCTGAGCCCGCGCGTCCGCCACGCCGCTCGCGTCCACCAAGCCGGAGAGGACGTTGGTGAAGTAGCGGTGGGACAGCGGATTCATGGACACCGTCGCGGTGGCGCCGAGGGCCGAGCCGTCGGAGCGAGCCAGGTTGACCGTGCATTGGCTGGCCGTCGTGGCGAGGTTGACGAGCGCCAGGTCCGTGGTCCGCGTGGCGTCCGAGATTAGCCCCTGGACGCTCAATCTTCCGTTCGCCTTCGTCACGGTGGACGAGGTGATGAGCGGTAGGTCGACTCCGAGCCCTCCTCCCCCGAGATTCACCATGCGGGCGGAGTAGCGAAAGTCGCTGGCCCCGGAGAGCTCGAGAAGGCCGCTGAAGGTCGCTCCGGGCTTCACCACGCTGGTCTGGCCGCCGTTCACCCCCAGGGTACCCGCCGTCACACCGGTGCGCTGGGTGCCGTCGGCGTCGCTGGGGAGCAGGGCCTCATTGACCGTGGCCGGCGCGGCGGCGGTGTTGGCAATGGAAACCTGGACCTCGTAGGTCGACGTGCCGACCGTATTCTGGCCGGGAAGCGGCACGTAGACCGTGCCGGCGTGCGCTGTGCCTGCTGCGAGCGTTGCAAGGAGAATTGACGAGAGGAGGGATCGATTCATGGATGCGGACTCCCTGAAAACTGTTTGGAACCTGCTGCAAGCGGGATCCTATGATGGTCCCGCTCATCCTCGGCGGATTGTCGCCATGGGATTATAGCCTATTTAGAATTTGAAACCCCTCCTTCACGAGGTGAAGGAGGGGTGGAACGGCGACGACCGGGAAGTCTACTGCCGGCCGTCGACTCGCCGCCGCAGCATCAGGGAGCCGCCGATCGCCAGCAGCAGGGCCAGCAGGGCCAGCCCCAGCGTATCCAGGGTCGGAATCGGAGTCGGATCGAAGATGACGACAGGGAACACCGTCGGATTGGCTGCGCCCACGGTCGCCGGATCGTCGGTCACCGCAGTGGCCTCGTTGGTGCCGTTGCCGTCGGCGTCGTAGGCGATCGTTCCCTGGTTGGCCAGCGTCGTGCCGGGGGCGACTCCGGAGTCGATCGTGGCAGTGATGGTGATGGTCACCGAGCCGCCGGCCGGAATCGAGCCGTCCCAAGTCACCGTGCGGGCGGGAATCGTGGTGGCCGCCACGCCCGAGGTCGCGGTGGCGCTGACCAGGGTCAGACCGACCGGCAGGACGTCGGTGAATTCGTGGCCCGGGTTGTCGCCCTGAGTGCCGGGGCCGCTATTGGTCAGAACCACTGAATAGGTAATGGTGCCGCCGGGCGTGAAGTTGCCGGAGACCGACTTGCTGCCGGAGACCGTCGCCTGGGAGCTCGTGTTCGTCACGGTGGTCGTCGCCGTGGCGCTCTCGTTGCCCGGGTTCAGGTCGCTCGCGACCTCGGTGACCGTGGCGGTGTTGGAGAGCACCGTACCGTTCGCTACCGAGCTCGCGACCTGGACCGTCAGAGTGAAGACCGCGCTGCCCAGGGGCATCGAAGGGTTCGAGCACGTGACGGTACCGCCCGCGCCCACCGCCGGGGTCGTGCACGACCAGCCGCCCGGAGACGAGAGCGACACGAACGTGGTTCCCGACGGTAACGTGTCGGAGAGGCCCGCCGTGGGGGCGTTGCTCGGACCGGCATTGCCCACCGTGATCGTGTAGGTGAGGTTCGCCCCCGCCGCCACCGGATCCGGTGTATCCACCTTGGTGACCGAGATATCCGCCGCGGACCCGATCAGGGTGGTCTCTGTGGCGCTGTTGTTGCCCGGGTTGGGGTCGGTGGTGGCCGAGGAAACCGTCGCCGTATTGCTGATCGTGCCTGTCGTGGAGGGAGCCACCGCCACCACCAGGGTGAAGACCGCGCTCCCGACCGCGAACGAGGGATTCGAGCAGGAAACCGTGCCGCCTGCGCCGACTGCCGGCGTGGTGCAGCTCCAGCCTGCCGGCGAGGCGAGGGAGACGAACGTCGTACCGGCCGGCAGCGTGTCGGAGAGGCTGGCGCTGGTCGCGCTGCTCGGGCCGGCGTTGGTCACCGTGATGGTGTAGGTCATGTTGACGCCTCCCACCGACGGGTCGAAGGCATCCGTCTTGGTCACCGACAGGTCGGCCGACGCGGAGATCGTGTCGCTGTCGGTCGCGCTGTTGTTGCCGGGCGTTGGATCGGTCACCCCGGCGGGCGCCGTCACAGTCGCCGTGTTGGAGAGCGTGCCCGTCGCCGCGGCCGAGACCGTGCAGGTCGCGGTATAGGTGACGCTGCCGCCGTTCGGCAGGTTGACGCTGCCGTTGATGTTGCCCGAGCCCGACGCCGTGCAGGTGCCGCCGCCGGCCCCCACGCACGTCCAGGTGCAGGTCAGCGAGGCCGGGAAGGTGTCGGCCACCGTGGCTCCGGTGGCATTGCTGGGACCGGCGTTGGAGGCCGTGATCGTGTAGGTCACCGAGCCGCCCGGCGTCGCCGTCGTCACCCCGTCCGTCTTGGTGATCGAAAGGTCCGCCGACGCGGCCAGGGTATCCGTATCGGTGGCCGAGTTGTTGCCCGGGTTTTGATCGGTGACACCGGCGGGAGCGGTCACGGTCGCCGTGTTGGAGAGCGTGCCGGTCGCCGCAGCCGAGATGGTGCAGCTCGCCGTGTAGGTGACGCTGCCGCCCGCCGGCAGGTTGACGGTGCCGTTGATGTTGCCCGAGCCCGACGCCGTGCAGGTGCCGCCGCCCGCTCCCACGCACGTCCAGGTGCAGGTCAGCGAGGCCGGGAAGGTGTCCGTCACCGTGGCGCCCGGGGCGTTGCTGGGGCCCCCGGTGAAGGCCGTGATGGTGTAGGTGACCGAGCCGCCCGGGGTGGCTGTCGTCACGCCGTCCGTCTTGGTCATGGAGATGTCCGCAGTCGGCACCAGCGTATCCGTGTCGATGGCGCTGTTGTTGGCCGCGTTGGAGTCTGAGGTCGTACCGTTGGTGACGGTCGCCGTGTTGGAGAGCGTGCCGGTCGCCGAGGGATTGATCGCGCAGCTCGCTACGTAGGTGACGCTGCCGCCGGCGGGCAGGTTGACGGTGTTGTTGATGTTGCCCGAGCCGGAAGCCGTGCAGGTGCCGCCGCCAGAGCCGGTGCAGGTCCAAGTGCAGGTCAGCGAGGCCGGGAAAGTGTCCGCCACCACCGCGCTGGAGTCAGCGTTGGGACCGGCGTTGGAGGCGGTGATGGTGTAGTTCAACGGGATGCCCGGAATCGCCGTGGTCATGCCGTCGGTCTTGGTGATCGAGAGGTCGGCGACCGGGAACAGGCCGACAAGCACGGGATCGTGGTCCGAGGCGCGGTAGGGCGTTCCCGGGGCGAAGACGACCCGCGGCGGCACGAGCGCGCTGCCGTCCGGCTTCTCCTCGAAGGTGGCCTCGCCGGTGTCCTTGACCTCGTCGTTGTAGTCGAACACGTCCACCTCGTCCGCGTTGATGTGCCACGGAGCGGCGCCGGTGATCTGCGGCGTGAGGCTGGTGCTGGAGAAGGCGTAGTCGAGATGCCCCAGCTCGGCGCTGAAGAGATAGGAGTAGGTGTTCGGGTCGAACGTGCCCTCGAGCTCGGTGAAGCCGCCGCCCTCCAGCGTCGTGACCGGCGCCTCCTGCGCGTACGAGTTGAAGTCGCCGAGCAGCAGCACGTCCGGATCGCCCGCCGCCGGCAGCACGGTGCTGTTGATCCAGGTGAGGAGCCGGGACGCCTGCATGGTCCGCGTGGCATTCGAGAACCCCGCACCGTCCCCGGCGTCCTCGTCTCCGGGCAGGCCGTTGCTGGAGCCCTTCGACTTGAAGTGGTTGGCGATGACGGTGAGGCGCTTGCCGAACGCCGGGTTCGTCGCGTCGACGACATCGTACGTCTGCGCGGTGGGCGGCCGGTTGTGGATGGGATCGAGGTCGACGATCGGCGAGCCGACCGGCGAGACCACGCCCGTCCGGTAGATCTGCTGCACCCGGATGGCGTCGGTGCCGAGGGTACCCCCGGTGTTCACGAAGGCATAGGGATGGGCGCCGCCGCAGCGGGCGTTGATGGCGCCCAGCAGGTCGGTGATGGTGGCGCTCGGAGTGGTGTTCTCCAGCTCCATGAAAGCGTAGATGTCGGCGTTCAACGTGCAGACGACGATCGAGGCCCGCTCGCGCTGGCGGTTGAG
>DASYJD010000109.1:0-149438 GCA_035996875.1 Thermoanaerobaculia bacterium
AGCTCCAGCCGAGGCCGCCACAATCCCAGGGCCATCAAGCGAAAGGTCAGCAAGTTTCCCACCCGTAGTCGAGCCAAAAGAACCCGGCCACGCTGGACTCAGATTCGGGCGGCCATCGTTATGTGAACAGCATTGGCCTTAACCCATACAGCGTCCATCCCGGCGTGCTGATGACCCAGACCTGGGTTCAGACGCTTCCCGAGAAGACCGGCCGCTCACTGGAGGAGTGGATCCGTCTCGTCCAGGACGAGGGACCGCCCACGGAGCAGGAGCGCCGGGACTGGCTCAAGGCCGAGCACAAGCTGGGCACCAACTCCGCTTGGTGGATCGCTGAGCGCTCGCTCGGCAAGGGTGAGGAAGCCGGCGACTCCGAGGCCTACCTGAAGGCCGCCCTCGGCTACGTGGACACCATGTTCGCCGGTCCTAAGGCCGGCCTGCTGCCGATCTACGAGGTCCTTCTTGAGCTTGGCCTCTCAGCCGGGCCGGACGCCAAGGCCTGCCCCTGCGAGACCATCGTGCCGCTCTACCGCAACCACGTCTTCGCCCAAATCAAGCCCACCACGAAGACCCGCATCGACTTTGGCCTCGCCTTGAAGGACACCCCAGCCACCGGCCGCCTCATCGACACGGGCGGCTTCGCAAAGAAGGACCGCATCACCCACCGCTTCGCCATTACCACGCTCTCGGAGATCGACGACGAGGTGCGGCGGTGGCTGAAGAGGGCGTACGAGATGGATGCGTAGCTCACGGGCGGAGCCGCTTTTTGAATTTAGGTATACTGGCATAGATGCCGGAGCCGGATCTCCCAGAGAGCCATCCTTACTTGCGGCAACTCAGGAGGCTCACATGATTTCGGAAGAAACAATCAACAAAGCCGTTGACCGGCTGCTCGAAGTGGCCAAACCATTGAAGATCTTCCTGTTTGGCTCCTACGCCCGGGGAGACGCACGTGAACATTCAGATCTGGATTTCCTGGTCATTGAGCGGGACGTAAGAAGCAGGCGCCAGGAGATGGTTCGCCTGCATGACGCCTTGCGGCCGATGCGCATCCCGGTGGATATTGTCGTCGCGGGGGAGTCTACTTTTGAGAAGTGGTGCGACATCCCAGGAACTGTTTTTAATGAAGCAAAAACAAAGGGACGTCTATGCTATGAGTCGGCGTGATCTCGCGGAAACCCTTCTGCGCAAAGCCGACCAGGACCAAATGGTTTTTGAGAAGCTTCGACTTGACCAAGACGTTGCGGTCGATATTCTCGGATTTCATGCCCAGCAGGCTGCCGAGAAGATGTTGAAGTCTACCCTGGCGGGTCAAGAAATCGATTTTCCTTTTTCCCACAGGTTGACGGATCTGTTCGATTTGCTCAAAGAAAACGGAGTGTCTATCCCTGAGGATTTTGAGGAATTACGTTTTCTGACTCCTTTTGCTGTGGCGTTTCGCTATGAGCTCTACGAGGA
The DNA here is from genome assembly GCA_035996875.1 of Thermoanaerobaculia bacterium. Lineage (GTDB taxonomy): Bacteria > Acidobacteriota > Thermoanaerobaculia > Multivoradales > UBA5704 > DATARR01. Next base: position 1,456 of record DASYJD010000109.1, read on the forward strand.
AGAAGAGGAACCCTTCGATTCAGACAGAGTCGCTGCGTTGCTCGTCAAGCTGCGACAGTGGGTAGTTGCCAGCCTGCCAGCTACCGAAGACGACGAGACGCCGAATGCGAAGGAATCAACCGAATCACCCGATGAGAGCGAATAACCCGCGACAACCGCAGACAGTTCCCAGCCGGCGCTTATACTCCCCCTAGCATGGCGACCTTGACCCTCCAAGACCTCGGCTTCACCGATTTCTTCGCTTCGGCCTTCGAGCCTTACCGCTCGCAGGAGGGGCTCGTCCCCGCTCGCGTGGTCGCCCAGATGGGGCTGCTCAGGGTGTCGACGGGGGAGGCCGAGCATTTGACGGACCTTTCCGGCAAGCTTCGCCATGAGCTGAAGGGGCCCGGCGGGGGCGCGGGTTATCCGGCGGTGGGGGATTGGGTAGCGGTTCGCCCGTCGGTGGGGGAGGGGCGGGCAGTGATCCATGCGGTGCTTCCCCGCAGGTCCAGGTTCTCGCGCAAGACGGCCGGTCATAAGACCGAGGAGCAGGTGGTGGCCGCCAACGTGGACACCATCTTCCTCGTTTCCGGCTTGGACGGCGACTACAACCCCCGCCGCATCGAGCGCTATCTGACCGCGGCCTGGGACAGCGGCGCCCAGCCCGTGATCGTCCTCAACAAGCTCGACCGCTGTGCCAATCCGGAGCAGTGCCTGCTCGAGGTCGAAGCCATCGCCATGGGCGTCCCCATTCACGCGGTGAGCGCTGCGACCGGCGAGGGCTGCGCGGAGCTGATCGCCTATCTCGGCCCGGGCCGGACGGTGGGGCTGCTGGGCTCCTCGGGCGTCGGCAAGTCCACCCTCAGCAACTACCTCCTGGGACGCGAGGTCCAGAAGACGGCCGAGGTGCGCGAGGGCGACGACCGGGGCCGCCACACCACCACGCACCGCGAGCTGTTTCTGACGCCGACGGGCGGCCTGCTCATCGACACTCCCGGCCTGCGCGAGCTTCATCTGTGGGAGGGCGATCTGCCGGGCATCGAGTCCAGCTTCTCGGACGTCGAGGAGCTGACCGTGAGCTGCCGCTTCAGCGACTGCCGGCACCAAGGCGAGCCCGGCTGCGCCGTCGAGGCCGGGCTGACGCCCGAGCGCCTGGAGAGCTACCGCAAGCTCCAGCGCGAGCTGTACCAGCTCCACGTCCGCCAGGATGAGCTGGCCCGCCTCGTGGAGAAGAAGAAGGTCAAGATCCTGCACAAGGGCCAGCGCCAGATGGAGAAGCTCAAGGGGCGTTGACTCCCCGCCGGGCCTGCTGGTACGGTTCGCCTCTGTAACCGCTTACACTGCCACGTGGACGACAGGTCCGCGGAAGGACCGGACGCGGGATGACCGGACAAAAATCGGGACTGAAAAAGACGGCTGACGTCCTCCTTCTGGCCGCTCTGCTCCTCGCGGGCTGCGGCGCCCCTCCTGCCGTCGCTCCACGTCCAGTTGCTCCGGCCCCCGCCCCAACGGCCGCCGCAGCCATTGCGATCGATCGCAACGATCCGCTTCTCGACGACGTCGAGCATCGCAGCTTTCAGTATTTCTGGGACCTTGCCGATGCGCACACGCTGCTGATTCCCGACCGTGCGCCGACGCCCTCGTTCTCGAGCATCGCCGCCGTCGGCTTCGGCCTCACGGCGTACGGCATCGGTGCCGAGCGCGGCTATGTGACGCGTGCGCAAGCCGCGGAGCGGACTCTCGCCACCCTTCGCTCGCTCCTGGCGATGAAGCAGGGGGCCGAGCGTCGCGGTGTTTCAGGTTACAAAGGTTTCTTCTACCACTTCCTCGACATGAAGACCGCCGAGCGATTTCAGTCCGTCGAGCTGTCGACGATCGACACCTCGCTGCTGATGGCCGGCGTCCTCTTTTCACAGTCGTACTTCGACGGCGCCGACGCCACGGAGGCGGCGATCCGCTCCACGGCCGAGGAGCTCTACGAGCGCGTCGACTGGGCGTGGGGACAGGTGCGCAAGCCGGCGATCAGCATGGGCTGGACTCCCGAGGAGGGTTTCCACACCTACGACTGGCGCGGCTACAACGAGGCGATGATCGTCCTCGTCCTTGCCCTTGGGTCGCCCACCCATCCCGTCGAGCCGGGCGCCTGGAGCGAGTACACGAAAACCGAGCGCTGGGGCACCTTCTACGGTCAGGAGCACATCCTGTTCGCGCCGCTCTTCGGGCATCAGTACTCGCACGTCTGGATCGATTTCCGCGGCATCCGGGACGCCGTGATGCGCGAGCATGGCATCGATTACTTTGAGAACTCCCGCCGCGCCACCCTCTCGCAGCACGCTTTCGCCGTCGCGAACCCGAATGGCTACCGCGACTACGGCGACCGCATCTGGGGCCTCTCGCCCTGCGACGGCCCAATGGACGCGACGATCACGATCGACGGCCACCGGCGCAGGTTCTACGGCTACGCCGCGCGCGGTGCTTCGGCGAACGAGGTCCGCGACGACGGCACGATCACGCCGACAGCCGCCGCGTCGTCGATCGTCTTCACGCCGGAGCTATCGATCCCGGCCATCCATGAGATGAGCCGCCGCTACGGCAGCCTGCTCTACGCGAAGTACGGCTTCCTCGACGCCTTCAACCCGACGCTGCGGACCAGCGGGCGAGTGCAGAGCGGGCGCGTCGATCCGGCGCAGGGGTGGTTCGACGTCGACTACCTCGGTATCGATCAGGGGCCGATCGTCGCCATGATCGAAAACTACCGCAGCGGCATCGTCTGGAAGACGATGCGCGGCAACCGCCACATCGTCCGCGGCCTTCAACGCGCCGGCTTCCAGGGCGGCTGGCTCGCGGAGGCTCCTCCGCCTTGAAGGGCCGGACGTGGCTCGCGGGTGCCGTGGCATTGCTTGCGGTCATTTCCTGTGCGCGGGGAGGAACGCCGGCGCGCACCACCGTCCGCTTCTGGGGGTTCGGCCGCGAGGGTGAGCTGGTGCGGGAGATGGTGCCGGAGTTCGAGAGGCTCCATCCAGACATCCGGATCGAGGTGCAGCAGGTCCCCTGGACGGCGGCGCACGAGAAGCTGCTCACCGCCTTCGTGGGCAATGCGACACCCGACGCCGCGCAACTGGGCAACACCTGGATTCCGGAGTTCGAGTCGCTGCATGCCTTGGCACCGCTGAACGATCGCATTGCGAAGACGGCGTCCGCCGTTCCCGGCGATTCCTTCCCCGGGGTCTGGGACGCCAACGTCGTCCGGGGCGAGACGTGGGGCCTCCCCTGGTACGTGGACACGCGCCTGCTGTTCTACCGGACGGACCTTGTGGCCGCCGCCGGGGGCCCTTGGCCGCCGCGGAGCTGGGCCGAGTGGCGCGGCACCATGGAGCGCATCAAGCGGCTCGGCGGACCCCACAAGTACGCCATCCTGCTGCCCATCGACGAGTGGACCCAGCCGGTTCTCTTCGGCCTGCAATCCGGCGCCGGGCTCCTGGACGCGGGCGGACGGCACGGCGCCTTCCGCGATCCCCGGTTTCGCAAGGCAATGGCCTTCTATCTCGATCTCTACTCCTCCGGCCTGGCGCCCGCGGTCGATCTGCAGACCGTGGCGAACCTGTATCAGCAGCTTGCCGAAGGCTACTTCGCGATGGTGATCACCGGTCCCTGGAACCTGGGCGAGTTCCGCAACCGGCTGCCGGCCGACATGCAGAACCGTTGGGCCACGGCGCCGCTGCCGCCGCCGGAGGAGGGAATGCCCTATCCGGGGCTCTCGCTCGCGGGCGGCTCCAGCCTGGTGCTCTTCCGCAAAGCCCAGTCGCCGGAAGCGGCGTGGACGTGGCTGCGCTACCTCTCCGAGCCGGCTCAGCAGGCGCGTTTCTATACCCTTTCGGGAGACCTCCCCAGCCGGCGCTCGGCGTGGAAGCTCGCGGCGCTCGCCGGCGACCCCAGGGCCGCGCCGTTCCTCGCGCAGCTCGAGCACGTCGCCCCGACGCCGAAGGTGCCGGAGTGGGAGCGCATCGCCACCCGCGTGGCCGAAGGCGCCGAGCAGGTGATGCGAGGCGGCCAGACTCTCGATTCGGCGCTCGCGGCTCTCGACAAGGACGTGGACCAGATGCTCGAAAAGCGGCGCTGGCTCCTGGCGCGAAACGCGGAGGCGAAGCGGTGAGCGAAAGCGCAGCGGACGCCCTGGAGCGGAGCGGCTCGCGGGCGGAGCGGCGGGCGGCCTGGCTGCTGCTGTCCCCGGCGCTGGGCGCCATCCTCCTCTTTTTCGCCCTGCCGCTCGTCGCGGCCCTGGTCCTGTCGCTCACCGATTTCGACATCTATGCCCTGGCCGACATCCGCAACGTGCGCTTCATCGGGGCCGAAAATTATTTGCGCCTGCTGCGCGATCCCCTGTTCTGGCGGGTGCTGCGCAACACCCTCGTCTTCGTCGTTCTCGGCGTGCCGCTGACGTTGGGCGTGGCATTGGGCGGTGCGCTGCTGGTGAACTCGAAGCTGGCGCGGATGCGCGGCGTCTTCCGCACCGTGTTCTACGCTCCCGTGGTCACCACGCTGGTGGCGGTGGCGGTGATCTTCCGCTACCTGTACCACCCTCGCTACGGACTCATCAATCACATGCTGAGCGCCTTCGGCGTGCCGCCGGTCGATTGGCTGGGTGCGCCGCTGTGGGCGACGGTGGCCATCACGCTGCTCGCCGTCTGGCGAAGCTTCGGCTACATCCTGATCATCTACGTCGTCGGGCTCCAGGCCATCCCCGAATCGCTGTACGAAGCCGCGCAGCTCGACGGAGCCGGACCGTGGCGGCAGCTCCGCGACATCACCCTGCCGCTGCTGGGGCCGACCAACCTGTTCGTCGCGGTGCTGACGACGGTGAGCCTGTTCCAGATCTTCGCCGAGCCCTACGTGATGACTCGCGGCGGCCCGCTGTACGCGACGACCTCGATCACCCTACTCATGTATCAGCAAGGTTTTCGCTGGTGGAACCTGGGCAGCGCGGCGGCGATCGCCTTCGTGCTGTTCGCGATGATCATCGCCGCCACCGGCCTCCAGGCCTTGTTGCGGAGGTGGAAGCGGTGATCCGCCGGCGCATGAGCGCGGTGCTCGTCAATGGCGCGCTGCTGCTCCTCGCGGTGCTCACGGCGCTCCCCCTGCTGTGGATGGTCTCGGCGTCGCTGATGCCGGCGGGCGAGGCAATGTCCCTGCCGGCGCGCCTGCTGCCGTCGCACCCCACGCTCCAGCACTATGCGACGCTCTTCTCGCGGCTCAACCTCGGGCGGACCCTGCTCAACAGCCTCCTGCTGGCGACCTCCATCACGGCCGTCTCGCTGCTCTGCAACTCGATGGCGGGGTACGCCTTCGCCAAGCTCCGCTTCCGCGGCCGCGGCCGGCTCTTCGCGTTCCTGCTGGCGACCCTGATCGTGCCGCCGCAGGTCACGGTGTTGCCGCTGTTCCTGGAAATCCGGGCTTTCGGTCTCGTCAACTCCTTCGGCGGCATCCTGGTGGCGGCCATCGCCACGGTCTTCGGCATCTTCCTGGTCCGGCAGTTCGCCCTGGGGATTCCCGACGAGTTGCTCGACGCGGCGCGGCTCGACGGCGCCTCGGAGCTCGGCATCTACTGGAAGATCATCTTCCCCCTGCTGCGGCCGATCCTCGTCACCCTGGGAGTCTTCACGTTCCTGTCCTCGTGGAACGACTTCATGTGGCCCTTGATCGTGCTCACCGACGAGAGCAAGTACACGCTGCCCGTGGCGCTCGCCAACCTCTCCGGCGAGCACGTGCAGGACACGGAGCTGATGATGGCCGGCGCGGTGGTCACTGTGCTGCCGGGCCTGCTCCTGTTCCTCGCCCTGCAGCGCTCCTACGTCGAGGGGATTGTGATGGGAAGCGTCAAGGAATGAGGCGGGCCGGGCTGCTCGGCGCGGTTCTCCTGCTGCTCGCGGCATCTCCGCTCGTCGCCCAGACCCGGACTCTGGACGATTTTGAATCGATTGCCGGTTGGAAGGCAGCTCCTTCCGACGGCGTCAGCCTCGATCTTTCGCGCGATCAAGGCGCCCTGCGGTTGGATTTCGATTTTCATGGTGGAGCGGGCTACGCCGTGGCCCACAAGGCCTTCGCTCTGGACCTGCCGGCGAACTGGCAGATCTCCTTCCGCATCCGGGCTACGGCGCCGGTGAACAACCTGGAGCTCAAGCTGATCGATCCCACGGGAGAGAACGTCTGGTGGATCAATCGCAGGAGCTTCGAGTTTTCGCGCGACTGGCGAGAGGTGAGGACCAGGAAGCGGCAGATCGAGTTCGCCTGGGGGCCGGCGGGCGGCGGCGAGATGAAGAAGGTGGCGGCGATTGAATTCGCCATTACCGCCGGTACCGGAGGCAAGGGCACCGTCTGGCTCGACGATCTGACTTTCACCGAGCTGCCGCCGGAGCACCCTTATGATCGCATCCCCATCGTCACCGACGCTCCCGGCTCCCGGACCCTCGATTTTCTGGAGCCTCGCGAATTCGGCGGGTTGATCCTCGACTGGCCTCCCGGTGTGGCCGCCTCGCACTACGCCGTCGAAATCTCCGACGACGGCAAGGCCTGGACGACAATTCGCGAGGTGACCGGAGGCAACGGTGGCCGCGACTATCTCTATCTTCCGGAGACGGAGTCGCGTTATCTGCGGGTGACGGGCCCCTCGGCTCCACCCCGGATCGACGTCAAACCGCTCGATTGGGCGCCGTCGATCAACGCCTTTTTCGCGTCCCTCGCGAAGGATGCGCCCCGCGGCTCGTACTCTCGCTCGTTCACCGGCGAGCAGGAATACTGGACCGTCGTGGGTGTGGCCGGTGACACCGAGCAGGCGCTCCTCGGTGAGGATGGCGCGCTGGAGGTGGGGAAGGGAGCGTTTTCGATCGAGCCTTTCCTTCTCGTGGACGGCGAGCTGATCTCCTGGGCGAACGTCGAGACGGCCCAGAGGCTCGCGGACGGCTACCTGCCAATCCCGACTGTCACCTGGACCCTCCGTACTCTCTCCCTGGACGTCACGGCCTTCGCCTCAGGACCTCCGGACCGCTCCATGCTCCGGGTGCGATACCGCGTGCGGAACCGCGCCACCAGGGCGAAGCATCTCCGGCTCGCCCTCGCCCTCCGGCCCTTCCAGGTGAACCCGCCCACGCAATTCCTCAACGCCGCGGGGGGAGTCTCGTCCATCCGCGAGATCGCCTGGGACGGCCGTGCCGTGATGGTGAATGGCGAGCGACGCGTGATTCCCGAGACGGCTCCCGCCGCCTTCGGCGCTACGACGTTCGACGGCGGCGAGATCACCGAGTCGCTTCGAAACGGGACTCTTCCCCAGGCGAATCGCGTGACCGATCCGTTCGGCTTCGCCTCCGGCGCCTTCACCTGGGACTTGGACATTCCCGCCGGCGGCGAGAATGCCGTCGAGTTGAAGGTCCCTTTGCATCGGGAAGCAGAGACCGCGGAGTTTTTCGACACCGGCCTCGCTGCCGCCGTCCACGACTGGCACGAGCGGCTCGACCGCGTCGAAATCAAGCTGCCGCCGGCTGCGGAGCCGCTCGTGCGCACCTTCCGCACGGCCATCGCTCACATCCTCATCAGCCGCGACGGCCCCGCCATCCGCCCGGGCGTCCGCTCCTACGCCCGCGCCTGGATTCGCGACGGCGCCCTGATTTCTTCCGCCCTGCTGCGCGCCAGCCATCCGGCCGAGGTGAAGGATTTCCTCGCCTGGTTCGCTCCTTACCAGTTCCCCAGCGGCAAGGTGCCCTGTTGCGTGGACTCGCGCGGCGCCGATCCCGTTCCGGAGAACGACAGCCACGGCGAATTCATCTTTCTGGCGGCGGAGTACTGGCGCTATACCGGCGACTCTGCCCTGGTGGAGCGTATCTGGCCGCACGTGGAGAAGGCCGTCGCCTATCTCGACGAGCTGCGCCGCCAGCGCCGCACAGACGAGTACCGCCAGGCGGACAAGCTCAAGTACTTCGGCCTCCTTCCCGAGTCCATCAGCCACGAGGGCTACTCGGCCCACCCCGTTCACTCTTATTGGGACGACTTCTTCGCGCTCAAGGGATTGAAGGACGCGGTCGAGCTGGCGAACGGGCTGGGGAAGGCGGACGAGGCCGCGCGCTGGTCCGCCAGCCGCGACGAATTCAGGACGGACCTCTACGCCTCCCTGAACCGTGTGATCTCCGGCGCCGGCATCGATTACGTTCCCGGCTCCGCCGACCTCGCGGATTTCGACGCCACGTCCACCACCATCGCCTTGAGCCCCGGCGGCGAGCTGGCGAACCTGCCGCACCCAGTCCTGGAACACACTTTCGAGCGCTATTGGAACGAATTCGAGAAGCGGCGGACCGGTACGGACTGGAAGGATTACACGCCCTACGAGCTGCGCACCGTGGGCGCCTTCGTCCGCCTCGGCTGGACGGAGCGCGCCCATCGGCTCCTCGACTTCTTCCTCAAGGACCGCCGGCCGCCGGCCTGGAACCAGTGGCCCGAGGTGGTCTACCGTGATCCGCGCAAGCCCGGCTTCCTCGGCGATCTCCCCCACACCTGGGTGGGCTCGGACTACGTCCGCTCCTTCCTCGACCTCTTAGCCTACGAGAGAGATTCCGATCACGCGCTGATCCTCGCAGGCGGCATCCCGGATTCCTGGATCGCCTCCCCCGGAGGCATCGCCGTCCGGCATCTCCCCACGCCCTGGGGACTGCTGGATTACTCGCTGGCGAAAGAAGGCGGTTCCGTGCGGCTGCGGGTGGGAGGAGCGGTGAAGCTGCCACCGGGGGGAATCGTGATTCGAGATCAGGTGATTCGAAAGCTCCCGGCGGAGATCCTTCTCAAGCCTTGAGGAGCGATTTCCCTCCCGTCCGAATCACTTCGCTGTAAAACCGGGCGCTCGCCTTGGGAGTGCGCTGTTGCGTCTCGAAGTCGACATGCACGATCCCGAAGCGCTTCGCGAATCCCAGGCTCCACTCCAGGTTGTCGAGGAGAGACCAGGCGAAGTAGCCCCGCAGATCGACGCCGAGCTCGATGGCCCGGTGAACGGCCAGCAGGTGGCTCCGCAGGTAGTCGACGCGTAACGGGTCCTGAACCTCGGTGCCGGCAGGGGGAGCTGAGGGCGGGTCGTAGAAGGCAGCGCCGTTCTCCGTGACGTAGAGGGGAATGTTGCCGTAGCGCTGCTTGATCCAGACCAGCGTGTCCGTAAGCCCCTCGGGATAGACCTCCCAGTGCGTCTCCGTGTAGGTATGGCGCTTCTGGCGCACGCCGCTCGCCATCACCGGGAAGAGCAGGGGATCAAATTGCACGACGCTCCTCGTGTAGTAGTTGACGCCGAGGAAATCGATCGGCTGGCGGATGCGTTCCAGGTCCGCGGCCGGGAAGTCCGGCCAGGCCTCGCCGAAGATCTCCCGCATTTCCTCGGGATAGGAGCCGTGGAAGACGGGATCGAGATACTGCCGGTTCATGTAGGCCTCGGCCCGGCGCGTGGCGTCGAGGTCCTCCCTGCGGTCCGAGGCCGGATACTTGGGCTCGATGTTCACCACCAGGCCGATGCGGTGCTTGCCTTCGGCGCGGTAGGCCTCGACGGACGCGGCGTGGGAGAGCAGCAGGTTGTGCGAGGCGATCGGCGCTTCGAAAAGGTTGCGATGGCCGGGAGCGAGAGTGCCGAGGAGATAGCCGCCATCCGTCACCACCCAGGGCTCGTTGAGGGTGGACCACATCTCCACCCGGTCGTCCAGAGCGCGGAACATGACTTGCGCGTACTCGGCGAACCAGTGGGCGATATCGCGGTTGAGCCAGCCGCCGCGGTCGTCGAGAGCCGCCGGCAGGTCCCAGTGATAGAGGGTGACGTTGGGCTTGATACCCTGTTCGAGCAGCGCGTCCACCAGCCGGCGGTAGAAATCCAGCCCCTTTTCATTCACCTGACCGTTGCCCGAGGGAAGGATGCGGCTCCAGGAGATGCTGAAGCGGTAGGAGTTGAGCCCGAGCTCGCGCATCAGCCGCACGTCCTCCTCATACTTGCGGTAGTGGTCGCACGCCACGTCGCCGTTGTCGCCGCTCGGTACCAGCCAGGGGGTGCGCGTGAAGCGGTGCCAGATGCTCGGACCAGCGCCGTCGGCCAGCGGCGAGCCCTCGATCTGGTACGCCGAAGTGGCGGCTCCCCACAAAAAATTATCGGGGAAAGACAAGGAATCGTTCATTGGAGAAGAGCTCCGGAGGAGGTGGAAGAAGCCTGACTCTGAGACGGGGAGACTCTATCGCAATGAGATACCCGCCGCGAGGCTTCTCTCTGTATTCTTGACGGCGTGACCGTGCCGCTCTTCGACGAAGCTCTCCGCGCCGCAATGCGGGACCATCTCGCCCGCTTCGAACGGCAGAGAGAACCGATCGCGGACCGCCGGCTTGCCGCCGTGGCCGTCGTCGTCGTGCCCGACTCTGCCGGGCGGGCCACAATCGTGCTCACCCGCCGGGCGATGGGGCTGCGCAAGCACGGCGGCCAGTGGGCCCTGCCCGGTGGCGGCCTCGAACCTGAAGAGACGCCCGAGACCGCGGCCCTCCGAGAGCTGCACGAGGAGGTCGGTCTGGCGCTGCCGCCCGATCACGTCCTGGGCTGCCTCGACGATTTCCCGACCCGCTCCGGCTTCGTCATCACTCCCGTGGTGGTCTGGGGCAGCGCCGAGCCCCTGCATCCGGATCCCCACGAAGTGGCCGGCGCCTACCACGTCCCGCTCACGGACCTCCTCGATCCGGCCAACGTCGTGACGCATACCATCCCGCAGAGCGACCGTCCCGTCCTCGCCCTCGCCATCCTGAGCACCCTCATCTACGCCCCCACCGCCGCCATCCTCCACCAGTTCGCCGAGGTGGCGGTGCTGGGAAAGGAAACCCGCGTGGCCCATTACGAGCAGCCGCTGTTTGCGTGGCGGTAGGTGTTCAGTCGGACCAATAGGAAACAGAGCCCTGCTTCACCAGCTTTTTCCGAAGCGGCTTATCGAAAGTTGCCACAGCATGGTAACGCCCCTGAGCCGCGACGGCGGCAACAATCGCATCACCGAAGGAGGAAATGGTGTGCGGCCAGCGTTCGAGTACAAGGCTCCAGGTGACCTCCTCCACGGGAATCACTCCGGGCATCGCCAAGAGTTCTTTCACGTTCTCGGCAACCTCGTCGGGAGCTACCTTGTAGATCTGAAGGAGAACGAAGACCATCTCCACAATAACCATCGTGTGGAGGACCAGAGTGTGCTCACGCGCCACGGACGCGCGAAAAAGAGCTGATGCCTTCTGGCGCTGCTCCTCGTTTCTGTTGGTGAGAAAGGAGACCAGCACATTGGCGTCGACAAGGATCTCCTTCATAGACCCTTGAGTCCCATGAGGTCCCGAGCCCTGCGCACGTCTTCTACAGGGTCCCCGGGCCCGACCTTGATGCTCCCTTCGCGTTTGAGGAATGCCGGCTCGGCTGCGGTGACCCGTGCATGGTCGCCGAGCACCTCCCACTGGAGTACATCACTGGGCCCCAGTCCCAGCTTCTTCCGGACCTCCTTGGGAATCGTTGTCTGGTACTTGACCGTCAGAGTGGATTTCGTCATGGAATCCTCCTTACCAAATTTTAGATCCAGTAAGGAGGTCCGGTCAAGGTCACAGCAATCAGCAAATCAGCAAACGGTGCGCGGGGAACCGACTCAGGGACGCATCGTCCGCTCCAGCCACTCCCCCCGATCCCGCCGCGCCTCGGCATTGAAGTAGTGGTCCGTGTCGTACCACTTCACATCCTTGGGATCGGGCGCGGCCGCGAGGGAGATGGCGGCGTCGAGCGGGGTGACGAAGTCGTCGTTCTTCGCGAATTGGAAGAGGAGCTTCGCGGGACGTGACTGGCCCAGGTAGTGGACGGCGTCGAGAGGGGCGAGGGCGTCCACGTAGGCTTTCTGCTGCTCGGGAGTGAGAAACTCCTGGAATGCGAGGGCGCTCTGGTCGTGGCCGGTGGAGGTGGCCTTGGTGAGCGACGAGTAGCCAGCCATCAGGACATAGGCGATAGGCCGCTTCTCGATCCCGGCGAGGGTGCCTCCCACGGTGGCTCCCAGGCTGTGGCCGACGTAGGCGAGGCGTTTGGGATCCACCTCGGGTCGGGCAGCGAGGAGATCGAAGCCGCGGCGGACGTCCACGATCGTCTGCACCTGCTCCTTGCGGCTCACCTCCGGATTCCAGGGATTTCCACCGCGTTTGCCCCGATTCTCGGGGCGCAGGAAGGGCGCGCTGATCGTCAGCGCGACGAAGCCGTGATCGCGGGCAAGCTCGACGGCCTCGTCCACGAACGTGGTCCGGCTCCCCTGGCCGGGATGGAGGAAGAGGACGGCCGGATGCTTCACTGCTCCCGGCGGGCCCGGCGGCAGGACCAGGTAGGCGGGGACGCGGCCGCCCAACGGGCTGGCGTAGGAGAGGTCCACGACCTGCACGTCCCCTCTCTTCTCGGTGCCCGCCTCCTGGATCTCCAGCGGCGCGCCGGCGTCGTAGTCGAAGAGGCGGCGGTTCGCCTCTGGATCGATCATCTGGGACACCCGGATCAGATCGGCCTTGGCGACCTCGTCCGGACGCAGGAAGATGTGGATCTCCCGGGCGAGTTGCTCGGGCTTTTCGAGCTGAACGAAGTGACCCACTCCCGGCCAGACCTCCCGCCGGGCGCCGTGAATGCCGGCTTCGAGGATGCCGGCGTGGGCCTGCACGTCCGGAATGTCCGAGGCGCCCACGACGATCCGGACGGGCACGTGGATCTCGCCGAGACGGCCGAGGGCGGGACGCTCCGGCGGCCGGCTTTGCGGCACGGCGCCCGTCACCGGGCCGGGATTCGTCCTGAGGAACGCCCGCAGATGCTCCTTCCCCGCGGTATCGCCGGAGTCCACCAGATAGGGATCGTGGACCCAGGCATCGATCAGTTTTTCGACGCTCTTCTCCCGAAAATAGGGACGGAAATTGGCCAATCCCCGGCGCTGGAAGTGCTCGGAGTAGGGGAGCCCGGAAATCACGGGACCCACCAGGAAAAGCGCCCCCACCCGGTCCGGATGGGCGAGCGTGTAATCGACGGCCAGCTTCGAGCCGTTGGAGCAGCCCACGAGCGCGGCACGGCCGATCTTCAGCGCCTCGAAGACAGCCTGGAGGTCGTCCACGTCCGAAAAAGGCTCCTTCCCCGCTTCGCTGCGGCCAAACCCGCGGCGGTCGTAGCGCACGACGCGAAAGCTCCGGGCCAGCTCGTCGAACGGTCCGCCCCAGGAGGCGCTCGGAAGGAGCCCGTCGTGCAGGAGCACGACCGCCGGCCCCTCGCCGCGCACCTCGTACCAGAGCTTGCTGTTCGGCACCTCGATCATGCCGGTGGCATTTTCGGCCGAATGGGCGGCCTGGGCCACGGCCATTCCCAGCAGCAGGGTCAGGGAGAGGACTCTGGGTAGAACAGGGAGGTTGAGCATGGGGCCATGCTATCCGTGAAACGTCTCCATCGTGCCTGAAAACTTTCTTCACACGCCTCCGTAAAAAGGCTTGACGACAGATGTCGTCACGAGTAGCATGGCGACAGATGTAGTCAGAGGCTGTGAGGACAACCGAGATGAGACCCAAGTCGATCGGAGATCAGGAGCTGGCGCTGCTGCAGTACGTGGGCGAGCAGGGGGGCGCGACGGTGGGGCAGGCGGCCGAGGGCTTCGGCCTTCCCCGCAGCCTCGCGCGCTCGACCGTGCTGACGATGATGGAGCGGCTGCGGCAGAAAGGGCACCTGGAGCGCCGGCAGGTCGGCGGGGTCTATCAATATTTCTCTCCCGCCGCGCCCGGCCAGGTGATGCGGGACGTGGTGCGCAGCTTCGTCGAGAAGACGCTCGGCGGCTCGGTTTCGCCCTTCGTCACCTACCTGACGGAGGAGGCGGAGGTTTCGGACGGCCAGCTCGCGGAGCTGGAAGAGCTGGTGGCGAAGCTCCAGTCGCAGCGGAAGGAGGAGGCATGAGCGCTCTTTCGGCCCTGGAATCGCTGCTCCGCGCCTCTCTTCAGGGCGCCGTCCTCGTCGGGCTTGTCTGGCTCGTCTGCCGGCTCTTCCCGCGCCTGCCTGCTTCCGTACGGTGCGGCCTCTGGTGGATGGCGTGCCTCAAGCTGCTGGTGGGGTTGGTCTGGCTCGTGCCGGTACGGGTGCCGCTGTTGCCGGCGCCCACTCCCGCCGCAATGTCGGCGGCCTCGCCGGCCTCGCCGGCAAGAATCGTTCTCCAGGGCGGGCCGACCTCCCGGAGCGCCGTCCAAATCCGTCCCGGTCAGATCGCCGCCACAGAGCCGGGAGCGCCGGAGCCGCGGGGGCTCGCTGACCGCGGCGCGCCGTGGATTCTGGGGCTCTGGCTGGCCGGAATGGCGGTGATCGCCCTGCGGGCCCTGCACCAGCTCCGCCATACGCGGTGGGTGATCCGGCGTTCGGAGGCGGTGGGGGAGGGTTGGATCCGCGGCACCTATGCGGATCTCTGCCTGCGCCTGGGGCTGCGGCGGGCTCCCGACCTGCGGGGATCGGCGGACGTGCGCACTCCTATGGCCATCGGACTGCTGCGGCCGCGCGTGGTGGTGCCGCGGCCGGGTTTCGAGCGGCTGTCGCAGCCTGAGGCGACGATGACTCTTTGCCACGAGCTGCTGCATGTGCGCCGCCACGACCTGTGGTTCGGCTGGGTGCCGGCTCTGGCGCAACGCATTTTCTTTTTCCATCCGCTGGCGGCGCTGGCCGTCCGTGAATACGCGATCGCCCGCGAAGCGGCGTGCGACGCGGAGGTGCTCCGGGTCCTGGGGTCGGCGCCCCAGGCCTATGGGCGCCTGCTACTCCGCTGGGGTGTGGCTCCGCGCGAGACCGGTCTCGCCGCCGCGGGTGCTTCGCCCTCGCTTGAGAACCTCAAAAGGAGACTTCAGATGCTTCAGCAGATTTCCGATAGCAGGCGCCGGATTTCCGGCTGGTGGTGGGTGGCCGGGGCCGTCGCGGTGGTGTCGTTGATTCCCATTCGGATCGTGGCGCAGGAGCCGGAGCCGGCTCCCGTGGCGGTGGCCGCTCCCGAGACTCCCGAAATTTCCGAAGTGCCCGAGCCTCCGGGTTCGACCGCACCCATTCCGGCCGTGGCCCCCGTCGTCGCCGTGGCTCCGGTCGCCCCTGTTCCCGGGGGAACCCCCGTTGCCATGGTGGCACCGGTGGCAGGCTTGCCGGCTCCCGTGGCACGGGTCGCCGCGGCTCCGGCCGTCCCGGCGACGCCGGCCACGCCTCGTGGGTATCGCTCGGCACCCCCCGCACCTCCGGCCCCTCCCGTGCCGCCGGCTCCCCCGGCTCCGCCCCCTCCGCCGCCTCACCACAAGTCCGGGTCGTCCTACAGCTACTCCTATAGCCACCATGACAACGGCGAGGACTACATCATGCTGCGCGGCGACGACTCGGCCACGATGAGCGGCTCGACGTCCGACATCGACAAGGTGCGGAAGCTGCGTGGCAGCGGCGGTGGGGACATCCTCTGGTTCCGCCATGCCGGCAAGGAGTACGTGGTCCGCGACGCGGCCACCCTCAAGGCGGCCGTCGACGTTTTCAAGGAGCAGCAGGAGCTGGGCCGCAAGCAGGGCGAGCTCGGTGCGCAGCAGGGCAAGCTAGGCGCCCGCCAGGGCGAGCTGGGAAGCAAGCAGGGTGCTCTCGGCGCCAAGCAGGGTGCGCTCGGGGCCGAGTTGGGAGCGATCGCCGCCGACCGGGCCCGCCGCGGCTCCGGCGACGACCGGGATCTCGAAAAGAAGGAAGCGGAGATCGATAAAAAGATGCGGGAGCTCGGGCGCCAGCAGGAGGAGCTCGGCCGTCAGCAGGAAGAGCTCGGCCGCCAGCAGGAACCTCTGGGCCGCCAGCAGGAGGAGCTTGGCCGCCAGCAGGAAGCCGCCTCCCGCAAGGCTGAAAAGGAGCTCAAGGTCTTGAAGGAGCAAGCCATTCGAAGCGGCGCGGCGCAGGAAGTCCACTAGCGGCCCGGCCTTGCCGCCCGGGAGATCAATCCGGGCGGCGGTTCCGGCTCAGCTCCGCCACGAGCTCTCCTCCCCAAGGGCCGCCCCGGCCCGACGGCGGACGCGCACTCGCAAATCCCGGCAGGCTCAAGCGTTGCCGCACTTGCGGGTGATTTGAATCGCCGGCTGCATTGGCATTCTTGGGCTTCTGGTGTGGTACCGTAGATCTCACTCGAGGTTCAGGCTTTTTCACGTCCCAGCGATCAATGCGTCTAGTTCCCTTAGGGGGACGGTGAAAGAAGCGAATACGGGTGAGTCGAACGCATGCCGTCCTGCACTGATCTGTGTATTCCCCGCCGGGACCAGCCCTCCATCTGGAGGTGTGCCCAGAGCGCCCTTGCCGAGGAGATTTTCCTATGAGCTTTTGCATCCCCGCCAGAGTCAGAACCGCGCTTGCTCTTCTGCTGCTGACGATCGGCTTCGCGCCCGCGGCCTCCGCGGCAACCTTCCGTGTCTTTATCGACAGCGACAACAACACGGCAACCGGCTGCTCGAGCGGGCCCTACAGCGGCATCGAGCAGATCCTCGTCACCACCGTCGACTCGACGCCGCAGGTCACCGCGGTGCAGCAGCAGACCTGCACGGGGAGTGTCTTCGGGCCGCTGACCAATGTTGGGCCGCCGAACCCGCCATGGGGCGTGGGGGTAGGCAACGGCCTCGACGGCACGGATGTCGTCGAGACCTATGTACCGTTCACGCCGGTGGCGTCGCTGATCCGGCTGTACGTCACCTCCGACAACGACGGCGTCCCGCCCAATAGCGATACGTTGACCACGACCGCGAACGGCGGGCCTGTCGTCTTCAACCTGGGGTTCGACGTTTCCATCCCCACCCTCAGCGAATGGGGGTTGCTGCTGCTCGCGCTCTGCCTGGGCGGAGCCGCAGTGGTGATGCTGCGCCGCCGGCAGCGGGTTGCTTTCCTGCTCCTCGGCCTGCTCGCCATCGGGGCGACCGCAGCGTGGGCGGCGATCACGCTCGACGGCCAGACCACCGACTGGAACGGTGTGCAGCCGATCGCCTCCGACCCCTTCGGCAGCGATCCCAGCCCGGACCTGCGGGCTCTTTTCGTCCGCTTCGGGGCAGGGCGGCTTTACTTCCGCATCGATACGAGCCTCAACCAGCAGCCGGTCGCAAACGACGACAGCGCGACCGTCAACGAGGATTCGGGTGCCAACACGATCCCCGTCCTGGCCAACGATACCGACGCGGAGGGCGATTCATTCACCGTCGGCTCCGTCACCCAGCCGGCAAACGGCACGGTGACGATCCCGCCGGGTGGCACGGCTGTTAGCTATACGCCGAACGCGAACTACTGCAACCAGCCGCCGGGCACGACGCTCGACACCTTCACCTACTCGCTGGCGCCGGGCGGTGCGACGGCGACGGTGACGGTGACGGTGACCTGCGTGGACGATGCGCCGGTGGCCGTGGCCGACGCGTCGACCGTCACCGAGGACTCCGGCGCGAATGCCGTCGACGTGCTGGCCAACGACACCGACGTCGACGGCGGCCCGAAGAGCGTGGCGTCGGTGACGCAGCCGGCGAACGGCGTGGTGGCAATCACGGGTGGCGGCATGGGTGTGAGCTACACCCCGAATGCGAACTACTGCAACAGCATCTCGGGTCCTGCGGACACCTTCACCTACACGCTGATGCCGGGTAGCTCCTCGACAACGGTGACGATGACGGTGACCTGCGTGGACGATCCGCCGGTGGCGGTCAACGACTCGGCCACGGTAACCGAGGACGATCCGGCCACGGCCATCCCCGTGCTGGCGAACGATACGGACATCGATGCAGGCCCGAAGAGCATCGCCTCGGTGACGCAGCCTGCCAACGGCGTGGTGGTGATCACGGGCGGCGGCTCGGGGCTGACCTACGCGCCGAACGCGAACTACTGCAACCAGCCGCCGGGCACGACGCTCGACACCTTCACCTATACGCTGGCGCCGGGCGGCTCCTCGGCGACGGTCACCGTGACCGTCACCTGCGTGGACGATGCCCCAGTGGCCGTGGCCGACTCGGCCACCGTCGCTGAGGACTCGGGTGCCAGTGCGATCGACGTGCTGGCGAACGATACGGACGTGGATGCCGGTGCGAAGAGCGTGGCGTCGGTGACGCAGCCTGCCAACGGCGTGGTGGTGATCACGGGCGGCGGCACGGGTCTGACCTACGCGCCGAATGCCAACTACTGCAACCAGCCTCCGGGCACGACGCTCGACATCTTCACCTATACGCTGACGCCGGGTAGCTCCTCGACGACGGTGACGGTGACGGTGACCTGTGTGGACGACCCACCGGTGGCGGTGGCGGATGCCGCGACCGTCGTCGAGGACTCGGGTGCCAACGCGATCAACGTGCTGGCGAACGACACGGACGTCGATGCCGGCCCGAAGAGCATCGCCTCGGTGACGCAGCCGGCCAATGGCGTGGTGGCGATCACGGGCGGCGGCACAGGCCTGACCTACGCGCCGAACGCGAACTACTGCAACAGCGTCTCGGGTCCTGCGGACACCTTCACCTATACGCTGACGCCGGGTAGCTCCTCGACGACGGTGACGGTGACGGTGACCTGCGTGGACGACCCGCCGGTGGCGGTGGCCGATGCGGCGACCGTCGGCGAGGACTCGGGGACCACGGCCATCCCCGTGCTGGCGAACGACACGGACCTCGACGGCGGTCCGAAGACCGTGGCGGCGGTGACGCAGCCGGCCAACGGCGTGGTGGCGATCACGGGCGGCGGCACCGGCTTGAGCTACACGCCGAACGCCAACTACTGCAACACCCCGCCGGGCACGACGCTCGACACATTCAGCTACTCGCTGGCGCCGGGCGGCTCGACGACGACGGTGACGGTGAGCGTCACCTGCGTGGACGACTCTCCGGTCCTGGACCTGGACGCGAACGACGACAAGGGGACCACCGGCAGCGACTTCGCCGTCACCTTCACGGAAGGTGACGCGCCGAAGCTGCTCGAGGACCCGCTGGACGCGACGGTGACCGACGTGGACACCGCGAACCTGGCGTCGCTCACGGTGACGATCACCAACGTGCTCGATCCTGGCTTCGAGACGCTGTCGGCGGACGTGACCGGCACCGCGATCGTCGCCAACTACGTCCCCGCGACCGGTGTGCTGACGTTGACCGGCCCGGACACCCAGGCCAACTTCCAGATGGTGCTCCGGAAGGTGAAGTACCAGAACACCGACGTCGATCCCAATCCCGCGGCGCGCGTGATCCACTTCGTGGCCAACGACGGCAACTCGAACAGCAACACGGCGACCTCGACGGTGACCATCGTGGCGGTGGACACCCCTCCCACGGCCGTCGCCGACTCGGCCACGGTGGGCGAGGACTCGGGGACCACCGGCATCGACGTGCTGGCGAACGACACCGACCCGGACAATGGTCCGAAGAGCGTGACATCGGTGACGCAGCCGGCCAACGGCATGGTGGCGATCACGGGCGGCGGCACCGGCGTCAGCTACACGCCGAACGCGAACTACTGCAACCAGCCTCCGGGCACGACGCTCGACACCTTTACCTATACGCTGACGCCGGGCAGCTCCTCGGCGACGGTGACGGTGACGGTGACCTGCGCGGACGATCCGCCGGTGGCGGTGGCCGACGCGGCGACGGTGACCGAGGACTCGGGGGCTAATGCGATCAACGTGCTGGCGAACGACACGGACGTCGATGCCGGCCCGAAGAGCATCGCCTCGGTGACGCAGCCTGCGAACGGCGTGGTGGTGATCACGGGCGGTGGCACGGGCCTGACCTACGCGCCGAACGCGAACTACTGCAACAGCGTCTCAGGTCCGGCGGACACCTTCACCTACACGCTGACTCCGGGTAGCTCCTCGACGACGGTGACGGTGACGGTGACCTGCGTGGACGACCCGCCGGTGGCGGTGGCCGATGCGGCGACGGTGGTCGAGGACTCAGGGGCCAATGCGATCAACGTGCTGGCGAACGACACGGACGTCGACGGCGGCCCGAAGAGCATCGCCTCGGTGACGCAGCCGGCCAATGGAGTCGTGGTGATCACGGGCGGCGGCACGGGCCTGACCTACGCGCCGAACGCGGACTACTGCAACACGCCTCCAGGCACGACGCTCTCGACCTTCACCTACACGCTGACTCCGGGTAGCTCCTCGACGACGGTGACGGTGACGGTGACCTGCGTGGACGACCCACCGGTTGCGGTGGCAGACGCGGCGACGGTGGTCGAGGATTCGGGGGCCAATGCAATCAACGTGCTGGCGAACGACACGGACGTCGACGCCGGTCCGAAGAGCATCGCCTCGGTGACGCAGCCTGCGAACGGCGTAGTGGTGATCACGGGAGGCGGGACGGGCCTGACCTACGCGCCGAACGCGAACTACTGCAACCAGCCTCCGGGCACGACGCTCGATACCTTCAACTACACGCTGACTCCGGGTAGCTCCTCGACGACGGTGACGGTGACGGTGACCTGCGTGGAAGACCCGCCGGTGGCGGTGGCCGACTCGGCGACGGTGACCGAGGACTCTGGGGCCAATGCCATTAACGTGCTGGCGAACGACACGGACGTCGACGCCGGCCCGAAGAGCATTGCTTCCGTGACGCAGCCTGCGAACGGCGTGGTGGTGATCACGGGCGGCGGGACGGGCCTGACCTACGCGCCGAACGCGAACTATTGCAACAGCGTCTCCGGTCCGGCGGACACCTTCACCTACACGCTGACGCCGGGCAGCTCCTCGACCACGGTGACGGTGACGGTGACCTGCGTGGACGATCCGCCGGTGGCGGTTGCTGATTCGGCGACGGTGGTCGAGGACTCGGGGGCCAACGCGATCAACGTGCTGGCGAATGACACGGACGTCGACGGCGGCCCGAAGAGCATCGCTTCGGTGACGCAGCCTGCGAACGGCGTGGTGTTGGTCACGGGCGGCGGGACCGGCTTGACCTACGCGCCGAACGCGAACTACTGCAACAGCGTCTCGGGTCCTGCGGACACGTTCTCCTACACGCTGACTCCGGGTAGCTCCTCGACGACGGTGACGGTGACGGTGACCTGCGTGGACGATCCGCCGGTGGCGGTCAACGATTCGGCCACGGTGACCGAGGACGATCCGGCCACGGCCATCCCCGTGCTGGCGAACGATACGGACATCGACGGCGGCCCGAAGAGCATCGCCTTGGTGACGCAGCCGGCCAACGGCGCGGTGGTGATTACGGGCGGCGGCACGGGCCTCACCTACAAGCCGAACGCAAACTACTGCAACAACCCCCCGGGCACGTTCGATACCTTCACCTACACGCTGACTCCGGGGAGCTCGTCGGCCACGGTGTCGGTGTCGGTGACCTGTGTCAACGACGCACCGGTCTTCGCCACCAACCCGATCACCTACACGACGCCAGGCAACACCCAGCTCCACGTGGCGGGTGCGATGCGCCCCGGTGTCGCCTCGGTCTCTGACCCCCAGAGCGCCCTGCAGAAGTCCAATCCGTCGGATGTCGACGGGCCTGGCCCGCTGCAGGTCGTCGCGAACACGGGAAGCTCGGTGAATGGAGGCAGCTTCACCATCGCCACCGACGGGTCCTTCAGCTACGTCCCGCCGGCAGGCTTCACCGGCACGGACAGCTTCACCTACATGGTGACCGACAACGGCTCGCCGGCGGCGGTAGCGACGGGCACGATCAACATCACGGTCGGCCAGAGAGTTTGGTACATCCGGGACTTGATCGACGCCAACAACGCCGCAGGGGGCGACGGCCGTTCGACCAACGCCTTCGACAGCATCGCGGCGTTCAACGCGGCGACGACCAACAACGGCGACATCATCTTCATCTTCGAAGGCAACACCACCACGGTGACGCCGCTGGTCGGAAGCATCGCTCTCAAGGACGGCCAGAAGCTCTGGGGCCAGGGGATCGATTTGGTCGTTCCCAGCTTCGGCACGCTGGTGACCGCCACCAACAAACCGCGGCTCCGCTCGACCGCCGCGAGCACCGACGTAGTCACCGTTCCGGCGACAGCGGGCAGCCGCAACAATGTGGAGATCCGCGGCCTCGACCTCGAGGCGACTGGCGCAACCTCGAACGCGGTCTCCGTGACGGCCACTGGCGCCAACACCGTGAGCATCACGGTCAGCGACGACACCGTCCGCGGCGCCACCGCCAAGGGAATCAACCTCAACTCGGGAACCACGGGCACCTACACCGCGACGGTCCAGAACGACACCATCACGTCGACGGGCAACGGCGTCTCAGCCACCACCAACGCGGCCGGCACCGTCACCGTCACGTCCTCGGGCAACACGATCTCCAGCGCCGCCAACGCTCTCGACGCGCGGACGGCCGCCGGAGCCGGCGCGTTGCAACTCGGCTTCGACAACAACACGGTCCAAGGGGGAGGCTCGGGCATCGTCGTCGACGGCTCCGCCGCCGGCACGACGACCATCACCGGCTTCGCCAACAACGCGGTCAGCGGCAACACCGTCGGCTCCGGCATCCTGGTGACCACCGCGATCTTCGACCAGACGGCGGGCGGCACCTTCCAACCCGTGTCCGGCGGCGTTACGGTCATTGGCGCCTCGGGCAATGGCGTCGGCGCCTCGGGCATGGTGCTCACGGGCGTCTCGGGCGACCTCGCATTCACCGACCTCGACATCTTTGCCGACGGCGGCGCCGGCCTGCGCGCCTCCGGCACGACGCCCTACACAGGGTCCGCGGGTTTCCGAATCGGCTTCCCTGGAGCCATGTCTCCCGTAGCCAGCGTGACGGCGGTCGGCGGCCCTGCGGTGGACCTCTCGACCGTGGCGATGAACAACCTCATCTGGCAGTTGGTCAGCAGCGTCAACAGCGCGACCACCGGCGTCGCCTTGAATAGCGTCACCGGCACCTTCTCGGCCGCGACGGGAGGCATCATGGGTTCGACGGGAACCGCCTTCCAGGTGGGCGGCAGCAACGCCACGATCAGTTACGCGCCAGCGATCAACTCCACCACCGGCAAGGGTGTCGACCTCACCACCAACACCGGCTCGACGATCAGCTTCACCGGCACCCTGACGCTCAGCAACGGCTCCAACACCGCGTTCAACGCGACAGGCGGCGGCACGGTGACGTCGACGGATACGAGCAGCACCCTGACGACGACGACGGGTACAGCGCTAAACGTGGTGAACACCACGATCGGGGCGGCGGGGCTCAAGTTCAAGAGCATCTCTGCGAACGGTGCGGCTAGCGGCATCGTGCTCAACAGCACAGGCGCGAGCGGTAGCCTCAGCGTCCTGGGCACGGGCTCGGCGGGCTCGGGCGGTACGGTTCAGAACACCACGAGCCACGGCGTCTCGCTCACCTCGACGCTCAGTCCGTCGTTCGACCGCATGAATATCCAGAACACCGCCGGGAGCGGCATCAAGGGCACGACGGTGACGAACTTCAGCTTCACGAACGGATCGATCAACAACTCGGGCACCGGCGGTGGAACCGACGAATCGAACATCGCCTTCAATACCAGTGCGGCAGGGACGGAAAACAACGTCTCCGGCACCGTGACCATTACTGGGAACTCGCTGACCAACTCGCGCTTCCACGGCATCGACATCCTCAACTTCAACGGCACGCTGAGCAATGTGACGCTCACGGGCAACACCCTCACCAGCGCCACGTCGGCCGCCAGCTCGCTCGGCTCGGGCATCCGCCTGCAGGCGTCGGGATCGGCCACGACCGTGGCCAACATCACCAAGGCAACCTTGGGCTCGAATACCATCACCAACTTCCCGACCTCCAACGGCATCCTGATCAACTGCGGCAACCCGAATGCAGCGGGAACCGGCGGTATCTGTGGCACACCCGCTACCGCGAACAACATCAGCCTCACCGGAAACACGATCAAGGGCCAGGCTTCCCCGAACCAGATGGGTTCCAACGCGATCGCCGTTTCGGTGACGGGTGGCAACGGAGCGAGTCGCAGCCAGGCGAACTTCGACATCTCGGCCAACGGCACCGCCGCCAACCCCCTGACCAACTTCAAGGGCTCGGGCATCGCCTGCACGGTTCTCGGAATGTCGACGGCAACCTGCAACGTGGCGAACAACGTCATGGTGGCCAACAACATCGTAGCATCGCGGTGCATCTCGGTCGGCGTTGACCGGACGCTCGCCGCCACCGACACTCCCGACCTGACGGCGACGATCACCGGCAACAACGTCAGCGCGTGCGACGGGAACGACATCTTCACGGGGGCGCTCAACTCGAACGGCACAGCGCGGATCAAGGTCCAGAGCAACACCCTCGCGGCGCCGCTGACCGGTAACCGCGCCGGTATTCAGGTCAACTCGGGAACTCCGACCGCGCCTGGAACCAACACGACCGTCTGCTTGAACATCTCGGGCAATACCAGCGCGGGGAGCGGTGTCAGCACCGGCATCGGCTTGCGCAAGGAAGGGACTGTGGCAACGACGAATGCCTTCGGCGTCAACGCCATGGCGGCCACGGCCTCGCCGGGTGTCGAGAGCTTCGTCGATGGTCTCAACCCCGCCGGGGGGGGCACCCTCCTCACCTCGGCGACCAGCGGATTCACGAACTGCTCGCTGCCATGAACCGTGGCGCGAGCGCAATTTCTTTTCATGGGGGATGCTGATGGCGGAACCATTTTTGTCAGAGATCCGGATCATGAGCTTCGGCTTTCCGCCGAAGGGGTGGGCGCTGTGTGACGGCCAGCTTCTGCCGATCAACCAGAACCAGGCGCTCTTTTCGCTTCTGGGCACGACCTACGGTGGGGACGGGCGCGTGAATTTCGGCCTCCCCAACCTCCAGGGGCGGGCCCCAATTCACATGGGGAGCAGTCACACGCTCGGCGAACGGGGAGGCGAACAGGGGCATACCTTGAGCATCTCGGAGATTCCGACGCATACGCACGTGGCCAATGCCACCACGGCTTCGGGAACCTTGACCTCGCCGACCACGAGCACCAACTTGGCCACGTCGACCGTGCAGAGTCTGTATGCGACCGCTTCCAATCTTCAAGCCATGGCTCCCAACGCGATCGCGAACGTCGGCGGATCCCAGGCGCACTTGAACATGCAGCCGTTCCTGGTCCTGAACTTCAGCATTGCCCTGCAGGGCATTTTCCCGAGCCAGACCTGAGGAGAATCCGCTATGGCGCAACCCTATGTAGGAGAGATCCGGATGTTCGCCGGGAACTTTGCTCCCGCCGGTTGGTCCTTCTGTGAAGGACAGCTCCTTCCGATCTCGGAATACGAGACGCTCTTCAACCTGATCGGCACGACGTACGGGGGCGACGGCCAGAGCACCTTCGCCCTCCCGGATCTTCGGGGGCGGATTCCAATTCACTTCGGCAATGGTTTTACGCTCGCCGAGACGAGTGGAGTTGAAGAAGTCACTCTCACTGTGTCGCAAATCCCGGCGCACAGCCATCCATTCCTGGCGACCGCGAATACGGCGGCCAGCAACAATCCGACCGGAAACCTTGGTGCGGTCAACAACGTTTTCGGTGTCTTTCCCTACGGCTCAGACGCCCCCAGGCTCAATCTCAACCCGAATTCCATCAGCTCGGTCGGAGGCAGCCAGCCGCATACCAACTTCCAACCGTATCTCTGCGTCGACTTCATCATCTCGCTGTTCGGAATTTTCCCATCTCAAACCTAGGAGAGACCATGGATCCTTTCGTCGCCGAGATTCGCATCTTTCCCTTCAACTTTGCGCCCAAAGGTTGGGCGTTCTGCGATGGCCAGATCCTGCCGCTCTCTCAGAACACCGCACTATTCTCTCTGCTTGGGACGACGTACGGGGGAGACGGCAAGTCCAACTTCGCTTTGCCAAACATGCAGGGGAATGTACCCATGCATCCCGGGCAGGGCCCCGGCCTGTCGCTCCACGACCTCGGTGAGACAGGCGGCTCAGATACGGTGTCTTTGCTCGAATCGGAGATACCGAACCACTCCCACGGGTGGACCGTCTCCGCGGCCGACGCGCAGACAGGCTCTCCAGTCGGCCAGCTTTTCGGCTCCGGAATCGGAATCGGCTTGTACGCCGCGCCGGGAACCCTGACAGCCCTCAGCGACAACGCCCTTGCCCCCGCCGGTGGCGACCAGCCGCACAACAACCTCCAGCCGTACCTGACCCTCAACTTCTGCATCGCCCTCCAAGGCGTCTACCCACCGAGAACCTAAGGTTCAGGGGACCCGCGCCGGCTCCCCACGGAGCCGGCGCCAGCAGCTTGACGAAAGGACCGTTCTGGATCCCCGCATCACCCTGCGCCCCATTGGGCCGGACGACATGGAGTTCCTCCTTCGGGTCTACCACAGCGTCCGGGAGGAGGAACTCGCCATGGTGCTCGACTGGACGGACGAGCAGAAGGCCGCCTTCGTCCGCCAGCAGTTCGAGGCTCAGCACGGCTGGTATCAGGATCACTATGACGGAGCACAGTTCGACGTCATCCTGGTCGACGGCGTTGCGGCCGGGCGGCTCTATGTCCACCGGCGGCCCACCGAGATCCGGCTGGTAGACATCGCACTCCTGCCAGATTTCCGCAAAGGAGGGCTCGGCACTTCCATTCTGCTCGACCTTCTCGCGGAAGGAGAGGCGGCGGGAAAGCCGGTCACGATCCACGTCGAGGTCTACAACCCGGCGATGCGGCTCTATGAGCGGCTGGGATTCCGGCCGATTGAGGATCGGGGTCCTTACCGCCTGATGGAGTGGAAGGGGCCGAGCCTCAGTTGAAGACCGCCTCGTAAACCATCCCGCCCTTTTTCGGGTGAGGGCCGACGGGGACCAGGAAGAGATCGAGCTCGCCCATTGGGTCGTTCACGAGCTTGAATGTCTGCTGTCGCAGAATGGGGCTTCCAGGGCCGAGGAAGTAGAGGGAAAAGGGCTGGACTCGCGGTCCCGGATGCGGCTCGAGGAGCCTCACCTCGGAGAGGATGATCTCCAGAGGCGCGCTGCCCCCGTAGTGAACCTGGAACGATGTATTCAGGAACGCCTCGAACGAGGCGGCGGTCAGGTCCTGCAGCATGATCGAGAGCCTCCGAGCCGGTGAGGCCGGTACTCTATTGCAAGCCAAGGGGAAAAGCGACTGGAAAAAAAGAAAAAGCTAAGACAATTTTTACCCTGTGCAGGCGTGCCGGAGACAAAGGCGGCCGCCGGTTGGGAGTACCCACCGGACGGCCGGGGAAGTGCCGCCTTGACGAGATCTGGCGAAATGACTACAGGTTTGCTACCAGCGGTCGCCGCCGCCGTTGCCGTAGCCACCACCGTAGTTGTCACGGCTGCGGCCGCCTCCCCCGCCCTGGCCGCGGCTGCCACCACCACCTCCGCCACCGCCCTCGCGGGGCCGAGCCTCGTTGACGTTGATCTTGCGGCCCATCAGGTCACGGCCGTTCAGGTTGTTGATGGCCGCTTCGGCTTCCGAGTGCTCCGGCATTTCCAGGAAGCCGAAGCCCTTGGACTGACCCGTGACCTTGTCCTTGATGATGGTGCAGGACGAGACCTGGCCAAACTCCTCGAAAGTGGCTTTCAACTGGTCTTCGGTGATGCGGTAGGGCAGGTTCCCTACATACAGGTTCATCGTCGTCTCCTTTGACATGGGTTCGCTGACCGTACAAGCAAAACCCTTGCCCGCCCTGCCAGGCGATGAGAGTGAGACGGCGCTTCATCCCAGCGATGGATAGAGCTGGCGGTAGCTGTCCGCCAGCACCAGGATGCGCTTGACGTAATTTCGCGACTCATCGAGTTTCAGGGTCTCGAGGAAGTCGTCCATCCGGACCTGGGGACCCGACTCCACCCATAGCCTCTTGATGCGGTTCGGGCCGCCGTTGTAGCTGGCGAGGGCCAGCTCCACGTTGCCGTCGAAGTCGGCCAGCAGCTCTTTGACGTACGTCGTCCCAAGCCGGACGCTGAGGTCGGGATTGTAAAGTTGGCTCGGCTGATAGGAGACTCCCACCCTTTGCGCCATCTCGCGGGCGGTCGGCGGCATGAGCTGCATCAGGCCGCGGGCCCCCACCGGGCTGGTGGCGCGGGGATCGAAGGCGCTCTCCTGGCGAATGATGCCGGCCACCAGATTGGCGGGCACGCCGGCGCTCCTGGCGTAGGTGAGGATGGCGCCGGTGTAGTCCTCCGGCAGCGGGTAGTAGGCGAATAGGACCTCGGCGGGGACGGTCGACTGGTACGGGCCGCCCAGAGCTGGGAAGGCCTCGCGCAGCAGGACCAGGCCGCTGCGCTGGTCGCCCTTGTGACAGAGGATGAGGCCTTTCAGGGCCAGCACGTCCCGCCGGTTCGCCCCGGCGGCCACCAGATTGAGCTCCTCGCTCGCCAGATCGTCCAGGCCGAGGTCGGTGAGCAGCTTGGTGCGCTTCAGGGCGGGCTCTGCCGGCCACGCTCCTGCCGGGGCCTGGGCGAGGGCCACCCCTTCCGGCGCCTGGGTCTCGCCGAGACGGGCGAGAGCCTGGCGGGAGTAGAAGTCGCTGGTGTCCGAGGTGGCGACCA
Source organism: Thermoanaerobaculia bacterium (assembly GCA_035996875.1). GTDB lineage: Bacteria > Acidobacteriota > Thermoanaerobaculia > Multivoradales > UBA5704 > DATARR01. The sequence continues at coordinate 29,938 of DASYJD010000109.1, forward strand.
GGCCGCGATAGAGATCGCGGGCCGTGTCGGGCTGGCCCAGCTCTTCCAGCACCCGCGCCTTCCAGTAGATCCCGCGGTGAGCGTCGGAGCAGTTGGGGTAGAGCTCGGCGAGCACCGTCCAGAACTCCACCGCGCTCGCCTTCTGGCCGTGCTGGTACTCCTGCCAGCCGCGCTCCCAGAGGGCGGAGGCGCCCGTGTCGTCCAACGGGTCGAGCCGCCGCAGCAGCCGCAGGGTGTCCACCGCCGGCTGGAACAGGCCGGCGTTGAGGAAATCCTTGTAGAGCCGGCGTAGCGAAGTATCCGAGAGCTGGAGGCGGGCGTGCGAGGTCAACAGCCGCCGCAGGTAGACGGAGGCAGACTGTGCGTCGCCGGCTTCCGCCATGGCCCTCACCCGCTCCCAGTCGAGGGCCGTCTGCTCGTCCTGCGTCGCGGGATTGAGAGAGCTCAGGAGTTCGAAGGCCTCGCGGCCACGGCGTGACTGGGTGAGGCAGCGGGCTCGCAGCAGGTTCCACTCGAAGGTGCGCTCTTCGTCCGGCAGCGCGTCGAGCGTGCTGAGGGCGGCAAATACGCTGTCGCCGTCGAGGAACGACTGAGCCCGGCGCAGCACCTCCTGCGGCGAGAGCAGGCGCGTCCAATCCCGCCGGCTGTCGAGAGCGCGGAAGGTGTGGACTGCCTGCGAGGCCGCGGCGGAGAGCGGGTCCTCCATCAAGAGCCGCACTCCGGCCTCACGTTGCGCCTGCGGGTCCGCGAGCTTGAGCCCCAGCCTCCAGGCCAGGTTGTTCAGCTCTCTTCCTTCCTCACCTTCGACTCCGGCCCTGCGGGCCTGGGCCGCGAGGTCGAGAGCGAAGCGCTCATCGCCGCTGGCGGCGGCGAGCTTGGCCGAATCCAGAAAGACGCGCGGGCGAAGGGGAGAGGTGGGGCAGTCGGCGAGCAGCCGGGCGTAGGTGCTGCGGGCGAGCCCGGTGTCTCCGCGCTGAACCGCACTGGTGGCGATCAGGTAGAGCCGCCAGTCTTCCAGCGCTCCGCCGGGCGTGGCCGCTTCCGTCAGGAGGTTCGTAGCGAGGGAAGCATCCCCGGCCGCATGGGCATAGAGCCCGGCCACCACCTTCGTCTGAGCGGTCTGCTCCGGGTGCTGAGAGGCCACCTTCTCCAGCTCCTGGCGCGCGACTTGCAGATTGTGTTTCCTGAGGGCCTGGGCGGCCGGGGCGTACAAGTTCTCAGGAAGGTTCGACGGATGCCGCCAGCCCTTTTCAGATTTCGCCGGGACGACGAGAGCCGCTGACTGCGGCGAGCTGATCAAAACAGAGACGGTGAGCAGAGCGGAAACTGCCAGGAAGACGAGAACGCCGAGACGAATACGCGAAGACTTTGTGGGCACGCGGCCACACCTCCAGACCCAAGGGTTGCGCTGACAGAGTTGTAGGGTCATCCCCAGACAGCTCAATGTCTGGGGCCTTGCACGTCGGGTCGGGTTTCCCCAACCCTCTGAACTCCCGAAACCGGGGAGTCCATTCCCGCTGTGCCCAACTTTTCAAAAGAAATCTGTTTTCTCGCTAGGTTTCTGGGGGCCGAAGCGGGATTTTTGTAATTTTTCCCTTGCACCCCCTAAATGGGACGAACAGGGTCTGAGGAGGCATGAGCGCTCCATGCTACGATTCTCTCCCTATGCCGTCCGACCTGTACCGGAGCGCGGTGGCCTCTCTTCTGGAGGAGGAGAGGGAGACACTGACCATCCTTGAGGCATGGTTGCAGGATCTACAGGAGATCTCAGGAGATCCAGGCAGGGGAGATTGCATCCTGAAGAACCTGCAGTCCGAATCGCACCTCTTGGGCGACGGACCGTGGGGTCACGTCGCCGAGCTGGCGGAATTCCTCCGGCAGTGTGGTCGGGAGCACGCACAGGGTGTTACGGAGAAGGAACGCCAACTGGGTTACAAGGACTCTTGCGCATCCTTTGAAGGAAAAGGCTTCAAGATTGAGCAGGAGAACCTCCCGGGCACTCTCCTCCGGTATAGTCGGAATGCGCCGCTGGTTCTTGAGCTCATCGAGCCGTTTCTACCAGATCGGGCAAAGCAGGATGCTCTCTACGATCCCCTCTCTTTGGAAGATGCGTTCACGTGGCTAAGCTCTGCCTCATGGAACCCTTCCCTGATAGAAGATGGCCTGCTGCTCGGAGGAAAAGAAGCTAAGATGGTATTTGCCACCTTCGAGCACCCTGTTGGAGCTCCCCGGAACCACGCGGGAAATATGGCAGCGGCGCTGGCGCTTCCCCGCCGGCCCCGTATAGAGGAGGAGATCCTGGTGGAGTTTTCCTACTCGACGGACTCCGTCAGCAATTATCGATTCCCGACGGTAGCGGACGCTGGATGGATCCAGGAGTTCCAGCCGGCTCCGGAATTGGAGCCAGATCCCGCTCGTCGGGAAACCTGCTGTGGGTGGACGAGGCCTCTGGGCCCTTGGCCTCCCCAGCCGGAACTGGTCCACGAGAACAAATCGTTGCGGATTCTCGATGGTCCTCCCCGATTTGTTGGGAGGTATAACTCATGAGCGAGGGGATTTTTCGACCCTCTCTGCGCAAGGACGGCACATTCGACCCAGAATGCCTGAAGGAGGCGGGGCAGAGTTGGGTGACCGCTTGGCTCCAAGATCGTCTCAGTGGGTACGATCCCTACTTCCCCATCGATAAGAGAGGCGACGAGGCCCCCTCAAGTCTCATCGTTTCCATTCTCCGGGAAGCTGGCACAACTCACCCCTCCACCGCCTTGATCGGCCGTAGCATTCTGAATCTCCTCGATGAAGCCCGCAAGCTAGCTCCCGAGATTCCCTCCTATCTGAAGCCAGCTTTAGAGATTTCTCAGAGAGCTTGGCTGCCATCGACGAGCATCTGGTTTACGGAAGAGCTTCGATGCCTGGCTGCGGATCCCGCAGTGGTTGAGGGGCGTTGGGGAACCCGGCTTGTCAAGGAAATCCTTCATGGCGCAATTCGCCAGTCACCGGGTCTTCCTCGGGCGGCTTCGCACGCGAGCTGGCGGGCAATACTGAGGATGCCGCAGTACGCGACCCTGGCGTGGATGGGACTCGCTCGGACCTTCGACGCAAGCCTAGTCTACATGGATGACTGGTGGAGAGCCTGCCCAGCGCCTCAGCGCCAGGCTGAGCTCGACCAATTCATTTTCACAGGTCTGAAGACAGAAGGAAGGGAGCAGGTTCATAGGCTCCTGATCGACCACTTCGACTCATGGGCAGACGACCTCCAGGTAGCGGTCGATTCCGCTTTGGAGAAGAACGGAGATAGAAGAATTGCGGCGGCGACCGCCTTCCAGAGGTCGGCTCTCTACCGGAGCAGCACCCACCGAAGCGCGATCGAGGAGGCGGCGCGAAGGCGCGAGAGCGTACTGCGGAAGCAACGCGCAGAGCAAGTAGCTCGAGTCGGCATGTGACCCAGATCATTACCTTTTATTCCTACAAGGGCGGCGTCGGCCGTACGATGGCACTGGTGAACTCCGCCCACGTGCTGGCCCGAGAGGGCTATCGGGTCTTGATGGTGGACCTCGATCTCGAAGCCCCCGGAATGACGCACTTTTTTGCAGAATCCATAAAATCTCAGAGGAGTAAGAGTTCGCGCGACATCATCGATCTGCTGCTCGAAGCCAAACGGACGCTGGCCGAGGCAGATTCCGGAGAACATTCACCGGAGATCGCCGATTCTCTGGAGGACTTTGTCGTCACGGTGGAGGTGCCGCAAGGATGGCGGCGGACGATTCCCTACCTGAATGGCCGTCTGGATCTCTTGCCAGCAAGGATCGATGCCTTCAGGCCGGCAACCGATTTACCTACCTCAAATGATTATCTGCAAAGGCTAGACGCTCTCGATCTAGTGGGAATCTTCTCACCGGATGGCCCTCGGCATAGGTTCGGCGATCACCTCCGGCAATATTTCTTGCGAGCCCGTTTCAATGCGCCGGGCGACCCGCTCTTCGTGATGCGGGAGGAAGTTCGCGCCTCGTATGACGTCGTGCTGATCGACTCCCGGACCGGGCTGAATGAAATTGCCGGCCTCTGCATTGGCCCGTTGTGTGATGGGCTGGTCGTGTGCTGTGGATTGAATCGCCAGAACATTGCAGGCTCCCAATACTTCCTGGAGAAAGTAGGCCTGCTGGAACATGCGGACGGGAAGCCTTATATTGTTGTCGCTGGGCCCGTGCCGGTATGGCAGAAGCGGGAAACGAGAGAGCGAATTTCGGCAATCCGCCGTTCGCTTGGTAAAGAGCTTATCGTCGAGGTGCCTTACCACCCTGAGGCTGCTGTCGCGGAAACCATCTTTGTCACGGACATGGAGGAGCCCGAGGAAGCCATCTCGGTATCCTACAGGTTCCTGGCCAAGGAAATTCAAAGAGAATTCCTGGATCTGACGGAGCCTTCCAAGCCTCAATGGCTCGGTCTGAGCTGGGACGACCTCGGTGGATCTCGGGCGGCTGAGGGAATCCTCAGCTATTTGCGGTCTCGGCGTGTCCAATCGAGCGAGCGGCCTGGCGACGCTCTCTGTCGATTTCCTACCGCGAGCGCTATGGCAGCCATGCCATCAGGCGGCTCCGCGCCTCAACCAGAGTCCTATGCGCTCTCTGCCGCAGTTTCGAGCTACCGTACCGGCTCGGACCGAGCTTTTCGCCGGGCTTGGGATCTCACAGGAGTGACGCTACGGTTGTCTCCAACCGCTTCCAAGCTTGCATTGCTCGAGTTCCGGATCTTTGGAACCTTCAGGGGCTCGCCCGAAGACGCTGAGACGATCCGATCGATCGGGCAGGACCCCTTTCAGCGCGACGATCTCAGGCTTGAGTCTCTGTTGGCCCTGCATCTCCTGGATCGGAATAACCAGGAGGCTATTCAGGAGATGTTCCAGGCAATGAGGGCTTGGTGCTCGCAGGCGGAGTTTCAGCCGGAGTGGTGGGGGCAATATGGAGTGGATCTTCTGCCTCTGCAACTCGCGGGTAACTTGAATCGAGATCAAATCAAAGGTCTTGAACGGGCGGTCTCCAAACTGCCGAACGAGCTGCTGAAAGGCGACTTTTCTCGGCCCAATCCGATTCCTTTCGGTTTCTGGCCGGAATCTCTCCTGATTTCAGCCCTGAGTGTGGTCAAGGAGGGAAGAGGCATTGGCGAGATTCTGAATCTCGTCCATGTGCTGCGAAATCGCTACGGCTACGCTTGGCGCGTCCTCGTCGACTGGCGACATCTTGCCAAGGTCAAGGACCATCCCCGGTTCCAAGAGCTCCTCCGAGAAGAGGACGGGATGGTCGAGGAGATCGAGACGGCCATTGACCGGGGCGTTTATCCTCTCTGAGCCGGCCGGCCCATGTTTCCCGTCCGTCGGGTATGATTGCCCCCGCCCCGGCCGGCGGGGTCCTCCGCAGGTGCTGCCCGTAGGCGCTCCGCTCCGCCGGCTTGGCCGTGAGCTCCAAGGAAAGAAGGTCGTCGATGGTTCGTCGGGATCGGGAAGGTCGAAAGGCCGCGGGGTGTCTCCTGCGGGCCCTGATGGTCTTGGGATTGCTGGTGATCGCCGTGGTGCTGTTTGCCACGTTCTACACGGGGGCGACGCCGAAGGTGCTGGTCGAATCGGCTCTGCCGGGGATCGGAAGGCGGACGCCCATTCAGGTCCGGATCGACGACCCGCAACGGGTGCAGAAGGTGCGGATCGAAGTGGTCCAGAACCTGGACGTCAAGCCGGTTCTGGAGCAGACGGTGCAGCCACGGTCGCTGTGGCATTTCGGCTCCGCTCCGCCGCTGGTGCTCCGGACCGAGGTGGGCCGGGAGACGGTGCAGGGATTGCGCACCGGCGAAGCCACCGTGCGGGTCACCGCCGAACGCGCGGGTTCCCTGCTGCGCACCCCCGACCCGGTGACGGCCGAGATCAAGCTGCCCGTGCGCCTGGCGCCGCCGACGCTGCAGGTCTCCTCGACCTTTCACTACATCAACCAGGGCGGCTGCGAGACCGTGGTCTACCGCGTGGGGGAGGGCACGGTCCGCGACGGCGTGCGCTCCGGCGACTGGTGGTTCCCCGGCTTTCCAATGCCCGGCGGTGATAAGCAGGCCCGTTTCGCCTTCTTCGCCATTCCCTACGACACCTCGGACGCCTCGGGCGTGCGCCTCATCGCCGAGGACGAGGTAGGCAACCGCGCCGAGGCCGCCGTCGTCGACAAGTTCACTCCACGGCCGATGACGACCGACACCATCCAGGTCAACGACGCCTTCATGAACAAGGTGGTACCGGAGATCATGGGCCAGTCGCCCGAGGTCGCGGACCAGGGCGATCTGCTCAAGAATTACATCTGGATCAACCGCGAGCTGCGCAAGAAGAACGCCGCGACGCTCAAGGACCTGGGGAAGAAATCGGAGCAGAAGTTCCTCTGGAACCAGCCGTTCATTCCCATGCCCAACGCCAAGATCACCGCTGCCTTCGCCCAGCGGCGGACCTATGTCTACAACGGCAAGCCCATCGACCAGGAGGACCACCTGGGGTTCGATATGGCCTCGGTGACCCACGACGCCGTGCCTGCCTCGAACAGCGGCAAAGTGGTGCTCGCCCGATTCTTCGGCATCTATGGCAACGCCATCATCCTCGATCACGGTTATGGACTGCTGAGTCTGTATGGCCACCTTTCCTCGATCTCGGTCAAGGAGGGGGACACGATGCAGCGGGGCCAGGAGCTGGGCCGCTCGGGCCAGACCGGCCTCGCCGGCGGCGACCATCTCCACTTCACGATGCTGCTCCAGGGGCTTGCCGTCACCCCGGTCGAATGGTGGGATCCGCACTGGATTCAGGACCGCGCCGCCCGCAAGCTGGGTGCGGCGCTGCCTTACAAGCCGTAGCCGCTGTGGTCACCCCCGCCGGGAGATCTCCGCGTCGATCTCCGGCAGCAGCCGGGGCGGGGCCGCGATCAAGCGCGAGAGCAGCGGAGTCTCGCGGTTGAAGCGGGTCTCGGCTGGAGTGCCGGTGACGATGGCGCCGCCCGCGGCGAGGACGAGGGCGACTCCGGCGGCGACGTCCCACTCGTGCTTGGGCGTGAGAGTCCAGGTGGCGTCGGCAAGGCCGGCGGCCACCAGCCCGAGCTTGTAGGCCACCGAGCCGGTGGGCCGAATGACGAACGGTGGGTCGCGATAGCCGTTCCACTCGCCCCGTTTGACCTCGCTACGGCTCGCCAGCACCGTCGCTCCGGCGAGGGACGGCCGGTCGCTGACCCGCGCCGGCCGGCCGTTCAACGTCACCCCCAGGCCGCGGGCGCCGAGAATCGTCTCGCCCGTCGCCGGGTTGAGCAGGCCGCCGGCCACGGGCTCGCCATCCACCACCAAGCCCACCGAGACGCACCATTCGGGGATGCCGGTGACGAACTCGCGGGTGCCGTCGAGCGGATCCACCACCCAAACGCGGCGGCGGCCGAGACGGGAGAGGTCGTCCTCCGTCTCCTCGGAGAGCCAGCCGTCGCCGTCCTGAGGGAGGAACTGCTTGAGCAGCGCGTCGACAGTGGTGTCGGCCTCGGTGACGGGGTCATCGCCCTGCTTGTACCGGGACGCCACCTCGCCGGGGGTGAAGCACTGGAGCGCGGCCTTCGCCCGCTCCAGCGCCTCGGCGATACGTTGCAGGTCGGCGGCAAGATCCTCTTCGCTCACTTCACCTCCAGCGTGTCGCCGACGTAGCCCTCCCGCTCGAGGTAGAGCAGGATCTCCTGCGCCGCCTCCTCCGGCGAGAGGAGGGTGGTGTCGATCACCACTTCGGCATCCGCGGGCTCCTCGTAGGGGTCGGAGATGCCGGTGAACTCCTTCACCAGGCCGGCCCGCGCCTTGGCGTAGAGGCCCTTGCGGTCCCGCTGCTCGCAGACGTCAATCGGCGTCGCGGCATGGACGAGCACGAAGCCGCCGCCGGCCTCGATCGACGAGCGCACTTCCTTACGCACGCTGTCGTAGGGCGCGATGGGCGCGCAGATGGCGATGCCGCCGTTCTTGGTGATCTCCGAAGCGACGTAGCCGATGCGCCGGATGTTGATGTCGCGGTGCTCCTTGGAGAAGTTGAGCTCGGAGGAGAGGTTCTTGCGCACCATGTCGCCGTCGAGCAGGGTCACCGGCCGGCCGCCGGTCTCCATGAACTTCACCAGCAGCGCGGAGGCGATGGTGGACTTGCCGGCGCCCGAGAGCCCGGTGAAGAACACGGTGAAGCCCTGCTGTTTGCGTGGCGGATGGGTTCGCCGCAGCTCGTCGGCCACCTCGGGGAAGGTGAACCAGGAGGGCAGGTCGCGGCCCTCCTGCAGCCGGCGGCGCAGCTCGGTGCCGGAGATGTCGAGGGTGCGGGAGCCCGGCGGAATCTCGTCCTGCGGCATGTAGGTGTCGAGATCCTCGACGTAGGAGACCATCTTGAACGGCACCATCTCGACGCCGAGCTCGTCCTGATGCTGCTGGAGCAGGACCTGCGCATCGTAGGGGCCGTAGAACGGCTTGCCCTGGCGGTCGGCGCCGGGGCTCGCGTGGTCGCGGCCGACGATGAAGTGGGTGCAGCCGTAATTCTTGCGGATCAGGGCGTGAAGCATCGCCTCGCGCGGTCCCGCCATGCGCATGGCGAGCGGCAGCAGCGAGAGCTTCGCCGTGTGCTGGGGCAGGCGCGGCATCACGGCCTGATAGCACCGCACGCGGGTGTAATGGTCGATGTCGCCCGGCTTGGTCATGCCGACGGTGGGGTGGATGAGCAGGCTGGCGCGCACTTCCTTGGCGGCGCGCAGGGTGAGCTCGCAGTGGGCGCGGTGCATGGGATTGCGCGTCTGGAAAGCCACCACCCGGCGCCAGCCCATACGGCCGAACTCGGCCCGCAGCTCGGCCGGCGTGTGGCGCAGGGAGCGGAAGTCATAGTGGATGGGGAGCTGCAGACCCTCAAGCCGGCCGCCTACGGCCACGCCGTTGGTCTTGTGCAGCAGGTGGGCGACCCCCGGATGATCGACGCTGGTGGTGCCGAAGGTGGCTTCGGCGCTCGTCTGGCGGTCCGGCTCCCACATCTCCTCGACCGTCATCGCCGCCAGCATCACCCCCTCCGGGTCGCGCAACGCGAGCCGGCCACCAGTGCGCAGCTTCTCGGCCATCTGCGGCGTCACGTCGAGCAGGATGGGAATCGGCCACAGCGTGCCGTCCGCCAGGCGCATGCGCTCGCAGACGGAATCGTGGTCGGCCCGCTTCATGAAGCCGGTCAGGGGCGAGAAACCGCCGTTCAGGATCAGCTCGAGGTCGCAGAACTGGCGCGGGGTGAGATCCCAGGACGGCCAGTCGCGGGAGGCCGCTTTCAATTCGGCCGCGCGCTCGGGGCCAACCATCGGGTCGATCAGCGCGCCGCCGTGGGGCTCGACGAGGTGGCTCGCGGCGCCTTCGGGCCGCGGATCGGGCTGGGGAACAGGGAACACAGAGACGTTCGTCATGAGGCTTCCTCGAAGACTTGGATCAGGAACGGAAGAGCCGGGACGCCGGCCAGGAGAATCGATGGCTCAATGGCGGGGAAGACGAAACCAACCCACCCGCACTCTACAGTGCGGAGAAGGAGGGGAAGGGAGACAGCGAGCCTTCAGGGCCGCGCGGGCGAAGGCTCGGGGGGCTCGGTGACGACCACCCCGATGCCGGTGATGGCGGCGGGGATCAGAATGGCCTTGCGCTGCCACCACGCGATGACGCAGGCGCGGCACACCTCGTCGGAACGGCGGATGCCCGCATGGTTGATCCGCGTCACCACGCCGTCGCAGAGGAACGCCAGCACTTTCTGCCCCTGCTGTTTGGCGGAGGTTTCGCCCACGGTCAGGTTCTCGGCCACGCCGCGCTCTTTCTCGTTGAGTGGGACCCGGCAGTCGCCGGTGATCTTGATGATCTGGGATTCGGAGCGGGCGACCACCCGGCTCGTGGCGTCGACCACGGCGCTGTAGACCTCGATCTGCTCGTTGCGCATTTCGGGCTTGGGCGGAATGGCCCAGTAGTGCCCGCCGGGCTCGGCCTCGAGGGCGACCCAGTAGAAGTCCTCATGGTCCCGCCAGCGGAAGTAGAGCCGGGGGGACTGACCGGTGGTCAGAGGGGGAAGGTTGGCGCGCACGACGCCATTTTGCTCCCGGGGCAGGCAGCTCGTCTTTTCCAGGGTGACCGTCTGCGGGTTCTGCGCCCCGGCGGCGATCGCGCCGGCGAGCATCAGGCCGGTGGCAATTAGGATGCGCACTCTCATCTTGGATTCCTCCCTATCGCTTATTATACCCGAGATCCGCGCCTTGGGCTCATTGGCCCAGAATCGTCTTGGCATAGGAGTCCACGTAGGGCGTCCGTCGCAGGTTGGGCAGGGCGCGCTTCAGTGCGGCGGCGGCGGCGGTGTCGTCTCCGAGCTCGTGGAGGGCCACGGCCAGGTAGAAGAGGCGCTCGGGCTCGTCTTCCCCGGGATCGCCGCCACGGTGGAAGTAGGCAGCGGCGTCGCTCCAGCGGGAGATGCGGTAGGCGGCCTCGGCCGCCAAATGCTGGGCCTCCTTGACGCCGGGATGGGCGTCGGCCACCTCGCGGGCGAGCTGAAAGGCCTGCTTCAGCTCCTTCGCGGGGCGCTCCTGGGCGAGGAGCTGTCGCGCCTGGTCCATCTTCTTGCGCTCGGCGTCGGTGACCGGCTTGGCCTCCGGCCTGACCTCCGGCTTGACCTCCTTTGAGGTCGAGGGCGCCGGCACAGGCGGTTTCGAAGCCGGCGTGGCCGCCGGAGCCGGTGTCGCACCGGCGGAGGGCTCCGGCTTCTTGACGATGGCGGGCGCGGCGTCCGGCTTCTTGGCCAGGGCTACGGCGGTTTCCGGCGGTTTCGCGGCCGGCCGGCCGGCGTCCGTCTTCTTCGCCACCGTGCCGGCGGCCTCCGATTTCTTGGCTTCGGTCTTCTTCGCCACCAGCGGCCGGAAGACCGGCACGCTCTCCAGGGTGACGGCCGGCAGGCGGGCCACCAGCCGCGGCTCCAAAGCGGCCCGCAACTCGGGCGGCAGCTCGCCCTGGCTGTAGGCGGCGAAGCGCTCCTCGACCTCGGCGAGGCGCTTGAACGTCTCGCGGAAGCCATCCACGTCGTCGGCCTTGTCCTGGGAGAGAGCCAGCCGCGCCAGGCAGTCGGCCAGCACCTTGGGCTCGTCCAGCATGCCGAAGCAGGCCAGGCTCAGAAGGCGGGACGCGGTCGCATAGTCCTTGCGGTCGAAAGCCTGCCGGCCGTCGCGCAGCAAGCTCACATAGAAGGGATCGACCGCGGCGGCGACGGCTGGCACCGCGAGGAAGAGGAGCAGGGAGAGCGCGGGGAGCTTGGATTTCATACGGGTTCCGGCAACGGCCGGTCGGTCACCACCGCCCTGGGGTTGTCGTCGACCAAGCGCCAGGCCACGTCTCTACCCCAGCGCGCGGCGATGAGGTCGCAGGCACGTTTGAGGCCCGGAGGGCGGCGGCGGACGCCGTGCGAATCGCTGGCCACGAAGTGGACGAGCCCCGCGTCGAGCAGGGCGAAGCAGTCGGCTTGGGGACGGCGGCCGAAGTCGCCGGTGACGCTCATCGCGGTCACCTGAGTGGTGGCGCCGAGCGACACCAGGCGCGCCACCAGCTCGGGATCGGAGGTCAGCCAGGGGATGAACTCGGGATGGGCGATGATCGGGTACCAGCCGGCGACCACCAGCTCGTGAACGAGGTGAATGGCCGCCGTCGCCGTGCCCTCAGTATCGAACTCGATGAGCAGGTACCGGGAGCCGGCAAGGGGGAAGACGCCGCCCTCGGGCAGCTTCTCGACCTCGGCGAGCAACCCGGAGTCGACATGGACCTCACCCCCCAGGTAGACGCGGAAGCCCGGCACCACGGTTTCCTGGAGCTCGCCGGCCAGGGCGGAGAGCCCCTCGCGGTCGGAGTTCCACCATTCACCCCGTCGCTGGTGCGGTGTGGCAACCATGGCCTCGCAGCCGTCCAGGGCAGCCAACCGGCACATGGCGGCAGCCTCCTCCAGGCTCTGGGCGCCGTCGTCGACGCCCGGCAGGATGTGGCAGTGCAAGTCGATCATCAGGCGGCCGAACCGGCTTTCGGCTCGCTCTCCTCAGCGCTGTAGGACTCGTAATACTTATAGCGCTTGCCGAGGCCCGACTGCACCGAACGGTAACGGTTGAGCACCGCGCCCAGGATCTTGACGCCCGCCTGGCGCAGGCGGTCGCGGCAGATCCGCGCCTCTTCGCGCGTCACCTTGCCGCTGCGCAGGGTCAGCACCACGCCGTCGACCAGCATGCCGACGATGGTGGCGTCGGTGACCGCCAGGGCTGGAGGCGTATCGAGGACGACGTAGTCGAAGCGGGCGCGCATGGCGCGCAGCCAGTCACGCATGCGGTCCGAGGAGAGGAGCTCGGACGGGTTGGGGGGGATCGGCCCCGACGGCGTGGCCCAGAGGTTCGGCACCTCGGTGGGGAAGATCGGCTCCTCCCCGCCCGCGGTGAGCTGGTTGACCAGGCCGTAGCGATTGGAGATCCGCAGCACCTGGTGGAGGCGCGGCTTACGCAGGTCGCAGTCGACGATCAGCACCTGGCGGCCGAGCTGGGCCAGAACGATCGCCAGGTTGGCCGCGGTGGCGGTCTTACCCTCGCCGGCCACCGCCGAGGTCACGGCCACCGTCTTGAGCTCGCGGGCCGAGGAGAGCAGGAGGCCGGTGCGCAAAGAGCGGTACGCCTCGGAGACGAGCGTACGCGGGTGCTCGTGGGGCACCATCTCGATCTGCGGCACCCCCGCGGCGGCGGCCTTCTTCACTTTCCGGTCTTCGCGCTTTTCGGCGGCGGTGCGGCCGGGCTGTGCCCGGGCCGGCTTGTCACGCGGCGGTGGTTCCCCATAGCCGTAGGCGCCGCCATAGCCGTAGGTCTTGCCCGGCTCGGTCACGTCGTGGATCACCGCCAGCGGCGGCAGGCCCAGCCGGCGCTCGATCTCCTCGGGCGATTTCAACGTACGGTCCATGAACTCGATGAGCACGGCGAGGCCGACGCCGGCGAGCAACCCGAGCAACGCACCGTAAGAGACGTCCTGGCGCAGCGAGGGGCGGAAGGGGCCGCCGGGCACCAGAGCCTTGTCGATGATGCGGATGTTGGACTGGCGGGTGTCCTGGAGACGGACGGCGACCGCGGTCTCCGACTGCTTGTGCATCAGCTCGTCCAGGAGGTCGCGACGGGTCTGGATCTCCACCTTCAGGTTGGTGTATCCCACCGCCGCCGAGTTCTGATCGATCGCCTGCCCCTTGAAAGTGGAGAGCTCCGATTCCAGCGCCTGCTCCTGGCGCAGCACCGTCTGATAGGCGGCGGCGGCGGAGCTACGCGCTTTATCGGCCTGCTCCTTGACGACGTCGGCGATGTGCTGCTGGCTCTTTTCGATCTCCGCCTTGAGCGTCACCATCTCGGGGAAGTCGGGCTTGTAGGTCTTGAGCTTGGCGTCGTAGTCGCGCTGGAGGTTGAGCGCCTCCTTGCGCAGCTCGGTGACCATGCCGCCCGAGAGGCTGTCGGCGATGGTGTCCTTGGGCGCGGTGGTCGTCTCGTGGTACTGCGCCTCCTTCTCGATGCGTAGCCGCTTCGCCTCCATGAGACTGTTGTTGAGCACTTCGAGGCGCTTGACGGTGACGTTCTGGGCTGGATCGAGAGTCACGATGTCGCTGCGGCGGCTGAACGCCTGGAGCTGGGTGTCCTTCTCCTGGATCTCGCGCTTGAGGGTCTCGATCTGCGAGCCCAGGAAGTTGGAGGCCTTGCCGGCGGTGGCGTAGCGGTCCTCGACCCCCATGTCGATGAACGCCTCGGAGAAGGCGTTGGCCGCCTTGGCGGCGAACTCGGGAGAGGCGGCGGTGTAGGAGAGCTGCACGAGCTGGGTGCCGCGCACCGGCGCCACCGCGAGGCCTCCCCGCACCTGGGCGGCCAGCGAGCCCAGCACGGCGTCGTCGTCCTCCGCCGTGGGGCTGTGGCCCCCTTCCTTACGGGCCCCGGGATTGAACGCCGGATCCTCCATCAAATCCAGGCTCTTGACCACCCGCTCGGCGAGGCCCCGGCTCTGCAGGAGCTCGTATTGAGTGGGATAGAACTCCACGTTCCAGTAGTTCTCCAGCCAGGGGTTCTGGCCGCCGTTGCCCAGCGGCGTCAGGTTGCGGCGCTCGATCTGGATGGTGGCCGTCGCCTGGAACGCCTTGGGAGTGATGGCAAAGTGGATGCCGGCGCCGGCGAGGCCGAGAACGCAGCACACCGCCGCCAGCTTCCAGTGCCGCCGCACCATGTCGAGGTACTCGCCGAGGTTGAACTCGGACTCGGGCTCGGCGGCGACCGGCGGCTCTTCTTCAAAGGGCACGGGAGAGAGATGTCTCAAAAGAAAGACTCCTTGACGACCAGAATGTCTCCCTGCCGGAGCTCGAGGTCGGGCTCCTTGCCGGCGAGGATCTTCTTGTAGTCGACGGTGATCTCGCGTGGGCCGCTGGTCCCGTTCGCCCGCTTCACCAGGATCTTGTTCGCGGCGCGGTCGGTGAGCCCGCCGGCATGGGCGATCGCGGCGAGCACCGTGATCCGCTCATTGCTCTTGAACTGCACGGCCCCCGGCTTGTTGATCTGGCCCAGGCAGTAGATCGTCAGCTCCACCGTCCCGGGGACGTTGATCAGGTCGTTGGAGAAGATGGGAACGTTGGCCTTGGGATCGCCCCGCAGCATCAGGTCGTCGAGATTGATCGCCACCTGGTCCGACAGGCCGTTGTCGGCGCGGCGCAGGATGTAGACGACGTTGCCGTGGGCCTCGATCAGGCCGCCGGCCGCAGTGAGCGCCTCGAGCAGCGTCCACCGGCCGGAGAAGCCGAGGTTGCCCGGCTGCTTGACGGCTCCGATCACCGAGATCGGCCGCGACCGGAACTCCAGCACCTGCACGTCCACCGAGGCCCGCTGCATGTATTTGTCTTCCAGCAGCTTCTTGAGCATCGCGGTGATCTCGCCGGTGGTCTTGCCGGTGACCTTGACGTCGCCCAGCAGCGGGAGATTGACGGTGCCGTCCTCGCCGACCCGGCGGTCGCCGTTGAGCGTGGCGGCCTCGTCGACGTGGACGGCGATGAGGTCCCGCGGACCGACCTGGTAGGTCGGATCTTTACCCTGCGCGCCCGCCGCCGTCAGGGTTGACGCCAGGAGTAGGAAATAAGCGGCTATCTTCTTCATACGGCTCGTCTTACTGCCCCCTCATGATACGCCAAAGAGAGGCTTGGGTCCAGCGGCGGGAGCCGGGAGCTCCCTACAGCCCTCCGAAGCTGAACGACAGGCCGGCCGAGGTGAAGGTGCGGCCGGGACCGGAATCGGAGGGAGCGAAGCGGGAGCGCAGGGCGTGGAAGCCGAGCGTGAAGTCCCGGCCGAGGTCGAAATTGAAGTCGCCGCCGAAGGAAGAGACGCTGTCGTGGCGGGGGGGAGCCGCGGCGATGAAAGCGGTGAAGTCGTTGGCGCCGGTCTCCGCGAAGACGCGGACGCTGAAGCGCCGGCCGAAGCTCTCCCGCAGGGAGACGCCCAGCCGCTCGTCCTGGAGATAGGCGTAGCCGGGGGTGATGGAGTAGACGAGGCCGCGGTTGGCGTAGACCGAGCCGAGCAGATGGCGGCTGTCGCCCAGCGTCAGCGCGACGCTGCCCGTGGTCGCGTGGTAGGGGACGAAGTCGGATCCCTGGCGGGCCGAGAGCGACCGGAAGGCCAGCTCGCCCTCCAGGCCCAGCAGCCGGCTGCGGTAGCGAAAGCGGGCGAGGGGGGAAGTGCCGCTGTTGGAGCGCGGCAGTGCGGTCCGGGCGAAATCCACCTGCGAGCTCTCGGTGCCCAGCGCCACCCACAGATCCGGACGCGGTTGCCAGCGCAGCCCTCCCTGGAGCAACCGCTCCCGGCGGTCGAGGAGGCGCAGGCTCGAAAGCGCCGGGCCGGACGTCTCGGTCTCCAAGTAAGTGCTGTCGGTGAAGGCGCCGGAAGTGAAGACGTAGAAGGTGGGGGTGAGCTCCAGGTCGGTGGTGAACTCGACGCCCTCCTGCCGCGAGCTGGTCAGCACGGGGACCTCGGGGGTGACGATCCGCAACTGCTGGGTGCGGCCGGCCGTGGCTTCCACCGTGAGCCGGTTGAAGAAGCCGTGGAAGCCGAGTTGATACCGGCCGTCGAACCGCCGGCGGTCCGCCTCCTTCTGCCACCACACGTACTCGGGCAGGATCTCGGCGCTCCAGGTCACCTTGGGGCCGTTGCGCAGGTAGGCGCGGAACCCCGCGCCTACCGTAGCGGTGAAGTCGGAGGGGAGCTGCTCGCCGGTATTGAACAGGGTGCGGACATAGGCGACGTCGCGCAGCGTCGCCCAGGGCGCGACGTGCACGGCTCCCAGCCGGTAGCGGGCCCGGGAGACTTCGAGGTCGAAGGCCTCCTTGCGGCTGGCCGGTTTCTCTTCGGGGCCCCCGGGAGAGATATACTGGAACTGAGCTCCAGCACTTCCGGCTATCAGGAAGAGGACCAGGATCATCGAGGCTTGGATCTTCAAGCGTAGGGGTCTCCACTCGGCGGATACGCCCGTGGTTGGCGAGGGCTCTGTCGTCGAACTCGCTCGGGTTGCCGCCATGATACGTCATTCCGGACTCGTCCTCACCGCCCTGCTCACGCTCATCCTGCTTTTTGCGCCGCTGCCGTTCGGCGGCGTCACGGCCTGGGCCGATGCCACTCTGCGGGTGGCCGGCTTCCTCGCCCTGGCCCTCGCCGCGGTGTCGGTGGAAAGGCCCTCGGCGCTGCGGCCGGCGGCGGTTCCGGCCGTGGCCCTGGCCGCCGTCGCCCTGCTCGGCCTGCTTCAGAGCGCACCGCTGCCGGCGCGGCTCGTCGCCTCGCTGTCCCCGGGCCACACCGGGCTCCAGCGGCAGGCCGCGGCCCTGGTGGAAGGTGCAGCTTCAGCGGCCGGTCTCTCCCTCGCTCCGACGGCCAGCCGCTCGGCGGCCCTGGGCTGGGCGGCAGCGGCGGCGGTGTTCCTGGCTGCCACCGTCGCCGGCCGCCATCGCCGGCAGCGCCGCTGGCTGGGAGGGGCGGCGCTGGCCGGCGCCCTCTTCCAGGTGTTCTTCGGCGCCCGCGACTGGTTCTCCCACGCCTCCACGCTCTGGGGAGTCGAGTTGCACGTCCCCGCCCTGCGACTGCGCGGCACCTTCGTCAACCCGAACCACCTCGCCCTATACCTCGAGATGGCGCTGCCGATCGCCTTCGCCTGGAGCTGGTGGGCGGTGCGCCGGGCCTCCGAGCAGGTTCAGCTCGAGCGCCG
This sequence comes from Thermoanaerobaculia bacterium, assembly GCA_035996875.1. Lineage (GTDB taxonomy): Bacteria > Acidobacteriota > Thermoanaerobaculia > Multivoradales > UBA5704 > DATARR01. The sequence goes on from DASYJD010000109.1 coordinate 47,230, forward strand.
GCTGCTGCTCATCGGTCCGCCCGTCCTCGCCTGGCTGACGCTGTTCGCCGGCCTCTCCTTTACGGGCTCGCGGACCGGGCTGCTGGCCGCCGCCGCCGCCGTCTCGGTGCAGGGCGCGCTGGCGGCCGGCGTTCCCCGCCGGTGGTGGCTGGCGCCTCTGGGCGTGCTGGCGGCTCTCGCCGGCGTGGGAGTGGTGGCCGCCATCGGGCCGCACGAGGGGCTGGGCCGGCTGCTGGCCACCACGGCGACGGACGTCAGCCTGGGGGGGCGGCTCGAAGAGTACCGGGCGGCGCTCGGCCTCTGGTTGCGCTTCCCGGTAACCGGCGTCGGCCTCGGCGCCTTCCGCGACGCCTTTCCCCTGGTGCAGACGCCCGCTCTGGAGGGCACCTGGTGGCATCCTCACAACGACTTCCTGGAGGTGCTGGTGACGGCGGGACTGGTGGGCGCGGGCCTCGTCGCGGCGGGGATCTGGGGCCTCTTGCGCAGCCTGCTCCGCGTGCTGCTGGAGGGCCTTCGCTCGGAAGACCGCGCCGCGAGCCTCGCGGCCCTGGGAGTGCTGGTCTCGGCGGGGATCCACGAGACCCTCGACTTCGGCCTCTCGATGCCGGGCAACGCGGTGACCCTCACCATCCTTCTGGGTGCGGCCACGGCGGCGAAACGGCGCGGCCCCTCACCGCAGCTCGACCGTGCCCGGGACAATCTGGTTGGTCTGCGCGTCGACGACGTCCAGCACGTGGAGCCCGGGCCCGAGGGGAGCCGCCAACCGCAGCGCTGGCGCGACTCCCGCCGCCGGGCGCAAGGGGAAGATGCCGAGGCCGGCGCCGTCCAGGCGTAGCTCCACCACCGCCCCTGCCGGCGGCAGGGAATCGAAGGCCACGATGAGAGCGGACGCCGGCGCGGCCGTGACCAGCTCCAGCCGGGCGGTCCCCCGGTTCCAGGTCCAGCCGCTGGCCGGCCAGGAGCTCCGGGCGAGCGCCGTCAGTTGGGCCTGCGCCTGGCTCAGCGCCGCGGCGTCGCCCGCGGCGCGGGCCACCTCGGCCGCGGCCTGCCAGTAGAGCGGGCGGTGTTGCCAGGAGAGATGGACCAGGGCCAGCGCCTCGTGGGCCTCGTCCCCCCGGTCCTGGGCGGCGAGCATCCGTGCCTTGGCGAGCAGGTAGGGTGCCCAGGCGGCGTTCCCCAGGCCCTGCGTCCGCCGCTCATAGAGGCTGGCCCGCGCCAAGTCGCCCGAGTACAGCGCCGCCAGCGCCTCCTGCGGCGGCTCCTGCCCGCTCACGAAGCGGGAGAGGCGCTTGAGGGCGGCAGGCTCCATCTGGCAGCCGGCCCACTGGCAGCGCTCCAGGGCCTGGGCGAGATGGGGCGCCAGCCGCACGGAGGTCTGGCCGTCCACGGGGCCGGGTGGGCAGCGCTCCAGAGCCTGGTCCAGCAGGGGGAGGAAGCGGATCTCCGGCCGGGCGCGCTGCGCGATCTTCAGATACAGGGCTCGGGCGTCGACGAGGGAACCGGTGCTGCGCAGCCGGTCCGCCGTCACGAGATCGCGTTCGAGCTCGGCGAGGAGCTCCTCGACCGCCTTCTGGCGGGCCGCACCGTAGCCGGCCCAGTCGCCGCGATGGGCAAGGCTGGCCGCCGCCTGCTCCCAGGCCGCCGGGTCGTCCGGCAGCAGCGAGAGCCCTTCCCGGAGATCGTTGGCCCGGTCGAGCCACGGCTCGAGGAACCGGTCGCGATCCTCGGCGTTGCGAAAGATCTCGGTCAGCAGGCCGCGGGCGATGGCGCGCTTGCGCGGCGAGAGGACGGGCCAGACCTCCAGGTAGGCGGCGGCCAGGAAGCGCACCGGCTCGCGCCGGGCCGGCGCCAAGCGGAGGGCCGCCTCGAGCGGCGCCTCCCAGCGGCGATAGCGGGTGAAGAGGCGAGGATCGTGAGCCTGCGCCCAGCCGATGTAGGTGGCGGCTCCCAGCTCCTCGGCGGCCTCCCAGGAGGCGGGTCGCCGGCGGAGGATCTCGGCGCTCGTCCGCGCCGCCGCCGCCATGCGCTCGGCGGACTCGCGGGCCGCCCGCTCCGGGGCGAGCCCGCGGCTGCGCGCCGGATCGAGCTCCGCGGCGAGCACGACCCGGGCCGCCCGCAGCCGCACCCGCTCCGCGTCCGGCTCGCGGTCCAGAGGTGCGGTATCGAGGGGGATGCCGCTGCGCGCCATCCAGGTGAAGGCCTCCTCTCGGGCGGCTTGCAGGTCGCGGAACTCGGCGCCCACGGCGAGGGCGAGGGCGAGGGCCGCCAGCGCCAGACCGGAGCGCCAGAGCCAATCCGTCCAGCGTCGTCCGGCAGGGTCGGGAGAAGTCACAGGAGAAATGGTACCGCAGCGCGGGTGGCGATGCCGTATCCTCTTTTTATGCCTCTTCGCTTCCGCCCGCCGCGCCTGGCGCCCTCGCCCGAGGTCCGCTGGATGCTGCTGCGGGCGTTCGGGCCGGTGGCGGCGCCGGCCGCCGCGCCGGTCGACGCGCCCGCGGCTCTGGCGCTGGCGCGGCGGTTCGAGGTGTCGGCGCGCATCGCGGCCCGCCAGGGACGGGAGCGGCTGGCCGCCGAGCTGGACCCTGAGGCGGCGGCCGGTTTCGCCCACGACCGGGTCGCGGCGGCGGCCGTTTCGATGCGGCTGATGGCGGCGGCGGGGCAGGTGGCGACGCTCGCGGCGGAGCCGCCGCTCGCCATCCCCCTCACCTTCCTCAAACTCGCCGGCCTGGAGGGCGCCGGTTTGCTGGCGGCCGGGAGCCGGGCCGCCTGCGACGTGGACGTGCTGGCGCCGGCCGCGCGGGCCGAAGAGCTGTGGCAGGCCCTGGTCGCCGCCGGCTGGCGGGGCGAGGGCCCGGCGTACGAGCACCAGCTCCCGGCCCTCGCTCATCCGGAGCGAGGCGTGGTGGAGGTCCATCGCCTCGTTCCCGGCCTGCGCCTGGGCGGTGGCAGCTCGGCCACCTGGGAGGACCTGGAGAGGGAAGGGCTGCTCCGGCCCTTGGCGGAGCTGCCGGGCCGCTGCTCCGCCGCGGTGCCGGAGGTCCAGGCGGCTCACGCGCTCGTCCACGGCCTCGGCCAGCACGGCTTCTCCCCCTCCGCCTACTCGTTGTTGAAGATGATGGCGGACCTGCAGGACCTGGGCGACGGCGCCCTCACCCCGCGCGCCCTCGCCTGGGTGGCCCGCGACGTCCCGACGCCCGAGGCCGCGGCCGTTCGCCGGCTCGGCGCGCGGCTGGCGGCGGGGGAGGACCCTGCCGCGTGGGCAATCGGAGCCGGCGGCGCGGGCGGAGAGCTTCCCGAGGCGACCTTGCTGCGGCACATCCTGGCCGGCCGCCTCGATGCGGACTACGCGAGCGCCCTGCGCCTCGGCCTGTTCCGGCCGCAGCCGAGCGATCGCGGGCCCGCCGTCCGCCTTGTCCGCGCCGTCTGGCACGCCGTCGCGCTTTCCGACGCCCAGATCGACGCCATCTATGGTCTTTCGGCGGGCCCCCCGCGCACCCGCCTGGGCTATCTCGGCCACCGCCTCGCCCGCCCCTTCGACCTCCTGCTGCGGCTGGGGAGCTATGGCGCCCGGTGGCTCAAGCTCCGCGGCTATACTCCTCCGCCGTGAAGCCTGCTCTCCGATCGTCCGCGCGCCGGGCGAAGCCGCCCCTGGACTTCCGGCTGGGGACCTTCTTCCTCTGGCTGCTGGTGCTGGCGGCGCCGTTCGCGCTGGCGCAGGTGGCCAAGGAGTCGTTCCGGGAGCCGAAGCGGCTGGCCGGCGAATGGCTCGCGCTGGCGTCCCTCGCCTGTTTCGCCTGGGGGCTACGGCGGGTGGAGACGGTGAGGCTCGCCGAGGTCTGGCGTCTGCCGGCGGTGCAATTGATCGTCCCCTGTCTGCTGGTGGCCACCGCCGGGCTCGCCGCCAGCCGTCACCCGCTCCAGGTGCGGGAAGCGCTGATCGACCTCTGGATCGGCGCCGCCGCCCTGGTGGGGTGGAGCGTCGCCCTCCCGGTACCGCGATTGGAGCGCCTGCTGCGTGGTTTGCTGTGGCCGGCCACGCTGATGGCGCTGCTCGGCATCCTGCAATATTACGGTTTCCAACCCTTGGCTCTGGCGGCCTTGAGCCCCGACAGCCGCTTGGCCATCACGTCCCTGGCTGGCAACCCGGCCGATCTCGCGGCCTATCTGGTGCTGCCGTGCCTGGTGGCGCAGTCCAGCCTCGGCAGCCGGCGGCGTGGCGGCGAGGAATGGAAGCGTCCCGGGGTCTGGGGCACGGCGTTGGCGCTGGCCGTCACACTCTACGCCATGTTGCTCACCCAGACGCTCGCCGCCGTGGCCGCCATTGTCGCCGGCAGCCTGCTATTGTGGGCGCCCCGGGCGCCGCGCCGCCGGGCGGCGGCCCTGCTGGTCGCTGCCGTGGTGGCAGCGGCCCTGGTGATCGCCGCGGTGCCTCCCCTGCGCTATCGGGTGATGCAAAAATCGCGAGCGCTGGCACACGGCGAATGGAACTGGGTCCTCACCGGCCGCCTCGACGGCTGGCGTGCGGCAGTGTGGATGCTGCGCGAGCACCCGCTGACCGGCGTCGGCCAGGGCGCCTACGGCGCCGAGTTCGCGCCGGCCAAGCTCGCTCTGCTGGACCGGGGCGTGCGGTTCTTCACGGATTTGAAAGAGACCGGATTCGCCAACGCCCACAACGAGTTCCTGGAGGTGGGCGCCGAGTGGGGGATTCCCGGCCTCCTGGCGCTGGCCTGGGCGCTCTGGGTGCTGCTCGCCGCATTGACCCGTGGCGGCCGCGCCGGCCGCGGACCCGAGGACCGGGCCCTGGCCTGGGCGGGAACGGCGGCTCTCGGCATCCTCTCACTGGTCGACTTCCCGTTTCGGATCGCCCTGGTGGCCTTCCCGGCGCTGCTCTTTCTGAGCTGGGTGCTATGCCCCGAGGAGCACGAAGAGGAGGTTGCGGCATGAGGGGCCGCACCCTGGCGGCGATCCTCGCCGTTCTCCTGGCGCTGGCGACGGCGGGACAGACCGTCCGCTGGCGCGACCGTTCGACGGCGAGCCGGCTTCTGGCCGAGGTCGAGGCCCTCAGCCTGGAGGCGGCACGCTCCGGGCAGGTGCCGGCCCCGATGATCGCGGCGAACCTCCAGGCCCTGCGCCGCGCCGCTCTCCTCGACCCCGTGGAGGTGGGCATCCCCATCGCTCGCGGCACCCAGTACTTTCTGCTGTCGCGGGCCGAGCCCGCCATCGAGGCCTACCAGGAAGCCCTGGCCCTGGAGCCCCGCTCCGAGGGCTATCTCAACCTCGGGCGGGCGCAGTGGCTCGCCGGCCGGACCGACGAGGCTCGCCTGAGCTTCGGGCTCGCCGTTCGCCTCGATCCCAATTTCGCCTCCCTGGTGCCGCCGGGGGGGCTGTGAAAAATATCGAAACACCAACCAGATCGAAGGGCCCGATCGGGCAGAGAGGGAAAGCACATGAAATTGCGTCAATTGCTTATTTTTGTCGAACTTTTTTGTTTGCTGGCGGCCGCGGCGTCTGCTGCGCCCGTTAATGACCGGGAAGCATTGCGCTCCGCACCGACGAAGACGCTCGCGGAGCTCGCCGCGAAATTGCCTTTGCGTTTCGAAGAGAACGTCGGACAGGTGAGGGAGGAGGGGGTCCGGTATTTTGCCCGAGGAAGGGGATATCGGCTGTTCTTGGGTTCCGGAGAGGCCGTGTTCAGTCTGGGTGACGCGAAGCCGGCGGCACAGACCGTGCGGTTGCACCTGGCGGGTGGGGCGAAGCATCCGGCTCTCGTCGGAATCGACCCGCTGCCGACAAAGACCAATTATCTCCTGGGAAAGGATCCGCGCGCCTGGCACACGGGTGTCGCAAGCTTTGCCGGTGTTCGGTATGAGAAGGTTTATCCGGGAACGGATCTCGTTTTCTCGGGCAATGACCGGCGGGTCGAGCAGTCGTTCTTCCTCGCGGCCGGAGCGGAGCCGCGGCGGATCCGTCTGATCTATGAAGGTGCCACGGCCGCCGAAGTCGGGAAGGCGGGCGAGCTCATCGTGCGCACGCCGGGAGGCGAGCTCACGGCGGACCGCCCGGTGGCCTATCAAGTAATCCGCGGAGAGCGGCGGGCCGTGGAGTGCCGGTATGAGCTGCTGGCCAAGGGGACAGCCGCGCCCGCGGTGGGGTTTGCGCTCGGCGCGTACGACCGCGGGTTGCCCCTCGTGATCGATCCCGTGTTCAACAACTCCACGTTCCTCGGCGGGGCCGAGAGCGATGGCGGCAGCGCCATCGCCGTGGATGGGGCCGGCAACGTCTACGTCGCCGGCAATACCTCTTCGACGGATTTCCCCGGCACGGTCACGCCCGGCGGCGTTCAGCCGGCCAACGGCGGCTCGGTCGACGGATTCGTGGCGAAGATCGACCCGACCGGGACCACGCTTCTCTACTCCACCTACCTCGGTGGCGACGATCTCGATTCGGTGACCGGGATCGCGGTGGACCCGTCAGGCAACGCCTACCTCACGGGCTTCACGGATTCGTCCAACTTCCCGGTGACGGCGGGAACGCTGCAGAGCGCCTACGCGGGCGGCCCGGGCGACGTCTTCGTGGCGAAGTTGAGCCCGGCCGGCTCGTCGCTTCTCTATTCAACGTATCTGGGCGGCACCGGCAACGACACCGGCTATAAAATCGCGATCGACGCTTCCGGCAATGCCTACGTCACAGGCTATACCGTCTCCACCGATTTTCCGGGCGTGGTCGCCGGCTCGCTGCAGCCGAGCAACGCCGGCGGATTCTCGGACGCTTTCGTGACGAAGGTCAACGCCACCGGCAGCACGATCGTGTACTCCACCTATCTGGGGGGGAGCGACCAGGACATCGGAGCCGCCATCGCCCTGGACACGGCCGGCGACGCCGTGGTCGCGGGTACCACGTGCTCGACGAATTTCCCCGTCACCGCGGGGTCGCTGGCGCCGGTGAGCCCGGGATTGGACTGCGGTGCCGGCCTTCAGGATTCGTTCGTCGCCAAGCTCAACCCGCTCGGCACGGCGTTGGTCTACTCGACGTTCCTGGGAGGCGAGGCGAACGACGCCGTCCAAGGCCTCGCCGTCGATACGGCTGGCAGTGCCTATGTCACGGGATTCACCAGCTCGACCAGCTTCACGGGAGTGACAGCAGGCTCGTTCCAGCCGGCCAATCCCGGAGGCAATGCCGCCTTCGTGACGAAGATCAACGCGGCAGGCAACGCGGCCGTCTATTCGACATTCCTGGGCGGCCAAGGCACGTTAGGGTACGCGATTGCGCTGGATGCGGCGGCGAACGCCTACGTCACCGGCGTCACCGACGATCCGGATTTCCCGGTCGTGAATGCGGCGACGCTGCAGCCGGCGTCGGCCGGCCGCTCCGACGGCTTCGTGACCAAGATCGCCGCCTCTGGCGCCAGCCTTGGCTTTTCCACCTACTTCGGCGGCACAGACTACGACGCCGGCCATGCGATCGCCGTCGACGGCACCAATAATTCCGTGTATGTCACGGGACAGTCGTTCTCGACCGAGCTTCCCGGCGTCACTCCCGGCTCGATTCAACCGGCGAACGGTGGACCGGGCGTGGACGACGCGTTCCTCGTGCGGATCGTGCCGGCGGCGATCCTTTCCATCAGCAAGACGGCGGACACCTCCCTCGTCGATCCGAGCGGAAAGATCACTTACACCTTGGCGTATCAGAACGTTGGCGAGCTCAGCGCGGCCGGGGCGAGCCTGACGGAGACCGTCCCCGACAACACCGTCTTCAAGCCGGCGAGCTCGACTCCCGGATGGAGCTGCACGCCGAGCGATGACGCCGGATCCACCTGTACGCTGGCCTTGGGAACGGTGGCGGTGGGAGCGAGCGGGTCGGCGACCTTTACGGTGAAAGTGAAGGCCAACGTGTCGGCGGCAGGCTCGCAGATCAGCAATACCGCGTGCGCCCATCCCGGCCCCAATTGCGCGACCGTCGAGACGCCCACGACGGCGGCCCCCATCCTCTCGATCACCAAGACGGCGCAGTTCACGGAGGCGAAGCCGGGGAACGTGCTGCGCTACAAGATCAAATATTCCAACACGGGCAACCAGGACGCCGACCCCGTGATCGTGACCGACACGGTGCCGGGCAACGCGGTCTTCGATCCAACGGACTCGACGGCGGGGTGGAGCTGCACGCCGGACAACTCGGCGGGCTCCGTCTGCACGTTCCCGGCGGGAACCCTGGCGGCGGGTGCCAACGGATCGGTCATCTTTGCGGTGACCTTGTCGACGCTGTACTCCAATACTGCATGCGTCCAGGTCGCTTCCCCTCAACCGGAGTTCCGTTCTCCGAGAGCGCTCCACAAGGCGCTCCCGAGCCCGGCGTGCTCGACGGCGACGACGCCGCTGAAATGAGGACGGCCTAGGAGCGACCGGGAACTTCGCCTGTCCCACCGGCGCCGATGCCGGTGGGACCCCTTCCATGATCCCTTTCAGACGCCGCGCGAGGTCAGCACGATTTTCACCGTGCGCAGCAGGATCGAGAGATCCAGCCAGAGGGTCCAGTTCGCCATGTAGGCGAGGTCGTACCGCAGCTTGTTCTGTGGGCTCGAGTGGTAGTCGCCGTTGACCTGGGCGAGGCCGGTGAGGCCGGGGGCGAGGGAGAACCGTTCCGCATAGCCAGGCACTTCCTTGAGGTACTGCTGTACGAAGCCGGGGCGCTCCGGCCGCGGGCCCACCAGGCTCATCGAGCCCGCCAGCACGTTGAGCATCTGCGGCAGCTCGTCCAGCCGGAAGCGGCGCAGGAAGGCGCCGATGGGCGTCAGCCGCGGATCGCCGGGCTGGGCCAACACTTCGCCGGACTCCGCTTCGGCGTCGCTGTGCATGGTGCGGAACTTATAGAGCATGAACGGCTTCTGGCTGCGGCCGATGCGTGTCTGGCGATAGAGCGCGCCGCCGGGCGAGGTCAGCCGCACCGCCAGGGCGCAAAGGGCCATCAGCGGCAGCGAGACGAGGAGCAGCAGCGCGCCCCCGGCCAGATCGAGCAGGCGTTTCACGGGCCAATTGATCCGCCACTCCGTTTCCCGCACCACCTCGATCAGCGGCAGGTCGTGCACCCAGCGGTAACGCATGCGGCCGATGAGGCTCTCGAACGGGCCGGGGAGCAGGAGGACGCTGGTGTGATCCGGACGCGTCCCGGCCAGACCGTCGATCAGCCGCGTCTGCCACGAATCGCTGCTCCCCACCAGCAGAATGTCGTCGATCTGCTCGGCGGCGAGCAGCGCGGGCAGATCGTCCGTGGTGCCCAGCCGGGAGCCGAGCGCGGGCGCCGCCTCCTGGGCGGGAGCCTCGCCCGGGATTTCCACCCAGCCGGCCACGACGAGGCCATGCCATGGCTCGGCGGCGAGCGTCTGCGCGATCTCGCGGGCCGCCGAGCTGCCGCCGGTGCCGACGACGATGGCCAGCCGCCGCTTGCGTCCCAGCACCGTGCGGTCGAGAAGCAACCGCCAGAGCAGCAGCAGCAGGAAGTCACAGGCCACGAACAACAGCAGCACCGAGCGCGGGAACGCGCGGTTGGCGAGGAACCACCAAGCGGCGAGCCCCAGGGCCTGGAACGCCCCGGCGCCGGCCAGCCGGCGGGCGAGCTCGGCATGGCTGCGCGGCCGTGGCGGATCGTAGAAGCCGAAGAAGTAGAGGCTGGCGAACTGCACCAGCAGCACCACCAGCAGCTCCTGGGAGAGAAAGCGGAGGCGGTCGCCGGGCAGCAGCCCTGATGTCCACGGCAGGACCAGGTGCATCCGCACCACGAAAGCGGCCCACAGCGAGACGACGGCCGCCGCGCCGTCGCCCACCAGCCGCAGCGACCGCCGGCGAGACGTCATGGAGGGGACTCTACCTCACCCCTTGTCTCCTCTCTTGTCTTTCTCCCTCTTCTCCCGGTCGGGGGGAGGGCGATGGGAGAAGAGGGCCGGGGTGATGAGGGGCTTGAGGGTTGACCCTCCCCGAGCCTCCGGATACTCTGCCCCGGCTATGAAAGTCACCGATCACCTGGCGAACGCCAAAGAGCCGCTGATCAGCTTCGAGATCATCCCGCCCATGCGCGGCGGCGACGTGAAGGGGCTGCTCGCGTTGATCGACGACCTGGTGAAATACCATCCGCCGTTCATCGACATCACCAGCCACGCCGCGGAGGTCATCTACGAAGAGACGTCCCAGGGCATCCAGCGCCGGGTCAAGCGCAAGCGGCCGGGAACGCTGGGCGTTTGCGCGCTGATCCAGAACAAGTACCACATCGACGCCGTTCCCCACATCCTCTGCCAGGGCTTCACCCGCGAGGAGACCGAGGACTTCCTGATCGAGCTTCGCTACCTGGGGATCGACAACGTGCTCGCCGTGCGCGGCGACGACAGCGGCTTTCAGAAGCCCCTCACCTATGGCCGCAGTGCCAACCGTTTCGCCTGCGACCTGGTGGCCCAGATCGCCGCCATGAACCGCGGCCGCTACCTCGAGGAGGATTTGCTGGACGCCGAGCCCACCAGCTTCTGCATCGGCGTCGGCGGCTATCCCGAGAAGCACTTTGAGGCGCCCAACCTGATGCTCGACGCCCGCCGGGCCAAGGAGAAGGTCGACAATGGCGCCCACTACGTGGTGACGCAGATGTTCTTCGACAATCGGCACTATTTTCACTACGCGGACCTCTGCCACGAGCAAGGGGTCGGCGTGCCGATCATTCCGGGCTTGAAGATCCTCACCTCCGAAAAGCAGCTCTCCTCGATTCCGCGCAGCTTCTACGTCGAAGTCCCCGCCGAGCTGGCCGACGAGGTGATGGCCAAACCGCAGCACGTGGTGGACATCGGCGTCGAGTGGGCCGCGAAGCAGACCCAGGAGCTCCTGGACCGGGGCGTCCCCTCCGTCCACTTCTACGTCATGCAGAGCGCCGGCGCCATCAAGAAGCTGATGGCGAAGCTGAAGCTGTAGGCGCTCACCGAGCCGCCGGCTCGCTACTTTTGTTGCAGTAACTTGCCATCCTTGCTACATTGAATCCATGAGATTCGAGGCCCTCCTCGAGATCGTGGACCGCGAGCCGGTCTTTGAGACCGGGCTCCTGCTGGCCGGAGACGTCGATCCCGCGGACATTCGCCGTCAACTCTCGCGCTGGGTCACCGCCGGGCGCCTCTACCAGCTTCGCCGAGGTCTCTACGCCTTGGCCCCGCCGTTCCAGAAGGTTCTTCCTAATCCGTTCCTGGTGGCGAACCGGTTGGATCCCGGTTCCTACGTCAGCCTGCAATCGGTCCTGGCCCAGCATTCGCTGATTCCGGAATACGTCCCGGTGACCACCAGTGTCACGCTGGGGCGGCCCGGCCGTTGGGACACACCCTTGGGAAGCTACCTCTTCCGGCATCTGCAAGCCGACCTCGTCACCGGTTTCCATCGGGTCGCTTTGACTGGAGGCCAGGACGCTCTCCTCGCCTCACCCGAGAAGGCCCTGCTGGATCTCGTCTACCTGGAGCCGGACGCCGACTCTCCCGAGTACCTCGCTGAGCTGCGGCTCCAGAATTTGGAGGAGGTTCTCGACCTGACCGAGCTTCGCCGTCTGGCGGATGCCTCCGGCAAGCCCAAGCTCCGACGTGCCGTTGAGAGGATCATCGAATTGGCTGAGATCGAAGCGAGGGAGTACCAACTGCTATGAAAGAGGATCTGAAGAGCCGGCTCCAAGCCTCCCGGACGCCGGCCGAAGGTAGGAACCGGGCTCGCGAGTACCTTCAGGCCCGCATCTTGTCCTCGCTGCAACGAGCAGGCGCCATGATTCCCCTCGCCTTCCAGGGAGGTACGGCCCTCAGATTCCTGTATTCGATTCGCCGCTACTCTGAGGATCTGGACTTTGCCCTGGAGCGTCCCGATCGCGGCTATGACTTTGATTCATACCTGGGAGCCATCCGCTCCGATTTGCAACGCGAGGGTTATGTGATCGAGATCAAAGCGAACGCTCAGCGGGTGGTGCATAGCGCGTTCGTGCGTTTTCCGGGACTCCTCTTCGAGTTGGGGCTGTCGCCGCATCCCAACGAGACCCTGGCCGTAAAGGTCGAAGTGGACACGAACCCGCCTCCAGGCGCGGTTCTGGCCACTACCATCGTCCGGCGTCACGTGACTCTCCATCTCCAGCATCACGACCCGGCTTCGTTGTTGGCCGGAAAGCTCCACGCGGTGCTTCAGCGGACCTACCCGAAAGGCAGGGACTTCTACGATCTCTTCTGGTACCTGAGCGATCCGGCTTGGCCGGCACCCAGTCTCGCACTGCTCAACAACGCGTTGCGCCAAACGGGTTGGATTGGGGGCGAGCTTTCCGATGAAAGTTGGCGCGCCATGGCCCTGGATCGCGTCCAGAATGCAGATTGGCCGAGGATCGTCGCCGATGTCCAGCCGTTTCTCGAAGACTTTTCCGAGGCTGATCTGCTGACCCCGGAGAATCTCACCCGGCTGATCGCGGGTTCAAGAGCGGGATCAGGATCAGCTTGATGTCCTATCGGCTCCCGGTGAATATCCTCAGCAGTAACAGGAAGTTAAGCTCTCTCGGGCGGTTCGCTTGCTCGCGAGTTTTCCTCCCGAACTCGCGAGTTACCTCTCCGCACGCGCGTGTTTCCTATGCCCGCCCGCGAGTTTTCATCGCGAGTTCGCGAGCTTTCTGTGGCCCCTCGCGAACTCTTACCGCGCGCGCACGAGTTTTCGTCCCGCGCTCGTGAGTTTCCCGTGCCCGATCGCGAGTCGTCTTCGCGCACTCGCGCTCACGCGGTGAAACTCGCCAGCGGGCGAAGGAAAACTGGCGAGGAAAGCCGGCGTCCGCTTCCCCGGTCTCAGAACACCGGGCCGGTAATGTCGGCCGGGCGGCGCGGATCGATCTCGTAGTGGGTCTCGAACTGGCTGCTAAAGCCGGTGATGCTCACCAACTGATTGAGCGCCAGATGGGTGACGTCGATGCCGGTCTGGGTGTTGATGAAGATCTGCACCTCGCCGGAGCCGTCGTCGACCGCGAATTTGTAGCCGAAGGGAAGATCGCTCGAGACGGCTTGGGTGATCCGGCCGATGACCAGGACGAGCCGCCCCTCGGTGGCCTCGCCGATGGCGCCGGTGGTCACCCATTCCGGAATTACCAGGGCGCCGATGCCGCTGAGGTGCACCTCGGACGTCGTGGCCGGCACGATCACCAGCAGGCCGGAGGCGTCCTGGAGCTTGCCGGTGACGAGCACCTGCCGGCGGACCTGCACATGCAGATTCTCCTGCAAGCTGACGAAGATGCCGCCGGTTTGATCCTGGATCCCGAAGCCCTTGTCGAAGAAGCTCGACTCGAAGGCATCGGAGGGGGTGGAAGCGAGGCCGGCCACGGTCACAACAGTGCCGAGTGGCAGATGGCGCGCGGTGGCGATCGACGTGATGTGGGTCGGCTGCGCCGCGTGAGCTGCGGTCGGAGCCGCGAACGGAGCGAGACCAAGAAGGAGCGCCGCGAGCGCGAGCCGCGGAAAGAGTCGGCGGTAGGTCATGAGAATCCTCTCCAATGAAGGGTCAGAAAAAGTCCGGGACGAGCCCGGGTCCGGAGATCAGCTCCGAGATTTTTCGCAAGGCTATAATCTCTGCGAATCTGCGTCAACGAATACGTAGGAAAAGTGAGCGTCTCGACCAGGACATAGGGGGATCGTGTTCAGGCTCAATCGGCTGATGCTCCAGGAACGCCCCCGCCCGTAACCACTTCTCGCGATTTTCGACCGGACTGCCCCTACCCACTGCACTGTAGTAGTAGGAGAGACGAACCCTCGCCCCGTGGTGGGGTGGAAGCGGCGCTCGTCTCGAAGGGAGTCCTTCATGATCCGCAGTGCACGGTTTCGCGCCACCATTTTCCTCTTGATCCTCGCCTTGGCGGCCATACCCGCGATGGCGGCCGGCAAGGCGCCCGCACGGCAGAACGCGCCCAGCCTCGTGACCCGGCTCTGGCAGGCGCTCGGCAGTCTCGTCCCCTGGATGGCCAAGGGCCGCGGCTCCATGGACCCGAATGGGAGCCCCCCACCCACAGCCCCCGCGGGGAGCACACCGGACGGCCGTGACGGTATGGACCCGGACGGCCGGGATGGAATGGACCCGAACGGCTAGTTGCCAGATCGAGCTCGCCTCGGACGCCGCCGGCGCTTGTCGGCGGTCTTTTTGTCCTATTCCAGTCCTTGTAGTAGGATTATCGACACGGAAACAAGGAAGAGGAAGGGGGTAATCCATGGCAGAGTGGCACGTCCCGCAGGAACTATTGGAGCGCTTTCTCCGCGCCGAAGCTTCGAGGGAGGAGTCGCAAGGGATCGTCCGGCATCTCTTGAGCGAGTGCCCACGGTGTTCCGAGATGGCGCACCAGGTCATCTCCGAGATCGGCCTCGGGTCCTCCAGGAAGGTCGGTTGGGAAGAGGCGTACGAGGAGGTTTTTCAGCGGGCACTGGCCTTCGCGACCGAAGAGGAGCAACGGCTGGCGCTGGAGAGGCTCCGTGGCTGGGAGCAGTGGTCCTCTCTGGAGTCCCTCAACCCGCAGGCCCGCATTGCCGTCGTGGAGGCGGACGAGAGCTTCCACACCTGGGGACTCTACGACCGGCTCTTGGAAGCGAGCCGTTGGTATATGCGAAAGGAGCCCGCTGAGGCCGTCGACATCGTCCGTCTGGCGATCTCGGTGGCCGAGCGGCTTGACACAGCCGTGCTCGGCGGGAAGCGCGTCGCCGATCTCCTGGCCGCCTCCTGGGCGGCGCTTGGCAACGTGAAGCGGATCGCGTCTGATTTCGAGGGAGCGCGAAGCGCGTTCAACGAGGCGTGGCGTTTCGTGGCGGAAGGTACCGGCGAACCCTTGGAGGCAGCCCACATCATCAGTCTTGAAGCCTCCTACATCAAGAGCATTGGAGAGTTCGAGATCGCCGAGTCGGCGCTCGAGGAGGCACTGGAAATCTACCGGAAAGCCGATGATCCCCACCAACAGGGGCGAACCCTCCTTCAGATGGGCGACGTCATCGGGCATGTAAATCCTGGACGGGCCCTTGACCACATCCGGAAGGCCCTGGCACTCATCGATACCGCCAGGGACCCGCGTTTGGAGCTCTGCGCCCGGCACGACCTCGCCTGGTTTTTGATGGAGGGGGGACGGACGGAGGAAGCGCTGGCCGTCCTCGACCGCGCGCGTCCCCTATATCGGAAATTCAGCGATGCCTTCACCCAGCTCCGCCTGCACTGGCTGGAGGGGAAGATTGCGGCGAACCTCGGGGATCTCGCAGGGGCGGAGAGCATCCTCGGGCAGCTCTGGGAGGAGTTCCGGGTTCGCGACCTCAACCAGGAGGTGGTCCTGGTCTCCATTGATCTCGCCAAGGTGCTGACGTGGAAGGGAGACGTCGCTCGCGCCGCCGACTTGGTTGGACAATGCTACTCGATCATGAAGAGCTGGGGGCTGCACCGGGACGCCCTTGCCGCCTGGCTCGTGCTCCAGCAGACTCTCGCCCAGGGTCACGGTCTCGGCGACATCTTCCAGCGCATCGAAGCCTACTACCGGCGTCATTGGGGGCGGCCGGCGGCCTTTGCGTAGTGGTCACTGGAAGATTCGAAGATTCCAACGTCACTCCGGAAAGCTCCAGAGCGACTCTGAAAAGTTCCGACGTGACTCCGGAAGCTTCCAGGGTCACCCTGGAAGCTTCCAACCTCATGCCGGAAAGTTCCAGCGTCCTCCAGAAGATTCCAGTGGCACTCTGGAAAGTTTCAGAGTGACTCCCGAAGTTCCTGCGTCACTCCGGAAAGTTTCAGAGTGACTCTGGAAGCTTCCAACGCCATGCCGGAAAGTTCCAGCGGACTCTGGAAGTTTCCAACGTTACTCCGGAAAGTTCCAGAGCGACTCTGAAAAGTTCCAGCGTGACTCCGTGAACTTCCAGGGTCACCCTGGAAGCATCCAACCTCATGCCGGAAAGTTCCAGCGGCCTCCAGAAGATTCCAGCGTCCCTCTGGAAAGTTCCAGAGTGACCCCGGAAAGTTCCAACTTCACTCCGGAAAGTTTCAGAGTGACTCTGGAAGCTTCCAGCGCCATGCCGGAAAGTTCCAGCGGGCTCTGGAAGCTTCCAAACTCACTCTGGAAGTTCCAGCGTGACTCCGTAAGAGTCCGGCGTCACCCTGAAAACTTTCAACGGGCTGATGGAAGTTTCCGGAGGCGCTCCGGAAGCTTCCAGCGTGACTCCGGTCCCTGCTATTGAGCCCGCATCTTCCGCCGCGGATGCCGCGCCGTCAGCATCCGTCTTTGATGCCCGTCCCGGACCTCGGTGTAGATCTGGGTAGTCGTGATGGAGGTGTGGCCCAGCAGGGTCTGGATGTAGCGGATGTCGACTCCTTCTTCCAGGAGGAGGGTGGCCACGGAGTGCCTCAGCATATGCGGCGTGACCTTGCCCCCGACTCCGGCCGCGGCGGCGTAGCGGCGCAGCATGGTACGGACGGATTGCTCGGAGAGGCGGCCCTTCAGGCGGTTGTGGAAGAAGTAGCCATTGTCCTCCGTCTCCGGCTGCCAGAGGGTCCGATAGTCTTTCAGAGAGCTCAGGGCCTCCTCGTCGCAGAGTTGGAGGATCCTCTCCCGGCCGCCCTTGCCGAGAATGCGGACGCGGCCGCGGCGCAGGTCGACGTCCTTGTCCAGAAGGTTGCAGACCTCGGCGACGCGGGCGCCGGTCGAGAACAGGATCTCCAGCACGGCGACGTCCCGCACCAGGGCGCGGTAAGAGTAGGAACCGTGGTCCCGGTGCTCGCTCTTCTTGCGGTAGAGGTGCTTGAAGAGGCGCTTCAGGTCCTCCAGAGAGATCGTGCGGGGGAGCCGGCGGGTCTCCTTGATCCGCACCTCCATCTTGCGGAACGGATTGACGGCGATGGCGTCCTCCCGCTCCAGGAAGTGGAAGAGGGCCTTGAGCGTCGCCACCTTGCGCTTGACGCTCTTCTCCTTGAGCGGCCCGAAGAGGCTCTTGATGTAGGCTCGAAGCGCCGTCTTGTCCACGGCCGGCAGGTCGGCGATCTCCAGATGAGCCTCCAGGAATTCCCCGAACTGGCGCAGGTCGATGGAATAGGCCTTCAGGGTCTTGGGGCTGAGGTTCTTCTCATAGCGACAGTGGAACAGGAACTGCGAGACGGCTTCCTGCAATTTCATCCGCGGATTTCCCCCTCCCGATGTTGGTGGAGGAGATAATAGCGTCGAAACCGGCGATGAGCCGGGGATTCGGCGGAAAGTCCGGAGGAAAAACAAAATCCCCCCCGTCCGTCCGGGACGAGGGGGGATCAAGGGAGAGGCGCGCTGGCCTTAAGTTAAGGCCAGTCCTGATGCTACGGGGCGCCCGCGGGGGCGCTTGCAGTCGCGGCGCCGGGCCGCAGGTCGTCGAAGACGATGCCAAGGTTGTCCGCGCCGTTGGCACGGCACAGGTCCATGAAGTGGGCCACCTTGTCGAAGAGCAGATCGCCGTCCGCGGCGAAGAAGACCACCTTGCTCGCCCGGCCGGTCATCGCCTCGCGGAGCTTGGGGCCGAACTCGTTCTCGGGGTACATCGTCTTGTTGATGAACATGCTGCCTTGAGCGTCCATCCGCACGATCACCTGATCGTCGGACTGGGGAGGAGGAGCTGCGGTCTCGACTTTGGGCGGCACCTGCACGGGGTACCCCATCTGGAGCAGGGGCACGGCCACCATGAAGATGATCAGCAGCACCAGCACCACGTCCACCAGCGGCGTGATGTTGATCTCGCTTCGGATGCCACCGCCACCACCAACGTTCATTGCCATGGTTGTTTAACTCCCGGGGAAGCCCGCCCTAAGCGGAACCGCCCAGCTTTTTCTCTTTCTCGGTGACCACTCCAACGCGGCTGAAGCCAGCTTCGTTGATGACCTGCATCACCTTCCGGACCTCTTTGTACTTGAGCCGCTTGTCGGCCTTGATGACGACCGACTTGTCCGGGGTCTGGCTGTGGATCTCTTCGAGATGAGCCTTGAGGTCATCGTTGGGGATCCACTTCTGCTCCACGGCGACGCTACCATCCTGCGTGATCGCCATAGTGATCTGCTTCGTACCTTCCGGCATCTTTTCCGGCTTCGCAGTCTCGGGCAGCGTCACGTTGACGCCCTTCTGGAGCATCGGCGTGACGACCATGAAGATGATCAGAAGCACCAAGCAGACGTCGACGAGGGGAGTGACGTTGATGTCGCTCCGGACCTCCTTGACGAGGTTCAGCTTGTGGTGCTTATGCAGCATTCTTGCTCCTCTGCCGCTTCATGAAGAAGTCGACGAGCTCCGAGGCGGAGTTCGACATCTCGATCTGAAGCCGCTCCAGCTTGTTCGTGAAGTAGTTGAACATCCAGGCCGCCGGAATGGCGACGCCGAGGCCGAAGGCGGTGGCCACGAGGGCTTCCGCGATACCGGCCGACACGGCGCCGATGCCGCCGGAGCCGGCGAGGGCCATACCGGTGAAGGCGTTGATGATGCCGATCACGGTGCCGAACAGGCCGATGAAGGGGGTGATGGTGGCGATCGTGGCCAGCGAGCCGATGCCGCGCTTGAGGTCGGAGGTGGTGAGCAGCGTAGCGCGCTCGACGGCGCGGGTGGCGGCTTCGACGACCTCGGGAGCGGAGAGCGGGCTGGTCTGGCTCTCATACTGGAAGGACTGGAGACCGGCCGAGACGACGCGGGCCAGATGGCTCTGGGGGTACTTGCTGGCGGCGTCGATGGCGGCCTGGGGGCGATCGTTCTTCAGGTGCTCGGTCGCCTGACGGGCGAACAGCAGCGACTGCTTACGCGCCTTGCTGAACATGATCAGTCTCTCGACGGAGACGTAGAGCGACCAGATGGACAGAATGATGAGAATGATGATGACCCCCTTGTTGAGGATGGTCATCTGTTCCCACAGGGCAAGAGGATTCAGACTCATGCGCGTCTCCTTTTTCCTTTTCTGAAAACCTAGGCGCTCACTGCACCTGGAAATTGACCGTCAGTACGTAATAGACCTTGACCGCCTTGCCTTCGAGTGTGGCCGGCTTGAACTTCCACTTCTGAACCGCGTCGACCGCGGCCTTGTCGAGGCCCATGGGCAGGCCCTTGAGCACCCGGACGTTGGTGACGTTGCCGTTGGTGTCGATGATGGCTTCGACGATCACCGTACCGGTGACGCGCGCCCGGCGGGCGAGCTCGGTGTAGACCGGCCTAGGCTGGCTGATGATCTCCGGCCGGGTGACGGCGCCGCCGACACGCAACGGCGCATCCTCCGACGGCACGCCGCCCGGAGTGCCGCCCACGACGCCGCCCGGCACGCCGCCGACGACACCGCCGACGACGCCGCCGACGACGCCACCGGGCACGCCGCCCTCGACGCCGCCCACGACGCCGGTATCAACGGCGGCCGGCTCGGAGGTGGTCGCCTCCGGCACCTTGTCGGGTACCTGGACGGGCTGCACCGGGGTGGTGGGGACGATTCTCGGCACGTCCTTCGGCACGGGCTTCGGGGTGGCGGCAGCCGGCGGCGGGGCAGCCGGCGGCGGTGGAGGTGGCGGCGGCGCGGCGTTGATGAACACCACGTTGATCGGCGGCTCCGGCACCTCGGGGACGTTCCAGTACTGCGCGAACAACAGCGCTCCACCCGCGACGACGTGCAACGCCAGCGCCACGGGCATCAGCCACCAGCGCATGCCGCGCTTGTGAACCGTGTCCAGATCGATCAGAGAGTTCTCGAACATGGTTTCCTTCCCACCTTGGTCAGGTTTTAGCGGGGGTCGTCTTGGGCTGTTGGGCTTGCGCTTTCTTGCGCACCTCGATCGCCTTCTTCAGCCACAGGTCCGCGTTCGCCGTATCCTCCAGGCGCTTCGCGGGGTCGAGCTCCGCCTTCGCCTTCTCGCGGAACAGGAGGCTGTAGTAGGCCATGGCCTCGAAATAATCCGGCTTGGTGGCCAGCGCCTGCTTCAGGGCATCTAGGCCCATGTCGACCACCTTCACGCGCTCCTCCAAGGGGATGGAGACGTCGCGGTAGGCCTTGTCCCACGCCGAGACGCCGATCGAGTAGAGCGCTTCGGCCTTGTCCTGGCCCTGAAGCTGGGCGGCGAGCTGATTCGCCTGGTCCAGCCGCCCGGCCTGGGTCAGGATGGTGACCCGGTATTTCGCGAGCTTCGGGGCCTCCTGGGGCATCTCCTTCGTCCGCCGCTCGATGAAGGCGAGGGACTCGTCATACTTCTTGGCGTTGACCAGCGTCGACATCAAATACTCTTCGACCTTTTCGTCCTTCGGGTAGTCGGCGAGGTACTTCTCGAAGGCGTTGATGGCCGTGTCGGCGTACTCGACGTTCTTCGGGCTGTCGTCCCCGGGGCGGTAGAGGGCGAGCGAGGCCAGTCCCAGCGAGCGCCAGGCGAACGTGGCGTCGGGATCCAGCTCGAGGCCCTTCTTGTACTCGCTGATGGCCTTGACGTACGACTCCTGCTGGTAGAGCGAGTTGCCCTTCTTCAGCTGCGCCCGGGCCTCGATCTTGCCGCAGCCGAGCGCCGGCAACAGGATCAGAAGTGCTGCGACCGGGAGTATCACAGTTCTCTGCATAGTCACCTCTCCACCACTTAGAAGGGGGGAGCTCCAAAAGAGTTCCCGGAAAGATCTAGGCCCGAACGACAGGAAGGCCGGGAGGAACTCACCGCCTCGCTCATGTCCTCCCGTGCTCGGGTGCCAATGCAACACTTGTACCGGCCCCTGCCATTCGCCCGGAGGGCTGCCGGGTTTTCCGGCCTACGGGTCTCGTCACGACTTCCGCTTCGGGCACGCTGCCGGCGTGTGGGTCCGAGAAGGATTCGGGTTTGCAGCGGTCTTCTCTCTGTATCGCCATGAAACGGGGCCGAATCCTAGTGGAAAATTTCCCGGATGCCAAATGCCAGAGGTCAAGGGGTGGAAGTGGGGCGGAAAATTGCGCCTCCCGCCCCCGCCATGTCAGACTCCCCGCCGCACTTCCGCAACCCTGGAGCTCAGGTGGGCGCCATCGGCCCGGAGCTCCCGAAGGAGGCCCTGCTTGCTTCGAGGCATCTTCCAGATCAAGAAGCTGGACGACATCATGGCGTCCGCCGAGAGCGGCCCCACGCTGCGCCGCGACCTGGGCGCCTTCCAGGTGACGTTGCTGGGCATCGGCGCCATCGTCGGCGCCGGCATCTTCGCCACTCTCGGCACCGCGGCGGCCGGCGACGCGCAACGCCTTGGGGCCGGGCCCTCGCTGATGCTCTCGTTCGTGATCACGGCGGTGGTCTGTGCCTTCACGGCCCTGTGCTACGCCGAGTTCGCCGCCCTGGTGCCCATCTCCGGGTCGGCCTACACCTATTCCTACGCCACCTTGGGCGAGCTGGTCGCCTGGATCATCGGCTGGGACCTCATCATCGAGTACGCGGTGGGCAACGTGGCGGTAGCCATCAGTTGGGCCAACTACTTCCGCACCCTGCTCGAAAGCGTCGGCATCCACTTCCCCTTGTGGCTCGCCACGGATTTCCGGACGGCAGCCCACATTCCCGGATTCCTGGCGAGCGCGCCCCACGTCTTCGGCGTGCCGATCGTGTTCAATCTGCTGGCCGCCATGATCGTGGCCTTTATCACCGTCGTGCTGGTGGTCGGCATCCGAGAGTCGGCACGCTTCAACGCCGTCATGGTGATGATCAAGATCGTCGTCCTGCTGTTCTTCGTGGTGGTGGCCCTCAAGTACGTCACCCCGGCGACGATGACGGCCAATTGGCATCCCTTCCAGCCCAACGGCTGGAAAGGGACGTTCGCCGGCGCGGCGGTGGTCTTCTTCGCCTACATCGGCTTCGACGCCGTCTCGACCGTGTCGGAGGAGACCCGCAACCCCGGCCGCAACCTGCCCATCGGCATCATCGCCTCGCTGATCATCTGCACCATCCTCTACATCGGGGTGGCGGCGGTCTTCTCCGGCATCCTGCCCTACGGCATCCTGAAGCAGAAGCTGGCGACGGAGCAGGCCGAGCCGCTTACCATGGCGCTGGCCTACGTGATGGGCGGGCAGCAGAAATGGGTCATCGGTTTCGTCGCCCTCGGCTCGGTGATCGCCCACACGGCAGTGCTGCTGGTCTTCCAGCTCGGCCAGCCGCGCATCTTCTTCTCCATGGCGCGCGACGGCCTGCTCCCCCAGTCGTTCGCCCGCGTGCACCCGAAATACCGCACGCCGCACGTCACCACCATCCTCACCGGCGTCCTGGTGGGCGGGGTGGCGGCGTTCGCCAGCATCGACGAGATGGTGGACCTGACGAACATCGGCACGCTCTTCGCCTTTGTGCTGGTGTGCGTGGGCGTGCCCATCCTGCGCCACACCAACCCCAACGCCCACCGGCCGTTCCGGGTGCCTTTCGGGCCCTACCTGCTGCCGCTGATGGGGGCGGCGTCCTGTGTGTTCCTCATGATCTATCTGCCGCCGGCCTCCTGGTGGCGCTTCGTGGGCTGGCTGGTGCTGGGCTTCGCCATCTACAGCGCCTATGGCTACACCCGCAGCACCATCGGAAGGAACCTCGGCCGGCCGCAAGTGACGCCCTGGACTCTCAAGGTCGCGTCCGTAGGCTTCCTGTTGACGGCCAGCGGGCTCTTCACCATTCCTCACAGTGCCGGGCTCGGCACGCTCATCTCCCAGGCGGGAGATGCCGTGGCCGCGGACCACACGCGGTCGCTCATCGGCCTGTCGCTGATCGTCGTCGGGCTGGTGCTGGGCGCCGCCGGTTTGCTGATCGAGACGCGGGACCGGCGGAGGGCGTAGGACCTAAAGTTCTCCGGGTGAGGCCGACGCCACGCCTCACCCGGTACCACGCCTTCAGGACGTAATCGTCCCCCAAATGCGACGGCGGAGCCGAAATAGAGGACAGGATCTCATTCGGGGTCTTTCACGGCTGGAACCGGCCAGTGGGCTGCCGCAGCCACGGCCATCGCCCGCTTCGAGTCGCGGGCGAACCGCTTCTGAAGCAGGCGGGTGAGAGGGTAGCCGAGGCGCGCCAGCGGCAGGTTCGGCCGTGAGAAGGCGAAGAGATCGAACCACACCGAGTTGTCCTCGTGATGCCACTCGACGGTGAAGCGCTCCTCGCCCCGTTCGCCGTGATCCGGCAGCGTTCCGTAGGCGAATCCGAAGCGGACGATCGGCCCCTCGTCGTCGACCCGGTAGACGACCCGGCAGGCGTTGAGCGACCAGAAGCCGAGATGCCGTACCCGCACCGCCACCGTCGTGCCGGGCTCGACCGGGGCCGCCACTGGAAAGGTGGCGACCCAGCCGAGGTCGAACATCTTCCAGCTCTTCAGGGCCTCCACCGCGCGGGCGAAAGCGGCTCGGCCCTCGCCCAGGCGAACCCGGTTGTGGTCGGTCTTGTAGCCGGCCGGCGCGCCCCGCCGGGAGTGGCCGACCTCGCGATAGGAGAAGGTGCGGCTCCGCTGTTGAGCGAGAAATCGCTCGACGCGCTGATCGGAGGGCTTCATCAACAGGAACACTGCGGCGGGGGAGGTTAGCACGGCTGGCGGGTGGTCCGGCAGCAGGAGCGGCTTTTGTGACCCCGGAGGGGATACCTTCGGTGGCCCGGGATTTCAATCCCAGGCGAAGAGGGGGGCTGACGAAGGAGGACGCGATGCGGGCTCAGTCGCCGATGATCTCGCTGAGCCCCGAGACCATGAGGGTAAGCTGGCTGCTGGAAACCCGGCCCAGTGTCGAGCCGAGCCGATCCACGGAGAGCGTGCGAATCTGGCTGATCTTCACCCACGACTGCTGGGGAAGGCCGATGTCCTTCAGCTCCAAGGAGAAGGGATAACCAGCTCTGGGAGGCTGACTCGTCACGGCCAAACCAATGACCGTGCCGGATCGCTCATTGAAGATCTCATTACTCAGCACTACGATCGGCCGTCGGCCAGCCTGCTCATGACCGCGGACCGGATTGAGGTCTGCCCAGACAACGTCGCCCCTCAGTATCGGGGCCATTCCGCCACGTCACCTGCCAGCCCTTCCTCGGCAAGCGCTTTCTCCTCTGTGGGATCCAGCTTGGCAGCCTCTTGGAGGAACCGGCTCCGGTCCAGGCGGGCGATCTTCTCTTCCAGGGCAACCTGGACCACCTGGTTCCGATCCGGAAACCGTCTTTCCTCGACGAGCCTGTCGACTCGTCTCAAGAGGTCTTCGTTTACATTGAAGGCGACTCGAGTTGTGCCCATGAGAATCTCCAAGAGAGATGTTAGCACCGTTGGCCGCACGACTTATCTGAAGGCGCCCGGAAACGACGCGGGGAGCTGAGCGCGGCCGTAGTATATTTCCCAGCAGCTATGTAAATCTCGGGGTTGTCACCCAGGGAGGACGGAATGGGACGCTACGACGAGCTGGCGGAAAACCAACGCCGGGCCGTGCTGGAGAGCCCGGGCGTGATGGAACCCGAGCTTCGGCAGGCGGTGGCGGCACGAGCGGCGGCGGTCGGCGGCGGGCCGGCGGTCGGCGGCGAGATTGTCGGGAAGATTCCCGAGTCTCTCCGGGCCTACGTCGACTCGATCGCCCTGCACGCCTACCGGATCACCGACGAGGATGTCGCGGCCCTGCAGCGGGAGTGGTCCGAGGACGCAATCTTCGAGATCTCCGTCGCCACCGCAGTAGGCGCCGGGTTGGCCCGCCTGGAGCGCGGCCTCGCCATCCTGCAGGGAGGCGGGCGATGAGGCTGGAGAGCGTGAGGCGCGGGCAGGGGATCAAGCGGCTGCTTTTTCCCATTATGGGCTGGAAGATCAGGACGCGTCTGCCGGACGTCGTCCGCACTCTGCTCTACCGGCCGAAGATTTTTGGTAACTCTTACAACGACTGGATCCAGGCCGTCATGCGCGGGTCCTCGCCGTGGAGCGTCTGGGAGCGGGAGCTGTTCGCCTCGTTCACCTCGCGCTGCAACGAATGCGTGTTCTGACGGGAGCAGCACGGCGCGGTCGCGTCGATGGCTCACAGCAAAGAGAGTGGAGAAGCCCTGATCCAGGCGGTGCTGGCGGATTACAGCACGGCGCCCATCCCCGAGAAGCTGCGGGCGATGCTCGGTTTCCTGGAAAAGCTGACCCTCCAGCCGGCTGACGTTGGGCCGGACGACGCCGTGGCCTTAAGGGCGGCGGGCCTCTCCGATGAGGAGATCGAGAGCGCCGTTCACGTCTGCGCGCTGTTCAACATCATCAACCGGGTCGCCGACTCGCTGGGGTTCGAGACGGCGGACGCGGACGGCTACACGAAGGGTGCCCGGCGGTTGGTGGCCGTCGGGTATAAGTGATGAGGGGTCTTACGGCGTCAAGCGCCAAACCAGCGGCAGCAGGACGACGATGAGGGCGAAGAGCAGCAGTGTCAGCGGCAGGCCGACTTTGAAATAGTCGCGGAAGCGGTAGCCGCCGGGGCCCATGACCAGGATATTGACCGGGTGGCCCAGCGGCGTGAGAAAGGCGATGGACGTGGCAAGGGCCACTCCCATGACCATCGCCCGCGGGTCCGCGCCCGTGCGTTGCGCCGTCTGAATGGCGATGGGTGCGATGACCGTGGCCACGGCGGCGCCGTTCATGGCCTGGGTGAGCAGGATGGCGAGGCCGACGAGGCCGGCCAGCAGCAGCCGCGGTCCTCCGGCTCCCAACAGGTGGAGAAGCTGGTCGGTGAGCAGCGCGGCGGCGCCGGTCTTGACCATGGCAGTGCCCAGCGGAAGCATCCCCGCCACCAGCACGACGCTCTTGAAGTCCACGGCCCGATAGGCTTGGTCCATGGTCAGGATGCGGGCGACCACCATGATCAGCGCACCGCCGAGCATCACCTCGCCCACCGCGAAGCGGCCCGAGGCGGCGAGGATCAGGGAGACCGCCATGATCACCAGGGCCAGCCGGCCCTTGCCGGTCGCCGGCGGTGCCTCTTCGCGCGCGGGCTCGGCGAGGACGATCAGGTCGGGCTCGGCGCGGAGCACGGGCAGGCGGCTGCGCTCGCCCTGGAGGAGAAGCCCGTCGCCGAGCTCCAAGGGGAGATCGGTGAGGCCGGTGCGCACCGGCCGGCCCGCCCGCCAGAGGGCGATCACGCTCATGCCGTAGCGCTCGCGGAAGAGGGCCTCGCGCAGGGTCTGGCCGATCAGCGCCGAACGCGGAGAGAGCACTGCCTCCACCACGGCCACGGACCGCGATTCGAGATCGCGCTCGCGCCAGTCCCGGGCGGGCAGCAGCTCGAGCCCCTCCTCGCCGGCGAGGTTCTCCGGCTTGCCGCTCAGCAGCAGGATGTCCTCCGCTTCGATGACGCTGCCCGGCGGCGGCGCCTGCACCACGCTTCCCTCGCGCTCGATGGCAAGGACGCTGAAGCCATACTTTTCGCGGAGATGGGTATCCGCCAGGGTCTTGCCGGCGAGCGGCGAGCCCGCCGGCACGCCGGCCCGGATCAGCCGTTCCCCCAGGTGATAGATCTCGGCCAGGTCCGCCTCGCGGCGGTGGATGTCCGCGAGCACTTGGGCCGGCGAGCGGTCGGGGAGCTGCCGCCGGCCCCACAGCGCCATGTAGGCGATTCCCGCCGCCACGATGGGGAGGCCCAGCGGCGCGAAGTCCAGCAGGCCGTAGCCCGGCAGATTCTGGTCGCGCAGCAGGCTGCTGACCACGATGTTGGTGGTGGTGAGCAGGGTCGCCATGCCGCCCAGGATCGTGGCGAAGGCGAGGGGCATCAACAGCCGCGCGGGGTTGACTCCCGCCCGGTGCGAGGCTCCCGAGACGGCCGGCAGCAGCACGGCCGCCGCCGCGATGTTGTTCATGAAGAGCGATAGGAAGGACCCGGCGATCATCACCACCACGATCTGCCGCACCTCGCCCTGCCCGGCGACCCGCACCAGGAGGTTGCCCACCTGGCGCGTCACGCCCGTGCGCTCCAGCCCCGCCGCTAGCATGAAGATCGCCAGCAGGGTGATGACGGCCGAGCGGCTGAAGCCCGAGAAGGTCTCCTCGGAGGTCAGCACCCCGGTCGTGCCGAGAGCGACCGCGACGAGGAGCGCTACCAGGTCCGGCCGCACCTTGTCGCTCAGGAAGAGCGCCACTGCCCCACCGAGAATGACGAATGTGAGGGTGAGGTGGAGGTCCATGGCCGAGGCGGATGCTAGCAGACGGGGGAGGAGCGGCCTCTGGAATTGCGGTCAGAAAAGGACTACAAGGACATCAAGGACTGCAGGGACCACAAGATATCTGACCTTGGTGCCAGCCTTTCCGTCTTTGAGGTCCTTGTAGTCCTTGTTTCTGAGAGCTCCTGGCCCTTCAATGATATTCTTCTACGGCCATGCGACGCCCTCTGTCCCTTCTCCTGCTGCTCGCGCTCACCCTCGGGATGACGGCTGGTCCTCATCCGTGCCACGCGCAGCCGAGACCGGCGGTGGCGGCAGGCCATGCGTCCTGTCATGAATCGAACGCCGCGCCCAGGGCGCCCTCCAAGCCCGCACACGACTGTTGCGATCCGGCGAAGGGCGGCCACGTCCTGTGCGATCAGGCCTGCCAGGGTGCGGCGGTGATGGGCGTCGCCTCCTCGCTGCCGGAGATGCTGGCGTTCCGGGAGCTGGATCTGCCGGTCGTGGAGAGCCCGGGCTCCCTGTTCGTCCTCTCGATCGATCACGTTCCCCTGGCCTGAAAACTCCCTAATCCTCCGTTGCGGTGTCGCGCTGACGGGCCCTTTAGTCCGCCGGGCGCGGCGTGTGGATCACTTTTCTCAGGAGTTTCGGGTCATGATGCGAATTTTCCAGGTTTTCAGCGCCGCGGCGCTTTCCCTTTGCTTTGCGCTGCCTCTCCGGGCGCAGCAGGACATGGGGGATATGAAAGATATGCCGGGGATGGAGCACATGCCGGGCATGCTCGGCCCCTACGGCATGTCGCGCGAGGCGTCAGGAACGGCGTGGCAGCCGGAGTCCACTCCCCACATGGGAATTCACACGATGGCGAACGGCTGGCATCTCATGACGCACGGTTTCGCCAACCTCGTCTACGATCACCAGGAAGGTCCCCGCGGGGATTCCAAGACCTTCAGCGAGAACATGTTGATGGGCATGGCCACCCGGTCCCTCGGCCCTGGCCGGCTGGGCCTGCGGGCTATGGTCTCGGCCGAGTCGTCGACCATCGGCCGCGAGGGCTATCCACTATTATTGCAGACCGGCGAAACGGCAAACGGCGTCACGCCGCTCGTCGACCGCCAGCATCCGCACGACCGGTTCATGGAGCTTTCCGCGAGCTACAGCGTGCCGTTGGGAGCCACGGAAAATCACAGCTCCGTCTTCGCTTATTTCGCTCTTCCCGGCGAGCCGGCCCTGGGGCCCGCCACCTTCATGCATCGCTTTTCGGGGATGGACAACCCGGAGGCTCCGCTCAGCCACCACTGGCTCGACTCGACCCACGTCACCTTCGGCGTCGCCACCCTGGGATGGATCCGCGATGGCGTCAAGCTTGAGGGCTCGGTTTTCACCGGCCGCGAACCGGACCAGAACCGCAACGATATCGAGAGCCCCAAGATGGACTCCTGGTCGCTCCGGGCGACGTGGAACCCGACGCCGGATTGGTCCTTCCAGGTGAGCCGCGGGCACATCCACAGTCCCGAGCAACTGGAGCCGGAGATCGGCGTCGACCGCACTACGGTGTCCGCGATGCTGAACCGCCCGCTCGCCGCGGGCAACTGGCAGACGACCTTCGCCTGGGGGCGCAATGATTGTAATCCTGGACGCGGCACGAACAGCTTTCTGTTGGAGTCCGCCGTCACCTTCGACGATCGCAATACCGTGTTCGGACGGATCGAACAGCAGCAAAACGACGAGATCACCCAACTCGGCGAAGTGTTCAACGTCGGCAAGTTTTCGCTCGGCTATATCTGGGACGGAGTCCGCATCGAAAGCTTTCGCGGCGGGCTGGGCGTGCTTGGCAGCGTGGCCTTGATACCGCAGGATCTGAGGGGAGACTACGGCGACACGCCGTTCTCGTGGATGGCGTTCCTGCGGGTGAGGATCTGAGGCGTCCGCTATTCTGACCCGTCGGCTGCCAATGTAGAGACGCCCCGCGGGGAACCCCGTGGGGCGTCTCCTCGGAGCGACGAGATCAAACCCACCAGGATGCTCTGGAGACCCAAGAAATCCTGCTCCAAACCGTTTTCGAAAGCGGAGAATGCGACCCTTCGCCTGAGACGCCCCACGGGGTACCCCGCGGGGCGTCTCTACATTGGGTGGCATCGGTATTGAAATCTTGCCCGGCGATGCATCGTTCGGAGTCTCGGCTTCGAGTAAGAAAAAGAAGGGATGCCGCCGGCGAGCCCAAACGGCATCCCCTGTATCGAGAAGGCGATCGGTTTCTTAGAAGTTGTAAACCGTGTAGATGCCGATCTCCGAGAATTTTCCCTTGCTGTTCGCGTTCACCGAGCCGGTGGCACCGGCGTCGCCGGTGGTGAAGGTGCCGCCCTTGACCTCGTCGTACTTGTAGACCAGTGAAGCGGAGAACGCCTTGTTGAGCGTCCATTGCACGCCGGCGTTGTAGTAGGTCTCCTTGAGGTCCGGCTTCAAATCCTTGCTGGGCTTGGACGTGTCGTAGCGGGCGAAAATGGACCACTCGGGGTTGAAGTTGATCTGGCCCCAGCCTGAGAAACCGTCGGCCTTGTCGGTGGCTACCGTGGTGGTGTTGTTCCAATTATCCGACTGGAAGTACTCGCCGCCGATCTTGAAGAAGCTGGTGCTGTAGCCGATCACGGCGTCGGTGCGGGTGGCGGTGTGCAGGGCCGGCACCGCGTCGGTATCGTTACCGCGTTTGCCGCTGTAGCCGCCGACGGCGAGAACCAGGCCTTCGACGGGAGTCAGTGAGAGGCGGCCTTCGAAGTCGACGCTCTTGGTGCGGGTGGGGTTGCTGTAACCCTTGCCATTGATGACGGAGAACTGGTAACCCCAGAGGGGGCTGTTGCCAAGGAGGTGGAAACCCCAGTCGGCCGAGGTGCCGAAGCTCAGGCGGTCGGTGATCACCTGCTCGACGTAGCGCAGACCGTAGAGGCTTTCGACGAAGGGCACCCAGGCCAGGTCGGCGGAGCCGAGTCGCAGGGCGAGCTGGGGATTGAACTGGGCCTGGATGTAGGCCTTTTTCACGAATACGTCGTAGCGCTTGGCGCCCTGATCGCCGATGTCGGACTGGAACTGGGCAGACCACATCGAGTCGAACTGGTGAGTGTAGGTGAAATAAGTGCGCTTGACGTCGACGCCCTCGCCGCTGTCGCTGCTCTTCTTGCCCGTGGCGTCGTCCTTGTTCACTTTCGAGCTCGCGTCGGCGTAGACGCGGATGCCGAGCTTGTTGGCCGGGAAGTCCGCGGCCTTGGCCGCCTTCGGCGTCGGCCGGTCATAGGCGGGCAGGTTGTGTTTGAAAAGATAGAGATCCATCGCGGTCTCGTTCTCGGCGACGATCGTTTCGCCGCTGGCGCCGCGGCCGACCAGGGTGATGGCGGTACCGATGTCGCCGGACGACTGCCACGACTGGTAACGCTCCGGGGTGTTGAACACGAACACGCGGCCGTCCTTCTCAACTTCCTGGTAATACAAACCCGTCACCTGCGCCACGGCGACGGAGGCGACCGATAGCGCCAAGACAAGCGCCAGAAGGCCTGCCTTCATTAGAGCGGTTCTGCGCATCCTGCTCTCCTTTTTTATACGGACTTCAGTTTAGGGTCTTGCCCTGGGTTGTCTGCGAGTTGGCGTCAGCATAGGAAAGAGGCGCGTGCGACTCTGCGACGGCGATGTGACAGGCCTGCGACAGGCCTTTTTCTCCCCGGATCTCTCTTCGAATTTCTCTGGAAAAAGGGGCGACAAATTTATGGAGTTGCGGAATGGGCGGGGGCGTTGTCACGCCGTTGTCACACGGCGGTAGGTTGGCTGCCAAACCCTTCTGCGAGAGTCTGGGTCGCGGACCGATGCGACGGGTCCGCCCAACTCAAGCGTATTCAACCTATGGACGATAAGGAGAGAGCGAAGATGGATAATCGCAAGGTGACTTCCTGGGCGCTGGCGCTGGCATTTGCCGTGAGCGGGAGCATGCTGTCGGCCCAGGCCGTGAAGGTCGAGTCGGGGATCCCGTCCTACGCCAAGACGAGCGGCGTGTCGGGGAACCTGAGCTCGGTGGGCTCGGATACGCTCAACAACCTGATGACGTTCTGGGCGGAGGGCTACAAGAAGGAGTATCCCAACATCCGCATCCAGATCGAAGGCAAGGGCTCGACGACCGCGCCGCCGGCGCTCATTCAGGGCACCTCGCAGCTCGGCCCCATGAGCCGCACCATGAAGTCCGAGGAGATCGACGCTTTCGAGAAGAAGTACGGCTACAAGCCGACCGCGGTCCGCGTCGCGGTCGATGGCATCGGCGTCTTCGTCAACAAGGACAACCCCGTCAAGTGCCTGACCATGCAGCAGCTCGACGGCATCTTCTCGCAGGGCCGCGCCTGCGGCGGCAAGGCCATCAACCAGTGGGCCGACGCGGGTGTCGCCGACGGCGCGTGGGGCCATCAGCCGATCAGCCTCTATGGCCGTAACTCCGCCTCCGGCACCTATGGCTACTTCAAGGAGCACGCGCTCTGCAAGGGCGACTACAAGGCCACGGTCAAGGAGCAGCCGGGCAGTGCTTCGGTGGTGCAAGGTGTCACCGAGGACAAGTACGCGATCGGCTACAGCGGCATCGGCTACAAGACCTCCGGCGTGCGGGCCGTGCCGGTGGCCGCCAAGGCCGGCGCCTGCATCGACGACAGCCCGGAGAACGTGATCACCGGCAAGTATCCGCTGGCGCGCTTCCTCTACGTGTACGTCAACAAGGCGCCGAACAAGCCTTTCGATCCTCTCGTCCGCGAGTTCCTCAAGTACGTCCTCTCGCAGCAGGGTCAGGAGACGGTCGTCAAGGACGGCTTCATTCCGCTGACCCACAAGATTGTCCAGGAGGAGCTGGCGAAGCTCCAGTAAGCGGATGGCGAGCTCAGGAGAGAGAGGGGCCGGCCCGATGTCCGCGAATTCCAAGGAAACGGCTCCCTCCGCGGAGGAGCGTCTCCGGCTGCGCAACCGCAGCCGCGAGACGCCGCGCCGCCGGCTGGTGGCGGACCGGGCCGCCACCTGGACGGTGTCCGGCGGCGGCCTCTTCATCATCGCCAGCATCCTTGGCATCCTGGTCTTTATCCTGATCGAGGTGCTGCCGCTGCTGTTGCCGGCGAAGGTGACGCCGGTGCGCAGGGTGGCTGTGTCGGGCGCCGGCGCTGGTGCCGGAAAAATTGGTGCCCTGCTCGCCGATGAGCACCGCACCCACGTCGCCACGTTGGACGAGCACGGCATCGCCCGGGTGGTGCGCCTGGACGACGGCAAGGAGGTCTACAACTCCGACGTGCTGGCCGCCGCCGTGGGAGCCGCGAATCCCTTAGCGCTGGCCACCACAAAGCCGGTGCTGGTGGGCATGACCGTGCCGGCCCAGAGCCGGGTCTTCGCCGCCGCCACCAGCGACGGCCGCGTCCTTCTGAAAAAGATGGAGTTCACCGTCACCTTTCAGGGCAGCGACCGGGTGGTGACGCCGGACATGACGCCGCCCGCCTTCCTGGAGCTCGATCCCGAGCATCATCCTCTAGGCTCCTTCACCGCGCAGATCGGCGACCAGGGCGCCGCCACGGCCGCGGCGGTGCTGGCCAGCGGCAAGCTCGCCGTGGTGCGGCGGGCGACGGAAAAAAATGAAATGACGGGCGAGACCAGCGAGGCGCTCAGCCGCGCCGAGATCGCGGTGCCCGGCAAGGTGACGGCCCTGGTGCTCGACCCGCAGCAGCACAACCTCTACGCCGGCACCGCGGGAGGCGAGCTGCTCTGGTGGCCGCTCGACGGCGCCCAGCCAGGAACGCTCAAGGTCGCCAACGCCGGCTCGCCGGTGACCGCGCTGAACCTGCTGCTGGGCGGCAAATCTCTTGCCGTGGGACAGCAGAACGGCGCTCTCTCCGTGTGGTTCGCCGTGCGCCAGACGGACGACTCGCAGCGGCTCGAACGCATCCACGAATTTCCCCGCCAGCCGGGAGCCGTGCGGGTGATCGCGCCGTCGCAGCGCGACAAGAGCTTCCTCGCCGCGAGCGGCAATCAGCTCGGCCTCTTCTTTTCTACCGCCGACCGCACTCTATGGACGGGTACGTCGCCGCTTGGCAATTCGACGGCCATGTTCTACGCCCCGAAGGCGGACGGCGCCTTCATTGCCGGCGGCCCCTCAGGGGGACAATCCGGACAAATCGCGGAGCTGGACATCCATAACCCCCACCCCGAGGTGACGTTCGGCGCGCTGTTCGGCAAGGTCTGGTACGAGGGCTACAGCGAGCCGCAATACGTCTGGCAATCGAGCGGCGCCTCGAACGATCTCGAGCCCAAACTCTCGCTGATACCACTGATGGCAGGCACGCTGAAGGGAACTTTCTATTCGCTGCTGCTCGCCATTCCCCTGGGCGTCTTCGGCGCGATGTACACCTCGCAGTTCATGCATCCGGCGTACAAGCGCTATCTCAAGCCGGTGATCGAGATCATGGCCTCGTTGCCCAGCGTGGTGCTCGGCTTCCTGGCGGGCCTGTGGCTCGCGCCGCGCATCGAGAAAGCGGTGCCGGCGCTCGTGCTGGCATTGATCGTTCTGCCGCTGGCCGTGCTCGCCACAGGGTTCCTGTGGAACGCTCTGCCGCGGGCCTTCCGCGGCCGCTTCCCGGTGGGCACCGAAGTCTTTCTGTTCATCGTCGCGCTGGCGGGGGCCATCTGGCTTTGCATCGGCCTGTCGCACGGTTTCGAAAAGCTTGCCTTCGCGGGCGACTTTCAGTCGTGGCTGCTGCGCGCTACGGGCCTTGGATTCGATCAGCGCAACGCCGTGGTGGTCGGGCTCGCCATGGGCTTCGCGGTGATTCCCATCATCTTCGCCATCGCCGAGGACGCCTTCTCGAACGTGCCCCAGAACCTCGTCGCGGGCTCGCTCGCCCTGGGCGCGGACCGCTGGCAGACGGTGACGCGGGTGGTGCTGCCCACCGCTTCGCCGGGCATCTTCTCGGCGATCATGATCGGTTTCGGCCGCGCCGTGGGCGAAACGATGATCGTCCTCATGGCTACCGGCAACACGCCGATCATGAGCTGGAACCCGTTCAACGGCTTCCGTACCCTGTCGGCCAACATCGCGGTGGAGATCCCCGAGGCGCCCCAGGGCGGCAGCCTCTATCGAACCCTGTTCCTGGCCGGGCTCCTGCTGTTCGTCATCACATTCATCATCAACACCGTGGCGGAGCTCGTGCGGCAACGGCTGCGGGAGCGATATTCTCAGCTCTGATGAGGGAGCCTGCCAAGATGACCGTTGCCTCCCATTCAATCCCCGGTACCGTCGCTGGCGGCCTCGCCGGCCGTGCAGCCCGCGCCACGTCCCTTTTCGGGCGCTCCCGGGGTCGCACCGAAACCGTGGGCAAGGCGCTGACCTGGCTGTGCGGCGGCGCCCTCGCCTTCAACCTGCTGCTGGTGGCCGCCATCCTGACGCTGCTGACTTGGAACGGCATGAGCTACTTCTGGCAGCGGGACCTGGTGGAGATGGACCTCAAGGATGGCCGCAAGATCCTCGGCGAAGTCTGGGAGATCGAGAAGGCGGCGAAGGTGAAGGCCACTGCGAGTCAGGGCGCCGAGGCCGCCATCGACCGCATCCGCATGAAGATCGGCAACCGCGACGTGGGCGGCCTCGACTTCGTATGGCTGGATTCCAAGGACGTCGCCGTGCGCTCGCGCCCGGTGGGCGCCGTGCTCCTCGAGCGCCTGGAGTGGGGAAACTTCTACGGCACCATGCTGGAGCTGCGCAGCCAGGGGAAAGTGCTGGCCGCCGGCCCTCAGGCGGTGTGGAAGGCGTTCGCTCCGCTCCACGCTCGGAAGACCCGCGAGCTCGATCAGATCCACGATCTGGAAAAGGGCAAGATCGGCGACGTCAACTACGACATCGAGAAGCTGCGCCTCGCCGAGCGCAAGCTGGACCTCGAGAACCTGCCGGCCGGCGAGAAGTCGCGCCGCCAAGCCATCCTCGACGGCGAGGTCGCTGAGCGCCAAGCCGTCTACGATCGCCTGGCGGCGCGGCTCACCACCCTGCGCGAGCGCTTCTCGGCCGAGACCCTGGTGATGCGCACGGCGGACGGCCAGACCAAGGAGATGCCGGTGGGCACGGTGCTCCACGCCCTGCGTCCCAACGAGATGGGAGCCTTCTCCAAGCTCCGCGTCTATGCCGGGCGAGTAGGGGAATTCATCTGGCAGGACCCGCGCGAGTCCAACACCGAAGGCGGCATCTTTCCCGCCATCTTCGGCACGGTGATGATGGTCTTTCTGATGTCCTTCGCCGTGGCGCCGCTCGGTGTGCTCGCCGCTCTCTACCTGCGGGAGTATGCCAAGCAGGGCTTCCTGGTGCGGCTGGTGCGCATCGCCGTCAACAACCTGGCGGGCGTGCCCTCCATCGTCTTCGGCATGTTCGGCCTGGGCTTCTTCGTTTATCTGCTCGGCGGCTCGATCGATCGCCTTTTCTTTCCCGAGTCGCTGCCTACGCCCACCTTCGGCACCGGCGGCATCTTCTGGGCGGCCCTCACGCTCGCTCTGCTGACGGTGCCGGTAGTGATCGTGGCGGCGGAGGAGGGGCTGGCGGCGGTGCCGCGCATCGTGCGCGAGGGCTCGCTGGCCCTCGGAGCAACCAAGTTCGAAACCATCCGGCGCGTGGTGGTGCCGGCGGCGGCGCCGGGCATCCTCACCGGCATGATCCTCGCCATGGCGCGGGCGGCCGGCGAGGTGGCGCCGCTGATGATCGTGGGCATGGTGAAGCTGGCGCCCACCCTGCCGCTCGACGGCAAGCCGCCGTTCCTTCATCTCGAACGGAAATTCATGCACCTGGGCTTTCACATTTACGATCTTGGCTTCCAGAGCCCCAACGTCGAGGCCACGACGCCGCTGGTGTTCGCCACGGCCCTGCTGCTGATCGTCGTGGTGACGTTGATGAATCTGGTGGCGATCGCCCTGCGCAATCATCTGCGCCGCAAGTACGCGGGTAGCGCCGTTTAAGAACGCGACCGGGAAGGACAAAAAGAAATCATGACTGAGATTCAGACTGCCTCCCTGCCGGTTCCCGCCGCCGTCATCCTCGATCCGGCGACCCACCCGCAGGTTGAAAACCCCATTCTGCGCATCGAGGATCTGTCGCTCTGGTATGGCGAGAAGAAGGCGCTCAAGAATATTTCGCTCGAAATTCCCGAGAAGCAGATCACGGCCTTCATCGGCCCCTCGGGCTGCGGCAAGTCGACCCTGCTGCGCTGCATCAACCGACTCAACGACTTGGTCGACGGCGTCCGCGTCGAAGGCGACATCCGCTTCGAGGACGGCAGCATTTACGACCCGCGTCTGGACATCAATGCCCTGCGCAAGCGCATCGGCATGGTGTTCCAGAAGTCGAACCCGTTCCCCAAGTCGATCTACGAGAACGTGGCCTACGGCTGCCGCATCCAGGGGATCAACAAGAAACGGGACCTGGACGACATCGTGGAGAAGAGCCTGAAGGGCGCGGCCCTATGGGACGAGGTGAAGGACCGTCTGGACGAGAGCGCCCTGGGGATGTCCGGCGGCCAGCAGCAGCGTCTGTGCATCGCCCGCGCCATCGCCGTCGAGCCCGAGGTGATCCTGCTCGACGAGCCCTGCTCGGCCCTCGATCCCATCGCCACGGCGCGCGTCGAGGAGCTGATGCAGGATCTAAAGACCCAATACACCCAGGTCATCGTCACCCACAACATGCAGCAGGCCTCCCGAGTCTCCGACCTCACCGCCTTCCTCTACCTCGGCGAGCTGATCGAATACGGCCCCACCGAGAAGATCTTCATCAACCCCATGAAGAAGCAGACCGAGGATTACATTACGGGGCGGTTCGGGTAGCCGGCAGAAATCCTCGCCGGAGGGCGTAGTCTCCGGGGCGGGAACTGAGGCCCGATAATCCTCAACCCACGGAGGGGCGATTCGGGACTTTGGCCTCGATGAAATCCGGGTAGCGCCGAAAGACGGCATCGCCCCGTCACAGGTCATCATCGTTCGGGAGGCCGTCCCCGCTGCTGAGACTCTACGTCCTTCGCTGAAAGGATGGCGTTTCTGACCGCAGACTCCGCCGACTGATAAGATTGGCATCAAGGAGGATCGACCATGGCCCCAACACTTGCAAACGGCAAGATCTGCTATCTCGAAATCCCCACGACCGACATCGATCGCTCCGTCCGCTTCTATCAGGGAGTCTTCGGCTGGAAGAGCCGGCGGCGTGGCGACGGTTCCACGGCCTTCGATGATGGAGTCGGCGAAGTGAGCGGCGCCTGGGTGACCGGCCGGCCCTCATCTCCCAATCCGGGTCTCCTTCTCTACGTCATGGTCGACAACCTGACCGCGACCGTCGAGGCCGTCACCGCCCACGGAGGCCGCATCGTTCAGCCGATCGGCGTGGATGCTCCCGAATTGACGGCGCGCTTCGCCGATCCGGATGGGAACGTGCTCGGGCTGTACCAGGAGCCCACCCTATCCGCGTTGGGCAGCAATTCCTGAACGGCCTCCCCTATGTCAGCACCTCCTGTACAAATCTCGATGGATTCCGCCCTGCTCGGCCAAATCGATTCGGACCCCGAGTGCGCGAGAAGGGGAGATCGGCCTTTATCCGCTCCGCAGTGCAGCTCTACCTTAAAGCCAAGGACGGCGGGGGATTGAGACGCGGCTCGCCCAGGCTTACGCAGGGGAAGCAGCCAGTTTGCTTGAGGAGATCGAGGCACTCATGGGCCAGCAATCATGGCTGACGGCGTAGCTCTGCGGATGCCGGACCAGATTCTGAAGAGTCTGGAGCTGCATCTGGAGAAGTCGTGGCAGCTCCCGGGATTCCATCGCAGCTCCAGAGATGCTGGACCAGACTCTGAAGACGCAGGAGCAGCGTCTGGAGAATCTGTCCCAGCTCCTTGGCTGACGGCGTAGCTCTGCGGATGCCGAAGCAGACTCTGGAGAGTCTGGAACTGCATCTGGAGAAGCCGTGGCAGCGCCCGGGATTCCGTCGCAGCTCCAGAGATGCTGGACCAGACTCTGGAGATACTGGAGCAGCGTCTGGAGAATCTGTCCCAGCTCCCTGGCTGCCGACGTAGCTCTGCGGATGCCGGAGCAAACTCTGGAGACGCTGGATCTGCATCTGGAGAAGCCGTGGCAGTTCCCGAGATTCCGTCGCAGCTCCAGAGATGCCGGAGCCGACTCTGGAGATGCCGGAGCAGCGTCTGGAGAATCTGTCCCAGCTCTCTGGCTGACGGCGTAGCTCTGCGGATGCCGGAGCAGTCTCTGGAGACGCTGGTGTTGCATCTGGGGAAATCGTGGCAGTTCCCGGGATGCTGGCATAGACTCCACAGCGCAGAATCAGACTCCGGAGATTCCGGAGCAGCGTCTGGAGAAGTCGCTCCAGCTCCGGGGAAGCTGGCGCAGACTCTCCAGCGCAGAACCAGATTTTGGAGATCCTGAGCAGACTCCGGAGATCGTGGACGACGTTCGGCCTTGCCGGGGACAAAAAAAGAGGAGCATGCCGGGCATGCCCCTCTTCGAGAAACCTGCGGAGAGAGTTACTTCGCGGCGTCGGCGATCGCCTGCGTGGTGGGGTGCTGCGTCGTCGGCTGCGCGGGGGTGGAAGTCGTCGCCGGCTTCTCCGGGGTCGCCTGCGTCACGCGCGGGCGGCCACGGAACGGCTGGAGACCGAACTCGGCGAGCTTTTCCGCCCGGATGCCATAGTGAGCTTGCACCGCCTTGCGCATCACGTTGGCCATCCGCTCGCTCTCGATCATCTGAGCCCTGAGTTGCTTCGAGAGCTCCTGCTTCTCCGCTCGTAGAGCCGCCTGCCGATTGGCGATGTCCTGGGTCTGGTTCACCATTCCGTCAAACTTGACGCGGCTCAGCTCCAGATCCTGGAGGTCAACTTTGTTGGCCGTCAGCGCCATGTTGAAACGCTGCAAGCCACCCATTCTGCCCGTGTACGTCCCTTCTTTAGCCATGACCTTCTCCTTTTGAGGCCCCTTCGGGCCCAAGTCCGGCGCCGAAAGTGACGCCGGGATAAAGCCGGATCTGTGTATCAGCGGACCTCGCTGCTCTCGTAGACTCTCTTTGCGCTTCAACGACGGACGGAGAATGGCATGCTAGTCTGATCCTGTCAATAGGCAAATCAAAATTCAGTGGTGGGGTGAAAGAGAGGCCCGAAGCGACTGGAAGAGTGGCTGGATGCCGGACCTGTCGGTCTCCGGTTGCGATGCCGGTACCTTGTGGTACCTTGAGGCTCATCTCGGCAGGGTGGGTTGCTGAGCTTTGGCGGTAAGCAACTGGGAGACATCCCGATGGGGCCAGCAATGAGCTTTCGCGAGCTTCTGGATCGCTACGCACGCGGGGAGCGGGACTTTGCTGAGTCCGACCTCGACACGGACCCCGACAACGATCTCAGCGGGGCTCGGCTGGACGGCATCGACCTGTCGCGGTCCTTTATCTTTGCAAGCTTTCGCGGGGCCAGCCTCAAGGGGGCCCGATTTCGCATGGCTAACGTCAAGACCTGCGATTTCACGGGGGCCGACCTCTCAGGAGCCGACTTCACCGAGGCGGCACTGTGCGCGACGCAGTTCGGCGGCGCTCAGATGGAGGGTGCCCGGTTCGAAGGCGCTTTTTATCACAGCTACACGCTCCAGGCAGGCAAGCTGCCCGATTGGTGAGAGTGCTTCAAAGGGGGAAGCTTCGCCCGCTAACGCACGACTACCGCCTTGAGCCGGATGGGCCTGCCGGAGACGGTTTGGTAAGGATGGACCTTTCCAGATTCTTCCCATGTGAAGTGCCTCAGATCCCCGGCTGATCCGCGACAGGCGCCGGTTGACTACCGCGGTCATCGCTGCGGTATAACTGCACCCCTGTGCCGATGAACCAGATGGCCTGGCCAAGCACCACGGCGGCCATGCCATGCACGTCGAGCCGCAGATGACCGACGACGATGCCAGCAGTGACCAGTGCTGCAATGACGCAGCCGTAGTAGGCGATGCCACGGCCGAGTCCGCCGTTGCGAAGGGCCGAGGCCGACCAGAGCGCCATGGCAAGGGACGTTCCAACGGAGTAGAGACGGGAAAACGCCTGATTGAACTGAAAGACGGCGTCGACGATGGAATGGTTCTGCGGAGTGAGCGCCGCGCCGTCGCTCACCATGTGGCGCAGGATGCTGGGGACGATGAAGCCGCTGATGGTTGCCGCGATGAGAATGGCAACACAGGAAAAACCGAAGGTGACGACGCCGGCGAAGGCAAGGTGGTCAGGATTTGGCTTGCGTGCGAAAGCGGCGAGCCGGCGCATGAGGCCGCAGGCACCCAGGAACATCAGAATGAAACTGAGGATGGCGACGGAGTGCGCGATGCCGGACACAAGAGAGAGGTGTGCCAGATGGTCGGCGTTGAGCGAGCCACCCCCGGTGGGGTGAATGGCCATGGTGAGAATACCGCCGAGCGATCCGGCGATGAGGGCGGTTCCGGACTTACGATCGTCGTTCATGTGACGTACTATAGGGAGAAATCCCGCGTGCGCAAGGGCGATTGCGAAGCAGCGATGCGAAACCGAACAAAGGGAGCCTGAATGTCCGGAAACGTGAGAAAAGAGAAGGCGAAGCCCCCGGCCAAGCCTTCCAAACGGACCGACCGGCGGGTGCTGCGGACGCGCGACACCCTGGGCGATGCCTTGGTCGAGCTGATGCAGGAAAAGCCCTTCGACGACATCACGGTGCAGGAGGTGCTCGATCGCGCCGGAGTGGGCCGGTCGACGTTTTACGCTCATTACAAGGATAAGAACGATTTGTTTCTGAGCGATGTGGAAGACTTCTTCAAAATGTTTTCGACGATGCTGACTCGAAAAGGAGCGAGCCCACAACGGCTCGCACCGGTGACTGAGCTCTTCACGCACATCGCGGAGGCGCAGGAGCTCGTCAAGGCGATGGCGGCGGCGGATAAAGTGAACGATGTGTTGGCGCTGGGTCGCGGGTTCTTTGCGCGATCGATTGAGGAGCGGCTCCTCCTGGCGGGTGTGGCCCTGGAGCCTATGGAGCTGGCGGCGAGGGCCCATGCGCTGGCGGGTAGCATCTTTGCACTGCTGGACTGGTGGGTCGGCAAGGGAATGAAAGCCGACCCGAAGGAGATGGACGCCCTGTTTCACCGCATGGCGTGGAGCGGTGTGGGCGGTGTTCCTCTCTCCCCTTGACAGACTAGGAGAGACTGCGTCACACTCCTAGCCGACCTAGGAGGAGGACGCGATGGGCAAGAACGCAGAGCTGTTACCGGGCACGCTGGACATGCTGATCCTCAAGGCGGTTTCCCTGAAGCCGTTGCATGGGTATGGCGTGCTGCTGCGCATTCGCCAGATCTCCGGCGAGGCGCTCGATATTCCTCAGGGCTCCCTGTATCCGGCGCTCTACCGGCTGGAGCAGCAGGGGCTCATCGTCGCCGAGTGGGGCCAGAGCGAGAACAACCGCAAGGCGAAGTTCTACACCGTGTCTGCCGAGGGCCGCCGCCGGCTGCGCGAGGAAACCGCGAGCTGGAACCGTTTGGTGTCCGCGATTGCCGCGGCCATGAGCACCACGCCGGACGAGGTGTGACATGTCGCGCTTCGTTACCCCCGCGCTCCAGCCGCTCCTGCGCCGACGTGACTTCGAGGACGAGATGGCGGAGGAGATGCATTTCCATATCGAGCAGTACACCAACGATCTCGTGAGCTCCGGCGTGCCGCCGGAAGAAGCGGCGCGCCGTGCGCGCAAGGAGTTCGGCAGCCTCGACAACGTCAAGGAAGATTGCCGCGAGGCGCGTGGCCTGCGCTGGCTCGACGAGCTGCGGCAGGACCTGCGCTATGCGGCCCGCCTGCTGCGCAAGACGCCCGCCTTCACGGCCACCGCCCTGGCGACCCTGGCGCTCTGCATCGGCGCCAATCTGACCGTCTTCGCCGTCGTCGATTCGATATTGCTCGTGCCGCTGCCATTTCCTTCGTCCGAGCGGCTGGTGAGCGTGTTCAACACGTATCCGAAAGCCGGCGTTCCCAACGACGGCTGCTCGCTGCCGAACTACTACGAGCGCCGTGGCCAGATCCCGGCTTTCTCGGCGCTGGCCGCCTACCGCGACGGCACCGCGATCGTCGGCGAGACCGGCTCGACGGAGCAGGAGCAGGTCACGCGGGTGTCGCCGGACTTTTTCGCCACCCTGGGACGCGGCCCGGCCATGGGGCGCGCCTTCACCGAAGCGGAAACTTCCGCCTCGAACGACGGAGTGGCGATTCTTACAGACGCCTATTGGCGGCAACGCCTCAACGGCGACCCCCACGCGATCGGACGCAAGATCCGGGTGAATGGTTTCGACAGGACCGTGGTGGGAGTCCTGCCTCCCACGTTCAGCTTTCTTTCTTCCAAAGCGCGGATCTACTTCCCGCTCCCGTCGAGCCCTGAGGATCGCGCGCCTAAGAACCGGCATTCCGGAACCTCTCACATGATCGCGCGGCTCAGGCCGGGCGTCACGGTCGCCGAAGCCCAGGCACAGATCGACGCCCATAACGCCGTTATGGCAGTGAATGGTCCCGACGCCAAGATGATGGCCGACGCGGGCTTCCGCTCGATCGTGGTGCCCCTCCACGCCGACCACGTCGCCCCGATACGGCCCACCTTGCTGATGGTCCAGGCCGGCGCGCTGTTCCTGCTCCTCATCGGCGCCGTGAACCTGATAAACCTTTTCCTCATCCGCGCCAACGGCCGCGTCAAGGAGCTTGCCGTTCGGCAGGCGATCGGCGCAAGCCTGCGCCATATCGTGAGCGGAGTGCTGGTGGAGACCACTTTGCTCACGCTGGCCGGGGGCCTTCTCGGTCTGATCGTCGGAGCCGGCGGCATCCGCCTGCTGGCCGTGCTGGGTATCGATCGCCTGCCTCTAGGTGCGCACATCGCTTTCGACGCGCGCCTGGCGTGGGCCGCATTGATCGGAGCGATCGTCCTCGGCTTCGCGATTGGAGTTCCCGTCGCCTGGTTCAGCCTGCGCGGTCACTCGGCCCCCGGGCTCCAAGGGGAGTTCCGCGGCACCACGGCCGGCCGGGCGGCGCAGGGCTTGCGCCACGGTTTCATCGTCGCCCAAATCTCCCTGGCCTTCATGCTGCTCGTGGGCACGGGCCTGCTCGGCGTCAGCCTCAGGAAGGTGATGGCCATCTCGCCTGGATTCCAGCCTGAAAACGTGTTGAGCGGCCGGATCACCCTGCCGGGGAAAAACTATCCGGACGTTCCGAGCCTGATCGCCTTCATCGAGAGGCTCACCGCGGAGCTCGGCCGCCAACCGGGTGTGCTGTCCGCCGGAGTGGTCACCAACGTGCCCTTGAGCGGCTTCAGCAACAAGAGCGCCGCCACGGTGAAAGGCTTTTCACTCCGGCCCGGGGAAGCGCCGCACGGGTTTTACTCCTACAGCGTCGGCGGCGACTATTTCAGTGCTATGGGCTTTTCGCTGCGCGAGGGCCGATTCCTGACCGCCGCCGATTCTCGCCGCGCCGAACGCGTCTGCGTGATCGACGAGGACTTCGCGCACCGGTATTGGCCGAAAGGCGGGCCAAGAGGCGGCGCGATCGGCCAGCGCGTGTTCGAGGGGGGCTCGGAGACGAAAAACGATGCCGACGCCTACACCATCGTCGGCGTCGTCGGCGCGGTGAAACAGGCGGGGCTCATCGAAGACGAGGCCCAGGGTGCGATCTATTATCCCTTCGGTCACCGCTTCGATCACAGCTTCTACGTGGTCGTCCGCACGAGCCGGCTTTCGGAATCCCTCGGAATCGCTCTGCAAAAAGTCGTGCGCACGATCGACCCCGAGCTGCCGGTCAATGACGTTCAGTCGATGGAGACCCGCATCGGCGATAGTCTCGTCGCCCGCCGCTCGCCGGCGTTGCTGG
This sequence comes from Thermoanaerobaculia bacterium, assembly GCA_035996875.1. Taxonomy (GTDB): domain Bacteria; phylum Acidobacteriota; class Thermoanaerobaculia; order Multivoradales; family UBA5704; genus DATARR01. The sequence continues at coordinate 91,179 of DASYJD010000109.1, forward strand.
CGGGCCTCTTTTCCGGCATTGCGCTGCTGCTCACCGCCATCGGCACCTACGGGTTGTTGAGCTACGCCGTGGCGCAGCGCCGCCGCGAGATTGGCCTGCGCATGGCCCTGGGCGCTCAGCCGGAGCAGATCCGCCGCCAGTTCGTAACCCTTGCCCTGCGCCTGCTGGCGGCCGGTACGGTCTTGGGGCTCGCCGGTGCCTGGCTTACGGGTAAGGCCATGCAGGCGGTCCTATTCCACGTGCCGGCTCTGGACGCCGCGACCCTCGCCGGCGCCGCCACCCTGCTGGGCGCGGTCTCGCTGGCCGCCTGCCTGCTGCCGTCGGACCGTGCGGCGCGAATTTCGCCGATGGAGGCGCTGACGGAGGAGTAGAGGGGTCAAATCCCCAGTAAATTCGTGCTCACCTTCGTGTACTCATGCTCCACGGCCCACAGGCTCAAGGGGATGGCGGCCAGCTCGTCGACCACGGGGACGGCGCGGCCGTCTTTCGTCAGGTCGATCGTCTTGATGTAGTAATGGCAGGTGTCGCACGCTTCGACGCGCACGTGGGGATGTTCCTCGGCGACGTAGACGGGGAGCTTGCCCACGTCCTCTTCGCCGCAGGCGGGGCAGACGATGCGCCGGAAGTCCCACTCCGTGGCACAGAGCGAGCAGATCAGCGAGCGCTTGCCGCCGTCTCCCAGGGGCCTCAGGACGCCGACCTGTGGCCTGGCGGAGCAGACCGGGCAGACCAGGGGCGTGTCGTGAAGCTCCGGCCGCAGGGTGTGATCGGCGAGATGCTCGGCATAGGGCTGCAGGAAGGCCCAGGCGATCAGCTCCTCGGCGGGCGTGCTCGGCGACGAAATCCCGGCCGCGGAGATCGTGGACATCGCGCCACCGGGCGCACCGGCTCGCCAGAATTCATCGAGCACCTCTTCCCAGCGAATCGATCCGGCGGTGCTCAAGCTCGCGGCCGACTGCGCCAGCGGAGCCGGCGCGATGTCCTGGATGAACGAAAGAAACGACGCGAACCAGGGAAGGAGGGCGAACAGCTCCAGTTCGGCGCGGAGACCACCCGGCGGGCGCTCAATCTTCGCCGCGCCGTTCCCGGTCGCGAGGCCGTTGTACAGCGATTTCTGGAAGCTGGCGATGCGCTCATAGAAGCGCAGGCCCTCGGCGGCGAAAGGAAACCTTCCAGCGAGCTCGGTCGCTCGCTGGATACGCGGGTCCCACTTATCGCGGATCATTCCTGTTCGGAGACTCGCGAACGACCTGCTCGTACCAGGCGCGATGGAACCGCTGAGCCCATTTGCGCGACACGTCTCCGCGGACGATCGACGAGAAGGCGCCCCGCTCGACCGCCGTGCCCATGTAGACGTGAATGATGAACAGGGCGATCGTGAACAACGCGGCGATGGGGTGCACGATCACGGCGATCAGCCGCAGGAACCGCAGGCTCCACGGAATCCACTCGGGAATCCAGAGGACGATGCCGGTGAGCAACAGCACGAGCCCGCACCAGAAGAAACCCCAGAAGAGCAGCTTCTGGCCGGGGTTGAACCGCTCCTCGTCCGGAACCTGATCGTCCTCGTTGCGGATGTAATGCTTGATCGCGTGCCACCACTCCTTGTCGCGCGGCGATTCGCGCATCTGCGCGCTCCAGACGCCATACATCCAAACCGTTCCCAGGAAGAAGACGACGCCGACCCACGGGTGGAGCAGGCGCGAGATCGTGGGCCCGCCGGTAATCCCGGTGAGCCCAAACAGCCAGGGAGACCAGAAGGCCAAGCCGGTGATCAAGAGGTACAGGTAGGAAAATCCCGCTACCCAGTGCATGAGCCGCTCGCGAAATGTGTACCGCTGGACGCGCCCGTTCGGCAGGAGGTGCGATTCGTCTCTCATGGCTTTTTCCCCTGATTCGGAATGTCGTGGTCCTCCTCGATTGTCTTCGGTCCGAAACGCAGATAGTGGACGAAGACGCCGATCAGGCCGCCGGCCATGGCGAGGTTGCCGAGCCACTTGAGGGGTTTCTTCCACAACCAGACGGTCCAGGGAACGTGCGGGTCTCTTGGCAGGCCGCCATAGGCTTCCGGATTGGTGGCGTCGTGCAGCACGTAGAGCACGTGGGTGCCGCCGACGCCGGCCGGATCATAGACTCCGGCGTGGGCGAAGCCCGACTGCTCGCGGAGCTGTTTCGCGCGGCTCTCGCCGAGCTCCTTCATCTCGTCCTTGGTGCCGAAGTGCAGGCAGCCGGTGGGGCACGCCTTGATGCAGGCGGGCTCCAGCCCCTCGCTCACGCGGTCCACGCACAGCGTGCACTTGAAAACCTTTTGCGACTTGGGGCTCATCTTCGGGATGTTGAAGGGGCAGCCGGTGATGCAGTAGCCGCAGCCGATGCATTCGTCCTGCTGGAAATCCACGATGCCGTTGGCGTACTGAACGATGGCGCCGTCCGAGGGGCAGGCGATAAGGCAGCCCGGTTCCTCGCAGTGCATGCACTGGTCCTTGCGCATCAGCAGCATCAGGCTGTTGCCGTCGCCTTGGGGCTCGTACTCGTTGAATTTGATCAGGTTCCAGAAATTCCATGTCGTCTCCGGCATGGTCTGGTAGGTGTTGTCGAAAGTGGTCTCGGTGTAGGTGAGGCTGTTCCACTCCATGCAGGCGACCTCGCAGGCCTTGCAGCCGATGCAGGTCGTGGTGTCGATCAGCTTGGCGACCTCGAGATCGCGTTTCAAACCGGCACCGGGAACGGTGCCGGCGTGGCCTGAGATCCGGCGGACTTCCAGATTGGCTTGAGTCTGGCTCATGGCGGTTCCCCTCAGGCCTTCTCGAGCTTGACCAGGAAGCCCTTGAACTCGGGCGTGTAGGCGTTGGGATCGAAGACGGTCGGCGACAACCGGTTGATCAGCGTCTTTTCGTTCCGGCCTTCGTCCTCGGCGATACCGCGGAAGCCCTGATGAATCGGAATGCCGATCTGGTACACCTTCTTGCCGTCGATCGTCATCGGCTTGATGCGTTTGGTGACGAAAGCCTTGGCGAGGTAATGGCTCCGGGCGCTCGTCACCTTCACCTTGTCGCCTCCTTTGATCCCCAGGGATTCCGCCAGCTCGACCGGCATCTCGACGAACGGCTCGGGGATGAGCTGCACGTTCACCGGATTGTTCTTGGTCCAGTAGTGGTAATGCTCGGTCAGGCGGTACGTCGTACAGATGATGTTGAACTCGTCACCCGGCTTGGCGTACACGTCCCGGTCCGTGGTGAACTTCTTGACCACGGGATTGGTCGACTGGTTCGGATGGAACGGGTTCTTCACGACGCTCTCGATCGGCTCGTAGTGCTCCGGGAACGGCCCGTCCGCGAAGGCGGCGAGCGGCGCGAAGATGCGGGCGATGCCTTCCGGATTCATGATGAACGGCCCCATGTGATCCGAAGGCGGGGAGTCCACCTTGAAGTCCGGAACGTCGTTGCCGACCCACTTCTTCGTCGCCTCGCTCCACCAGACCTGCCGCCGTTCCGGGTCCCACGGCTTGCCGGCCGGGTCGCAGGAGGCGCGGTTGTACAGCACGCGGCGGTTGGCCGGCCAGGACCAAGCCCAGCCTTGATGGATGCCCTGGCCCGATGGGTCCTCCGTCCCACGGCGGGCCGTCTGGTTGCCGGCCTCGGTGAAGGAGCCGCAGTAGAGCCAGTTGCCGCAGGAGGTGGTGCCGTCGTCCTTGAGCCAGGCAAAGCCGGGAAGCTGTTGGCCGGCCTTGATCTGCTGCTTGGTGACGGGATCTTCGAGGTCGACCAGAGCCTTGCCATTGACCTCCTTGGCGAGCTCGGTCAGCGACGGATGTTTCTGATCGGTGTACGGCCAGGTGAGGTTCAGGATGGGATCGGGGAACTTGCCGCCCTCCTTCTTGTACAGCTCCCGCACCTTGAGGAAGATCTGCGCGATGATGTCCTGGTCCAATCGTGCCTGGCCGGGAGGCGGCAGGGCCGCGTTCTTCCACTGCAGCCAGCGCGAGGAGTTGGTCATCGAGCCGTCCTTCTCGGCGAACCCCGCGCAGGGAAGGCGATAGACCGTGGTGTTGATCTTCTTCATCTCGTCCTTGGAGATGCCCGGCGAGCTCCAGAACTCGCTGGTCTCGTCCGGATAGATCTCGCCGACGACGAGGAAGTCCGCTTTCTTCAGCGCGTCGATGTTCTTTTGCGAATCCGGGCCGATGGCGACGCCGTTCATGCCGAAGGCGAGCATGCCTTTGATCTTGCCGCGGTACATGTTGTCCCAGATGTTGGTCCAGGAGTAGTTGCGGTCGATCTTCGGCAGGTAGTCGAAGGCCCAGTCGTTCTCCGCCTTGGCCGCGTCGCCGTACATGGCTTTGAGCAGCGAGGTGGCGAACTTGGGCGTGTTCGCCCAATAGTTGAACGAGTCCCACTCGGTGGGTTTCGAGACGGTCGGCGTGATGCGGTGCGTGTAGGCCGCGAAGTTGGCGTCCGCGGGGGTTGGCACCTTCAGGTATCCCGGCAGGTTGTCGAAGATGCCGGCCATGTCCGTGGCGCCCTGGATGTTCGAATGTCCGCGCAGGGCGTTGACGCCGCCGCCAGCGCGGCCGACGTTGCCCAGCAGCATCTGGAGGATGGCCGCGGTACGGATGATCTGCGTGCCAAACGAGTGCTGCGTCCAGCCCACCGCATAGATGATGGTGGCGGCCTTCTTCATGTCGCCGTCCTTGCGGACGGAGGTGAAGAGCTCGGCGGCCTTGAGGAACTGGTCCTTGGGAATGCCCGTGACGCGCTCGACCATCTCCGGTGTGTAGCGGGAGTACTGCTGCTTGAGCAGTTGGAAGACGCACCGGGGATGCTGGAGCGAGAGGTCGTAGGCGACATTGGGCGGCAGGCTGGGGGGAGGAGGAGCGCCCGAGGCCCCGGGCACAGCGCCGGCACCCATGGTGTAGGGCGCGACGGCAGCCCCGCCCTTGCCGCCGCCGGCCGCGACCTTCGGAGCGGATTTTTCCGCCGGCTTGGCGGCTGCCGCGGCGGCGTTCGCGGGATGGGCGGCACCGCTCGTGCCGCTGTCTGAGGCCGCCGCGGTGGCAGCGGTGACCCCCGGCGCGCGGGGAGCGGGCTTCGTCGTCACCGAGGGAATCGGCCCGACGTTGCCGCCTTCCTCGTAGTTCCAGGTCGCCTTGTCGTACGTCTGCTTGGTGGCGTCGAACCCGGAGTAGAGGCCGTCCTCCGGCAGCTTGAAGCCTTCCTTGACGATGAAGGCGGCGTTCGTGTAGTTGACGATGTAGTCCTTGGCGATCCGGTTGTTCTCGATGGCGTAGTGGAGAAGGCCGCCGAGGAAGGCGATGTCGGCGCCGGCGCGGATCTGGAGGAAAAGGTCGGCGGTGGCCGCCGTGCGCGTGAAGCGCGGGTCCACCACGATCATCTTGGCGTTACGGACTTTCTTCGCTTCGATCGCCCACTTGAAGCCGCATGGGTGGTTTTCGGCAGGATTGCCACCCATGATCAACATCATGTCGGTGTTCTTGATGTCGGTGTAACCATTGGTCATCGCCCCGCGTCCGAATGATGGTCCCAAACTTGAGACCGTGGGGCCGTGTCAGACTCGGGCCTGGTTTTCCAGGTAGCAGACCCCCAGGCTGCGCATCGACTTGACGACCAGATAGTTGAACTCGTTGGTGTCCGTACAGCCGCCGATGAAGGCGAGCCCCTCGCACCGGTTGACCGTCACGCCCTTGTCGTCCTTGTCGACGAATGAGGCGTCGCGGGTCTTCTTTACCCAGTGGCCGACCTCGTCGAGGGCGGTGTCCCACCCGATGTCCTCCCAGTGATCCGAGCCGGGCCGCCGGACCTGCGGCTTCATGAGGCGCCGCGGGTTGAGGATGTCCTGCTGGAGCGAGGAGCCCTTGGGGCAGAGCGTTCCGCGGTTGATCGGGTGGTCCGGGTCCCCCTCGACGTGGACCACCTGGGGAGTGACGTTCTTGGCCTTGTCGCCCAGCGTGTAAATGATCACGCCACAGCTCACGGAGCAGTAGGGGCACGTCGAGCGGGTCTCGGTGGCGCGCGCGATCTTGAGCTCGCGCATCTCGGCGTAGGCGGGAGCTAGGTCGAAGCCGAAGCCTAGGACCGTGGTACCGACACCTCCGACAACTCCGAGTTTCAGAAAGTCCCTGCGGGTAGGATTCATCCACAACCTCCTTGACCTGAGCGGAACAGGACTGGGCTGCGGGGCGGATCTCTCGGCGAGGGCTCGGGGGGACCGGCCTTCCCAAGTCGTCCGCCCTGGACGACCGAAGTTCCTGTGTACCATGGGGCCGGGGCCTTGGCAAGGGCGGGTTCGTTATATTTTGGGGGATATAACGAAGGCCGCCGAGGCGCGGTTTTCCCTGTAGTCTCCTCCGTGTCTAATCAGACAGTCTCCAAGGAGGAACTCGATGCGGACCCCGACTCTCGCCGCCGTTGTGCTGGTTCTCTTGATCGGCGGTCCGCGTCCGGGCCAGCCGGCGGGACGGCCGGCAGCCAAGCCAAAAGCCGCGATCCGGGCCGCGGAGCCCCTCTCCCTCAACGTGCTGCCCTGGCCCTCGGAGGGCCGCCTGCAGCTCTACTTCCGTCCCGCCTCCCGCGAGCGGGTCGCGAAGATCCGTTGCCGGCTCGCGGAGCCGGCCGACTCTCCGTGGATCGTCGCCGACTCCGACCTGCGCGCCGACCTGGGGGATCTCTCCGCAGGCCGCCACCACGTCGAAGTGGAGGCCTTCGATGCCGCCGGCGCGACCGTGGGCGCCTACAAACTCTCCCTCGACCCGCAGGACGAGGAGCTCCGTTTCCACAAGAAGATCCTGGCGCAGACGGCGAACGTCTGGGTCGAGCTCGGCGACCGTGCGGAGTGGAAGGAGAAGACTCTCTACTTCACCCATCTGGTCAGCGACAAGGAGGTGCTGCGGGAGATCCGCTACTCTCTGGATTCCTGCGCCCTCGACCGCCGTTTCCCCCTGTCGCCGGCGACTGCGTGTGGAACGTGCCGCGGCGGCATCGACAGCGACGACAAGCTCTACGAGAAGGTGCCGAAGGCGACCGTCTTCGCCTGCGTCCAACTCGTCTACCGCGACGGTGAGACGACCGAGGCGCGGCGCTTCTACCATGAGTTGCCGCCGGCCAGCGGAGCCGGAGTCACGCCGGAGCCGGCGCTTGCCGCGATGAGCCCGGCCGCATCCCCCAGCCCGGCGCCGGTCACCCTGGCCACCCAGCGCTCGAACGCCGGCTGGCTGCTCATCTTCAAACTCGCCAAGCCGCACACCGTGCGCGACATTCGCTACCGCTTCGCCCCGGACACCGATTGGCGGTCCACCGGTCCCGATCCGGAGATCAACCTCGTCACCGGCGAGAGGTCGCCCAACCCTACCCTCGCCGTGGACCCGTTGCGGATCGCGCCGGGCCGGCTCCGCATCGACGTCAAGCTCGTCGATTGGAAAGGGGTCGAGTCGGGCCCCTACGCTCTCTGGTTCGATCCCGCGGCCGAGGTTCTGCGCGAGGCCAAGGCGCGCCTGGGCCGCAGCGACGTTCCCTGGGCCTCCTTCTCGCATCACAACGGCCGGGCCCTCGTCTTCTTCCCCTTGAGCTACAAGGACGCCTTCCGCGAGATCCGCTACTCCTTCGGCACCTGCGACCTCGGCCAGAGGTTCCCTTTCGACCCGTGGACCGACCTCACCCAACCGCCCAAGATGACCGAGAAGAAGGGCTACCTCGACATGCCGTCCGACTCCGCGTTCATCTGCGCCCAGCTCGTCTTCAGCGACGGCGAAGTGACTGAGCCGCGGCGGTTTGAGCCGGATAAGTAGGAGAGATCCATGCGGACCCCGACTCTCGCCGCCGTTGTGCTGGTTCTCTTGATTGTCGGTCCGAATCCGGGCCGGGCCTCGGGCACGCCGGAGCTGCGGTTCCAGTTCGCCTTCCTGCGCCAGGACGTGAAGGGCCTCGGTCTGAGCAATGACTGGGAGGCCGACTGGCCGCGCCTCCAGGCGGCTGCCGGCGATCCCCTGCTGCGCCTCGACGAGCGCGACGTGGCGGCCTATGACGCGGAGAACCTGCGGATCGTCCTTCGTCCCGCGGTCACTCCTCGGCTGCTCGCCGCCGTGCAGGCGCTCCCCGGCTACCTGCCGGCGTGGCTGCGCAAGCTCACGGCTCTGTATTCGACCGACGAGTTGAACACGGTCCTTGATGAGCGCGGCTTCGTGGTGAGCCTCGACGGCCAGCCGCTCTACGGCGGCATCGTCCTCCTGACGGGCGCCGAGAGGGCCATCTCCTACCCCACCCTCAATGCCACCGTGGACGGCGACCGCCACATCGTGCTGCAACTCTCCTTCCCGGCCCTGGCGATCCCGGTGGAAGCTGGGGAGGTCGAGCCGTACGAGCGCCTCCTCCGCGATCCGCGCATTCAGAAGCTGTTCGCGGCGCGCGGCATGCCGGCGCAGCCTCCCTCGCTGCCCAAGGCGCCCGCGAAACGGGTCGCGGCATCCATCCCGCTCAACGTGATGCCCTGGAACGCGGAAGGCCGTCTGCGGCTCTACTTCCGTCCCGCCTCCCGCGAGAAGATCGCCGAGATCCGTTGCCGCCTCGCGGACCGGCCGGATTCTCCATGGATCGTCGCCGACTCCGACCTGCAGGTCGACCTGGGGAGGCTCTATCCAGGCAAATATCGCTTCGAGGTGGAAGTCTTCGACTTCGACGGCAAGGCGTTGGGCACCTATACCTTCCCCTATCTCTTCGATCCGCAGGCCGAGGAGCTCCGCTCTTTGAAGAAGGACTTCGCGGAGGCGGCGAACGCCTGGGTCACGCTCGACCTCGAGGACGGGAAGGAGGGGGTTCTCCATTTCACCACTCTGGTCGTGGCCAAAGCGGTGCTAAGGGAGATCCGCTACTCCCTGGATTCCTGCGTCCTCGACCGGCGTTTTCCTCTGTCGAAGCCGCCTGCCGCCGACAAGTACTTCGAGAGGGTGCCGGAGACGGTCCGTTTCGCCTGCGTCCAACTCGTCTATCGCGACGGGGAGACGACCGAGCCGCGGCGCTTCTCTGATCATCCGCCGCCGGCCGAGCCCCTGAGCCTCGCTCCGGAGCCGGCGGTGGCCGAGAGCCCGGCCGCTCCATCGGGCCCCGCGCGCGTCACCCTGCTCGCCCAGCGCTCGAACAGCGGCTGGGAGCTCATCTTCCAGATCGCGGATCGGCATGCCGTGCGCGACATCCGCTATCGCCTCGCACCGGATTCCGAATGGCGGTCCACCGGTCCCGATCCGGAGATCAACCTCCTCACCGGCCTGCGGTCCCCCTCCACGGTGCTCGCCGTGGATCCGCTACGCGTCACGCCGGGCCGGCACCGCATCGACGTGAAGCTCGTCGACTGGAAAGGAGGCTCGTCGGGCCCCTATGCGCTCTGGTTCGATCCCGCGGCCGAGGTGCTGCGTGACGCGAAGGAGCAACTGAGCTCCGGAGAAGTCTCCTGGGCCTACTTTTCCGACCACCTCGGCCAAGCCCAAGTCTTCTTTCCCCTGACCTATAAGGACGCCTTCCGCGAGATCCGCTACTCCTTCGACACTTGCGACCTCGACCAGAAGTTCCCCTTCGACCCGTGGACCGACCTCACCCTACCGCCCGAGATGACCGAGAAGAAGGGCTACGCCGACATGCCCGCCAAGGCCTCGTTCATCTGCGTCCAACTCGTCTTCCGCGACGGCGAAGTGACCGAGGCTCGGCGGTTCGAGCCGGACAAATAGAAGGGAATCCTTATGAAGATTGTGATGCCGGGAGGTTCGGGACAAGTGGGGATGATTCTGGGCCGCGCGTTTCAGTCGGAGGGGCATGAGGTCGTCGTTCTGAGCCGTGCGCCGTCGAGCGCGCCGTGGCGAACCGTCGGGTGGGATGCCGCGACGCTGGGAAGCTGGACGGCTGAGATCGACGGGGCTGACGTCATCGTCAACCTGGCGGGCCGCAGTGTCAATTGCCGCTATAATTCCAGAAACAAAAAGCTCATCCTCGACTCCCGAGTCGCGTCGACGAAGGTCGTCGGCGAGGCCATCGCCAAGGCGAGACGACCGCCAGCCGTCTGGCTTCAATCGAGTACGGCGACGATTTACTCGCACCGCTATGACGCGCCCAACGACGAAACCTCGGGAGTGATCGGCGGCAACGAGCCGGATGCGCCCAGCGCCTGGCGTTTCAGTATCGAGGTCGCGCTGGCGTGGGAACGGGCGCTCGACGAAGCTCAGGTTCCCGCCACGCGCAAGGTGGCGCTGCGGTCCGCCGTGGTAATGAGCCCTGACAAGGGCGGCATCTTCGAGATTCTGCTCGGCCTCGTTCGTCGCGGTCTCGGCGGGAAAAGCGGCGACGGCCGGCAATATGTATCGTGGGTTCACGACGCCGACTTCATCGCGGCGATTTACTGGCTCATCGCGCATCCGGAACTGGAGGGCGCGGTGAATATCGCCTCGCCCTTTCCCCTCCCCAATGCCGAATTCATGTGCGACCTCCGGAAGGCCTGGGGCGCTCCGTTCGGTCTGCCCGCGACGAAGTGGATGCTCGAGCTCGGCTCCTTGTTCCTCCGAACCGAGACAGAGCTCGTCCTCAAGAGCCGCCGTGTCGTTCCGAGCCGCTTGCAGGCGAGCGGTTATGCGTTCAGATTCTCAGCCTGGCCCGAGGCGGCAGATGATCTTTGCCGGCGCTGGAGGATGATCGAATAGGCATAGGCCAACACAGCGTGGCATCCTAGACTGCACGATCTGCGCGGAGCACGCGGTTGCTGCTACGCTTAAAGGATGACCACTCAAGTTTCTCCACCACCCGGACGCGATTACTCGCAGCTTCTAGACTCGATGAACGAGCTTCTGGCCGTGCTGTCGAGCGATGGCGGCGAGGAGGCGGCGTTACGCGCTTCGTTCGAGGCGGCGGCGCGGGGTTTTGGTTCTCAGAAGGCGCTGCTGCTGGTGATCGAGCAGCCGGAGCCGCTACGCCTGCGCGCCATTCACACCTTGGGACCTCTCACCCGCGAACAGATCGCCGCCTGCGAGCGGGGCGATTCCGTGCGTGGGGTGAGCCCGTCGCTGATCCAGCGGGTCGTGGCGAGCGGCCGGCCCGAGCTGATCGAGGATCCGCGCCTGCGGGCGGACGCCTCGCACACGCCGTCGCTGGCGGGAGGACCGTACAGCGTGCTCTGCGCGCCGATCTTCGATCCGGTCCGCGACGCTGTTCTCGCCGTGGTCTACCTTCAGAATAGCGGCCTGCTGGAAGCCTACGGCGAGGGCGACCGCGCCTGGCTGGAGGGCTATGCCGCGGCCGTGGGCCGGCTGTTCGGCTTCTCGTTTCGCCAGGCGGCCCAGGAGCGCGAGCTGCACGAGCTGCGGGCACGGGAAGCGGCCGAGAACGCGCCGGAGATCCTCGGCGACTCCTCCAGCACCCAGGCGCTGCGGCGGACGCTGCACGAAACCTACATTCCGGCGATCGAGGCCGAGAATCCGGAGCCGCTGCTCATCCTGGGGGAGCGGGGCACAGGCAAGGACTTGATCGCCCGCTACCTCCACGCCTACAGCGGCCGCCACAAGCGGCCCATGGTGGTGGTCAACTGCGCCGAGATCACGGACGAGATGGCCGCCTCCCGCTTCTTCGGCCACAAGCGGGGCTCCTTCACCAGTGCCTTGACGGACGAGCCGGGCTTCTTCCGCGCCGCCGATGGCGGCGTTCTGTTCCTCGACGAGATCGGCGAGCTGTCGCCACGGACCCAGGCCCACCTGCTGCGAGTCCTGGAGAACCACACGGTGACGCCGGTGGGGCAGACCCGCGAGATCAAAGTGAACGTGGCCGTGGTGCTGGCCACCAACCGCGACCTCGACCAGGCGGTGCGCGAGGGCACGCTGCGCGCGGACTTCTACGATCGCTTCCGCACCCTGGCGATCCGCCTGCTCCCCCTGCGCGAGCGTCCCTGGGACATTCCGCCGCTGCTCGATCACTATCGCCGGCATCACGAGCGCAAGCTCCGCAAACGCACCCTCGGCTTCACCCGCGACGCCTTCGAGGCCCTGGTCGCGCACGACTGGCCCGGAAACGTCCGCGACCTGGCGCGCGCCTGCTCGCTCTTCCTCATCCACGCCCAGTCCGGAGCCTGGATCGACCGCACCCTGATCGATCGCTGCCTCCCCGAGGTGCTGCACAGCACGCCCAATCCCAAAGCAGGACCCCTGCTGGCGGACGGCTCCTCGCTGGACGAGGCGGTGAGAGGGTTCGAGCGCGAGATGATTCTGTCGCGTCTGGAGCGGCACGGCGGCAACGTGAGAGCCGCCCGGGAGAGCCTGGGGCTCACCAAGACGACCCTTCACCGGTATATGAAGAGTTTGGGGATTACGGCTGAAGGAGCTTCACAGGAGGAGTGACTGTCTAAGAATATAGAGGCGTCAGTTTATGACGCACTGGTTGAAGATTTGACCGCCGTTTGGAATGCATTTGCCCGGTAGATCTGTCCTCCTCTTGAAGCAGGTCGTGAATGTATAGTCGACGCTCGTTAGAGCGTTTGTATGGAGATCATCACACTGCACGACGTCTTGATAATGCTCGTGTTTGTAGGTTCCCTGAAACTTGTCGTAGTAGTGCCCGTCAGTTGGAGGATTGCCGTTGGGGACATCGAACAAGCAGACTGTGGCCTGCGGAGTGTAGCCCAGAAACGTGGTAATGGTTGGTAAGTCGCCAACGGCCACAGGGCAGCCACATGTGTGGAGACAATTCGTCAGCCTGCTGTCGCAGTGGTCTTCGCAGTTCGGGATGGGTCTGCTTACGCAGTAGCTCTCGCAGGTTTGTGCCGCGATTTCGCACTGGTGAACGCAGCCATAGGCAGGGAACGCTTTCGAGAAGATGGGCAGACGGCTGCTCCCCTCGCCGGTCGAGCGACTCTTGACATCGATCAGGAAGAGGTCCTGCCGCTGAAGCTTTAGGCTTTTCTTGGCGATCTCCAGGAAGGTGTCCTCCTCGAGGAAATTGCCGTCAAGATATACGGAGATATGCGCTTCGTCGTAGCTGTTCCCTTCTCGCAGGCGGGCGAGGAACTGCGGATGCAGAGGGAGAATCTCAATGGCCGGGTACTTGGCTAACGCGTTGGGTGCAGAGGTGAACACCAAGCCTTCCTTCAGAGTCTCAGTCAGATTCTCGGTGACAACGAAGTCGAGTTGGTGCTCAAGGCCGTCGAGGGTCTCCAGGGGGAGCGCATAGAGTAGAGGGGGCGCAGCGGGAGTAGTGGTTACGCCGGGAATGTGGTGGCGAGCGTCACCCGCCTGGAGTTGGGGTTGAGCTGCGCTTAGGAAGGGAGACAATGCGAAAAGGAGGGCAACTGCGAAAGTCAAGGGTTTTCCGGTCATGGATAGAACCTCCGTGGTGGGGGATGGGGGATTCCATCCCAACTCTTGCCATCAGCCTGGCAGGAGCCAGGAACGCAAATGCGGGGCCTGGTAAAGTGGTGTTCACAAACCATTGAAAAGCCGAGCTTTCGCCCAAACTGTGATTCGTCGCTGTTTCTTTTCTGGAACGCTGGGACAGTAGGTCCGCCCCAGAACTGGAACGACGGGTCACCACCAGTCGCGCTTCCCAAAAACCCTCTTAGCGAAGCTTCATCTTCCGGCTTGCATCTGCGGAGGTGGGGACCGAGAGGCTCATTCCAGATCTGGAATGAGTCTCTCGCCCGCAAGAGGTCAGTGCGAATTGCCAGGCGATTAGTATGCGCAGGTTATGGTAGGAGGCGGAGGGCAAGAAGGGCAGTCGCTTTCGACGAACGCCGCCTATCCCAAGCTCGCCGGGCGTCTCGGTCGTCAACCCGAGATCATGCAACGGTTCTCGGGATCGACCCGGCTCGACGCGTTGAGATTCTCCCGTCCTCTCGACGATGGCCACGGGTTTGGGAAGGGTGGTCGCAGCAGCGGTCTGAAAACAAGCGCGGCGAGGAGACAGAGTCCGAAGGTCAGCGCTCGGGCTATCAAAATCATGGCGTCTGGCTCCACGATGGAATCGGAGTGGGCGCGCGCAGGAGGAATGCGAGGGTGAGCACGGTCAACGCGAGAAGCAGAGGAGACTCATTACCGCCAATCCCCGAAAAGCTCGAACGCCGCCCAGTGGAAGGGATGGGACGAGCCGGACTTCTGCCGGATCATGTCGATCTGCGCCGCCTGCAACGCTTCGTCCTTGGTCTTGCCGCTGCTGAGATATCCGTAGAAGCGCTCCATGAAGCGGGCGGTGGAGACGTCGGCGATGCTCCACAGGGAAGCCAGGACGGAGCGGGCGCCGGCGAACTGGAAGGCGCGGGCCAGGCCGATCAGCCCCTCGCCGCCCATCTCTTTGCCGAGCCCTGAATCGCAAGCCGAAAGGGTGACCAGGTCCGCATCGAGCCGCAGCTCATCGAAAATCTCCCAGGCCTGAAGCAAGCCGTTGTCGTGCCCATCTTCAGGATGCTCCGGGGTCGAGAGAGCCAATGCGGAGTTGAGAGGAAACCGTTCGTCGAGCAGGCCGTGGCACGCGAAGTGGAGTCGCCGGGCTTGCGGAGCCATGGACTTGACCGCATCCTCGGTGGCGTCGCGGTCCAGAAGGACGCGGCCACCGGGGAAGAGCTTGGAGATCTCCTCCACCTCACCGCGTGTCGCCGGCAGGGGCTTCAACCTTAGACCCCGTCGAAGGGCATCCTGCATTTGCGGGTCTCTGGCCGTCTCCGCAGAGTTCGCGAACCCTGCGGGGTAGTGCGGGTTCCCTACGGCGAGGATCTCCATCGCCGCCGTAGACGGCTGCTTCGAGCGTGTAGCCTTGATCTCTTTGTATACCGCCGCGGAGGCCACGATGTGAATCGGTTTGGACTCCGCCAGGTAATGGTCACCGGAGAGAAGTGCCGCGAAGGGAAGGGAATGCAGCGGTCCATCCGGCGAGATGAGCCAGCGGTCCGCCTTGGCGAGCCTTGTCTTGGCCGGACGGACCAAGAGGTCATAGAGGTGCCGGCCGCGCTGTTTCACCGCCGAGAGGAGGGTTTGGGGCCGTCCCAACAAGCTGCGGAAGGCTTCGACCTCCTTCCCGAGCTCTTTCTTTCCAATCGGGAGCGAATAGAAGAAGAATCCAGGGCCGGGTACACCCTCGGCGTCAATGACGAAGAGATAGCTTCGTGATGCTCCGACGGCGTAGGTGAGGAGCACGGTTCCCGGATCGAGA
Source organism: Thermoanaerobaculia bacterium (assembly GCA_035996875.1). Classification (GTDB taxonomy): domain Bacteria; phylum Acidobacteriota; class Thermoanaerobaculia; order Multivoradales; family UBA5704; genus DATARR01. The sequence goes on from DASYJD010000109.1 coordinate 106,355, forward strand.
GCAGAGCGAGCTGCCGCCAAGTCGAGAGGGTTGAAGCCTTCGAGGGCTGCGATGCGCGGCGAGGAATGCCGAATCCGCTCCTGGGCTTCCGTCTGTTCGAGCCGCAGGTCACGCAGGCGGTCCTGGAGCGCTTCGAGCTTGTCCGTGCCCTGTTCAGGCGCCCAGTTGGCGAGAGCCGCCTGGACTTGGTCATACTTTGCATCCAGCCGGCGGCGTTCGGCATAGAGCGGTGGTGGAATTTCCCCGGCGAAGCGCAGGTCCCGCTGTGCGAGCATCTCCTGAAACCCCCGGGCACGCCCCCTCTCGATGAATCTCCATGCCTCCTGTGGCCGTCGCAGCGCGATCTGATGCTCTGCCGCCTCGAAGTAAAGATCACCTAGGGAAGAACCATAGAGCCATCGAGATTCTCGCGCACCTCCGAGGTGAATCTGTTGAGCTTCCAGAGCATTGACCGCCGCCAGGTAGCTCGCCGCAGCCGCCTTGGCTTGGCCTCTCCGCGCCTGCAACCGAGCCAGGGCCTGATAGCTTTCGGGCAGCAGCCCGTGGTACTTCTCGTGGATACGAATCGCTGCGCGGAGATGAGCTTCGGCGGCCTGGGCGTTGCCCCGCTCGAGAAGGAGGATGCCGAGTTGCAAATGGATGGAGCCGGTGTCGACCGCCTCCGGGTTGATCCGCTCCCAGGTTGCCAGGGCTCGTCGCAAAAGCCTCTTGGCTTCCGAGCGCCGCCCCCGCAGCCTCATCGCCTCTGCCAGGCCGACACGGCACGAGGCGCTCTTCGGCCCTGCTGGGTTGAGCTCGTCGCTGATGGCAAGGGCGCGCTGCCAAAATTCCTCCGCCCTGCGGTCCTGGTGTTGCAGCAGCGCCAGGTTGCCGAGGCCCATCAGGCGTTCCAGCATCCTGCTGCCGTCTGGATCGAGCTTTTCGAAGAGTGCGAGCTCACGCCGGAAGAGGCTCTCGGCCGCCTCGTGATCGCCGCGCCGGTCAGCGGTCTCGCCGAGAAGGCGCAGCGTGGTTGCCATGTCCGTGCTCTCGGGCCGTAATTTTTCGAGGGTTTTTCTGGCGCGAAGGAAAGCGGCCTCGGCGCCCGCGAGATCGCCGCGGTTGAGGAGCAGCTCGCCGTAGTTCCAGAGTTTCATGACGAACCCGTCGCCGTCGCCCGAGGGCGAGAGTTTTTCCTGGATCGCAAGAGCGCGAGCCAGATAGAGCTCGGCTTGCGCAAGGTCCCCGCGCATTGCCGTGATCGCCGCGACGTTGTTCGCCGCGGAGGCTTCTGCACCGCTGCCGGGAGCGGCGTGACGAGTCAATTCGTAGGCACGTCGTTGCAAACGGTCCGCTTCCTCCAGGTTGTCCAGCTTTTCGGCCGTAAAGCCGAGCCGGATGAGCACCAAGGCTTCAAACAGGCTTTCTGGATGATCCTTCTCTTCCAGGCGCAGGGCGCTTTCGAGCTGCTGCTTGGCCTGTGTGATTTCACCACGCTGCAAGAGCAGCCACCACCAGCTCATATGGAGATGCGCCTCCGTGCGGGCTGCTTGCAGCGCTTGAGCTTTCGCCAGGGCGGCCTGATACCCCTTGTCGACTTCGGACCCCTGGCGGGCCTTGGCACGGAGTTGGGCAGCCTGGTCTCGGAGCCATAGCTCCGCGCCGGTACAATGGTTTCCAGAGGCCAACTCTGCGGCTCGCTCCATTTGCTCCCCTGCGGACGCGGGATCGCCACTCGTCTCGCGATCGCGGGAGGCGTGGTAGGCCTCGCCAAGCGCGCCCTGCAGGAGCGGTGCTACGGTAAGACCTTGACCCACCGGCAAAAGGTTCCAACGGCGGCTCTCTGCCCCGTGAGCTCCTTCGACGACAACCCCGCCGTGCTGCACGTCTTCAATCTCCAAATCCCGCCAGTCGAACGGTATGTGAAGATCCCCATGAGCGACGCAACCCTCTTGTCCATCAAGGGTTCTGCACCAGGAATATAGGCGATCGCCGGGTATGAACCCGGCGCGCAAGCCTGCGGATTCCGGACGGACAGTCTCGACGACAAGCCCCAGGGCGGAGAGCGTGCAGCGCGCATCCTCAGCGAATGCCGTGCAGGCTTGGGAAGCTGCCAGAAGGCAGAGGATTAGACGCGAAGCTCGGAAGCTCCTAGGCCGAATCATCTCCATCCTCCAATCGGGTTTCGATCGCCGTGAGCGCCTCACGTAGCGCTGAATCCGCGGGCCCGATCTCGATCGCCTTGCGCAGATCCTCGCGCGCTTCGAGCCACAGTCCCAAGGCGCGGTCGATCTCGGCGAGGAGAGGTAGTGAAAGAGAGCTCTCGGCTTCGAGGGTCTTGCGGGCCTCCTCGCGCGCCCAGGCGGCGTCCTTGCTCAAGGTGAGGAGATCAGCGCCTCCGCGGGCGACCGCGCCGGGCCGATCCAAAGTGCGGACGATCCACCGATAGTGCTGGCCGGGCTGCAGAGCATCTTCGGGGAGGGGCACCTCAGAGGCTGTCGTTTCGATCCCGAAGATCACGTTTCCCTGGCGGTCCTCCACCTCGACCCGATATTTCCCGGCGCAGGCGACGGGTTGGAAACGGAGAATCGCCTTTCCCGCCAGAACGGCGGCTCCGCGGCGAGGATAAAGCCCATCGATCTGTTCCCCGCGAATGGGTACCGCGCCTCCGCTGGGGCCGGGGTGATCGTCCTTCGCGATGGGAGCCAAGGCGGGGAGGAGAGGTACCCGTGGGAGTGGACGCACCGGCCCCGTGTAGGAGGCGAGGCCCTTCGGCCCGAGCATCACCCGGGAGCCCGCGCCCAATTCGTAGCGGAGCCCGTTCACGAAGGCCAGAGCCAGGCGGGAGCTTGAACCCAACTCCAGAACCGTTCCCGACGGGAGGCGGTCGAGCAGGCGCAGGGAGCGGCGGGGCGCGTCGGGGAGGGCGAGCGAGGCCTCGCCGGTGAGCGAATAGACGATGGCGATGGGCTCGGGAGCCCCAGCCTCTGCCCGCCCGGCAGAGACGGACAGGAGCGACATGACGAGGGCACCAAGGCTCAGGATGCGCGGGATACTCATGGTATTGAGACCTCCGGGGGTTGCGGGAAGTTCCGGCGCAGGAGGAGCGCCGCAAGGAGCCCGAGCAGGACGAGGAGCAGGGGAGCCGTGACCGGGAGCATCAGGCCGGTCCGCCGGAAGACGGGAAAGGAGAGAGCCAGGTAGACGATGGCTCCCACGGCGAGCCCGGCGGCGATCGGGCCCGGCCGGCGCGCACAGAGGATCCCTGCCATGGCGAGGCCGATCCCCAGGATCGTGGCGGCGAGGAAGGGCATCCTTCCAGGCTCGCGGATGGGCAGGCCGGCTTCGATCGTATCCACCATCAGTGCCTGGAGGGTGAGCCCCGACACCGCCCTGCTGCCGCCGGAACGGTGACGGATCCGGTGGTAGTCGTCGCCGGAGCCCTGGAAATCCCCGCCCACGACGGCGAGCCGGTTCCGGAAAAGCCCCGGGTTCCGGTCGAGGGCTGCGGGGACCTGCCGCCAGGAGATTCGCGCGTAACGATTCCAGTCGATCCGGGTGTCAATCCAGAAGCTCGGACCTGTGGCGTTCTCCCGGGCGAGATCCGGCCGGAACTCGCGCGTGGCCCTCGCCGCCCACGACGGCCGTTGACTGCTGGAGCTGTCGCGAAACCAGAGCCGGCCCCGGCGGACGGCGCCATCCGGGTCCTCATCCAGGTTGACGAAGCCGAAGATTTCGGCGGCGCGCCGCGGACCGAGGGCCGAGGCGGTCAGGCCGGCAAGGCTGCCGGTGCCTACGACCTTCCCTTCGGGATTCGAGAAGGCGGCGAGGGTGAGGGCCTCGGAATGGCGGAGGACGAGGTCCGAGAAACCCTGCGAGGCGTTCCACGCGTCGGGCAGGAGGAAATCGACGGCCACGCCGCGCGCTCCCGCCGCGAAGATGCGGTCGAGCGTCCGGCCGATCTCGTCTGCCCGGTCCGCGAGGGGGGGCGAGCCGCCGGCCAGGCTCGCCTCGTCGAAGATGACGAGGAGGATGCGTGGATCGGGCGCAAGAGCTGGCGAGGCGCGGAGTCGCAGGTCGTAGAGCCAGCGTTCCACGGCAGGCAGGCCGGCGGGGGGAAGGAGAAGGGCGGCCACGGCGGCCGACGCCGCCAGGGCAACGGAGAGGAGAGCGCGGCGCGGCAGCTCGGCCCGCCGCCAGCGAGCGCGGTCCTCTTCATTGGCGGCGACACGAAGCCGGCGAACGATTTCGGCGGCCGTTGCCGGCCGCCGGGCCGGGTCTTTCGCCAAAGGCTCTCGCAGGGCCTTCCAGACGCCGGCGGGAAGCGCTCCCTCCGGCGGCGAGGGCTCGCGTTCGAGATGCCCAGCGAGGACCTGCCGCGTCGAGCCGGAGAATGGCGGCCTGCCCACGAGCATTTCGTAGGCAATCACGCCGAACGAGTAGAGGTCCGAAGCGCGGCCGGCTGGCTCACCGCGGATCACCTCCGGCGCCACGTAGAGGGGCGTGCCTAGGAGACCGCCGGTCACGGTCAGGGAAGGGGCCTTCTCTTCCTCGCCCATGACGAGAGCTTCTTCGTCTACAACATCTAGAAGATGAGGCGGTGCGGAGATCTCCGCTAGGCCGAAGTCCAGCACCTTCGCAGTCCGGTCCTCACCCTCCGGCCCGCACAGCAGCACGTTGCCGGGCTTGAGGTCGCGGTGGAGAATCCCCTGCTCGTGGGCCGCGTCGACGGCGGCGGCGATCGCGTCGAGGATCGGAAGGGCCCGCGCGAGGGGCAGGGGGCCTTCTCGACAGAGGTCCGAGAGGGGAACTCCGTCGAGCAGCTCCATCACCAGGTAGGGAGCCCCGGTCCCGGGATCGACTCCGAAGTCGGTGACCTCCACGATATGGGAGTGCCGCAGCCGCCCGAGCGCCTCGGCCTCCCGCTGGAAGCGGCTGACCGAGAAGGGGTCGAGGGCCGGCCCCGGCTTCAGCAGCTTGAGCGCGAAGACCTTCTTCAGCCCGAGATGAGTGGCGCGGTATACGAGGCCGACGGCTCCCTCTCCGAGGCGTTCGTCCAGCCGGTACTTCCCGTCGAGAACGGGAGGGGGGCCGGGGGTGTCGCCCTGGAAGCCGGGTGATGCCATCATCTGATTTCTTCAGTTCCTTCTACTATCTACAATCGGTGCAAAACGTTACAGGCGGCGCCCAAGCACCCTCTGTTACACTGCGCGCGCTGTCCAACCTCGGGGCTGGTTCACCGGCCCTTTGATCCCACAGGAGGTAGCAATGCGTCGGAACCTCGGACTCTTTACGGCTTTATTGTTGGTCGGGTTGGCGTTGTGGAGCATACCGGCGAGCGCGGTGATCTTCTGCACGAGAACCTGTGCCAAGCAGTACCAGGCCTGTTACACCGCCTGCAACGGCGATCCGAGCTGCCAGTCCACGTGTCTCGACTCCCAGGAGACGTGCTTCTGCCAAGAGTGTGGGATCTGCCACTAGCGGCCGGCCGCCGGCCACTCTGAGGGCGCACCCCCCTGCGCCCTCCCTTCCGGTGCGCGGGGAAGTCTCGCGTGCCACGTCATTCGTTCCGTCTGCCATGCCATTCGTCTCGCGTGCCACGTCATTCGTTCCGTCTGCCGTGTCATTCGTCTCGCATGCCCTGCCATTCGGTCCGTTGGCCACGCCATTTCTCACGAATGCCACGCCATTCGCTGCGAGTGCCATGTCATTCGCCGCGAGCGCCACGCCATTCGCTATAAGTGCCATGCCATTTGCCGCGAATGCCGCGTCATTCGCGACGAGTGCCACGCCATTCGCTGCGAGTGCCCTGCCATTCGTTACGAATGCCATGTCATTCGGTCCGTCTGCCCTGCCATTCGTCTCGCGTGCCACGTCATTCGGTCCGTCTGCCGTGCCATTCGTCTCGCGTGCCACGCCATTCGGCCCGTCTGCCATGCCATTCGTGACGTTGGCCATGCCCGATTTCTCGTTGGGCAGGGCTGCTGAGAGGGAGTTACGCCGGGACCGGCTCGCCGGACGGTAGATCTTCCAGAATCTCGCGGAGCCGAATTCCGCTGCTTCCCTCACCCAATTTTCCTTCCTGGATCAGGTGGTCGATGGCCGCGCCGATCGCCTCGTCGAGGTTGGCGCCGGTCCGGCTGAAGCCCAGGACGGCGCGCACCTCCTGGATGAGCTGCGGCCGGGAGAAGCCGAACCCCGTGCCGAGCACCGCGAGGATCGCCTCGGCGTACTCCTCCGGCGCGATCCGGTTCGCCCCGATGCGCGTGCCGCTCCGGGAGCGCAGCCGGCATGTGCCGTCCGGGCTCCAGAGGAACTCGCCGCGCCGCTGGAGGGCGCCGCTCCGCTCCGCGGACTCGCAAGCCTGCTGGATGCGGGCCTGTTTGCGGGGACCCGTCCGGGAGCCCCACAGCCCGGCCACGCGGGTGGCGAGCTCCGCGGCATGAATCGGTGCCTCGATCGCCACGACTTCGGTCACCGCGGCCACCAGTTGGCTCAAAGGTGCTTCCAGAATCTCGCTCCCCGCGAAGCGCCCCTCTCCTGGAGTGATCGCATAAGGAAGGGCGACAGGACGCTCATAGATCTTTCCTTCCGTTCTCGCCATGAGGACAGCGGCCTCCTGCCGGGCGATTTCTGCGTCCTGCGCGGCCTGGACCGACGCTTCCGCCGCCGCGCGCTCTTTTGCCTGACGCTCCGCCTCCGCCTCGTCCAGGGAGCGGGCGCGCGCCTCCTCGATCAAGCGGAGCAGGCGGTCGATCTGCCCTGCCCGGTCCTTGAACCAGTCGGTGCTCCAGACGCGGTACAGAATCCAGCCGCGGGATTCGAGCACCTGCTGGCGAAGGCGGTCCCGGTCTCTGGCCGTCTCGGAGTCGTGATAGGCGGCGCCGTCGCACTCGATGCCGCAGACGAAGCGGCCGGGCAGGGCGTCGTCGAGGACTCCGAAGTCGATGCGGTATCCCGCCACTCCGACCTGCGGCACCAGCCGGATACCGCGGTGGGAGATCTCCTGGAAGACGTCGTGCTCGAAGGTCGACTCCGTATCCAGAACGGCGTTCATCTCGGCACCGTCGAGACGGCCGCGCTCGGCGAAGAGCAGGAAGTCGCGCAGCAGGCGAGGGCCGTCCGAGGAGGCCGTGGCGGCGACGATCTCGTCCCCTCGCATGGAGGAGAAGACGTGCATGCAGTGGCGGGCGCGCGTGGTCAGGACGTTCAGCCGGCGCCAGCCGTTCTGGCCGTTGAGCGGCCCGAAGTTGTACCGGATCCTGCCGTCCGGCCCCCGGCCGTAGGTGACGCTGAGGAAGATGACGTCGCGCTCGTCGCCCTGGATGTTTTCGAGGTTCTTGACGAAGAAGGGCTCGGCGACGCCACGGTCGAAGAACGGCTCCAGGGCCGGCTCGTCGCGGCGCCGCTGCTCCAGCTCATCCTGAATGGCGAGCTGCTGCCGCAGGTTGAAGGTACCGACGCCGAGCGACCACCGGAGTTCCCCACGCGAATGCCGCGCGAGCTGCTCGCGGGCGAAGCGGACCACCTCGTCGGCGACCCGCCGCGCCTCGGCGAGGTTGAGCCCCTTGCCTTCGTAAATACCCTCGGCGACGTATTCGAACTGCAACCCCTGCGCTCCCGAGTCGGTCTCGACGCTCGGGAACGTATAGAGGCCCGCGTCGTAGAACGCGACGTTCGAAAAATGGATCAAGGACTCGTGAGCGCTCCGGTAGTGCCATTTGAGGCGGTCGCTCGGCAGGCCCGCTCCCTGAAGCTCTTCGAGGATGCTCTCGGAATCCTCGTACAGCGGCGAGCCGTCGTCGGCGAGCTCGGGCACGTCGCTCAGCGAGGAGGCGAAGAAGTTGGTGGGCGGGAGCTGTTTCGGGTCGCCGACGACGATGAGCTGCCGCCCCCGCAGAATGGCCCCCACCGAATCTTCCGTCGGCAACTGGGAGGCCTCGTCGAAGATGACCAGGTCGAAGGAGGAGGCCGCTCCATCGAGCGCTTTTTCAAGATATTGGGCCACGCTCAGCGGGCTCATCAGGAAGCAGGGCTTGATGGCGCGGATCGCCGCGCCGGCCTGCCGGAACGTCCGCCGCAAGGGGCTCAAGCCCCGCTGGCGGGCCATCTCGCGCTGGAGGAACGGCAGCGCGGTCAACGCTGCGGGCTGCCGGAGCCGTTGCTGCGTCTGCTCACGGAGGCGGCCGAGGAGGACGGCGCGATTCTCGCGGAGCACGCGCTCGTCCAGTCGGCGGAACTCCGCGACACGCTCCTCGTGAGTCATGGTGTGGAACTTTTCCAGGGCGGGGCGTGACCGCACCGCGTCAGAGATCCACTGGAGATAGAAAGCGCGCAGAAAGGCGGGAGCGAGGCTGGCGAACGGGATGTCTCCCGTCATCCCTTTGGCCAGGATTTCTTTCGCGAGCCCCTGGCCGGCCGCCTGCCGGACCGCTTCGAACGCTGCCCACCGGGGCCCGAGCCGGAGGTTCTGGAGGATGCCTTCCACGCGGCCGGCGATCTCGGCGAGCGGAGCGTGGCTCAGCAGGTCCTCGGGCCAGCCCACCGTGCCGCGGAAGACGGCGAGCGCCTGGAGCGCGGTGGCCGCCTCCTCGCTCAGCACCGTGACTTCCGAAACGTCGGGGGCAGCCTGGGTCGCCCGTTCCAGGGCGCGCCCGGCGAGGCCGTGGCGGATGCAGACGCCGCGCAGCTCGACCACCCAGCGGACGTACGCGTCCAGCAGGTCCCAATCCGACCTTTCGCCCTGCCAGAGCGCGCCGAAGAGCGAGCGGGCCGCGGCGTCGAGCCGGACGATCTCCTCCCGTTCGCGGCGCAGCCGGTCCACTTGCTTCATGTCGTTCGCCTGCTCGGCGAGCGACCCCTGATAGGAGGGGAGACGGTAGGCGAGCCAGCGCTTTTTGACGGCGCGGTAGCGGGAGTCCAGGAAGGCGAGAGCGCTGAGGACTCCCTGAGACTTGCGCTCGACATGCTCGACGTCGCTGCCGTGATCCTGCTCCAAGGCGGCCGGCGTGAACTGCCCGCTGATCCTGGCGGCGAGCTTCTGGAGTGCCCGGCCGCGCTCGATCAAACCGAGCGCTTCGGGAGGGGGTGCGTTCCAGGAGTCGCTGGTGAGAATGGCGAGCGGGGCACCCGGCGAGCGGGCGAGGAGGGCGGCGATCCCCGCCGCGGTTTCGACGTCCTGGAGAGTGCGGATCGGCGGCAGCGGGAAGCTCGCCTCCACCGCTTCGGCCCGGCGGAGGAGGGCGGTCAGCTGGCGGACGGTTTCCTCTCCGGCGTCCTGCACCATCTCCAGGTCGTGCGCGGAGTAGAACGTCCGGGACGTGTCGCGCCAGGGATGCTCGGCGGGAATCCCGACCTGTGTCGCCACCGCCGCGAGGTCCTGGAGCTGGCGGACCGCCTCTTCCAGGTGCTCGCGATCGATCCCGGAGGCCACGGGTCCGCTCCAGATCCACCGCGGCGCGCCGAGCCGCCGGCCGAGCTCGCCGTAGGCCTCATAGGGCGAGAGGGCCAGGGCACCGTGCGGGGTGTGGAGAGCTTGGACGTATTCCGAGAGGGTGTCGCGGACCTGGGGCAGGCGCTGGGTCGAGATCGTGGGCGCCGCGATCCGCTGGAGGGAGGCGTCGACCGCGGCGGCGAGGTCCCTCATCACCTCGCGTTTATTGGCCTTGGTCGAATGGAGCTCGAGGCAGAGCTCCCCGAGGCCGACGTGGGCCAGCCGCGTGTGCACGACCTGGAGGGCCGCCATTTTCTCGGCGACGAAGAGTACGGACTTGCCGGCCGCCAGGGCTTGCGCGATGAGATTGGTGATCGTCTGCGACTTACCGGTTCCCGGCGGCCCCTCGATCACCAGGTCGTAGCCGCGCGACGAGGCCGCGATCACCCGGAGCTGGCTCGCGTCGGCGTCGACGACCTGGAACGTGGTCTCCGGAGGATAGTCCCGGTCCAGCTCCATCGACCGGATCTCGTCCGGAAGCGCCCGGAAGGTCCGTTCCCCGTCGCGGGTCACGAGCTGGCGCAGGAGCCGGTGCTGGCGGACGGCCTCGCCGTTGGCTTCCAGATCCTTGTACATGACGAGCTTCTGGAACGAGAAGAGCGCCAGGTAGATGTCGGTCTTGACCGACCACCCCGAGCGTCCGGCGACCGCCTCGCTCGCCGCTTTAAGGAACGTCTGGAGGTCGTAGTCGTCTGGAATCGCGCTCGAATCGGGGAGCCCCGGGAGCGCGATGCCGAAGGCGCGGCGGAGATATTCGACGAGCGCCGGATTGACCAGCGGCTCGTCATCCGTGACGCGCACGGAGTAGCCGGAACGAGCCGACTTGCGGCTGAGCTCGACGGGCAGCAGGAGGAGCGGCGCCCTAAAAATCTGCGAGGAGTCGTCCGCCTCGGTGTAGTGAAGCATCCCCAGCGCCAGGAAGAGCGTGTTGACACCCTGCTCCTCGATGGAGAGGCGGGCCTGCTCGTCGAGCCGCCGCAGCGACTTGTCGAGCGCCTCGGGGTTGGAGGTCGTCTGCAGCCAGCCGTCCTGGTGGCGCTCGGCGAGGGAGGACGCATCGTAGGGAACGAAGTCGAGGGCCGGACCGTCGTCGCCATCAAGAGAGGGAACCGAGGGTTCTGGGGTCCCTGTGGGCTTCCCGGCCTCCGGGCTCTCCGGAGCCGCCCGGAAGCGCATCGACTTTTCTCGCAGATACAGGTGGCGGAAGACCTCGGCAGGCTGTTCGTCCACGAGGGTGACCGTCGACACGCGGGCCGGCCGGAAGTGGAGGGCCCGGTTGCGCTTGGTCAGATCGAGAAGCTTCCGTTTCCAGGTCTCGATCGAGACGGAGAGACGCGCTTCGGACTCGGCGGCGGGGAGCACTGCCGGAGCATGATAGCAAAGCCGGCGCCGGCGAAAGTTTCGTCTCCCTGTAACCTTTCCCCCCCTCCGCTCGTAAAGAGATCCGAGAGGCAATTCGGCGTAGCCCGACACACCTGGAGCCGCTCTCGTCGCAGCAGGCAGTGGAACATAGAGATCAAGAAAGAGGGATTCTCATGCGCAAGAAATGGCTGATAGCGGGTTCCGCGGTTGTGGTATTGGCCGGCAGTCTCGTCGTGGCGCGGGCGACGACCAAGTCCAAGCCCAAGGATGTGGAGTCTCCATTCCGCCTCGGCAAGGTGCAGGCCGAGGATCTCCAGGTGAGCGTGCGTGAGGTGGGCGTGGTGGACCCCGAGATCAAAGTGGACGTCAAGTCCGCCGTCTCGGGGCGTATCCAGACTCTGCGGGTGCGCGAGGGCGACGTGGTGAAGACCGGGCAGGTGCTGGCCGAGGTCGAGCCCGACGTCAACCAGGCGCAGTCGCTGTCCGACGTCAAGGGCGGGGTGAGCCAGGCGGAGATCAAGCTCAAGGACACCGAGCGCGAGCTGACCGCTCAGAAAGCGCTCTTCGACGCGGGGTTGATCCCCAGCCAGACGCTGCGCAACTTCCAGACCTCGCGCGACCTCGCCGCCGATTCCCTGGCCAGCATGCGGTCGCGCTACAAGATCGTCGAGGACCACGGCATCCCGATCTCCGGCGCCTCGACCACCCAGCAGGCGCGGGTCACGGCGCCGATGGCCGGCGTGATCATCAAGAAGGGCGTCGAGCTCGGCGAGACGGTCACCTCGGGCGTCTCCTCCTTCAACGAGGGCACGGTGATGTTCACCGTCGCCGATCTCAAGTCGCTCATCATCCGCGTCAACCTCAACGAGGTGGACATTGCCAAGGTGCGCGTCGGCCAGCCGGTACGCGTCACCCTCGACGCCTATCCGCAGAAGATCTTCGACGGCAAGGTGCGCTTCGTCGCTCCCGCCGCCAAGCTGGTGGACAAGATCAAGGTTTTCGAGATCGAGGTTGCTCTCGCGCAGCTCGATCCCGCCTTCCGCACCGGCATGAGCGCCAACGTCGAGATCCTCGGCGACAAGCGGGCGCAGGCCCTGTCCATCCCCCTGGAGGCCCTCCAGCGGCGCGACGGGCAGACGGTCGTCTACCGCATGAAGAGCGGCCTGGCACCGAAGCAGGTCGACAAGGCGCGCGAGGCCCTGAATGGCCGCAGCAAGTTCGTCTGGCTGTCCGAGAATTGGAAGGATTATTTCGAGCCGGTGACGGTGAACGCGGGGATTGCGACCCTCGAGCGGGTGGAGATCATGACCGGCCTGCGCTCCGGCGATCAGGTGGCGCTGGAAGACGTGACGCGCAAGAAGGTCGAGAAGGACGATGAGAACAACTGATTCTGCGAGGAGAGACCAAGTCATGAACATCATCGAAACCCGCGGTCTCAACAAGGTCTACGGCACGAATGGCAACGCGGTCCACGCCCTGCGCGGCGTCGACCTGGTAGTCAAGCGCGGCGAATACGTGGCCCTCATCGGCCCTTCGGGCTCCGGCAAGAGCACGCTGATGTCGATCCTGGGCTGCCTCGACGTTCCCAGCGGCGGCACCTACGCGCTCGACGGCCGGCAGGTGGAGAAGCTCACGGGCGCCGACCTCGCGGCCATTCGCAATGAGAAGATCGGCTTCGTCTTCCAGCAGTACAACCTGCTGCCCAAGGCGACGATCCTGAGAAATGTGGAATTGCCGATGCTCTACGCCGGCGTGTCGGGCAAGGAGCGGCGGCAGCGCGCCCTCGATCTGCTGGAGAAAGTGGGCATTCCCGATAAGGCCAACGTGCTGCCCGGCGCCCTTTCCGGCGGCCAGAGGCAGCGCGTGGCCATCGCCCGCGCGCTCGCCAACCGGCCGGCGTTACTGCTCGCCGACGAGCCCACCGGCGCTCTGGATTCGAAGACCGGTCACGAGGTGCTCGCGCTGTTCCGCGAGCTTCACGCCCAGGGCAATACCGTCGTGCTGGTGACCCACGACCCGGCCATCGCCGCCACGGCCGAGCGCCGCGTCGAGCTGTGCGACGGGCTCATTCTTCGCGATCAATGGGAGAAAGCGGCATGAGCACCAGCGGCGCCTTCCGTGCACGTTTCCTCGAGTCCTGGATCGAGCTGCGCCAGAATCCAGGCCGCTCTTTTCTCCAGGCCCTGGGCGTGATGCTGGGCGTCGCCTCGGTGCTTGGCGGTTTCTCGATTTCCGACAGCCAGCGGCAGCAGACGCTGCGCATCTTCGCCCGCGTCGGTGGTATCGACAAGCTGAACGTGCTGCCCACCGACACGGTGTATCAGGGGACGCCGAGCGCCCTGCGCAACGCCAACCTGGGTCTGCGTCAGATGGACTCCAGCGATGGCGAGAAACTGTCATCGGCGAAGGCGGTCAACGCCGTCAGCGTGTTAAAGACGGCGCGTGCCCGGGTGCGCTCGGAGTTCGCCGATCAGGAGCGGGATATCAATGGCATCGGCGCCGACTATGTGCCCCTGAACGGCTATGAGATCGAGCAGGGGCGTGGCTTCTCCTCCCACGATTTCGCCACCGGCGCTCCGGTCGTGGTCCTCGGTTCGGAGGCGGCGGGCGTCTTTTTCCCTACCGGCGATATCGTCGGCAAGCCCTTGCGAATCGGCAACGTGCCGGTGACGGTGATCGGCGTCTTCCAGGAAAAGAACTTCCGTTTCCGCGAGGGCCAGCAGAACATCTTCGCCTGGCGCAACCACATCGTGGCGGTGCCCTCGCTGCTCGTCGCCTCGCGTATGGAAGGCGATCAATATCACCGGCTGAACCGTGTCACGTTCCGGGTTCCGGACCTCAAGGCGATGGCCAGCTTCGCCAAGGATCTGAGCTCGTTGGTCACCTCCAACCACCGTTTGCAAAACGATTTCCGTCTCGACGACGTGGCCAAGCGCCTGCAGCGTCAGATGAGCCAGGGCGACGTCTACAACCTCATCTTCATGCTCTCCGGTGTGCTGGCACTGATCGGCGGCGGCATGGTCAACGTCAACATCCAGCTCGCCTCGCTCAAGGAGCGGGTTCGCGAGGTGGGAGTGAAGATGGCGATCGGCGCTCCCGGCAGCGAGATCTTCAAAGGGTTCATGACCGAGGCACTGCTGTTGACCCTGCTGGGGAGCGCCGCCGGCTATCTCATCGGCATCGCCTTTTCGTGGGCGATCACGAAGTCCCTCGGTATTCCATTGTCACTCGCTCCCGTGAGCTTCATATGGGCCACACTTCTCGCCGTTGTCTTCGGCTTTCTGTTCGCGCTGTATCCGGCCGCCAAGGCCAGCCGGCAGTCGCCGATGGAGGCACTGCGCTATGAGTGAAGCGCTGACGTTCGTCCCGTCCTTCGACGACCCTGCGCCGGTCGCCATTCGCCGCCCCCGCAGTCTCGGCGTTCGCATCGCCCTGGTGTGGGAAGTCATCACCGGCGGCCTGATCGAGCTGTGGTCGCACAAGCTGCGCTCGGTCCTCACCCTGACCCTGCTGATGCTGGGCGTCTTCGCCCTGGTGGTGATGAGCTCGGTGCTCGACGGCGTTCAGGACAAGGTGTCGACCGGTTTCGCCGGCATGAGTTGGGATGGCACTCTCGTGCTGGTTCCCAAGCCGGCGAAGACCTCCGAGGAGCAGAAGCGGTTTGCGATGAGCCCCGGACTGCGCTCCGACGATCTGCCTCGTCTCACCGCGCCGAACCCCAAGGTTTTGGGATTCTCGCCGCGGGCCACCCACCGCAGCGTGGTGCAAGGCACCGCCGGCGCCGAGCGGATCTTCGTCAACGGCGTCACCGCCGACTATTCCTTTCTGATGGACCGGCCCATTGGCCTCGGCCGCGGCATCACACCGGACGACCAGCGGCGGCATTCGGCGGTGGCGGTGATGGGTGCGACCCTCGCCTCCAAGCTCTTTGGCGGTAGCGACCCGGTGGGCAAAGACCTGGTGATCGAAGGCGTGCTCTACCGTATCGTCGGCGTGTTGGCGGGCGGGCAGCTCTTCAACGATGAGATGTATCAGGACGCCAACGGCGTGCTCGTGCCGCTCGAGACCTATATGGACCGCCTTGACACTGACCACCAACTCACCCTGGTGACGGTGAAGCTGAAATCCAAGCGCGACCTCGACGAGATGTCCGCCACGATGCTGGCGCGCGCCCGGCAGGTCCATCACGGCATCGAGGACGTTCAGATCAAGGATCTCGACGCCGAGATGGCGCGTTCCTATCAGCAGTTCCAAGACCAGATGCATGGCTGGTCCGTGGTGCTCTTCAGCCTCGCCGGCACAGTGTTACTGGTGGGGGGAGTGGGGGTGCTGTCGGTGATGTTGATCTCGTTTTCCGACCGGCGCTACGAGATCGGCTTGCGCAAGGCGATCGGCGCCGACGACGGCCAGATCCTCGTGCAGTTCCTGCTGGAGGCGCTGGTGCTGGCCGCCCTCGGAGCCACCGTCGGCACCCTGGCCGGCAGCGCCTTCTGCCGCGCCCTCTCCGACATGTTCCCCTGGGGCCTGGTGGTCAATCCCTACGGTCTCGCCGCCGCCTGGGGCATCGCCCTCGTCCTCGCCGTCACCTTCGGCCTCTACCCGGCCATCCGGGCAGCGAAGCTGTCGCCGATGGAGGCGATGCGGTAGGGGAGCGGGCGGGGCGGTCTATGCAGTCCTATCGTTTGTCATTGCGTAGATCTCTTCGCGGCTCCAATGGGTCTGTAGCGAAGTTTGCGATACTTTCAAATCGAGGGGAGGAAGAGATGGATACGGCTCCTCTTCCTGGGCAATCTCGGTGAGAATGTAG
Organism: Thermoanaerobaculia bacterium; assembly: GCA_035996875.1. Taxonomy (GTDB): domain Bacteria; phylum Acidobacteriota; class Thermoanaerobaculia; order Multivoradales; family UBA5704; genus DATARR01. The sequence continues at coordinate 121,996 of DASYJD010000109.1, forward strand.
CGCATCTCATCTTCCAGCGATCTCTCATGTCTGGCCGCTCTTCGTTCGAGCGCTGAGAGCACTTCTGGGGATATCGCGGATCAGGATGACTGGCATAGGGCAAGGCTAGCTGAGCACCTACCAGGGCTGGAGGCCGAGTCGTGACGAGGGAGATCTTTCGTAGGACTCGGTGTTCCTGTTCCTGATCCGCGGTATCATTTGCTTCTTGGAGTAGGACGACGATGGGAATTGGAGGCGCCCAAGGCTTTGGGGGCGATAGCGTCGTTTCAGTCTGAGGCGAACAGAGTTCGTTCTGAAGATTGACAAGTGGGGAAACATTTAGAGGGAGATGACTATGCGAGTAGTTGCATTGGTATCTGCGGCGATGCTGTTCGGGTGCCTTACGCTAGCTGCGGAGCCCCAGAAGGATCTACCCGGATGGACGAACACACGATGGGGAATGTCGGTAGAGCAACTGCGGAAGATTCACCCCGAGATGACAATTGGAGAGGATTACATGGGGTTCACAGCCGGTCGCCTTCCTGACGTTTCGGTTGGAGATACTAAGCTCAGCGTATATCTCCAATTCAAGGATGTCGGGGGCCAAGCCAAACAGGGGCAGCAGCCCCTGCCCCAAAGCGAATGGAAACTAGGAAGAGTAGAGCTCGTCGCAGATAAGAGCGCCTGTTATAAGCTGGCCGAGACTCTGACAGCCAAATATGGACAGCCGGCTCACAGCGAACCAACTTTTCACCTCTGGGTCCTCCCGACCACAACCGTTCGGCTAGTGGTGAGTCTGGTTTCGGCCCATGAGGACAAATGTATTGTTATCTATCATCCAACTGATAAGAGTGATAGTCTCTGACGATTAAGCGAGCAGCGGGCGATTTCTCATCACCTTACTCGGCCACGTACTGTTCAGGCATGGGCTTGGTCGAGCTTGGGGACACCGTCACTATCATTGTGCCTACGGCAAGCATCAGGTGCCAGTGGAGGCTCTCTCGTAACGCCGGCTCAGCCAGGCGTCGAGGCTCAGGAGGTCGCGCCCTGCGGGCGCGGCGAGGACGAAGGTCAGGAGGACGAGCCGCGGGAAGATGTGGTGCGTGGTGTCGAATAGGGCTTCCTTCAGGAGGTGGCCGTAGTCGACCACGATGAGGATGAAGCCGATGGCGATTCCGGCTTCCCGCACCCGCAGGCCCAGACACATCAGCGCGCCGGCCACGAGCTCGACAACGGGGATCACAGTGCCGCTGGCCCAGAGCAGCCACGCCGGCAGCCAAGTGTCTGCGTAGGGCTCGACGAACAGACGCCGCGCGTGCTCGAGCGGCCCGAGGTCGAAGGTCTTCCACCATCCGGCCATGAAGAAGATCAGGCCCAGCACGCAGCGCACGAAGAAGATCGCCCAGCTCCTGCCGTCGAGTTGCCTGCTCTTGGACTCGTTCATCGCTCCCTCCTGGCTTTCGGGATTCAAGCTCTTGAGGGGATTGTAGGGCATGGTCCATCGTCTCCCTCGGGACAAGCAGCTGCCTGGGGCATCGCCCTCATTCTCGCCATCACCTTCGGCCTCTACCCGGCTATCCGGGCGGCGAAGTTGTCGCCGATAGAGGCGGTGCGGTAGGACTAGCTCTGGTTCTTTCCAATTCGGATCGCTTTCTTCCTGGGCTTCTCAGCACGAGGCTTGACGACGATTCTTAACAGATTGGAGCCGTCGAGCCCTGTTGAGCCCTTTGGGTCCAGGAATCGGAGGACTGAGCCCATAAGTTGCCGGTCCTGTTTGATTCGAGAGTCGTAGATCTCTAGGATCTGTTCGACGGAGGGACGGGCTCCGGATCGGGAGAGCAAGTCTTCTAGGGTTGTGCCCTCCATTTCCGCTCTTTCCTGCAGATGGTTGAAGCGGAATATCCTGTGGGCGGTGTCCCAAATTTCAAGCAGATCCAATTCCAATGCCTTGGCGACCCGGTACAGCAGATCCTCGCTCATGCCGCGTCTGCCGGATTCGTATTGATTGAGCGTACCCGGTTTGATGCTGATTTTTTGGGCCAATTCCTGCTGCTTGAGGCCTTTGGCTTCTCTGAGGAACGCGACTGCCTTTCCGAGGTGCTCATCTCCGAAGAACATAGTGGCATCTTAGGGAAGTGCCTCTGGGATCTCAATTCAATAGAGCCGTAACCTGGAATCAAAAATTCGGGATTAAATGACAAAAATATGTCATTTTAAGCCGACTCACGAAAGGATGGCACCCTGTATTCGGATAAATCGAGAATTTCTTGACTTTTGGCAAGAATATCTGATTTCAGGAACTTTGTACCACTAGAGAGTATGAACGGTGACGGCGTAGGCCTGAGGGACGAGTGAGGCCGTTGTCACGTAGCCTACGTCAAGGCCGCCCAGCGCTGGGCTATCGCCAGACTCCCGATCCTGGCCGAGCCCGGGAACCAAAAGGCCGCCCGCGGCGTCCAATCCTCCCAGAGAGAGGCGCCTCTCTCGATCAACGCTGATCCTGACCAGGGAGGTCACGCTCATGGTACCGGAATCCTCACGAGGCGCTGTCCGCAGTGAAATCAACGTCACCCCTCTCGTCGACGTCTGCCTGGTGCTGCTCATCATCTTCATGGTGGTGGCGCCGATCCTCCACGCCGGCGTCAAGGTGGAGCTGCCCAAGACCGTCAACGGATACTCCCTGCCCGAGTCGAACCAGCTCACCGTCTCCGTCGCGGCGGATGGCGGCGTCTACGTCCGCAACGCGCGGGTGACCGGCGCGGATCTACCCGCTCTCCTCGCCCAGATTCACACCGCCGAGCCGGACCACGACGTCATCGTTCGCGGCGACCGTCATCTTCAGTACGAGACGATGTGCGAGGTGCTGACCGCTGTCAGCCGGGCAGGCTTCGCCCACGTGGGGCTGGTGACGGAGACGGCGAAGACGGCCGGCTGAGACGCGGCGGGCCCTCATCACCCGAGAGGTGATGAGGGCTCTTTGGCATCCAACCTGCAATCCGCTCCGGCGTGCGAAAAATCAGAAATTCCCTCCGCTCCCTCTCCTTCCTGATTCTCCTGCTCGCCCTTGGGGCGACCGCCTACGGCAAGCCGCAGAGCCCGGCGTCCGGAACACCGGCGCCCTCGCAGGCATCACCTGCTCAGGAAGTGGCGTCCGCCACGAAGCAACCCCAGGGGAGCGGGGATGTCCAGGCCCAGATGAAGGGAGTCAACTTCCGGATCGACCCCCAGTTGGTGCTCGAAGTCCGGAGGCTCCGGGGAGCTCTGCATCCGACCCAGGAGGGTAAGCCGCCCTGGTTCGATGAACCCAACACGTTCGAGCTGAAGATCGATTCGGCCGAGATCGCCATGACGCCGGCGAGCCTGGCCGCGCTGATGAACCACTTTCTCTTCGCCGGACCGGATGCTCCTGTCAAGGACGTCGCGATCGAGATCCGCAACGGCCGCCTCGTTCAGACCTCGACCCTCAACAAGAAAGTTCCCGTCCGCGCCACCCTGGAGGGCGAAATCTCGGCGACTCCGGAGGGGGATCTGAAGCTTCATACCACCAAAATCTCGGCGGGGAAGGTGCCAGTCAAGAAGCTCCTCGACCTCTTCGGCGTCGAGCTTTCCGACGTCATCAAGTCCCAGGAGTCGAAGGGGCTGAAAGTCGTGCAAGACGACCTCATCCTCGATCCCGAGAAGCTGCTGCCGCCGCCCAAGATGCGTGGCAAGGTGACCGTCGCGCGGATCGAGGGGGATCGCGTCGTCCTGCGCTTCGGGAGCGGCGCGATCGAGCACCCGCTGAAGCCGTCCTTCCCCAAGGCCAGGAACTACATGTATCTGAGCGGCGGGACCTTGAGCTTCGGCAAGCTGACGATGCCCGGCGCCGACCTCCAGATCATCGATGCCTACCCTCAAGATCCCTTCGACTTCTTCCTCTCCCAATACGCCAAGCAACTGGTCGCCGGCTACTCCCGCACGCTGCCGAACAAGGGCCTGGTCGTCTACATGCCCGATTCCAACAAGACCGGCAAACAGCTCAAGCGCTAATTCGGCCGGGCGCCCTCCCCAGGTTCCACCCCCGTCATCCTCAGGGGACAGGCGCCGTCCCGCCGTGGCGCCTCCCGTTCCACGATTGGGCTGTAAACCCTTATTCATCAAGGCTCTCTCGCCGGCGGGGAGCCCTGGCATGGATCGTGGAATCGAAGGAAAACGACGGTGACGAAGATGACCAGAACCGATAGCCGAAACCAAGCCGCCCCTCGCCGGATCGACCGGCACGGCGACCCAAGATAGGACGAAGAGACAATCTCCTCTCCCTCCGGTGCCGGGGCGGGTTTAATGCCCTCCGCCCGTCTCGGCCCCCTTTTTTCTTCTTGTCCCTTGCCTCCACCCCACCGCTCTCGATAGAGTCGGCCAGCGCGTCCGCGTGGACGCGGCGACCGACAAGCCCTTTCGCATCCTACATATAGCCGCTCATCGATGGTTCACGAGGACCCTGCCAAGCCAGCCGTGAGAACGAAAGCCGAGGGAGAGCCGCGCATTCTGGAGCGCTCCGAGCACCCCATCTCCCGCCGGGACATCGACAAGAACGCCGTCAAGGTCCTGTACCGGCTCAACAGTGCCGGCTACCACGCCTATCTGGTGGGCGGCAGCGTGCGCGACCTGATGATGGGGCGCAAGCCCAAGGACTTCGACGTCGGCACCAACGCCAAGCCGAACGAGATCCGGCGGCTGTTCTCGAACTCGCGGATCATCGGCCGGCGGTTCCGGCTGGTGCACGTCTTCTACCACGACGGCGGCGTCGTGGAGGTCTCGACCTTCCGCCGCGATCCCGATCCGGAGGAGCAGCGGGGCGAGCCGGGCGAGCTGCTGATCACCAGCGACAACGCCTACGGCACTCCCCGGCAGGACGCCTTCCGCCGCGACTTCACCATCAATGCCCTGTTTTACAGCATTGCCGACTTCAGCGTCATCGACCACGTCGGCGGCATTGAGGACTTGGAGCGCAAGCTTGTGCGCGCCATCGGCGATCCGGGCGTCCGTTTTCAGGAGGATCCGGTGCGCATGCTCCGCGCCTGCGAGTTCGCGGGCCGGCTGGGCATCGGCATCGAGACCAAGACGCAGGAGGCGATCCACCTGCACCGCAAGGAGCTGGAGAAGGCGTCGCCGGCGCGGGTGACCGAGGAGATCGTGCAGCTCCTCAAGTGCGGCCGCGCTGGTGCCGCCATGCAGTGGATGCTGGAGCTGGGCCTGCTGGAGGTGCTGCTCCCGGAGGCCTACGCCATGCTCACGGCGGGCGCGCGGGGCCTGGGCGACTTCGGGCAGATCCTGCCGGTGATCGACCGCATGGTGGCCGAGGAGCGCCCGATGTCGGATACCTCCCTGCTGGCCGCCATCCTGCTTCCCAAGATCATGTTGCGGCGCATGGACATCGAGGCGGTGGGAGGGCCCATGACCCGGCCGGCCATTGAGCTGATGATCCAGGAAGAGGTGGCCCCCTTCTTCCAGCGCCTGACGCTCTCCAACCTCCGCTCCCAGCAGGTGGTGCATGCCCTCGCCGGCTTCCAGCGCCTGTGCGAGCCCCGCTGGTCCGCCCCCGAGCGGTTGCGCCTCGCTCGCAAGCCCTACTTCGACGACGCCTTGCTGCTGTTCGAAATCCTCGTCCTGGCGACGGGCGAGGGGCAGGAGGCGCTCGAAACCTGGCGGGCCGCGGCGCGCCGCCGGCCGCCGCTCAAGGCCCCGGCCCCTGGAGAAGCCCCAACCGCTGATCGGACCGCGGAACGGCCCCGGCCGAGACGCCGTCGCCGGCGGCGCGGACCCGCCTTGTGACAGGTTTCACAAACCCGTGGAGATTGGCGTAGGATAAGTCTGGTCCGAGCTTCCGATGAGGAAACCCCATGTCCTGGTTCACTGATCTCTACCGATCCGCAGTAGGCAAGAAGGCGGTGATGGCGGTCACCGGCATCATCCTGTTCGGCTTCGTGCTGATCCACATGATCGGCAATCTGAAGCTCTACGAGCCGGGGGTGTACTGCCCGTCCCTGAACGCCGCTGGCGCCTGCTCTTCGAAGGAAGTCCCCTATCTCGACGCCTACGGTTCGTTTCTGCGGCAGATCGGTGCTCCGGCCCTGCCGGCCAGCGGCGCGCTGTGGATCGCCCGCGTCGTGCTGCTCGTCGCCGTCCTCCTGCACATCTGGGCGGCCTGGCAGGTGACGCGGCTCAGCCAGGTCGCGCGGCCGCGTGACTACGCCAGCCGGCCCAAACGGCACACCAGCTACGCCTCGCGCACCATGCGCTGGGGCGGCGTGATCATCCTGCTCTTCGTCATCTATCACCTGCTGGACTTCACGGCGGGCACCCTCAATCCCGGCTTCCAAGAGGGAGCGGTGCGCCGCAACATGCTGGCGAGCTTCAGCGTCTGGTACGTGGCATTGTTCTACATCGTGGCCCAGGTGGCTCTCGGGTTCCATCTCTACCACGGGCTGTGGAGCCTCTTTCAGTCGCTGGGCTGGAACAGTCCGCGGTTCAACAAGTGGCGCAGCACCTTCGCCCACGCCTTCGCCTGGATCATCACGATCGGCAACATCTCGTTTCCCCTGGCCGTGTGGACCGGCCTGGTCCGCTAGGAGCTCCGCGCCATGACGCTCGACAGCAAAGTACCCTCCGGTCCGCTGGAGAAGAAGTGGGACGAGCACAAGGGGCACCTGAAGCTGGTCAACCCCAACAACAAGCGGAAGTTCACGATCCTGGTGGTGGGCTCCGGGCTGGCCGGCGCCTCGGCCGCGGCGAGCTTCGCCGAGCTTGGCTACGAGGTGAAGTGCTTCTGCTTCCAGGACAGCCCGCGCCGCGCCCATTCCATCGCCGCCCAGGGCGGAATCAACGCCGCCAAGAACTACCACAACGACGGCGACAGCGTCTTCCGGCTGTTCTACGACACCATCAAGGGCGGCGACTTCCGCTCCCGCGAGGCCAACGTCTACCGGCTGGCGCAGGTGTCGGTGAACATCATCGACCAGTGTGTGGCCCAGGGCGTGCCCTTCGCCCGGGAGTACGGCGGCCTGCTGGACAACCGCTCCTTCGGCGGCGCCCAGGTGGCCCGCACCTTCTACGCCCGCGGCCAGACCGGCCAGCAGCTCCTGCTCGGCGCCTATCAGGCCCTGGAGAAGGAGATCGCGACCGGCAAGGTGAAGATGTTCCCGCGCACCGAGATGCTCGACGTGGTGCTGGACGCCAAGGAAGCGGCGGCCGGCATCATCACCCGCGACCTCGTGACGGGAGCGATCGAGCGCCACGCCGGCCACGCCGTGGTGCTGGCGACAGGCGGCTACAGCAATGTTTATTACCTGTCGACCAATGCCAAAGGCTCGAACGTCACCGCCGCCTGGCGCGCTCATCGCCGCGGCGCGCTGTTCTCGAACGCCTGCTTCACGCAGATTCACCCGACCTGCATTCCGGCCTCGGGCGACTACCAGTCGAAGCTTACCTTGATGAGCGAGTCGCTGCGCAACGACGGCCGCATCTGGGTGCCGAAGAATCCGGGGGATACGCGCTCGCCGGATCAGATTCCGGAAGGCGACCGCGACTATTACCTGGAGGTCAAGTATCCGAGCTTCGGCAACCTCGTGCCGCGCGACGTCGCCGCGAGGAACGCCAAGCAACAGGTGGAAGCGGGGCGCGGCGTGGGGCCGCAGAAAAACGGTGTGTATCTAGATTTCAAGGACGCCATCGCGCGCGTGGGTAAGGCCACCATCGAAGAGCGCTATGGCAACCTTTTCGAGATGTACGAGAAGATCACCGGCGAAAACCCCTACGTGGTGCCGATGCGCATCTACCCAGCTCCCCACTACACGATGGGCGGCCTGTGGGTGGATTACGATTTGATGACCAACGTCACCGGCCTCTACGCGATCGGCGAGGCGAACTTCTCCGATCACGGCGCCAACCGGCTGGGAGCGAGCGCGTTGATGCAGGGCCTGGCGGATGGCTACTTCGTCATTCCCTACACCATCGGCAACTACCTCTCCGGGCACCTGGGGCAGGCACTCAGCACGGAGACGGACGCCTTCCGCGCCACCGAGGCGGACGTCCAGGAGAGAATCCAAAAGCTGTTGTCGATCAAGGGCAGGCGCACCGCCGACTCCTTCCACCGCGAGCTTGGCAAGATCGTGTGGGATTACTGCGGCATCACCCGCACGGCCGGCGGCCTGAAGAAGGCGCTGGAGCTGATCCCCGCGCTGCGCGAGGAGTTCTGGAGCAACCTGCTGCTGCTGGGCGGCTCGAATCAGCTCAACCAGGAACTGGAGAAGGCGAACCGGGTGGGCGACTACTTCGAGCTTGCCGAGCTGATGTGCATCGACGCCCTCGAACGTGACGAGTCGTGCGGCAGCCATCTGCGCGAAGAGCACCAGGATCAGTTGGGCGAGGCGCTACGCGACGACGACCACTTCTCCTACGTCTCCTCCTGGCAGTGGAACGGCGTGGGCAAGTCGCCGACGCTCAACAAGGAGCCGCTGCAGTTCGAGTTCGTGAAGCCCAGTCAAAGGAGCTACAAGTAATGAACCTGACCCTCCACGTCTGGCGTCAGAAGAGCCCCGCGGACGAGGGGCGCATGGTCCAATATCAGGTCACCGGCGTTACCGAGCACGCCTCATTCCTGGAGATGCTGGACATCCTGAACGAGCAACTCGCGGCGAAGGGCGAGGAGCCGGTGGCCTTCGAGCACGACTGCCGCGAGGGGATCTGCGGCTCCTGCGGCTTCATGATCAACGGCGAGGCCCACGGGCCCATGCCGCACACCACGGTCTGCCAACTCCACATGCGGCACTTCAAGGACGGAGATGTCCTGCACCTGGAGCCTTGGCGCTCCCGGGCCTTCCCGGTGATCAAGGATCTGGTGGTCAACCGCGGTGCCTTCGACCGGGTGATCCAGGCGGGCGGCTACGTTTCGGTGATGACGGGCAGCGCGCCCGAGGCCAACCTCACGCCGATCCCGAAGTCCCTGGCCGACCGCGCTTTCGACGCCGCCACCTGCATTGGCTGCGGCGCCTGCGTGGCCCAGTGCCCGAACGGCGCGGCGCAGCTCTTCACCTCGGCCAAGGTCTCTCACCTCAACATGCTCCCGCAGGGGCAGCCCGAGCGATACGACCGCGCCCTCTCGATGGTCGAGGCCATGGAGAAGGAAGGCTTCGGAACCTGCTCCAACTACGCCGAATGCGAAGCCGTCTGCCCGAAGGGAATCTCGATCGATTTCATCGCCAGGATGAACCGGGATTATCTGAAGGCGAAGGCCACGGCGGTGCCGAAGACGGGGGCGGCGGGCGGGTAGGACGCCACAGCCAGGGGGCTCTCGATTCCCGACCTTGTCTTGGGCCGGCCAGGCGCGTATCGTGGACAAAGGAGGATTGAGTATGAGCCCTGCTGACAAGAGGCAAAAAGCACTTCAAGACGGGGGAGGGGGTCCGACCGTCTACAGCCGGGCTTTGGATCGGGTGCTTCCTGTACGTGACGCGCGAGCCGAGTTCGCGCAAGGCTCTGGGAAATCTCGTCAAGAAGAACGAGCCGAGGTCCAGGCGTTCTTGGCGAGCAAGAAACGGCTCATCCAGGCGCATCCCAAGTTGACCGCGCAGGAGAAACAGGCTGCCATGGCGGAGATCGAGGCGCGCTCTGCGGCTCCTGCGGCGGCAGAGGCTGAAGAGGAGGAGGATCCCGCAGACCCACCCCCTCCCGGCGGAGTAGGATTTGGGTTTTACTATGACCCGAGCTACAAGGTTGCCTGGGAGACGGGCTCTGCCCTTGAAGTCTCGATCGTCTGTCCCACAGTAGCTGGCGGCAACGTGAACGACTGGCTCTATCTCACCTCGACGAATCGCACGGGAAAAGGCGTGGAAGCCTTAGTGTCCTATTACGCTCAGGATGAGCTCAGCTTCAAGGTATACGACTGGGCACTTCCAGATGAGGACCGTTGGCAAGTCGACCGGCCCTACTCGAAACTTACTGACTATCTAGGATCGCTTGATATCGATGGCATGAGGTATCAGACTCTCCATGTTCACAATTCCACATATCAGATAGGAACAGGCTCCTGGAGAAACGAGGTCTCACTCTTCAACCCGACGTTGCAGGAAGTGGACGTTGTCTACAGCTTCGACTACGCCGCGACAATTTGGGAACAGAAGGCAATGGGAGGCGGTTTCTGGGCTCCTATCGTAGAGACATTTCAGGACCGTTACAGCGGCACCAGTCCACTGGGTTTCGCATATACCAACCTCGCGCCATGCTTTGCTGAGTCCGGTTGGGGTGCCTGGGAAGCTCTCGCCCCGTCAAATGCCTATCTCGAGAAGGATTTCGAGAGCTTTACGCTTACCTTCTTGAATCCCAATGACACCTGGATCGTCGCCTCTTGACGCCGACCCGACCAGGAGCTGATGGCGAAACCACGTCCCCTCGCGCGTTTCCTGATTCTCTGCCTCTTCCTGGGTTGCTCGGGCAGCGTCCCTAAGGGTCCTGTCGGCCTGCTGCTTGACGGCAACCATGCGCCGGACGTGCTGGTTCAGCGTCGAACGGTTGCGTGGCCGCCGGCTCTCGAAGGGAATCGTTTCCTCACCGGGTGGTTTCCGGAACGAGGCGGAGGTGGCAAGGCTCTGCTCCCTCCCGTCGACGGTGGGAGCGCTCGAATTGAGATCGTGAATCTTGAGGCGAAGGACCAAATCCTGGTACTCGACCTCGCCGATTCGCCGCAGGGGACGGTGAACGTGCAGGCTGGGGGACGGGATCTCGGCGTCTTTCCCCTCAAGAATCCTCTGGAAGTGTCGCTGCCGTTTTCGAAGCTGCCGCTGGGACGGGTGTTGATATCCTTGACGTTCCATACGCCGCAAGTTGCGGTCAAGGGCGCGGCGATTCGTGAGGTCTCCGATGGTGGGGACGTGCGCGTCGTGGGCTCCAATGTCTTCCAGGCAGGGCCTTCGATCGCGGACTTGGTGCGGCCGGTGATGGGTGGCGAGGCCCTGGTGGGGAGCTTCGTGCCTCCGGAGTCCTCGCACTCCGGCCAGAGGTTCGAACTGACCGTCGAGCGCGAGGACGGAAAAGCGATCCAAAGCTTCTCGTGGGCTCCAAGGTTCTGGCGGCGAGGCCGGCAGCGGATCGCGTTGCCGGTGGGAGGCCGGGAAGGCTTCGTGCGGATTCGCCTGCGCGCCCTGGGGGCCGGTCCGGAAGGACGCTGGGAGGGCCTGGGGCTGGTCGGCGGCACGCCGCCCGCGAAGTCTCCGGAAACGGCGGCGCTTCCGAAGAAAGAACCCCCGCGGCTGATCGTGGTCTACGTGATGGACGCCCTGCGAGCGGACCGGCTCGATTGCCTGGGGGCCAAGCTCGGGGCCTCGGTCACCTGCGACCGCCTGGCCCGGGAGGGAATGCTGTTCCGCGCTCATCGCAGCGTGGCGCCCAACACGCTGCCTTCCACCAAGGAGCTTTTCACCGGCACCGCGTTCGTGGAGCGCGGCGGCTGGAAGCTCACCGCCGAGGACGGGCCGACCCTGGCCGAGGAGTTCCGTGCCGCGGGCTATCACACCGGACTTTTTTCGGGGAATCCGCACATCAGCGCGGCTTTCGGGACGGACCGGGGCTTCGAGCATGCAGCCCCCGAGGTACTTATCGACAGCTATGCGGGCGTTGGTTACAACGACAACGCGGCGCGGGTCCACGCTGCGGCCCTGGCTTGGCTGCATTCGCTGCCGCCGGGCTCGAAGGCGTTTCTGTATCTCCACACGATTCATCCTCACAATCCCTACGATCCGCCCGAGCCGTTCCGGTCTCGGTTCACGGCCGGAATCGCCTCGACGGCCGACGGCAGCACGGACACCTTGACCGCCGTCAAGCAGAGGAAGGTCGAGGCGAGCCCGGCGGACCGGCAGCGCCTCGCGGGGCTCTATACCGGCTCTTTCGCCTACGACGATGCCGAGCTCGGCAAGCTCCTCGTAGGACTCGCCGCCTGGGCGCCACCGGCGGAAACGCTCGTCGCCGTCACCGCGGACCATGGCGAGGAGCTATTCGATCACGGCGGCGTCCTCCACGGCTACACGCTTTATGAAGAGATGATGCGCATCCCGCTGATCCTCTGGGCCCCGGAGCGGCTGCGGCCCGCTGCGGTCGAGGCGCCCACCAATACCTTGGACCTCCACGTCACGCTCCTCGAGCTGGCGGGCCTCCACCCGTCAGCGAGGGCCGAGGGGCACTCGCTGCTGCTGGGCGGCGCGCGGGATTCTCGCGAGCCGCGCCTAGCGTCGGCGTCGAGCTTGAAGGGCGGCATCTTCTCCGCCTCCAACGGCCGCTTCAAAGTCGTCCTGGCGCCACGAACCGGCCTCGACTGGGGCCAGGGAGAGGGCCTCGGCCGCTCCCGCGACCCCGAGTACCTCTTCGATCTCACGAAAGATCCGGGAGAGGCCGTGAACCTCGCGGGCACCGGCGGTTTCGAAGCCGCCTGGCTGCGCTCGCGCCTCATGGCCTGGATCGCGCGCGGCCGGATGCCGGCGAAGGGAAGCGGGGAGGGCCCGGTGGACCGGGAGACGCAAGAGAAGTTGCGGGCGCTGGGGTATGCAAATTAATTTCCGTCCTTGACCTCCCCCGACGCGGGCGCTATCGTCTCCTCCAGAGATTCGATTCAGCAGTTCGTCAAGAAAAGGGGGTCACCATGTCGCGACGTTGGGGCGTCCGTCTTCTGGGGCTTGCCATGATCCTCGCCTGGGTGCCTGGAGTTTTCGCGCAGTCCCAGGCGACGACCGGTGTCATTGAAGGAATCGTTACGGACGAGGGCGGGGGAGTCCTGCCGGGAGCGAGCGTCGTTTTGCGGAACACGGCGACGAACTTCGAGAAGACGGTCGTCTCCGGGGGGCGATGGAAGCTTCCGCGCGCTGCTGCTGCCGCTGGGTCCCTATCGCATCACAGTTGAGCTGACGGGTTTCGCCAAGCTCGTGCGCGAGGGGCTCGACCTGGGAGTCGGGCAGACGATCAACCTCAAGTTCCCCTTGCAGGTTTCCGCCGCGGGGGAGATCACGGTCACCGGCGAGGCGCCGGTCATCGAGACGAACCGCGTGGAGGGAGCCGTCCGCATCGACGAGAAGGCGGTCGAGAACCTGCCCAACAACGGCCGCAACTTCCTCGACTACACCAAGCTGACCCCGGGCGTCACGACGGTCCAGGGTCCTGACGGCGACGAGCTGTCGATCAACGGCCAGAAGGGGATCCACAACAACATCTCGGTCGACGGCGCGGATTTCAACAACCCGTTCTTCGGCGAGCAGCGGGGCGGCCAGCGCCCGGCGTTCACCTTCAACCTCGACGCCGTCAAGGAGGTCGTGGTGGTGGCCGACGGTGCCAACGCCGAATTCGGCCGGTCCTCCGGCGGCTTCGTCAACGTCGTCACCAAGTCGGGCACCAACCAGTTGCAGGGCAGCGCCCACGCCTACTTCAAGAACCAGGATCTCACCTCGCGCGCCGAGAAGCCGGACGGCGGCCTGGCTCCCAAGTTCGACGAGAACCAGGCCCAGGCGGGCCTCACCCTTGGCGGCCCGCTGGTGCGCGACAAGACGTTCTTCTTCCTCTCGACCGACTATCAGCGGGGGCGCTCGACCAAGCAGACGGACCCGGCGCGTATCGATCCGCGGGTCGTGGACTACTTCACCAGCATCGGCGATCCGGGAGAGAACCTCCCCATTGAGCGCACCAACGATGCCCGCGTGCTGCTCGCCAAGGTGGACTGGCAGGCCTCCGAGAAGACCCAGTACACCCTGCGTTACACCTACACCTGGGCCGAGCAGGAGAACGGCACCTTCGACGTCGACTCCTGGGGCCGTAGCGCCAACGCCATCGAGAAGGACAAATCGAACGCCGGCACGGGCTCGATCATCTCCACCATCTCCGAATCCCTGCTCAACGAGGCGCGCTTCCAGTACGCCCGCGAGGACCGCCCGCGGCCGTACAATGGGCCGATTATCGGCGGCCGGCCGCTACCGGACACCGCCTTCGACTTCGTCAACAGCTTCCGCTTCGGCGAGCCGTTCTTCATTCCCGTCAAGTATTACGACGAACGGTATCAGGTCAACGAGAACCTCTCGGTGCTGCGCGGCGACCACTCGATCAAGGGTGGCGTCGAGTACAACCAGGTGAGCTCGAACCAGACGTTCGTCGGCTTCGCCAACGGGCGCTACATCTTCAGCTCGACGGAAGGCTTCCTCAACTACGCCAAGAATCCGAGCTACGTCGAGTGCTCGGACGGCAGCTCGTCGCAGTTGGGAGTCTGCCCGCCAGGAACCTCGGTGACTGGCCCGGTGCTCCTCTACCTCCAGCAGGCGGGAGCCAATGGCAACACGGTCGAGCAGGCCGGCACGCAGAAGATTCCGCAGAAGGAGCCCGCCGCCTTCCTGCAGGACAGTTGGCAGCCGCGGGCGAACGTCACCGTTCAATATGGCCTGCGGTACGAGGCCGAGATCGAGCCCGACCCGCTGACGCCGCCCAACAAGGTTTTCTTCGCCGGTTTCATCGGCAAGACGGTCAACACCGCGGCCGGGCCGCAGCACTTCCCCTCGGACGGCAAGATCCCGTCCGACTACAACATGTGGCAGCCACGTCTGGGAATCACCTGGGACCCGAAGAGCGACGGCAAGGGGGTCGTCCGCGCCACGGCTGGCATTTTCTATGCCCGCATTCCGGGTCTGGCCCTGGCCTCTACGCGTTCGACCAACGGCACCCTCGGCCAGTCGCTTTTCCGTAGCAGCGCGCTCGCCGGCATCCTCGGCCCGGTTCCCGCCTATCCGAACCTGATTCCGCAGTCGCAGGTCGGTACGCCTTTCGATCCCGACGTGTTCGTCTTCGACAAGGACTTCCAGAATCCCCGGACCACGGCGGCGAGCCTCTCCTACGAGCGCGAGGTGGCAACCGGCTTGGCGTTGCTGGTCAAGGGCAACTATGCCAAGGGCGATCACCTCACCCGTTTCGTCAACCGCAACGATCCCTTATTGGGCTCGCCCTGGAGCACCGGCCTGGGAGCCGACGGCACGAATGGCGTTGGCGTCCTGACGTCCGTGGAGTCGAAGGCCAAGAGCCGCTACTGGGGGATCACCGTCGGTGCCAACCATCGTTGGACGGGGAGCTTTCAGTATCAGATCTACTACACCTACTCGAAGGATAAGTCGGACGACGACAACGAGCGCGATCCGTTCACTTTCCGCTACGCCAAGATTACCGATCTCGACGCGGAGTACGGCTATTCGGACCGCGACCAGCGTCACCGGGTGAACGCGTTCATGCTTTGGAATGCGCCGCACGGCCTCGACGTCAGCCTGCGCTATGCGTATCGCTCGGCGCAGCCGCAGTCGATCACCGCGACCGGAGCCGTCGCCAACACGCCCCAGGACCGCATCAATCCGGACGGCTCGGTGACGCAGCGCAACCTGGGCCGCAAGGACAACCAGTTCAACTCGCTCGACCTGCACCTGTCGCACGACTTCCACACCGGCCGGCTGACGATCCAGCCCAGCCTAGACGTCTTCAACGTCTTCAACAGCTCCAATTTCCGGCGGCCGGAGGTCACCAGCCTGATCTTCAACTTCGACGGCACCGTGCAAAGCGGTAACGGCGATCCGCGGCAGGCGCAGATCGGGGTGCGGATCCTGTTCTGAGGAGGGGATCTAAAGCTCACCGGCTAGATCAAACAAGGGACCGTCCGGCGTCTGGACGCCGGCTCCAGATTCTGGACGGCCCCAGAAGCGCTGGCAACCCTTTTTCCTCTTTATTTCACGTGCTTTTTCGATGGCGCGTCTCTTGCTCCTGCGGGTTGACGAGACCCGATGCTAAAGGAGCCAACGATGAACGGAGATGCGAAGGGCTCCGGGACCGCCGCCCGGCATGTGATTACCTACGCGGCGGTCGTACTCGGCGGCCTCGCCCTCGCGCCGTGGGCCGTGCGAGCGGGCTGGGTCGGCAACCTCGACATCCACTCTTTGCACGAGACGGTGGCGGTGGTGCTGGCCCTCGGGGTCGCAGCAATCGCCCTGATCCGCTTCTACAGCCGCAAGAGCGACACCTTCCTGCTGCTGGGCGCGGCGTTCGTGGGTACGGCCTTCCTCGACGGCTATCACGCGTTGGCGACGTCGACGTTCTTCGCCGAGCACTTCCAAGCCTCGGAGCTCGCGTCGACGAGCCCTTGGAGTTGGCTCGCCTCGCGGGCTTTCCTCGGGTGCTTCCTCTGGGTGAACGCCCCCAGGAACGGGCCACCGCAGCCGGAGACTCGGCTCGACGACCGCGTGATCTACCTGCTGGTCGGGGCCGTGACGCTCGCCTTCTTCACCTTCTTCTCCTTCATCCCGCTCCCTTCCGCCTATCTCCCGAATTCCGTCGTCCACCGGCCGGCCGACTTCATCCCGGCGCTCTTCTTCCTGCTCGCCGGCTGGCGCTATCTACGGCGGGGCCGTTGGCGCGAAGCCGGCTTCGATCACTGGATGTTGATGGCCCTGCTGCTCGGCCTGGTCGGGCAGATCGCCTTCATGCCCTTTGCCTCGCGGCCGTTCGACGCGCCTTCGGAGGCGGGGCACCTGGCGAAGAACCTCAGTTACCTCTGCGTGCTGGCAGGGCTGCTGGGCAACATGTACTCGCTGTTCCGGCGGGCCGACGAGAGCACCGTCGAGCTAGCCCGGATCACCGAGAGGCTGCAGGCCGAGATCGACGAGCGCAATCGCGCCGAGCGGGAGCGCGACCAGTTTTTCGACATGTCTCTCGAGATGCTCTGCATCGCCGGCGCGGACGGCTATTTCAAGCAGCTCAACCAAGCCTGGGAACTGACCCTCGGCTGGACGGTCGAGGAGCTGATGGCCCGGCCGTTCACCGAGTTCGTCCACCCTGACGACCGGGTCGCCACCACGGGCCAGCGGCAGCGGCTGAGCCAGGGCGGATTGACGGTGGATTTCGAGAACCGGTACCTGGCGAAGGATGGGACGTACCGCTGGCTTTCCTGGAGCTCCGCCCCGGCTCCCGAGCAGGGACTCATCTATGCCGTGGCGCGCGACGTGGAGGAACGGAAGCGGATCGAGAGGATGAAGAACGACTTCGTCTCGATGGTCAGCCACGAGTTGCGGACCCCGCTCACCTCGATCCGCGGGTCGCTCGGGCTGATCGCGGGGGGCGTCGCCGGAGAGCTGCCGCCGAAGGCGCACTCGCTGGTCGAGATCGCCGCCAAGAACTGCGAGCGTCTGGTGCGGCTGATCAACGACATCCTCGATATCGAGAAGATCGAGTCCGGCAGGATGAGCTTCCGTTTCTCAGCCGTCGAGCTGCGGCCGCTCGTCGAGCAGGCCGTCGAGAGCAACCGGGCCTTCGCCGGCGGGTACGAGGTCGAGCTGCGGGTCGCCGGGATGGCCGGAGAGGCACAGGTCCTGGCCGACCCGGACCGTCTCCTGCAGGTGATCACCAACCTGATCTCGAACGCCGTCAAGTTCTCGCCGCACAGCGGAGTCGTCGAGGTCACGGTGGAGCGTGCCGCCGGCGGGCTTCGGGTGTCGGTGACGGACCATGGCTCGGGAATCCCCCCGGAATTCCGGTCACGCATCTTTGAGAGGTTCGCTCAGGCGGACTCCTCCTCGACGCGCGCCAAGGAGGGTACAGGGCTGGGGTTGAGCATCTCCCGCGCGATCGTCGAGCGGCACCACGGGCAGATCGGGTTCACCAGCGAGCCGGGGGTGGCGACGGCTTTCTACTTCGATCTGCCGGAGTGGGCGGCGACAATAGCCGAAGCCACGCCGGAAGCGGGCGAGCGTCCGCTCATCCTCATCTGCGAGGACGACTGGGACGTGGCTCGCCTCCTCCGTCTGATGCTGGAGCGTGATGGCTACCGCGCGGACGTGGCGCACGATGCGGCCGAGGCCCGGCGGCTCCTGTGCGAGCATTCCTACGCCGCCATGACGCTCGACCTCGTGCTGCCGGACCAGGACGGGCTCACGCTGATCCGCGAGCTGCGGCGGAACGAGGCGACGGTCCGGCTGCCGATCGTGGTGGTATCCGTCCGCGCCGAGGAGGGGCAGATCGCGCTGAACGGCGGTGCCGTGGGGGTGATCGACTGGCTGGTCAAGCCGATCGACGAGAACCGCTTGAAGGCGGCCATGAAGCGGGCGGTCCACGCCCTGCCTGGCGAAAGCCCGAGCATCCTGCACGTGGAGGACGATCATGATCTCCAGCGTGTCGTGGCCGCCATCGTGGGCGGGGACGCCGTGGTCGAGCAGGCGTTCAACCTGGCCGCGGCGCGGGAGTGTCTGGAGCGGAAGCACTTCGACCTGGTGATCCTCGACCTCGCCCTGCCGGACGGCTCCGGGCTCGAGCTGCTGCCGTTTCTGGGAGGCCTCGAGCCGTCGACGCCGGTGCTGATCTTCTCGGGCCACGACGTCGATGCGCTCGTGGCGGACAGGGTCGCGTCTGTGCTGATCAAATCCCAGACCTCGAACCGCGAGCTTCTGGAGCGAGTCCGCGCGGCTCTGGGAAGCCCCAGCGAAGCTCCTGTAGCCGTCGGAGTCTAGAAAAGAATCTGCCGGAAAAGCCACGTGCAGAACGGTCTGTCCGCCGATCTGCGGCGTGGCGAAAGACGCGATCTAACTCCGCAGCACGATCCGGTTCCGCCCGCTCCGCTTGGCCTCGTAGAGGGCGGCGTCGGCAGTCTCTACGAGCTCCGCGGCGGTCGGGCAAGAGGGGTAGACTGCCACGCCGCAGCTCAGGGTGGCGGCCATCTCCCGGTCTCCAACGGACGGGCGCAGGTGGCAGAAGCTGTCACGGATTTCGTCGAGCACCTGCACGGCCGAGGGGCCGTCGGTATGGGGGAGGAGCACGGCAAACTCATCGCCACCGTAGCGGCCGAGCACGTCAGAGCGGCGCAGGCGCTGCCGCAGCAACTGGGCGAGGCTCTTCAGCAGGCGGTCGCCGGCGGCGTGGCCGAAGACGTCGTTGATCGATTTGAAGCGGTCGAGGTCGACCATGGCGTAGGCTACGCTCAAGCCCTCCCGGCCGGCCCGGGTCAGCTCGATCTCGATCTGCTGCTTCAGGTGGCTGTGGTTGAGGAGCCCCGTCAGGCCGTCGTGGGCGATGTGCGTCGTGAGGAGACGGCCGCGTCGGGCCCGGGCCATGACGGCGGCCACCAGGTGATCGGGCGCGATCGGCTTGGTGAGGAACTCGTCCCCTCCCGCACTAATGGCGGCGAGCTGCTCCTCGAGCCCTTCCTCGGTCGAGAGATAGACGATAGGGACGCCGACGTAGCCATCCTGCTGGCGGAGCACGGCCGCGAGCTCAGGGCCCGTGCAGCCGGGCATGTAGAGGTCCATCAGGATCACGTCAGGCTTGGCCTGGGTGAGCGGCCCCATCACTTCCATCGGATCGCTCACTACGGCCGCACTCATCCCCGCGGCCTCGAGCGCCCGAGCGTAGAGGGTGGCGAGGTCGGCATCGTCCTCGACGATCACGACGCGGTACGGGGCCTCGGGACTGCGGCCGGTCAGCCGCTCCAGCGTCTCGGCCAATAGGCTGTCCTCGACCGGCTTCGTCAGGTAGGCGTCGCCGCCCGCCCGCACTGCTTCCAGACGGGCCGCGAGATTTCCCTGGGGCGAAAGGAACACCCGCTTCAGCGTCTCGCCGTTCGTCCGGCCCAGAGCGGCGATGCGCTGCGTGTCCGGCCCCGCGCCGGGCCCTTGCCAGTCCAGAAGCACGGCGTAGGGCGGATGCCGGTGCGCCTCCCGCTCCAGGGTTTCGAGCTGTGCGAAGGCCCGAATCTCATAACCGAACGGCTGGAGCTGGAGCTCCAGGGCATCATGGAATCCGACATTGTCCGACCACAGGTAGAGGAGCCTTTCCTCGCTGTCCTGGGGCATCAAGATCCGCTCCGGCGCGGCTGCGGCCCCGGAGGGCTCCTCGGGCGCGGACGGGTGGCCGGCGGCGAAGGGGCTCAGGCGGTCGAGGAGGCGGTCCACCTCACGGCTCGCGACCTCCCCGGAAGGCGCTCCCTCGGCGAGGGCGGTCTTGAGAAGGCTCTCGAGCCGGCGGGCGAGCGTGGTGACCTCGGGGAAGCCGAAGGTGGCTCCAGCTCCCGCGAGGGAGTGGGCCAGGCGGTGGAAGGTGCGAAGGGGCTCGCCGCTCCAGCCGGCAGCACGGGCGGCGTCGCGGGCCTCCTCGACCTCGAAAATCCTCGCCGGTAGCCGGCCCGCGAAGTATTGCCGCAGGTCTTCCGTGGCACTGCGCTCCATCAGATCGATCATCGCTCAAGCCTGCGGGTGCAAGGCGGATACCCGCGCCAAAAACCTTTTTCCCCGAGGGAAGAGAGCCGCGCGAGTATCCAGAGTCTGGACGTTCCATCCAGACGTTGGACGCAGGCCGATCGAGGGCGACCGCCATTCTCGGGCCGGACCATCATAGAGTGGGGCGGTGAACGGCGAGCGGCATCCCTGCGTGTACATCCTCGCCGGACCCAACGGCGCGGGGAAGAGCACCTTCGCCCGGCTCTTCCTGCCGGAATACGCGGACTGCAAGTAATTTGTCAACGCCGACCTGATCGCCGCCGGGCTTTCTCCCTTCAATCCAGAGAGCCTCGCTATCGAGTCTGGCCGGCTCATGCTGGAGAGGATTGAGACGTTGGCGCGGTCCCGTGTCGACTTCGGATTCGAGACGACCCTCTCGGGACGCGGCCATGCAGCTCTGATATCCCGGCTGCGATTGGAGGGATACAGGGTAAATTTGTTTTTCCTCTGGCTCCCCGATCCAAATCTCGCGGTGGCTCGAGTCCTTGAACGCGTCCGGTCGGGAGGTCATGCCGTTCCGGAATCCACCGTCTGGCGGAGGTTTCATCGGGGGCTCGCCAATCTATTTCGTCTCTATGAGCCACTTGTGGATTCCTCGTTGATCTTCGATAGCTCCGGGGAGGCTCCAAGAATGATCGCTTTTTTCTTCGACGGGCGGCGCTATGTCTTCGATCCCTTGACCTTCGCAAGGATCAAAGAGGAGACAGCCGGGATATGAAATTCAGCGACGGAACAGAATTACCGCCTCTGGTGGAGAAGGCCGATCGCGCTATGAAGGAGGCTGTCGCGGCAGCCATCGCCGAACACTGGCGTGCCGGCCGGCCGGTTTACGTCTGGCGAGACGAGCAGGTCGTCGCCCTATATCCTGACGGGACCGCTGTTCCGTTCAGCCGAGGCGGTGTTCCGTCAGGGGACCGCTGAAGGTTTTTCCCCCCACGTCGAGATAGAGCTCACGGCCCGCTACGGAGAGGTGGATGGTCATCCGGCGATCGAGGAGGGCGACGAGCTCGTCCAGGACGGCCCGGTCCGGAGTCCAGATGGGGATCTCCGCCGCGCGGTGAATGCGCTCGCCCTCCAGCCGGCGCAGGAGTGAGGCGGGGTCTTTGAATGTGTAGACGGCGACCCGCTCCGAAGCCTTGGCGGCTTTGTGGAGGCGGTCCGAGTCGGGCGAGCCGATCTCGATCCACACCTTGTAGCGGCCCGCCGGATCGCGGACGAAGAGGGTTGGATCGTCGCTGTCGCTGACTCCGCCTTTCGAGAAGGCGATCCCCTCCTCGTACTCCAAGCAGTAGGCGAGCACCCGGGTGACGAGGAACTCCTCCGTCTCAGAAGGGTGCCGCGCCACTCGCAGCGACAGATCCTCGTAGACGCCGCGATCGGAGTCCGCGAGGGCGATCTCGAAGGTGTGGATGGTGGAGGTCAGGGCCATGGCGTCGTCACTTGAAAACCTTGAAAAACGTTCCGAAGATCTTTTTCACCGTCGGCGTCAGCGCTCCCCGCCGCCACTGATCCGCAGCTTTTTTCACCGCCTCGCCCTGGGTGGGATAGGGGTGAATGATGCTCGCGATCTTCTTCAGGCCGACGCCGTGGGTGACGGCGAGGCAGAGCTCGCCGATCATGTCGCCGGCGTGCTCGGCCACCAGCGTGGCTCCCACGATCTTGCCGTCTTTTGAGCCCTTCTGGACGTGTACCCGGAGGAATCCTTCGTCCGCGCCGTCGAGAATGGCGCGATCGACCGTGGAGAGGGGGACGGTGACGGTGTCGACGTTGATCCCCTTCGCCTCGGCGTCTTTCGCGTAGAGCCCTACGTGAGCGATCTCCGGCGTCGTGTAGGTGCACCAGGGGACGGTGAGCGCCGAGGTTTTGGAGTGGCCGAAGAACAGGGCATTCTGGATGACGATGCGGGCTTGGGCATCCGCCACATGGGTGAACTGGAAGCGGGAGGCCACGTCGCCGCAGGCGAAGACGTTCTTGTTGCTGGTGCGCAGGTTGTCGTCCACCTCGACGCCGCGCTTGCCATAGCGCACGCCGGCCGCCTCGAGCCCCAAGCCGTCGACGTTGGGGGCGCGCCCGGTCGCCACCAGGATCTCGTCCGCCACGACCTCGTGGTGAAGGCCGCCGCGCTCGAAGACGACGACCTTCTCGGCGTCCTGGAGCCGCACCTCGAGGACTTTCATGTGAAATTCGAAGTGGACGCCATCGCGGATCATCGCCTGCTGCACGATCTCGGCGGCGTCGGCGTCCTCGCGAGGCAGGACGTGACTGTCCTGAACGAGATGGGTGACGTGGCTGCCGAAGCGGGCGAACGACTGGGACAGCTCGCATCCGATGGGGCCGCCGCCGATGACGACGAGCCGCTTCGGCAACTCGGTGAGATTGAAGATCGTCTCATTGGTGCGAAATCCAGCCGCGGCGAGGCCGTGGATGTGCGGCTCGGCGGCGCGGGCGCCGGTGGCGATGACGGCGCGGCGGAAGCGCAGGCGCTTGCCGCCGACCTCCACCGTGTCCGGAGAGACGAACTGCCCTTGGCCGAGGAAGACGTCGATTCCCAGATCGCGGTAGCGGCGGGCGCTGTCGTGAATGCTGATGCCGGCCCGCAGGCGGCGCATGCGCTCCATGGCGAAGCCGAAATCGCCTTGGGCATCTTCGGGAACCACCGGGCCGCCGAAGCGCTCGCGCGCCTCGCGGGCGTCCTGCCAGGCGCGGGAGGCGCGGATCACACCCTTCGAGGGGACGCAGCCAACGTTGAGGCAATCGCCGCCCATCAAGTGACGCTCGATCAGGGCCACCTTGGCGCCTAAGCCCGCCGAGCCGGCGGCGGAGATCAACCCGGCCGTGCCCGCGCCGATCACCACCATGTGGTACCGGTTCTGGGGCTCGGGGTTCATCCAGGAGTCCGGATGGACGTTGTCGAGGAGCTTGAGGTTGTACTCGTCCTTCGGCTCCACGGGGAAGGTGTGGACCTTCGGGGCGGGCTTGGCGGGATCAATCATGATCCTTCTCCGCGGCCTTGGCGTCCGGCGAGTCGATCTGCTGGCGCAGCGCCTTGCCGGCCAGGCGGGTGACGAAGGTGGTGACGACGATCGTCGCTAGCAGGCCGACTCCCAGCACGATCCAGAACTCCGGCCCCTTCTGCGTCTTGGTGCCGCTCGCCAGGGCTGCGAGGCTGCCCAGCGCCTTGCCGTAGTAGACGTAGAGGATGGTGCCGGGGAGCATCGCCGCGCAGGCGGCGAGGTAGTGAAGGAACGGGATCTTGGTCAGCCCCAGCCCGTAGTTCAACAGGTTGAACGGAAAAACCGGGGAGAGGCGCAGCAGGGCGACGATCTTGAAGCCCTCGCGGCCCACCGCCTGATCGATGGCGGCGAACTTCGCGTTGTCGGCGATCTTCTTTTCGATGCGCCCACGGGCGAGATAGCGCGCGATGAGGAACGAGCCCGAGGCGCCGAGGGTGGCCCCGATCAGCGTCAAGAGCGTGCCTTTCGCCAGACCGAAGATGACGCCCGCGGCCAGAGTGAGCAGCGAGCCCGGTACGAAGGCGATGGCGGCGACGGCGTAGCCCAGAATGAAGACGACCGGGCCCCAGATCCCTAGGCTTGCGACCCACTCCGCGAACTGGGGAATGTAGTGCGCGATCTTCCCCCCGCCGAAGAAAAGGGCGGCGAGGAGCGCCAGGGCGATGACAACGTAGAGGACCAGCTTCGCCCGGGACTTCGGTCCCGGGGGCGAGCTTTGCGTCGCTTCGACGGGCGTGGCTGCGTTCACTTGCGACGGCTCCTCTCGGTGACGGGTCCGGCGGCTCGCCGGTCCGACAACACTACGGCCGGCAGGGGACGGCCGGATCACCCGCCAACCCCAGGCCGTGACACGGAGAGCCGTGGTAGGTGCCTGCCGTCAGGCCGCCGCCCAGAGGGCCGCCGCCAGCAACACGCCGCTGATGCCGACGATCATCGCCAGCAGCGACGCCGCGTTGCCCCAGCCGGTGCCTTCCTTGGCGGTCTTGCCGAGCAACATCAAACCGCCGCAGGCCACGGCGAGTTGCCCGAACACGAAGACCCCCGTCCAGGCCGAGGGGAACGGCTCGCCCACCGGCTTCTTGAGCCCGATCGCGAGATTGGCGGCGATGAAGACCACGCCGACGACCAGCGAAGCGATGGCGATCCAGTCCCAGCGCAGTGGGCGCGGCAAGTCGATCTTGGGTAGCTTGGCAGGCATCTTGAGAGCCTCTCCCATGGCTTTCCTTCCGTTGGATGTCACAAGACGGCGGAAGAATAGCACAGCCCCGCCAGCTCTTCGCAGTTGTACGGACTGCAACGTAAAATGTGCAGTAGCGTCAAGATTTCGAGAGCAGTGAGGCATTTTGTGGCTTGCCATCTCCATGAAGGCCCCCCTATGATGTGCGCAACGCCACTCATTGGGAGAACGGAATGACGAGAGAAGAAATCCTCAAGACGGCAGATAAGGAAGGCGTCCGCTTCATGCGCCTGCAGTTCACGGACATCCTGGGCGTGATCAAGAACGTCGAGATCCCCCGCAGCCAGTTCGAGAAGGCGCTGGACGGCCACATCATGTTCGACGGCTCGTCCATCGAGGGCTTCACCCGCATCGAGGAGTCGGACATGCTCCTCGTTCCCGACTACGGAACCTTCAAGGTGAATCCCTGGGCGAACCCCGACGGCTCGAAGGTGGCGCGGATGATCTGCGACGTCTACCTGCCGGACGGCGCGCCGTTCGCCGGCTGCCCGCGCATGACGCTCAAGCGCCAGGTCGAGCGGGCCAAGGACATGGGCTACACCATGGTGGCAGGCCCGGAGGCGGAGTTCTTCCTCTTCCAGAAGGACGCGCAGGGCAACGTCAAGGTCGAGACCCACGATGTGGGCGGTTACTTCGACCTGACGCCGGTGGACAAGGGCGAAGAGTGCCGGCGCGACATCGTCATCGTGCTGGAGGCGATGGGCTTCGAGGTCGAGGCGGCGCACCACGAGGTGGCGCCGGGACAGCACGAGATCGACTTCAAATACACCGAGGCCGTCGACTGTGCGGACAAGGTCACCACGTTCCGCTTCGTGGTGAAGAAGGTAGCCCAGGACCACGGCCTGCACGCCACCTTCATGCCGAAGCCGATCTTCGGCGTCAACGGCTCGGGCATGCACGTCCACCAGAGCCTGATCAACAAGAAGGGCGACAACACCTTCTACGACGCCAAGGCCGAGTTCCAGCTCTCGCGGGTGGCGATGGGCTACATCGGCGGCATCCTGGATCACGCCACGGCCTTCGCGGCGGTTACCAATCCGCTGGTCAACTCCTACAAGCGGCTGGTGCCTGGCTATGAGGCGCCGATCAACGTCGCCTGGTCGGAGAAGAACCGCAGCCCGCTGGTGCGCGTGCCGGCCAAGCGCGGCATGTCCACCCGCTGCGAGGTGCGCATGCCGGACCCGTCCTGCAACCCCTACCTGGCCTTCGCCGTGATGCTGGCCTCGGGGCTCGACGGCATCCAGCGCAAGCTCGATCCGGGCGCGCCGATCAACAAGAACATCTTCACCATGAGCCAGCGCGAAAAGCGCCGTCTGAAGATCGGCCAGCTCCCGGCGAACCTCTCCGAAGCGCTCGACGAGCTCGAGAAGGACGCCGTCGTCAGCGGCGCCTTGGGCGACCACATCCTGAAGAACTACCTCCGCGCCAAGCGCCAGGAGTGGGCCGACTACATCTCCCACGTGCACCCGTGGGAGCAGGAGCGGTATTTGGGGGAGTACTAGTGTAGTGCATCAGACAGATGTGCTCTTATTCAGGACTTGGCGTGCCCGAGTCACTTTCTCCAGAATGTCTCGGGCTGATTTCGTCCAGATAAAGGGTTTGGGAGCTGCGTTGTGCTGAACCAGGTACTCTTGGATGGTCGAGATCAGATCCTTGACGCTTCGGAAGATTCCCCGCCGCAGCTGGTTCTCGGTCAAGTCGCGGAAGAAGCGCTCCACCATGTTGAGCCAGGAGGCACTCGTGGGAGTGAAGTGAACATGGAACCGAGGATGGCGGGCCAGCCATTGCTTGACCTTGGGATGCTTGTGCGTTGCATAGTTGTCCGCAATCAAGTGGATCTGCTTGTCCTTCGGGGCTTGTCGGTCCAAGATCGCGAGAAACTGAATCCACTCTTGGTGGCGGTGCCTCGGCATGCAGGTCCCGATCACCGTCCCGTCCAGCGTGTTCAAGGCGGCAAACAAGGTCGTGGTCCCATTTCGTTTGTAGTCGTGGGTCATCGTCCCGCTGCGTCCCTTCTTGATCGGCAGGCCCGGCTGGGCCCGGTCCAAAGCTTGGATCTGGCTCTTTTCATCGACTGACCACACCACCGCGTGCTCCGGAGGGTTCATATACAACCCGATGACGTCTTCTATCTTGCTCACGAAGAGCGGATCGTTGCTGAGCTTGAAGGTCCGAGTCAGGTGCGGCTTCAAACCATGGCGCTTCCAGATCCGGCTGATCGTGCTGGCTTACCCCCACCGCCTTGGCCATACTGCGTGTACTCCAGTGGGTCGCCTTCGCCGGTTTTTCCTGGGTGGTCTTGCGAACGACCTCCTGGACGAACTGTTCCGGAAGCGAAGCGAGTCGCCCAGGCCGGGGAGCATCCTTCTCAATCCCCGACAATCCCTTCACCGCAAAACGACTGCGCCAACGCCCCACGGTCCTTCGCGTCACGCCCAGGGCCTGGGCAATCTCGCGGTTCTGCTTGCCTTCAAAGGCCAGCGAAATGATCTTCGCTCTCTCCACCAAACGCGAGGGAAAGCTTCGACCGCGGGAGAGCGTCTCAAGCTGCTCTCGTTGTGCCTGCGTCAACTCGATCTGAGGCGCCAGTCGCATTCGGTTCTCTCCTTAAAGCACAAAGTACTCTAGGAGGATAACAGAAGTTCTCGGACTTCAGGTGCACTACACTAGGACGGGGGGAAGGCAGACAAGGACATCAAGGACGCCAAGGACACTGAGGACGAAAATGAAAATCCTCTATCTCGGCGGCTTCCCTCGTGTCCTTGATGTCCCTTAGGTCCAATACCGTTCGCTTAAGACGATATTTGGTATCCTTCTTCCGATAGGAAGGAGGCGTCATGGCACGGAAAGCAGCGACACTGCCGAAAGGTACTCGACTGACAGACTTGATCGGCTTGGGTGTGTTGACCCAGTACATTC
>DASYJD010000110.1:0-6969 GCA_035996875.1 Thermoanaerobaculia bacterium
AGCTCCAGCCGAGGCCGCCACAATCCCAGGGCCATCAAGCGAAAGGTCAGCAAGTTTCCCACCCGTAGTCGAGCCAAAAGAACCCGGCCACGCTGGACTCAGATTCGGGCGGCCATCGTTATGTGAACAGCATTGCCCTTAAGGGGCGTGATAACGGCCGCCGATATCGCCCCGCCGGCTATCGCGGCCCTTCAGGCCGCACGAACTAAAACGATTGGCGTACCCAGGGCGGTACCCTGGGCTTAAGGATCTCGGCCCTTCAGGCCGGGGAGGCACGGCGCCACAGCAACAGGTGGAGGACTTCGGACTGAATAGCTTGGCCAACGGATCGAATGCCGTGGCACGCGAGACGTTTGCCGTGGCAGACGGACTAAATGGCATGGCACGCGAGCCGAATGGCGTGGCACTCCTAACGAATGGCATGGCATTCAGCCTGAATGACGTGGCATTCACTCCGAGTGGCATGGCATGCGAGACGCATGGCATGGCATACGAAGGAATGGCATGGCCAACAGCCCGAATGACGTGGCATTCGTCACGAATGGCATGACAGACGAGACGAATGGCATGGCAGATGGAAGAAATGACAGGACCAACGGACCGAATGACATGGCACGCGAGCCGAATGGCGTGGCACTCCTAACGAATGGTATGGCAGAGGGCCCGAATGACGTGGCATTCGCTCCGAGTGACATGGCACGCGAGACGAATGACATGGCAGATGGACCGAATGACGTGGCCCGGCGGTCGCGCGGATTATTGCGCCGGCAATCTGGACAAGCTTATCGGCTCAGGCTTTGTAGCCAGCCGCGCCAGCCCAGGAAGAGGTTGGGCTTCTCCAGCCGGGTCAGCGTCCAGCATTCCTCGCCGGGCTCGGTGACCGGCTTGTGCTGGGTGCCGGGCGCGTAGGAGCCCCAGGCGCCTTTCTCGAAGTTGCCGGTGTGGTCCTCGTAGCCTCCGGCCAGGACGAGGATGTCCTCGGGGCCGAGGTGAAGGTGCTCCGGAACGCCCCGGCTTGGCGGCATGTGGCCGATCAGCAGGGCGCTGCCCGAGGCTTGGTCCCGGAAGAGCACGGCGTAGCGGGCGGGGTGCAAAGGAATCCGGCGCCAGTGAAGCGGACCGATCGTGGGCATCTCCCGGCGCGCCCCCTCGGGCAGAGGGAAACTGGAGAGGGCGGGATCGACGGCGCGGTCGCCCTGCGGCAGGGTTTGAATGCGGGCCCGCAACTGCTCCCACAGGGCGGCCGGCGGCGGCGAGACGGGGAGGCTCGCGAGCAGGGCGCCGCCCGGCTCGCTGAGCTCGGCGAGCGTGGCGCGGCAGGAAGCGCAGGAGTCGAGGTGCCCCTCCACCATCACCCGGTGCGGGAGGTCGGCTTGGCCGGAGGCGACCGCGACGAGGATCTCCTCGGACGGGTGCATGGCGATCATCGCGGTGATCCTCCCTCGAGCACGATGCGGAGGGACTTGAGCCCCGAACGGATGCGCGACTTGAGAGTGCCGACCGGCAGATCCAGGCGCTGGGCCGTCTCCTCGTAGGTGAAGCCGCCGAAATAGGCCATCTCGATCGCTCTCCTCTGCTCCGGGGCCACCTGGGCCAGGGCTTGGTGCATGGTCAGCCGCAGGTGCTCGCTGACGGGCACCGCCGGCTCGCTCAACGGCTCCACGTCGTCCAAGACCGCGGCGGTCTCGCCCTGCCGCCGCCACAGGTCCACCAGCTTGTTGCGGGTGACGGTGTATAGCCAGCCCGCGGGATCGCCGCGGTCGGGCCGGAAGCTGGCCGCCCGCCGCCACACCGCCACGAAGACCTCCTGCACCACGTCCTCGGCGCCGTCCCGGTTACGGCTGAGCTGGCGCACGTACGCCAGCACCCGGCCGGCAAAGCGGTCGTAGAAAATCTGGAAGGCTTCCAGGTCCCCCTCCGCGATGCGGGCGAGCAGGAGGAAGTCGCTGGGAGCCGGTGAGGCTCCTGGGGACAAGCGCGTGGTCTCCAGGACGGAATATATGCCAACCGGCCGGAGCGGGAGACGGGTCTGGAGAGGAGTCGCGAGTTGCATGGCACGAAGCACCACCTAATCCCTACGTGGGGGTTGCGGGTTCTGGATGAGGCCGGCGGTGGGATCCGGGCATCAGGTTTCCCCGGACTTTTTCCGTTCAGGCGGTTTTCTTTCCCTGGGAGCATCAGAAGCACCGTTGACCGGACCACGTCGGGAAAGAACTCGCCGGACAAGATAACTGGTAGCGTATGTAAATTCCTGAAGGAAAAGGACTTAGGTTGATGTGCGGGGCCGGGTCCGGATAGATTTCCGAATGTGGAAACCTTTGGCCTCATCGGCGAGACCCTGCGGCGACTGCGCCGGGAGCGGGATTTGACCCTGGAGCAGGTGGGCGAACGGGCCGGGCTCGGCCGCGGCCAACTGTCGCGCATCGAGAACAGCAAGCAGGAGGCGACGCTTTCGACGCTGGCCAAGATCCTGGCCTGCGAGGGCGTGAGCCGGCGCGAGTTCTTCCGCCGCTACGATCTGGTGGAGGCCGAGGCCTTGGCCGTCGGGCGCGAGAAGGACGGCGAGGAGGCGGGGACGCCGAGGTCGCCCCAGGACGTCGGGAATCTCGTGGGCCGGCTGGAGTCCTTCCTCCAATCCACCCTGGACTCGTCCGGCACGGTGGCTCAAGGAGCGATCGAGATCGGCGACCTCGTGGTGATGTTCCGGGTGGCGCCGCGTTCCGCCACGGTGCCCGGAACGCCTCAGCCGGTCCCGCCGGCCGGCGCAGAGAAGCCCGCCAAGCCGGGCCGGTCCGCGGGCGGCCGCCGGCGCAAGACGCCATCTCTCAAGTAGCCGCTTTCAAGTCTTTATTGCGCCATGGCGGGACGCGGTGCGCTCTTATCTGCCGGGAGGCGGCTCTTCGTTACCGGAAAAGACTACGATTCATGGCGATAAGTTCCATGATTTCAGAGACTTGCGCTTGCTTTTGGTGGCGTGCAGCCGATACATTTGCTGCATGGGCATGTTCGCCAATCTGGGACGCACCTTGAGCCTTCTGCGTGAGCTGCGGGGCAAGAGCCAGGCCCGGGTGGCCCGGGAGGCGGGGATCGGCAAGAGCCAGCTCTCCAAGTATGAGAACGGCAAGGAGCTGCCGAAGCTGGATTCCCTGGAGAAGGTTCTCAACGCCCTGAAGGTCGGATACTTCGAGTTCTTCTATACCCTCTATCTGGTCGACCGCCGCGCCGCCGATCTGGAGCTGACCGCGGACGGCGCCCTGGCTCGCGGCTCCGAAGAGCCCCTGTACCTGCCGCCGCTGATCAAGGGCGAGAGCCTGCTCGCCGAGAGCACCGACCAGGCGTTCCGCCAGGTGTTCACCGATCTGCTGATGCTCTACCGGCGGGTGTTCGAGCAGGTGGTGCTGGCCGCCGGGCCGGAGCCGGAAGACCTCGAGCCGGCGCCCTGAAGGCCTCTACAGGCGCTGACTTTGCTGGCCCGGAGCGCCTCCCGCCCAAAGACCCTCACCCCTGCCCCTCTCCCGACCACCCCATCCCCCTCACCGGGAGAGGGGTACCCCTGGGGCGTTCTGGCTGTTCTCCCTCTTCTCCCGGTGAGGGGGGTTGGGAGGGGGCGGGAGAAGAGGGCCGGGGTGATGAGGGTCTTGGGCGGGGGGAGCTCTGAGACACGTTAAGTCAGCCTATGCTCACCCCCCCACACCGGGAGAAGAGGGAGAAAGCAAGCCATAGTAGTATTCCGGCCCCATGAAGAAGATCAGCAGTGAGGATGCGCTCGCCTATCACTCGCGGGGGCGCAAGGGGAAGATCCAGGTCATTCCCACCAAGCCCACCGCCACCCAGTGGGACCTTTCGCTCGCCTACAGCCCGGGAGTGGCGATTCCCTGCAAGGAGATCGAGCGCGACCCGCTGCTGGCCTACGAGTACACGGCCAAGGGGAACCTGGTGGCGGTGATCAGCAACGGCACGGCGGTGCTCGGTCTCGGCAACATCGGAGCCCTCGCCGGCAAGCCGGTGATGGAGGGCAAGGGAGTCCTCTTCAAGCGCTTCGCCGACATCGACGTCTTCGATCTCGAGCTCGCCACCACAGATCCGGAGGAGCTCATCCGCGCCATCAAGCTTCTGGAGCCCACCTTCGGCGGCATCAACCTGGAGGACATCCGCGCTCCCGAGTGCTTCGAGATCGAGCGGCGCCTGAAGGCGGAGATGAGCATCCCCGTCTTCCACGACGACCAGCACGGCACGGCCATCATCTCCGGCGCCGCCCTGCTCAACGCCCTGGTGGTGGTGAACAAGCGGATCGAGGACGTCCGCATCGTCTTCTCCGGGGCCGGCGCCGCCGCCCTCTCCTGCGCCAAGCTCTACGTGAACCTGGGAGCGCGGCGGGAGAACGTCGTCCTCTGCGACCGCCACGGCGTGATCTATCGCGGCCGTGAGATCGAGATGGATCCCTACAAGGAGGAGCTCGCCTCGGACACTCCGGCGCGCACCCTGACCGAGGCGATGGCGGATGCCGACGTCTTCGTCGGTCTCTCGGTGGGTGGCGTGGTGACTGCGGACATGGTGATCTCCATGGCCCGCGACCCCATCGTCTTCGCCATGGCCAACCCCGATCCCGAGATCGGCTACGAGGAGATCCTGGCCGCCCGCCCGGATGCCATCGCCGCCACTGGGCGCAGCGATTATCCCAACCAGGTCAACAACGTCCTCGGCTTCCCCTTCCTCTTCCGCGGCGCGCTCGACGTGCGGGCGACCGACATCAACGAGCCGATGAAGCTGGCAGCGGTCGAGGCGCTGGCGGCGCTGGCGCGCGAGGACGTGCCGGACGCGGTGCTGCGCGCCTACGGGCTCGACTCGCTGCGCTTCGGCCGCGAGTACATCCTCCCCAAGCCGTTCGACTACCGGGTGCTGCTGCGCGTACCGCCAGCGGTGGCGCGCGCCGCCATGGAGAGCGGCGTCGCCCGGGTGCCTATCATGGACTTCGCGGCCTATCAGCGGCGGCTGGAGACGCTGATCTCCCGCCGGCTGGAGCTGATGCGCGGCGTCATCGACCAGGCCAAGCGCTCCCCCCGGCGGGTGGTCTTCCCCGAGGGCGAGCACGAGCAGATCCTGCGCGCGGCGAAGATCCTGGTCGACGAGGGGATCGCCCACCCCATCCTCCTCGCCCGCCGGGAGATGATCGCCGACCGTCTCAAAGCTCTCGATTTGCCTGAGGACCGGGTGACCATCATCCACAGCGAGAGCAGCGAGCTGTTCGAGACCTACGCCCGGCGCTTCTACGAGATGCGGCGGCGCGACGGCATCACCCTCGTCGATGCCCGCAAGCGCATGCGGCTGCGCAACTACTTCGGCACCATGATGGTGGAGATGGGGGATGCCGATGGCCTGATCTCCGGCCTCACCCAGTCCTATCCCGACACGATCCGTCCAGCGTTGCAGATCGTCGGCACCCGGCCCGGGGTGCACCGGGTCTCCGGCGCCTACGTCCTCATCCTCCAGGACCGTCTCTTCTTCCTCGCCGACACGACGGTCAACATCGACCCCACCCCCGAGGAGTTGGCGGAGATCGCCCTGCTCACCGTCGGCTTCGCCCGCCGTTTTGGCGTCGTCCCGCGGGTGGCCATGCTCTCTTTCTCCAACTTCGGCTCCAACACCCACCCTGCGGCGCGCAAGGTGCGCCGTGCCGTCGAGATCGTCTCGAAGCTGGAGCCGGACCTGGAGATCGACGGCGAGATGCAGGCCGACACCGCCGTCTTCGAGCCGATCCTGCACGAGAGCTACCCGTGGAGCCGCCTCAAAGCGCCGGCCAACGTCCTCATCTTCCCGGAGCTGCAGTCGGCCAACACCGCCTACAAGCTGATCTGGCGCCTGGCGGGAGCCGAGGCCATCGGGCCCATCCTGCTGGGCATGGCCAAGCCCATCCATGTGCTGCAGAGCGGGCTCGAAGTGAGCGACATCGTGAACATGGCGGCCCTCTGCGTAGTCGACGCGCAGGAGCTGGATGCCTGAAAAGTGCCCGGACGGATAGCGGAGAGAGGTTCTTCCGGGGTAAAATAGGGAAGAGCTACCCTTTTCTCAAGGAGGTCCCTAGTCATGAAGCGCGTTTTCATTCCTGCACTCTGCGCCATCGCCCTGCTGGCGCTGGTGCTCGTACCTGTCCTGTCCGCCGCTCCGAAGGGTGGCGGAACGAAGCCCCGCATCGCCGTCCTCGAGTTCAAGAACAAGGCCGACAACCAGTGGTGGTACCACGGCGGCGCCGCTGCGGCGCAGGACGTGTTCGTCACCGAGCTGGTCAAGAGCGGCAAGTTCACCGTCGTCGACCGCGAGCAGCTCGAAGCGATGATGCAGGAGAAGCACCTCACCCAGTCCGGTGACATCGACAAGGGTACCGCCATGAAGCTCGGCAAGATCCTGGGCCTCAACTACCTGCTCACCGGCGCGGTGACCGAGTACGGCAACACCGACGTGAGCGGCGGCGGCGGCGGCGTTTCCGCCGGCAAGCGCAAGTTCGTGGCGGCGCTCAACGCACGGCTGATCAACGCCAGCACCGGCGAGGTCCTGTGGGCCGACGAGGCCAGCCAGGAAGAGACCAGCGTCCGCGTGTCGGTCTTCGGCATCGGCGGCGGCGTCGACGACAACCGCATGTTCGACAAGGTGATGAAGCCGTGCATCCAGAAGCTGGTCGCCAGCCTGAAGGCCGCCGACATCTGAAGCTTCGTCCCCTCTCCTGAAAACGAAACGTCCGGCGTGGGTCGCCGGGCGTTTTTCGTTCCCCCGCCTGAAGACCCCCTCACCTCTGCCCCTCTCCCGGCATGGGCGCTAACTTTGCTGCAAGTTCCCCCACCCAAGACCCTCATCACCCCGGCCCTCTTCTCCCGACCCCGCCCAACCCCCTTCACCGGGAGAAGAGGGAGCAAGGCGGGGAAGCCCCAGGGGTACCCCTCTCCCGGGGCGGCGGATGGGGTGGTCGGGAGAGGG
>DASYJD010000111.1:0-92366 GCA_035996875.1 Thermoanaerobaculia bacterium
TTCCCCGGCTCTGTCAAGAGGAGTGTTCTCACTATCCAATACTCTTACATGGGTACAACGTTCTCGGCCATAACTGCATGGAAGCCTGCCGCCGCAACGGTTTGCTCTACGGTTGGGCAGGCTTTCAAAAAGAACTTCGGTTTAGAGTCCTTCATTCGGCTCTGCCTGCCACCGAGGAGTTACTGTCTCAGCAGGTTGCCGAGGCGGACGCGGCCCTGAGAGGACGCCACCCTGAGAAAGAGCGATTACTCTTGAGCACTTGGGGCTACGCACTTCGAAGTCCATGCCTGGTCGCCTA
This sequence comes from Thermoanaerobaculia bacterium, assembly GCA_035996875.1. GTDB lineage: Bacteria > Acidobacteriota > Thermoanaerobaculia > Multivoradales > UBA5704 > DATARR01. The sequence continues at coordinate 299 of DASYJD010000111.1, forward strand.
TTTCTTTCATGATTCAAGGAGATGGAGCATGCTCAGAATGAACGGCAGCGTGAAGCTACTCGGTTGGATGCTATTAGCCGGGCTTGCATATATCAACTGGAAATCGAGCGCCACTATCTACGGCTTAGAATATTTTCACGTTACTTCCTGGCTCTGGCGAAGTACTTATTCTCTGTTCCTGTTCAAGACTCTGGCTGTTTTCGTAGCCTTTCTAGAAGGAAGCGTGCTAGTTTTTTTCTCACCTTCGATCTTTCTTCTCACTTGGCTTGAACCCTCGGCGGCCCTTCGAGATGTCATTGTTGGCGCAAACATAGCTATTATTTGCGGAGCAGCAAATTGGCAGAACCCTCCGAAGCAAGATCTAGCCGCGCAGCTCAACTCATCAACATCCGAGGAGTTCAAAAGCCTTGGCAAACTGCTGAGTTCGGAGGGAGTTGGCACTCACCTCCATGGGTCCCTCGCATGGCTTTGTGACGAGCTCGCCGGGGTCGTGGCGTTGAGGAAGAAGCTGTCCTCGACATCTCTCTGCCGTCATCTTCTACTTGTGCATCTCCACGTCGTGCTTGCTGGTGCGAATACAGAAGTGCCTCCCCCTGAGTCATTTGAAGAGCTAGTTTCGACAGCAAGATCTTACGGCCTACAACTACAACCCGACCTCCGCCAACTCTGGGACATGGCCGGTGCGCTCCTGAATGATCTGCTCGTTCCAGAGAGCCGAAGCCTGGATGCTACCTACTCCACGCTTTTAATCGGGACGCTGGGTGTCGCCAAGAATACCGCGACTCTTCTTCAAGTCAAAGGTATCTCGTGACTGTCTGGCACCGGCTACTCCTCCTCCGCTCTTTTGGTGCCGTGGCAGTGCTTTGCTCGGTGGCCATGTTTGCGGAGAATCGCACCTGTCGGTATACCTTTTATGGAGTTGCGCCTCTGGGCCTCACAACGTCTCTGTGGACGTCAGATAGCGGCCTAGTTGTGCCGAGAATACTGGCGGTCCTTTTCGCCCCGCCAGATACATTTCTGAGCCTGGCCACTTCGCCAACGAGCTATCTCGTTGGCCGCTTGAAGCTGAAGGGATGGCCGGGTGACTTGGCTGTAATATTAACGCCGTTGAACCTCTTCCTCTGGCATGCGCTATTCGGGACTCGAAGGAGAATCAGCCTTCGGAGGCCACCCATCCTCGGCGATGCAGGAGACACATTTGATGAGGAACTACTCGACCTTTATACCGGCATAAGGACCATGATCAAAGACTCCTGCAACCAGCATCCCGAACTCGTCCACCTCGAACCTGCAATGGCTGAGCTGTATAGCTGTCTTCAGAAGGAGTCATATTCGGCTTCGTTGACAGCTACCGGGAAGATCCTTGAAGCTGTCCTCTCCTCGTATGGTCGTGCAAATGGAGCCGATCTTGCGGGCAGGCAGCTAGCTCGCCAGGTAGAGACATTAGGTAAGCTTGCGAACTCGGGCGGCAAGGTCGCGCGTCTCAGGCCGCTGCTCGATCTTGTGCGAATCTACCGAAACCTCGGAGCACACCATGGAGAAAAGATCCACACACGCGTCGATGTTCTCCTGGCACTGATGGCTCTGGCTCAGTGTCTCGAGTTGGTTTTGCCGGTTGGTTGGTTTACTGAGCCAGGGAACGAGATACCCATGTCAGAGTAGATCCGGCTTGCAGCCAGCGATGGGCCTTGCCGGCGCGGCGGGCCGCCGCCGTCAAGCCGCTCCGGACGGAGTGACAGGAGGCAGCCGGAAGCCGGAGATCTTCCGGAGGGGCAGGCGTCGTACACTCGGCCCTGACCGGATTTCCGGTCCGCTCTCCCGGGAGACCAAGACATGCTCCACCGCCGCACCTCGTTACCCCGTCTCGTCACGGCCGTGCTGCTCTCGCTTCTCGTCCTGCCGCTTTCCGGCCGGCCGGGGTTTGCGGCTGCCGGCCCGAACCTCCTCGAGTGGGCCCGGCGATTGGTTGCCGGCGTCACCCCGGAGACCAACATCTATGCCTCGCGGCCGACGATCGTCACCTGGACCGGCGTCAGCGGCGCCTCCGAAACGCGGAACCGAAGCGTCTGCAGCGCCCTCGTCGCTCACCTGATGATGCAGGCGTACGGCTACCGGCCCGCCGACTTCGCCTCCTGGCTGGGCGGCCGCTTCCCGCGCGCCGCCGGTTTCCACGACGCCATTGCCGCCGGCCGCGGCTTCGACCCCGTCCTGCGGATCGCGGAGATCCGACCGGGCGACGTTCTGGCGATCAAGTACCCTCCGGGGAGCCATCCGACCGGCCACGTGCTGCTCGCCGCGTCGCAGCCCGTCGAGCGCCGCGCGACGGAGCCGATCGTCCCCGGAACCGTGCAGTACGAGCTCTCGGTGATCGACTCTTCGCACACCGGCCACGGCCCCACCGATTCCCGTCACTACGCCAAGGGAAAGTTCCACAGCGGCGTGGGGGAAGGGCTCTTCCGTCTCTACGCCGGCCCGGACGGCGCCCTGACGGGTTACTCCTGGAGCGTCACCAAGGCTTCCGAGGTCTACACGCCGGGCGAGCGCCACCTCGTGATCGGCCACCTGAACGGTCAGGTCAAGCCGACCGGCCATCCTGGCCACGTCGACGCCGAGACGGGCGACGAGTCCGCCGATGACGACGCCGGTGCTCCTGAAAATTGACAGGTCAAGCCGGCGAAATGATGGTTCTTCCGGACGGCCTTCAGCCGTCCAGGCTCCCCAATCCGAGCTTGGCGGCCAGCGTCCGAACATAATCCGGATGTCCCGGATTGTGCGTTTCCAGCACTTGCTCGGCGAGCAACTCGTGGGCGATGCCGCTTTGGCCACGCTCCGCCAAAATGATTGCCATTACGATCCGAGGCGGACTCATGACATGCAGAGTGTCCGGGCGATCACGCCACTCGGCCAGTATCTTGTCCCTTGTTGAATGGCGGTCGAGAAACAAAAGCCCATCCGTCTCAAGCCGGCGGCGGACATCGTTGACGATGGCGTCGTCAAACCGAGCAGGCCACCAGAGATCCCGATCCTCCCCCGATATCTTGCCGAGGCGAGAGCGCACGCAGCAGCGATATTCCTGAACCCAGGGTCCGGCTTCGCCGCCGCCGTGGTACCTCGCGACCTCCGGAACGTAGACGCCGAGATTGATCGTGAAGAAGCCATGCAAATTTTCCCGAAGGCCGGGGATATGCGTTGTGCCCGGTGGGTCCGAAGCGCCCATCTGAAGGTTCACGACCTGGGTAAGGCCGTCCTCGGTGACGCGGTTGAATGTCCGCCCACGGACCCGAAAACCGCTTTGCTTCAGGAACGGGCGAAGGACGCCCTGGATGCCGTCGACCGCTCCTACGTAGATGGACTCTGTCATCGCATCTCTTGATTGCCGGTAGGACGGCCCATGGGGCCGGATCCTAGCAGACCGTCGTCTCCGCATAGCTGCTGATCTCGCTTCAACTCACACATGCGGTAGATTGTCAGGCCCGAGTGAAGACACAAGAGGAGGGCCTTGACACGGATCAGAAAATCGTGAAATCTATGCGCATCATCCAGGCGCCATGACGGCGCCGGATGTTCGAGCCCGGAGCGGCTCAGGAAGGAGCAGCAGTCATGCCGAGACGAGAGACGAGGCACGCTGGGGTTTTGGGCGACTTGCAGGGTCTGTCGGTGATCATGGAAGCCAACAAGGAGGAGCTTCCGGCCTTGGAGCCGTTCCGGCTCAAGCTCACGGGTCTCCTCACCGAGATGCTTGAGACCGGCCGGCAACACGCCGCGCTCAAGGCCAGCAAGCAGGAGAGCGCGAAGAAGTTCCGGCGGCTCCTCACCGAGGGGCAGTCCGTAGCCAACGTGGTCCGCATCGCGGTGAAGGACCACTTCGGCCCCCGCGAGGAGAAGATCGCCGAATTCGGCCTGCAGCCGTTCCGTGGCCGGAAGGCCAAGGCGGCGACCGAGAAGCCCACGCCTACCACCCCGCCGGCGTCCGCCGGCTTCGCAGCACCCGTCGAGTCGGACCTGTAGTTTGTCCTGCCGGGGGGGCGCGCTCGCCGCGCCCCCCCGTCTTCTTTCCTGTGTCCCCCAAAACTTGAGCCCGCGAGCCGGGGCAACGCTTCCTTGTCCGCGGAAGGAACTCCATCGCCCCGGAGCATCGGTCCGTCGTAGTGGGTCGCCCTTCGACAATCCCGGGTCATCGAGCCGTTGCCCGAGTCCATCGAATCGTCGGCCCGGGACATCGGTCCGTCGTACGCGGTCGCCCTTTCACCGTCCCGGTCCATCGATCGGATGTACCGGGACGTCGGACCGTTGCACGGGGACGCGCCTCCATCGCCCCGGGGCATCGATCCGTCGTCCTCGGCGCACCTCCCATCGCCCCGGGAGATCGTTTCGTTGGACCGGGACATCGGTCCAATGTCCCGGGTCGTCGATCGGTTGTACGCGGTCACACTTCGATCGCCCCCGTCCATCGACCCGTTGTACCGGGAGATCGGATTCTCGCCCCGGGAGATCGGGCCGCAATCCGGGGATGCGCCTTCACCGTCCCGGGACATCGGATGTCCGCGGAGCCGTACGGAGCCGTCCTCCCGGCGAGACCCGCGAAGGGAATCCTTCGTCGCGGCCCCCGGTGGATGCCAGCCTGAACGATGGGCACAGCGGTTGCTTTTATGGGCTTTCTCCTCGCCTCGTTTCGGTCTCTGGCCCGCGAGATGCGGCGCAATCCGGGCTTCCTGATGGTCCCCTTGCTCACTCTCGGCGTGGCACTCGGCGCCAACGCGGCGATCTTCACCGTCGTCGACGCCGTGCTGATCCGTCCGCTCCCCTTCCCGCAGGCGGATGGCCTGGTGATCGTGAGGCACGATGCGCCGGGCCTCAAGCTCGGCCAGCTGATCGACATGTCGGAAGCCGTCTACATCCTCTATCGCCGGGAGAACCGGGTCCTCTCGGATCTGGGGATCTTCTACCCCGGCGAGGCGACGGTCACCGGTGGCTCGACGCCGGAACGGGTGGAGGCTGCCACGGTCACCGGCTCCGTCTTCAACGTTCTCGGGGTGCCGCCCTCCCGCGGCCGGACGATCCAGGAAGCGGACGAGAAGCCGGGAGCGGAGAAGGTCGTGGTGATCTCGGACGCGCTTTGGCGAGGGCGGCTCGGCGGGAGTCCGAACGTGGTGGGCTCGGTCCTGCGGGTCGACGGCGTCGCCCGGCGGATCGTCGGCGTCATGCCGCCGCGATTCCCCTTCCCCACGCCGGCGACGGCGATCTGGGAGCCCCATACGCTCGATCCCGCGCACCTCAACCTCGGAGGCTTCAGCACGCCGGGGATCGGCCGTCTGCGGCCGGGAGTCTCTCTGGAGCGAGCCACCCGGGAGCTCTCGGCGCTCGTCTACCGGATTCCGGAAGTCTACCCGGGCCAGGGGATGGACCGCGCCTACATCGCGAACGAGCAGATGACCGTCCACCTCGCCTCGCTGCGCGACGACGTCGTCGGCAACGTCGAGCAGATCCTTTGGATCCTCCTGGGAAGCGTCGCCTGCCTGTTGCTGATCGCCTGCGCCAACGTCGCGAACCTCTTTCTGGTGAAAGCCGAGGGGAGGCAGCGGGAGGTGGCGGTGCGCACGGCGCTGGGAGCGGCGCGCGGCGATATCGCCCGCCTTTTCCTGGGAGAGAGCCTGGCCTTGTCGCTCGTCGGCGGCACGCTGGGGCTCGCTCTCGCCTGGGCCGCCTTGTGGCTGCTGGTGTCTCTGCGCCCGCCGGGCATTCCACGGCTGGAGGAAATCGGCGTCGATGGCCGGGTGCTTCTCTTCACCCTGGCGCTCTCCGTCGTCGCGGGGCTTTTCTGCGGTGGGATCGCGGCGTTGCGCTTCGGCTCTCCCGCCCTGGCGCCGGCCCTGCGGGAAGGCGGCCGCGGCGACACGGCCGGGCGCGGACGCCTGCGAGCCCGCAACCTCCTGGTGATCGCGCAGGTGGCGCTCGCCCTGGTGCTGCTGGTCTGCTCGGGGTTGATGGTGAAGAGCTTCCAGCGGTTGCGCCACGTCGACCCCGGCTTCGATCCACGCGGCGTTCTCACCCTGCAGCTCGACCTCCCCGGCGGCAGCTATCCCAATGCCGCCGCCATCCTCCGCTTCACCGAGCAGCTCCTCGCGCAGGCGGCGGCGCTGCCGGAGGTGACGAGCGCGGCCGCTGTCAGGTCGTTGCCGCTCCTCGATCCCGAGAACACCGGCGTGTACGGGGTCGAGGATTTTCCTCTCGCGCCAGGCGAGGTTCCTCCGGCTTTCAGCATCAACTACGTGACCCCCGGTTACTTTAGGTCCTTACGGATTCCGCTGCTGGCGGGCCGGGTCTTCGACGGCCGGGCACCACGGTCGGGAGAGCAGGAGATCGTGGTGAGCCGCAGCGTCGCCGAGCGCTTCTGGAAAGGCCGGAGCGCTCTCGGCAAGCGGCTGTTCAACGGGCCGGTGAATGCGACGACCTGGTACCGGATCGTCGGCATCGTCGGCGACGTCCACGGCCGCGATCTGGTGAAGCCGCCGGAGGACCGCATCTATCGATCGATTCTACGCATCGGCAAGAAAGACCTCGATCCGACCTGGCCGTTCACTCTGGTGGTGAGGAGCCGGGCCGCGCCCTCCAGCCTCGTGAAACCCCTTCGCCAGGTGGTGCGGGCGCTCGATCCGAACCTTCCGGTCACCCAGATCCGGCCCCTTCAAGACGTGGTGGCACGCTCGATCGAGCGGACCTCCTACACCATGCTCCTGCTGGCGATCGCCGCCACAGTCGCTCTGCTCCTCGGCGCGGTGGGAATCTACGCCGTCATCTCCTACGTGGTCAGCCAGCGGACGCGGGAGATCGGGGTGCGGATGGCCCTCGGCGCCCGGCGGCGCGACATCTCCCGCATGGTGCTCCGGGAGGGGCTGGGGATCACGCTGCTCGGCATCGCCATCGGCCTCGCCGCCGCTCTGGCGGCGACCCGCCTGATGATCTCGCTGCTTTACAACGTCAGCCCCGCCGATCCATGGATCTTCGCGGCGGTGCCGGTGCTGCTCGCGGCGGTCGCACTGCTCGCGAGCTGGCTGCCGGCGCGCCGGGCCGCCGCGGTCGAGCCCCTGGAGGCGATCCGGATGGAATAAGCGCCGGACGCAACGAAACGGCTGGCACCTCGCAAGCACCGAGCCGGCTCGATCCCTCTTTCTTCGCGCAAGCGCTCGGAGTATTCTGCGTTCCTGAAGCCAAGAGATCCGAGGGCGACTTGTTTGAGCTCACCTGAAGCCGATGCCGGGCATGTCGGGCCCTACCGTGTCGACCGCCGGCTCGGCAGTGGCGGGATGGGTGAGGTGTACGCGGGTTTCGACGAACGCCTCGACCGGCCGGTGGCGCTGAAGCGGATCTGGTCCGGCCGGGAGGAGGATGCCACCGCCCGCAGGCGCTTTCAGCGGGAAGCGCGCGCGGTCGCCCGGCTCCACCATCCGGCGATCGTCCAGGTCTACGATTGGGTCGAGTCCCGCGACGGCGACTGGATCGTCATGGAGCTCGTCGAGGGCTGGCCGCTACGCCATCTGCTGCGCGATGGCCCGCTGGCGCCCGGCCGTGCGGCGCGCCTTGCCCGCGACATCCTCGTCGGGCTCGCCGTCGCGCATGCCGGGGGAATCGTGCACCGCGACCTCAAGGCCGAGAACGTCATGGTCGCGGCCGACAGCTCGCCCGGCAAGGTCGAGCAGGCCAAGCTCCTCGACTTCGGGCTGGCCCGGCGGATCGACCCCGGCAACAGCGAAACCCGGCTGTCGACCCACGGCGGACTGGTCGGCACGCTCGCCGCGATGTCGCCGGAGCAGGTTCGCGGCGGCGAGATCGGTCCGCGTTCCGATCTCTTCGCCATGGGCACTCTGCTCTACGAGATGGTGACGGGCGTCACCCCGTTTCGCGGCGACTCTGCCGCGGAGATCCTGCAACGCATCTGCATCTGGGACCCTCCGCCGGCGCGGTCGGTAATCCCGGCATTGCCCGAAGCCCTGTCCACGTTCATTTCTCATTTGCTCGAAAAAGATCCGCGGAAGCGCCCGCACAGCGCCGAGCACGCCCTTGCGGAGCTCTCCGAAGTCCTGAAGGAGCTTCCCGCCCGAGAACCGATCGGCGGGAAGCTCTCCGGAAGCACCTTTCACACCCCTTTCGATGTCCCACCGGCCCAGGCTCCGGTCGATGTTCCAAATGTAGCGCCCGGAGCCGGCCGCCGCCGCAGGCTCGGCTGGCGCGTCACGGCGGCTGTCGCGGCGCTGGGCCTTCTGGTCGCGGTGGGAACCTGGCTCCGGATTCCGCCGCGGACACTGTACGTGGCGGTTCCGGAGACCACGGTCGTGGCCTCGGGCTTCGCCGGAAAAGAATTCGCTCTGGCGGCGAGCGCGGTGAGCACGGCGCTGCTGCAGGGCCTGCTCGGCTTTCAGCACGTCGCCGCCCTGGAGCCTTCCCGCGATGAAGCCGCGGCGGGCGACCCGGTGGCCCTGGCCCGCGTGCTGGCGGCCGACGAGGTGCTCACCTCGCGGTTGGAGTGCGGGCCGGCCACAACCTGCCGGCTGGTGCTCCGCCGCCTGCGCGGCGCGGATGGGCGCCTGCTGTGGACCTCGGGCTTTACCGTCGACACCGGGAGCCTGCTGGAGATGGGGCTCGCGGTCGTCGAGCACCTGCGCGCCGCCTACCCCGAAGCCCGGCTGCGCTCCGGCGTGCCCGACCTGGAGGTGCGGGCCGAGGACTATGAGGCGTATCTACGCCTGAAGGGGCGGTTCGACAACCGCGAGCAGGGATTTTCGACCGACGATCTCCTCGCCGGCCTGGAGCGGCTCGAACGAACGTCTCCGCGCTTTCTGGACCTGCCGCTCTACGCCGCCGCGGCCCTGGTCAAGCGCTTCGAAGCGACGCGGGACCGCGCCGATCTCGAGCGTGCCGCGCAGGAGGTGGAACGCGCCCGCGCCACGGCGCCGGACGACCCCCGGGTCCTGGTCCAGAGGGCCACGGTGGCGAGGGTGGCCGGCCGGCTGGACGAGGCGGAGGCGATTCTCGACCGGCTGCGGCGGCTGGAGCCCGGCAATGCCCAACGCCTGCAACAGAAAGCTTTTCTTCTCGAACGCAAGGGGCAGCGGCCGGAGGCCCTCGCCCTGATGCGCGAAGTGGTCCTGCAGCTCCCGTCGGCCGGCTCTCACTTCAACCTCGGCAGCATGCTCTACCGCCACGGGGACGTCGCCGGCGCGCGCCGCGAGATGGAAGCCGGGCTCACGCTGGCGCCGGGGCACTACAACGGCCTCTCCTCCCTCGCACAGCTCGAGCTCGCCAGCGGCGATCCGAAGCGCGCGGCGGAGCTTTACGAGAGGCTGGTACTTCGCTCGCCGGAGACCACCGAGCTGAACAACCTCGGGACCGCCTACCTGCTCGCCGGCCGGTACGGTGACGCGGCACGGCGCTTCCGGGAGGCCCTGGCACTGACGCCGGGCTCGCCGTCCGCGCTACTCAACCTGGCCGACGCCGAGCTCCTCGCCGGCCGGCGGGAGGAGGCTTCGGCTCTCTACCGGCAGGTGCTGGAGCAGATCGACCACGATCCGCAACCCGAGAAGCTCCTCACAGTCCGCGCCCAGGCGCTCGCCCACCTCCACCGCGCCCCGGAAGCGGTCGCCGCCGCGCAGGAGGCGCTACGCCTCGATCCGGAAAGCCCGTTCAAAGCATACGAGGCCTCGCTGGTGTTCGTCCTGGTCGGCGACCAGGCGTCCGCCCTGTGGAATGCCCAGCGGGCCCTCGACCGCGGATTCGACCCTCGCTGGTTTGCCTTCCCCTGGTTCGATCCGCTCCGCACCCAACTCGCGGAGAGGGTAAGCAAGGCCGGCCGGAATCGGCCTTGACCGCGGCAGCTCTCCCATAGCTCAATATTCGGGGGGCTTCTCGATGATGGTCGGATCGAGAGGCATCCCGCCATCCTCCTGGATGCGAAGCGCAAAAAACATTGATTTCGCGGGGTCATAAAAATTCAGATTGAAGCTGGCCTGCCGTCCCACCGGCTCCTTGGTGCTGTCGACGACCAGGGACAACGTCTTGTACGGCGAGTCGATCGGGTTGTAGAGCACGATCCACGCCGGTTCCGAGGCCTCGGTCCAGGAGATGGGCTGGCGTGGAGTATTCGCCGGATCCGTCGCTTTGTTGAACCGGAGAGTCAGCTCCGGGCCGTCCGAGGGAATCGTAAACACGAAAACAACTCCATTGAAAGCCTCGACGTGGAATTGATGATTCGTCTGTTCCAGACCGTCGGGTTTATACAGCTTGGGAACCCTGTGGTGGTTCGCTACTTCGTCGGAATATTTGATGTAATAGATCTCCGTGAGCCTCGCCATACCTCTCTTCTCCTTGGTTGTCTGTGCGGCTCTATTCTATGTTTAAGCTCTTCACCGCCGTCATCGCCGGCCTGAAAAAGCCGCCCGCCGGGTAGGCGGGCGGCTGTGGCTCTCGGCCTCGAACCCCTAGGCAACGGCTTCAGGACAGGTTCACCGTGGTCGTATCGTGCTGGCTGAAGGTCGGAAGCGTAGTGTACGAGACGGTGTACTGGGGAGTGAGCCTGGGAGTGACAGTGAACGGAACAGGCTCCTGGGCCCCGGGCTCATGATTGATCAGCGACCAGTAATAAGCCTGGGCCGGAGATGTCTGGCCCGCAGGGAGATTCGGGAAGCTGAGGGTATCCGAGGCCGGAGTACCGTGGGCGTCGCAGATGAACGGCTGATGGATGACAGCTTCGTTACCCAGGTTGATGAAGATGGAGATGTTCTCCAGGTTCGACCCTCCCTTGTTGGTCAACGTGATCCAACCTGTGACCACGTGATGGTAGGTGCCATCGTCTATCAGGATCGCCTCCTGGTAATAGATATGGTCGATTTCGAGCAAGGGAGCCATGTCGCCGGACGTGTCGTGCGTGGCTTTGATCTGGCTTTTGCAAATCGGATCTGCTCCTGAAAGTGCCATTGTGCTTCCTCCCGTTATGTTTTGATCAAGAGTTTTTATTCGGCCCGGAGCCCCCCGGGCTGGCGGCGCGAACGGTTGTCTTCCTTAACTGATCCTCACGGTGTAGCTGCCCACAGGAATCAGAAAGCCGGCGGATTCCTGAAGGCGTTCGATCTGCTGACGTCCGATCCCCATCCGCTGTAGGCGGTCGGGTGTGGCGGCGTGCTTCTGGAGCATCTGTCCGGAGGAGCCTGACCCGATCTGGAAATAGCTGATGCAGACGCGCGAGCCGGCCGGCCACGGCACATTCCCGGGCAGGCTCAACCGGACGTCGAGGACCCCTTGGAAACCCGCGGGGAGCGTCGTCTGAAAGCTCGCTTGATTCCCATCGATCGGGGGGTTCGGTCCCTCCTCCGCGCACTGCATGGAGATTTGCGCGGTCAAGTTGAGCCCGATCGGATTGACGAGGAACAGGAAAGGAGCAGCGTAATCATTGGGATTGCCGAACTGGAGATCTCCCTGCCAACTGGGCGGTGGGGGAGTGCCCGACAGATTGACGTTGCGCCAGGCGACGCCCGGGTTGTCGCCCACCCACTCGACGAATTCGTTGGTCGAGTCGAATGGACCGGGGAGCGGGTTGTCGGAGTCGGAGGCCATCGCCAGGAGGCAGTAGTGAGTGGAGCTTCCTGTGGGCGTCATCCAGCGGAATGCGGCGTTGCCGGCAACGAATTGGTTTCCGTTCGCGATGAGCGGAAGGTAGTCCCCGCCCGCGGCCGTGGGGATCTGCGTCCATGTGGAGGGCTGACAGAAAAGCGAAGGGTTTGCCCAATAGAGATAGAGCTTTGTAGATTGCGTGGACCCGCTGAGATTCAGGCCACGGAGATAGAGGTAGTTGATTTCACCCTGATTCAATTGCCTTCCGATGTCCTGGCCGCGAGTGCTGGTCAGCGTCGCTGTCGAGTTGGGCATTTCATCGGGTCCCCAAGGCACGATATCGGGCGAAACCCACAAGGCATCGTAGGTGTCGGGATGACCTGTGTCCTGCAAGGTATCCCGAAGTAAAAAATTGGAGTACTGTGGCATGAATCAACCTCCCTGGTTTGCAAGTGAAGGCTCCAAACGAACCTCCGAAGTTTCCGAGACACCAGGAGCTTTGGCAAAGGCTGTGCCAGGAGTTTCGCCGGGGGAAGCCGTCCGATCTGAGATGTCCATGGACATCTTGGGACGTCCGTGGAGATGTCCACGGTCATCCTGGCCAGGAAAGAAAAGCAAAAAGAGAAAGGGAAAGGCTTCAGCGCAATCCGAGCAATGTCATCCGGCGCTTCAAGCCCTGGGGCGAGACGCGGAGCCGGGCGGCTGCGGCGGCGGGATCGCCGCCGCAGTCCGCCAGGGCGCTCGCGATCTCCGCGCGCTCCAGCTCCGCCGCCTTGCGGATCTGCGGGCAGCTTTCGATCAACCGGTAGAGCGTCGGCCGCGAGACGCGAAGGGCCTCTGCCGCAGGCTGGAGCTGCCAGCGGTGGTGCTCGAGGGCAGCGAGGAGCTCCTCGTCGCTCACCTCCGAGGATCTGCGGAAGCGCCGGACGAAGATCCCTGCGGGCGGTTTCTGCGAGGCTGGCGCCGGCGGGGCCTCGGCGACCGGCTGAGGGACAAGGATCGCCGGCTCGGCGAGCAGTTGGTCCACCAAGCGCCCGAGCTCCTTCTCCCCCAGGCCGTCCCGGCGGGCAATCAGCAGCCGCCGGGTGACGTTGCGCAGTTGGCGGATGTTGCCCGGCCAATCATGCTCCACCAGGCGGGCGACCAGCTCGGCCGGCGGCCAGGGGCGGTCCGCGGACTCCAAATCCACCCTGGTCTCGTCCACAGCCTGCGACTCGTCTCGCAAAAAATGAAGGAAGAGCCGGGCGACGTCGTCACGCCGCTCGCGTAGCGCCGGCAGCCGGATCTCGAAACCGGCAAGGCGGTGCAGCAGAGGCGCCCGGAAGCGTCCCTCGGCGATCGCCGCTTCGAGAGCGGCATCGGTGGCGGCGACGATGCGGACATCGATCGGTATCGTCTCGACGCTCCCCACCGGCTGGATCTCGCGGTTTTCCAGCACTCGCAAGAGCAGCGTCTGCACCTCGGGCGGCATGTCGCCCACCTCGTCGAGAAAGAGGGTCCCGCCCTGGGCGCTCTGAAAAAAGCCGGTCTTCTTGCGGTCCGCCCCGGTGTAGGCGCCGCGCTCGGCCCCGAAGAGCTCCGCGGCGGCGAGCGACGGCGCCAGCGCCGCCATGTTGACGGCCACGTAAGGCCCCTCGCAGCGCTTGCCCGCGTCGTGGAGGGCGCGGGCCACGAGCTCCTTGCCGGTGCCGGTCTCGCCGCGCAGCAGCACGGGAACGTCGAGGCCGGCCGCCGAGCGGATCTCCTGGCGCAACCGCAGGGTCGTGGCCGACTCCCCGACCAGGCCGAAGCCGGGCACCGAGACCGGCACGGGATCGACCGGGTGCAGCAGCAGAGCGATGCGCCGGCCCAGCACCAGGACCACTCCGCGCTCGATCTCGGCGGCGGTGAAGGTCCGGCTCGTCGCCACGTCTTCGCCGCCGGCGGTGACATGAGTCGGGCTGCCGGAGCGGTCGAGGACGATGCTGCCGGGCTCGGGCCCAGGGCTCAGGCGGAGGGGGCTCCGGCTCAGGAAAGTGTCGTCCAGGGGCCGGAAACTCGCCTCCGGGCCGGGCGGCGCGAAATCTGGCTCGCGGCGCGAGAGCCCCACCGTCTGTCCCGATCCCAGCTTGATCAGCGCCGCCTCGTCGCCCACCCGGCGCGGGTCGGGATGACTGAGGACCACGAGGCCCGGCACCCGGAGGCGTAGCGACTCCGCCGTGCCGGGCGGACCCGCCGCCCGCGTGGTTCGGTGATCCGCGGTCTTCTTGGCCATGAGACTCGTAGTCTAGCGGGAAGCTGGCGAAACGGCTGGCACCTCGTCGTGATCCTCTCCGGTTCCGCGCGGTGTACTCTAAAGGCCGTGCTTGAAATCATCGATCTGAGCCAGGAGATCTTCTCCGGCATGCCGGTGTTTACCGGCCTTCCGGAGGTGGAGATCACCGTCCACGCATCCCATGAACAGTGGGACGGCATCACCGGGAGCGACGTGGTGACACCCGCCGTGAACCGGCTGGTGTTGGGCGAGCACACCGGCACGCATGTCGACGCCATCAATCACATGGCACGCCACTACCGGGGCCAGTCGATCGATACGATGCCTCTGACGATGTTCTATACCGAAGGTCTCTGTCTGGATCTGTCTCATAAAGGCCGGCTGGAATTGATCGAGACCGCTGATCTGGAGCGCGCCCTCTCCGAGACGGGTCTTGAAATCACGCCGGGGAATACGGTTCTTCTCTATACCGATCATTACCGGCGCGCCTTCGGAACCGGAGACTGGCCCAAGGGGCCGGGGGTCAGCACCGGCGCCGCGCGCTGGCTGGGAGAGCAGAAGATCGCGGCCTTCGGCGTCGAAACGATGTCCCCGGGCGTGGCCGGCGTTTCCAACAGGGAAGTCCATCATATTTGCGGGGAGCTGGGCTTCACGCACTATGAAAATATGATCAATTTATATCAACTCGTCGGCCGGGGGCGTTTTCGTTTCATCGGCCTGCCGCTCAAGATCCGCGGCGGCACCGGCTCGCCGGTGCGGGCCGTGGCCGTCTTCGAACGCCCCTGAAACCGTTCGGCCACCAGACTCGTATAAGCTGGGATGAACTCACCAGAAATGAGGCCTCGACTCATGAATCGATCCAGCTCTCGCGCCGTCCAGCTCGGCGCGTTCCTGCTTCTTCTCTCCCTCGTCTCCCTCTCGGCCCAGGCCGCGCCGCCGCCGAGCGATCTCGCCGCCTACGCGGACCACCTTCTCGCCACCACATACCCCGCGGACCAGCCCGGGGCCGCGGCCCTGGTGATGAAGGACGGTCAGGTCGTTCTCCGCAAGGGGTTTGGCATGGCGAACCTGGAGCTTGGAACGCCGGTGTCGCCCGACATGGTGTTCGAGCTCGGGTCGATCACCAAGCAGTTCACCGCGGCTTCCATCCTGCTGCTTCAGGAGAGGGGGCAGCTTCGGGTCGAGGACGAGATCACGAAGTATCTCCCCGACTACCCCACGCATGGGCAGAAGATCACCGTCGAGAACCTGCTCACCCACACCTCCGGCATCCCGAGCTACACAGGGTTGGCCGAGTGGATGCCGCGGGTGCGGGAGGACATGAAGCTGACGGACCTGATCGCGATGTTCAAGGACAAGCCGCTGGAGTTCACTCCCGGCGAGAAGTGGGAGTACGACAATTCGGGGTACATCCTTCTCGGCGCCATCATCGAAAAGGTTTCCGGGAAGAGCTACGAGCAGTTCGTCGAGGAGGAGATCTTCCAGAAGCTCGGCATGTCGCAATCCCGGTATGGCCACGTGGAGGAGATCATCCCCCTGCGCGCCACGGGCTATGAGAAGAACGACAAGGGATTTTACAACGCGCGCTATCTCAGCATGACTCAGCCCTACGCGGCCGGGTCCCTGATGTCGACGGTGGATGACCTGGCGATCTGGGACCGGGCTCTCTCCAGCGAGATGCTGCTCAAAAAGGCGTCGCTCGACCGGATGTTCACCTCGTTCAAGATCAAGTCCGGCGTTGCCACTCACTACGGCTACGGCATGGGGGTTTCCGAGCTCGCGGGCAAGCGCGTCCTCGCGCATGGAGGCGGCATCTTCGGGTTCACCACGATCATCACCCGCGTCCCCGAAGAGCGGCTGTTGATCGTCATCCTCTCCAACAACGAGGCTTCCGAGCCCCAGCCGGAGACTCTCGCCGTCCGCATCGCGGCCAAGGCTCTCGGCCACGCTTTCGAGGATCGCAAGCCTGTCGCGCTCGATGCCAAGACCCTGGACGAATACGTGGGCGTCTACCGTTTCGATGCGGAGACCGTCCGGACCATCATCCGCGACGGGACGAAGCTATTCTCTCAGCGGAGCGGCGGCAGAAAGGCGGAGATCTTTGCTTCGGGCCAGGATGACTTCTACTTCGACGACGACACCCGGCTCCACTTCCGGCGCGACGCACAGGGGAAGGTCACGGGCGCGGACATGATCCACAGTTTTGGCCCGGAGGAGAGCGGAGCGAAGACGAAGGAAGCTCCGCCCAAGGAGCGGCAGGCCGTCAAGGTGGACCCCGCGATCTACGATGCCTACGTGGGTGAGTACGAGTTGGCTCCCACCTTCTCTCTCGTCATCACCCGCGAGGGAGGCCAGATCTTCGCCCAGGCCACCGGTCAGCAGAAGCTCGAGCTCTATCCGGAGTCAGAGACGCGGTTCTTCCTGAAAGTGGTGGACGCCCAAGTCGACTTCCAGCGCGGGGCCGACGGGAAGGTGTCGGCGCTGGTGCTCCACCAAGGCGGGCGCGACATGCCGGGGAAGCGAAAGTAGACTTTGGGTCAGAGGTTCCGCGGAGCCTATTGTCCACGGTCTTGCAACTGGCAGACAATCTCCCGGTAGAGGCGCACGGCTTCCTGAATCTCCCGCTTGGAGACTCGCTCCTGGGGGGTGTGGGCGACATGGATGCTGCCCGGGCCGAGGAGGAAGGGCTCGCCCCAGGCGCCGAGGCGGGGAATGTCGGTCGTGTACTTGACGGTCGTGGTTTCGAAGCCGGGGAGGGTGCCGAGGTGGACGGCCGGCGTCTCGCGGATCTCGGCGATCCGCACCCCGGGAACGGCGTGGACGGACGCCGCGATCCGCCGCCGCAGGTCCGCCGTGTCGCCCACGGTGCGCAGGGTGACCTCGGCCCGCGCGTGATCCGCCACCACGTTGGCGGCCCGGCCGCCGGTCACGGTGCCGATGTTGAGGGTCGTCTCGCCCAGGACGGCGTTGGCGGGAAGCGGCAGGCCCCGCAGCCGGGCGAGGACGAGCAGCAGCTTGTCGATGGCACTGTCGCCGAGCTCCGGGTACGCGGAGTGGGCGGCCCGGCCTTCCGCTTCCAGGGCCAGGTAGAGGTAGCCCTTGCAGCCGAGTGCCAGGCGATTCTCCGTGGGCTCGCCGTTGACGAGGTACCGCGCGCCTCGCGGGTAGCGGTTGGCCATCTGGGCGCCGAGGCTGTCCGTCTCCTCCCCCACCACCAGCAGCAGGCCGAAGCCGCGCCGCCCCTCGGCCAACAGCTCCTCGACGGCGTGGAGCATGGCGGCGATTCCCCCCTTGGTGTCGCACGCCCCCCGGCCGTAGAGGTGATCGTCGTCCTCGGACGAGGGGACGAAGGGCGGCACCGTGTCCATGTGGGTCGAGAGGACCACCACCGGCTCCCCCCAGGCGGCGAAGACGTTGAAGCGCTCGCCCTCGACCGGCATCCGCTCGACGGCGCCCGCGCCCGAGCGGTGGATCATCTCCTCCAGATACCGGAAGAGGAATTCGCCGATCGCGGCCTCGTGGCCGGTCGTCGAGTCGATGTCGATCAGGGTGCGGGCGAGGGAGTGGAGGTGCATGGTCCCCGGAGGATAGCAGCCGGCAGGAAGAACACGGACGAACAGGGACGAGAGGACGAACAGGGGCACGAAGAGGATTTTGGGCTGTGCCTCGTCCGTGTTGGTCCGTGCCGGTCCGATCCCGGATAAGATACCGCCCCATGATCGCCATCGACCTGAAGGGCAAGCGTGGTCTCGTGATGGGTGTGGCCAACGGACGCAGCCTCGGCTGGGCCATCGCGGAGAAGCTGGGAGAGGCGGGGGCGGAGCTGGCCTTCAGCTATCAGGGGGAACGGCTCAAGGCGGACCTGGAGAAGCTCACCCACGACATGGCGGGGACACGGCTATTCCAGTGCGACGTCACCAACGAGGAGGAGCTCAAGGGCACCTTCGCCGCCCTCAAGGACGCCTGGGGAAGCCTCGACTTCGTCGTCCACTCGATCGCCTTCGCCCCCCGGACGGCCATGGAGGGGCGCTACATCGAGACGACGCGCGACGACTGGCGCACGGCGCTGGAGATCTCCGCCTACTCCCTGGTCTCCGTGGCCCGCGAGGCCGAGCCTCTCCTCGGCGAGGGCGGCGCGCTCGTCACTCTCACCTACTTCGCCGCCGAGAAGGTGGTGCCCAAGTACAACGTCATGGGCATCGCCAAGAGCGCCCTCGAGGCCAGCGTCCGCTACCTCGCCTATGAGCTCGGCAAGAAGGGCGTGCGGGTCAACGCCGTCTCCGCCGGCCCGGTGCGGACGGTGGCCGCCCGCTCCATCCCGGGTTTCATGAAGATGTACAACAAGGTGGGGAGCATCGCTCCGCTGGGCCGCAACGTGACGCACGAGGAGGTGGGCAACCTCGGCCTCTATCTTCTCTCGCCCCTTTCGAGCGGCATCACGGGCGAGACCGTCTACGTCGACGCCGGCTTCCACATCATGGGCATGGAGCTGGGCGAGGAGTAGGGCGGCCGCGTCAAGCGGGCAGGAAGACCATCCGGCCCTGCGGATCGATGCCGCAGCCGTGGCCTATTGGACCCGCTAGCGGAGTGGGCGAGAGAATCCAACCGTCCAGTCTGAGCATTTACGATCTCCTCCGCGAATTGAAGACGCCAGAAACTTCATATCGTCCGTGCCTATAGTGCCGCCAGCACGGCGAAACGGGGCAGCCAGCCCAAAGAGAGCGCGGGTATACTCCCACCCCCATGAAGAACCCCACGGAAATCGTCGAACGAGGAGCGCGGGTTTGCAGGCGCTGATCCTGGCGGGCGGCAGCGGCACGCGCTTCTGGCCGCTGTCGCGCAAGCGCATCCCCAAGCAGCTCCTGGCCCTGGAGGGGGAACGCAGCCTGTTGCGCGACACCCTGGAACGCCTGCGGCCGCTCGCCGGCCCGGAGTCGGTGTGGGTGTGCACCACCGAGGCGCTGGGCGAGCGGGTGCGCGCCGAGCTGCCGGAGGTGCCGCCGGAGCAGATCCTCCTGGAGCCCGAGGGGCGCAATACGGCGCCGGCCATCGGCTGGTCGGTGCGGTCGATGCCTGAGGAGGCCCGGCAGGGCGTGGTGGCGGTGCTGCCGGCCGATCACCGGGTTGGGGACCCCGCGGCGTTCCGTGCCACCCTGGAGCGGGCAGGGCGGATCGTGGAGCGGGAGGACCGGGTGATGACGCTCGGCGTGACGCCGCGCTGGGCGGAGACGGGCTACGGCTACCTGGAGCTCGAGCCCGGCGCCGGCCTCGAAGGCGTGCGGCGGGTGCGGCGCTTCGTCGAGAAGCCGACGCCGGAGAACGCGGCCCGCTTCGTGGCCTCCGGCGACTACCTGTGGAACGCGGGCATCTTCGTTTTCCGCGGCGCCACGTTCCTGGACGTCCTGGCGCGCCTCCAGCCGGAGTTGGCCCGGGGCCTGGAGGAGATCGCCGCGGCGCCCGGCCGGCTGCGCGAGCTCTACGCGCGCCTCCCCTCCGACTCGATCGACTACGCCGTGATGGAGAAGCTCGACGCCATTTCCACCCTCCCCCTCGACTGCGCCTGGAGCGATCTCGGCTCCTGGGAGGCGCTGGACGAGGTGCTCCCCCGCGATGCCCAGGGAAACACGGGCCACGGGGACACGCTGGCGGTCGATGCTACTGACAATCTCCTGTTCTCCGATGCCGGCACCGTCGCCGTGCTGGGAGTGGAGGGGCTGGTGGTGGTGCGCACCGGCGACACCGTGCTGGTGATGCCCAAGGCCCGCTCGCAGGAGGTGCGCAGGATCGTCAACGAGCTGGCCGCCCGGGGACGCGGGGAGCTGCTGTGATTCATCCCGTGGTGATCTCCACGGCGGCGGGCGACCGCGGCCTGGCCGGCCTGCCGTCGCCGTTGCCCCTCGACGAGCTGGTTCCTGCCGCGAGCGGCGGCGCCGGTGGCGACTGGGAGGTGGAGATCGGCTTCGGCAAGGGGCGCTATCTGCGCCGCCGCTGCCAGGAGGACCCGGAGCGCCGCTTCCTCGGCATCGAGGTGGCGGGGGAGTACCACGGCCTGTTCGTCTCCCGTGTCCGCCGGCTGGGGCTCGGCAACTGGCTGGCCCTGCGTGGGGAGGCCCTATATCTCCTCTCGTCGGTGCTCCCCGCGGGCTTCGCCTCGTCTCTCCACGTCTACTTCCCCGATCCGTGGCCGAAGGTCCGCCACCACAAGCGCCGTCTCTTCGATCCGGAGACGGTGGACTTGGTGCTGCGCCTGCTGCGCCGCGGCGGCCGCTTCTCCTTCGCCACCGACTTCCTTGATTACGGCGAGCGGGTGGTGGAGATCCTCTCAGGCTACCCGGGCCTGCGCTTCGAGCGGCGCGACCGGCCGTGGGACGAGGGGCCGCGCACCAACTACGAGGCGAAGTACGAGGTGGAAGGTCGGTCCATCCTGCGGCTCGAAGGGGAGCTGGAGGTCGAAGGCGGCGAGGCGCCTCTGCACCCCGAGGGGGCCCGGGCGGTGCTCGCCGCGATGGGACCGGACAAGGAGGATTGACGATGGCGGAAACAGAGACACCTGCCACGCCTGAGCCCGAGCCGCCCGTCCGCTGGAGCTGGGGCGCCCGTTTCTGGTTCCTGGTCACCCTGCTGATCGGCCCCGCCTACGTCCTCTGGATGACGGGGGTCGAAGGGAAGCGGATGTGGGTGGTCATCGGGATCATGCTCCTCATCGCCCTCTGCGCCGGGATCGCCCACCGGTTGATGGCGATGACGCGACGGTAAATCTTCACCTGAAACGACCCGCAGGAAGTCGTCCGTTCCTGTGTTCAAAGGTCAGGAGGTAACACTGACCATGAACGCCAAGAAGAGTTTTGCTTTGACAATCGCGCTGACGGTCCTCGTCTCCGCTCTCGCCTTCTCCTCTGTCGCCTCGGCCGCCCGGATTGGGGTCAGCATCCGCGTCAACGCGCCGCCGCCGGTCCTTCGCCAGGAGGTGGTGGTGGCCCGCCCGGGGCCGGATTTCGTCTGGGTCCGCGGCCACTATGACTGGGTGGGTGGACCCCGAGGCTACGTCTGGCTCCCCGGCGCCTGGGTGCGCCCGCCGCACGCCCGTGCGGTCTGGGTGGCGCCGCGCTACGAGCGCCGCGGCCGGCATCACTTCTATGCCCGCGGTTACTGGAAGTTTTGAGGCCTCCCCGGTGTTTTACGAGTAGGAGGTAACCAACGATATGAACGCCAAGCGGATCCTTGCCTCAGCTATTGCCGTCTTCAGCCTCGTGGGCGTCCTGGGCTTCACTCCTGCCGCCTCGGCCCGTGTGCGGGTGGGCATTGGAATCGGCCTGGGGTTCCAGACCTATTACGCTCCGCCGCCGCTCCGCCGGGAGGTGGTCTATGCCAGTCCGGGACCGGGCTACTCCTGGGTCAACGGCTACTGGGACTGGCGTTCCGACCTCGACGACTACGTCTGGGTCGGCGGCCGGTGGGTTCTCCCCTCCTACTATGACTCCTACTGGATCGCCCCCTATTACGCGGGCGGCTACTACTACCCCGGCCGCTGGGGCCGTGGCTTCAACCGCGGCTTCCGGGGCCACGACAACTTTGCCTTCCGCGGCGGTTTCCGCGGTCATGATGGATTCCGGGGTGGCTTCCGCGGCCACGAAGGCTTCCATGGCGGGTTCCGTGGTGGCAACGGCGGTGGTTTCCACGGCGGTTCCCATGGTGGTTCGCACGGGAACGGCGGCGGCCATCACCGCCACTAAGTAGCGCGCCAAGTCAGCGCGACTGAGCCTTCCTAATCCCGGCTCCCGGCGGTGATATCCTTCCGCCGGGAGCCTCGATCTTGTTCAGCCAACTGTCCTACCTCTGGCCTTACCTACGTCCCCATCGCCGCAAGCTGATTCTCGGGATCCTCGCGATCATCGCCGGGGTCCTGCTCGGGCTGGTGAGCCCGCTGCTGGTGGGGAAGGCCATCGACGCGGTGCGTCGCCGCGTCTCCGGCACCGAGCTGTTGGGCTACGCCGGGCTGGTCGTCGGCTTTTCCCTTGTCCAGGGCGTCTTCACCTACCTGCAACGGATGATCCTGGTGGCGATGAGCCGGGATGTCGAATTCGACCTGCGCAACGTCTACTTCTCGGCCCTCGAGAAGCAATCCCCCGCCTTTTTCCAGCAATACCCCACGGGCGATCTGATGGCCCGGGCCACCAACGACATTCAGGCCGTGCGCATGCTGTGCGGCCCGGCGATCATGTACAGCACCAACACGGTGATCACAGGCCTCGGGGCGCTGATCCTGATGGGGCGCATCGACGTCCGGCTGATGCTCATCGCCCTGGTGACCGCGCCGCTGGTGGCCGGCGCCACGGTTCTGTTCGGCCGCCGGATCCACGTCCTGTTCACCGGCGTCCAGGAGAAGTTCTCGGATATCTCGGCACGGGTGCAAGAGAACCTGGCCGGCGTGCGGGTGGTGCGGGCCTACGCCCGGGAGGCGCGGGAGGAGGCCGACTTCGGGCGGGTGAACGACAACTACCTGGAAGGTAACCGGCGTCTCATCGGTTGGTCCGTGGCCTTCTACCCCCTCCTCCAGGCGCTCATCGGGCTGGGGTTCGCGGCGGTGCTGTGGTACGGCGGCCTGCTGGTGATCCGCGGCAGGATCTCCGTGGGCCAGTTCGTCACCTTCCAACTGTTCCTCGGCAAGCTGGCGTGGCCCATGATCGCCATCGGGTGGGTGATCAACCTGGCGCAGCGGGGCACCGCATCGCTTATCCGTATCCAAAAGATCATCGACGCCGAGCCGGTCATCCGCGACGTGGAGCCCTTGGCGGACCCCGGCGAGATCCATGGCGCGGTGCGCTTCCGCGGCCTGACCTTCGCCTACTCCGAAGGGGGAGCGCCCGTGCTCGCGGACGTCGACCTCACGGTGGCGGCCGGCCAGACGGTGGCCGTCGTCGGCCGCACCGGCTCGGGCAAGACGACGCTGCTGTCGCTCATCCCACGGCTGATCGATCCGCCGGAGCGCACCCTGGAGGTGGACGGCGCGGACGTCCGGCGGATGCCGCTCGACCGCTTGCGCGCGGCCATCGGCATGGTGCCCCAGGAGACGTTCCTCTTCTCAGCCAGCATCCGGGACAACATCGCCCTCGGCCGGCCGGGCGCGAGCACCGAGGAGGTGACCCAGGCGGCGTGGCTGGCCGGCCTGGAGCCTGACCTCGCGGGTTTTCCCCATGGGCTGGACACCCTGGTGGGCGAGCGCGGCCTCACCCTTTCCGGCGGCCAGAAGCAGCGGGTGGCTCTCGCCCGCGCCCTGCTGCGCGAGCCGCGCATCCTGCTCCTGGACGATTGCCTCTCGGCCGTGGACACCCAGACCGAGGAGCTGATCCTCAGGAATCTCCGCAAGGTCTTCGAGGGCCGCACCGTCTTCCTGGTCTCGCACCGTATCTCGACCGTCAAGGACGCGGACCTCATCCTCGTCCTCGACCACGGCCACATCGCCGAGCGGGGAAGCCACTCGCAGCTCATCGCCACCGGCGGCCTCTATGCCGACCTGCACCAGCGCCAGCTCCTGGAGGAGGAGCTGGCTGCGGTGTAGACGGGCTCCTCCCCCACCCAAGACCCTCATCACCCCGGCCCTCTTCTCCCGGTTGGGGAAGGCCGAGGGGAGAAGAGGCCCGGGGTGATGAGGGCCAACGGTTCGGGTAGCAATCTGACCAAGCAAAACGAGAGGACGCCCCCTAAACGCTTTCCGCCCACAGCTCGTAAACCTAAACAGAACCGCACGAGAAGAAAGCAGTTTGAAGACTCGGCGTCGGTAGAGCTTTACGCGGGATCCCGGGTACCGCGCATCGGTCCTCCGATTCATACATCAGCGAGAAAGATCTCGCAGGAGAGAAACGATCATGCGCAAAATCCTCACCTTCCTCACCGCCTCGGCTGTTTCCCTGGCCCTGGCCGCGACGACGGCGACCGCCCATGCCGCGGTCTACATCCCCACCAAGACCGCCGACTCCGCCGGCACCTGCACGCCGCAGGATTGTTCCCTGCGTGAGGCCATTCTCGCCGCCAATCAGAACCCCGGCGAGGACGTCATCCTGCTCCACGCCGGCACCTACACGCTGACGATTCCCGGCACCAACGAAGACCTCGGAGCCACGGGCGACCTGGACGTCGAGGACAACCTCATGCTGCTGGGCGACGGCGCCACGGCCACGATCATCGACGGCGGCGGCCTCGACCGCATCTTCCAGGTGCCGGCCGGCGTCTCGGCCGAGATCCGCGACGTCACCCTGCGCAACGGCAAGGCTCCGGGGCTCGGCGGCGCCCTCTTGAACGCCGGCAGCGTGACGATCGCGCGTAGCGTGCTCACCGGCAACAAGAGCGTCGCCGGGACGGCCGGTCCCGGCTCTGGCGGCGCCCTCTACTCCAGCGGCGCCAACTCCTCGCTGACGGTGACCGACAGCACGATCGCCGGCAACAGCGCGCAGAGCGGCGGTGGCGGCTTGGCCATCGCCGGCAACCTGACCCTCGCCAACGTCACGATCTCGGCCAACCACGCCGATTCCAACTTCGGCGGCGGCCTGTACATTTACGGCAGCGCCCATGCCACGGCCAACAACATCACGGTCGCGGGCAACAGCGCTCTCCAGGGCGGCGGTCTGCTGGCCGAGGACAACAACCCCTTCATCGGTGTGGCGCCGGTGATCTCCAACTCCATCATCGCCGGCAACACGGCCACGACCTCGTTTCCGGACTGCTGGGGTCCCGTCGACTCCAGCTACAACCTGGTCGGCATCGGCACCGGCTGCAAAGGCCCCTCCGCCGCCCTCAACGATCAGGTGGGCACGGCTGCGACTCCCGTCGATCCCAAGCTGGACCTCCTCCAGGTAGCCGGCGGATCGACTCCGACCCATCCCCTGAAGCCGGGCAGCTCCGCCCTCGACGCCGGCAGCGCGGCTTCCCCCGAATCGCCGCGGGCCTGCGAGGCGGCCGATCAGCGCGGCGCCACGCGGCCGGCCACCCTGGGCGCCGGCCGCTGCGACCTCGGCGCTTTCGAGAAGACGACTGCCTGCGTGGCCGGCGGACCCTTCCTCTGCCTGTCGGCCAACCGCTTCCAGGTCGTTGCCACGTGGAAGACCGCCGCCGGTGCCACCGGCTCGGCCCAGGCGGTGGAGCTGACCCCGGACAGCGGCTACTTCTGGTTTTTCGATCGAACGAACGTGGAGCTGACCCTCAAGGTGCTCAACGCCTGCAGCCTCAACAGCAAGTTCTGGGTCTTCCTGAGCGGTGGGACCGACGTGCAGGTGATCCTGACGGTGACCGACACCAAGACGGGAACGGTGAAGATCTACACCAATCCCCTGAACCACACCTTCAGCACGGTGACGGACACCAGCGCCTTCGGCAATTGTCCCTGACGGCCGGCCTTGACAAGAGATCGGCTGCGAGCCCAGACTCTGCGCGTCATGGCTGAACGCTTCGCAAACTCCGCCTCCTCGATGTGCATGTGCAACACGACATGCCGCGGGGAAGGAGCGCGCTCGGCCTAGACCAGGAAGTACCCTAGGATTCGAAGATCTCAAGACCCGCGACGGCGCTGCCGGAGCGGGTCTTTTCCTTTTTCGGCATGCCGTCGCTCAACCCGAAGAAGGAGGAGAACATGAGCGACCAAGGCAGTGTCACAGAAGTGCTGGAGGGCGAGGTTGGGGGCCTCGTCACCTCTGGGGAAACGAAGATCTACGAGTTGGCGGAGCCTTTGCGGTTGGAGTCGGGGGAAACCCTCTCAGGCATACGGGTGGCGTATCGCACGTGGGGAGCACCCGGCAAGGACGCCGTGCTCGTCTGCCACGCCCTCACCGGCTCGGCGAACGCGGCCTCCTGGTGGGCCGGCCTCTTCGGTCCCGGCCGCGCGCTTGACTTGGCGCACGACTTCATCGTCTGCAGCAACGTCCTGGGAAGCTGCTACGGCACCACGGGACCAGCTTCATTCCGGGGAGCGGATTTTCCGGCGATCACGATCCGCGATGTCGTCCGCGTCCAGCACGCCCTGGTGCGGGGACTGGGCATCCGCCGTCTGAAGCTCGTCCTCGGCGGCTCGTTGGGCGGCATGCAGGTGCTGGAGTGGGCGCTGCTCTTTCCGGAGATGGTGGAGGCGATCGCGCCCATCGCCGTCTCCGGGCGCCACTCGGCCTGGTGCATCGGCCTCTCGGAGGCGCAGCGGCAGGCGCTCTACGCCGATCCTCTCTGGCAGGGCGGGTGCTATGCGCCGGAGGCGCCGCCGGCCGCGGGTCTGGCCATAAATTGGCCGGCTCGGGAGACTTCGAACGCTGGCGGCTGCTGCGCGAGCTCAGCGCGACTCGGGGCGCTCCCTGGCGGTATGAGACCACCGTGGGCGCCGCCTTCCGGTCCTCGGCCCGCTCGCAGACCTGCGCCGGGCCGGCGATCGCCTGATCTCGCTCACCGCCATCCTCTCGGGCTCCCTCTCCTTCGTGCTCCACCAAGTGAATGAGGGGACGCCCTTCTCGGCGGCCGTAGCCGAAGCCCACCGGCGGGGCTTCACCGAGCCTCACCCGAAAGAGGATCTGTCGGGCGAGGACGTGGCCCGCAAGCTCCTCATCCTGCTGCGCGAGTCGGGATTCCCTGTGGAACGGGAGGAGGTGATCGTCGAGCCGATGATCTCTGGCGGCACCCGCGAAGACCCGGATCCCGAGCGCTTCCTGGCGGGCTTGGTCCGGTTCGATGCGGCCTGGGCCTGCCGCGCCGCGGAGGCCCGCGTCCGCGGCGAGCGCCTCTTTCACGTCGCCCGCTTCGACAGCTCCGAAGGGAGGGGGCCCCGAGTCGGCGTCGCCTCTCTGCCGGCGGATCACCCCGTAGCTCGAGCAGGCGCCGGCGAGAACGTCGTGGTGATCCGCACCGACCGCTACTCCGATCTGCCCTTGACCATCTCGGGTCCGGGAGCGGGGCCGGAGATCACGGCCTCAGGGGTGCTCATCGACCTCCTGGGCGCGGCGGAGGAGCTACAGCATCACCACCAGAGGCCGGTGGGGGAGGCCGGCTGTTCTAGGTGTTTCGGGTCCCGGTCTTCTCGGGGATCTGATCGGGCTCCTCGCCCTCTTTCATTCCCTTCTTGAAGTTGCGGATCCCCTCGCCGATGCCCTTGCCGATCTGCGGCAGCCGGGTGGACCCGAACAGGACGATGATGATGAGGAAGATGATGATGAGCTCTGGAACACCGAGGGAAGGCATAACGAAAGATCTCCCGGAGCGGTTTTCGCCCCTCTTGGCCCCGTCAAGGGCGTCCTGAGTCTAGCAGATCAGCCGGCCGGAGGCTCCGGCTCGTCGCGCCATTCGTGGCTCCAGGCCGCGGCGAGCCGGCCGGCCAGGGGCCCGCCTTCCGGCAGGCGGGAGAAATTCTTCACGAACCGCGACAGAGTCGGCGGGATCAGCGGCAGGTGCCGGGTGGCCCCTCGCCGGGCGAAAGAGGCGTAGGTGCCCACGGCCTTGAGCGTGCGTTGGGCGGCCGCCCGGTGGTAGCGGTCGCGGTCGCCGGGGCGGGTCATGGCGGCGACGAGCGCCTCCTCGGCGCCGGCCGGCGGGAAGAGAGTGTCGTTGAGCAACGAGGCCGCATCGTAGAGCGGCGGCCCGAGGCGCAGGTCCTGGTGGTCCAGCACCGCCAGCTCCCCGCCTGGGAGCGGCATCAGATTGCGCACCATGAAGTCGCGATGGCAGGGCACGGGCGGCTCGCCGCCGAGGGTAGCGCAGAGGGTGTCCAGCGCCGCGTGGAGATCGAGCGCCAGATCCGCATCCACCAGCAGGCCTCGGGGCTCCAGAAAGAGGTCCCAGGTCTGCGTCAGCTCCCGGCGCAGCATCTCGGTGCCCAGCCGCGGGTTTTGCTTCAGGGGGCCGCTGGCCGGGGACGCCGGCAGACGCGCGATCCGCCTGGCGATCTCCAAGGCCGTGTCGAACCAGGGGGCGAGCTCGCTCCAGGGTCGGCCCTGGCCCCACTCGCCCAGCGTCTGGGGGCCGAGGTCCTCGATCAGCATCCAGCCGGACTCGCAGTCGCTCAACAGAACTCGCGGCACCCGCACCCCTGCATCGGCGAGGACGTGGGTCGTGCTCAGGAAGCGCAGGCCGGTCGTCTGGATCTCCAGTGGGTAGGTGGCCAGGATGGCACTGCCACCGTCTTCCAGAGTGACGCGGGAGTAGCGGCGTGGCGAGACGTCGCCCGTCAGGGGCGTTATCTCGCGGGGCGTGAATCCTGCTGCCGCCATCACGGCCTCGACCGGGTAGGTCATGGTTCGGCGCGCCTCATCTGTTGAAAGTCATCGGAAAAGCTGCTGAAAACCCCTTTACGGCGGGCTCGAGCCTACCATGCTAGACTTTTTGGAAACGCCGGGGGAATGGGGGCTGGAGGACAGGTGTTGCAAGCGGCGGACTGGTTTTTTCAACCGCTCGGGCGCCGTTTGACTCCTCGGGGGGTGCAAGGGATAATCCGGCGGTGGCTCCAAAGGGCCCGGAGGATTTGAAGCTGGACGACAAGCTCCATCAGATGCTGCGCGAGCTGAGGCGCGCCCTCTCCGAAGCGATCTCGGAGAGCTCGGATGTGAATCGCACGCTGCGGAGAATTCGCGAAGAGGGCTACGCTCTCTACTTGCTGGTGGACTGCAAGCGGGAGCCGAACGAAATCGAGCCCCTGACCTTCGCCACCACCGCGCCGCGCCTCTCGTCCGGAGAGCCCGCCTTCCAGATCGACGGCCGCGACCTCTCGTTCCTGCGCTCCATCGGGATCGACCCGACCCGCCGCCTGCGCCGCCGCCGCGCCGTCGTCGACTGATTCCCGTTAGGGAGCTCTCGCCGTCCCGGCCTTTCCGGGTTCCCTGGTCCTGATGTTCATGAGATCAACTCCTCTGAGTGAAACCCCCGCCGCATCCGGCCTCGTGGACCTTCTCGGGCTGTCGCGCGAGCGCCTGGCCGAGGTTCTGGCCCCGGTGGTGGACAAGCCCTTCCGGGTGAAGCAGATCTACCAAGCCCTCTACGAGCGGGGGGCGAGCGACTTCTCCGGCCTGACCGACCTCTCGAAGGAGCTGCGGGCTCGGCTCGCCGAGCGGTTCCGCATCGGCCTGCCCGCCATGGCCTCGCGCCACGAGTCGGCGGACGGCACCTGCAAATACCTCTTCCGCCTGCACGACGGCGCCACCGTCGAAGCGGTGGACATCCCCGACGAGGGGCGCCACACCTTCTGCATCTCCAGCCAGGCCGGCTGCGCTCTCGCCTGCACCTTCTGCGTCACCGGCTACTGGGGCGCGGGGCGAAACCTCACGGCGGGCGAGATCGTGGCCCAGGTGCTGGCCATCCGCGCCGACCGCGCACTGCCGGCGGAGGGGCTGAACATTGTCTTCATGGGCATGGGCGAGCCGCTGCTCAACGTCGAGAGCGTGCAGGGGGCGGTCGAGATCCTCACCGAATTCATCTCTCCCCACCGCATCACCGTCTCCACGGTCGGCATTCTCCCTGGCATTGAGGAGATGGCCCGCTGGGAGCGCCGGCCGAACCTGGCGATCTCCCTCCACGCGCCGGACGAGGAACGCCGCTCCGCCGTGATGCCCGTCAACCGCACCTATTCTCTGGCCGATCTGCTGAAGGCCCTGCGCCATTACCCTCTGGAGAAGGGGCGCAAGCTCACCTTCGAGTACATCCTCATCCGGAATTTCAACGATTCGGTGCGGGACGCCGACCAGCTCTCGCGGCTCCTCACAGGCCTCAAGGCCAAGGTCAACCTCATTCCGGTGAACCCCGATCCGGTTCTGGGCGAGCGCATGGTGCCGCCGGACGATGCCCGTGTCGAGGCCTTCAAGGAGCGGCTGCGCCAGCGCGGCTGGATCGCCACCATCCGCCGCCGCCGTGGAGACGACGTCGCCGCCGCCTGCGGCCAGCTCCGCGCCTTCGGACGGGAGGCGCGGGGATTCCGGGGTAAGGGATAGGCCGAAGCGCTCCGGTCATGGCGATATGCTTTGCGCCTTTCCCGGAATCTCATCTCAATGGAACAGGAGAACGTCATGCCCCGCAGGCCCAACTTCCTGATCGTCATCACCGACCAGCAGAGCGGTAATCCCTATTGGCCCGAGGGTTGGGAGGAGGAGAACCTGCCGGCGATGCGTTGGCTGCGCGAGCACGGGATCAGCTTCTCTCGCGCCTACACGAACTCCTGCACCTGCTCGCCGGCCCGCGTGACCATGCTCACCGGCCTCTACCCCGCCCAGCACGGCGTGACGGAGGTCCTCGAGTTCGACAACATCGCCTCGATCCAGGAGGACATCACCGCGACGGGCGGCGGCCCCGGTCTGGCTCAGCAGCTTGCCCTCAACGTCAAGGAACGCCGCCAGCGGGCGATGCCCAGCAATCTCCAGAATCTGGCCAAGATCCTGAAGACCGCCGACTACAACGTCGTCTACAAGGGCAAGTGGCACCTCACCAAGCCCGCCAATTACGTGAAGGACCCGGCCCATGGCATCGATCAGAAATATTGGACCGAGGCGGACGTGCAGCAGCTCGCCGAACGCTGGGGCTTCGACGGCTGGACCATGCCCGACGCCGGCGACAACCTCGCGATCGCCAACATGGGCGGCGGCACCACCAACAACGACCAGCGCTTCCTCGACGGCCACGGCCAAGCCGCCAAGTACGGCGAGGTGCCCTCCGAGAAGCTCGAGCTGGCGAGCGTGCTCCACTTCCTGAAGACCTACGATTCAGAGAAGCCATTCTGCCTCATCGTCTCCTTGGTCAACCCGCACGACGTGCTGGGCTACCCGGGCTCGGGCGCGGTGGCGGTCGACGGCATGCCTCTCTACCAGGCCGCCGGCTACCGCGACGAGGAGTTCATGGATCTGCCGATCGACCGGCCGCCAACCTGGAACGAGGACCTGTCGACCAAGCCGCTCGCGCAGACGCAGTTTCGCGCGGTGAGCAACGCCGGCACCGGCCTGATTACCGCCGACGACAAAGAGACCCAACTCGGCTACTGCCGCTTCTACGCTCATCTCTGCAAAGTGGTCGATCAGCAGATCCTGCAAATTCTCGAAACTCTCAAGCAGACCTCGTTCTTCGACGACACGGTCATCGTCCGCATCAGCGATCACGGCGACATGGCCATGGCCCACGGCCTCCAGCGCCAGAAGATGTTCAACATGTACGAGGAGACTCTGAACATCCCCTTCATCATCTCGGGGCCGGAGAGACGGTGCGCCAGCTCGGACGCGCTGGTCAGCCTCATCGACCTCCTGCCGACGCTGGCAAACCTCGCGGGAGTGCCCGACCTCGACCGCTGGGTTTTCAAGGGCCGCGACCTCTCGCCCATCTTGTCGAACCCGAAGGCCGAGGTGCAGGGCTACATCCACTTCACCTACGAGGATCTGTACTTCTACGCGCCGGCGGCCAACCACATCCGGGCCATCGTCGAGAAGCGCTGGAAGTACGCCGTCTACTTCGACGTCTTCATGGACGCGCCCTTCGAATACGAGATGTACGACCTGAGCGTGCCGCGGGACCAGCGGGAGGTCGTGAACCTCGCCTACCCAGGCACCCAGGTTTCGGAGGAAGTCGCGGCGGAGCGTGAGCGGCTGCACCAGAAGCTCATCCACATCATGGAAACGCTCGGCACGACGCCTGCCGGCATCGTCTGGCCGGCGCACTGGGGCGACCAGCGGTCGAACGAGGCATTCTCATGATCAGCCAAAGCGAAAAGGCAACCCGGTTCCGAACGCTCCACGAGGGGCCGGGAACTTTCGTCATTCCCAATCCCTGGGATGCCGGCTCGGCCCGGATTCTTGCGACGCTCGGTTTCAAGTGCTTGGCGACGACGAGCGCCGGCTTCGCCTTCACCCTCGGCCGCCGCGACGGCGAGGGCCTGGTGAGCCGCGACGAAATGCTCGCCCACTGCCGGACGATCGTCGAGGCGACCGATCTGCCGGTGTCGGCGGATCTCGAGAACTGCTTCGGCGACGATCCCGAAACCGTTGCCGAGACCATCCGGATGGCGGCCGCGGCGGGCCTGGTCGGCGGATCGGTGGAGGATGCGACCGGCGACTCAAGCCGCCCGATCTACGACTTCGGGCACGCCGTCGAGCGAGTGGCGGCGGCGGTCGAGGCGGCCCGGTCGCTGCCGTTTCCCTTCACACTGGTGGCACGGGCCGAGAATTTTCTCCATGGCCGTGCCGATTTCGACGACACCCTCCGCCGCTTACAGGCCTTCACCGAGGCCGGAGCCGACGTGCTCTACGCGCCCTGCCTCCCCGGTCTCCCCGAGATCAGGACCGTCTGTGCCGCCTTGGCGCCGCGACCGGTGAACGCCCTGGCCGCCAGAAAAGGCGATGGCCTCACGGTCGAGAACCTTACCGCTGCCGGCGTCCGGCGGATCAGCGTCGGCTCGGCGCTGAACCGCGCGGCCTTCGGCGCCTTCCTGAGAGCGGCGCGGGAGATCCTAGAGAAGGGAACCTTCACCTTCGGCGACGACGCGGCCTCCTTCGCCGAGATCAGCGACTTCATGGCAGGTAAGTGACGCCAGGTGATGCGCTCGCGGGCTTGCGAAAAATTCGCGAGGGGAAAGACCAACCCGCGCCCGCCGTTTCGTTTACAGATTGCTGGGAACGGAATAGCGCCAGAGGACACAGAAAAACGCCGCCAGCGCAATGAGCGCCGTGAGGAGCACGACCACGCGCTCCGCGGGTTCAGGATTACCGCGGGGACCTGATCTGCCCGCCCCAAAGAAAAGACGGTAGTGAGCCAGAATGGCAAGGATGTACCCTGCCATCAGGATCAGCGCGGCGGTGCAGCCGGCGGCGGGGAGATGCGCCATCACACCGGGACGATTGGTGGTGGCGACGAGCGGCAGCAACACGAGGAGCAGCGCGATGAGAGTAGCAAGGATGAGGAGCCGGTCGGCCCATGGAATCCACAGGGGCTCCGAGTCCTTTTGCACTTGCAGCTCGCGCTGGAGTCTGAACAGCAGAATGGCACCGCCAAACCCGGCGATGACACTGGCGATGGTTCCCAGGGTGCCGACGTCTGCCATGGTGGCCTCCGCGTCTTTCCGGCGGAGTTGGAAATCCGCCAAGGAAGAGGTGTAAGAGATTTCCAAGACTCTACGCTCGGCAGGTGGGCGTGTCAAACGCGTCTTCAACACTTGACGCCAGTTACACGAGAGTGGGGATGGAGCGCTCGACCCCCTGAATCGCGCCAATTACCGATTCCGTGAACGTCCGCATCTCCGGAGAGAGCTTCTCCAGTCGGTCGGATTGGCCACCGAGGAAGGCCAAGGCGTGTGTCATTGGCAGCCAGTCCTCGGCCAACCCGACTCCCTCCAACACCTCCAGAGTCTCTCTTGGGTGATCGGCACCTAGCCGCAGCGCCACGTCCAAGAGGGTGCTGGATTCGGCTAAAGTTCCAGCGCGGCGAGCCGCCTCGAAAGCTCCGCGGAGATGGGTCAGTGCCTGCTTCGGACGGTCCAGCGAAAGCTCGACCTCGCAACCGGCGAGCAGGACATCAAGCTCAGCCGGTGCGAGTTTGAGGGCATGACTCAGCAGTCCCTGTGCGGCCCAGACGAGCCTCTCCTCTCCCCTGCGCGCCAAGTTCTTGGCGAGGGCCGCAACTTCCCCGACTGGGACATCAGTGTCCAAAAGAGACATCAAGAGAGAAACGTCCACCTCTGTGCCATCAAGAGCTACTGAGAGCCGGGCACTCTCCAGCCGTAGCCATGCCGGCTGATCAACTCCTGGGGTTTCGTAGAGTACCTTCAGGGCTTCCGAAGTCCGCCCCTGTCGTTCGAGAAGGCCTACATACAAGGCGCGAACAAGCTCGTCGCCAGGGTTGTAGCCGAGGACTTCTCTAGACTGGCTCTCGGCTCCTTGAGACTGCCCTCGCAAGCACAGTGCGAGAAGATGGGTCCTAACATTGGCGAAAAGTTCACCTTGAGTTCGCCCTTCCTGCTCGGCGAGCCGAGCCGCCAGCTTTTCAGCATCCGCCAGCAATTCGAGAGTCAACAATCCCAGCCGTTGTAGCCTGCCGAGGATCGGCTCAGGCTCCGCAGGCCGTCCGCGCCGGTAGAAAAGCCCGAGGAAGGCGAGCAATGCCCGGAGGTGGGGGCGCTGGCGCCGCCCCCCTCGCATAAGATACCAGAGGTTGAAGAGGCGATCCCGGATCTGGAAACCCAGGCTCCGCCGGGGAAGCTGCACTTTCACCGCTAGATCACGGTCCACCAAGCGATGGAGTTGCGCGCTCGCCACACCCCGCTCAATCCGCAGGTCCCGAGCAATTTCCTCCGCGGTCGCCGGATTCCAGGAGCGGGCAAGAGCATCGAACACCCGTTGTCCTTGAGGAGGCAGGGCCTCGATGGAATCCTTATAGGAACTGGTGTACTGATCTAGAAGGCGCTCCAGAAGGAACTCCAGCTCTGCAGAAGGATCTTCGTGCAGGTTAGAAAAAAGCAGTGTGATCGTCCTGAGATTACCCCCCATCAAGGTATGAAGGATCGAGAGATCCTCCCTACGCTGCTCGATAACGTCCGCCGTGTCTTTCTCTCGGTGAAAACATGCCCCCAGCTTTTTCAGAAAATCTAGTGTTTCCTCAAAGCTCAATGGTGCAAGTGGTATCACGCGGAAGAGATCGTAGAATGGGCTGTAATAGTTGAAAGTCTCCAGGATTGGGCGTGTTGAGGCTCCGACCAACATCAACCAGGTTTCTTGCTGCAAAACTTCGCGCAGGCGATGAGCTTCGAGCTTTGGATCGAGCCGAGCAAGCAAGAGATCGAGATTATCAACGAGAAGCAGCAGCCGCCGCTCGTGCTGTACGGCGTATTGCCGTAAGCGGAGGAAGGCTGCCTCTTCGAGAGGATCGTTTTTCTCTTTCTGGCTCTTGTCCCGGTCAGGGTATTCGCGGATAAGTCGATCGACGATCTCGAGGGGCTTGGTGTCACCGGTGTCCTCGCCGATTTTTTCCAGACAGTTCAGCCAGAAGTCAGCCAATTCGCCGATGTTGTACTGCTCTTCGTCGAAGCGGACCGCCAGCCACTGTCGGAAAAGATCCGGCTCTTCTTCAACCGAATGGGCCAAGCGAAGCAAGAGGGTGGTTTTGCCCATACCGCGTTCGCCGAGCACGAGCGAATGCTGGGGTGATGAGCCCGCAGCACGGAGGTGGCCGAGGATCTCATCCCGCTCGGCGTGTCGCGCCACGAAGAGGCTCCGGAGGTCCTCCCGGGAGAGAAGGGCCGGGTTATACAGAAAAGTAGCGTGCCTACGTTTCAGTCCGTTTCTTCCGCTTGCCATTTTCGCCACCAGTCTCGCAGCAGGGACGAGTTGAACCGCCATCGGCTACCTTGCCGGATCAGATAACCATCATGAGCCAAGCTAGTCAGGACTGCCATCGAATCTAGATTCGGAGCCACCTTGGTACGTATCTGTAAGACGGAGTTTTCGCTTGTCCCCCTCCGGTCCCTAGCGGCGGCCCTTAAGAGCGCCTTTCTGAGGTCGCGCTCTTGGGGCATGAGGAAAGGATCAGCCAACCGCTCGATCCAGTGGTTGAACAGCACCCGGTTCTCTGCTTCTAGAAGCCCGGCATAAGCCTGATCGACCAGCGCTTCGTCAAGACAAGCCTTCCGGTACCTCACGCGGGTAAGGAGCTCCCGGAAGAGAAGCTGCAGCAGGTAAGGGGTCGGCCAGTCGATCCGCTCTAGGATTCGATCCCGGACGGCCGGAGGCAAAGGAAATTCCTCTCCTTCCGCAAGCCTGCCCAGGAGATCTCTCGCCAGCTCGACCGACAAGGGACCCAGGTGAAAAATCTGAAGATCGTTGACGGTGCCGCTCAGCCCGACTATGCCGAGGACAGCGGCGAGGCTCACCGAACCCGTGAGGACGAAGTGAACGCGGGCGTCTCCGTCACCTTGCACATTGCGGATCTCGCGGAACCAGTCAAGGAGAGTTTGGCCCGTCGCCTTGCCTCTGCATCTTCGGCCTTGCCCAGCAGATTTCGGATAAAAATCGGGAACTCGTCCACCAGTACGAGCGTATTTCCCGGGAGCTCTCGCATAACCTTGAGAGCGATGGCTCCTACGTCCCGCCAGTCGTCTTTCAGGGATTCCGCGAGATCCACCTCGATCGGACCAGTTCTGGTGCGGCCCATGCCGCGGAAGAACTTCTTCAGACCGAGTCCGAAGCGCTCCAACCACGCACGGTCGGGGTGAATCTCGGAAAGCTTAGCCAAGAGTCGAGCGACGAACTGGGCTTCGCTCTCCAGAGCTTCGACCGAGAGGAAAACACATCGCCAACCCTCTTGAGGAAACTCCTCAATGTGGTGCAGCAGGCTCGTCTTCCCCATCCTCCTCGCTGCGAGCATGAGGATGTGCCCGCTCATTGCCAGATACCAAAGTTCCTGCGTCTCTGCCAAGCGCTCCAGGAAATCCTCGCTCCGAACTGGAGGCCCCACCTTGCTTCTCATACGGCGGCCCCTCCCTAGGCAAGACACTCGCGAATCGGTACAACTTTGTATCGGGACAGAATTGTACCGGTCTTTTCTTGACTTGCAAAGACCCTGCTTTGAGTCTTCTTTGTCCTGGGAAGAGAAACAGAGGCCGCGGAACGTTTGAGGCGCCCTTGGTTTACCCAGTGTGGTCGACCCTCTTGAGAAATAGCACGACCGTTCGTTATTGTTACCGTGTGAGCAAGGGGTCAATCGCAGATCCCGCCCAAGCTCTATAACCAGTCTCAGAAAAAGCACGTCCGTTCACAAAGGAGACCTTCCATGGAAGCCTACATTCTCGACGCAGTCCGCACGCCCCGCGGCAGGGGCAAGGCCGGCAAGGGTGCTCTTTCCGGCGTTCATCCCCAGGAGCTTCTCGCTCAGACCCTCGAAGCCCTCGCCGGACGCACCGGCATCGACCGTGGCGAGGTCGACGACGTGGTGGTCGGGTGCATCTCCCAGGTCGGCGAGCAGGGGGCGAACGTCGCCCGCAACGCCGTCCTCGCCGCCGGCTGGCCGGTCGAGGTGAGCGGCGTCTCGCTCAATCGGTTCTGCGGCTCCGGTCTGCAGGCGGTGAATTTCGCCGCCATGGGCGTCGCGTCCGG
The DNA here is from genome assembly GCA_035996875.1 of Thermoanaerobaculia bacterium. Lineage (GTDB taxonomy): Bacteria > Acidobacteriota > Thermoanaerobaculia > Multivoradales > UBA5704 > DATARR01. The sequence goes on from DASYJD010000111.1 coordinate 37,226, forward strand.
AGCGCAGCAACTGGTGGTGGCGGGTGGCGTGGAGAGCATGTCGCGGCTACCCTTGGGCGCCGACGGCGCCGGCCAGGACGGCGGCAACCTCCGCCTTCGTGCCCGTCACTTCCAGGTGCCGCAGGGAATCAGCGCCGACCTCATCGCCACCCTGGAGGGGATCTCCCGCGAGGAGGTGGATGCCTTCGCCCTGGAGTCGCAGCGCAAGGCGGGTCAGGCCCGGAGCGACTGCCGGTTCAGCCGCAGCCTGTTCCCGGTTCTGGACCCCGAGACGGGCGCCGTGCTGCTGGAGAAGGACGAGTACCCGCGGCCGGAGACGACGGCCGAGGGGCTCGCCGGTTTGACGCCGGCCTTCGCCGTCTTCGGCGCCTCACCGCTCGGACCGGACGGCGAAACGGTCGACGAGATTGCCCGCCGCCCGTATCCCCAGGTCCCGGCGATCCACCACGTCCACACCGCCGGCAATTCCAGCGGCATCGTGGACGGCGCGGCGGCCGTGTTGCTGGCGTCAGCGGACTACGTCCGGGCTCACGGGCTCAAGGCTCGTGCCCGCATCCGCGCGATGGCGACCGCCGGAGCCGAGCCGGTCATCATGCTTACCGCGCCCACCCCGGCGTCGCGCAAGGCGTTGCGGGCGGCCGGCATGGAGCCGGGCGACATCGACCTCTGGGAGATCAACGAGGCTTTCGCCGTCGTTCCCCTGAAGACGATCCGCGACCTCGGCATCGATCCCGGGCGGGTGAACGTCAACGGTGGCGCCATCGCCCTGGGCCATCCGCTGGGTGCCACCGGCGCCATGCTCCTCGGCACCGCGCTCGACGAGCTCGAGCGGCGGGGCCTGAGCACGGCTCTGGTCACTCTGTGCATCGGCGGCGGCCAGGGGATCGCCACCATTCTGGAGCGGATCTGACCGTCGGCCTCGCCCATAGGGCTTGCCTGTTTTGGTACCATCAGCATCCAGGTGAAGCTCTTGGATGCAGGGAGGCCCCTTTGTACGACGTTTCCGTCGCGGATCCAGAGACTGAACGTCTCGTCAATCTGCTCAAGGTCAGCCTGAAGATCCTCGGCATCTCGCTCCGCGAGGTCGGGCGCCGTGTCGACATGAGCCCCAGCTACGTCAGCAAGCTGCTGGCCGCCCCAGGCGAGGTGCGGCTCGACCACGTCATCCGCATCTGCCGGGCGGCCGAGATCGAGCCGTTGGAGTTCTTCGCGCTGGCCTACCCCCGGCATCCGGCGGAGGGCTCGCCGGCCGCGTCCAGGGTGCGGGACCTGCTGAAGAACGTCGAGCTCCAGACGCCGGCGGCGCCGGCGCCCACCCTGGCTTCGACTTTCACCGAAGAGCAGCTTCACGACATGCTGAAGGCGACTCTGGCGAAAATGCTGGACCGGAACTCGCGGGCCTGAAGGCAGGCGCTACGGCTGGGCTGGAGTCCTGAAGCGGGCGGGGCCCCGCTCCCCCTCTTGCAGAGTGTCGATGACCTGGCGAAGAAGGGCGAGGGTGAGGCCGCGCGTCTCGGCCGCCTTGCGGAGCACCAGGATCGAGGCCAGGAGCTCCCGCTGGATGCCCATGGTGAGGAACCTGTCGGTGCATTCGAGGGCCATTCCCTCCGCGGCGTCGAGACGCTCCTGCCGCAGCCAGACCGCTCCCAGCTCAAGCCCGACCAGCGCCGCCTTGTAACCCAGGCCGATTTCCTCGAAGCCCGCTTTCACCTGCCGCAAGGCGCGCTCGGCCTGATCGAGCTCGTTCAGGCCGGCGGCGATGTGGCCTTCCAGCCAGCGCACTTTCAGCTCGTTGACGCGACCGCCAAGATCGCGCCCCTCGAGGTCCCGGAGCGCCGCACGGGCTTCCAGAAACCGCCCGCAATCCACCAGGAACCAAGCCTTGGTCTGCACCGAGGACGAGACCAGCCCGGGGTCGCGTCCGGCGTCGAGGGAAGAGAGGCCCTCGACGATCAGGCGGACCGCTTCCTCGGCGTCGCCCTTGTACCCGGCGTAAATGCCTTTGCTGATGAGCGCGCGGCCGGCGAGATGCTTGTCGCCGTGGCGCCGGTAGACGTCGGCCACGATGTTGAGCGAGGTCAGAGCGAGGTCGAAGTGGCGGCGGGCAGCATACAGAGACGCTTGAACGTCGAACAGACGCGCTCCGAGCAAGTCGTCCCTGGAGCCCAGGAGGAAGAGCTCCGTGGCCCGCTGCAAGGCGGCTTCGGCCGGGTCCAGCTCATCGGCCACGCGATAGGTGTTCCCCAGCTCGATGACGGCGCGGCAGCGGAGGTCGGCAACCTGGCGAGTATCGTGCCCGCCGGCGCTCAACCCCTCCGCCATTTGCACGGCGCAACGGGCGAGCTCCACCGCCGTCCCCGGGTCTTCGTAGCGCAAGGTCCAGCTCCGTTCCAGAAGCGACTCGACCAAGGGGACGCCCAGCAGGTGGGACGGCACGTCCCGAAGCCCCGCGACGCCGCGGACGGCGAGCAGCTCCACGGCCTCTTGTTTCTTCGTCTCCGGCGCCTTGACCGCGGGCAGGGCCAAGCCCAGCCGCCGGATGGAGTCGATCGCCCGGCTCATGGCACCGTCGTAGATCTCTTCGGGGGGAGGAGGAGCCGCGGTCCGGCCCGATCTGCCGGCCAGGATGGGAATGTACTGCGCAAGGGCGGCACCGCAAGCCGGACAGCCGCGGACGAGATGGGTGATCACGGTCCGTTTCTGCTCGGCGGAGAGGCCGCCTACGACGAGTCCTTCCAGCTCCACCGCTGTCGGATGATGATCCACGGTTGTTCCTCCCTTACCTGTGAATGATCTCACAAGCGTGCCCTCGCCACCAAACCCGCGGCCCGCGGGAGCGGCGCCCGTACTCCGCTCCCGCGGGACATCACAGGCCGCCAACGCTGGGCGAAAGCGGCTTGAGAGGAACGGGAGCCGCGGCCGTCTTGGACCCGTTGGGATCGACCGCTCCCCCTTCCTTCTCCCACCGGCTCGGCAGCACCGGGAGGGTGGCGCCCCCCGGGTAGACGACGCTGGCGAGCCAGCTCCATGCCTGCTCCCAGACACCCGCCTGTGGGACCTTCCCCGCGGGAAGGCGGGCGGCGAAAGAGGATACCGGGGCGACCAGGACGATAGCCGCTGCGACGACGATTGCAACACGGACAATTCGATTCCGCTGAGACATTCAATCCTCCAAAACCGCGCGGGAACAGCCCGGTGCCGATATGGCTCGGCGCCCGCGCGAGCTCCTCTCCAAGGCAAAAGCTCCCGGTTGGGCGAGTGGGAGCTTTTTTTACTCCAGATTCGTACCGCTAGTCTACGCCCGCGACAAGCGATTCAGGCTCGCCCGCAACAGCTCGTTGAAAGCCGCGTCGGGGCGTTCGCGGCGCACGTCGCCTACGGCGCGTTCGGCGAGGCTCGACTTGTAGCCAAGATTGACGAGGGCGGAAACGACGTCCTGGTCGGCGCCGGGAGCGGTCTTGACCGTATCGGGCAGCTCGGCGGCGAGCTCGCGCATCTTGTCCTTGAGCTCGAGGACCATGCGCTCGGCCGTCTTCTTGCCCACGCCGGGGATGGTGGAAAGCCGGCCGACGTCGCCGGAGGCGATGGCGCCCAGGAGGTCGTCGGGCGCCATGCCGGAGAGGACCACCCGCCCCAGCCGGGGACCGATTCCGGAGACCGCGATCAGCCGTTCGAAGAGGAGCTTCTCCCGCTCGGTCCAGAAGCCGAAGAGGGCGATGCCGTCCTCCCGCATGTGGGTATGGATGAACAGGCGGACCGGCTCCTCGCGCCGTTTCTCGATCTCGTACCACGTCGAGAGCGGGATGTGGACCTCGTAGCCAACTCCCTGGACGTCGAGCAGCAGGCGCTCAGGGCTGGCCTTCAGGAGTTGGCCGTGGAGGAAGCCGATCATTGGCGGGGAGGGCCTACCCCTGCTGTGGCACCTGCAGATCCAGGCTCTGCAGGAACTGTTTGTCGTACTCCACTCCCAGCTCGCGGCGGCGCTGATCGAAAAGGGCGCCCTGGAGGCGGTTGAGCTTGTCGCGCAGCAGGGTGGACCGGGTCTGCTCGCGGTTGCTGGCATAGAGCTTCGGATCCCAGCTCTTGCGGTCGGTCACCTGGAAGAGCAGGCCGCCCTGGGCGTCAGCCACGGGACCGCCGATCTGGCCGGTGGGGAGCGCCATGACGGCCTTGGCGAGCTCGGGGTTGTAGCCGATCCCCTGGATCGTGCCGTCGCCGCCGAACTCGGCTGTCTCCTTGACCTGAGCTCCCAGCTCCGCGGCCACCTGGTCCAGGGTCTTGCCGGTGGCGAGCTCGCTGCGGGCGGCCGTCAGCTTCTGCATGGTGATCTGCTGCAGCTTCGCGCTCTCGACCGCCAGCTTGACCCGCGGTTCGACATCCTTCAGCTCGGGCGCGCGGGGAGCCTGGATTTCCTTCAAATAGAGGATGGCCCAGCCTTGCGGGAGCTGCACCGCTTCCGAGACCTCTCCCTGCTTGAGGGCGAAGGCCGCGGCGCTGAAGCTGGGATTGCGCCCGATGCCGGCAATGGCGTCCTGGGCGCCGAACTTGCCGGTCTCGCCGAAGGTGACGCCGGGATTCTGTGCGGTAAGCGTCTTCAGCTCGTCGGCGTTGCGCGGCTTGTTCCTGGCCAGCCGGCCGGCCAGCTCCTTGGCCTTGGCCGAGGCGAGATCGCCGGCGCGCTCGGCGGTGAGGCGGGCGCGGATCATCTCCTTGACCTGCTCGAACGGCTGCATGCCGCCCGGCTGCTTGTCGAGCACCTCGATCAGGTGGTAGCCGAAGCTGGACTTGACCGGCCCCACGAGCTTGTGCGGCTGGGCGTTGAAGGCCGCATCCTCGAACTCCTTGACCATTTTGTTGCGGCCGAAGGAGCCGAGATCGCCGCCGCTGGCCTTGGAGGCCGCGTCGTCGGAGTACTCGGTCGCCACCTTGGCGAAGTCGGTGCCGCTCTCGATCTTCTTCTTCGCCTCCTGGATGCGCGCTTGAGCCTCGGCGTCGGTGCGCTTGTCGTTGACCATCACCAGGATGTGGCGGGCGTGGACCTGCTCCTCGTGCGTGTACTGGGCTTTGTTGGCGTCGTAGCTGCTCCGGAGGTCCTGATCGGTCAGCTTCACCTGCTCGGTGGCGCGGGCGCCGTCGACGAGCAGGTAGGCCACGTCGCGCTGCTCGGGCAGCTTCAGCTCGGCCTTGTGGGCCTGGAAGTAGGTCGCCATCTCGGCCGGCGTGGCGTGGGCCTCCGCGGCATAGCGGAAGCGCGCCAGCTGGATGTAGCGGATCTTGGCCTTCTCCACCTGTTCGCGATAGGCCTTCTGGATCTCGTCCTCGCTGACGTAGAGGTTGGCCGCGAGGGCGGTGTTGAGCTTGTCCATCAACAGCTCGTTGTGCAGCTCGCGCTCGAAGTCGTTCGGGGAGATCGAGGCCGACTGCAGCCGCCGGACGTACTCGTCCTGGCCGATGAAGTTGCCCTGGTCGTCCTTGAGGCCGGGAATCGCGAGGATCTGCTCGCGCACCTCGGCGTCGCTGACGGAGAGGCCCAGCCGCCGCGCCTCGGCCAGGAGGATCTTCTGGCTGATCACCTGGTCGAGGGCGCGCAGGGGAAGCTTCATCTGCTTCGCCATCTCGGGCGTGAGCTGATCCCCATAGACCTGGCGCAGCCGGGTGTCGAGGTTCTTGTAGGCGCGCTGGAACTCCGGGATCGTCACCTGTTCGCCGCCCACCGTGGCGGCGACGCCCTGGGCTGCCTGCCGGACGTTGCCGCCGAACTCCACGGCCAGGGCGAGGACGAACAGGGCGATGATCACCCAGAGGATCCAGGCGAGATTCTTCAGATTGTCGCGAAATACCTTGAGCATGGGAAAAGACTCCTTAGGAGCCCGACACTTTAGCAGCGAAGGGGCCGGCGGGCAACCGCCTTGAGAGCGCTCATGCTATATTGAACCGCCACCATGAAAGGAACCTGACGTTGGCTGCCCAGAAGGCCTCGCGAGCTGGCAAGGACTGGTACAGCATCTCCGTGGATACCCTGCGCAGCTGGGGATTCCTGCTGCTGCTGCTCATCCTCGTGGGCGTGGGCTTCTGGGGCTGGCAGTCGGTGGACCGCCGCTCGGTCGAGCAGAAGGCCGAGGCCGTCATCGCGGACGCCGGCAAGATCCTCGTTCAACTGGAGGGGGAAAAGCGGGCGGCGGGCTTCCCCGAATACCAGGCCGGCCGCTTCAAGCTCGAAGAAGCGAGGACGAAGCTCGGCGGCAAGGACTTCCCGGGCGCTCTCGCCGCCGGCGAGGAAAGCCGCAAGCTGCTTTCGTCGATCCTCGACGCCCTCTCCCTGAAGTCGTCGGGGCTGGCACAGTTCAACGAAGTGGAAGGCGACGTCGAGTTCCGGCGCGGCGACGGCGGCGAATGGCAGGAGGCGCACCTGCACACCCGTCTCCAGCCGGGCGATTACGTGCGCACCGCCGAGAACGGCTCGTCGCAGATCATGTTCGCCGACGGCACCCTCTACACCGTGCGGCCCAACACCCAGTTCATCGTCACTCCCAGCAACGCCGGCGGCGGCGCGCCCGAGCAGGCGATCGAGATGGAGTATGGCTGGGTGAACCTCAGCACCTCGGAGAAGTCCGGCAGCAACGTCAAGACGCCGGGGGCCATGGCGCGGGTCAAAGAGGACTCGGACGCCTTCGTCAGCGTCGACAAGGGCTCCAACCAGGGTCGTTTCGGCGCCACCCGCGGCAGCATGGAGCTCGCCTCGAAGGGCGGCCTGACGCGGGAGATCAAGGGCCTCCAGCAGGTGGTGCAGACGGGCGACCTCCTCTCCGAGGCCAAGCCGCTGCCGGCGCCGCCGTCGCAGTCCGAGCCGGACGACAACCTGGCCCTCGACCTCGACCAGACCCGCAAGCTGGTGCTGGCCTGGGTGCCGGTGGCCGGCGCATCGCGCTACGCGCTCCAGGTCTCGCGCAACATCCTGTTCGTCGACAACATCATCAACGCCGAGAACCGCACGCGCACCCGGGCCACCGTCGGGCTGCACGGCGAGGGGACTTTCCTGTGGCGGGTGGCCGCCTACGGCACCGACGGCGCGCTGGGGCCGTGGAGCGGCGCGCGCAAGTTCCGCGTCGCCTCCTCGCATGCCACGGGCGGCGAGAAAAAGGGCTCCACACCGCCCACCCTTGACCTGGACGACGTCAAGCCCTACGGTAGTATCTTCTTCGTCGCCGGGCGTACCGACCCTGGGGCGCGCGTCGAGGTCAACGGCGAGCAGGTGAAAACCGGCGTCGACGGCTCCTTCAACAAGCCGGTGCAATTGAGCAAGGAAGGTTGGAACATCATCGAGATCCGCGCTCGGGATGCCTGGGGTAATGAGACCGTCCGCCGTAACCGAGTCTTCGTCGAAAATCCCTGAAGCTCGAAAATCGCCGGATCGGATGAATTTCTTCTCCAAAAAGCCGTAGACTCTCGCCGCCACCGCCGCATTCCGCGGCGGGTTTTCAGAAGAAGGATCAGAAGGCTGATGCCGTTCGCCTCATTGCTGCGTTACTTTTCCAAAGACTTGGCCATCGATCTCGGCACCGCGAACACTCTGGTTTTCGCCAGCGGCCAGGGGATCGTCGTGCGCGAGCCCTCCGTCGTCGTCATCAACAAGCTCACCAACCGGATCGAGGCCGTGGGCAGCGAGGCCAAGGAGATGCTCGGCCGCACGCCGGGCAACATCGAGTCGATCCGGCCGATGAAGGACGGCGTCATCGCCGATTTCGAGGTCACCGAGCGGATGCTCGAGTACTTCATCAAGAAGGCTCACGGGCGCAAGATGTACGTGCACCCGCGGATCGTCATCGGCGTCCCCTCCGAGATCACCCAGGTGGAAAAGCGGGCCGTGCGCGACTCGGCGATGCGCGCCGGCGCCTCGGAGGTCTTCCTCGTCGAGCAGGCGATGATGGCGGCGATCGGCGCCGGGCTGCCGATCACCGAGCCGTCGGGCAACATGATCGTCGACATCGGCGGCGGCACCACGGACGTGGCGGTGATCTCCCTCGCCGGCACGGTCTACAGCCGTTCAGTGCGCATCGCCGGCAACGAGATGGACGTCGGCATCATTCAGTACCTGAAGCGCAAGTACAACCTGCTCATCGGCGAGCGCACCGCCGAGATGATCAAGATCGAGCTGGGCTCCGCCTATCCCCTGAAGGAGGAGCTGCGGATGGACATCAAGGGCCGCGACCTGGTCGAGGGCGTGCCCAAGACGCTCTCCATCTCCGACGAGGAGATCCGCGAGGCGCTGGCCGAGCCCGTGGCCACCATCGTCGAGGCCGTCCGCATGGCCCTCGAACGCACGCCGCCGGAGCTGTCGGCCGACATCATGGACAAGGGCATCGTCCTGTCGGGCGGCGGCGCGCTGCTCCGCAACCTCGACCAGCGCCTGCGCGACGAGACCGGCCTGCCGGTGGTGCTGGCCGAGGACCCTCTCGCCTCCGTGGTGCTGGGCACCGGCAAGTTGCTCTCCGATATGGACCTGCTGCGCAAGGTCTCCATCCGGTAGCCCCGGGGCCAAGGTCACAAGCGCGTGGACGAGCGCCGCACCGGCTGGGTGTTGATCGTCGTACTGGTCGGACAGCTCGTGTTCCTGGCGATTCAAGGCGGACGGGCGGGCGAGACGCGGGCCGAGAAGGTCGGGCTGCGCCTGCTGGGCCCCCTGGCGCGCTCCGTGGCCGCCATCCCCCGCAGCTTCTCCGACGCCCGCCAGGACATGAAGCTGCGCGACAGTCTGATGGCCGAGAACCGCCGGCTGAAGCGCGAGGTGGAGGATCTACGCCTGCGCCTGCTGCGCCTGAGCGACGTCCAGGGCGAGATGCTCCGTCTGGGCGGCGCCGTGCGCTACGGCACGCCGCCGGCCGGACAGATTCGCGCGGTCGACGTGGTCTACGTGGACTACGCCTCCTGGCTGCGCACGCTGGTCGTATACACCGGCAAGGTCCCCGCCCGCAAGAACCAGCCCGTGCTCTCGGCCGACGGGCTGGTGGGGCGGGTGATCACCTTCGCCGGCCCCTACGCCAAGGTCCAGCTCATCACCGACCGCGCGGCGGGCGTCGGCGGCATGATCCTGCGCAACCGCCGCCAGGGCGTGGTGCGCGGCGGCGGCCGGGGCAGCGGCGCCCTGGAGCTCGACTACGTGCCGCTGCAGGCGGACGTGCGGGCGGGCGACCAGGTGCTCACCGCCGGCATCGACGGCGTCTATCCACGGGGAATCCCCGTCGGCAGCGTCATCAAGGTGGAGGGCGGCGGCCAGCTCTTCCACAAGATCCAGCTTGCCCCGGCTGTCGATTTCGGTGCCCTCGACCAGGTCTATCTCCTGGATTACGACGCCCTCTCGCCGGCCCTGAAGGAGAACGGCCCCCGTGGACATTCTTAAGACGCTCGCGGCCATCGCTCTCGCGGCGCTGGTCCACTTCGTGGGCATGAGCCTGTGGCCGGGCTTCGGCCGCACGGTGGACGTCTTCCTGGTGGTCGTGGTGCTGAACGGCCTGGGGGGCAGCTCCTTTTCGGCGCTGCTGGTGGGTCTCGTCGCCGGCCTGCTTCAGGATACGCTGACCAGTGCCCCCTTCGGCCTGTTCGGATTCGCTGATACCATCGTGGGCTACGTCACGGCGCGCTTGGCGCAGCGGCTGGTGATCCAGCGGCCGACGGGCGTGCTGGCGGTCGTCGGCTTCGCCTCCGCTCTGCAACAGGCCGTCGTGGTGGTGCTGACCCTCGTGCTCCTTCCCAGCCCGGAGCTCCCGAGCCCTCTCTGGGTCGCGGTGCGGGCCGGGGTCACCGGGGTCCTGGGAATGGCGATCTATGTCGCCATGGGCAACTGGCACCGCTCCTCGGAGGCCCGGCGCCGCGGGCGTATGAACCGGCTTCGAATGGGTTGAAGGAAGGCAAGTCATCATGCAGGTGGTCCGTGAGCATCGAGACGATCTGGTCGGCCGCGTGCGCGTGCTGACCATCCTGGTCACGACTCTGCTGGTGATGATCGCCACCGGGTTCTGGTTCGCGCAGCTCGTGCAGGGCGACTACTACCGCGAGCTGGCCGAGAACAACCGCCTCCGCAAGCTCCCCATCAAGGCTCCCCGCGGCCTGATCTTCGACCGCAAGGGCCGGTTGATGGTGGAGAATGTCCCCTCCTACAACCTGATGATCGACCGCAGCCAGACGAAGGACGTCCACCGCAGCCTGGAGTTCCTGGCGAGCGTCCTGGACCGGCCGGTCGAGGAGCTCCGGACGCTGGTGGACGGCTACCGCGGCGTCCCGGTGTTCAAGCCGGTGCTGGTGGCCGAGAACCTCAGCCTGTCGCAGGTGGCGCGGCTGGGCGTCGAGGGCTACGAGTACCCGGAGTTCCAGGTCGAGGTGCTGCACCAGCGCCTCTACCGCCACCGCGAGCAGACGGCCCACATCCTTGGCTACCTCGCCGAGGCCTCGCTGGAGGACATCCAGCACTCGAAGGGTACCCTCGGGGTGGGCGACATGGTGGGCAAGAAGGGGATCGAGCAGACCTACGACGCCGATCTGCGAGGCAAGGACGGCGAGCGGGTGGTGGTGGTGGACAGCCGTGGCCAGCTCCTGGAGCAGTACGGCCAGAAGGACGCCGACCCCGGCCACAACCTGACCCTCTCGATCGACCTCGACCTGCAGCAGGAGGCGGCGCGCTGGCTCGACGGTCCCGAGAAGGTGGGAGCCGTGGTGGCCATGGACCCGCGCAACGGCGAGATCCTCACCCTCGTCTCCTCCCCTTCCTTCAATCCCAACCTCTTCGCCCGCCGGTTGCAGCAGAACGACTGGAACGCCCTCATCGAGGACCCCAACCATCCGCTCCAGAACCGGGCGATCCAGAACACCTACTCTCCCGGCTCGACCTTCAAGATCGTCATGGCCACCGCCGGCCTCACCGAGGGCGCCTTCGATACCGACACGACGGTGCAATGCAGTGGCTCCAAGTCCTTCTATGGCCGCCCGTTCCGCTGCTGGCGCAAGGAGGGGCACGGCTCGGTCAATGCCCACCTGGCGCTCAAGCTCTCGTGCGACATCTACTTCTATACCCTCGGCCAGAAGCTGGGGATCGAGAAGATCGCCCGCTACGCGCGCCTGTTCGGGCTCGGCTCGGCGACCGGCGTCGACATCCAGGGCGAGAAGAAGGGGCTGGTTCCCGATTCCGCCTGGAGCCAGAAGGTCCGCAAGCAGCCCTGGTACCCGGGCGAGACAATCTCGGTCTCCATCGGCCAGGGGCCGGTGCAGTTGACGCCGCTCCAGATGGCCGAGATGACGGCGCTGGTGGCCAACGGCGGCTACCACGTCACCCCGCACCTGCTCAAGGACGCCAATCTGCCGCCGCCCGAGAAGGTGCCGATCGATCCCAACGCGCTCGAAACCGTGCGCCGCGGCATGTGGGAGGTGGTCAACGAGCCGGGTGGCACGGCCTACGGCTCGGCGCGCCTGCCGGGGGTGGCGATCGCCGGCAAGAGCGGCTCCGTCCAGGTCATCAGCTACGCGCAGCGCCTCCATGCTGAGAACATGCCCTTCAAATACCGCGACCACGCCTGGTTCACCTCCTTCGCCCCGGCCGAGCACCCCGAGCTCGTGGTGTCGGTCTTCGTCGAGCACGGCGGCGGTGGATCCAAAGTGGCGGCGCCAATCGCCCAGGCCATCTATGCAAAGTATTTCGGGATCGATAACGGGAAGTCACCCACTCCCTGAGGACCGGCCGCGGCTGCGGCTGCTGTCCTCGATCGACGGCGGGCTGATGCTCGCCGTCCTGCTGCTGGCTGCCATCGGCCTGGTCACCGTGCACAGCGCCAGCGCCGTGATGGCGGTGGACTACTTCCCCCGCCAGGCGGGCTGGGTGGCGATCGGGCTCGTGCTGCTGGTGCTGGCGATGTCGATCGACTACCACGTGCTGCTCGACCTCTCGGTGGTGCTCTACGGCTTGGGGCTCGCCGCCCTGATCGGCGTCCTCGTCTTCGGCGTGGTGCGCGGCGGCGCCGCCAACTGGCTGCAGATCGGCCCCTGGCAGTTCCAGCCGTCGGAGTTCGCCAAGCTGGCGACGTGCCTGTTCCTGGCCCGCTATCTGGCGAGCCTCAATGCCCGCATCCTGAGCCTGCGCCAGATCCTGACGGCCGTCGTCATCGTGGCGACACCCATGCTGCTCGTAGCCGTCGAGCCCGACATGGGCGGCGCGGCCATGTTCGCGCCGCTGCTCATCGGCACGCTGCTGGTGGCGGGTGTGCGCATCCGCCTGCTGATCATCGCCGTGGTCACCGGGCTGGTGCTGGTCTCCGGCGTCTGGCTGTTCGGCATGAAGGGCTACCAGCGGCAGCGGGTGATGACCTTCCTCGCCCCGCAGACCGATCCCCTGGGGGCTGGCTACCAGGTACGGCAGAGCAAGATCGCGGTCGGCTCGGGCGAGCTGACGGGCAAGGGCTACATGCAGGGCACCCAGAGCCAGCTCCGCTTCCTACCCGCCCGCCATACCGACTTCATCCTCGCCGTGCTGGCGGAGGAGTGGGGCTTCCTGGGAGTGCTGACGGTGATGGGGCTCTACGTCCTCTTCATCACCAGCGCCTCGCGCATCGCCGTGCGCGCCCGGGACCGAGCCGGGATTCTGCTGGTGGTGGGATTATTGTCTTTCCTCTGCTTCCACATCCTCTACAACAGCGCCATGGTGGTGGGCTTCGCCCCCATCACCGGCATTCCCCTCCCCTTCCTCTCCTACGGCGGCTCCTTCACCATGGTCAACTTCATCTCGACGGGGCTGATTCTGGGGGTGGATATCCGCCGTTATGTGAACCGGTAGGCCCTCCTCTCTCCTCCGACAAGAATTTTCCGGCCGCGTCCGTCTTTCCTTTTGCCTTGTCCTCCGGCAGGAGGTCAACGGCAATTTCAACCCTGAGCGCGGCCGCTCACTTCTTCGCCGGAGGCTTTCATGCCCGATCGCAACTTTCATCCCCTGGACAAGGAAACCTTCAAGCTGGTCCTGGAGAAGTTCCCGCTCCGGCGCAAGATCGACACGGTGCACCTGCACCACACCTGGCGACCCAATCATGCTCAGTACCGCGGCATCGAGACCATCCAGGCCATGTGGCGAGTGCACACCGAGGAGAATGGGTGGAGCGATATCGCCCAGCATGTGAGCATCGCTCCGGACGGCACGATCTGGACCGGACGGGACTGGAACCAGTCGCCGGCCAGCGCCAAGGGCTTCAACGGCAACGCCAACGTCGGCCCCTTCATGATCGAGATGATCGGCGATTTCGACCGCGGCCGGGACCGCCTCGAAGGCAAGCAGCGCGAGGCCGTGCTCTGGGTCATCGCCTGCGTGCAGGCCCGCTGCGGCCTGGCGGAGAAGAGCCTGCGCTTCCACAACGAAATGTCCACCAAGACCTGTCCCGGCACGTCCGTGGTCTACGACGAGCTGGTCAAGGAGCTGCGGGAGGTCAAAACCCAGCTCAAGGATGCAGCGACTACCGGCGCACGATCGGTACGTCCCTTTGATGACCGCGCCCTGGCGATCCAGGCCGTCCTCGACGACCTGTCGCCGGCCGGTTCCCGGGAGATCCTGCTCACACCGGCAGACGCCGAGCTGACCGAAGCCGATATCCAGGGAACACGCTCGGTGGACTTCTTCGGCGCCGCTCTCGATAGCGGCCTGGCGACGGCACGGGCTGGAAATGACGGTGACGTCGACTCCCGAATGCTCGCCGAGCTCGCTCCCTACATGATCGATCTCAACCAGGGACGGTTCTCGATCGCCGGCAAGGCACGCACCAAGCCGGGGGACGTGGACCGCATTTTCGACGACTCCCTGGAGCGTGAGGTCGAGCAGGCGCGGCTGGAGAAGCGGCCGGTGCGGGTGATGCTCTACGCCCACGGCGGCCTGGTCAGCGAGGAGGGAGGGATCGCGACGGCACACAAGCAGGTGGCCTGGTGGCGGGCGAACGGTGTGTATCCGATCCATTTCGTCTGGGAGACGGGTCTGGCCGAGACCCTGCGCTCCTTCCTTCCCTTCGCCGGCCAGCGCGGAATCGCGCCGCGCGGAATCACGGACCTCACGGACCGCCTCATCGAGCAGACGATCCATCTTCCCGGCGAGAAGGTGTGGAGCGGGATGAAGCGCTCGGCCGAGCGCTCGGTCGATCCGATTCCCGCTCCGCAAGGAACTCCGCGCCCGGAGGATGGGGGCGGAATCACCTATGTCGTGCAGAAGCTCCTGGCCTTCTGCCAACGGCACGCCGGCACCTCAATCGAGCTGCACGCGGTCGGGCATAGCGCCGGCTCGATCTTTCACTCGTACCTCCTGCCCGCGGCACTCAATCTGGGGGTTCCTGGCTTCACCAGTACCCAGTTTCTCGCCCCGGCGATCACCACCTCAGAGTTCTTCGCGCGCCTTGCCGGCCTCATGGGCAAGGGCACCGGCCCGATGACGATCTACACCATGAAAAAGGCCCTGGAGCTCGACGACAACTGCGCTCTGATCTATCGCAAGTCACTGCTCTACCTCATCTTCTACGCCCTTGAAGCGGAGCGGGAGACGCCGCTGCTGGGACTTGAGGAATCGTTGCGCGGCGATCGCGAGCTGCAGCGCCTCTTCTCGCTGGATGGGCGCACATCCGGCCTGGGAGAGGTGGTGTGGTCGGACTCCCCGGCGGCGAGCGGCCGCAACGCGAGTCGCTCGCACCATCACGGAGACTTCGACGACGACGTGCCGACCATGGACAGCGTCCTGCGCCGCGTGCTCGGCGTCAACGACACCGCGCAGATCCGCTCCTACGCAGAGTTCCGGCCCCAGGGAGCCGGGCGCGGCATCTCCGATCCCTGGCTCGCCCCGTCTACCTCCACCGGGCAGACCGACCTGATGGCTCTGCTCCAGCCGGCGCTCGCGGCCGGGGTCTCCGGCGTCCTACCCCAGCTCTCTTCTGCCGCGGCGGGAGCGGCCAACCGGTCAGCCTCGCGCTCCGTTCTCTCGGGCGGCGGGCGGTATCGGGCCCTCTGCGTCGGCATCGACCGCTACCCGACCGCGCCCCTGGGAGGCTGCGTCGCCGACGCCAGGCTTTGGGCGAGCACCCTCAGCCGGCTGGGGTTCGAGGACGCCACCCTTCTCCTGGACGAGCAGGCGACCCGCGGCGAGATCCTCGATGCGCTTCGGCGCATGGTCGGCGAAGGCCGGAGGGGAGACGTGCTGGTCTTTCAATACTCCGGTCACGGCACTCAGCTCCCGGACCTGAACGGCGACGAAGACGACAGCAAGGACGAGGCGTTCTGCCCCTTCGATTTCGCGAGCGGCGCCTTCCTCATCGACGACGACGTCCGGGAGGTCTTCGACGGTATTCCGGACGGCGTCAACCTCACCTGTTTCGTCGACTCCTGTAACTCGGGAAGCATCACCCGGGTGGCTGTCGGAGGCCCCTTGGGCTCGCCGGGCGATCCGACCGCGCGCCGGCGCTTCGTGATCGCCACCCCCGAGATGGTCGAAGCCCACCGGGACTTCCGTGGACGCCTCGGCTTCTCCCGGGGCCTGAAGCGCGGTCAGTCGCTAGCGATGCGGGAAATCACGTTCTCGGCCTGCCAGCCTTTCGAGGTCGCCTGGGAGATGCAGGGACAGGGCGAGTTCACCCGGCGCGCCACCCGCATCCTATCCGCCGGAATCCAGGGGCTGACCAACGCGGACTTCCAGCAGCGAGTGGAGGCAGCCTTCGGCCCTGACGGGCGCCAGCACCCCTTCCTGGACTGCGCCAGTGGCGCGAAAACCCGTGGGCTCCTACTGCAGATCGGCGGTGCGGCGGCGGAGACTCCGCCGGGGGCCGGGCCGCAAGGACTCGGCTTCCCGGTGGCGGCCGGACTGCCGGCAAGCTCCCAGGAGGGAGTCGCGAACCTGCTGCGCTCGATCGCGACCCTGCTCTCCTGAGGGAAGATGCCCATGGCCGATCAATCCGGGCCTCTCAGCCCCTCGACTCCCCAGGCCAGCGCAGCCGTTGCACAGAGTCACGGCCCGTCCGCCGGGCCGGACGAGTTCGCGCCGGAGCCGGGGGACTCCGTCGGTTATCGCATCGGCAACGGCGTCCGGCGGGCCGCGCAGATCCGCCCCTACGAGCGGAAGAAGGGCGATCCCATCTATCGCCCCCTGCGTATTTACGCTCTGGATGCCGCGGAGTCGCGGATGGACGGCGGAGTGGCGCTGGTCAACATCCCCTATGAGGCGCTGAAGCCCGGTCCCGTGGGCGCCGTCTTCGAGGTGGACAACTACGACGGCTGGCAGAACCTTCATTACCGGCAAGTCGACCTTGACGATCCGAGGGTGCTGATCCGTGACGGGATTGACCCGATGCCCTCGGATCCCCAGTTCCATCAGCAGATGGTGTATGCGGTGTGCAGCCTGACCTATGCCGCGTTCAAGAGTGCCCTGGGACGCGACCCGGCCTGGGGTTTCGAAGTCGACGGTGAGGGACCGGCCCGCCTCCGTCTCCAGCCCTTCGCCTGCGAGGACCGCAATGCCTTCTACTCGAAAGAGCAGGGCCGGCTCTGCTTCGGCTATTTCACCGCCGGCCCCGAGGTCTTCGGACGTAATCTCCCGGGTGGCTTCGTTTTCACGGCGCTGTCGCATGACATTGTCGCGCACGAGGTCACCCATGCTCTTCTCGACGGCTTGCGAGCCCATTTCACTCTGCCGACCAATCCCGACGTCCTGGCCTTCCACGAGGCCTTCGCCGATCTGGTCGCCATCTTCCAGCATTTTTCTTACCGCGAGGTCGTGCTGGCGGCGCTGCGCAAATCGCGAGGCCAGCTCGACAAGGCAGAGCTGCTGACCGGGCTGGCGCGCCAGTTCGGGCAGACCACCGGTTCCGACCGTCCGCTGCGCAGCGCGATCGAGGAAGGGAAGGTGACGGTTTATGACCGTACCCTCGAGCCCCATGCTTTGGGCTCCGTTCTGGTGAGCGCCGTCTTCGAGGCGTTCATCAAGATCTTCAGCCGCCGCACAGAGCGGTATGTGCGCCTGGCCACCAAGGGATCGGGAGTCCTGCCCGAAGGAGAGCTCTCCGCCGACCTCCAGGCCGTGCTCGCCGAGGAAGCGAGCCGGCTGGCGGCCCAGTT
The DNA here is from genome assembly GCA_035996875.1 of Thermoanaerobaculia bacterium. Lineage (GTDB taxonomy): Bacteria > Acidobacteriota > Thermoanaerobaculia > Multivoradales > UBA5704 > DATARR01. Next base: position 54,332 of record DASYJD010000111.1, read on the forward strand.
CCTGTCGATCTGCATTCGGGCGATCGACTATTGCCCTCCGGTCGACATCGAGTTTGGCCACTTTCTGCGCGCGGTCATCACGGCGGACTACGATCTGGTGCCCGACGACCCCTGGGGCTATCGCGAAGCCTGGATCGATGCCTTCGCTCGCCGGCGCATCTACCCCAAGAGCGTCACCACCCTTTCGGAGGTCTCCCTGCGCTGGAGCCCGCCGGAACGGAGCCTGCCGAACCTCGAAGAGCTCGACTTCGCCCATCTACGCTTCAAGGGCGATCCCGCTCATCCATCCGGGCCCGGCGAGCTGTGGCGGCAAGCGAGGACCCTGGGACGGTTCGTATCGCACCGGGACCGCCTCGATCTCTTCGGGCTCGCCGCGCCCGACGAGTCTACGGATCGCCCTTGCGTCGAGTCGATCCGGTCCCTGCGGCGGGTCGGGCCCGACGGCCAGGTCGTCTTCGGTCTGGTCGCCGAGGTGACGCAACGGCGGGCCGTCGAGACCTCCGCCGGCATCATGAGCTTCTACGGCGGCTCGACGGTGATCCTCGATCCCGATGGAGGGGTCCGCTACGTGATCCGCAAAGCCATCGGCAAAGGGGAGCGTCTGGACGATCAGCGAGCCTACCTCGAAGGCGCCGGAGGCACCTACTGGGCCTCCCGAGAAGGCCGGCTGGAGCCACTGAAGAAACTCTTCCGGATCCTCCACGATCCCACGACATCACCGAACACCGCGTGAGCACGGCGGGCTTGATCGAAAGTCTGGAACCGGTTGTGCCCCAGGTCGAAAAGCAGCGAGCGGGGTCGGTTAAACTCGGGCTCATGGAATCGGAACCGCAAGACGTGACGGCACTGCAGAGGCGCATGGAATCCGGCTGGACGCCGCGTTTCCTGTTCTTCTGGGGCCATACCCCCGGGGGTGCGGTGCTGGGCAAGGAGTGCCTCAGCCAATGGTACCCGGCTCCCTTCACAGCCAACGGCGATACCTATGCCACGGCCGAGCACGACATGATGGCCCAGAAGGCCGCTCTCTTTGGCGACCCTCAAGCCGCGGAGCGGATCCGAGCTTGCAGCCATCCTGCCGAGGCGAAGGAGTTGGGACGGCACGTCCGCGACTTCGACGAGGACCGATGGGTGGAGAACCGTTTCCAGATCGTAGCTGCCGGCAGCTACGCAAAGTTTTCCCAGAATCCGGAGCTGCGCGCGTTCCTTCTCACCACTCGCTCGCGAGTGTTGGTCGAGGCGTCGCGCTGATGCACGCGCGTGCGCAGATCGCATCGTTGGTCTAGTACCTCCGCCCCGTTTCGACGTCGAAGAGGGTGAGCCCTTCCGCTCCGAAGGCGGCGGAACGGGCGGGCATCTGTCAGGACCCCGAAGATCAGCCCTACGATCGTTCCGACCCGCCAAGGGTCAAGGAGAGAAACCATGGTGACGCGAGCGGCAGGCATCCGTAGCACCTTCCTTCTGGGGACAGCCCTGCTGTTGGGACAGGCCGCCCACGCCCAGTGGTGTCCGAACAATCCTCCGGCCGAGAGCGGGGGGAACGTCTGTCTCGGTAAATACAGTCTGGAATCCACCATCGCCGGAGGCTGTTGCGGGACCGCGAGCGCGGATACCGCAGTGGGGTTTTTTGCCCTGAGGGCCAACACGACGGGGGCGGAGAACACGGCGGTCGGCGCTTATGCCTTGAGCCAGACAACCACGGCGAGCTTCAACACGGCCGTGGGGTATGAGTCCCTGCCCGCGAACACAACGGGGGCGGCCAACACGGCGGTGGGAGCGCAGACTCTCCAGGCGAGCCAGACGGCCAGCGACAATACGGCCCTGGGCTTTTCGGCGCTCAACCTCAATACGACCGGCCACGAGAACACGGCAGCCGGCGGCGAGGCGATGGCCGGCAACCAGACAGGATTTCTCAACGCTGCCTTCGGTTGGGCCGCTCTGTACGTCAACCAGAGCGGGAATTTCAATACGGCGATAGGCGTCAGTGCTTTGGCGGGTCTCGGCTCCGGATTGACCAACCTGGGGCTCGGGTACAACGCGGGCAAGAACTACTCGGGTGCCGAGAGCAACAATGTCGTGCTCGCCAATCTCGGCGTCAGCGGCGACAGCGGGGCCATCCGCATCGGCACCAACGGCACGCAGACCAAGGCATTTATCGCCGGCATCTTTGGTTCCACCAGCGCGAGCGGCACCCAGGTGCTGGTCAACAGCTCGGGCCAGCTCGGCACCACCACATCGTCGCTACGCTTCAAGGAGGAGGTCGCCGACATGGGAGCGGCGAGCCGCGATCTCATGCGGCTGCGCCCCGTGACCTTCCGTTACAAGCCGGCCTATGACGATGGCCAGCGCATCCTGCAATACGGCCTCATCGCCGAGGAGGTGGCGGCGGTCAACCCCGGCCTGGTGCAGCTCGGCGAGGACGGCCAACCGCTCGCGATCCGGTATCACTTCGTCTACGCGATGCTGCTCAACGAGGTGCAGCAGCAGCACTCGACGATCGAAGACCAAGCCGCGCGCCTCGCGGATCAGGCCAAGAAATTCGATCGGCAGGCGGCAGAGCTCGCCAGCCAGCGGGCCAAGATCGCGCGCCAGCAAACCGCCATCGAGGAGCTGGCTTTGCGCCTCACCAAGCTCGAAGGGCATTAACGCGCATACCGTACCGTGGCCGCCGAGTGGCGTTTGAACATCTCCCCACTCGGGGTAAGGCCTTCGCGCCCTTATTCAGGCGTTCCCGTCAAGGCGAACGAGGCGTCTCCGAACGGGCAATTGTCTGGAGGAAACGGTCCGATCTTGAACTTCTGCTGGCCGTTGGTCGTGGTGGGCTCCGCATAGCATAGGCTGGTATCCACGCAAGTGTCCACATAGTTGCAAATGTAAACGCACACGCCGCTGGCTTTCTGCTTGTAGAAGCTGCAAGTGCTGAAGAGGCGGCTGCACTGGAAGACCGGGATGCACGCACAGTCCATGGGGCACGTCTCGTAGTTCTCGGAGTAGCTGCAGAACCTGTCGCCGCAGTAGCCGCCTTCCTGGGCCCAAGCGGGACCGGCCCAAGGACCGAGAAGACCGAGCGTGAGACCTGCTGCGACAAGGACGACCAGGGACATGCCGACTCGTTCGATGGTACAGGTTTGCCTTTCCATAGATCCTCCAGGTAGTTGCGTTGTGAGATTCCGGAACTGGCTCGCGGAGCTCAATCCCGCTCAGCAGTCCGGGCGTTTGAAAGAGAAGAGGCGCAAAGGTCTTCGTATTACCATAGGGACTGTGCAGACATGGAAAGAAGCTGCGTTCCTGGCCGCTTGCGGGCTCTTCGTCATCGAGGGAGGCTGCCTCGGGCTGCGGAAAGAGAGGAGTGGCGCCGTAGCCCCATCATCCCCCGCCGCGCAAGGAGGAGGGAGCGTTGCAACGGATGCCGCGAGAGAGGTGAGCGGGCCGGCTGGCACCGAGCTCGCCGAGGCCGCCCGCCTGCTGGGGACAGGCGACCGCAGAGGCGCACGGGCTGCCTACGAACGAGCCCTGGCTCTGGCCGAGCAGGCAGGCGACCGGGCGGGAATGGCGGCGGCTTGGTCCGGCATCGGCGATTCCTCCAACCTATGGAGCGACGACCGGGGGCTCCAGTGCTATCAGAAGAGTCTGGAGCTCGCCGAAGGCCGGCCAAAGGAGCTCGCCAGAGCTCGCGTGCTCTTGGCGACCGGCGTCGGGGATTTCAAACGGGGTGACATCGCGCTGGCGATGGACCGCTATCAACAGGCCCGCGCCCAGGCCGAGATCTGGGGAGACCTCCCCCTGCTGGCCCGGGCCTTCCATGCGATCGGGAACGCCGCCTCCCAGCAGGGTGACTATTCACAAGCCGAGCGAAGCTATACCGCCGGTCTCCGGCTGGTCGAGAAAACTGAAAACCGGAGAGCCATCGCCTACGCGCTCCAGAGCCTGGGAGATGTCGCCGCCGGACGCGGCGACAACGCCCTGGCGCTGGAACATTTTGAAAAGGCGCTCGCGATCGCCCGCCCGCTCGGTGATCGCGACGTCATCGCGGGACTGCTCAACGCCATCGGCAACGTTCATCTTGCGCGGTCCGACGCAGCGCGAGCCTACACGTACTTTCAGGAGGTGCTCGCCCTGGAGCCGGAGGACAAATCCGAGATCGGATATACGCTCAACAATCTCGGGATCATTCTCAGCTTCCAGGGCGAGGGAGAGCTCGGGCTCGACTACTTTCTCAAGTCCCTTGCCGTCCTCGAGAAGATCGAGGGCGAAAAGGCCGGCGCCGCGCGATCGCTCAACAATCTGGGGCTCATCTACAAGGGACGCGGGGAGTATGAAAGGTCGCTGGATTATTTCACCCGCGCCCTCCGGAACAGTGAGGAGGTAGGCGACGCCTCGGCGATGCCCGGCCACTGGAATGGCGTCGGCAGCGTCTGGGAAATCCAGGGGAACAATGCCAACGCACGGGAGGCCTACCGCAAGAGCCTGGAGTTGGCAGAGGGTCTGGGCGATCAGGCTGGAATGGCTGAGGCGCTCCTTGGGCTCGCCCGCCTGGACCGTGCGGAAAATCAATATCCGTCCGCGCTGGAGCTCGCCGACCGGGCCGCCGCCATCGCGGCAGAATCCGGCAATCGAGAGGACTTCTGGGAGGCGCGGACCGTGGGCGGCGAGGCCCTTCGCGGCCTGGGACAGGGTCGTCTCGCTCGCGAGGCGTTCGAACAGGCCATTCTGACGATCGAGCAGATGCGCGGGCAACTCTCCGGCAGCGAGCTCGGCCGGCAGGGTTTTCTGGCGCTGAGACTACAGCCCTACGCGGCGATGATCGATCTGCTGGTCCAGGAGGGCGACCTGCCGGGCGCTCTCGCCTACGCCGAGAGCGCCAAGGGCCGGGTGCTGCTGGAGATCCTCGATTCCCGCCGGACCGACGCTCGGCAGGAGATCACTGACGAGGAGCTGGCCGGTGAGAGACGGCTCGCGGATCAGCTCGCCGAGCTCAACCAGCAGGTCTTTCTCGCGCGATGGCGCAAGACCGGCGAGCCCTCCAGGCTTCAGGACCTCGAGGAGCGCCTCCGCCGGGCACGCCTCGAGCGCGAGGCCTTTCGCGCCGATCTCGATGCCGCGCACCCTCGGCTGCGCGCGCAACCGGTCGACATCCGGTCTCTGACCCCCGCGTCCTTTTCGTCGCTCCTCCCGGACCGGGAGACCGCCCTCATCGAGTACGTGGTCCTGGAGGACAAGACCTATCTGCTCACGCTGACGCCGGCGGCTGCGGACTCCCCTCCAATCTTGCATCTCCATTCCATCGCAATCCGCAGGGAAGATCTGGGCAAGGCCGTCGAGGACTTCCGGGAACGTTTGGGACAACGCAACCTGGACTTCGAGAGCCAGGCCAGAAACCTTTATGATCTTCTTCTCGGCCCGGCTCGCGCCGAGTTGGAAGGCAAGCGCAGGCTTTACATCGTGCCGGATGGGGCGCTCTGGAATCTGCCGTTCCAAGCAGTCAAGCCGAGCACGACCGAGTATCTCCTGGAGCGCCATGCAATCTCCTATTCGCCTTCGCTCCGCCTGCTGCGGGATGTCACGAAGGAAGCGGACCGCCGGCGCCGGGCTGCTCCCCCGCGGAGGCAGGCCCCGGGCCCCCTGCTCGCCGTGGGCGATCCCACGTTGGCGGCCGAGGCGATCCAGCAGGCCGGCCCTCTTCGCAGCAGACAGCATCTCGCGCCACTACCGGAGGCGGCTTGGGAAGTCCGGTCGCTGGCAGCGCTGTATGGGCCTGGGAACAGCCGTATCTATCTCGGAGCCGAGGCCTCCGAAAGGGTGTTCAAAGCCGAAGCGGGAAACTTTCGGTTGCTGCATCTGGCGACTCACGGCATCCTGGACGACCGGAACCCGATGTACTCCTCTCTCGTCCTCTCCCAGACCGGGCAGAGTCAGGGAGAGGACGGACTGCTCGAAGCGTGGGAGCTCCTGGAGCTCAAATTGGATGCGGATCTCGTCGTCCTTTCGGCTTGCCAGACGGCACAAGGACGTCTGGGAGCAGGCGAGGGCGTCATCGGCTTGAGCTGGGCGCTGTTCGCAGCCGGTAGCCGGGCGATCGTCGCGAGCCAGTGGGAAGTCGACTCGGCGAGCAGTAGCCAGATCATGGTCGAGCTCCACCGCGGTCTCCTCGCCGGTCATTCGAAATCCGAAGCGTTGCGGCTCGCCGCCCTCAAGCTGCAAAAACAGGACCGCTACCGGCACCCCTTTTACTGGGCGGGGTTTGTGCTGCTGGGGGACGGCAGTTGACCGAGCTGGCCGGCACGGCTCCAGCTCCGGATGCTCCGCAGCAGGTCTCCGGCGACCTCTGAGCCCTGATTCAACTTCTCGAGAGCCTGGAGCTCGGAGAGCGCCTCCTCGACCAGCCCCGCATCCGCGTAGAGCACCGCCAAGGCGAGGTGTGAGTCCTCATGCCCGCGCGCGGCGTTGGCCAGCTCGGTGACTCGCGTCCGATCCAGAATCTGAAACCGGGCTTCAGGAGCGGGGGGGCGAGGCGCCATGATCTCCTCGCCGCCACGGTGAGCCGCTACCTGCCAGACGAGGACTCTGGCATCTGGCAGTGGCTCAGCGGGAATCCAGAAGCTCGCGCGTAACGGGCCGCTCTCCGCAATCCGTCTGTACTCCTGGTCGAAGACGGTGACCCGGTAGCTCTCGGCTCCTGGCAAGGGGCGCCAACGAAACGTGGGCGTGTTGGCCCGCACGACAGTAGCCACCGGGCTGAAGGGTGTCATCTCAGGGAGATCGGTCGGACTGCGAAGGACGCTGGAAGGGGGACTCAGGAGCTTCGCCAGGACGGCAGGCCTTTCCAGACGGCGTGTGCGGAGCGCTGTCGCGACCTGCCGGCGCCAAGTGCCCGGCAGTGCCTCCAACCCGTACAGCCGGCCCTCTCGATCGAGGGTTAGCGGCTCTTTTCCGTCCCGGAGCACGACAACCGGCGCCGCAGGCTCGAGAGTGGATTCGGAGTGTTCCTGCTTCGGCACCCCGCGCGTCAGCTCGGACTGTCTTCCATCGACCCTCGGTGCTTTGGAAGCTGAGTGCGGCCACAGGAAGACGGCCGCGACAACGAGCCCTGCCAGGGCCGCTGCGGCGATCCGTGGCAGGAGGCGTTGGAACCGGCCCTGGATCGCGGGAGATTCGGCCCCTCCGTTCACGGCAGCGACCCAGGCCGACCATGCAGCGTCCAGCGGCTCCCCCACCGCCAGCAGGTTGCGGCAGGCTTCGCACGTGTGGATGTGATCGTCCACGGAAAGCAGCTCCGCAGGAGACAACGAACGCTGTCGGTATCGCTCGACCTGTTGCTCCGAGAGATGTCCCGGCATTGGATGAGTGGCTATAGAAGCCCCTTCAGCCGGCGCGCCAGGCGCGCGCGGGCTGATTTGCGCAGGTTGATGACCTGTTGGCGAGTCACTCCCAGAAGCTCCGCGATGCTCGCATCGTCCATCGGCAGGTGGTTCCACAGCTCGGCAAACTGTTCGGCGGGCATACCCAGAACCTCGGCGATCTCCCGCATCGTAGCAGTGCCCGTCAGGGGGAACAATGCCACGGCACCACATCCATCCTCATCTCGAAGGTTGAGCATGAGAGCGGTGCACTGCCGAGGCGGAAGACGCCGGATCTCCGTCCACAAAGCCTGGAGCTGGTCTCGCTGCCTCAGCTCGGCAAGGATACTGCCGCGAGGCTCCGCCTCCTGCGCGAGCAGGACGTCGGCTTCTTCCGCGTGCAGCCGCGCCTGCGGCGAGCGAAAGCGCTCGGCGCAGGCGTGGTAGGCAGAGACCGCGACATAACCCCGGAAGTCGCTGATGGCCGATTCGCCGGGACACTCGCTCATGCGCTGGAGCCGGTCGACCACCCGAACCAGGACCTCTTGCTCCAGATCCTCAACCTCTTGCCCGCGATGTCTGCCGCCTGTCAGCTTGGAACGGACGATGCTTCGGATGATCGGCCGGGCATGCTCGGTCAAGAGCCGTCCAAGCCGCTCTTGTGAATCCGCTCCAGGCCGCAGCAAGAAATGCAGGAGAGGGTCGAGCTGGCGCATTCAGTCAGTCTATGCTGGACAGCGATGGCTCGTCGTCGACGGATGCCACCGGCCGCACCTGGATCACTGAATGACGCTGGCACCTTTTGCTCAGATGCAGCCCCTCACATCTGCTGCCTAGGATGAAGGGAGTCCGCCAGTTTCTGACACCGGGGAAAACGACCGCCTCAGGGCGCAGGATGACGACCTCGGGTGCTTTCTTCCTCACGGATGGCGATGATCAAAGGCCGGTTCATCTCCAGCGCCTCGACCGTCGCGCGGCCGGTTGCGGTGCGCCCGAACAAGCGCGCACCCTGCCAGCGGAAGTGGTCGTGCCACAGGTCGTGCCGCGGATGGAAGAGGGCCACGTGCTCACCACTTGTTGGGTCAACGGCGGTCTGACGCGCGGCCTTGCGTAGTGAGCAAGAAACACAGGCGAGGGCGAGGTTGTCGCCGGTGTCGTGACCGCCAGCTATCACCGGCACGACGTGGTCGACATGAAAGGTCGCTTCCTGACCCAACTGCGAAAGGCCGCAGTATTCGCATCGATTGCGGGCACGCCTGACAACGAGCCGGCGGAGTCTGGCAGAGACATGCTGAGCCAAGGTCTTACGTCGATCAGGCGCGTTGTGCCCGCAGCTTCAGGAGTGAAAGGAGCTCGGCCAAGTCGACGAGACCCTCAGCTTCCTGCCGCTCATTGAGGGTCAGCTCCTCACCTCGGTCCTGGCGATCGAGCAGACCGTGCAGGCGCTCGTCTACACCTCGCGGAAGCTGGAAGCGTTCCAGATCCTCGGGAAGCTCGAGCTTGAAGAGAACTTGTTGAGACATGCAGGTCCTTTCGATGGTAGTCCGCCGGATCTTCATTCTACACGGTCAATCCCACAGAATCGGCGCAAGAGCGGTGTCAGGGCTTCGCGCGGATTCACTGGGAGAGGCCGGGCGGCCTTTTCCTGGAAAGGGGTATCGCTTTGGACGCGTCCTCGTCTCCCTGGATAGGCTCCTTATCCAGACCCGTGGCCTGCCTCCTCAGGCCACGGGTCGACGCAGGTCCGCCCGACCGTCTCCGCACCTTCTGCGGCCGGGCGGACCCAAGGGCCGAGGGGGCGGTTGGACTCCCGGCCCCCCGGCGAGTTTCAGTTGTCAAAGAGCCTGCTTCATCCCAACCGCCAGGCCGTCTCGACGGACATTGACTACGAGCCGACTGGATCATACATCGCCGCAACGGAAAACGTCGACGACGTTGAGGCGAGATTCCTGAGAACGCCGGTCTCCCGTCAACTACTCCAGGAGGAGAGATGATGATTAGTCCGCTGGAGGACGCGATCCGTATATCCTCCCCGGCAGGAGGCCCGGTGTCAGTTGGGGACCGGCCGGAATCGGCGGTGGACCCCGCTGGGACGGCGGGCGTTCTCAGCCGTCCCGAGATCCGGCGGCCGGCATCTCAAGGCGACTCAACCTCCTGGAAAGTCGACTGGCCGCTGGCGGCGAACGTCTCGCCGGTAGCGGTGCGCCTCCGGCCGCTGGGGAAAATCGTCTCGCCGGTAGCGGCGAGTCGTTGGCCGGTGGCGGCCAGCCTCCCACCGGCAGCGGTAAGTCGTTCGCCGCCAGCGGCGAGCCGTTTACCGCCAGCGGCCAGTCGACTTTCGACAGCGGCCAGCCATCGGCCGGCAGCGGCGAGTCGGCGGCCGGTAGCGGCGAGCGCCCGCGAAGTCTACGAATCTCGTCTCGCGACCGTCGCGGAAACTGCCTGCGCAACTTTTTCGCGAAGCTTCATCTCGGCGGCTTGACTTTTTCCGTCTCTCTCGATGTATGATCCAGCCCCCAGCCGACGATAGGTCTCGGTGGCCGGGCGTGGCTCTTTGAAAACTTGAACCGCCGGAGGGCCGGGAGTCCAACCGCCCCTCCGGCCGCGACCCGTGGCTTGGTGCGGCAGGCCACGGGTCTGCCATATGGGTCCCTTCAACACCCCGGTCCTCTTCTCCCAGCCCCCGTCCGCCGGGAGAAGAGGGAGAAAGGCAGGGCCGCTCCATCTGAGTCCCCCTCTCCCGGCCGGGGGAACGCCTACTCGGATACAATCTCCCCGCCATGAGTCTCAAGATGCTCATCGAGAGCGACCCGCATCAGACGCGGATCGCCGTCCTGGAGGACGACCGCTTGACGGAGATCTTCGTCGAGCGGCACCGCCATCGGGGACTCGTGGGCAATGTCTACAAGGGACGGGTGACCCGGGTGCTTCCCGGTATGCAGGCCGCCTTTGTCGACGTCGGCCTGGAGCGCGACGCCTTCCTCTACGTCAGCGACGTGGCGGCCGACGTCGAGGCGATGGAAGACCTGGAGATCGACGACGCCCGCAACCACGACGAGCTGCCGGGGCACCAGGCGGGCACGCCGTCGATCGACGACCTTCTGAAGCCCGGCCAGGAGATCATCGTCCAGGTCGTCAAGGATCCGCTGCCCAGCAAGGGGGCGCGCATCAGCACGCACGTCACCCTGCCCGGGCGCTATCTGGTGCTGCTCCCCACGGTCAAGCACTTCGGCGTCTCCCGCCGCATTGAGGACGAGGCGGAGCGGGAGCGGCTGGTCGCCATCCTTCATCAGCTCCCGGTGACGGCGGGCGGGCTGATCGTGCGCACGGTGGGCGAGGGGAAGGGACCGGAGGAGTTCGATAGCGATCTCGTCTATTTGACGCGGCTGTGGGAGAAGATCCGCCACCGGGCCGGCCGCGTCTCGGCGCCCACGCTCCTGCACCAGGATCTCGACCTCGCCCTGCGGGTGGTGCGCGACCTGCTGCGCAGCGATTTCGCCGTCCTCTGGGTGGACGGCGAGGAAACGTACGAGCGGATCGTCGAGTTCCTCGACCAGGTGCAGCCGGGGCTGGTCTCCAAGGTCAAGCTCTTCCGTCAGCGGGCGAGCCTGTTCGAACAGTTCGGCATCGAGGAGCAGATCGAGGCGGCGCTCAAGACCAAGGTGTGGCTCAAGTCCGGCGGCTACATCGTCATCAATCCCACCGAGGCGCTGGTCGCCATCGACGTCAACACCGGCCGCTTCGTGGGCCAGAGCAATCTCGAGGACACGGTGTTGCAGACCAATCTGGAGGCGGTCTCCGAGATCGTGCGCCAGATCCGGCTGCGGGATCTCGGGGGGATCATCGTCATCGACCTCATCGACATGATCGAGGCGGTCCACCGCGAGGAGGTCTTCGCCAGCCTGGAGAGCGAGATCAAGAAGGACCGGGCGAAGACCAAGCTGCTCAACATCTCCGAGTTCGGCCTGGTGGAGATCACCCGCAAGCGCAGCCGGTCGAACCTGGAGCGCCTGCTCACCCAGCCCTGCCCCTATTGCCAGGGCCGAGGGCGGATCAAGTCGGTGGCCACCATCTGCCTCAACCTGCGCAAGGAGCTGCTCCATCTGCGGGGACGGGCGGGCAACTCGGAGCTGCTGCTGCGCGTCCACCCGGAGATCTCCCGCGCCCTGCAACAGGAGGAGCGGGCGATTCTCGACGAGCTGGAGCGCACGCTCGGCGTCCACATCCTCATCCAGAGCGATCCCGAGCTGCACCACGAGCGTTTCGACGTCGTGGAGGTTTGACTGGGCCCATGGCGTTCGCTTGGGCGCGGAGGTCCCCCTCCCAAGACCCTCATCACCCCGGCCCTCTTCTCCCGCCCCCTCCCAACCCCCACACCGGGAGAAGAGGGAGAACAGCAAGCCCCCTCATCACCCCAACCCTCTTCTCCCATCGCCCTCCCCCCGACCGGGAGAAGAGGGAGCAAGGCAAAAACTCCCGAGGCGGTTCCCCCTCTCCCGGTGTGGGGGGTTGGGAGGGGGCGGGAGAGGGGGCCAGGGGGTGAGGGTCTTCGGGCGGGGGCGCTCCACAGCAGAATCAGCGCCAAGGCTTCGAGAGGACGCCACGGCGGAGAAATTCTCCCTTCCCGGCTGGAGCGGCGAGCTGGCCGTGGAGCTCCGCCTCACCGATCTGGCCGGCGCCGTCGAGCGGCTGATCGACCCCGGTGCGGCGGTCAAGACGCTGCACTGGGGACGCAACTATCTCTATGTGTCGCGGCTGGAGACGGCGGCCGGACCGCTGGAGGTGGTGGTCAAGCAGTTTCGCCACGGCGAGGCCCGCGACCGGCTGCGGCGCCGGCTCTCCGGGAGCAAGGCGGCGAAGAGCTGGCGGGTGGCGAACGCCCTCCTGGCTGCCGGGCTGCAGACGCCGGAGCCGGTGATGCTCCTCGAATCGGCGGAGGAGAGCGGGCCGGCCTTCTATGTCTGCCGTCATCTACCGGAGGTCACGGAGGCGCGCTACCTGTTTCGCGCCGCCGCGGGTGGGGAGGAGGCGGAGCGATTTCCGGGGGTGGATTTCCCGGCCTTCGTCACCGCGCTGGGACGAATGGCCCGCCGTTTCCACGACGCGGGGTTCTGGCATCGCGACCTTTCGGGCGGCAACGTCCTCCTGCGCTTCGGGACAGACGGCCACCCCACCGACCTATATCTGGTGGACCTCAACCGCACCCGGATGGGCAAGGCCCCGAGCGTCTCCGAGCGGCTGCGCGATCTCTCCCGCCTGGCCCTGTTCCGGCCCGAGTACCAAGAGATGCTGCTGGCGGGGTACTGGGGTGATGAACCGATCCAGGGGCGCGGGCGCTATCTCGCCTATCAGCGCGCCTTCGTGCTCAAGAACGAGTCGAAGAAGCGGGTGCGCGGCTGGCGCGACCGGGTGAAGCACCTGCTTCTTCCGCGGAAGCCCCACACCCACATCCCGGACGCTCCGGCGGGCGCCGGCTCCCGCGACAAGGCGGTGTGGGACCGCCTTTCAGACCAACCTCACCAGCACGCCGGCCGGCTGGACAAGCTCAAGGTGAGGCTGGCGGACGTCCGCGGCCATGGCGAGCAGGCCGCGATCGTGGCCGCCGCCCTGCCGCGGATCTGGCGGCGGTACGGGCAGCTCAAGGCGGATCTGTATAAGGCGCCGGTGGATTTCCGAGGGATCGGCGTCTGCGTCCGCCCGTGGCCGGAGGCGCCGGAGGCACTTCTCGGTCTGATCGAGGAGCTGGGAGTGCGCCATGTGCTCCTGCGGCTCCACCTGTGGGAGGATGACCACGACGCCGAGGAAGTTCTCGCGCGCGCCCTCCAGGCTCGGGGCTGCGAACTGACGTTCGCCCTTCCCCAGAACCGCGAGCTGGTGCGCGACCTCGCCCGCTGGCGTCGCGCTCTGGAGGCGATCGGCCCCCGATTTGCCCCGTACGGCTCCCGCTTTCAGATCGGCCAGGCCATCAACCGCAGCAAGTGGGGGGTGTGGAACATCGGGGAGTACATCTCGCTGGTGCGGGCGGCGGAGGAGATCCTGCGTCGCGAGCCTGGCGTCGAGCTGCTCGGTCCCTCGGTGATCGACTTCGAGTACCACGTCACGGCCGGGGTGCTGAACCAGAGGCGGGCCGGCTTCCACCTCGACGCCGTCTCGGCCCTCCTCTACGTCGACCGCCGGGGCGCGCCTGAAAACCGGCAGGCAGGGCTCGACACGGTGGATAAGGTCGTGCTCCTCAAAGCCATCGCCGAGACTGCCTGCAACTCCACCGGCCGCACCTGGATCACCGAGGTGAACTGGCCGCTCCGCGAAGGCCCCCACTCGCCGGCCGGCCGGGACGTCTCGGTGGACGAGGAGACGCAGGCGGATCATCTCGTCCGCTACTACCTCCTGACCCTGGGCACCGGCCTCGTCGAGCGGGTCTTCTGGTGGCAGGTCGTGGCGCGGGGGTATGGGCTGGTCGATCCCAGCGATCCGGAGAATCCCCGAAGGCGGCCGTCCTTCTTGGCCCTGAAGACCCTGATACAGCAACTCGACGGCGCGCGTCTGGAGGAGGTCCTGCCGGCGCCCGAGCCCGCTCGGCTCTACCGGTTCCAGCGAGCCGATGAGGAGATCGTGGTGGGCTGGAGCACCGCGGGAACGGTGAAGGCCGGACTACCGCGGCCGGCTTCCAAAGTGACCAGTCGAGATGGCGAAGAGATGGCTGGGATAGGTCCCGAGGTGGAGCTGGGGCTGTCGCCGCTGTATTTTCGCCTTTGATTCCAACAACCTGGACGATTGGTAGCTGGCAGGCTGGATTATCCCGGATGGCAGGCTGGATCGTCCGGGCTTTGCGCTCCGCCCACCTTCGCCCGGGCATAAATGCCTGGGCTATGAGCTGCGCCCTCTAAAGGGGGCTTTTTAAGCTGGATTCATCCAGCATCGCTCGTAGCCCGGGTATTTATGCCCGGGTGGGGCGGACTTCACGACGGAACTTTCCAAAGACCCTCTACTTCCACTGCTGCTCGTCAATCTGATCCTGCTCCGCGATCACTTGGTCGAACTCGCGAGCTTCCTGCCAAGTCCCGGCGATATCGCTGAGATCGCGCAGACGGAGAGTTGGCTCGCCAAGGCCAGCACCTCGGATCAGCGCTTCAATGGCAACCGCGTTGAGGCTTTTGCCCTCGGCTTTGGCACGCTGGCGGAGCTCAGAGTCCAGAATGGAGGGAATGTTTCTCAGGGTGTATCGCATGGGCAAAGCATAGCCGAGGCGAGTTCCATTGCGGCTGTCCGGACGATTGGTAGTTGGCAGGCTGGATTATCCCGGATGCCAGGCTGTAATATCCCGGATCATGTTCATCGACCGCCAACTGTCCGCACAAGTCCTCTCCGCTGCCCGGCAATTTCCGGCTCTAGTGATTACCGGCGGGCGGCAGACGGGCAAGACGACGCTTCTGCAGCACCTGTTCCCCGAAGCGTCGTTCGCCTCGCTGGACCTTCCTTCCGCGGCTTACCAGGCGGACGAGCGCGGGGAGGAGTTCCTGCGGAGCTATCCGGAGCCGGTCATCCTCGACGAGGTCCAATACGCACCGGGGCTGTTCCGCTATCTCAAGGCGGCGATCGACGCCAAGCGGTCGGAGCGCGGCCGGTTCCTGATGACCGGCTCCCCAAAATTTTCGTTGATGCAGTCGCTCTCCGAGAGCCTCGCCGGCCGGGTCGCCGTTTTGGAACTGGACACGCTGGCGAGCACGGAGATCGTGGCCGGCCTTCCCGGCGAGATCATCCTTCCCGAGGAGATTCTCTGGCGGGGAGGTTTCCCGGAGCTGTGGCGAGACCGCGAGATCGAGTCGCGGCTCTTCTACTCGAGCTACGTGGCCACCTATCTGGAGCGCGACGTGCGGCTGGCTCTGCGGGTGGGGAGCCTCCGGGATTTCGAGCGCTTCGTGCGCGCCTGCGCCCTGCGTAGCGGCCAGCTCCTGAATCTGACTGATCTGGCCCGGGACGTGGGAATCTCCGGGTCCACCGCGCGGGAGTGGCTCTCGGTCCTCGAAGCTTCGAACCAGGTGATGCTGCTCGAGCCCTACTTCAACAATCTCACCCGGCGTCTGATCAAGACGCCCAAGCTGTACTTCCGCGACACCGGGCTCCTCTGCTTCCTGCTCGGCCTCGAATCGCCCTCCGCCCTGGCCTCCTCCTTACTTTCCGGAGCCGTCTGGGAGACCTTCGTCCTGGGGCAGATCCTGCGGGCGCGCGCCGCCGCGGGGTCCGCGGCCCAGGTCTTCTTCTGGCGCGACACCCACGGCACCGAGGTGGATTTCCTGATCGAGCAGAACGCCCGGGTGCGGTTGATCGAGGCCAAATGGGCGGAGACGCTCAGCGACCCCCGAGCCGTGAAGCCGCTGCTCGCGGTGCGCGAGCTGCTGGGAGACAGGGCCGCCGCGGAGCACTGGATCGCCTGCCGCACGCCGCACCCGCACACATTCCCCGGGCAGCCCGGGGTGAGGCTGATCAACGCCGTCTCGTTCGACGGCTGGTTCGGCGGGATGGATTGAGGGGTTGAACGAGGAAAAAGGGGACCCGAAGGCCCCCTTCCTCTAGTAGATAGGTCCTACTTCTGAAACACCTGGTCGACCGGCAGGATGCGGATCGAACCCGGCTTCACCTTCAGCGCCTGGATGGTCTTGTCGGCTTCGATCACGTCGGCGCCGGGCGTGGCGTTGTAGGTCTTCGGGCTGGGGTCGTCCTTCTCCAGCGTCTCCTTGAGCTTCTGGGCGTTGGCGGTGACGAAGACGGCTTGGTAGTTGTCCGTCTGGAAGTACTTCTTGATCGCCGCGTTGACCTGATCGACCGTCATGCTCTTCAGTCTCTTGTCGATCTCGTCGATGTAGTAGGGCATGCCGTAGTATCGGCTGTCCATCATGAAGCCGAGGCGGCGCGAGAGGCTCTGCGCCCAGAGCTTCGAGTAGTTGACGACGAAGTCCCGGCTGAGCTCGAACTCCTCCTTCGTCATCCCCTGGTCCCGCAGCCGCTGCACCTCGTAGAGAGCGTCGCGCAGGGCGAACTGGGCGTCGACCGGCACCACCGGACGGATCCAGACCGAGAAGTACTGCTCGTGCCGCGGCACGTTGGGCGTCGGGTTGCTGGTGAAGGGCGGGTTGGCCCAGTACTCGATGTAGGCGTAGTCGCCGTAGTTGAGGCCCCGCTTCTCGCGGAGCTGCTGCATCAGCCGGCCGTTCATCGTGCGGTGCTCGCCGAGGAAGCTGCCGGCCACCATCAGCGGGTAATAGTCCGCGTCGGCGCGGTTGATGGGCAGCGGAAAGCCGAAGTGGATGCCCACCGAGCCCGTCTGCTTTTCGACCAGGGTGAAGTTGCGGCCCGTGACCGCCGGAGCCGGCGGCAGGGCGGTGGAGTCCTTCGCGCCCTGAGGCAGACGCCCGAAGGCCTCCTTGAGCTTGGCGACGAAGTCGCTCGGATAGCCGCCGGCCACGCCCAACATCAGGCGGCTCTGCGTGTAGTTCTGCTTGTAGAAGGCTTTGACGTCGCCGAGGGTGATGTTCTTCAGGCCATCCACCGTGCCGGCCGGCGAGTGGCCGTAAGGATGCCCCTGATAGATCTCATCCTGAAGCAGCTCGAGACCCAGCGCTTCGTCGTTGCTGCGCAGGCCGCTGGTGAGCCCCGAGGCGAGCTGTTCCTTGTTGCGGTCGAAGTCGGCCTGGGAGAAGCCGGGCTGAAGAACGGCCTCCTCCAGGAGCGACGTGAACTCGGCGAGCTTGTCGCGATGGACGAAGCCGGCGATCAGCGTCACCTCGCGGTCGGTATTGCCGCTGATCGAGGCGGCCATGGGGTAGAGAGCCTCGACCAAGTCGGTGTAGGAGCGCTTCTGGGTGCCGGCGTCGGCGACCATCAGGGCGGTGAGAGAGGCGAGCCCCTCCTTGCCGGCGGGATCGTGAATCGAGCCGGCGTTGAACTGCAGGCGGATGGCGACCAGCGGCGAGCTTGCGCTGGGCAGCTCGACCACCTCGATGCCGCCGCCGGCGGTCCCGGCGGTCGTGCTGGTGGGCATCGCCTTCTGCGGTGTCTGGGCGACTGCCGCGCCGGAGCCGGCGACGCCAGCGGACAGCGCCAGAAGCAGCAGGCCGCCGGCGAAACGTCTGGAATCACTCATGGTTTGGCTCCTCCCTGGGCGGGCTTCTCCGGCGCGCCGGCCGGGTGGGAGAGGGTCACTTCGGTCTCGTTCTGGGGCTGGAAGGTGGCGCGGGCGAGCCGTTGGACGTCCGCGGGCGTCACTTTGTCGAACTGCACAAAGCGCCGGTTGATGTCCTGGACGTCGCCGGTCTCGCTGATGACCTCGGCCACCTGGGCGGCCACCTTGGACGGCGTGTCGAGCCCGAGGGCGAAAGAGTAGCGCTCGTGCGACTGGGTGCGCGCCAGCCGCTTGGGATCCACCGGCTGGGTGGAAAGCTCCTTGATGTAGCGGTCGATCGTCTCCTTGACCTTGGGCATCAGGTCGTCGGACTTCACCCGCGCCAGCACGACGAAGAGGTTGGGATCGCGGTTGTCACTCGCGCCGCCCTGGATGAAGTCGACCCACTGCTTGTTGACCACCAGCTCCTGGTAGAGGGGCGCCGAGTCGTCGAACAGCAGGTCGCTGATCATGTTCAGAGCCGAGGAGTCTACGGTCTTGGTCGAGAAGGCAGGCGTGTGATACCCGATGAGCAGGTAGGGATGGGTGGGATTGGGCCAGTCGAGATGCGCCTTCTTCATCTCCTTCTGCGGCGGCTCGGGCACGATGGCCGGCGCCTGATACCCCGGCATCCAGTCGCCGTAATACTGCTTGGCGAGGTCGAAGACCTGCTGCGTCTTGACGTCACCGACCACCAGGAGGACGACGTTCTCCGGCCGGTAGAAGCGCTTGAAGAACTGCTTGCTGTACTCGTAGTAGCCCGGCATCGCCTTGATGTCGGCCACGAAGCCGATCGTGGTGTGCTTGTAGGTGTGCTTCTCGAAGGCCAGGTCGCGCAGCTTCTCGAACATCGGCTGAACGGGGTTCGAAACGCCCTTGTTGTACTCGCCGAGCACGGCGAGCGACTCGGTGCGGAAGGCGTCCTCGATGTACTTGAGGCCCTTGAAACGGTCGGACTCCATGTCCATCAGGGTGGTCAGCTCGCTCGACGGCCCCACGATGTGGAAGACGGTCATGTCGTCGCTGGTGGAGGCGTTGGAGTCGGCGCCCATTTTCTTGAGCAGGTCGTTGTACTTCTCCGCCGGGTACTTGTCGGTGCCGCGGAACATCATGTGCTCGAAGAAGTGGGCGAAGCCGCTGTGACCCGCCTCGACCTCGTCGCGGGAGCCGGTACGCACCACCAGGTAATAGGCTACGGTCCCCGGGCTGTCGTAGGGAATGACGACCACCTTCAAACCGTTGGCGAGAATGGTCTGGGAGACCTGGTAAGGAAAGATGTCACCGGATGCCGCCATGCCGGGAGCCGCGGTGGCCAGGCCGGCGATCACGAGCAGGCCGCACAGCAACAGGTTGATTCGGACAGACACGATGGAGGACCTCCTTTCGATTCGGAACCCTGTGTCAATCCAGGGCGTTTGTACGGAAAGGGCCTGTCGCGAAACGACGTGACCCAAGACGAGGCAACGTGATTCCCCGGGCGGGGATTCCCATACTACCCTAAGGGTGCCATGAGACGACTTACGACGATTTTCTGCTTGTTTCTGAGCGCTTTCCTCAACGATCTGGCAGCGGCCCAGACGCCGCAGTCGGCCCGCCGCACGCCTCTGGTGTCGGTGGTGGAGAAGATCTCGCCCGCGGTGGTGAACATCTCGGCGCAGTCGACCGTGCGCGAGGCGGACCCGTTCTTCGGCATTTTCGGCCTCGGCACCGAGCGCCAGGCCCAGTCGCTGGGCTCCGGCTTCATCGTCGACCGCAACGGCATCGTGGTCACCAACGCCCACGTCGTCGAAGGCGCCTCGCGCGTCACCGTCACCCTCCTCGACGGCCGCGAGCTCGAAGCGGACCTTCTGGGATCGGACCGCGACGCCGACATCGCCGTGCTCAAGGTCAAGGCGACCAACCTGCCGGCCCTTCCTTTAGGAAGAAGCTCGGACCTGATGATCGGCGAGACGGTGATCGCCATCGGCAATCCGTTCGGTCTCTCCAATACGGTCACTACCGGCGTGCTCTCGGCGGTAGGGCGGACCATCCCCTCGGAGCGCGGCGAGCGGCTGTTCACCGACTTCCTGCAGACCGATGCCTCGATCAACCCCGGCAATTCGGGCGGCCCGCTGGTCAACGTCGGCGGCGACGTCATCGGCATCAACTCCGCCATCATCTCTGGGGCGACCGGTATCGGCTTCGCCATTCCCGCCGACCGGGCCCGCCGGGTGGTGGACGACCTGCTGCGTTTCGGCGAGCTTCAGCCGCTGTGGTCGGGGGCCCGGCTGCTCACCCTGGATCCCGAGCTGGCCCGGCGCTCCGGCATCGCCGTGAAGCGGGGCGCTCTGGTATTCAAGGTCTATCCGGACTCGCCGGCCACGGCCGCCGGGCTCCAGGAGAAGGACGTCATCCTCGCCGCCGGCGGTCACCCGGTAGTAAGCCGTGAGGACGTGGGAACGGCCCTCTACACCGCGGCGGCCGGCGCGGCCGTCGAGTTGGAGGTGCGACGGGGCGAGAAGACGCTGAAGGTATCGCTCAAGCCGGTGCATCCACCGCAGGGCCTGGGCCTCCAGGTGCTGGAGCGCTCGGTGGGGCTCAGGGTCGAGGCGGCCCAAGGCGGCGGCCTCGCCATCCGGCAGGTGACGACCGGCTCCGTGGCCGCCGAGCGCGGCCTGCGTCCCGGGGACGTCATCGTCGGCGCCAACGGCCAGCAAACCACCTCCGCCGAAGCTCTGGGCCGGGAGGTCCTCCGCGGCCTCGACCGCGGCAGCCTGCCGCTGTCGGTGCAGCGGGGACGGTGGGTTTATAACTTGGATTTTCCGTTGTAGGGGGAGTGAGCAGAAGTTGCACCGAGCCGGGGTTCTTGGTAGCCTTCAGGTATGAGAGCGACGGCCAAGAGACTCGATACAAGTGCGATGTCCGAGTTCCTTGGGGAGGCGTCTATCCGCCTTGGGATCTCAAAGGCTCGCCTGACTCTGGCGGTCCGCGTCTCGCAGGTACTCTCCAAGGATGAGCTCGAGGGCATCCTCAGTGCTATTCAGATCGTCCAGGACACCCCCTCAGATCCACTCGCCGGGGTGGATGAGCCGATGAGCGAGGTTGAGGCAGCAAAGGAGTTGGCGCTTGCGGAGATGGAAGCCCAGCGCAACCGTGAGCTGGTCCTCAAGGATTCCATCAGCTCCGCAGAGGCAGCGGCTCTGACCCATCGCTCCCGGCAGGCCATCGAGCGTCTGCGCCGTGCCGGCCGGCTCCTCGCCTTACGAAAGGCAAATCAGTGGCGCTACCCGCGGTGGCAGTTCGAGCCTGACGCTCCGGGAGGTGTGCTCCTTGGATTGGAAGAGGTTGTGCGAGAGCTTGATCTCTCTCCGTCCGGTGCCGCCCTCTGGCTCATTCTTCCTGCGGAGCGTCTCGGGCGGTCTCGGCCGATCGACCTGCTCCGCCGGCACCTACCCGAGCCGGTGATCCAACTGGCCCGGGAACTAAGCTACATGTCTTGAACCTCCCGTCCCCGCCACCGGTCCTGCCGGTGAATCCCCCGATTCACGAGTTGGGTCCGGGCGAGGAGCTCGTTCGCTTCTATAGCCCGAAGTATGGTTCTTGGGATCATCAGCGGTCTCTTGGGCCCCTGCCAGGTCTCCGTTTCGACCATCACGAAGTCTCTCCAGGAGCCGGCTCCGGCCGATCAGTCTGGTACGCAGCCACCTCGCTGATTGGAGCTGTGGCCGAGGCGTTCGGAAATGCCGGAATGATCGATAGAGCTGCGAACCGGCGAATCTGCATAGTCCGCCTTCGCTCCCAATTCTCTTTGGTCAATCTCGTAGGGATTGCAGCTCGCTCTTTGGGACTGGATCAGCGAATCGGTACCACCACGGATTATGCTCTTTGCCAGGCTTGGGCGAGGGAGCTGTATGAGCAGTATTCCGAAATCCAAGGCATTCGTTGGCGCGGCCGGCAAACGGGCTCGATTTGTGTTCTGCTCAACGATCGAGTCGACATGAGTATGCTCGAGGTAGTCCAGGACTGCCCGGTAGATCACTCGGATCTCTGGCCCAGCATCGCCCGCGCCGCTCGTCGCGCTCGCCTGAGAATCTCCATCCCGCCTGCCTAGGCTCCCGCCGCCATGCCCCACCGCCTAGCCCTCCTCGTCTCCGGCGCCTCCGGCATGTTGCTCCCCCGGCACGTTCTCGGCCGGCTGGCCGCCCATCCGGAGATCGAGCGCATTCATCTGGTGGTGTCGGCGGGGGCGAGCCAGGTGCTGCGGCATGAGCTTGGCGAGGAGAAGACGGGGGCGGCGGACCTGCTGGCGGCGGCGATCGGGGACTCAGGAGCGCGGGACAAGGTCGTGATCCACCGCGACAACGAGCTGGACGCGCCCATCGCATCGGGCTCCTACCGGCTGACCGGCACTGCTGTCCTGCCGTGCAGCTCCGGCACCCTCGGGGCTCTCGCGACCGGCTCGGCCCGCACCCTCGTCCACCGCGCAGGCGCCGTGGCCTTGAAGGAGCGCTGGCCCCTGGTCCTCGGGTTCCGCGAGACACCTTACAGCCTGGTCCACATCGAGAACATGCGCCGGTTGATCCTCTCCGGCGCGGTGATCCTGCCTCCCGTCCCGGCCTTCTACATCGGCGGCGAGGATCTCTGCCGTTTCCTCGATCACTACGCCCTGCGCCTCCTGGACCGCTTCGGGATTTCCGAGGCCGGAGATCCTGGGCTCCGCTGGGGAGCTTGACGAAGACGCAGGAGCGGGACATGACCGTGAAAGCCAGGAAACTACCGGCCGGCTTCGCCTATCCGATCAACCGGCGGGCGTTGAAGGACGCCCTCCGTTCAGTCTCCGATCATGTCGGCGTCGTGGAGCTTGGCGGCATCTCCTGGTCGGAGAAGCCCTTGAAACAGCAAGGCGCAGGCCGGGAGAGCCGGTTTTGGATCGGGAACGTGGACGTCCTCTGGGTTGAAGGGAGTTGCCAGTTCCGGGTGAGAATCGAGGGCGTGAGGAAAGAACGCATCGAGACCCTCTCCGCGGCGGTTGAACGGCTGATGGTTCGGGATATCACGCAATTCGTAGAGGGGACACTGAGTCTCCGCGACACCGACCCTGCGTGGGGGAGAGCCAGGTCTTGCCACTTGGTCTTTCACTTGGGCGCGGACGGAGACGTCGAGTCGAGGTCTTTCGTTCCTGCCTGAGCCGGAGGGGCATGCCTCCGGGGCCCACCCCCCGGCGCGGAACTTGCACATTCCCCCCTATGGAAGATTCAACAGGAGGCTCATCATGCCAATCCATCGCGCCACCTCAAAAACAACCCTGCTCGCCATTGCCATGGCGCTGCTCGTCTCGGGCGCACTCCGGGCGCAATCGCATGGCGACCAGTTCGTCGGCACGATCGTCAACATGGAAGGGGGCGGCACCGCCCCGGTGGTGATCCACATCGATCACTACTCTTCCGACCAGGAAATCGCCAACTTGAAGGGTATTCTCGCCTCGAAGGGCCCGGATGGCCTGCGAGATGCGCTTTGGGACCTCGAAGCGGGGTACATCCGGGTCAAGGGCGGCCTTGGTTATCCCGTGGCGGCGGCCCGTTCGAAGCCGGATGCCGGCGGCGGCCGTGTCATCCGCCTCATGATCGACCGGCCGCTCTCCTTCCGAGAGGAGGCCAACAGCCTCCGCTCGGCGGACTATCCCTTCAGCTACGTCGAGCTTCACCTCGACGCCGGCGGCAAGGGAGACGGCAAGTTCATCGCCGCCGCCAAGGTCACCCTGGACGCCAACAACACCGTCGATATCGAAAGCCTCGGCGTCCAGCCGTTCAAGCTGCTCGACGTCCATTCCTCCCGGTGAGGCCGGGTCTAGGGACTGTCTAGAGACGCAGGGGGTCCTCGGCGGCTGTGCGGCTCCTTGAGTCGCCAGGGTGATGTACGGTACCCTCGCGAGGAGGCGCTCCAATGACGCGAACCATCATCTCCCCTTCCGACCTGGCCCAGAGGACCCGAGAGATCCTGGATCGTGTCGAGGAGGGAGAGCTTGCCGTCGTTGCGAGCGGAGGGGAGGAGCGTATCGTCCTTCTGGATGCGCTCGACTACCGGCTCCTGCGGGCTCTCGCCGTTTGCGCCACGGGAGAAGACGTCAACGGAGGTCTGCTGGAAGCCCGAGTCCTACGCGATTACCTCGCCGAGAAGATCAATCTCGGGAAGGCGGCCGAGCTTCTCCAGCTCTCCCGCTTTGAGCTCGAGGAGAGTTTCCAGCGCCTGGGAGTTCCTCTTCGTCGCGGAGCCCGCTCCATCGAGGATGCGCAGGCCGAAATTGCCGCCGCACGCCGGCATGCCTGAAGAGCTCCAACTCACCGCATGGCATCCCTCGCAGACGACGGTCCTGAGCAACTTTGCTCAGGTCCGGCGGCCCGACCTCCTGAGGTCGGCCTACCCAGATCTCGCGGCTCCGCGTAGAAGTGCCAGGCTCTTCGCCCCTCGGGGCCCTCGCGACCGGCTCGGCCCGCACCCTCGTCCATCGCGCAGGCGCCGTGGCTCTCAAAGAGCGCTGGCCCCTGGTCCTCGGGTTCCGCGAGACTCCTACAGCCTGGTCCACATCGAGAACATGCGCCGGCTGATCCTCTCCGGAGCGGTGATCCTGCCGCCCGTCCCCGCCTTCTACATCGGCGGCGAGGATCTCGGCCGCTTCCTCGACCACTACACCCTACGACTCTGGACCGCTTCGGAATTGCCGAGACCGGAGATCCCGGTCTGCGCTGGGGAGCCTGACGAAGAACCACCGTCCATGACTACGCGTCGAGGAAGTCCGTCCGTCGAGGGGCTTGACTGTCCTGCAAATTGCAGTACTATGTACACGTGATGCAGGAGGTACCTACAGTGATCAGAGCACCGCCTTCCCTTAAAATTCCACAAGTAGCTAACGGGTCGACTTACCGCCAAGTGAGATCTAAGGCTCATCTTGGCGTCAGGCAGAGGTAACACAACCAAAAGAGAAGGCCCTGCTGTTAAGTACTAGGAATTGGGCGTATCAGCCTAACGGCAGGCTGGATAACTAACGACTAGAGGTTTTTCAACGTCCCCACCGGAAGGAGTTACTAATGGGTCACCAAAGACCAAGACTCGAAATCCGCACACGATCGTCCTGATCCCACTTGCAAAGAGCACTCCAGACCTGAGATTCTGCATTGGACGATTGTTCGCGGGCTAGAAGGAGCCTGCGAATGGCTAGCAAGAGAAGGCTGGATCTTCCAGCACGGAAGCATCCTGCTGATAAAAAGACGAAGAAGTCGAGGGTTGTAGTTGGAGAACCGTGGCCTGAGGATATTGAGGTAGAAACGGCCTCTTATCCCTCAGTGGAAGAGCAAAGGACTCACTTGGGGATCAGCTTGACGAAGTTGTTCGGAGTCCTATTGGTGCTACTTACTGTTTATGGAATGAGCACCGCAAACCAGGAGCTGTTAAGCACGGTTCTTCGACTAGTACAGCACGGCATCATCTTCGCGTTAGGCTGGGCATGGGGGCGTTCGCCCTGATGGCCTAAGCAGACAGGGACGGAAATGAGGAAGACAAGGCCCAGCAAGGAGGATAAGATCAGGCTGACCGTTGATCTATCCAAACCGTTTTACAACCGCTTGGAACAGCTGGAGAGGTTTGTCGAGGCGGGAAGCAAGGCGAGTCTTATAAGGCAAGCGCTTCAGCTTTATGAGTACGTGGCTAAGAGAGCCGCCGAGGGGTGTGACTTTCGGATAGTAGACAAAAACGGGCGGGAGGAAAAAGTTGTACTCCTCGACCTGAGCTAGGCTCGGCGGGCTTTCTTTAGGATGTGCTCAGCCTTAATGTAGCGCTGACCCGGCCGTGGGCGAATTTGTCTACGGCCGGCAGCGTATTCTCTTCGGATCTCGGCGCCCGGCCTTTTTTGTGGTCGGATCCTGCCGCCCGTCCCCGCCTTTTACATCAGCGCCGGCGAAGAGCCTGGCACTTCTACCGGGCCGCGTGGGAGACCAGGAGTGGACTGTGGAGGATGAAGGCCTGACGAGCCTCGATCCCACCAAGATCGCGGTCTCTCAACTCCCCGGCGAAGGAGGAAGCTGCTGCGTCCAGGAGCGCAGTCAGGACAGGATTCCCGTCTTCAAGGATGATGACTCGCGAGACCAGCAAGAGCTCGTTGGGGTCGAGGGTACTCACAATGACCGAGGAGACGAACCGGAGGGCCTCATTGAGGTTCTTGTCCGCCCACGTTGCTGAGACGACGACGTCCCAGAGGTTGGGCGAGCCCTCACGAAGCACCAAGGCGAAGAGTCGTAGGTCTCCACGGGATTGGAGCAAGCGATCCTTGACGATGGTGAAGCGCGGTACCGAGATCATAGGACGTCCAGCAGATTGGTTGCAGCGGTGGTCATGGCACTGGCCTCAGCGGCAGTGGTGGTGCCGGCTGTACGATATCGCACCTCGGGATCCGATCGCGTCGCCGGGCCGTCCCCACGCTCAGAAGGCGAGAGCCCTCCACCGGGAGCAAAGTTAGCGCCTACGAGGGGCAGGGGGCATAGGCGCTAACTTAACGAGTCTGAGAGTTTCCCCGCCAAGCCCAACGGCGGCCGTTCTCCCAGGCGCCCCTCATCACCCCGGCCCTCTTCTCCCATCGCCCTCCCCCCGACCGGGAGAAGAGGGAGAACAGCCAAGACACCGCATCAGCCAAGAGCAACTCCCCTTTTTGGGCGCTCCCCTCTCTCCCGGCCGGGGGGAGGGCGATGGGAGAGAGGGGCCGGGGGAGTGAGGGGGCTCTGCGTCGCGAGGGTAGTGTCCTGGGAAAACCTTCAAGCGTCAAAGTAAGCGCCTATGAGGGGCAGGGGTGGTCTTGGGCGGGGGGACCTCTGAGACACCTTAAGTCAGCGCCTCCATTCGCGGTAACCGGCGGAGCCCGATCCCGGTACAATGGGCCGCTCCATGCGATCCCTACGCACTCTTTCGACCGTCCTTGAGATGATCAAGTTTGAACATACGCTGTTCGCCCTCCCGTTCGCCTTCCTGGGCATGCTCCTCGCCGCCGAGGGGTGGCCGAGTTGGCGGACGGTGCTCTGGATCGCCGTGGCCATGGTGGGAGCACGCAGCGCCGCCATGGGCTTCAACCGTCTGGTGGACCGCCAAATTGACGCGGCCAACCCGCGCACGGCCATGCGCGCCCTGCCGGCCGGACTCGTCACTCCCGCGGCCGTGACGGCCTTCGTGGCGGCCAGCGCCGCCCTCCTCGTCCTCGCCGCCTGGCAGCTCAACCCCCTGGCCCTGGCCCTCTCGCCGGTGGCCCTCTTCATCCTCTTCCTCTACTCCTACACCAAGCGGTTCACCTGGGCCTCGCACCTGGTGCTCGGCCTCTCGCTGGCCGGCGCGCCTCTGGGGGCCTGGATCGCCGTGCGAGGCGACGTGCAGGCGACGCCGCTGATCCTCGCCGGCGTGGTGCTGACCTGGGTGGCGGGGTTTGACGTGATGTACGCCCTTCAGGACGTCGACTTCGACCGCGGCACCGGCCTCTTCTCCATTCCCGCCCGCTTCGGCGTGGTGGGTGCGCTCCGGATCTCCGCCACCCTCCACGCTTGCACCCTCATCCTGCTCGCCCTTCTCCCCCGGATCTACCCGCCGGGATTGGGCGCCTGGTACTGGGCGGGATGGATCGGCTGCCTGCTGCTCCTGATCTACCAGCACTGGATCGTCCGGCCGGGGGATCTCTCGCGGCTGAACGCGGCCTTCTTCAACGCCAACGGCGCGCTGTCGGTCTGGCTCTTCGCCGCGACGGCGCTTGATATACTCCTCTCGTGAGCACCGAGACTTCCATCATCCGGCCCGAGATCTTTCCCGCGCAGTTGCGCGAGATCGCCGTCAAGGTTCGCGACGGCGTCCGCCTGGACGCCGCCGACGCTTTGGCGTGCCTGACGACGCCTCACCTCCTCCACCTGGGCAAGCTGGCGGACACCGTCCGCCGGAGGATCAACGGCAACGTCACATACTTCAACGTCAACCGGCACATCAACCCGACCAACGTCTGCGTCTACACCTACAACTGTAAGTTCTGCAGCTTCGCGGCGCTGCCCGGCGAGTCCCATGCCTGGGAGATGACCCACGATCAGGTGTACGCCCATGCCGCGGACCAGGGCGGCAACGCCGTCACCGAGTTCCACATCGTCGGCGGCCTCCATCCGGACCTGCCGATGTCCTGGTACGAGGAGATGCTGCGGGGCCTCAAGGAGCGCTTCCCTGCCGCCCACCTCAAGGCCTTCACCGCCATCGAGATCGGCTGGTTCGCCAAGCGCGAGAAGCTGTCGATCGAGGAGGTGCTGCGCCGGCTGCGCGACGCGGGCCTGGGCTCGCTGCCGGGCGGCGGCGCCGAGATCTTCCATCCGGACGTGCGGGAGATCATCTGCGACGGCAAGCTCGACGCCGAGGAGTGGATCGAGGTCCACCGCACCGCCCACAAGATGGGGATCAAGAGCAACTGCACCATGCTCTACGGTCATGTCGAGCAGCCGGAGCACAAGGTGGATCACCTGCTGCGCCTGCGCGAGCTCCAGGACGAGACGGGCGGCTTCAACGCCTTCATTCCGCTCGCCTACCACCCCGAGAACAACTACATGGGGCTCAAGTACCACACCACGGGCGACAGCGACCTCCAGCACATCGCCACCTCGCGGCTGGTGCTCGACAACATCCCCCACATCAAGGCCTACTGGGTGATGGTCACTCCCAAGCTGGCCCAGATCGCCCTGCGCTTCGGCGCCGACGACATGGACGGCACCATCGTGGAAGAGAAGATCTACCACATGGCCGGCGCCGGCACCTCGCAGCAGCTCTCCCGCCCCGAGCTGGAGCGGATCGTGCGCGAGGCGGGCTTCGTGCCGGTCGAGCGCGACACGCTGTACAACCCGATCGGCCCGGTCCCAATGACCGCAGCGGGCGCGGCGGCCCCCGCCTCTTGAAGCCCGAGGCGCTCGGTTTCCACTACCTGGCGGTCGACGGCCCCATCGGCGTCGGCAAGACGACGCTGGTGGAGCTGCTCACCCGCCGGTTCGAGGGCGTGAAGATCCTCGAGGACGTGGACAACCCGTTCCTCGGGGACTTCTACAAGGACCGGCCGGGCGCTGCCTTCCAGACCGAGCTCTACTTCCTGCTCTCACGCTACAAGCAGCAGCAGGATATCGGCCAGCGCGGGCTCTTCGACCGCGTCCTGGTGGCGGACTACACCTTCTGGAAGAACCGCATCTTCGCCTACCTGAACCTCTCGGACGACGAGCTGATGCTGTTCGACAAGCTCTACGCCCTCCTGGAGCCCCACGTGCCGGTGCCCGACCTCGTCATCCACCTGGTGGCCGACGTCGACACCTGCATGGAGCGCATTCGCAAGCGCGCGCGGCCGGTGGAGAAGGCGATCTCCCCTCAATACCTGGGGGAGTTGATTGACGCGTACAATCACTACTATCATTACTACAGCCGGTCTCCGCTGCTGGTGGTGGACACGAGGTATCTCAACTTCCCCCAGCGGCCCGAGGACTTCGACGAGCTGATGCACCGCCTGTCGAAGCCCATCAAGGGGACCGAGTACTTCCAACCGCTTGGATCCCGCTGACGCGGGACCGAGACGGATTGCTCAGCGCCCCCTGCGGCGCGGCCCGGCGCGCGAGGGCCTGATCCCCCAGCGGGGACAGCCACCTCGCACCAGCGCACGACAAGCCGCGAACCCGCGGGCCTGCCAACGGCCCTTCCGTCTAGAAGCGCGCGGAGGGGTTTTATCTTTTCTGGCTCAGAAAGGAGCGTTGGCAAAATGGCTGGAGAACCGAAGACCGTCACGGTTCCCTGGGTGGCAGGAGCACCCGAGCGCGGCGACCACCTCGTCATGGTCACCGCCTACGATCATCCGCAGGGACGTACCGCCGACACGGCCGGAGTGGACATCATCCTGGTGGGCGACTCGCTCGCCATGGTGGTGCTGGGCCACCCGGACACCCTGTCGGTCACCATGGACGAAATGATCCATCACACCCGGGCGGTCCGCCGGGGCGTCAAGCGCGCCCTGCTGGTGGCGGACATGCCTTACGGCTCCTTCCACCTGGGAACGGAGCAGGCGGTGAGCAACGCCATCCGCTTCGTCAAGGAGGCGGGGGCGCAGGCGGTGAAGATCGAGGGCGCCCGGCCCGAGCTGATCGCCGCCATGTCCGCGGCCGAGGTGCCGGTGATGGCCCACCTGGGCCTGACCCCGCAGTCGGTTCACCGCTTCGGCGGTTTCAAGGTCCAGGGGCGGGACGAGGCGGCGCGCCACTTCATCCTCGACGCCGCCGAGCAGGTGGAGGCCGCGGGCGCCTTCTCCCTCGTGCTCGAATGCGTGCCCACCGACCTCGCGGCCGAGGTCACCCGGCGCCTCTCCATCCCCACCATCGGCATCGGCGCCGGGGCGGGGTGCACGGGGCAGGTGCTGGTCTACCACGACCTCCTGGGACTGGAGGAGCGGATCGCGCCCCGCTTCGTGCGGCGCTACGCCGAGCTCGGCAGGCTCTCCCGCGAGGGCATCGCCGAGTTCGCCGCCGACGTTCGTGCCGGGCGCTTCCCCGCACCAGAGGAGAGTTACGGCGGAGGCCCCCGGCCGGCGGCGGAATTGGAACCCGCGAAGCTCTACGGCTGATGCGTGTCGCACGGACGAAGGACGAGCTGCGCCTCCGGGTGGAAGCCTGGCGGCGGGAAGGGGCGAAGATCGGCTTCGTGCCCACCATGGGCGCGCTGCACGAGGGGCACCTGTCCCTGGTGAAGATCGCCCGCGAGCGGGGGACGCGGGTGGTGGCCTCGGTGTTCGTGAATCCAACCCAGTTCGGGCCGACCGAGGACTTCAACCGCTACCCCCGGCAGCCGGAGAAGGACGGGACGATGCTGGAGGCCGCCGGCTGCGACCTCCTTTTCCTCCCCGGCGTGGAGACCATCTACCCGCCGGGCAATGCCACGTTCGTGGAGCCCGCCGGGGCCGCGCTCGGTCTCGAAGGGACCTGCCGGCCCGGGCACTTCCGCGGCGTGGCCACCGTCGTCCTCTCGCTGCTCAACCTGGTGCAGGCCGACCTTGCGGTGTTCGGCGAGAAGGACGCGCAGCAGCTCGCGGTGATCCGGCAGATGGCGCGGGACTTCCATCTGCCGGTCGAGATCGTTCCGGCGCCCACCATCCGGGAGGCGGACGGTCTCGCCATGTCCTCCCGCAACGCCTACCTCTCGCCGCCAGAGCGGCAGGCGGCGACGGTGCTCTACCGGTCGCTCTCGGCGGCGGCGGAGCTGATCGCTTCGGGAGAGCGCCGGGGCGACGAGGTGAGGCAGCGTCTGCGGGAGGTGCTGGAGTCCGAGGCCGCCGCCAAGGTCGAGTATGCCGAGGTGGTGAACACGGAGACCTTCGCTCCGGTCGAAATTTTGCAAGGAAACCTGGTGCTCCCCCTGGCCGTGCGGATCGGGGGGACGAGACTGATCGACAACATTCGACTGGCGGTCGAGACCACGGCTGCCGGAGGGTGAAACGGATATGAAACGGACACTGTTGAAGTCGAAGATCCACCGCGCCACCGTGACGGACGCCAACCTCGACTATCAGGGCTCGGTCACCATCGATCCCGTGCTCATGAAGGCGGCCGACCTCGTGCACCACGAGCGGGTGGAGATCTACAACTGCACCAACGGCGAGCGCTTCGCGACCTACGCCATCCCCGGCACGCCAGGGAAGGGCGAGATCGTGATCAACGGCGCCGCCGCCCACAAGGCGGGGACGGGCGACGTCGTCATCCTCGCCACCTACGCCGACTACGAGGACGCCGACTGCCGCGCGCACCAGCCATCGCTCGTCTTCGTAGACGCCAAGAACCGCATCCTCGTCGAGAGCCACGAACGGGTGGACGAAGCGGTGCTCGCCGGGGTGGCGGGAAGCTTGTGAGATTCGGCGCCCGCACCTCCGTCACTCTCGCCGCGGCAGGCCTGTTGACCCTGGCCTGTCTCGGCACCTCCTCCGAGGCCGCCGGGCGCCGCCGCCCCAAGCCCGGGTCGACGACCGTCGCCTTCGAGACCCTTGTCCAGCGCGGCATCCCCGGCCAGCAGGGAGACCAGGTCCGGGAAGTGGTCCGCGACATCGCAGCGTGGAAAGACCTCTGGTCCAACTTCCGCGAAAGGGACGGCGGCGTCCTGCCGCATGAGCAGCCGGCGGTCGATTTCGAGAGAAGCATGGTGATCGTCGTCGCCATGCCCACCCAGAGCTGCGTCTCCAAGGTGACCATCCGGGGGATTACCCATCAACCCGGAGCCCTGGTGGTGGACCTCCTCGAAGCACCGCCGGCCCCCAACTGCGTCTGCATGGTCACGCAGCGGCCCATTCACGCCATCGCGGTGCCCCGCAGCGCGGATCCGGTGCGCTTCGTGACTACTAGGGGAGTTACGGCCTGCGGAAAGAGCTGAGACTCCCGCCACGGCTTGGGCGCCGGATCGGCAACGGCGCGAAGACGGTGACCCCCGCCACCAGTCCCAGCGCCGCGATCATCAAGCCCCACACGAAGCCGGCAGGCCGGTAGAGAAGGTCCAGTTGGGTTCCGCCGGACGGCAGCCGGGCGGCGACGAACGTCGCATCGGGGACCGTGCGTTGCCGTTCACCGTTGAGCAGCAGGAGCCAGCCACCATCCTGATAGACGGTCGTGCCCAGCCACTGGCGGCGGCGCAGATCGGCAACGCCGGAAAGCCCCGTGTCCTCGGTCGTCTTGATGAGCACGCGCCCGGCCTGGTGGGGCGCGGCAAGGAAAAAGCTGGGAAACGCCTCAGCCCCCTCCCAGAGGGCGGTTGTCCGATCCGCGTAGAACCGTTTCCACACTGCCGGGAGCTTCGCGTCGAGGCGCGTCAGAAGGAAGCGCACGCCGAGGCGTTGATAGAGGGGATCGTCTGGCGCCTGGAGCTCTCCACTGGAGCCGGCGATGATGGGCTTGAGGAAATCCACATACGCCTTCGGGGCCATCGAGTTGAAGATCCGGACGTCGGCGACGTCGTACAACCCGGCGAGGTTCGGCGGCAAAATATCCCCCAGAGCCCCCATGCGGAATCCCTTCGCAGAGCGGATGCCGAGGCTGTAATGGGCGGCGCTCAGGGACGCCGTCATGGGAAAGGCCAGGCGCCGGGGCATGGGCGGATTGGCCGGAACCGCGAGATCCACCGAAACGAGCGCCATCGCGAGCACTATCGCCATCGCCGCCGCCAGCCAGCGGTGGCGCCGCCGCAAACGTTCCAGGCCCCAGGCGGCCAGGAAGGCCAAGCCCAAGCCGAAGGGGACCAGGAGCTGCCACCGGGCGAAGCTCCAGGGCATCACCGCCTTGGGCATGTAGAAGAGCGTGGAAAGAATGACGGGGGCGGAGACCGCCGCCGCAATCAGCAGCGCCGTCCCGGTCCGTGCCAGCAGCGCCCGCCGTGTTCCGGCAAGCCTTCGGCGCACTCGGGCCAGCAGAAAGAGCAGCAGCAAAGCCCCTGCGCAAACCGTCGCTTCGGGATCTCCGCTGAGGAGAAGGCCGGCAAGGGCGAGCGCCAGTAGGAAGACGCCGTTTTTTTCGGCCGAGTCGTCCTCGCACCGGAGCGCGGCGTAGAGGGCCATGGGAAGGAAGGCCGCCACGTTGGCGACGGGCCAGCTGGCCCAGAACATCAGGAATCCAAGCCCGTAGACGAAGGCGCCGGCGAGAGCCCGTCCGCCGTAGAACCCCAGCCTGCGGAGCCCCAGGAAAGTGAAGATCAGGGCGACGAGAACCCGCAGCGCCGCCACGAAACCGGCGGCCCGCGGCAGGGGAAGGCCCTGGCCGAGGAGCGTCAATGGCTGGAGCGCCTGGGCTTGAGGATCGGCCAGAAGCGGCATGCCCGCACCCACACGGCGATTCCACAGCGGCCAGCGCCCATCGTCCCAAGCGGCGCGCGCCGCACTTTGAGCCGGCACGACGGTGCGGATCAGATCTCTCTGGAATGGATGGCTGTGAGACCGTGTGGGAGCCAGCCCCTGGAAGGGGACGTGTTCCCTGAGGCCGTCGAGCGGCAGGAGGATCTTGCCGCCGAAGAGCACGGGACCGAAAAGCACCAGGAGGACGACCGCGAAGACCGCCAGCACCTTCCCGGGAACCGGGTCATACCACCGGCGTAGCGCCGCGGCTAGAAGCGTCCCAAGCAGCCCAAGCCACAGGCCGGGCAGCAGGTCCACCGGAGTCCAGTCGGTCACGGTGGGTCAGTCTAGCAAGCCCGGCGTTCCCGAGGGTGAGGTGATAGATTCCCTCCCTCTATGTTCCGGGTCGCCGCACAGCTCTTCCGTTACCGCGGGCTCCTCGCGACCCTGACTTCCCGGGAGCTGAAGGCACGGTACCGAGGCTCGGTGCTAGGGTTTCTCTGGTCTCTCGCCAATCCGCTGCTGCTGCTGGCGGTCTACACCTTTGTCTTCAGCGTCGTGTTCAAGGCCCGGTCTCAAGGGGCCGATCCTTATGCCCTGTTCCTGGTCAGCGGACTGTTTCCCTGGATCTGGACCTCGGCCTCGACTCTCGAGGGGGCGATGTCCCTGGTGGCGAGCTCGGGGCTCATCCGCAAGGCGGTGTTCCCCGCCGAGCTGATCCCCATGGTCTCGGTCTTCTCCAACCTGGTGCACTTCCTTTTCGCGCTGCCTATCGTGTTCACGGCGCTGGTGGCGGGGCGGTTCCTGGGCTACAACGTGGGTGGCGTCTCGGCCATCGCCTTGCCGGCCATCGTCCTAATTCATCTCCCCCTGGTGGCCGGGCTGGCGCTGGGATTCTCCGCGCTCACCGTCCACTTCAAGGACGTGCGGGACCTGCTGGGCAACCTGCTGACTCTGATGTTCTTCCTGACGCCGATCCTCTTTCCGCTGGACAGTATCCGCCACCTTCGATACGTCTGGTGGGCGGTGCGGCTCAACCCATTTACGCCCTACATCCTCTCCTACCAGGAGGCGCTGTTCTGGGGCCGGTTCCCGGAGCCCACGCTGTGGCTCCAGATGGGAACGGTCAGCCTGGTGGCCTGGTCGCTGGGGGCTGGGCTCTTCGAGCGTCTGCGGGAGACGCTGGTGGAGGCCGCGTGAGCGACGAGACCCCAGCCGTTCCCGTCATCTCCGTCGAGGGGGTGACCAAGCTCTACCGCCGGACGATGCCGGGGGACCGTCTGCGCACTCTGAAGAGCGCGCTGGTGGGCCGCAACCTCACCAACGGGCTGCGGCCCGACGAGTCCATCTCCGCCTTGGAGGGTGTCGACTTCACCGTCGGCCGCGGCGAAGCGTTCGGCATCATCGGCGGCAACGGCTCGGGGAAGTCGACGATGCTCAAGCTCGTGGCCGGCATGCTCAAGCCGACGACGGGGCGGATCGTCGTCGCCGGCCGGGTGGCGGCGCTCATCGAGCTCGGCGCCGGCTTCCATCCCGAGATCTCGGGACGGGAGAACGTCTTCATCAACGGTGCCGTGCTGGGGCTCACCCGCAAGGAGATCGAGAGCCGGTACGCGGACATCGTGGAGTTCTCCGGCCTGGGAGACTTCATGGAAGAACCAGTGAAGAACTACTCCTCCGGCATGTACGTGCGACTGGGCTTCGCCGTGGCCGTCCACACGGACCCGGACGTTCTGCTGGTCGACGAGGTGCTGGCCGTGGGCGACGAGGCGTTCGCCCATCGCTGCCTGCGGCGGATCGAGGAGTTCCTGGCGTCGGGGAGGACCCTGCTGCTGGTGAGCCACAGCCTCGACCTGGTGGAGGGGGTGTGCGACCGCGTGCTGTGGCTGGAGAACGGCCATCAGCGTCTGGTCGGAGAGCCACGCCGGGTGATCGACGCCTACCGGCAGGAAGTGGCCGAGAAGGAAGGCGAGGAGCACAAGGCGGCCCTCCAGCAGCGCAAGGAGGACCCGGCGAGCGAAGATCCGGAGTTGCGCTGGGGATCGCGGGAGGCCGAAATCACCTCGATCCGCCTGCTGGTGACAGGCGAGGAGCGCTACCACCTGGAGAGCGGCGAGCCGGTGGTCTTCGAGATCCGCGCCCGGGCTGCCCAGCAGTTGGACGACTTCGTCTTCGGCATCGCCGTCGCGACGCCCCGCGGTACTGAAGTCTGGGGCACGAACACTGACCTCGAAGGCTACGTCGCCGGCACCTTCGACGGCGAGGCTACGGTGCGCCTCACCTGCCCCGCCCTCCGTCTCGGTCCGGGCGACTACGTGGTGGACGTGGCCGTCCACTCCAAGGAAGGCGCGCCATATGATTATCAGCGCCGGGCTCTGGCATTCACCGTGACCGCGCGAGCGGGCGGGATTGGGACGTACCTGCCTGAGCACGACTGGGAGTTCGCCGGCGCACTGAAGTGGGCGGGGCGGAAGACCCTGGATCCCGGGTCTCGGTGATCCACGACCGATCTCCACCGAGGCGGGCAGGGCAACTCACTCTGGGATGGGGTAGCATGCCGGAACAGCCACACAAGGAGATTTCGATGGACGAGCCCGAAGCAGGCTTCAACGTAAAGATCACCGAC
The DNA here is from genome assembly GCA_035996875.1 of Thermoanaerobaculia bacterium. Classification (GTDB taxonomy): domain Bacteria; phylum Acidobacteriota; class Thermoanaerobaculia; order Multivoradales; family UBA5704; genus DATARR01. Next base: position 90,319 of record DASYJD010000111.1, read on the forward strand.
GACGAGCTGAAGGGCCGGTACTCGAACCTGCTCCGGATCACCCATACGCGGGAGGAGTTCATCCTCGACTTCATCAACCTGGTGCCCCCGCAGGGGATCGTCTCGGCCCGGATCGTCACCAGCCCGGGGCATCTGAAACGCATCATCGGCGCACTGAGCAGCAATCTGGAGCGCTACGAGAAGACCTTTGGACCGATCCAGGAGGCTCCGGAGCCGGGCGAAGGCGGCAGTATCCATTAAAAGCAGGCGCCGAACCTAAAAGAGGGAGGCCGCCGAGTCGAAATGGCTGGAGGCAATCGAGCGCTGAGACGGCCTGTCACCGTCCTGCCCCTGCTGTTCCTGCTGCTCCCGGGCTGCCAGTCCTCCCCGCCCCGCCGCCCCGCCGGCGGCTTGGACGAAGGACCCACCCGCTGGCTCATGCTGCCCGAGGAGGTTCATCAGTATCGGCGACTCCGCTCAACCCGCGAGACGGTGGATTTCAACGAGGCCTTCTGGCGCCGGCGCGATCCCGACCCGACGACGCACGGCAGCGAGTTCGCCAAAACTTTCTACGAGCGGGTGGACGCGGCGGACCGTCTCTACTCCGAGGACGGGGTTCGTGGCAGCCTCACCGACCGAGGACGCGTCCTGGTTCTTCTTGGACCCCCTCCCGTGCTGCGCTACGGCCAGAAGAAGGTTCCAGCCTGGGAACCGGGTCATCCCGGATCGCCGTCCAACGTCCACACTCACGACATCGTCCTCGAATCCTGGGTCTATCCGGTCGCCGAGTTGCCGCCAGCCCTGGCGGAGCGCATCCAGGCGGACGATCCACGGCCTGAGATCGTCCTCGTCTTTGCGGTCGAGTCCCGTCAAACGCATCTCATCGACGGCGAAAAATATCTCGACATGGCGGTGCACGCGGCCGTCCGCGAGGAGCAAGGAGGCTTGAAATGACCAGCCCCGACGCAGCGGCGCAGCGGCCCAACTGGTGGCAGCGAAACTGGAAGTGGTTCGTACCGTCCTGCTGCGGCACGATTCTGGTCCTTATCGCCGCGTTCGTGTTTACGCTTGTCTTCGTCGTCTTCGCGGTCATTCGCCGCTCGGACGTCTTCCGGGACGCTTTCGACAAGGCCACCGCGAATCCCCAGGTTCGCGCCGAGCTCGGCGAGCCGATCAAGGAAGGCTGGTGGGTCAGCGGCAACGTCAGCACCTCCGGGCCTACCGGCAACGCCGACATCTCCATTCCCCTGAAAGGCTCCAAGAAGGACGGCACGATCTACGCCGTCGTCCACAAGTCGGCGGGCCAGTGGACCTACGACCGGCTGGAGGTCGCCGTGGATGGCCGGGAGGACCGGATCAAGTTGTTGGACGCCGTGAGGGGGGACGCACCGCCCTTCTAAGGGGTGTCTAGAAAGATGGCGTCAGCGACCCCCCTATCTGCCAAGCTGAGGTGAGACACAATTCCCTGAGGAATTAGTTTAGGGAAGGGCGGAGAGGGAGAGCATCCGATGTCAGTAGCCAAGCAGGTCAGACCGAGCAGTTGGCAGGAAGGCGTGACGGCGGCGGGGAGGAGCCGGAAGAAGCCCGGAGGGCGCCTGGAGGCTCCTCCCCCGCCGCTCGGCCCAGAGCCGTGTCAGCGACAATTTCTACCGATCCCGAGGTCGTACTCAAGGCCGAACGTCGAAGCTTCACCGTGGCCTACAAGCTGCGCATTCTCGAGCTCGCCGAGGCCTCCGGCCCAGGTGAGGTCGGAGCTCTGTTGCGTCGTGAGGGCCTCTACGCCTCTCATCTGACCAAGTGGCGTCAGCTTCGAGAGCAAGGGCAACTGCAAGAGGCGGTCCCCAAGCCGCGAGGCCCCAAGCCCAATCCCGCCACGCCCCTGTACTGACGGGCCAAAGAACTCGAGGAGGAAAACCTACGCTTGCGCCAAAAGCTGCGGCAGGCCGAAGCCATCATCGCGGTGCAAAAAAAGTCTCGGAGATCCTGGACATCAGCCTGGGGTTGACCGAGGAGCCGAGCTGATGACTGCCGTCTCTTCTCTCGCGGCACAGATTGGCTGTAAAGCGGCC
>DASYJD010000112.1:0-56520 GCA_035996875.1 Thermoanaerobaculia bacterium
CACACCCTGGGAGCGTGCTGCCAACGCCCGAACTGCCCGCCCAGCTTCAGCGCCCCGCAAGGTGCGAGAACTCGCCAAGCGGGCAACAACTTCAGCCCACCGTTACGCCACTGACTACCCACACAAAACCGTGAAGACCCAAGATTATGAAGACTACGAAGCCTACAATAACGATTGACCCTAAGGAAGAACGGGCGACTGTTCTGGCGACAGAATAACGCGTGCCTTAGCCTCTATATCCCAAACCAGAAGCGCCCCGCCCCTCTGCCCGTCCCAGCCGGATCCGCACAGGCTCGCGAAAGATCGGCCCATCGTGGACGAAGGTCTGGAACTCGCCGTTCTCGCCGCACGGATCGATATCGGCCCGCAGATTCCGGAGCAGATCCTCGTCGAAGGAGCGCCCCACGAAGACAGGATCGAGGGCTTCGGAGTCCACACAGACCAGCGTGCCCTCGCTCCTATTGGTTCACGCTTGGGGGATCTGCGGCAGATGATCGAAGTGCTGATCGCGAGCGCACAGCACGAGGTTGTGTTGGAGCACAAGCGCGGCAATCCACAGGTCATTGGTCGGGATCGGAGTTCCCTGCCGCCGTAGCTGCCGATAGAGCGTGGCGTAGTACTGCGTCGTCTGGTCGTCCGCGTATAGAACGGCCACCCGACTCTTCATCAGGAAGCGGCGCAATACACCCTCGTTCTCAGCGCCGCGCGTCCCCACGGCGAAGCCAGCACGCAACTCGCCGAGGACGATAAAGGGGAGGAAAACGGCCTCCGCATGCTCGACCACCTCAGCGACTTCGGCCATGCCGTGGCATAGGTCGGTGTAGCGGTTCGTATCCAGCGCGAGCCTCACCGCCACATTTCCTCATCGACACGATCCTGATCCGCGATCGCTTGGTCGAACTCCAGATCCTCCTGCCAGGTCCCGACGATATCGCTGAGATCGCGCAGGCGAACCGGACTGTCGCCCAAGCCGGTGCCCCGGATCAGAGCCTCGATGGCGACAGTGTTGAGGCTCTTGCCTTCGGCCTTTGCCCGCTGGCGTAGCTCGGAGTCCAGAGTCGGCGGAATCTCTCTGAGGGTATATTGCATGCAGATAGCTTAGGCAATGCCTGCACAAAGAGCAAGCGCTGAGAATCCGAGCACCACCCTTGGGGTATGCCAGGGGAAGCTGGGGACGGCGAGTTCCAAGCAGACTCGGCTCAACAGCCCAATGGATATACCCAACGGCTCCTTGAGAGGTCACAACGGCTCGCCGCCGGGGCAGTCGCTCCTCCACAGGAGCAGCACGCTGCGCCGGTTCGTGTTGGCAGTCCGCCTAGACTCTCTCTGAGCCGGACCCGTAGCCTGCCGCCCAAACAGGCCACGGGTCCCCGCGGGTCCGCCGATCGTCTCAGCACCTTCTGCGAGCGTACGGACCCCTGGCCAGGGGCGGTTGGTCTCCCGGCCCCCGGCCTCGCTTCAGTTGTCAAAGAACGCTGCCACCCCACCTCGGTTGCACCATCTCGCCGGATCTTGCCACTGGCGGAGGGCAGTATTATACGCGTTGCGCAGATCAAGTCAACGTCACCGGGCGAAATTCACGTAGATTCTCCCGTCTCTCAGCAGCTCCTCCAGGAAGCGGCAGACGGTTTCTACCTCTTACAGGCACGATCCGAGGCTTCGGCGGGAGGCGAGACGGCATCATTCGGCGTCCGCGAGGAACCGGCGGTGCCACTTTCCCCAGCGCGGGGAGGGCTCCAGCCTCCTGCGGGGCAGCCGCCGGAGGTTCGCGGCCGTCCCGCGCCAGCGAAAGCCGTCGCCCAGGCGCCGGTGGACGGCTCGCCGGCAGCGGCGGGCCTCCGGCCGGTAGCAAAACTTCTCCCGCCGGCAGGGAAAATCCTCTCGCCGGTAGCGGCAAGCCTCTCGCCGACACCGGCGCGCCTCCCGCCAGCAGCGGCGAGCCTCCGGCCGGAGCCGGCGAGTCGTTCGCAGGAAGGGACGAGCCGTTCGCCGGAGCCGGCCGCCCGTCCACCGGCGGCGGCGACAGGAGTTGAGACGCCTACGGATCTTGTCTCGGCACTCCCACGGAAACCGTATGCGGTATTTTTTCTGCGTTCAGCTCAGGGAGCTTGACTTGATTAGCGGTTATGGGTGTATGATTCCGCTCCCCGCGGCGGGAAGGTCTCGCCGGCCGGGGTTAGTAAGGCTCTTTGACAACTGAATCCGCCGGGGGGCCGGGAGTCCAACCGCCCCTCCGGCCAAAAGGTCCGCTCGAACGCAGACGTTGCTGAGACGATCGAGCGGGTCTGCGGGACCGTGGCCTGAAGACCGGCAGGCCACGGGTCCGGCCTATGGCGTGGGTTGGCCGCCAGGGGGAGCCGGTTTTTTAAATCCCCGCCTCCAGCGCCTTCACGATCGCATCGGTGAACTGCGTCGTGGTGGCCTCTCCTTCGAGGTCGCGGGTGCGGATCTTCTGTCTGACGATGACGTCGCGCAGGGCCCGGCGCACGCGCTCGGCCTCTTCGTCCTTGCCGAGGTGGTACAGCATCAGGATGCCGGAGCGGATGAGCGCCAGCGGGTTCGCGAGATCCTTGCCGGCGATGTCCGGCGCGCTGCCGTGGACCGCCTCGAAGACCGCCGCCTCAATGCCGATGTTCGCTCCCGGCACCACGCCGAGGCCGCCGACGAGGCCGGCGCAGAGATCGGAGACGATGTCGCCGTAGAGGTTTTCGAGCAGCAGCACGTCCCACTCCTCGGGGCGCATGACGAGCTGCATGCACATGTTGTCGACGATCTTGTCGTCCGACTGAATCTCAGGGTATTCCTGGCCCACCCGGCGGACGCAATCGAGGAAGAGGCCGTCCGAGAGCTTCATGATGTTGGCCTTGTGGACGGCGGTCACCCGCTTGCGGCCATGGCGGCGGGCATAGTCGTAGGCGAAACGGGCGATGCGCAGCGACGCCTTCTCCGTGATGACCTTGATGCTCTCGACAACCCCGGGGACCACGACGTGCTCCAGGCCGCTGTAGAGATCCTCCGTGTTCTCGCGCACCACAATGATGTCGACCCCCGTGAAGCGGCTGGGGATACTTTCCAGCGAGCGCGACGGGCGCAGGTTGGCGTAGAGCTCCAGCTCCTGGCGAAGCTGCACGTTGATCGACTTGAAGCCGCCTCCCACCTGGGTGGTGACGGGGCCTTTCAACGCCACGCGGTTGCGCTTCACGGACTCCAAAACCTCGGGCGGCAGCGGATTGCCGTACTTCTCCACGGCCTCCTTGCCGGCGATATGACGTTCCCATTCCAGCTCGGCACCGGCTGCGTCGAGGACCCGCACGGTGGCGTCGCTGACCTCCGGGCCGATGCCGTCGCCCGGAATCAGGGTGATGGTTGTTTTGCTCATCTCTTCACCATCTCTCTTTCACTTAAGGCAAGGCCAGGGGATACTTCAGGGTCTTCCGCAACCACTCGCCGTTCTCCTTCACCTGCCGTGCCAGCTCGGCGACCAAGCGCTCGCGGGCGTCATAGAGGCGGTACCCCTCGCGAGGGCGCAGGTAGCCGCGGGCCTTGGGCTCCTCGGCGAACAGGGCCTCCTCACCGATCTCCGCCGCCCGCTTCGCATAGCGCTCGCGGTTGTCGAGCAGCGCCTTGACGAGGAACGGCATGAGCATGGAGTAGTCGGCCTGCACGCTCTCGGTGGTCTGCTGGTAGGTCTCGCGGTCCACCTTGCCCCAGGTCACGGCCTCGGACGGCGGACAGGAGGAGAGCGAACCCTCCGTGATGGGCGCGGTGACGATCTGGACGTCGAAGGCGTAGCCGCAGACGTTCTCCAATCCCAGGATCTGCCCCAGGGCCGGCTCAGGCTGTAAATTGTAGTTCTTCGGCACACCGCCGCCGAGGATAAGTGTCGCGAGGGCGCGCGCCGGGCTCTCGAAAAGGCCCCAGTAGTGATAGGCGCAGGACTCGAAGACCTCGGCGTGGAGATCGAGGGCGAACTCGTAGCTTTCGAGCAGGCCGGCCTGCTTCATCGCCCACAGCTTCATGGAATTGAGGAACAGGCTGCCGTCCCCCGGCGCCCCTACCAGGATGGGGATGGCCAGCCGCTGGCAGGTCGCGAGGAGCCCCGGCACCACGCCGTTGAGGGCCTCCTGGGCGGCATAGATCTTCCCCATCAGGTAGCGCAACTCGGTGCCCGCCATGGTCTTCTGGAACTCGGGACGCAGCAGGCAGGCTGTCATGAAGCGGTCCTGTTGGAAGAGCACGTCCTCGTCGAACGCCATGTCGGTGACGCGGATGGTGTGCTCGTCGCGCAACGCGCCGTCGTCGCCGAAGATGGGGACCTCGAAGATCGGCCCCTCGCGGTGCTCGTCGAGGCTGCGGTGGCCGTCGTGATAGCACACGGCGTCCGTGGTGCTGAGATAGGCGATCCACCCCGTCTCCAGAAGGGGGATGAGCCACGCCTGATGCTGACCCGAGACCGTCACCGGTCCCGCGATGGCCAGCGTCATCGGGCAGCCGGCGCCGATGGCGGCGTCGAGAACGGTGTAGAGCCGGCGCAGATAGGCCCCGCCAAAGGCCGGCAGGCAGTGCAGGAACACCTCGTCCAGCGTCCCGCACTCGTCGACGCGGCGTACCTCGACGCGGCGCCGGGCCTTGAGATCGATGGCTTGAGGATCGCGAGGATGCGAGTGCTGGTGGTGCCCGTGGCTCATGGGGGCGTACGGTATATGGTCCGGCCGGGGGACGCAACCGGATTAGGCCGCGGGTACTTTGTACGCCGTGCGTACGCCAGAGTCGAGCGCTCAGGGCCGAGCAGAAACAGACTTGCTATGCCGGCGTGCAATCCGTGCTCGTACTTCAGACCGGGCGTTCTCTGCCAGGTTCGGACTATATACCCTCGATCGTACCGGCAGATTTCATGGCTGCTCCACGTACGCGTTGCTGGCGCTCCTCCTCGGAACCAGAGCTACAGACCTCGGTCTTCATAGGCGTTCAGCGGCGAGTCGCGGAGAGGCCCTTCCGCGGCAACGCCTTGTGAATCGGCGACCCGCCAGTGGGTCCTGTCTGTACTCCGGTGAGAAAAATCTTCTTGTCCCCAAAAGATGCGACGAGCTCCAACTGTCCTCCCAGCGCGGCAACGTATCTCTGAAGCGTCGAAACCTGGCAGTCCTCGAAGCTCTCTCGACTCTCGAGCCGAGAGATGTCTGCCTGATCGATTTGGGATGCTTCGGCGAGGTCGACCTGCGTCTTTCCGATCGCTTCGCGGAGGGTGCGCATCGTGAGGTGGACCCCCCGTTGGGCTCGTAGGCCGCGACCTAGAACCCGTACCGGTTCCGTTTCGGATTCAATGCGCCGTCTCGTTGCGTGACTCATAATCAACCTCCGGTCCCATAGATGTCCCTCTCCACGGGCGTCGCCCGCCGCGCGCTGATGATGCGATCCCGCTCACCACGTTCGACGTGCACTACGAAAAGGACGCGCTCCCATGCGATCTGTTTCCAATCCGTCATCGAGGTACACAGCGAAAGGATCGGCGAAGACAGTGGCTGCTTCAGGGAACGAAATGCCATGCTTGACCAGGTTCGACGCAGCCTTGGCTGAATCCCATTCGAAGTCGCCTTCGAATACCGTGGCCATGGACCAAGTATGGGCTATACCCCATGCCGAGGTCAACCGAAGGGACGAGCGGATCACGTGCCGCCGGAGATGCTGCGCTAGAGCAGCGCGTGCTCTAGACGGCTCGTAGACTTCCTCAAGCCGCCCCTGTCGATTTCGTCCCGGTCCGTTCGACTAGAGGACGGACCAACACGAGGACCTGCCTCGAAAGGAGACGATCCGATGGAATACCTACTGCTGATCTACAGTGCCGAGAGCGACTGGGCCGCCCTGTCCGACGAGGCGCGAGGAGCGCTCTACAAGGATTACTACGCATTCACCGAAGGCATCCGCCAGAGCGGCCACTACAAGGGAGGCAACCCGCTTCAGTCGGTCACCACGGCCACCACCGTGCGGGTGCGCGACGGCAAGACGGTGACGACGGACGGCCCCTTCGCCGAAACGCGCGAGCAGCTCGGCGGCTACTACCTCGTCGAAGCGGCGGACCTCGATGAGGCGACCGGAATCGCCGCGCGCATCCCCGGCGCGCGCCTCGGCTCGATCGAGGTGCGGCCGATCCAGAAGATGTAGCGGCAGCTCATCCTGCGGTATCCTGAAGCTCCCCTCCCGCAATCCCGATACAAGGACCGGGAGGGGATGCTTTCACGTCGCGCCATTCCATGACGACCCACTCAGCAGAATCGACCCGCACCGTTGCGGAGCAGGCGAGCCGAGAGGTCGAGCGCGTCTTCCGGACCGAGCGGCAGCGCGCCCTGGCGACCCTCATCCGGCTTCTCGGCGGCGACTTCGACCTCGCCGAGGACGCTCTGCAGGAAGCCTTCGCCGAGGCCCTGGCTGCCTGGCCGAAGTCCGGGGTGCCGGGCAACCCTCGCGCCTGGCTGGTAAGTACGGCGCGCCACAAGGGGCTCGACCGCCTGCGGCGCCAGTCGCGATTCGAGGAGAAACGGCGAGTCCTCTCCTGGACGGCGCCGCGTTTCGAGCCGCCGGACCTCTCGCCTCTGGAGGGCGGCTACGATGGCGAGCTCGGGGACGACCAGCTCCGCCTGATCTTCACCTGCTGCCATCCGGCACTCGCGGTCGAGGCCCAGGTGGCGCTCACCCTGCGCACCCTCTGCGGCCTCGGGACCGAGGAGATCGCGCGGGCCTTTCTCGTGCCGGTGCCCACACTCGCCCAGCGGCTGGTGCGGGCCAAGCAGAAGATCCGCGCCGCCTGCATTCCCTACCGGGTGCCGCCGCCGGAGCTTCTGGCCGAGCGGCTCGACGCCGTCCTCTGCACGCTCTATCTGGTGTTCAACGAGGGCTACGCGGCGACCGCCGGACCAGCGTTGTTGCGGATCGAGCTGTGCGACGAAGCGATCCGCCTCGCACGCCTGCTCGCCGAGCTACTGTCGGCGGAAACCGAGCCCCGGGCGCTCCTCGCCCTGATGCTCCTCCATCACGCACGCCGCGCCGCACGGCTCGATCGCGAAGGCGAACTCGTGCTCCTGGAGGAACAGGACCGCTCGCTGTGGGACCGCGCCGAGATCGACGAGGGACTGGCCCTGGTCGAAGAGACCCTGCGAGACGGTGGCGCGCGACCCTACGCGCTGCAAGCGGCCATCGCCGCCCTCCACGCTCGGGCGGCGACGGCGGCCGAAACCGACTGGCGGCAGATGGCCGCGCTATACCGTCTGCTCCTCGGCATCAAGCCGTCGCCCGTCGTCGAGCTCAACCGGGCGGTCGCGGTTGCCCAAGCCTATGGCGAGGAAGAAGGCCTGCGGATCCTCGACGACCTCGAAGCGCGCGGCGCGCTCCCCGGCTATCACCTGCTGCCGGCTGCCCGCGCCGACCTGCTGCGCCGTCTCGGCCGCACGGCCGAGGCCGCCAGCGCCTACCGCCGGGCCCTCGATCTCGCCAGCAACCCCGCCGAGCAGCGCTTCTTGGTCCGCCGTCTGAGAGAGGTGGAAGAAGAAGGGACATAGGTCCGTCCTACCGCGGCCCCAGCTCTTCAATCCGCGCGACGACGTCGCGGTAATTCGTGTCCATGCCGTAGAGGTCGACGAAGACCTTGTAGGCGGACTCCTTGTCGTCCAGCCCTAGGTAGGCGCAGCCGAGGTCATAGTGGAGGCCTAGGTTGTCCTCGTCGCTGAGGCCCGGAGCTTCGAGGCCGCGGCGGTACCAGCGGACGGCCAGCTCAGGCAAGCCCTTGTCGAGGAAACAGAGGCCTAGCATGGAGCAGCAGAGCACCAGGTGGCTGGGCTCTTTGGCGGCGATCTGGAACTCGCCGATGGCCTCGTCCAGGAGGCCCATCTCGCGGTAGGCGATACCGAGATTGAAGTGGGTGTCGTAGTCGGTGGGCGAGAGGTGCTCGGCGACGCCCTTCTTGAAGCCGTCGACGATCTCCTCCAGCGACTGCTCGGCCTGCTGGGCGAGGAGGCCATCACCCGGCTGGAAACTGTCCTCCTGGGAAAGCTCCTGCTCGAGCTCGCCGGCCAGATCGAAGAAGTCCTCTTCTTCGTCGAACAAGCGTTCGGAGCGGCCCTCTTTACCGGGACGGCGCTTGTCCGCCTCGTCGAGCCAGCTCATGCCGCCCGTGTCGTCGAGGCCAGGATACAGGCCGCCCGGCGCGGGGGAGCCCGGCGATCCGGGAGGAGGCATCGGCGGCTGGAGAGCCTGGAAGGGCGAGGGCCCGGCCGGCTCCGGCTCGTCCCAATCCAGCTCCTCCCGCTCGATCATCTCGCCGATCTCCAACGGATTGAAGAGCCCGGGCCGCGGGGCCGCGGGTGTCGGGGCCTGCATCGGTGGCGGCAGGGGAGGCGGAGCGCTGGCCCTGGGCGGCGGCAGTATCGGGGCGGCCGGGGCCACCGGGGCTGAGGCGGGGGCGGCCATCACGGGCGAAGGCGCCGGGGCTGGCGCGGCCGGAATTGGAGCCGCGGGCGGCGTGGCCGGACGCGGCCTTTTCGGCGCGTCCAGCATGCTCTGCAACATCTGATCGATGGTCCCGGCGGGTTTCTTGCGCGCCACCGGCGGGAGCGGAGCCGCGGGTGCGGGAGGAGCGCTCGGTATTGCCCCAGTTGACGCGGGTGGTGCGGGTGCCGGCGGTGCAGGAGCAGGCGCGGCGGCCTGCGGCGGAGGTGGCACGGGTTTGGGCTTGGGTGCCGGGGCCGGCTCCTCCAGGATCCCGTGCGGGCCGGCCTGCACGCGGTCGCCGTCGAGCCGGTATCCAGCATCGACGAGGTGCCGCCGCGACTTCGGCCACAGGTAGCTGTCGCCCGTCTCGCCGGCGATCCGGGCCATGGTTCGGGCCAGCTCCACAACCCGGTCGTGGCGTCCCTTCTCCAGGTGGATCTGGATCATCAAGGCATAGGCGCCCAGGCTCTGGGGACGGATTCGCAACGCGTCGCGCAGACGCTCCAGGGCCTTCTCTTCAAGGCCGTACTTCGCCAGGACTTCGGCCTCGCTGACCAGATCCTCGTCGCGCTCGACCGGCCGGGCCTGAAGCTCGGCCGCCGTCCGCTCCAGCAGGTCCGTGTCGATGTGGAGCGTCTCCTGCTCGACGGTCCAGGTGGGGCCTTCCAGAGGCGGCAGATCCTCATCCAGCTCGAAGGTGAATTCACCACCCAGACTGGGGAGCTCCATCGACTCGAAGGAGCTCAAGCCCGCGGGCGGCTCAGGTGGCGGCGACTCCATTTCCGGCGCGAGCGGCGGGAGCTCCGACTCCATTTCGAGCTCGATCTCCATGTCGAGGAGACCTTCGATCTCCGGCTCTTCCTGCACCGGCGCCGCGGCAGCCTCCTTGCCGCCCTTGGACCAGGCAGAGCCGAGGCGTAGGCCCGCGTCGGTAGCCAGGTCCGGCGGCGGCTTGACGAGGCTCGTCGGCTCGTCGTCGCTGTCCATGTCGAGCACGAAGACCTCGTCGAGATCGAGGTCGATCTCCTCTTCGTGGTCGACCGGCGTGGCAAGCTCCGCCGGCCCGGGCACGACGGTGGCGGCAGCGGCCTGCATCGTGGCCGAGAGGTCGTCTTCTTCCTCTTCGACCTCGATCTCCGGGAAGGCGCCGCTATAGATCTGCGGCTCGTCACCCAGCGGCTCGACGACCGGGGGAGGAGGAGGCGGAACGAACCGCGGCTCCGGTGCCCGGGCCACGGGCGGCGGCGGAGGAGGCGCTTCAGGCTTCGGCGGAGGGGCCGGACGCGGAGGCTCGGCTCGGGCCTCGACGACTGGAGCCACCGGGGCAACCTCGGCGACAGGCGCGTCCATCCGCGTCAGGTGGGCGAGCCGCCCGGCCTGGGGATTGCGCTCGGCGGCGATCGAGAGGAAGCGGGCGGCGGCGGCCGTGTTGCCCGAGGCGCGCAGCCGGGTCAGAGCGTCCTGAATGAACCCCACGTTGGTGCTGTCGATGTCCAACGCCCGCTCATAGACCTGGGCCGCATCCTGGGAGCGGTCGTGGGCGAGCATCATCTCGGCGATGACCCGGTACTCGGACATCGCCTTCTCGATGAGCTGCTGCCGCTGATAGATCTCCGCCAGCTTGACGTGGTAGCTGGGGTTGTTCGGCTCCAGGTCCGACATCTTCTGGTAGATGGCAATGGCCGAGGCGGCGTTGTCGTGCTTCTGGTAATAGTCCGCCAGCACCTGGTACTGGGTGCGCGCCTCGTTGACCAGACCCTGCTTGTGATAGAGCTCGGCCAGCTTCTCGTAGACCTCGAGCCGCGTCGGGTCGAGCTTGATGATCTTCTTGTAGATGGCGATCGCCTTGACGAAGAATCCCTCCGTCGCGTACTGCTCGGCGATCTGGGTGAAGAAGTCGACGGCCTCGTCGATGCGCTGGATGCGGGCGTAGAGGTCGCCGATCCGGTTCAGCGTGTTGATGTCGTTCGGATTGTCCGCCAGCAGCTTGCGGTACTCGCGGATGGCCGGCTCGATCTTCCCCCGGGAGACGTACTTCTCCGCAGTCTGCACCACCTGCTCGCGCTGAATGGCCATCAGCCGCGGGCCTCGCGGGGGAGCACGGGCCTGAAGGTGAGCCGGTGGACAGGGGAGGGGCCGTAAATCGCGAGCGCTTCGAGGTGCTCGGGCACCGAGTAGCCCTTGTGGGCGGCGAAGCCGTACATCGGGTAAGACCGGTCGAGCTCGACCATCATCCGGTCGCGGGCCACCTTGGCGACGATCGAGGCGCAGGCCACGGCGTAGCTGAAGCAGTCGCCGCGCACCACGGGAAAGCAGGGGAAACGGAAGCCGGAGAGGGCGACGGCGTCGACGACGGCGCAGTCGGGTGCCGGCCGCAGGCTCGCGAGAGCGTCCCGCATCGCCTGGCGGGTGGCTTCGAGGATGTTGATGCGGTCGATGACCTGCGGCGAGACCTCGGCGACGGCGGTGGCCACGGCGGTGGAGAGGATGATCTTGGCGGCGCGCTCCCGCTCGGCGGCGGTGAGGCACTTGCTGTCGTCCACCCCGGGGACCAGGCAACGGGTATCCACGATGACGGCTGCAGCCACGACCGGGCCGGCGAGGGAGCCACGGCCCACCTCGTCGACTCCCGCGATGAGGCCGTAGCCATGACGGCCCAAGCCATCCTCCAGCCCGCGCAGCAGGCGAAGGCGGTAGGCCTCCAGGAACAGCTCGATCATCGCCCGGGCCGGCTGGGCCGCAGGTCTCGGCGCCCTGCTCACCGCGATTCCTTTCTCAGCCACCATCCGGGTGCGCCGGCCCAAGCAGCCGGCCGGCCTTTAGGACCGGCCCTTGTCTTCCCGGCGCTCGTCGATGCGAGCCGCCTTGCCGCGCAGATTCCGCAGGTAGTACAGCTTGGCGCGGCGCACCCGGCCCCGGCGCACGACCTCGATCTTGTCGACGTTCGGGGAGTGGAACGGGAAGATCCTCTCGACGCCGATGCCGCCGGAGATCTTGCGCACCGTGAAGTTCTCCCGGGTCCCGCCACCGCGGCGGGCGATCACGACGCCCTGGAAGACCTGGATCCGATGCTTGTCGCCTTCGACCACGCGCACGTGGACGCGGACCGAGTCCCCCGGCTTGAAGTCGGGATGGCCCTGCCGGTAGTACGCACTTTCGACCTGATCCAACTGGTTCATGACTCACCTCTCAACCGACGGATCGCCCAGGGACGTTTCCGTCATTATTCTCATTTCAGAATGGCTGCGCAAGCAGCCGTTCACTTCTCGTCTCTTCTCACCTCGTCCAGCGCCCGTCGCTCCTCGGGAGTCAACCGCGCCAACGCCTCGGGAGCCGCCAGCAGATCCGGCCGCTTGGCCAGGGTCGCCCGCAGAGCCTCCCGCTGCCGCCAGCGGCGGATGGCCGCGTGGTCTCCCCCGGCGAGCACCTCCGGCACCGCCAGCCCCTCGACCACCGGGGGCCGGGTGTAGTGCGGGTGATCCAGCAGGCCGGCCCGGAAGCTGTCATTCTCCACCGAGTCCGCCAGCTTGACCACCCCCGGCACCTGCCTCGACAGCGCCTCGATCAGCACCATCGCCGGCAGCTCGCCGCCCGACAGCACGTAATCGCCGATCGAGACCTCCTCGTCCACCACCGTCAGCCGCACCCGCTCGTCGATCCCCTCGTACCGTCCGCAGAGGAGGACGAGATCACTGCCTTCCCCTTGAGCGCGCGCCGCCAGCTCCCTTACCTTCGCTTCGTCCAGCCGCGCTCCTTGAGGTGAGAGCAGAACCCGCCAGGAGCTCCCGGATGGATTCGAAACGGCGCGGACGGCGCGAATCCAGGGCGGCGCCGTCATCACCATCCCGCCACCGCCGCCGTACGGCTCGTCGTCGACGCTCCGGTGGCGGTCCTCCGAGAAAGTCCGGAGGTCGTGTACCTGCACCTCCAGGAGCCTTTTTTCAATCGCCCTCCCCACCAGACTGGTCGCGAGGAACGGCGCGAACAATTCGGGGAAGATCGTCAGGACCTGGACGCGCATGTCTCGACCAGCCCCGGCGGCAGCTCCAGATCGATCCGCGCTCCTGCCACATCCACCTCCCGCAGGAACTCGCGGACGAACGGCACCGGAATCCGCCGCCCCTCCCCCTCGACGATCAGCAGCAGGCCGCCGCCATCCTCCACCACCTCGGCGACCCGCCCCAGCTCTTCGCCGCTCACCCGGCACAGACAGCCGACGAGCTCGTACTGGTAGTAGGTGCCGGGCTCCGCCGGCGGCACCTGGGAACGGGGGATCTCCAACCAGAGACCCCGCAGCTCCTCGGCCTGGTCGCGGTCCTCGGAGCCCGCGAACCGCACCACGGCGCCGCTCTTATGAGCCCGGCTCGCGGCCACCTCGACCGTCACGGCCGGCTTTCCCTCGCGGGTTCCCATCAGCCGGCTGCCCGGCGCGAAGCGGTCCGGCACGTCCGAGAGGACCTCGACCACGACTTCGCCGCGAATCCCTTGAGGGCGCAGCACGCGGCCCACGGTGATGGTTTCCGGCAGGTCGTCCCGCCGCGTGACCTCCGCGGAAATGCCGGCAGCTTCAGTCTTCGAGGATTTCGAGCTCATAGCGCACTCCCCGCCGATCCTCGCGGGTTTCCAGCAGCGTGCGCATCGCCCGTGCCGTCCGCCCCTGGCGGCCGATCACCTTGCCCAGGTCGTTGGGGCCGACCTTCAGCTCCAGGATGCCGCCTCCCCGCCGGTTGGGGACTTCCCCCACCTCCACGGCATCGGGCTCGTCCACCAGCAGCCGGGCCAGCTCTTTGACGTCGTCGGCGAGCTCGGGCACGGTCAGGCGCTCTTCTTGGTCCGTTGCAGCAGCTTTTTGACCGTCGGCGACATCTGCGCTCCACGGCCGACCCAGAAGTCGGCGCGAGCCGCATCGATGGTCACCTGGGCGGGGTTCTTCGTCGGGTCGTAGTGGCCGATCTCTTCTACCGCAGCGGCCGTCGGGGTGTTCCGCGAGTCAGACACCACCACGCGGAAGAAGGGGTTGTTCCGGGCGCCCATGCGGCGCAGCCGAATCGTCAGCATCTTGAAGCCTCCAAGTTCTCAGTTGCTTGCAGCGCGAGACCCGTGCACGGGTCATCCCGCGCGAAGTGCTCCCGGGCCCCCGCAAAGGGAGGGCGCGCAAAGACGGGCGAGTTTAGCAGAAGGTGGACGGATCGCCAAACAAGGAAATGGGGGGGACCGGCTATGCCCGCGCGCCGCCGCCCATCCCCATGGCCCGCTTCAGCCACTTGCCCTGGACGCCCTTCATCATCTTCTGCATTGTCCGGTACTGCTTGAGCAGGCGGTTGATCTCGGCGACGGAGGTGCCGGAGCCCATGGCGATTCTCTTCTTGCGACCGCCGTTGAGGACGTCCGGGCGCCGGCGCTCGTGCGGCGTCATGGAGTTGATGATGGCCTCCACCTTCCTGAGTCCGCTCTCGTCCACGCTGGAGGCGTCGAGCCCGCGCAGGGGGCCGACCTTGGGGAGCATCTCCAGCACCGAGGCGAGAGGGCCCAGCTTCTTGAGCTGCCGGAGCTGATCGCGCAGATCCTCCAGGGTGAACTGCTGGTTGACGATCCGCTTGGCGAGGCGCTCCGTCTCGGCGGAGTCGAGACCGCGCTCAGCGGCCTCGATGAGCGACAGAACATCGCCCATGCCGATCATCCGCGAGGCCATGCGCTCGGGGTGGAACAGCTCGAGATCGTCCGCCTTCTCGCCGACGCCCACGAAGCGGATGGGCACTTGGGCCACGGTGCGAATGGAGAGGGCCGCACCGCCGCGGGAGTCGCCGTCGAGCTTGGTGAGGATGGCGCCCGTCAGCGGCAGCACCTGGGCGAACTGCTCTGCGCTCTTGACCGCGTCCTGGCCGGTCATCGAGTCGGCCACGAAGAGGATCTCGTTGGGCTTGATCGTGTCGGCGAGGTGCTTGATCTCATCCATCAGCGCCGTGTCGACGTGCAGCCGGCCGGCGGTGTCCATGATCACCACGTCGTGGCCGCGCTGGCGGGCGACGCTCAGGGCGCGGGCGCCGAGGGCGGCCACCGTCTCCCCAGGCTCGGGCTCGAGGACCGGTACCTCGACCCCTTTGCCCACCTGCTTGAGCTGCTCGACGGCGGCGGCGCGCTGCAAGTCGCCCGCGACCAGCAGCGGATGCTTACCCGTTTTCTTCAGGCGCTTGGCGAGCTTGCCGGCGGTCGTCGTCTTGCCCGAGCCCTGAAGGCCGCAGAGCATGACCACGGCGGGCCGGCCGTCGAGGCGCAGCTCCGTCCCCTCGTCGCCGAGCAGCGACGCAAGCTCGTCGCGGACGACCTTCACCACCTGTTGCGCCGGGGTCAGGCTCTCCATCACGTCCGAGCCCGACGCCCGCTCGCGAACCCGGTCGATGAAGGGCTTGACGACCCGGAAGTGGACGTCGGCCTCCAACAGGGCCAGCCGGATCTGCCGCAGCGCCGCGTCGAGCGCCTCGGGACCGATCCGTCCTTCTCCCTTGAGCCGCTGGAAGACGTCCTGGAGCTTGTTCTGAAGACCGTCGAACATGGGAACCTCGCCGAGAAGTTTTAGGCGGCGCCGTGGCGCCGTTTCAGGGAGGGGAATCGTAGCACGGGGCCACACCCCCCGCCGCGCCTACCGGCGCGGCGGGGTACCTTCAGCCTACGGGCAGAAGATCGGACAAACGCAGCTCGAGCTGCAGCTCGCCGGTTTACAAGTGAAGATGGCACAGGGGCAGCCGCTCAGGCACTCCTGCCGGGCCTGGAGACAGAAGTTGACGGGACAGGCGGCGTTCGCCGTCCCCATTCCCGTGAGTGCCATGAGGCAGAGCGCCAAGGCGCCGATCAGAGACAGGATTCTGGTTCTCATCGAGTTGTCCTCCTTCGTCGATCGCGTGGACCGTCGTGCCGCCGGCCAGTCCGGCAGCGTCAGGAGGACAATCATAGCCGATGCTGCATAAGCGGAGCCTCCAGGCGCCCTATATACTCCGCCGCCATGGAGCGCCGAGCGAAGATCATGGCGACGCTGGGGCCGGTGAGCCGGGACGAGACGGTGCTGCGGGGGCTCGTGCGTGCGGGCGTCGACCTGTTTCGCCTCAACCTCTCGCATGGCACCCAGGAGCAGCACCGCGAGACCCTGCGCCGGGTGCGGAAGGTGGCAGCGGAAGAGAAGGTCCACCTCCCGGTCACCCTCGACCTCATGGGCCCCCGGTACCGGCTCGGCCAGATTCCGGACGAGCCCCGTATGCTCAAAGCCGATCAGGAGGTCGTCCTCGGCCCGGACGGCGCCGAGCTGCCCGTCGATTCCGACATCCTTTCCTACATCGAGCCCGGCGAGCGGGTGCTCATTGACGGCGGCCTCATCGAGCTGAAGATCGAATCCAAGGAAGGCGACCGGGTGCGCGCCCGGGTGATCAACGGCGGCCCGGTGAAGACCCGCAAGGGCATCAATCTTCCCGACAGCACCCTCCCCTTCGAGGTCTCGGAGAAGGACCGCTCGGACATCGCCTTCGCCGTCGCCGAGAACGCCGACTTCCTGGCCGCCAGCTACGTGGGTGAAAGTGGCCACGTGGAAGCCGTGCGTGCCGTGATCACCGCGGCCGGAGGGCGCATTCCGATCATCGCCAAGATCGAGCGGGCCACCGCCATCGAGCACTTGGACGAGATCGCCGAGGCGGCCGACGGCCTGATGGTGGCCCGCGGCGACCTCGGGGTGGAGGTTCCTCTCTATAAAGTGCCCGTCCTGCAGAAGAAGATCATCGCCGCCGGCCAACTCTCCGGCAAGCCGGTGATCGTGGCCACCCAGATGCTCGAATCGATGATCGAGCAGCCTCGGCCCACGCGGGCCGAGGCCACGGACGTGGCCAATGCCGTCTTCGACGGCGCCGACGTCCTCATGCTCTCCGGCGAGACCGCGGCCGGAAAGTTTCCCGTGCTGGTCGTGCAGACCATGGCGCAGATCATCCAGGAGGCGGAAAACTACGCCCGCGAGAGCTCCGAGCGCCACACCCTCCAGCCCCTCGGTCACGTTCACGCCCAGCGCGCCTATGCCATGGACGAGAACCACACCGGGAACGACCCGCTCGCCCTGGAGGTCCCCGACATGGTGTCGGCCGCGGCCGTCTATGCCGCCGAACAGCTCGGCGTCAGCCGCATCGTGGCCTTCAGCCAGCGCGGCTTCACCGCCCGGCTTGTGGCCCGCTACCGTCCGCAGTCGCCGATCATGGCTTTCACCCCCGACGAGCGGGTGGCTCGCCAGATCCAACTCGTCTGGGGCGTACGCCCTTTCGTCGCCGAGCTCCAGGTGGGGAGCCTGGACGACATCGTCCAGGTGGTCGAGCGTGAGCTGCTGGCGGCGCAGCTCGTCAAGCCCGGCGACCGCATCATCATCCTCATGGGTCATCCCGTGCGCGAGCGGCCCCTCACCAATCTGATGCGGGTGCACCGCATCCGCGGCGGTTAGGGGCCTTCTTGAAAAAGCGCTATTACCTCCTGATCCTGGCCCTGGTCGCGCTCCTGGGTCTCGCCGATGCGTTCTGGATCGAGCCCCACCTCCTCCTGTTCCGCGACGTGGAGAGGATCGATCTGGCGGTGCCGCGAATGCGGATCGCCCACCTTTCGGACCTTCACATCCGGGGCGACATGCCCCTGCTCCATCGTCTCCTGAATGACGTCGCCGCCGTCCGGCCGGACCTGATCGTCATCAGCGGCGACCTGATCCACGACGTCCCGGAGCCCGAGAGCGCGGAGAAGATTGCCGCCACCACGGCCGCCTATATCGCCTCCTTGCGCCGCATCGCCCCCGTCTACGCCATCCAGGGGCACAGCGAGCACCAGGGAGAGCTGGTGGACCGGTTGGATCGGGCGGGCCTGACGTGGCTCTC
Source organism: Thermoanaerobaculia bacterium (assembly GCA_035996875.1). Classification (GTDB taxonomy): domain Bacteria; phylum Acidobacteriota; class Thermoanaerobaculia; order Multivoradales; family UBA5704; genus DATARR01. Next base: position 17,370 of record DASYJD010000112.1, read on the forward strand.
CAACGAGGGCCGGCGGATCGGGCCGGACGGCGGCATCCTCCTCCTGGGCCTCAACACCCAGGTGGGGGAGGACTACCTCGCCTGGTCGTGGAAACCGCCGTTCGAGCCATTGAAGCTGAAGGGAATCCGTCTGTACGGTGCGCGGCGGGGCCAGCCCTACCGGAACTTCTTCAGTCACTACGATCCTTCTCCCACCAGCCTCGGCGACACCGGGGGGCCTCTCGCGTGGAGCGGCTACGAGGTGGCCTGCGACGCGTGGATCGACGACGCGGACACCGGCGTGGGCCTCAGCGTCCACAGCCACTACGTCGTGGGCGACGACCGGATGATCCAGTTCCATCGCGACGGCTCCCAATGGGATCAGACCGGCGCCTTCTCTCTTATCGCCAGCGGCTCGGGCTTCGATGGACCGCACGACAGGTTGAGCTCGGGAGTCAATCCCAAGCAGGGCCGCTGGTACCACTTGAAAGTGCGGACCGAGGTGCTGCCTGACCATCTTCAGGTGCTGGCCAAGGCCTGGCCCACCGATCAGCGGGAGCCGCGAGGCTGGCAGGCACACGCCCAGAACCACTCCTCCCGCCGGCCCGTGACCGGCACGGTCGGGCTCTGGGCCTCGGGCGGCGGCACTGTCGTCTACCGGAATCTGAAGGTCGTGAATCACGACGGCCGGATGCTGCTGAACGAGCCTCTCGCTCTGCCGCCCGGTGCGGACAAGCCCTCAGGTTTCCGCGTGGGAACGCGTGGGACGCGCCTCGCCATGGCCCTGGCGCGAAGTCCCCAGGTGCCGCCGGGGACGCCGGTCGTCGCCCTCTCCCACATGGCGGACGTGGCGCGCGAAGCGGCCTGGCGGGGACTCGACGCCGTGATCGCCGGCCACACCCACGGTGGCCAGGTGAGGCTTCCCTTCGTCGGCGCCCTGACGACCCGCTCCGCCCTCGGTGCCTATTACGATCACGGTCGTTTCGACTTCCCGGCGCCCAACGCGCGAGGCCTGACGACGCTCTTCATCAACTCCGGAGTGGGGATGTCCGTGTTGCCCGTGCGGTTCTGGTGTCCGCCGCGGTGGGCGGTGCTGGAGGTGGGACGGTGAGGCACAACCGGCCTCTACGCGAAGCTGGCGACAGGCACGCTCCTGGACTTCGCGAAGCTACGCCTATGCAGCTTGATTCGCTCGATCTCATGCAGAGTTTCGGCAGTCAAATAGCTCTCTCCACAATGGGGGCAGACCACGACAGGAACATTCTCGATCACTAGGAGAGTTGCCCCTTTCCCGTAGCTGCGGGTCATGTAGCGGATCTGGGCTTCATCGTGACCGCAGGTATCGCAGGTCATGGCAGGCTCTTTCATGTTATTCGGCATAGACGGTCAGGATGACAAGTTTGTCGGTCGCTCCAAATTTGCTGACAACCACTGCGGCTTGTCCACGCTCCAACGTCTCTCCGCGGACAAGGTACTTTCGTTCTCCGGTCTTACGATCTCTCTGGGGCTCGATGATCTCTCCTGTCAGAATCACGCTTTCCACGTCGAAGATGGTCAGACCGTCGCTGTCCATCTCTTCTTCCGCATGCAGCGTCATCACGTAGAGGCGCCTCCGGATCTTCTCCCGCATCTTTTGGAGGATCCGCTTCTCCACGTCCCTCATTCTACAGCAGTTCGAGCGGTATACTTGGGTCGGAGACTACCCGACGGAGGCCGCCTCAGAGCGAAGAGGGTCTCAAGGTCTCAACGCCCGCGGCAGCCACTGCGCCCGGCGCAGCAGATCGCGCAGGGCGAGCGCAAAGAGCACGAGGAACGGCACCGAGGCCTGGAGCAGGAAGCGGTTCCAGGTGACCTTCACCATGAAGTCCGGCTTCAGGCTGATCGTGGCATAGAGCCAGCCCACTCCGAGGGGAACCGCGGCGGCGAGAAGCAGGGGGAAGGCTGGCCGCCTTCTCAACGCCCGCCAGCCGGCGGTCAGCACCAGGGGCGCCGCCGACCAGAAGATGCCCCAGTTGAGGAAGCTCACCATTTCGGCACGCGCGTCCCAGGCGAGGCGCGGAATGCGCGTGAAGAGGCCTGGCCAGAGCAGACTCCAGGAAGTGGCCTGCTCGAAGCTCTCGAAGCTCTCGGGAACGCCGGCCCGCCAGGAGAGCAGCAGGCCGAGGCCCAGCGCGGCCGGCAGGACCGCGGCGGCGAGCCCACGGCGGCGATGGCGCCAGAGCCGGCGCCACCGCACAGCCGCGCCGCGCATTGGAATCCATGGATAAACGAGCGCCAGCCCCAGTGCCGCGGGAGCGAGGATCTCGCCCTCGGCCTTGGTGAGCACCGCGGCGGCCAGCAGAATCCCCGCCGCCAGCCCCGCGGAGAGGCGCAGGCGGGGATTGAGCAGCAGCAGCAGGCCGGCGCCGAAGAAGCATGCCAGCGGCAGGTCGCTGTAGGCGGACGCCGCGCCGCCCGATCCCGCGAAGGCCGGAAAGGAGAGGAGTGCGGCACAGAGGGCCGTCCACGCCGCCGCGGCGCGGCCCGCTAGAGCCTCAGCCCCGCCGTAGATCAAGAGCAGCCAGACGGGGAAAAAGACGGCGTACATCGGTCGGAAGGCGTGGTGGTCCGGGTCCGCGCGCGTCACCTCGAGCACGGCCACCTGGGCCACCGGCATCAGCAGCGGATACCACGGATGGGCGACGTACCACCCGCGCTGGGCCAGAACGGCCGGGTGGACCGTTCCCTCGCTACGCACGTACCGCGCCTGGGCGCTCCAGGTCATACGACCGTCCCAGTCCGCCAGCGGATTGTCCAGGGCGTCGCAGAGAAGGGCGAGGGAGACCAGCGCGCCGGCGGCCAGCGCGATCCGGACCGCGAGGCGTTTGCGTCCGGGGCTTCGGGACGGCGGAGAGATCTGGAGGCTGCTTCGTCGTCGCAGCCAGGAAACACTGCCCGCCAGCACGGGCACGGCGGCCACCATCAGGATGGCGGGAGTGCGCAGCGGCACGGCGAGCCAGTGGGAGAGGGCGTAGAGCCAGCCCGCCGTCCAGGCGACGCCCAGGAGCCAGGCATAGGCCAGCCGGCGGCCCAGGGGCAACTCGCGCACCGCCGGCAGGATCTCGGCGAGGCCGGCACCCGGCGCGGCGAAGAGCGCCACACCGCCAAGCCCCGCAAGCGCCTCAGAGGGAACCATGGTTCGCGTCCAGCCGGCGGAGAAGCTCGCCGCGGTCGAGCAGGACCGCCGGATCGTGGGGAAAGGCGACGACCACCCAGCGCGGCCCGGTTGGCTGGCTCAACGTCTGCCGCAACTGCTGGAACGATCCTGGCATCTCGCTCAGCCGGCCCACGTAACGGGGCCGCCGGGGCGCCAACTCGAAGCGCACCCAGTAAGTCGCGCCCTGCCACTCCGAGCCGCCGTCAAGGAGGAGATAGTCGCCGCCGGGCGGAATCGTGCGGCGGATCGAGTCCAGGGCGTCCGCGGCGGCGGCTCCCAGCACGCGAGCGTGGGCACTCCGGGCATTTTCCCCCGCCAGTTGCACGACTTCGAGGATCCGCCGTCCCGTCCGCAGCACCGTCAGCGGGACGGCGGCCAGCAGCGACACCGCGAGCAGCGCGAGCGCCACGGCGCGGAAGACGGAACCGGCGAAAGTGAGCACGGCGTCATTGTCTATCAAAAAAGGGAAAAAACGGGCCGGCGAGGGCGCTGGCGTTCCCAAGGGTACAATGCGCTTCGCTCGTTCAACTGAATCGGCCGAATCGGCTGAACCGGCTGAACGGGCGTAGGATCTCGGACCAGCAACCCGCGGAGCAGCTTTTGCCTTATACGATCGGCATCGACGCCCGAAAGATTCAGGACTTTGGAATCGGCACCTACGTCCGGAACCTCATCCGGTCGCTGGCCGCCATCGATTCAGAGAACCGTTACGTGCTGCTGGCCAAACCCGGCGACCGCGAGGGGCTCCTCGACCTGCCGGACAACTTCCAGGTGGCCTTGGAGAGCTCGCCCGTCTACTCCCTGCGTGAGCTTGTGGCCCTTTCGTGGCATCTCTACCGGCGCAAGCTCGACCTGTATCACTCGACCCATTATGTGCTGCCGGCGTGGGTGGGCTCGAAGGTCGTGGTCACCATCCACGACATCATTCACCTGCTCTACCCTGAGTTCCTGCCGAGCAATCTGGCCTTTCTCTATGCTCAAAGGATGATCCGCCGCAGCCTCGTTCGCGGCGACCGCATCATCGCCGTGTCGCAGAACACCAAGAACGACCTCGAGCATCACTTCGGAACGGGCGGCGGCAAGATCGAGGTCATCCACAACGGCGTCGAGGACATTTTCCGCCGGCGCCTCTCCGTCGAGGACCAGCATCGCTGGCTGCGCGACCTGGGGATTTCCCAGCCTTACCTGCTGTTCGTGGGCAATCCGGCCAAGCCGCACAAGAACCTGGACACCGTGGTGCAGGCCTATGCCCGCGCCCGACGCATGGCCCAGTTCGATGCGCCGCTGATCTGCGTCGGCAGCCGCGAGGGCTCGGAGTTCAAGATCCGCCAGCGGGCCAACTACCTGGGGATCGGCGACAAGGTGCGGCTGCTGGGCCACGTGGCGCACGAGGCGCTGCCGGCGATCTACCAGGGGGCGACTCTGTTCCTGTACCCCACGCTCTACGAGGGTTTCGGGCTGCCGGTGATCGAAGCCATGGCCTCGGGCGTGCCGGTGATCACCTCCAACACCTCGGCGCTCAAAGAGATCGCCGAGGGTTACGCGCACGTGGTCGATCCCCTGGACCTCGACGGCATCGCCAAGGCCATCGCCCATCTCATGGGCAACTCCGAAGCGCGAAGCCAACTGATCGCGCTCGGTGAGCGCCGGGCGGAGGACTTCCGGTGGGACCAGACCGCGCGGCGGACGCTCGACGTCTACCTGTCGGTCATCGAGAGCAGGAACGGGAGCAGCAGGAACGGGGGCATCGTCTGATTTCCGGGGCTCCCTTCAATTTTCCGCCGCCCCTGCCTCTGCCGCCGGGGCCGCCCCTGCCGCGGGTGGCGCTGGTGCACGACTGGCTGACCGGCATGCGCGGCGGCGAGAAGGTGATCGAGGCCCTGGGCGGGCTCTATCCCGAAGCTCCCCTTTACACCCTCTTCCATTTTCCCGGCAGCGTCAGCTCGGAGATCGAATCGCACTCCATCCGCACCAGCTTCCTGCAGAAGGCGCCGGGCCTCCGCAGCCACTACCGCAGCTATCTGCCGCTGTTCCCGGCCGCCATCGAGGAGCTCGACCTTTCGGGCTTCGACGTCGTCTTGAGCTCAAGCCACTGCGTGGCCAAGGGCGTCATCGCGCCGCCCGACGCCTTCCATCTCTGCTACTGCCACACCCCCATGCGCTACGCCTGGGACCAGGAGCACGCCTATTTTCCCAAGCGCCACGGCGCGGGGCCACGGCTGCGGTCGCTGGCGCTCACCGCCCTGCGCGCCTGGGACGTTTCGTCCGCGGCGCGCGTAAACCTCTTTGTAGCGAACTCGCGTTTCGTGGCGCGCCGGATCGAGACCTACTACGGCCGCTCCGCCGAGGTGGTGCATCCACCCGTGGACGTGGACTTTTTCACGCCCGCCTCAGGGCGCGACAAGGGCAAAGGAAAGAACGAGCCGGAACACTCTCTGCCGGAATACTGCCTCATGGTCTCCGCCCTGGCCCCTTACAAGCGAGTCGAGCTCGCCATGGCAGCCTGCGAGAAGCTGGGCTTGGAGCTCAGGATCGTGGGCGAGGGGCCGGAGCGCAAGCGTCTGGCGGGCATCGCGACGCCCAACGTCCGCTTCCTGGGGAAGGTCGCCCCGGAGAAGCTGCGCGACCTTTACCGCGGCGCCTGCCTCTTCCTCCAGCCGGGGGTGGAGGACTTCGGGATCGCCTCGGTGGAGGCCCTCGCCTGCGGCACTCCGGTGGTGGCCGCGGCCCGCGGCGGCATCCTCGACGTGGTGGAGGACGGCCGGCATGGTGTGCTCTACCCGGATTGGGAGGGGCCTTCGGCTTTGGCCGGCGCGATTGACAAAGCCCGCCGGATCGGATTCAATGGTTTGGACTTGCGCAATCGGGCTGAGTCGTTTGCCGTTTCGCGATTCACCGATCGCATCCGGGCTCTACTATCTCGTCGGATTTCCAGTTGAGGGCGCCTTTCCTTTGATCCAAGAACGACACAGGAAAACGGCCGGGCTCTACCTCTTCACCGATCTCGCGGCCACGCTGGCCGCCTTCTTCGCCGCCTGGCTGCTGCGCTTCGAGCTGGCGGTCATCCCGGTCACCAAGAACGTTCCCGACTTCGGCCCCTATCTACAACTGGTGCCGTTCGTGGCGATTTTGTGGCCGGTGGTCTTCTACTTCCACGGCCTCTACCAGAGCCGCCGGGGCCGAAGCCGGGTGGACGAGGTGCTCACCATTGTCCTCGCCGTGCTGCTGGCGACCGTCCTGCTCTCGGTGGTCATCGCCTGGTACCGGCCGCCGGCGTGGCCCGGCAGCCGCGAGTACTTCACCTACAGCCGCGCCTTCCTCGGCCTGTTCGCGGTAGTCGACCTCGCCTTCGTGGCCACGTCCCGCATGCTGGTGCGCGCCGGGTTGCGGCGCTGGCGCAGCTCCGGGCACAACATGCAGCGCATCCTCGTGGTGGGCGGAGGACAACTCGGGCGCGAGATCACCACCAAGATCCTCGCTCACCGCGAGATGGGCTTCGAGGTCGTGGGCTTTCTCGACGACGATCCCGGCAAGCTGGGGACGACGATCTGCGGCGTGCCCGTGCTCGGCGCGCTGCGCCAGGCCGAAGAGGTCGTCGAGACGCAGAGCATCGATCAGGTTTTCATCACCCTGCCGCTGGAGGCCCACAAGAAGGTGCTGCAGCTCATCGAGCTGATGGCCCGCGAGTGCGTGGAGATCAAGCTCGTGCCGGACATCCTCCAGTACGCCACCTTGAAGGCGGCGCTCGAGGACGTCGACGGCACGCCGGTGATCAACCTCTCGCAGGTGCCGCTCCAAGGTTGGAACAGCATGGTCAAGCGCCTCATGGACGTCGCCATCGCTTCGGCGGCGACGGTCGTGCTGCTGCCATTGCTCCCCATCATCGCGATCGCCATCTGGCTCGAGGACCGCGGTCCCATCTTCTACCGCCAGGAGCGCATGGGACTCGATGGCCGCTCGTTCATGATCCTCAAGTTCCGTTCGATGCGCGTCGACGCCGAAGAGTCGAGCGGTCCGGTGTGGGCGATCAAGGACGATCCGCGCCGCACGCGCATCGGCGGCCTGTTGCGCCAATGGTCTTTCGACGAGCTGCCGCAGATCTGGAACGTGCTCACCGGCGACATGTCGATCATCGGCCCGCGCCCCGAGCGGCCGACGTTCGTACGTGAGTTCAAGCACAAGATCCCGCGCTACATGCTGCGCCACCGTGTGAAGTCGGGCATCACCGGCTGGGCTCAAGTGCACGGTTGGCGAGGCAACACCTCGATCAAGAAGCGCATTCAGTACGATCTCTACTACATCCAGAACTGGTCGCTGTCGCTCGACTTCAAGATCCTCTGGATGACGCTGCGCTACGCGTTGCGCCTCAACGCGTACTAGCACACCTCTCCGCAAATCCTTATTCCACGGCCTTTTGGTGGCGTACAGCGAAAGCGTGCGCCGCTGGGGAGAGGTGCGTGTGCGGCGCACGCTCGAGGCTGCCGGCTCCTCACGGCGCGAGGTCTCGCGATGAAATCCGTCACGCCTACTAAGGGTAGAGGCGTAAAACCTCTTGACGCCCAAGATGTAGTGGGCGTAACCTAAACGCATCATGCCCACGATGGGGCACCAATCACAAAGGAGAATCCAGATGGCAACGACGGACAAGCCCGCGAAGAAGACCGCCGCAAAGAAGGCTACGAAGGCGCCCGCAAAGAAGGCTGCTGCTGCTGCGAAGCCGGCGGCGAAGAAGACTGCGGCCAAGAAAACTGCTGCCAAGACTCCAGTCAAGAAGACTGCCGCCAAGGGCTCGGCGAGGACTGCGACCGCGGCGAAGAAGCCCGCCGCCAAGAAGACCACCGCCGCCAAGAAAGTCACGGCTCCGAAAAAGGCTGCCGCCAAGAAGCCGGCGGCGAAACCCGCCAAGAAGGCTAAGTAAGGCGGTTTCAGAGAGGTTCAAGCGAGGCGACGTTCTGGTTTTTTCCGGGGCTCTGTTTCTTTGCCGGTCTCTCTTGCTTTCGTCACCAGCGTCGCCTGAAGCACGGCGTCACCGTCTCCGCCCCGAGGCGAGAGCGTCGTGCCGGCACCAAGAGATAAGTCGTTTTCAGGCGGCCGTTGCGAGCAGGCGCGCCGCCGCTCGATCCACCAACCACAGACGGTTCCCTTCCACGATCTGCGCAGGATAGCGCTCGGGATCGCGTGCGCCTTCGAGCACCGCGCGCAAGGGCTCGGCTTTGTCGTCGCCGGCGGCGATGAAGGCGACGAGGCGCGCGTGGTTGAGCACCGGCGGCGTCAGCGTGATGCGGAAAGTGTTTTGCGCCGCGACCCACGGCGCCACTACCAGGCGTGCGCTCTCGTGCACGGCCTCGCCGCCCGGAAACAGCGACGCGGTGTGCGCGTCCTTGCCGAGACCGAGCAGGATGAGATCGAAGCGCGGCCATATATCCTGCGGGGCCGGCGCGAGATGGAAGAACTCTTGAAGCCCCGTTTCATAAGCCTTTGCGGCCACCTCGGCGTCGGGCTCCTCGGCGTGGATGCGGTGGATGTTCGCCGCCGGCAGCGGCACCGAGTCGAGCATCGCTTCGCGCGCCATGCGGAAGTTGCTGTCGGGATCATCGGGCGGCACGTGGCGCTCGTCGCCCCAAAAGACGTGGACGGCATTCCATGGCAATCGATCGCGGTACGGCGGGCTCGCAAGCAGGCTGTAGAGATCGCGCGGCGTCGAGCCGCCGGAGAGGGCCCAGGAGAAAAAGCCGCGTTCGCGCACGGCTTCTTCGGCGCCGCGCACCACCACTTCGGCTGCGGCGCGCATCAGCTCGGGGACGGTTTCGAAAACGCGGACCTCGATTGCTCCCGGACTCAGCTCCGCCATTTGCGGCCATCCTTCTGAATGAGATCGTCGGCCTCTTTCGGCCCCCAGGTGTTGGCCGCGTAGTTGGGAAAGTTGCGCGGCGAGAGGGCCTTCCACACGTCGAGGATGGGCGTCACCACGCGCCATCCTGTCTCCACCATGTCGGTGCGGTGGAAGAGCGTCGTGTCGCCGAGCATGCAATCGTAGAGCAGAGTTTCGTAGCCGGTGTGCGGCTGCGCGCCGAAGTAGTCGGCGTACTCGAAGTGCATCCTCACCGTGCCCAGGCGCATCTGCGGACCGGGCACCTTGCCCTCGAAACGCAGCGAGATCCCTTCGTCCGGCTGAATGTGCAGCACCAGCACGTTGGGGTTGAGGCGCTCCACCGGCGTGTCGCGGAAAAGCATGAGCGGCGCGCGTTTGAACTGGATGGCGATCTCGGTGGCGCGTTTCGGCAGGCGCTTGCCGGTGCGCAGATAGAAGGGCACGTCGGCCCAGCGCCAATTGTCGACGAACATCTGGAGCGCCACGAACGTCTCTGTGTTGGAGCCCGGCGCGACGGATTTTTCGCCGCGATAGGCCGGCACGCGCTCGCCGTTCATGACGCCTTCGCCATATTGGCCGCGCACCGTGTAGCGCAGCACGTCCTCGTCGGTAAACGGACGGATGGCCGATAGCACCTTCACCCGTTCGTCGCGCACCACGTCGGAGGCGAACGACACGGGCGGCTCCATGGCGGTGAGCGCGAGCAGTTGGAACATGTGGTTCTGTACCATGTCGCGCAGTGCCCCGGCCTCTTCGTAGTAGTTGCCGCGGCCTTCGACGCCCACGGTCTCGGCGACGGTGATCTGCACGTGATTGACGTAGCGGCGGTTCCAGATCGGCTCGAAGATGCCGTTGCCGAAGCGGAACGCCATGATGTTCTGCACGGTCTCCTTGCCGAGGTAGTGATCGATGCGGAAGATCTGCTTCTCGGCGAGGACCTCGCGAATGTCGTGGTTCAGCTTGCGGGCGGAGTCGAGATCGTGGCCGAACGGCTTCTCGATGATCACCCGCCGCCACTTCCCTTCGTCCTCGCGGGTGAGGCCCGCTTCGCCGAGGCGTTGGATGTAATCGCTGAACAGGTTCGGCGGCACGGCGAGGTAATAGAGATAGTTGCCCGCCGTGCCGAGGTCCGCGTCCACCTTCGCCAGCGTCTCGCCGAGCCGATGGAACGTGGCCTCGTCCGTGAGGTCGCCCGCGACATAGCGCAGCCGTTGCAGCAGCCAGTCGAGCTTGGTCTTGTCGAGGTCGACGGTCGCGAACTGCCGCAGGTCTTCGGCCATATGCTGCCGGAACTCATCCTCCGAGAGCGGCGAGCGGCCGATGCCGACGACGGCAAACGTATCCGGCAGTAAACCGTCGTTGACCAGGTTGTAGAGAGCCGGAATGAGCTTGCGCTTCGTCAAGTCGCCCGTGGCGCCGAAGATGACCATGGCGCAGGGCGGCGCCGGCCCCGCCTTCCCCTCATCCACACCTTCCATTGTTTCGTTCGCTACCGGAGCGGTCATGGCAACATTTCCTTTCGCCGGCCTTGAGGTCAGCCCTTGGCCGGGTGCTCGACGTGGCCACCGAACTTGTTGCGCATGGCGGAGAGCATCTTGTCGCCGAAAGTGTGCTCCTGGCGCGAGCGGAAGCGGTCGAACAGCGACGCAGCGAGAACGTTGACGGGCACGGCTTCCTCGATGGCGGCCTGCACCGTCCATCGTCCTTCGCCGGAATCTTCCACGGCGCCCGTGAACTCCGCGAGCTCGGGGCTCTCGGCGAGCGCGCTCGCCGTCAGGTCGAGCAGCCACGAAGAGACGACGCTGCCGCGCCGCCAAAGCTCGGCGATGTCGGCGAGGTCGAGCTCGAAGCGATGGCCGTCGGGCAGGCTCTTCGAGGTGGCGTTCTTGAAGATGTCGAAGCCCTCGGCGTAGGCCTGCATGAGGCCGTACTCAATGCCGTTGTGCACCATCTTCACGAAATGGCCGGCGCCCACCGGGCCGCAATGCAGCCATCCGTCTTCGGCAGTGCTCTTCTTGCCTTCGCGGCCGGGAGCCGGCGGAATGCTGCCGCGGCCGGGCGCCAAGGTTTGCCAGATGGAAGCCAGCCGTTGCACCGCTTCGTTCTCGCCGCCAATCATCAAACAGTAGCCCCGCTCGAGGCCCCACACGCCGCCGCTGGTGCCGGCGTCCACGTAGAAGATGCCTTTTTCTGCCAGTGCCCGGGCGCGCCGCACGTCGTCCTTGTAGTAGGTGTTGCCACCGTCGACAATGGCATCCCCCTTCTCCATTTTCTCGCCCAGCGCCTTCACCATGCTTTCCGTCGGATCGCCCGCGGGCACCATCACCCAGGCCGTCCGTGGCGGCTTCAGCCGCGCGACGAACTCGTCCAGGGTTCCCGATCCCGCTCCACCCTCGGCTACCAACTCCGCCACTGCGCTCGGGTTCAGGTCATAGACGACGCACTCGTGCCCGCCACGGATCAGGCGGCGGACCATGTTGCCACCCATGCGTCCGAGGCCGATCATGCCGATCTGCATTGGAGTCCTCTCTTTCTGACGACGGTTGACCCCCTCCTCTCAGGCGACCGGGAGGGAGCCGGGAAAGTCTACACCGCGGGACGGTCCCGGCTTTGCAAGAGGATGGTGACCGAGGAGGAAGAGAGCATGGGCAAGCGAAAGATCGCAACGAGAGGTGCGCAGACGGCGGCAGCCGCTCTGCTGTTGTTGTCCCTGGCCGGTCCGGCGCGGGGCGAAGTGGCGGTTACCGCCAAAGGTGGCACCCTGGGCGGCGGTGTCGAGCTGACGGTGGGGCTTACCCCGCTGTTGAACGTCCGCCTGGGGGGCAATGCCTTCAACTACACGGACGACCGCCGCGAGGTGAGCGGCATCTTCTACGACGCCACGGCGCGCCTGCGCACGGCTTCGGCGTTGCTCGACTTTCATCCTGGCGGTGGCGGATTCCGCCTGTCGGCGGGCGCGATTTACAACGACACGCGAATCGATGGCAACAGCCTGGTGCCGGCGTCGGGGCTCTACGACATCGGAGGCGTTCAGGTACCGGCGGCCCTGGTGGGGACCCTGGATGGCCAGATCAAATTCGATCCGGTCGTGCCCTATGTGGGCCTGGGCTGGGGGAACGCGGTGGGACCCGGCCGGCGGCTGCGCTTCGCCGCGGACGTGGGAGCGATGTTCCAGGGCAAGGGCAAGGTTACGCTGACGCCGCAGATCCCCGCCGGAAGCCCCCTCGACAACTCGGTCGCCCGCGCCGCCCTCCAAGTCCTCCTCGATCGTGAGGAGGCCGACATCGAGAAGGACGTGGCCGACTACACGGTCTATCCCGTGGTGTCGATTGGCATTTCGTATCGGTTCTAAGAGGTGAGGGATCACCCGGTGCCGTCCTTCCTGTGGCGGTTGCTTCCGAGATTGCAACGACCGCTCTGGTAATGGCCGCCACTGCTCTCGCTGTGGCGCCGATCGCTCTCGCGACGGCGGTGGCGGCTCTCGGGGTGGCTGCCACGGCTCTCGCCATGGCAGTGACTGCTCTCGCTTTGGCGGCGACTGCTGTCGTGGTGGCGGTAAGTGCTGCTGTGATGGCGGTGGCTGCTGTTGCGATTGCAATGACTGCTGTCGCGGTGGCAGTCACTGCTCTTGCTGTGGCAGTGACTGCTGTCGTGAGAGCGGTGACCGCTCCCGCTATGGCCGCGACCGCTGTCGCGGTGGCAATCACTGCTCTATGGATTTGCCAGCGCGGGCGATCCTTTCCGCGTACCCATCTCCGGCGATCGCGAATGGCGATGAGAGATATTTCTCATCCGGCGTCGGGACGGCGGCGTATCCAGAGTGAACCCGGGAAACTGAGACATCCGGGCCAACTCCTAAGAAAGGGACACTCTCATGACTGCAAAAAGATTGTTCGGTTTTCTCTTGATCCTCGCGGTTTGTTTGGTGCCCATGGCACTCTCTGCGAAGGACGATCCGATGGTCGGTGGCGCGGCGATGTATCCGAACAAGGACATCATCGACAACGCCGTCAACTCGGCCGATCACACCACTCTGGTCGCCGCGGTCAAGGCGGCTGGCTTGGTGGACACCCTGAAGGGCAAAGGTCCGTTCACCGTCTTCGCGCCGACCAACGAGGCCTTCCAGAAGCTGCCGGCCGGCACCGTGGACACCCTGCTCAAGCCCGAGAACAAGGCGATGCTGACCAAGGTGCTGACCTATCACGTAGTCGCCGGCAAGTGGGACTCCGCCGCGATCGCCAAGAAGATCAAGGCCGGCAATGGCAAGTTCACGTTCAAGACCGTCGCGGGCCCGACCCTGACCGCCAGCATGCAAGGTAGCGACCTCATTCTGACGGACCAGAAGGGCGGCACCGCCAAAGTCACGATCGCCGACGTCTATCAGTCGAACGGCGTCATTCACGTCGTCGACAGCGTCCTCCTGCCGGGCTAGTTCTCCCCGCTGAAGGTTTTTTCTCCAGGGACCCGCCAGGGTCCCTTTTTTTGTGTCTCGGTTGGAATAAGACAACCTCGAATCGAGTCTTGGCTTCACGGCTCCGTTTCGAATCGCAGCTCCGGATCGTGCTCGGCTTTGCGAAGGAAATTCGCCACTCGTACCACCAAGTCGAGGCTGGCGTGCTCGGCCTCCACGGCTTGCTGCAGGAAAGTTAGCGCCGCCAGGGCTTCGCGGTGGATGTGCCGCGAGGTGAAGATCGGTACCATATCCGCGGCCAGCCGCTTCAGCTCTTCCGTCCGCCCCTGTTCGGCATAGAGCAAGGCCAATTCCAGGGAGACCAGAGCGGTGTCGTAGGGAATTCCTTCCTTCACGAATCCGTCTCGCGTCGCCAGGAAGCGTGTCTCGGCCTGCTTGATTTGACCCAGCCCGCGGGCGATCTTTCCGCGCACCCAGCTCCGGCGGTTTTGCACCCACGGCTCGTTGAAGCTGCGGTAGAGCGGGCGCGCTTCACGGTAGAGCTTCTGCGCCTCCACAAAGCGTCCGATCTCCGCGTTGTAGTCAATCAAGTTGTGCCGGGCGCAGAGCAGCAGGCGCGGCTCGCGCTCCGGATCGATCAAATCCAAGGCTTGGTGAAGAAGAGGAATCCCGGCAGCAGGGTCGCCGGCGTGATGGTGCACCGTCGACATCTTCACGAGCGACCGACCGGCCCGGTGCCGCTCGCCGGCTTCAAGAAAGATCGCGACCGCGCGTCCCAGAAGGCGGAGGGCGTCGTCGAATCGGCGCTGGGCCCGTCGCAGAGAGGCTCGCAGATCGAGGAGGATCGCCCGTTCCAAGCTGTCCTTCGTGCCTTCCTTGAGGCGGGCGTGAGCAGTCAGGAACGCCTCTTCCGCCGCCGCGAAGTCGAATCTCATCCGGCGGGAGTTGCCGATGTAGGCCCAGGCTCGCGCCCGAAGATCGGCGATGCGCTCGGCTCCGTACCGCGTTGCATCCAGGTGATCGGAGAGGCGCAGGGAGAGCAGTCCCAAGGTTTCGCCGTGAGCCGGATCCTGGATGGTGACCTCGAGGCTTCGCTCCACCAGGAGCTCGAAAACGCCCCAGGTGTGAAACCGTGTAGCGCCCTCGCCGAGGAGGGCTTCCTGCCGGTCCGAGGAATGTTCCAGAAGCTCCAGGAAGAGTCCGGGTGCCGCATCGCGCTCGCGCTCCAGATCAGCCTCGCAGTCCGCCACGGCGCGCGCGGTTTCCGCCAAGGCGATCTCATAGGCCGATGCCTCGCCGGCCCCAGCAGCGGCGGCTTCGGCGTTCGCCTCGCGGGGAAGATAGGCGAGCCGCGACCGGCAGTAGGTGCACCACTGGAGATGCCGGAGCACGGCCAGATGGCCGCTGTCCAGCGACAGGAGGAGATCCTCCAGAACGTCGTCATGCGGATGAATCTTCATCCCTTGCCTCCTCGGCCGATCGCCGGCACGCCTCGATGACGGTTCGCAGAAGCCACCCTTCCGGGTTCTCAATACGGAGCCGCTGCTTGCTGATCAGCGTGCGGCAGGCGTTCTCCACGATGTGCCTGGCCCCCGTGTCGGAGATCCCGTAGGCGACGAACACCGCCGGCAGGATGTGGGACAGCCGGTCCAGGATCTCGACGCAAGACTCGTACGGTGGCTCCATTGCGCGAAAGAGTAGCACTTCTCTTCTATAAGAGTAACGGTACTGGCACAAATAGGGACATGAAGGAGAAAGAAAAACGCCGGTTCCCGGAACCGGCGCGTCTCCAAGCGGGGATTCCAGGGCGGCTAGCTGCGGCCGTTGGGGTCCATGCTGCCTCCTTCGTCGGTCGTCGGCGGAGGTCCGGAGAGGTGGAGTGTGCGGCCATCAGGGTCCATGCTGCTCCCCTCCTTCTCCCAGATCGCCGACAGGCCCGGGGCGTAGCGGCCTGCCAGCCACTGCCAGAGGGCGTCGAGGAAGCCGGGGCTCCCCGATGGGGATTGGATGGACCGGGCCTGGGCGGCGCCGGCCGACAGCAGCACCAGGGCGAGAGCGGCGGCGAGACAGCGGATCTTGCGCGACATGGCGGATTTCTCCTCTCGGGCGGTCCGCTCCTACAGCCGCCATGGCCGGGGTGGGACCACCTGGGAAAGAGTGGCACCAATCGCGAAGGGCCGTGTTCTTCGGGGCTTGGCGCAAGCGGGAATCGGAGGAATAAGACCAGCCCCAATCGGGTCTCTTGGGGAAGCCGGCGTCAGGGTGTAAGATTGGCCCCGGTCTAAGGCACGAACCCCTATGTTTTCCCCAATCCTACGCGGCGTGGCCGCGGCGCTCCTCTTGGCCGCGCTCGTTGCCACAGACGCCTTGCCGGTCTCTCCGGCCTCGCAGGGGCAGTGCGACATGGTGTGCTGCCGGATGCCGGGGGCGATGGGGCATGGGGAGTCCTGCCAGCTCAGGCCTGCCGGACAGCCACGATGCACCGTCGGCATGTCCGGCAGTCTCCCGGTCTCCTTTCAGAGCCAGCGGGAAAAGGCCGCCCGCCCCGGTCTGCGGGACTCCCGGCCGGGCGAGGTGATCCTCGCTCCTGCCGGTTGGGTCGCCGAGACAAAGACCATCGCTCCGCCTCCTCCTCCGTTCGAGCCTCCGGTCCCTCCGCCGCGGTCTCTCCGTTTCGCCTGAGCGTCGCCCCGACGGGCCGTCTTCCACGGCCGGCCTGCGGATTCACGCTGGACTAAACGAGGAGATTTCGACCGATGATTTTCATTCACCGTCACCGCCCGTCTGCCCTCACCGCAGTGGCAGCCTTCGCGGGTCTGATCTTGATATCCGCCATGCCCGCGAGTGCCTGCTCCATGTGCCGCTGCGGCGACCCGACGTTCAACGCCCTGGGCACCGACGTCTATAAGGATGGGGCCTTCCGTGTCGCCCTGGATTGGGAGCGCTTCGCCAAGCAACAGGGGATTCTTCCCGGGGAGGAAGAAGCGGCCTCCGTGAAAAGCACCTCCTCTGACCTCGGCCACGAATCCCAGGTGGAGAACCGCTTCACCACGGCTCTTTCCTACACCTTCCACGAACGCGTCGTGGCCGTCGCCCGCATTCCTTTTACTTCCCGTGAGCTCACGGACCCGGAGGGCAGGGCGACCCAGGACGGGCTCTCCGACCCCGAGCTCTATGCCCTCGTGCGGCTTTGGTCCTCGGAGTTCGCGCCGGGCCTGGGCCGCCGAGCCTGGATCTCGGTTCTGGGCGGCGTCAAGACGGCCTGGGGACAGAACGACGTCGCTCGAGGGGGCGAGCGCCTCGACGAGCACCTGCAGCCAGGCACCGGTTCGACCGACTGGTTCGGAGGCCTCTCCGGCGTCTACCTGGTCGATTCCAACTCGTCGTTTTTCGGCTCCGCGCAATACCGGAGAACGGGGACCAACAGCGCCGGCTACAAGTACGGCAACATCGCGATGGCGAACGCCGGCTACGAGCACAAGCTCGGTAAACGTTTCGACGGCGCGCTGGAGCTCAACTTCCGCGATGCGGGCCGCGATATCCTGGACGGCAGCGGCGCTCTCGATCCCAACACCGGAGGCTCGCTGCTGTATCTCTCTCCGAAGCTGATCGTCGATTTGAGCAAGGGGCTGGTGGGCCGGCTCGCCGTTCAGTTCCCGGTGGTGGACGGCTTGAACGGCGAGCAGAAGGAGAAGGCGGTGGCGAACTTCGGGTTCACGTATCTGTTCTGAGCCTCAGACGCGCACGAACTCGCCGACGCTCATCAGTGGCCGGCGGTGGGCCGCGCCGTTGCCGGGCGCATGGGGGAGGGCCATGGGGCGGCGGAGCTGCTCCTGGCCAAAGAGGCGCTTGAGGAACTTCATCGCTTCCTCTTCGACGAGCTCGGGGGTGACCTCCGCGAGGGACAGCTTGTCCGAAAGGAGGCTGAAGCCGATTCCCTCGTGGGTGATTTTTACCATCTGGGCGGCGTCATCGCCGAAGAAGAGGAGCGAACGCTCGTAGTCCTCCCAGCGGTCCAGCTTGACCTTCAGGCCCGCCGCCGTGGAGCGGTGGAAGATCGAGGCCGACTCCACCTTGCCCACCATCACGTCCTTGATCTCCTCCAGGATGGGCACGACCACCGAGCGGGCCACGCGATTGAACTGCTCCCGGAACGGATCGTTCGGCCGAATGACTCCATCCGGCCGGGACCTCTTCTCCTCCAACAGATCTTCATGACCTTGAAGCAGGATCCGGAGGCGTTCGAGATTGGCGGTGTCCATGGGAGCGGTCCTTTCTTTCTGCCGGAGCTTCGGCGATATTCATTGAAGCAGAGGCTGCGAATAGCGTGCCAATCCTGCGCCAATCCCAGGAGACGAGGAGTGTCGTGTACACTTCCGCCCCGCCATGCCCAGACGGTCCGATCTCCGCTCCATCCTCGTCCTCGGTTCAGGACCAATCGTCATCGGCCAAGCCTGTGAGTTCGACTATTCGGGGACCCAGGCCTGCCGCGTCCTCAAGCGTGAGGGCTTCCGCGTCGTCCTCGTCAACTCGAACCCGGCGACGATCATGACCGACCCGGAATTCTCCGACGCCACCTACGTCGAGCCGTTGGTGCCAGAGGTGGTGGAGAAGATCCTGGAGAAGGAGCGGCCGGACGCGCTGCTCCCCACCGTCGGCGGTCAGACGGGAATCAACCTCGCCATCGCCCTCGACGAGCGGGGAGCGTTGGCGCGCTACGGCGTCGAGGTGCTGGGCGCGAGCATCGCCGCCCTGCGTCTGGGGGAGGACCGCCTACTCTTCAAGCAGGCCATGGAAGAGGTCGGGCTCAAGGTCCCCAAGAGCGGCTACGCCGGCAGCCTGGAGGAGGCGCGGGAGATCACCCACGACGTTGGCTACCCGGTGATCATCCGCCCCAGCTTCACCCTCGGTGGCGAGGGCGGCGGCGTCGCCTACAACCGCGACGAGCTGGAGGAGGTGGTGGCCTCGGCCCTCCAGGCGAGCCCCGCCCACCGCGTGCTCATCGAGCAGTCCGTCCTCGGCTGGAAGGAGTTCGAGCTGGAGGTCATGCGCGACGTGGCGGACAACGCCATCATCGTCTGCTCCGTCGAGAACTTCGACGCCATGGGCGTGCACACCGGCGATTCGATCACCGTGGCGCCGCAGCAGACCCTCTCGGATCGCGAATACCAGGACATGCGGGACGAGGCCTTCAAGGTGATCCGCCGCGTCGGCGTGGCGACCGGAGGCTCGAACATCCAGTTCGCCGTCGATCCGAAGACGGGTGACCGGGTGGTGATCGAGATGAACCCCCGGGTCTCCAGGAGCTCCGCCCTGGCCTCCAAGGCGACCGGCTTTCCCATCGCCAAGATCGCGGCCCTCCTCGCCGTCGGTTACACGCTGGATGAGATCCCCAACGACATTACGGGCAAGACCTTCGCCGCCTTCGAGCCCAGCCTCGACTACACGGTGGTGAAGATCCCCCGCTGGGCCTTCGAAAAGTTTCCGGACACGCCGACGACGCTCGGCACCTCGATGAAATCCGTGGGCGAAGTGATGGCCATGGGCTCGACCTTCAAAGAGGCGCTGATGAAGGGGCTTTCCGCCCTGGAGCTCGACGGCAACGCCGCCGCCCGCGAGCGGAGGATGTCCGATCCCGTGCGGCTGCGCCGGCGGCTCGCGACCCCGAACTGGGAGCGCCTCTTCGCCGTCTTCGCCGCGTTGCGCCAGGGCTGGACGCCCGAGGAAGTTTCCGAGACCTCGCACATCGATCAATGGTTCCTGCGCGAGATCGCCGAGATCGTGGAGCTGGAGGCCGAGCTGGCGTGCTGGGACCTCGCCTCGGCGCCCCGCACGCTGCTGCGCCAAGCCAAATCCTTCGGCTTGACGGACGCGCGCATCGCGAGCCTCTTCAACTGCGCCGAGAAGGATCTCGCCGCCGCCCGGGCACGGACGGGTCTCGAGCGCGTCTACAAGCGGGTGGACACCTGCGCCGCGGAGTTCCCGGCCACCACGCCTTACCTCTATTCGACCTGGGGGGACGAGGACGAGAGCGAGCCGGACGACCGGCGAAAAGTGGTCATTCTCGGCTCCGGCCCCAACCGCATCGGCCAGGGAATCGAATTCGATTATTGCTGCGTCCACGCAGCTTTTGCTCTGCGCGAGTTGGGTTTCGAAACGGTGATGGTCAACTGCAATCCCGAGACGGTGTCGACCGACTACGACACCTCGGACCGCCTCTACTTCGAGCCTCTGACGTTGGAGCACGTGCTGGCGGTAATCGCCAACGAGAAGCCGGAGGGTGTGATCATTCAGCTCGGCGGCCAGACGCCGCTGAAGCTTGCCCGCGGCCTCGCGGCGGCCGGCGTGCCGATCTGGGGCACCTCTCCGGACGCCATCGACCTTGCCGAGGACCGTCGACGCTTCGGCGATCTCCTGGCCGAAGAAGGCATTCTCCAGCCCGAGAACGGCAGCGCCATCTCGTTCGAAGAGGCTTTGGAAGTCTCAGGGCGCATCGGTTTTCCGGTGGTCGTGAGGCCGAGCTACGTCCTGGGCGGCCGGGCCATGGCGATTTGCTACGATGAGTCCACCCTCGACCGCTACATGCATGCGGCGGCGGCCATCTCGGAAGGTCACCCAGTGCTCATCGACCGCTTCCTGGAGGATGCCTTCGAGGTCGATCTCGACCTGATCTGCGATGGCCGGCAGGCGGTGGTGGCCGGCATCCTCCAGCACATCGAGGAGGCGGGTATCCACTCGGGCGACTCGGTGGCGGTGCTGCCGCCGTACAAGGTGTCGCACGACGATCAGGACCGCATGCGCGACATCGCCCGCCGGCTGGCGCTACGCCTTGGAGTGGTGGGGCTGATGAACGTGCAGTTCGCTCTGAAGGACGGCAAGATCTACGTCCTGGAGGTGAATCCGCGGGCCTCGCGCACCGTGCCGTTCATCGCCAAGGCGGTGGGCATTCCCCTGGTGAAGATCGCGGCGGCCGCGATGGCGGGCAAGACCCTGGAAGAGCTCGGCTTCACCGAGGAGCCAAAAGTGCCGGGCGTGTTCGTCAAGGCGCCGGTCTTCCCCTTCCGCCGCTTCCCGGGCGTCGATCCGGTGCTGGGGCCGGAAATGAAATCAACCGGCGAGGTCATGGGCGAGAGCCTGACCTTCGGCCTCGCCTTCGCCAAGGCCTGGCTGGCGGCGGGCCACGTCCTGCCGCTCGAAGGCACGGCGTTCCTCTCCGTGCACGATCGCGACAAGCCGGGCCTGCTGCCGGTCGCGAGACGCCTCGCCGAGCTCGGCTTCGAGCTGGCGGCCACGGCGGGAACCGCGGATTACTTACGAGGCCACGGTCTTCAGATCCGGACCATGTTGAAAGTCCACGAAGCCCGGCCCCACGTCGTCGATCACCTGATCAACCGCGAGATCGTACTGGTGGTGAACACGCCCCTCGGCCGTGCCTCCCACGAAGACGATGGCGCCATCCGCCGCACCGCCCTGAAATTCGACATCCCCTGCATCACCACCCTCTCCGGAGCCATGGCCGCCGCCGAAGGCATCGCGGCCATGAAGCAGGAGGGGTTGAGCGTGCGGTCGTTGCAGGAGATGAGGGTGGGGTAGCGTTCGGGGTGTACCCAGAAGGACATGCTAGAATCCACTCTGCCATGGACGCCTTCATTTCCTATACCGTAGCCGACCGGAAGTGGGCCGAGAAGCTGAATCAAGCCCTGATCGCGAGCGGGATCTCCACCTGGCTGGACAGGGAAAGGGCCTTCCCAGGCGCTACTTGGAGGCCCGCGATCGAGGAGGCGATCCAGGCTGCGGACAACATCATCGTCCTCATCGGCCCCATCCAGAAGCCGAGCCTGCTGGAGCGCCATGAGTGGCAGGCTGTCGTGGAGGCAATCTGGGCGAACACCGAGAAGCGGCTGATCCCTTTGCTTCTCGAGGATGCCAAGCTTCCAGCTTTCGTGAGGAGCACGGCCTCTGCCGCCGAGCCCATCGCCGCCATTCGAGCGAGAAATCCCCGCCGCGACTGGAACCGCGCCGTCTCCGATCTCATTCAGGTGCTGAAGGGAAAGGTCGGCTTGAGAGACAGGGGAGAGCTGATCTCCACCATTGAGGAAGATCGTTCCGAGCAGAGGGAGCGGCTTTCCTACATTCGCAAAGTGGCGCACAGCTTCTTCTAAGACCTTCGGATACTCGAGCTCTCTTGAAGATCGCTCCCGAGAAGTCGGTCTTCATCAACTGTCCGTACGACGCGGCATTCGCCCCACTCTTCGACGCGATCGTCTTCGCGACGGTCTGCTGCGGATTCGTGCCCAGGAGCGCTCTGGAGTCTGGCACCGTGGCCGAACCCCGGATGGAGCGTGTCACCAGTGCTCTGTTTGCGTCGAAGTATTCGATTCACGACCTGTCTCGCAGCAAAGGAGAAGGAGAGGAGGGATGGGCGCGGTTCAATATGCCGCTGGAGCTCGGAATCGCCATGGCGCGCCGCTACATGACTCGCAAACTCAAGGGCCGGCGGCACGACTGGCTTCTGCTGGTCTCCAACGACCATAAGTATATGCGTTTCGTATCCGATTTGGCAGGCTTCGACCCCGCCATGTACGACGGCACCGTGGAGACCCTGGTCCCCAGGATCGTCTCCTGGCTGGTCAGCAGGCCCGATGCAATCCATACCCTGACACCCAAGGCAGTGCTGGAAGCCTTACCCGCTTTCCAGGCACGCAGGCATGCGCTCGGCATCGAGTGGGTGGGGGAGGTCCCCTGGAGCCACGTGCTCGTGGCAGCCCAGGAAAACGTTCCCGAGTTCTAAGATGACAAGCGGCCCGGCATGTGCTCCCTGGGAGAGGCCTTCTGCTTTGATTGAGTGCAGGTAACCGAAATGATCAAGCGCAGATTCGGCGCCTGGGCGGTTTTCCTATTTCTGATGGCAGGCCCGTCCTTTCCAAGGCAGACCCAACCCGAGCGGCTTCAACGATCAATCTCCCAGGGCCGGTTCATTGAGGCCGCGAAGGAGCTTCAGCAGAGCGTCCTCGAATCGGGACCGGCCTTGAGGAAACCTGCTCCGGCTCAGGAGAAGGTATTGCGCGGAGCCATTGAGACGGCGCGAAGATATCTGGACGAAAAGCATCCGGTCCCGGACAGGAACGCCGCCCGTCAGGTTCTATGTCTCTCCCGCGCCTACTTTCCAGAGGATCTCCCAGGTCTTGAGAACGCTTTGCGAGTGGGCGGGGGCGTCCGAGCCCCCCAGCTCATCGGCGACCGAGCTCAGCGGTTTCCACCCCAGGCCCGCAAGGCGGGGATTCAGGGCGTCGTGATCGTTGAGGCCATCGTCGATCAGGAAGGCTGCGTGCGCCATCCCAGAGTCCTGAAGGGAGTGCCCAGCCTCGATGGCGCCGCCTTGGCGGCGGTCCGGAGCTGGACCTTCCAGCCGGCTACCCTGAACGACAGGGGCGTGGCCGTTTACTACGTGCTGAGCGTGCCCTTCAAGCTGAGCGACCCGGGTTGACTGGAACCTTCCCGCCTCCGTGCTCGTATTGGAGTCAGTTTTTCTAGGAAGGCCTCGCCATGCTCACGATCCTCTCGTCCGTCCGCTCCCTGTTCCGGGGCTTCCGTTCCAGCCCGGGCTTCCTGGTGGTCGTCCTGTTCACGCTCGCGGTGGGCATCGGCGCCACGGCGGCGATTTTCACGGTGGTCAACGCCGTGCTCATCCGCCCGCTGCCCTATCCGGAGCCGGAGCGTCTGGTGGCGGTGTGGAACCGAGCGCCGGGAATGCACCTCGATCAGTTCGAGCACTCGGAGGGGAGCTATCTCGTCTATCGCCGGCACAACCACGTGCTGGAGGATCTGGGGATCTACGGCCAAGGCAGCGTCACCCTGACTGGCGGCGACCGGCCGGAGCGGGTGGAGGCGGCCGGGATGACGGCCAGCATCTTCTCCGTGCTGCGGGTCCGCCCCCTCCTCGGCCGTACGTTCCAGGAAGCCGACGGCCTGCCGGGCGCCGAGCCGGTGACCGTGCTCTCTCATGAGCTGTGGCGACGGCGCTACGGCGGCCGCCACGACGTGCTCGGCCAATTGCTGCAGCTCGACGGCGTGGCCACACGGGTGGTGGGCGTCATGCCCGCGGGCTTCCGTTTTCCTTCCGTCCAGACCAAGCTGTGGCAGCCGATGACCATCGATCCCGCCAAGCCCGTGGTGGGAAGCTTCAGCTACACGGCCGTGGGACGGCTCAAGCCCGGGGTGACGCGGCAGCGGGCGGCCCGCGAGCTGTCGAGCCTCGTGTTTCGCATCGCCGAGGACTATGGAGAGAGGGACGTCAGCCGAGGCATGATCGCCAGCGTCAAGCTCTCCGTCCTCGTCCATTCTTTGCGCGACGATCTGGTCGGAGATGTCGAAAGGGTTTTGTGGCTGCTGCTCGGCAGTGTCGGGATCATCCTGGTGATCGCCTGCGCCAACGTGGCGAATCTCTTTCTGGTGCGAGCGGAAGGACGCCAGCGGGAGGTGGCCCTGCGCACCGCTCTGGGCGCTTCGCGTCGCGACGTCGCCCGCCTCTTTCTGAGCGAGAGCATCACCCTGGCCCTGATGGCCGGGGCTTTGGGTCTGGGCCTTGCGGCTTTGGGTATGCGGCTGCTCGTCCACCTGGGACCCGAGGGCATTCCGCGGCTGGACGAGATCGGTATCGATGGCTACGTGCTGGCGTTCACCGCCGCGGTTTCCATCGCGGCGGGCCTCGTCTGCGGCGGCTTGGCCCTGTTGCGCTTCGGCCGGCCGGAGATGGTGCCCGCCCTCAAGGAGGGAGGCCGCGGCGGCTCGGCGGGCCGCGAACGGCTGTGGACACGCGCCGTCCTGGTCGTCGTCCAGATGGCCCTGGCGCTGGTGCTGTTGGTGGGCTCGGGACTGATGGCCAAGAGCTTCTGGCGCCTGCGCGGCGTGAACCCGGGATTCAGCTCCCAGGGCGTCCTCACGCTACGCCTATACCTGCCGTCGGCCAGGTACCCCGACGCTCCGTCCACCGTCCGGTTCAACCAGCAGCTCCTGGAAAAGGTGAGGGCCCTGCCGGGAGTCGTTGGCGCAGGCACGGTGTCGATCCTGCCGCTGTCGGGAGGCAACTCGAACAGCGGCTACACCATCGAGGATTTTCCCCTGCCGAAGGACACGGTGCCTCCCCTCCTGGGGGTTCGCTTCACGAGCCCGGGCTATCTCGAGGCGATGCGCATTCCGCTGATCGCCGGGCACACCTTCGACCGTCTCGATCCCGGCCATCGCTCTGGGGACGTGGTGGTGAGCCAGGCGATGGCCGAGCACTTCTGGCCGGGCAAGAGCGCCCTCGGCAAGCGCCTGACGAACGGGATCAGCAAAGAGCAGCACTCCTGGTACACGATCGTGGGAGTGGTCGGGAGCGTGCGCGACATCGGGCTGGACAAGAAGCCGCTGGAGACGGTCTATATGCCGCTGCTGGGTCAGGTGCTGCCTCCCGGTGCCAAGAACTCGGAGTTCGTGTCGCGGGATGTAGCCTTGGTGGTGCGCGGCCGGGGCGCGCCCGCGTCCCTGGTGGCGCTGGTGCGGCAGGCAGTCTGGTCGCTCGATCCCAACCTGGCGCTCGCCGACGTCCGTCCGATGGAGCAAGTCGTGGCCCGCTCCATGGAGCGGACCTCTTTCACCATGCTGCTGCTGTCGATCGCCGCCGCCGTGGCAGTGGTGCTGGGAACCGTGGGGATCTACGGCGTCATCTCCTACGTGGTCAGCCAGCGGACGCGGGAGATCGGCGTGCGCATGGCCCTGGGCGCGGCGCGGGGGGACATCGCCCGCATGGTCCTGCGCGAGGGCCTGTTCATCAGCCTCGCGGGGATCGTCCTCGGCCTTCTCGGCGCCTTCGCGGTGACCCGGCTGCTCATCGCCCTGCTGTTCGACACCAGTCCGCTCGACCCCGGCGTCTTCGCCGCCGTGCCCGTGCTGCTGGCCGCCGTGGCCCTGCTGGCGAGTTGGCTTCCCGCCGAGCGCGCCGCCTCCGTGGAGCCGCTGGAGGCGATCCGGTACGAGTGAGGAGAAAGCCGGTACACTTTGCGTTTTCCCCGTTGGCCGGGGATTGTCGACGCGAGGACCTTTATGCGAATCCTGGTAGCCCTGGGCGGCAACGCCTTGTTGCGGCGCGGCGAGGAGATGACCGCCGAGAACCAGCGGAGGAACGTCCGCATCGCGGCCGAGGCCCTGGCGCCCTTGGGCCGTGAGCATCAGCTCGTCATCTCTCACGGCAACGGCCCGCAGGTGGGGCTTCTCGCCCTTCAGGGCGCGGCCTACGAGAAGGTGGGCGCTTATCCCCTGGACGTGCTGGGCGCCCAGACGGAAGGGATGATCGGCTACATGATCGAGCAGGAGCTTGGCAACATCCTGCCTTTCGAGCAGCCTTTCGCCACCATCCTTTCCATGGTCGAGGTCGATCCCGACGATCCGGCTTTCCAGAACCCCACGAAGCCCATCGGCCCGGTCTACGGCGAGGAGGAGGCCCGCCTTCTGGCGGCGGAGAAGGGGTGGACCATGGCTCCGGACGGCAAGGGTTTTCGCCGCGTTGTGGCCTCGCCGCTGCCGAAGCGTATTTTTCAGATACGGCCCGTCAAATGGCTGCTGGACAAGGGCTGCATCGTCATCTGCGCCGGCGGCGGCGGCATTCCCACGATGTACGGTCCCAACCGCACGCTCCACGGCGCCGAGTGCGTGGTGGACAAGGACCGTGCGAGCGCCCTGTTGGCCCGGGAGTTGGAAGCGGACCTCTTCGTCATGGCGACGGACGCGGACGCCGTCTATCTCGACTGGGGTCTGCCCACTCAGAAAGCCATTCGCCGTGTGTCGCCCGAAGCGCTCGCCGGCTACGGCTTCGCTGCGGGCTCCATGGGGCCGAAGGTGGAGGCGGCCGTCGAGTTTGCCACCCGCACCGGCAAGACCGCGGCCATCGGCGCCTTGGCCGATATCGTCCGCATCACCCGCGGCGAGGCCGGGACGCTGGTGACAGCGCAAGCGGATAGCGTCGAGCTCTATTCCTGATTGATCACTCCTGACGGATCCGTGGCGAAACGAAAACGGGCCGGCGTCGCCGCCGGCCCGTCCGTCATGCCACCACTAGAGCCTGCGGCTCAGCGTGGGAACATTGTGAGGCGCAGGTTGGACCACGACCAGCCCAGGCTGGGAACCTCGCAGCCTGCCTGTTGGAGAAGATTGCCCATCTCCAGCACCAGGCCGGTGGCCGGCACGGTGAGGATGTGGTTCTGCGCCGTGGCGTTCATGTCGAAGTGGCCCACGGTTTCACCGCCCTGCTGGGCGCTGATGTGGATCCTTTTGTTCACGGCGTCGAATATATAGATGATGTGGTAGGTCGTGCCCTGGACGAAGTGGAAACCGATCTTGGCGTTCGTATTGACGCCGGGCGGTTGATCGATGTTCTGGTTGTTCTTCAGCCAGTTCCGCTTGGGCCCGAAGGCGTTGAGGTTGCTGAAAGTGTTGCTGCGGAATTTCCCGCGGTGGAAGAAGGCGATGTTGTGGGCGCACTCGGGCTTCTTGGCATTCCACGGGCCGGCGGTGATGTCCACTTCCCAGCCGAGCTCGTTGAGATTCAGCTTGCCGGAGACGGGCACCGCGAGCTTGAGCTTGGGCTTTTCCTTGGTGGCCGTGTGGACCTGCCCCGGGCGATCGAAGGTGATGGGAGCCAAGGAGTCCGCGATCACCGGCGCTGCCGCGATCTGGCTTGCGGGCGAGATGAAGGTGACGCGGGAGTTGAGCGGGTTGTTCTCGACGGCGAAGGCGAAGAACGGTTGATCGCAGGAGGCGCTGACGCTGACCTCCTCCTTCACCTGCCGCAGACCGAGAGCGTCGTCATACAGGCCGAGCGACACCGCCGGCACCGTCACCTGGGCGTTGCCGCCGGCCAGAGTGCCGTCCGCGCGGACGAAGTCCACGGAGCAGGCCGCCGAGTCGGCACCGAGGTTCACGAGGGCGATCTGGGCCGTGTGCACCCGGGAGACGCCGTTGACGAAGGCGGCGGTACCCGCTTCGAAGCGGTTCTCGTCAGAGATGATCGGCACGCCGCCCATGTAGGTCTGGCGGCCATGATGGGTTTCGATCCAGGCGTCGACCTGAACCTCGGAGTTCGCCTCGATGGCGAGGAGACCGGTCCGGCCGCTTTCGGCCGCATCGTCGACCACCTGAACACGGTCCACAGCCACCTTCCGCGGAGCGGACTCGGCGAGGCTCTTGAAGGCCGCACCATCGACTCCCACAGGGAGGAAGGAGCTGCGGTAGGAGATCTCTTCGGTCCCGAGGTTCGAGACCCAGAGATGAGTGGGGAGACGGTGGCCATCCAAGGCGGACGGCTGGACGACGGGGACGTACACCGTGCCCGCTCCGGCTGCGGTCACCACTCCCAAGGCCAGGACGCTGACGCTGAGCAAAACCTTTCTCATGCTTGAGACCCCTAAAACGACGGACGTTTAAAGCCAGTACTTGTACGACAGACACTACGGCGAACAGACTTTGGGGGCATTCTACACGAGATTGCAGACTCTGCAAATACCGGCTGATCTCGCGGCATCTACGGCCGGACCCCGAAGACCCGGGTGCGGCCCACGTGGCCGTCGCGCGCGGTCCACAGCGGCGCGAGCCCGGGCGGAGGCGAGTCCAGGAGCGGCTGGAGGAACGGGCGCACAACCGACACCTCAGCTTCGTCCACCACCACGTGAGTGGCGCCGTGCCGGCGGCCATAGGCCAGGAACCGGTCGAGCGGCGCCCGCGGCGAGAAGACGTAACCCCGATCGGCGTAGACGGAGATGGCCGTGTCCTGCGTCATGATCTCCGCGTCCGGCGCGCTGTGGTCCTTGAGCCACAAACCCGCCTCCCTATGCCCGAAATCCGAAGTGGCGATTCCGTGCCGCGCGATCTCTACGTCGGCCCAGATGGCGTAGCCCGCGAGCGCCAAGGCCCCGGCGGCGGCCACCGCAAGCCGCAGGCGCTTGGCGGGCAATCTCCTGACTAGGTCCTGAAGGCCCGCCGCCGTCCAGATCAGCAATCCCGGAAAAGCTGGCGCGAAGAACCGTTGCTGAACGTGAAAGGCGAGGAAGGAAGCGACCGGCGCGACGGTCGCCGCGAGCAGGATCTCCACTTCCAACCGGCGGCGGCTCCAGGGTCCGCGCAGGATCCACCAGCCGGCAGGGAGGAGCAGCAGGGCGGAGAAGATCTCCGAACTGAGGCTGCTCTTCAACACGTGCCCAAGATTGCGCAGGAAGCGGCCGGAAGCCTCCGCGGGCTTCACCGCCGCCGTGCCCGCCTCGCCCCGCTGATAGCGGGACTCGGAGGCGGCCCGAATCTCCCCGTCGGCGTCAAGCGTGTTGACGATCTCGTCGTAGAGCACCGGGTCCGCGGTTTCGACGGCGCGGCCGATCTCATAAGTAATACCGACTTTGCCGGAGATCATCCACTGCCCCGTGTGGCGGCGAAGGAAAAGGAACTGAGGCGCCGCGACCATCAGGAAGACGAGCGGGAGCACCGCCAACGCCGCCAGCGTCCGGCGCTCCTTCAAGCGTCCGCGCAGGGCCCACACCAATAGAGCGGCCCCTTCGAGCGAGACCATCCACAGAACGCCCTCCGGCCGCGCCAGGAATGCGAGGCCGGTCAACGCTCCTGCAACGAGGAACAGCATGGGGCTCTCGCGATCCAACCCTTTCGCCACGACGTACGCCGTCGTGTAAAGGAGGACCAGGAACAGGGGCTCGATCATCGTGCCCCAGTAGAGGACGGCGGTGGTGAGAGCGGGGAAGAATGCCACCAAGGCCGCGGCCAGCAGCGCGCCGCTGTGCGAGATGAGCCTGCGAGCGAGGCCGTAGACCGGGAGCGTCAGCAGAGCGCCCAGAAGGACGTACCAAAAGTCGCTGGCCGCTTCCGGGCGGCCCAGGAGCTTCAGGGTGGCGCCCACAAGCAGGGGAAAGAGCGGCGAGTGATGGAGCTCGGGGTGGCCGCTGAAGGTAAAGCCCAGACCGCTCCAGAGGTTGCGGCCGAGCAGCAGATAGACCGGCTCGTCCCAACGCATCACCCGCGGCAGCAGGAGGAGGGCGAAGCGGAAGGTGAAGGCGGCGGCGGCGAGCGCCAGCAAAGCCTTCCGCTCCCGCGGGTCCGTGAAGACGGCCATCGACGTCGCGGCGGCTACCGCGCGCCGGCCGGAGGAGGCGCGGCACCGGCGATGCCCGCGGATACTGTGCCGAAGGCGAGGAGCGTCAGCGAAACGGCGAAGGACGTGCGCACCATGGGGCACCTCGTGAGAGAAGAGGACCGGTCCGGCCGGGATTGTACAGGAGCCCCCCGCATCACCCCGCGTGGGTGCTCCCGCGGAGGCGAAGGACATGGGGCGCGAGGACTCAATGCCGGGCTAAGATCCAGAGATGGCTCCAACCAGTCCGCCGGGACTGCCTCGGACCGAAGGGTCCAGACTCCTCCGCCGGTTCCTGATCGCAGTCGGCTTGGTCGTAGGGATCGGTCTGCTCGGGGACCTTGCCCTGACGGCGTGGAAAGCGTCGGTCGACCGGCGTCTCGACGCCGGCTGGCGGAAATCGCTGGGCGGCGCCTCGTTTCTCGAGCGCTACCCAGCGACCCAGGACAACGCGACAGTCCGCGACCTCGAGTCCCTGGGCGCGGCGATCGGGATCGACATGGCCCTGGTCGAAACGCCCGGGAGTCTCCGTCCGGCGCCGGAAGCCGCCCAACGCTTCGAGGCGATCAAGACGCCGCTGAGCGCTGTCTACTCGGCGGGCCGGACCGCCACGGAAGCCTCGCTCGCGCCCTTGCCGCCCGAGCTCGCAGCCTTCCTGGATTCGGTCCGGCCGGGGCTCGACGCCATCCGGAAACGGCTGGCGCACGGACCGCCGCCGGTCTGGGCGCGCAATCTCGAAGCCGGCTTCGAGACCCGGATTCCCAACTACCTCGGCCTCCTGACGCTCCAGAAGGTCCTCCTTCTCGAGGCCCGCGAGCAACTCCAGGCGGGCCGCGAGGCGCAGGCCGGCGAGATCCTGGAAACCTCGTGGCAGCTCAACGAGGCGATGGCGGACAACAACCCGGTCCTCATCACGCAGCTCATCGCGCAGGCCGTGATCCGCCTGCAGCAGCCGGTCCTGCGGAGCTTCTCGAAAGCCCCCGCCGGCTGGCCCGCGCGGCTCCTTCGCCTCGATCGACGATCCCGCACCCTCCGAGCCCTGCGGTGCGAAAACTTCTCCGCCTACCTCACCTCGACCTTCGACCGGCCGATCCCGGACGCGAGGTGGGGGACCCGGCCGCAGATCCTGATCCGCTGGATGCTCTGGGACTACGCACGGCGCCTCTCCGCGATGGTCGAGATGCTGCCACAGCGCGACGTACGAACTTTCGACCCCGAAGCCTTCGAACGCGAGCAGAGGGCGGCGATCCCGCGCTGGCAAATCATCGCCCGTACCTTGCTTCCCAACTTCGGGGAGTTCTGGCCGCGCAGCGCCCGCATCGAGCTCGAAGCCGAGTTGACTGCCCTGGTCCTCGAAGAGCGCGAACGACTCGCCGCCGGAGCCCCGCCGCGCCCGACGAATCGCCGGCCGTCGCGCGTCCAGGGACTGTCGTGGATTTACGAAGACCTCCCAGGCGCCACCACCCTGCACCTCGACGGTGACCTGAAGTTTCAGGAGCCGAAGCCGGTGCCGTTGCGGTTCACGGTGCGCAGTGCAGCGGTTGTGATCCCGTAGGGAACTCCGTCGGTAGCCCGGGAGTTCAATCCCAGACGGGGAGGGGGAGAATTCTTTGAGTCAGGAGCCGAAGTCGCCCAGCCACACGGCGTCAGTGCCGCTACCCTCGAGTTTACGGATCAGCTTCTCATCGGCCGTAACGAAGGGTAGATTGAGTTGGTGGGACAGCGCGACGTAGGAAGCGTCGTAGGCGCTTGTGCCGTACTCGAGAGCCAAATCCAGAGCGGAATGTAGAAGCTCATCGCTGGAGACGGAAAGAAGAGCAAGGGAGGCTAGATTCACCAAGCTCTTCCGGGCATGGTCTTGCGGGACGTTGAAGCGACGGACGTACTTCCAAAAGATATTGGCACACTCTATGTAGAAGATGTCGGGAACGAAGAATCGTCTCCGGCCAGCTACCGAGGGCTCGGTGAAAAAGCCTTTCGGCTGCATCGCTCAGGTCTTCGGGGAGGTAGAGTTTGACGGCAACACTGGCATCGACGACCCAGCCCAGGCTCAACGCTCGCGATCCTCGCGAAGAAGAGTCGTGCTATCCGGCAGATCGAGATTCCGAGGGAGGGACTCCCGCAAGCGCCGGCTCTCCTTCAGCACCTCCCCCATGGGAGGCACCGGATGCCGCCGCCGACGCTCCTCCGCCTGTTCGAGGATCTTTCGCCTCAAATCTTCCCTGCTGTCGTCCTGGCGCAAGATAGCCATAGCATTTCCGCCCATTCGGAACCTCCGTCGCTAAGAAGGATACCACCAAGCCACGGTTTCGGAAATCTCAACGGTCCGGGACGGGGAGGGGAGATGGCGGAGAGCGCTATACTTACCCCATTTACCTCGGGGGGCATCTATGACGGTCAAGGATCTGGAAGTCAAGCTCGGACAGATCGAGGCCCTTTGGCTGGAAGAAGCGGACCGCCGGGACCAGGCGCTCGACGCAGATCCCTCCCGAGCGATTCCGGGTGCCGAGGTCATGCGCGAAGCCCGAGCCCTGCTCGTGACTCTCTGCCCAGGACAGGAAACGAGGCCCACGTGATCAGAGTCAATCTCAAAGAAGCCGGGGAGCACCTCGGAACATTAATCGAGGAGGCGGCAGCGGGGCAGGAAGTAGTTATCACTGGTATGGGTGACTCCGTCGTCCGGCTTGTGCCTGTTCCCAGAGGAGAGCAGACCCAGGCTGTTCCAACGAAGACGGTTGGCCATGTGCTGGATCACTTCATGGGCACCTGGACCGCGGAACAGGAGGCCGAGCTCCTCCAGGCGGTTGAGATTTTCGAGCGCGTCGACGAGTCCTTCTGGCGGTGAGAGTCCTTCGGTGCCGCTGCCAAAGACTTCTCGGAACAAAAAATGCCCCAAAGGGGTAAAGGCATGTAGCCCGGGGCTGGCGCTGTTTGCCAGCCCGGGTCAACGCAATCACAAAACTCAACAGCCCCGAAGGGGCGCCGGCAGAGACTTTCGATGAGAGTCATGAATCATCTCGGACTTGAACCAGGCGGGCCGATGAACTGGCACATCGCGCCAAAGGTGAACACCGCGAGAGCGCCGGTCATCTGGTGGCCCAAACTGCCGCCGCCCCTTCGGGGCTTTAGACTTTTTGGGACTCTCGCGTAGCCGGGGCTGGCAAAAAGCGCCAGCCCCGGGCTACATGCCTGAGCCCCTTGGGGGCAAAGACATTGAGATTCCTCGTTGCACTTGGAACGCTGGACAACCAAAGGTGAACGATGCCTGACGATTTCAAATACGACGTCTTCCTCAGCTACAGCGCAAAGGACAAGGGTATCGTGCGCTCCATCGCAAGGCGGTTGCGGGCGGACGGCCTGCGCGTCTGGTTCTCTCACCGGGCAAAGAAGATCGAAGAAGGGCTGGAGCACTCCCGCGTCCTCGTGCTCTGCATGTCGGCGAACGCCTTTGGCTCCGATTGGGCGCAACTGGAGGCCTGCACGTTCCGGTTTCGCGATCCGCTGAACAAGGGGCGTCGTTTCATTCCTTTGCGGCTCGACGAGTCTCCTATCCAAGTCTCACTGGCTCAATTCCTTTACATCGACTGGCGAGCGGGCGGCCAAGAGCAGGAGTACGAGAAGTTCCTCGATGCCTGCAAGCCACCAGTCAAGCCATTAGTAAGGCCAGCCCCGCGAAGAGTTCAGGGCGTGCCAACTTGGGTTACGAAAAAGGGGATCCAACTTGCCTACGACGGCACGCCGATTCATGCCTACGCGTTCAGTCCTAATGGAGAGCGAGCCCTAGTCGGCGGCGATGATCAGTGTCTTCGACTTTGGGACGTGGAGACTGCTAGCTGTTTACGTGAGCTAAGGGGGCATACGGGCACAGTCAGCTCCGTTGAATGGAGTGCCAATCAACGCCAAGCTCTCTCAGGCTCCTGGGACGGAACTATGCGGCTTTGGGACGTTGACGCCGGGCGCTGCTCGTGTGTGTTTAAAGGTCACACTGATATGGTCTTTGGCGTGAGGTGGAGCGCCTATCGAGGCCGTGCCCTTTCAAGTTCCTTGGATCAGACCGTACGAGAATGGGACATGGAAACTGGTCGTTGCTTACGAGTGTATGAAGGTCATACTGACCAAGTTGTGGAAGCGGTATGGAGTGTCGATCAACGGCTTGCCCTCTCTTGTTCTCATGATAAGACCCTGCGGTTATGGGACCTGGAAACGGGGCGCTGCTTGCGTGTACTTGAAGGTCACACCGACCAAGTTTTTCGTGTGAGATGGAGTCCCGATGGGCGCTACGCCCTCTCAGGCGGAAATGATAATATCCTGAGATTGTGGAATGTGGAAACAGGGCGCTGCCTGCGCATATTCAGTGGGCACAAAGAAAGAATCTGGTGGCTCGCATGGAGCGCAGACCAACGAATGGCGCTCTCCGCCTCTATGGACAAAACAGTACGTCTTTGGGACGTCGCTACTGGCAGTTGCTTATGTGTTCTCGAAGGCCACAACGCCGGCATTCACAGCGTGACGTGGAGCGCCGATCAACGCTGCGCCTTTTCCGGTGATGAGAGCGGTGGTATTCGGGTGTGGGATCTGTCAGAATTCGTTACCGGTCCGAAGATATCGAAAGTCTCCGAGCTTGCCATTCCATCGCCAGACCAGGTCCAATACACGAACGCGAAAGTCCTTCTCGTAGGTGACAGTGGCGCGGGCAAGACGGGGCTTTCCAAGCGACTGGCTCTGAATGACTGGCAACCCAGCGACTCGACCGTCGGCGCGTGGGCGACGCAGTGGAAGCTGCCCGTGGCTTCCGGCGATGACATTGAGCGGGAAATCTGGCTTTGGGATTTCGGCGGCCAAGCCGACCAGCGGTTGATCCACCAGCTTTACATGGACGAAACCGCGCTAGCAGTGATGGTCTTCGACGGTCAGAGGGAAGATCTCTTCGAAACGCTGGGCCAGTGGGACCGTGATCTAGCCCGTGCCTCGCACCAAGTCTTCTCAAAGTTATTGGTCGCAGGGCGTGTGGATGCCGGAGGGCTGCGCGTCAGCCGGGCTCAGATCGAGGCCTTCAGGAAGGAACGTGGCTACTTACTATTACTGGAAACCAGCGCCAAGGCCAACCTCGGCTGCGAGGAACTCAAGCAAGCCATTCTCGACGGGATTCGGTGGGAAAACATTCCATGGCGCTCCTCGCCGCGGCTTTTTAAGCGGCTCAAGGAGGAGATCGTTCGCCTCAAGGATGCCGGCCGGGTGCTGATGCGCTTCAACGAGTTGCGTGAGGCGCTGCAGTTGCGATTGTCCAGCGAATTTACGCGATTCACCGACGCAGAGCTGAAAGCAGTAGTGAGCTTGCTGGCTGGACCTGGTCTGGTCTGGGAGCTGAAGTTTGGCAGTTGGGTGCTGCTTCAGCCAGAGCGCATCAATGCCTACGCTCAGGCCGTGATTCAGACGATGCGCGAGGATGAACGCGAACGTGGCTGTCTACCGGAAGAGAGGGTTCTGAATGGCGACCTCACATATCACTCCTCCATGGCACGCCTCGAAGCTGACGAGGAACGGTTCGTCCTGCTGGCGATGCATCAGACTTTGGTGGAACGCGGCCTCTGTTTGCGTGAACACACGGAGAAGGGCGCGCTACTGATCTTCCCCAGCTATTACCGCCGTGAGCGGCCGGAACTGGTGGGCCATCCGGCGGTGCTGGTGAGCTATCGCTTCAAAGGTTTCCTCGACGACATCTACGCCACGCTGGTGGTGCGGCTGCACCACACGGAGGCCTTCCAACAAGATCATCTTTGGCGTTATGCCGCCGACTTCAAGACCCTGACCGGGAAAAAGCTCGGCGTGAAACTTATCCGCCGGGCGGAGGGCGCGGGCGAACTGGAGGTTTATTTCGATTCTACGATTCCGGTGGAAGAGAAGATCATCTTCAGCCAATATGTGCACGAGCACCTGCTGAAAAAAAAGGCGGGAGACGTGGTGCGGCTGCGGCACTATGTCTGCCCGCACTGTGGTACACCGGTAGGAAATCGCGAAGTGGCGATGAGAAAGCTGACAGAGGGGAAAAAAGATATTCCCTGCGTGAGCTGTGATAGTCCAGAAAGGCGAATTCAGCTCTGGGATCACATGGAAGAACTCTTCGCTAATCCGGAGACGAAGCAGCTCGTCCGTGAACTGGAGGAGCAATCCGCTATAGTCTTGGACAACGCGGATAAGGAACGCACCTTGGTCGGCGAGGTGATTTCTACTGTTTCGCTTGCCGGGCAAATCTGCCGGGAGCTTACTGTGAGCGACAACGGCATCGATATGGAGATTGAGTTCAAGACGGATATGGGTAATGCCACAGGCCGGAAGGTCTACCTGCAATTGAAATCCGGCGATTCCTATCTGACGACACGGAAGAGAGACGGCGTGGAAATCTTTAAGATCGAGAACGCTCGGCACGCGACTTATTGGAGGGAGCAAGCGTTCCCCGTACTTCTGGTGATCCGGAATTCCAAGGGCGAGGTGCGCTGGATGGAAGTACGGGACTGGCTGAAGCGTGCGAGCGACGACGGCAAGAAACCCGTGAAGCAGATCGTTTTCGAGGGAGAGCGCTTCGATGTCATGAGCGTACGCCGGTGGCGGGATCGGGTCTTGGGGTAGGTTTCGGGATAGATCGGGAAGGGTGCCCCGTCGCGTCCGCGGGGCTGGGTGGACTGCGGTTGACATCGCCGCTCTCTGAGACGCCCCACGGGGTAGCTCACGCTACCCTGCGGGCGTCTCTACATTTTTTAGGGTGGTCCCTTTCACGATGGGGCCGGCGCTGCGACGTCGACCCCCAAGACCCTCGTCACCTCTCTTCTTCCTACCCCTTCCCAACCCCCCACACCGGGAGAAGAGGGAGGGCGACACGAAATGGCCTCGCATGCCTTCCCCCTCTCCCGGGCCGGGAGAGGGGGCTAGGGGCGGCCTAGGGGTGAGGGTCTTGGGCGGGGGAACTCTCAGGCAGGCAAGTTAGCGCCTATGGCTGCGAGGCGATCAGTCGTGGTAAAGGTCGAGACTCGTCACCCGCTGGCCCTTGCCGGTGTCGTCCAGCCAGCGCTTGACGAAGGTGGCCATGTCGGCGTCCAGCACGACTTCACCGGGCTCTCCCATGCCGCTGCGGACGATGCCCTCATAGATCCTCTTACCGCCGTCCTTGAAGGTCACGAGGTCGACCAGTTGCTGGTCCTTGTTGGCGCCGTTTTTCCACTTGGCGTCGAAGGCCGCGCGGTCGAGGCCGGTCCAAAAATCGTACTTGCCCGTGGTGTGGCGGAAGGCGCCGGCGTAGACGAGCTTGCCGTTGGGATGGTACGGAACGACGTCGACGATCTGAAGGTCCTTGAACGACTGGAGCTCCTTCACCTTCTCCTGCATCTCCTTGCGGTCCTGGCCCACCCAGATCGTATGTCCCTCGGGTGGGGAGTAGTCGCGGTAGAGGCCCGCGAACTGGGGCTTGGGGCCTTCTCCGTAGATATCCATGTCGATCAGCCTCGCCCGGCCGCCGGTCATCTGCTTCCACTGCGCGAGGAACTCGTCCCAGGTCTGGTTGGCGCGCAGGATCACGCGGTCCGGCACGCTTTTGAAGATGCCGGCCCACAGCCGCTTGCCGCCGTCCTCGAAGGTCTTGAACGCCACCAGCTTCATCCCGTTGGCACTCATCTTGTCGATCTTGTCCTTGAACGCCGGATACTCGAGGCCGATCACCACCGCATGACCCTCCTTGGCGGGGTTGAAGGTGGCGCTCACCAGGAGCGGCGTGGTCGCCGCCTTCGCCGCCGGCTTCTTGCCCTTGGCCGGAGCAGGGGCCGCGGCCGGAGGCGGTCCCGCCGGCAGGAAGATCTCCAGGCTGTCGACGGTCAGGAGGACGCGCACCGAAGTGTCGGCACCGTCGATGTCGATCTTGAAGTCGCCGCCCGCCGGCACGTTCGCCGTGCCGGAGCCGACGGCCGTCCAGGTGGTACCGATCCAGCCCGTGTCTTTGGAGGCGGTGCACTTCACCTCGGCGGGGAAACGCGGCACCTCGAGCGACTTGCCGATGTCGATCCGATCCTTGGTCCGCGCCTTCTGACCCGACAGCAGCTCGGAGGCCGGCTTGCCTCCCACGCTGCAGCTCAGCTTCATCGTGCAGGTGCCCTTGCAGCGCTCGATGGATAGCTGGGAAAAGGTGACCCGGCCCTGGGCTCCCGCCGAGGCGGAATCGCCCAGCAGAGCGCCGCCAGCCAGGAGGGACAGCAGGAAGGCATTCGCTACTCGGGTACGCACCAACGCCAAAACCGCGTGCGTTCTCATGTGCCGGCTCCTTTCAAGCAAAGTTCGAATCTCGGTATCTTAGGTCAACTGGCCTGCTTGACGAAGAACGTCACCGTTCCGGTTCCCAGATTGCCGGTGCTGTGCTGCACGGCGGTGATCACGGCCTGGTAAAAGCCGGACGATCCGGCCGGCAGCGTCCACGAGCCGGTGAAGAGGCTCGCCGCCCCGGCGAACCCGAGCGCCAGCGTCTGCGTAGCAGGGTGTCCCACCGGACCGATGGCGGCCGTCACCGCGAAGTCGGAGGGAATCCACGGCTGGCCGGTGTTGATCTGGCAGCCGCACATCATGGTCACGTTCACCGCGAAGGGGACGGTATAGGGAAGCTCGTTGGACAGGATCGCCAGGTGGGTGGCGGGCTC
The DNA here is from genome assembly GCA_035996875.1 of Thermoanaerobaculia bacterium. Taxonomy (GTDB): domain Bacteria; phylum Acidobacteriota; class Thermoanaerobaculia; order Multivoradales; family UBA5704; genus DATARR01. The sequence continues at coordinate 55,668 of DASYJD010000112.1, forward strand.
CATGACCTGGACCAGCAGCCCCGGAAGCTCCACCACGAACCCCGGCCCCTGGTTCAGGGTCTGCCCGGGGACGATCCACTGCATTGCCACGCCTCGGTGGGCCGATTGCAGGCCGGCCATCGGCCCGAAGGCGGAGATCTCCAGCAGCGTGGGACGGGAGATGGGAAGGTTTACGGTCAGCCCCGAGGTGTTCGCGTCCGTCGACAGCCATTGGATGATGGTGGGCTGCGTGGCCGGGGGAACCGGCGGCGTGATGATGGCGCTCAGGGAGGCGTTGGGCGTGTAGGTGGTGGACAGGTTGCCAGAGTCCGTGCCCAGGGCGAGGCCGCCCCCGAGTCGCTCGCCCGTCTGCGCATCGCGGATCGTCACCTCCGAGCCGCCGATGTCGTCGGCCAGGAATTTCCCGCCCTTCGCCTGCACCCGCACGGTGATCGAGGTGGAAGCGGTGGTCGTCGCTGCCATGGGTTCCGCCCTCCTGGTTGTCGAGAAAACAGTCCTGCGGTAGCGAGCGTAGGATACAGAGAACTCGGGGAGGCCGTCCATGGCGGGGGGCGGGAACGGACCGGTTGCGGTCGCGGAGGCCCCTCATCACCCCGGCCCTCTTCTCCCATCGCCCTCCCGCCCGACCGGGAGAAGAGGGAGAACCGCAGGAACCCTCCAGCCGAGCCCCCTGGGAGCGCTGGCGTCCCGCCGGCCCACTAACTTGCTGTTTTAGCCCCAATACCGTTCGCTTAAGACGATATTTGGTATCCTTCTTCCGATAGGAAGGAGGCGTCATGGCACGGAAAGCAGCGACACTGCCGAAAGGTACTCGACTGACAGACTTGATCGGCTTGGGTGTGTTGACCCAGTA
>DASYJD010000113.1:0-74898 GCA_035996875.1 Thermoanaerobaculia bacterium
CCGCCGCGTCAACGCGACCCCGATTGAAGCGCGGTTCAGTCCAAATAGGCATATCGTCGCCCCTGGGAAACAAGCCGAAATTGGCTGATTCCGGGCTCACCATACACCCCCATGCCAGGGTGAGTCAAGTATGTTGTTACCCAAATTAGGCTTAAGTGATCCACGGCTAGCGGCGAGGCGAAGGGCATCACAGATGATTGCATCCCCTCCCTCGAATAGGCCAAAAGGGCTCAAAGTGACCTCAAGGATCTTTGAGATTTTTGTCGTCAAGGCAGAACCCACAGGCAAGTTGACCTCTGCGCTTGCGCCCGCGCCGACGACGAAGACAGTCCTTTTATCGGGTGGTTTAGTCATAGTACTAGTTCGGCGGAAAGAAGAGGGAAGACGATGCTTAGAGGCTGCGCGGGTGGGTCGAAGGCCGTGCGCGCTCCGCCCTCTACGCCTACCTTAGGGCGGTGTAAGGCTGCTGAGCGGCGGCTCCAGGTATAAGGCGATGGCTTCAAGCTGGTTCTCTCTTTGGCAGCATTTAAGGTTCATTCTCAAACGTGAAGCCCCTAAGCCTCAGATATGCCAAGAGGCTGGACGGCCCCCAGAGGTGCCCGGCGCCGACGACCACAAGCAATCGCTGCTCGGCGGCTGCGCTTTCTCGGATATACGCTTCCAACTTTGGTAGCCAGAGTTGATGTCGAAGTTCAAAGAGGCTTGCGAAGACCTCCGGATGGTAAGACAGCAGGTCGGTCAGATCAAGCGCTGCTGCGAGAGCGGAAAGTTGGCCCCGCCTCCATGCAATCTCGGCTCTAGCTAGCTTTTTCCTGCCGAGTTTAAGGTCTTGGATTACTCGTCGCAGGAAGCCTACTTGTTCCTGGAGTGGGATATTTGCGATGAGATTCCGGAAATCTGCATAGTCTTCAAGGAAACGCGGGCTCAGACCTCGTTCATCCCTAATCGTCGAAATCTTGGCCTCGATCCCGCAAGGTAACAGATCCCGAAGGGTACGCATTGGGAGAACAATTGCCGCCCAGGCGGGCCACGCTCGATCTAATTGGTCGGTATCGATATCAGCAACAATCGTAGCACTTTCGAAGGCGGAATAGAGTCCCGGCCAACTACCTGTGATTGTTGCTCCGTTTGGACGTTCCATAGCTTCCGGGGAGAAAGAGGAGGCTGCATCCGCTTCAAGCACTATCTGATCATGGTTCCAGGCGGGTTCCAGCGCCCACTCTGGGGGGGCGTCGAAGAGTGCATGTATCGAGCCAAGTAGTGTTACATGGGCTGATGACCCCGTTCCTCTCCACAGCATCGTCTTGGCTGCTTCCCGCGTTTTATTCGACTTCCTGCTCATCAAACCTCCTGATGCTTCGCCTACAGCCGCCGGCCAGGGCCGTTCGCACCATTGAGGACTTCGGCCCGAAGGCAACCCCCATCGACATCCTACACGAGAAGAGGCCCTCCCCTGGCTAGGCGAGCAGCGTAGCGCTCCCGGAGCGCTGGCAGCGCGCTGGCCTTCCGTTCCAAGCGCTCTTTAGCGGCGCTCCGCCGGACCGCTCGCCGCCGAGAGGCTAAATCCGTTCTTCGACCCTCGTTATTGACCAAGCTCGAAAACAAGCGTAGCATCCTTTCCGTCCAACAGGGAAGCATTCATACGGCACGGCTAACGATGAATGGTTTGGCGGTAGAGGTTGTTGAGGTGCTAGATCGGCGTCCAGTTCGCTGGCTGAGCACGAGGGTGGCGGTCTGGAGGAGACGTATGCACCAAGAGTTGCCCCCACCAATTTGAAGGAAGAAGATTGGTTTCCAAATGGCATCGGAACGATCTGTTGGCCGTAATAGGCGATGCCCATGCGGCAGTGGTCTAAAATATAAGAAGTGTTGTCTTCGACGAAGGGGAGTCTTTGAGACGCTGGCGATCAAGCAACGCCAGGAGTCGCTACGGGTAGAGCGCTTCGGAAAAGTGAAGCCTGTTATCAGTGGCGACGTTAGAGGACATAGGATCGTTGCAGTAGGAGACGAGTTACATTGGTCTCAGGACTGGAAAACCTTCCCGGATTTCCTCTTTCACTACATCAAGACGGTTCTCGGAGGCGGCTGGGGAAACGACGAAATTACGAAACCGTTTTCCGAGCGGCACCAGATTATGCAGTGGTATGACGGACATTGTAGATTCCAGGCCCAACAGAAACCGGGGAAGGATGGGATACATAGGGCTCGCCTTAATGGCATTTCTGCGGCGTATCTGTTTCTGGCCTACGATCTCTATACTTTGAGGCATCACGGCGCCCTTCAGCGGAGTTTGATCAGGAGGCTTAAGATAATAGATCAATTCCAGGGAGCAAGATACGAGGCGTTTGTTGCTGCGACGTTCATCAGAGCCGGCTTTGACATACAGTATGAAGATGAGAAGGATGGTACGCGGAAGCATCCTGAGTTCTTGGCAACACATAAGGCCACAGCGGAAACAATAGCTGTAGAAGCTAAAAGCCGGCATCGGCCAGGAGTGCTTGGTCGTCCTGGAAAGCGTGAGCAGGATCCTAAGGTGGGCATAACAGGGCTTCTCGATAATGCGATCGCCAAAGTAAGCGATAAACCCTATGTGGTCTTTATAGATCTAAACCTACCGCCAACGCCAGGCCAGGTTTTCGAAAAGCCTTGGTTTCAGGAGATCATTCAAGCCATTAGCCTTAAGGACGATGAATATCCGGCGAAACACCCCTACGCCATGTTAGTTTTCACCAACGTTCCCCATCACTATGGAGAGGCAGGGGAACTCGATCCTGCGCGAGACATTCTGCTGGTTGTTTCTCAGGCGCCATCTTTTCCGATAATGAACCCTAAGGTGTTGGAAGATATCGATGTGGCTGTCCATCAGTATGGCAGCATCCCAAATTGGTTCCCAGATATTTGAAAAGCTACTGCGGGGAAACGGAGCGGATGCATCAGGCAAAGGAAACACATGCGGCAGGCCCTTAGGCTGTTCGAGAGCGTCTCCAAACGCCCTTGCCCGCCCCGCGGCGCCGCCGGCTTCGGCTCCTCGTACCCTCGGCGGCCGGTGGATTGGCACCTGGATTCTCAACGCTCAAGATCGCAGTGGCCTCCGCCGATCTGGCCGATGACAAGCTGAGGGTGCGTTGAGCCATGGTCCTGCTGGATGTGGATTTCCTCCAGGCCATCCACGAAAGCGGCCAGTTCCGCGAGATCCAGTGGACTCCGCGAATGCGTAGGCGCTGGTGACAGTGGTGCCGAGAGCTACACCTGGAGGGTAACGACGTCAACGACGCTTACCTTGCTGCGACCGCCGCGGAATCTCGTTGCCGCTTCGTCAGCCGCGACGGAGGCTTCTCCAGATTCCGGGGCCCGACTGGGGGAACCCGATCGACGACATGGCACGGAGCTAAGGAGAGCTAAGGGCGCCCCAGAGTCCTCATCACCCCGGCCCTCTTCTCCCAAGCCTATTGGCCCGAGCGTAAGCAGGCGCTTGGGCTCGGGCGCAAAGTTGACTCGCCGGAGAGTGAGGCTCGGCAGCGGGCGGCGTAGCGCTTCCGGAGCGCTGGCAGCGCGCTCGGCTTCCGCTCCAAGCAGGTGGACATCCTGGAGCGGATCCATTGGCGAGAGGGGGTGGGGGCTCGCCGCTAAGCATTTCTCTTTCCCTCCAGTATCTCGACGTCCGCTAGGTCTTTCGGCCGCCCGCTCGCTTTCTTGTTCTCGAGTAGGGCTTGGCGACCCAGGAAGGGAACGTCCAAATCGTCGATTTTCTCCACACTCCTGGAGGGCCAGGCCTGATCGAAGGTGATGCCGTCGATGTCGGTCAAGATATCGACCCGTCTGGGTGGAAGGCCTATTTGAAAGACTGTTCCGGGAATTGTCAGATCCTTCAGGGAGAACTGCAGGGCCTCGACTGGCGTACCGAAGTCGATCAAGGCCCGCCAGACCTTGTTGGCGTTCTCGGAATCTGGCCTTACCCAGATGTCGAGATCTCCAGTCGCGCGAGGCACCCCATGGGCCGCCATCGCGTGGGCGCCGACCACGATGAACATGGCGCCAGCCTCGAGAAGGGCAGACAGGATGTCCCGGAAGTCGCGATTCAGCGCGGCTCTCCTTTTGCGCCGGAGGAGTCAGCGGGCCGGATCACTCGGATTGGAGCTTCGTTGCGCGGGTAGTCCGGAATCGGCAGTCCGGCGGAGCTCCATGCATCGAGTGCCAAGGGCCACATCATCTCGATTCTCTCAGCGGCCGTAGTGCTCGCGCTGAGATCGTCATCCGGCTCCTCGCCCAGGCGATAGACGCGGAGCGGCCATGATCTGCGAGCCGCGGCGCGGGCTTTCCGGTCTGCGTCCTCCTGAGGTTTGGCCATGGCTTGATTATATCTCCGCCAGTAGATCCGACCTCCTCCAACCTCCATTTCTCTCGCCTTCCGTCGCGAAGGTCGCGGGATAGAGCCGCACCCGGGCCTTCCCCTAACCTTCTTTCCAGACCTGGAAGGAGGTGACCGAGATGGCCAATCCGTTGTTTGCCCGCAAGCCTTTGAGCGTCTTGCTGGAGGAGCTCAAGGGAGAAAACCGGCTGCGCCGGGTGCTGGGGCCGGTGCAGCTCACGAGCCTGGGCGTCGGCGCGGTCATCGGCGCCGGAATCTTCGTCTCCACCGGGGCCGTGGCCCGGCAGACGGCGGGGCCGGCATTGACGCTCTCCTACGTCGTGGCGGGGCTCGTCTGCGTGTTCGCGGCCCTGTGCTACGCCGAGTTCGCCTCGATGGTGCCGGTGGCGGGCTCGGCCTATACGTATGCCTACGCCACACTCGGCGAGCTGTTCGCCTGGATCATCGGCTGGGATCTCCTGCTCGAATACGCGGTCAGCTCCGCGACCGTGGCGACCGGATGGTCCGGCTATTTCCAGAGTGTGCTCGACGTGTTCGGCTGGAAGATTCCCCGGGTCCTGGCGATGCCGGTGGTGAACTACAACCCCGAGCTCGGACGGCTGGTCGCCACCGGCTCCATCATCAATCTTCCCGCGCTCCTGATCGTCGTGTTGATCACCGCCATCCTGGTGGTCGGCATCAAGGAGAGCGCCAGCTTCAATACCGTCCTGGTGGGAATCAAGCTGGCCGCCGTGCTCTTCGTGATCGGAGTGGGCGCGTTCTATGTGAACCGCGCCAATTGGCATCCCTTCGCGCCCTTCGGCCTCACCGGCCTCCAGGTTTTTGGTCGCACCCTCCTCGGCCAGAGCGACGCCGGAGGCAAGCCCCTGGGCATGCTCGCCGGCGCCGCTCTGGCCTTTTTTGCCTACATCGGTTTCGATTCGGTTTCCACCCATTCCGAGGAGGCCAAGAACCCGCAGCGCGACGTGCCCATCGGCATCATCGTGTCGCTCGTGCTGTGCACGCTCCTTTATATCGGCGTCGTCGCCGTGCTCACCGGCATGGTGCCCTACGATCAGCTCGACATGAACGCTCCGGTCGCCGATGCCTTCCGGCGCGTGGGGCTGCGCTGGGCGCAGTTCCTCATCGCCCTCGCCGGCATCGCGGGCATCACCTCCGTGCTGCTGGTGACGATGCTGAGCCAGGCCCGCATCCTGCTCGCCATCGCCCGCGACGGCCTGCTCCCCCCGGGCTTCTTCGGTGCTGTTCACGAGCGTTTCCGAACGCCTTGGAAGTCGACCCTCGTCACCGGCGTCTTCGTCGGCCTGCTGGCGGCGTTCCTGCCCATCGACGTGCTCTTGATGCTGGTCAACATGGGCACGTTGTTCGCCTTCGTCATCGTCTGCGCGGCCGTGCTCATCATGCGCCGCACTCATCCGGACGCTGAGCGGCCGTTCCGGGTGCCGCTCGTGCCCCTGGTGCCCATCGTGGGCATCGCGAGCTGTCTGCTGCTAATGTTCTCACTCCCGTCGGAGAACTGGTTGCGGCTGATCGTCTGGCTCGCGATCGGCCTCGTCATCTACTTCTCCTACGGCCGCAAGCACAGCACCCTGCGCCGGCGGACGGAAGGGAAGGAGAGCGAAGTCCTATGAGCAGAAAGTTGCGGGATCTGGCCTCCGGGTTCACGCGCACCTTCTGGGTGGCGAACGGCCTGGAGCTTTTCGAGCGCTTCGCCTTCTATGGCTCGAAGGCGGTGCTGACCATCTATCTGGCGCAGCGCGTGGGGCTGGGGCCCCAGGCGGCCGGCTCGCTCGCCGGCCTGTTCTCGGGCGTCCTATACTTCCTGCCCATCCTGGCCGGGACGGTGGTGGACCGCTACGGCTTCAAGAAGAGCCTGGCGGCGTGTTTTTCCATTTTTTGCGTCGGGTACTTCCTGATCGGCATGGCGGGGCTGCAGTTCGGCCAGTCGATCGTCGGCGCCGTGGGGCGCGTGCCCTACATCCTGGCCGTGCTGATGTTGACGGCCGTGGGCGGCTCGCTCATCAAGCCCTGCATCGTGGGCACGGTGGCGAGCACCACCACGCCGCAGACCAAGGCGCTGGGCTATTCCATCTATTACACCATGGTCAACTTCGGCGGCGCGATGGGGCCAATCCTCGCCTTGCAGGTGCGGCAGAGCCTGGGGATCGAATACGTGCTGGTGGTGTCGTCGATCACCTCGTTCTTCTGCCTGCTCGGCACGCTGATCTTTTTCCGCGAGCCGGAGCGCGCGCCCGGCGAGGCGGCGCCGACGTCGTTCGGCAAGGTTTTGCGCGACATGCTCCTGGTCTTCCGCAACGGCCGCTTCATCGGTTTCCTGGTGATCTTCTCGGGCTTCTGGATCATGTTCTGGCAGATGTTCTACTCGCTGCCTTTCTACCTCACCGAATCGCTCCACTTCGAGCGTTTCGAGCTGATCGAGACGGTCGACGCCTGGACGCTGATCCTGGTGACCGTGCCGATCGCGGCCCTGGTGCGGCGCTGGCGGCCGATCCGTGCGATGACCGCGGGCTTCTTCGTCGCCTCCTGCTCGTGGCTGATCATCGCCTTCCTCCACACCTGGCAGTCGGTGGTGGTGGCAATGTTCGTGCTCGCGCTGGGCGAGGCCATGCAGGCCCCGCGCTTCTACGAGTACGTGGCGGACCTCGCGCCGCGCGACCAGGTGGGGACCTTCATGGGCTTCGCCTTCCTGCCGGTGGCGATCGGCTCGGTGGTCGGCGGCGTCCTGGCCGGCTCGCTCGTGGAGCGCTTCGTGCGCCACTCCACGCAACCCAGCGCCATGTGGTGGATGATCTCGGCGATTGGCTTCGCCGCCACGGTGGGAATGGTGCTCTACGACCGCTTCGTGGCAGGCCCGACCAAGGGCAACGGAACCCAGCCAATGTAGAGACGCCCCGCGGGGAACCCCGTGGGGCGTCTCCGGAGCGGCGACAAGATTCCGATTTGGATTGCCTACCTGGCGGCACGTAGGTGGGGGCGGTCCGATCAGAACGCAATATGTTTCCGCGTTAGATCTGTAGTTTCTAAGGGTTCGTTCCCGCGTCGGAGACGCCCCACGGGGTACCCCGTGGGGCGTCTCTACCTTGGGCTGGGATCATCGGGTCTTTACTCCGTAAACATCGCGATCGCCCGCTCGATCGCCTGGGCGCAGACGCCGCAGTAGGTCTTGGGATTGCGGCTGAACATGATGCAGTCCGCCTCGGGGCGGTAGAGCCCTTTGGCTTCGTAGGAGGCGCCCTGGAAGGCTCCGACGTGGCCGAAATACTTCTCGGCGCGGAGCATGGGCGCCGTCTTCTCGCGGATCTCCTGAAAGAGGGCCTCCATCTGCTCCTCGGGGGCTCCCTTCTCCCTCAGCTCGCGCCGCTTCTTCTCGTAGGCGAGCACGATCTTGTCGTAATCCTCCTGGTTCCAGGGCGTCGGGAGCGGCGTGCCCGCGGCGACGAGATTTTTCCATTTCACGTTCTGAGGATCCAGGAGAGCCGTGACGTTCGGCTCCCACGGCTCGCTGCCCGCCGGATTGAACGTCTCGTAAGAAACCTGAGAGGTGTAGTACTCGTCCCCCAAGCCCGCGAAGGAGTGGCCGAACTCGTGGACGAGCAGATAGGCGGACTCGGCGCTGTCCACGGCGGCCGTGTTCCACAGGTTGTAGATGCCGCCGCCGCCATACTTGCGGCTGTTGGAGAGCAGGATCAGCGCGTCGTACGGCGCCTGGGCCGCGATCTCGCGGATCGCCTGATCGGCGAAGGTGAGCATGTAGCGCTCGGAGTCGAAGGCGTTGTAGGCGAGCCCCAGCGGCGTCTTGCGCCAGGTGGCGGTGCGCGGATCGGTGACGCCGGAGGCGGGAGAGGGGACGTCGATCGCCCTCACGTTGAAATCCGACCGGTGGCTTTTGAAGGGCTCGGTGGCAAAGAGGGCGTCCGTCAGGCGTTTGACGTCGGCGTGGAACTTCCCCTTCTCGGCCGCCGTGTAGCCGTCGCCCAGGATCAGCAGGTCCACCTTGACGGCCGGCGGTCCGCTCTCGAAGACGTTCCACACCGTGCCCACGGCGGGCACCGGCGAGCGGTCCACGAAGCGGCTGGCGGGATCGGCCAGGGTCGAGTAGATCTCCCGGAACGCCCCGTCCGCGGCTCGCTTCTTGAGGACGAGTTGCACCCTGCCTCTCGGCTCCGGAAAGCGCATGGACTCGTGGAAGGTCCGCCAGACGCCGGCTCCGGCCTCACCGGTGGTCTCCCACTCGCCGTAGATGCTGGAGAACCCCCGCGACCAGACCGGCTGGTTGGTGCCGAGGTCGACCACCTCGAAGAGGTACTTGCCGAGGTTGGTATCGTCCAGAAGGCGGACGCGGCTGCCGGGCCAGCCCCCTTCCAGCCGCAGGCCGTCGAGGCTGACGTGCTCCTCCTTCGCGACGCCGCTGTGGAAGTAATCGAAGCGGAGGGTGCGGCCCGTAAACCGGCTGTCGAACCGGGAATCGGCCGGGGTATGGACCGCGGTGGCCAGGGCCAGGACGAGGCCGAGGAGGTGGATCGGCATGGCGGAGTCTCCTTAGTGCGAAGGTCTCCCGCCGATCTTATCCTCCCCGGCTGTCCCGCCGGGCTTAAATTAAGGGAACAACCTATGGCCCGTGATCTGGTGGACGTCGATCGCCGAGCTCACGCCCTGCTCCCGGCCGGTGGTGTCCAGGCACTCCATCTTGGGGCCGGCAAACACCCAGTTGCTGCAGGCCTGGGAGGTGTACACGGCGGTGATGTCCAGCTCGACCGTGCTCTGGATCACCAGGAACCCGATCATGAGCGGAAACGGCGTCGGGATGTTGCCGGCGCCCCAGATAAGCTCTCCGATGCGGTTGCAGTCGTCCATCGTCGCTTCCTGGCTCTTCAGGGTGATGTTGTCAATGGCCGCGGTGCCGACTGCCCGGGGCTCGCGGCCCACGGGGTCCCCCTTGCTCACCAGCAGGATCAGGTTCTTCTGGATGATCGCCTCGGGTGGCAACGAGGTATCGACGTTGAAGTTGAAGATGTTGATGTCCGTCGCGTAGTTGCCGAACTTGACCGTCGCCTCACCCTGCGAGACCTGTTGGCCCGCCGAGTTCGTCGTGAGGCCGATGTTGGTGTTGTTGTAGCCGCAAACGAACTTCACGGCGTAGCTGTAAAGATATTTGGCCGAGGCGGCCTGAGTTCCAACGAGGCTGAGCAGAAAGACGGCGACTCCGTAGACCCATACCTTCCGTGACATGACGGCTCCTTTCTCGCAAAAGCCCGCCTTCAGGGCGAGCTTGAACCCTCTAGTCCTGCCGCGGCGGCCGCCGTTCACGATCCGGATGAAACCGGACGGTGGAGATCTCTAACTTTAATCAGTGTTCAACGATCGATAAACGGGACAAGCGGATACAGTCTCGTTTCGTGACCGGCAATTCTCTCCTCCGCACCTTCCGCGCCGACCGCGGCGACGCCCGGGGACGCCTGGATCTCGTCCTCATGCGCCACCTGGCGGACCGTGACGACATTACGCGCGCGCACGTCCAGGCCTGGATCGCGGCCGGCCGCGTGCGGGTGAACGGGCGGACTCCCGCCAAGCCCGCGAGCCGGGTCGCATGGGAGGATCAGGTGGAGGTGATCCTGCCGCCGCCTCCGCCGCGCCGGCAGATGGTGGCGCAGGAGATGCCGCTCTCGGTGCTCTATGAGGACGAGTATTTTCTGGCCCTCGACAAGCCGCCCGGCGTGGTGGCGCATCCGGCGCCGGGCCACCGGCAGGGGACGCTGATCAACGCCCTGCTCTGGCGGGCTCGCGGCTGGCCGGAAGGGCAGCGGCCCGGGTTGGTGAGCCGCCTCGACCGCGACACCTCGGGCGTGATGATGGTGATCAAGGCCCCGGCCGTCCATTACCGTCTGGCACGGGCGCTCAAGGCTCCCGGCGCGGAGAAGGAATACCTGGCGGTCGTTTATCGAGGGGCGGGCGAGCCGCCTTTCGAGTCGGGCCGGATCGAGTTCAAGATCGACCGCGATCCGGCGGATCTGAAGCGGCGCATCGCCTCGAAGACCTCGGGGCGGGACAGCGCGACCCTCTACCGGCGGCTGGCGGAGTCGGCGGGGGTGAGCCTCCTCGGCTGCCGGCTGGTCACCGGCCGCACCCACCAGATCCGGGTGCACCTCCAGGCGGCGGGAATGCCGATCGTCGGCGATCCGCTCTACGGCGAGCCGCGCTGGAAGGGGATCGGCGATCCGGAGATCGCCGCGGCCTGCCGCGACTTTTCCCGCCAGGCCCTCCACGCCTGGCGCGTGGCCTTCGTCCATCCGGTGACCGGAGAGAGCCTGGAGATCGTCGCGCCGGTTCCGGATGATCTGGCCGGCCTGCTGGCGACGGCCTGTTTGAGTTTCTAGACGGTCTCAGGGGCCTATCGGATCGACCTGGGTGACGTAGTATTCCGTCTCGCCGAAGCAGTCGGAGGGCACGCCTTTGTGCTGCTCGTAATGGACGCGCACCCGCTGGCCGATCGTCTGATTGAGACGGGCGGCCATGGCGGGATCGCGCACGGAGAAGCGGAAGAGCTCGGGCACCGTGCCGGGCAGGTTCACCATGGCGAGCTCGCCCTCCCACGTCTTGCAGACCCACCCGCGGCGGGAAAACTTCTGGACGAACCCGGCCCGCTCGCCCTCCGAGTAGCTGATGTGGAGGGTGGACCACACGTACCCGGCGAAGCCGCCGGCGACGAGGATCACGAATAGAAAGAAAAACAACAGCGGCTTGACGCGTCGGCGCGGTTTGCTGGCTGGGGCCTGCGCGGTTGCGGCCATGGGCGGTCTCCTTGGGAAAGGGCGCGAAAGCCCTCAGGGGGAATCATTCCATAGATTGAACGATAAGATTCAACCGGCGCCGCCATGTCCAAAATCGTTCCCAGCTCGTCTCGCCCTCGCGGACGCCGGCGCCTGCGCCGGATCGCCTGGACGTCCTTCTTCGTCCTGGTGGTCCTGCCGGTGCTGCTCGTCGTGGGCGTGGTGGCCGCTCTGCGGGGATCGGCGGTGCGGCGGGCGGTGCTGGACCGGCTCTCGACGGTCCTACGGGAGGACTATGGGCTCGCTTTCACCGCCGAGGATTTTTCACCCCTCTGGCGCCGCAGCGGCGTCGTGCTGCACAAGGTCCGCCTCGGAGCGCCCGGCGCGGCGCCGTTGGCCACCGCCGACCGGGTCGAGGCCGTGGTGGATTTAGGCTCGCTGCGCAGCCGCCCGCTGGTGGTGAGGTCGCTCGCCGCCGACGGCCTGCGCGTCGACCTCTCGGCGCCGCTGCCGAAGATCCCGCAATCGGCGACTCCGGCCGAGCCGGGGCCGCCGGTCGAGATCCTGGCGATCGCCATCCGGCGCGGCGAGGTGCGGGGCGCGCCGCTCGGGCCGCCGGCGGCGGCCTGGCTGCGGAGCTGGAACGCCCGGGAGATCGAGGCCCGGGGCTCGTTTCGCGGCGGCCGGCTGGACTTGGAGGTCACGCAGGCGGCGGCGGTCCTCGACCGCCCCGGCTTCGGCCGGCAGACGCTGCGGCTCGCCGGCCGCGTCGGCTACGAGGACAAGAAGCCGTTTCGGCTCGACGGGCTGCGGGTGACCGGCGACGGCCTGCGCCTGGCGGCCGCCGGCACGGTGGGGCTGGAGCCGGGGGAGCCGTCCGCGGGACGGCTCGATCTCGAGGCCGAGCCCCGGGCGCTGGTAGCGGGGCTCCCCCCCGGGGGGCGGATCCGGGCGAACGGGCGCGTCGAGATGCCCGACGGCTCCGGCCAGGTCTCGCTGGCGGCGGAGGCGATCCCTGCCGAGGCGCTGAAGCCCTACCTCGATCCCAAGCTGTATGCCGACCTCGCCCTGGCGGGCACGCTCGTGGACCTCAAGGTGAGCGCCGGCCTCGGTCCCCGCGATCTGGCGCGGGTCGGGGGAACGGCCCAGGCGGGGTGGCGACGCGGCGGCCGGCGGCTGGCGACGGCGAAGGTGTGGCTCACGCCGGGCGGATCTCCGAAACAGCTCGACGCCACGGTCGTCGCGGACCTCCTGCCGGACTCTCCCGGCAGCCGGTCCGTCCAGGCCGTCCTCCACGCCGCGGGCTGGGCCGAGCTGGCCAATGCCACGGCGGAGAGCGCGCAGGCGCAGGTGCGGCTCCCCGACGTGCGTGCGGCCCTGGCGGAGGCGCGGGCACTCTGGCCCCGGCTGGTTCCGGCGCCGCCGATGGGCGTGCCGCTCCAGGGTTCGCTGACGGCGGACGCCCACCTCTCGGGGTCGCTCGCGGCGCCCGCGGCCGGCGTGGACGCCACCTGGCTGCCCCAACCGGGCGCGCTCGTTCATCTACAGGCGAAGGGGCAGCCGCGGACGATGGCCGGCTCGGCGGCCGTGCGGACGGAAACGCTCCCCCTGGAGCTGCTCGCCGCCTTCGCTCCGGGGCTCGCCGGGACCGTCACCGGCACCGCGGAGCTTGCCGGCTCGCCCCGCGGCTACCGCACGAAGGTGAGCCTCGCCACGGCGTCCCTCGCGTTGCCTCCGAGCCTCCAGCGGCTGGAGAGCGGTACGGTGGCCGGCGAGGGCACGCTCAGCCTCAAGCCGTTCTCCTACCGCGGCACGCTGTCCGTCGAGGGCGCCGGCCTAGTGTCCCAGCCGAGCGCCTCGGCCACGGCGCGGATCGAGACGTTCCGGATCGCCGCGGACGGCACGCTCGCCGGCCAGCCCTTGATCTACGACGGAACGCTGACGCTGGACGGCAGGAACGTCGACGTTCCCGGTCAGGCCCGCGTGGATCACCTCGTGATCTCGGCGCAAGGGAAGGGCGGCGCGGATCTACGGTCGCTCGCAGCCAAGGCGAAGATCGATGCCGACCGGCTCACGCTCATCGCTCAAGGCACGGAGATCTCCAGGCTCCACGTCGACGCCGAGGGGGACGCCCGCGAGGTCCGCCTCGGCGCCTTCTCGGGCGAGCTGCCGGCGGGACGCTCTTTCGGCGGAAAATTCGCCGGCTCCGGCCGCGCTACGATCGAGCCCCTGCTCGCGGAGGCCGATCTCGATCTGCACCTGGACAAGCCCCTCGATGCCCTGGCGGCGGCGGACCTCAGTGCCCGGCTGCGGGACGGCGTCCTGGAGGTCACCGCGCCGCGTCTCGACACCGCGTCCGGCCGGATGAGTCTGCGGGCGCGGGTGCCGCTAGGCTCCCTGCGGCAGGTGCCCGCGCTCGCTTCGGCGCTCGACGCCGTCCCCGGCCAGCTCGCCACCGGGCCGGTGACGCTGTCGCTCGACGCTCCGGCGCTCGATTCGACCCCCCTGCTGGCCGCCCTGGGGATGGCGCCTGCACCTGAGCGGGTGCGGGCGGGCTTGAGCGCCGAGCTGACGCTGGACCTGGGGGCGCCGGCCGCCGGGCAGGCCGAGGTGCGGCTCTCCGGGTTGAGCGTCGAAACGCCGGACGGCCGCGTGGCCGCGCAGGGGCCGGCGGTCCTGAGGCTGGCCGGCGGCCGGCTGGAACTGCTGCCGGTCCATCTGATCGCTGATGCGGCAGAGGGAGGTGCAAAGGGCGTGGGCGTCGACCTCCAGGCGAGCGCGGACCTTTCCCGCTCGTGGCGGCTCACGGACTCGGCGGCCGGCCTCGTGACCCGCCTCGCCGCCGACGCGAGAGGCAGGCTCGACGCGGCGCTCCTCAATCCCTACCTCCAAGGCGGCGCCGCGGCCGGCTCGCTCGCCTTCTCGGCCCACGCCTCCGGGCCACTGGACAAGCTCTCCGGCACCGTCGAGGCGAGCGGTCCCGGCGCGTCGATCTTCCTGCCGTCCGCCGCCGTCCGCATCACGGACCCGAAGCTGGGCGCCGACCTCTCGGGCGGACGGTGGACGATCCGCGAAGGCCGGCTCGGCCTCAACGGCGGCACGGTGGATCTCGCGGGCGGCTACTCGCCTCAGCGTGGCGTCGAGATCGACGCCACGCTCGCGAAGGTCCGCTACCGGCTGGACTACGGCATCGACACCCAGCTCTCCGGCCGGCTCGCCTTCCGCGCGCCGCCGGACGCGCGCGGCCGCCTCTCCGGCCGCGTGGTGGTCGACCGTGGCGTGCTCGACCGCGACCTGAACCTCGACCGCGAGGTCTTCACCCTGTTGTTCAAACCGCGCGATACGCCCAGCACCGAGGAGAGCGCCCTGGCCGCCATCGACCTCGCCCTGGCGGTCGAGACGGCCGACGGCGTGCGGGTCAAGAACAACGTCGGCGACCTGCGGGCCACCTGGCGCCAGCTCACGCTCGACGGCACGCTCGACGCGCCGGTGCTCCGCGGCCGCATCGACATCGATCCGGGCGGCCTCTTCTACGCCTACGGCCAGACGGTGCGCATCGACAGCGGCTCGCTGCTCTTCACGGGCGACGCCGCGACCGATCCCCAGGTGTCGCTGACGACCACCTCCTCGCTGCAGGACCCCAGCATCGCCAAGCTCCAGGGGGAGAGCCCACTCGACCTCCTCACCTCGCCGGGGGCGCAGGAGGATACCCAGGGCGTCGACGTCGGGACGGCGTTGACGGCCGGCTTCGCCAACTACTACGGCGCCAGTCTCTTCCAGCGGCTGAGCCAGTCGGCCGGCCTCGGCGGCTTCTCGGTGCGGCCGGTCCTGGTGTTCAACGAGGCCGATCCCAGCGCCCGGCTCACCATCGGTCGCGACCTGTCGCGCAACGTCTCGCTTGCCGTCTCCGTCGACTTGCGCAACGCCGAGCGCCAGACCTATCTCTTCTACGTCCAGGATCTCTCCGCCCTGCCCGGCCTGCGGGCCGAGGGTTTCACCAACGACGTCGGCCACCGCGGCGGCAGCCTCCAGCAGGCCTTCGACTTCGGCGGCGGCGAGCGGAAGAAAGAGACGGGGCCGCGCCTGCGGCGTCTCGACGTCTCGACGCCGAAGAAGGGTGTCTCGAAGCGAGAGATTCGCACCGCCGTCCACCTGGAGAAGAAGCAACCGGTCCCCGGGGGCGCGGCTTTCGGCGTCGAGGTGGACGTGACGGAATTGCTGCGTCGAAAGGGCTATCCCGGCGCGCAGGTCGCCGTCGCCGTCAACCCGGTCGCCGCCAAGCCCGGTTGGGTGGACGTCGCCGTGACCGTGGAGCCGGGTCCCAAGGTCTCTTTCGTCTTCGCGGACGACACGCCTTCCCGGGCCTTGAGGCCGGCGATCACCAGCCTCTACCGCACGGATTTCTACGAGGCCGGCTCGATCGAGGACATGCGCAAAGCCGCGATCCGAGCCTTCCGCGGCACCGGCCATCTCGATCCGAAGGTGGAGATCGGGGTCCAGCGCAAGGACCCGAATGCGGTCGAGAGTCCTCGGACCGTGACGATCCGCACTGAGGCCGGCCCCGCCCGGCCGCTCCAGGGGTTGACGCTCCTGGGCCTCGATCCGGCCGAGGAACAGCTCGCATCCGCCAGCTTCCCCGGCACCCTGGCGCGGGCCGAACTTGCCGCCGGGCTGCCCAACGCCGACTCCCGGCTGCTCGCGGCGCTGCGGACCCTGGGCTACCCCGCGGCACGGATCACCGGCCGCTCGCTGGAAGACGGCGGGTTGACGGTAAAAATCGAGACCGGCCCGCAGCAGGTCGTGGCGGCGGTGCGGATCGCCGGCGACGCGCTGGTAACGGGCGAGGCGGAGAGGCTCACCGGGCTCCTTCCTTTGCGCGTCGACTCGCCCGCCCGGCTGGACCTCGTCGCCCGCGGCGCGCAAATTTTGGAAGACGACCTGCACAGCCAAGGCTATGCGGACGCCAAGGTCGGTTCCTCGCTCGCGCCCGTCGCAGACCGGCCGGATGAGCTCGAGCTCAAGTACGACGTCGATCCCGGCACCGCCTACCGTCTGGCGGCCGTTGCTCTTACCGGCGAGCGCTGGTCGCGGCCGGCGCCGCTGTTGCGCACCGCCGGCCAAGCCGGCCTGAAGGTGAACGAGCCGTTCACCGAAGCCGCGGTGGAGGAGGCCCGCACCCGCCTGTTCCGCACCGGCCTGTTCTCCCGCGTCGACGCCGAGGTCAAAAAGGACGACGGCGAGGCCCGCGTCACCCTCGGGCTCGCCGAGCAGTCCCGCTTCCACCTCGGTTACGGCGTGCGGTGGGAGAGCAGCGTGGGCACCGCCGCCGTGCTCGACTTCGTGGACCAGAACTTCTTGGGCCGCGCCATCACCGTCGGCCTGCGCGGCCTCTACCAGACGGATGACCGCAGCGGCCGGCTCTACCTGCGCACCGGCGGCGTGCTCGGCACGCCGATCTCGTTCGAGAGCTACGCCGAGGTGCGGCGGCTGTTCACGCCGGGAGACGAAAACCTCGTGGAGGACCGTCGGGAGGTGTCCGTGGAAGCTCAGCGTCCGGTGGGCGCGCAGGACACGGCTCACCTCTACGTGCGCTACCGCACAACGCATATCTTCGAGGTCGTTCCCGATCCGTTCTTCCCCCTCGACCTGGAGATCCGGCTCCCGCTCGCGGGGCTCCAACTCCTGCGGGACACCCGCGACGAGAAGATCGACCCGCGGCGGGGGCTCTTCGCCAGCCTCGACGTGTCGGGAAGCGGCCGCTTCCTGGGCAGCGACTTCGAGTACGCCCGCCTGTTCGGCCAGGTGTCGTCGTTCCGCAACGTGGATCTGGCCCACAGGACGTGGACCTGGGCGCAGTCGGTGCGTCTGGGGCTCGCGCACCCGTTCGCCGGCCAGGAGATCATCCGCGACGAGCTGTTCTTCGTCGGCGGTCCGTACTCGGTGCGCGGCTACCGGCAGGAGACCCTGGGGCCGCAGGAGTCGCTCGGCGACTTCGCGCGGGCGGCGGGGGGCGAGGCGCTGTTCGTGATCAACGAGGAGCTGCGCTTCGCCCTGCCGTTCTCGCTCACCGGCCTCGCCTTCTTCGACGCCGGCCAGGTCTGGGCCCACCCGCGGGACGCGAGCTTCGACCTCGCCAAGTCGATCGGCTTCGGCCTGCGGGCGTCCACCCCGGTGGGCCTGCTGCGGCTCGACGCGGCCTATCCGCTCGACCGGCGGCCGGGCGATGGACGCTACAAGCTCTACTTCGGCTTCGGCAACGCCTTCTAGTGCTTCACGGCCCGCAGCACCGCCTGGGCGCGGTCGGCCTCC
This sequence comes from Thermoanaerobaculia bacterium, assembly GCA_035996875.1. Classification (GTDB taxonomy): domain Bacteria; phylum Acidobacteriota; class Thermoanaerobaculia; order Multivoradales; family UBA5704; genus DATARR01. Next base: position 17,467 of record DASYJD010000113.1, read on the forward strand.
GGGGCCTTGGGCGCGAGGGCGAGGAAGCGGTTCATGTCGTTGACCAGCAGGTCCTTGTGGCCGAGCTTGTCCTGCGCCAGGGCGCGGTAGTAGTAGGCCATGGCGAGCCCCGAGTCCATATTGATGGCCTGGGTGAGCTGCTCGGCGGCGGCGGACCAGTTCTCCTGGAAGGCGCGGGTGACGCCGATCTGGTACGGGATGAGCGCCGGCTGCGGCGCCCGCGCGCCGGTGAACGTGGCCACGGCGTCGTCATATTGCTTCAGCCGCTGCTGGGCGATGCCGAGGTAGTAGGCGGCGTCGGCGCCGCCCTTGGCCCGCGCCGCGTCCGCGGCTTGGCGGAAGGCGCCGCTCGCGTCGGCGTCCCGGCGCTGGCGCAGGAGGACCTCCCCGAGGTAGACGAGCGGCGCCGGATCGGCGGGCGCCAGCGCGGCGGCCTTGCGCAGCCGGGCCTCGGCGTCGCCGTAGCTCTTCTGCTGTTCGAGGACGCGGCCGTACGCCGTGGCCACGAAGGGATTCGAATCCGCCTGGTCCATCAGCTTCGACAGGGAGTCGCGGGCGGCGTCGGTCTGGTAGTGCCAAAGCTTCTCGCCGACGGCGTCGATCCCGGGGGGCGGCAGGGGATCGGCCTTCGCCGGCTGGCTTTGAGGCGTCGGTTGCGCGGCGGGGGGCGTGCTGCCCGGCTTCGGCGCGGGCTTCGTCTTTGGCGGTTTGGCCTCCGCGGCCCAGGGGGCGAGGAGGAGCGCGCAGAGGAAGGCTGCGAAAGATCGGCGGATCGCTTGCGGTTTGAAAGCCGGCCTGAAAACCATGGCACCTCCCAGAGTTGTCGTCTTGTCGCTAAGGCTGACGAGTCTCTTCAGTATATCGTCCCGGCGTCACGAGCCCGTATCGCCGGGAAGCGTGTCGCGGTACCATGGCGCCGCGAGGAGAGCAAATGATCCGATATATCGTGGAGCTGGGACTGGCCTCGATGCTGACGCTCGACCGGGCGACCATCGGTTCGCTCGTCGCCGGCAGCGCCGAGCGCTACGGCGGCGACAGCGCCCGCGAGCTCGAGGATCTCGTTCACGTCCTGAGGACTGCCGAGCCCCTGGAGCTCTTCTGGGGGCTGTACAAGAATTTCACCACTCAACCCGTCGAGACGCGCCGCTATCAGCAGCAGGCGCTCGCCGGCGGAATCCTCCTCCGTCTGCGGCCGCCCTGTCCCCTACCGGCCGGCGAGGCGCTCCGCAGCGTCCTCGGCGGCTGGGAGGTGAGCGTCGAAGAGCTTCCCTGGTATCTCGCCCTGGCCTGCGGCGAGGACGCCGTCTGGACCGCCGTGACCCAGCTCGACGCCGAGCCCCTCGACGACCGCAAGCGGCTCGCTCTCCATACCTTCCGCTATTGGCTGCTACTCCCCGGCTGGCGGGAGGCTCCCCTGGCTCAGCCTCGCGGCGAAGCGCCTATTTGACCTGCGGAGGCGTCTCCACGATCTGGTCGAACACGAGGCCGCTCGACCCTTCGCCGCGGCCGGTTTTCGAACGGCGGCCGATCCACAGGAACGTCGTGCCGTCGATCCAGCGCGCCCGCTTGAACGCGCGGTCGACGATGCGGCCGGCGCGAGGCACTTCCTCCTCGGCGAGGAAGTAGGGGCTGGCGACTCGAAGGATGACGCCCGCGGTCTCCAGCGGCTGCTCCGGCAGACGGGCGCGCTGCAGCCGGATGCTGCGGGTGGAGCCGGGCAGATGGGCCGGGATGAAGGGGCGCCAGTTGGGCGGCACGTCCGTTCCCAGCTGATAACGCGCCGGCGCCGTGGTGGCCGGCGCCGCGACGGCGGGCGGCACGGCGACCGAGGGATCGAACGCCTCGCCCAGGCGCGACATCACGCGCCGCTCGACCGCCCAGACCATGTTGGCCATCTCGTCGCGCAGGAAATGGACCTCTTCCATCGTCGGCGCGGTGACCGTGGCCGTCAACGCCGGAGCGAGCAGCAGGCCCGGCCCGGCGACGTTGTCGCCGTTCATTCGGAACATCGACCACCGCTGCCAATCCTCGTCGCGGCCGCGGTCGGCGGCGCGGACGAGGGTCTGATCGCCAAAGACGTCCGTGACCAGGACGCCCTGGACGCGCGTGAAGCTGCCGACCTCCAGCTCGAGCGGCAGCAGGCACCAGTCGTTCGAGTAGATCAGCATGAATTCCGCGAGCACCAGCTTGGCGAGGTCGTTCGTGTGAACGTCGAGGTGGCCGAACTCCGTCCGCGAATTTTCGATCTCCCAATAGCGCGGGCTCGGCATGCCGGCGAACTGGATCGAGGTGGGAAGGAACGACAACCCCACGGCGGGCGGCTCCGCGCCGGGCGTCGCAGCGGCGCGGCTGGCGTCGAACGCGTACCAGTCCAGCGGACCGCCGCCGAACTCCCCGGCGACGAAGTCCATCCCGGCGCCCGAGGCGGAGCACGCGAAGCCGTAGCCGAGCCGGTCGGCGCGCCACGTGGGCGGCGCGGTGCGCGGTGCTCCATAGGTGCGGTCGAACCAGGCGACGAGGTCCGCCCCCGCGCCGTCGAGCGCGTCCGCCTGCGCCGCCGTGATGCCCGGAAAGGTGGCCACGATACCGGCATGCGAGCCATCGCGCACGGTACCGATCACCGCATCCGCGTCGAAGAGGAAGGCCTTGCCGGCATCGAACAGGGCGGCGGCATCGCCGGTGTCCGCGCCCGCCACCGCCGTGGCGTACGCGAGAGGGAAGCGATCCACATAGTCCTTCAAGCGGTTTGCCAAGCTTCGAGCGCCGAGCAGCCGCTCGAAGACGCGCGCGGCCTGCATGTGAAGCGTCAGGTCGAAAGGCACCACTTCGCGCGCGACGGTGACTTCGAGCGGCGTTCCAGGATCGTAGGGCTCGCGGACCGTCCCCACGGCGAAGCCGTCGAGCGGCGAGGTGGTGTAGGCGATGCGGGCGTCGATCGGAGACCCCGCGTCCTCGCCTTCGAACTCGCCGTACTGCCATTGGCGGGTTAGAAACCATAACGGATCGCGGATTTCGGCGCGGAGGCTGCGCTCGAAATCGGCGCGCCGCGGCCTGCCTTCGAGGCGGTTCCAGCCGCTGATGTTGGGAATCGGATCGCGCGGCGCGAGCGAGAAGTTGTAGACGGCGGCGATGCGGGCGTTCAAAGCCATGATTTATGGTTTCTCCCGGCTCAGCGCCACCGTGACCGCGCTGGCGTAGTCCACTTTCGCGAACCGCGCGTCGCTGAACTCCGACAGGATCGCGGGCAGCGACTGGAAGTAGGCGCCCTGGGGTAAGGCGTGGTGTGCATCGCGGTCGATCAGCTGATCGATCTCCACCGCCCGCACCTTGGCGAGGTCCAAGGCTTCGTTGACCGCACCGGCGAGATCCTCCCACTCCCAATGGCCGCGCAGCTCGGGCGGCACCGCCACCAGCACCGCGTGCGGCGCGACGGCGTTCGGCCGGTTGAAGTTGAACGACACGCCGGTCGTCTCGCGGCCGGTGGGAATGGTCTCCGTCCAGTCGTCGAGCATCAGCGCGGCGGCCAGGGGTTTCGCGAGGAACGGCGCGCCGAACAAGGTCAGCGCGAGCCATTCGCCGCGCGGCAGGGCGGTGCCGACCTTGCCGCCGATCCAGGGCGAGCCGGGGCTGTGCGGGAGCTGCGCGACGACCGGATCGGCGACCGGGCGCTCCAGCCACCGCGCCGCCGCCATCGCCCACGTCAGCTCGGCGAGCCTCGGCCGCACGCGCGACGCGGCGTGAAGCCACTCCTCCGCGGCGAGAGCGTCCGAGGTGACGGGCGCGGCGATGGCTTGGGCGACCTCGCCGGCCTGGTCGGCGTGCAGCCGGAACAGAGGAATGATCGTGAATGCCGGCCCGAACAGCGCGCGGGCGGCTTCGAGGTAGCTCTGCCGCTGTAAGCCGTGGCGGCGAGCGGCTTCCTGCGACCGCGCGGGCTCGCCGGCGGGCAGCGGCTCGGGGGGCGCCGTCGCGCTCAGCGCCAGCGCCGCGGCCTGCGCGAGCCGCTGATCGATCAGCTTGGCGACCGCCTGTCCCTGGGCCAGGAGCGTATCGATGAGCGTGGGGGTGACGGCGAGCCCGTCGGCCGGCAGCGCCTCCGGAATGCCGAACGGCACGCCGCCGAACAGCGCGGCGCGCAGGGCTTCGAGCGCCGGCACCCAGGCGGGATCGCTCACCGTCGACGCGTTGGTTTCGAGGTTCGCGCGCAACGGCGCGAGCACGGCAAGCTTCGCCTTGAGCACTGCGCCGCCTGCCGTTAACGCGGCGGCGGCGGCGTCCACGCGCTGCGCCAGCTCCTTGTGCTCGTCGAGGCGCGGATCGCCGCTTGCCGATCCCGCCGGATCGCTGGCGTCGACGCGCGGCATGTCGGCGTTGCGCCAGAAATCGCGGGCGTCGGCCGCGCGGGCCTTGGTAATCATGCGGCGCAGGCGGGCGAGCAACGGCTGGACGGAGGCGAGGCTGTGCTTGCCGGGGTCGCGTGCGGAAAAATCGGCGGCGCTCAACCGCTCGTCCGGCACCGCGTGATCGGAACGGAAGCGGCGGATGAGGAAGCGTTCGAGCTCGCTGGAGAGGTCGCCGAGGTGGTCGCCGCTCATCAGCACGACGTCGATCGGCTCCAGGCCGAGGCCCGCCAGCGACTGCAGGACCGGCGGCGCCGCGCCGTCCCGCACGGCCCATTGCAGGTCGGCGGCCGGCGGCAGGTGCTCGGCGAGCCAGTGGTTCAACGGCAGGTTGGCTTTCGCGCGCGGCGAGAGCGCCGGGGTCCAACCCGCGACGGCATTCACGTCGAGCGCGAGCGCGACGCGGAAGGTCAGCACGCTGCCGCTCCTCGGGGTCCGGAGGATCTCCGGCTCCGGAGGCGCCTCGGGATCGGTCATCGCCTGGAGCGATGCCCTGGTGCGCGCGACGTTGCCCTGCACGGCTTGGTGCACGCTCTCGGAGAGCAGGAGGTCGGACACCGCGTCGAGCGCGTCGCGGGCGCGCTCGACCTCCGCGACGATCGCGTCCGCCTCGGTCGTCGCCGCGGCCGGCAGCCCCGCGATGCCCCAGGGGAAGTCCTTACCCAGCGTGTACCCCACGAGGTCGAGACCGTTCACGACGTTGCGCGCCTCGATCACCTCGGCGCTCGTTCCCGGCGGAATGTCGGTGAGCAGGCCGCCGACGAGGGGAAAACCGTCGCGCAGGGCGTAGATGTATCGATCCAGCTCCAGGCCGGGGTACCGCTCGTGCAGGCCGCGCTCGATCTGGTAGCCGAGCAGCGCGGCGATCGGTTGGCCGTTGCGCACACCCTCGGTCAGGGCGAGAGCGGCGCGCATGCGGGCCGACGACAGGTTCACCGCGAAGGGAGCCGGCAACTCGGGGCTCGCGTGCGAGAGATAAGCGTTCCGCAACACCGACGCGGTGGCCGCCTGCATCAACGACGGCGCATGGACGAAACCGCCGTTGGCGGCATCCTCGAAAAGGTCGGCGCCGGCCGCCGGCCGCAGCGCGGGCGGCAGCGTGTCCGCGGGGATGCGCTGGCGTCCGGTGGCGGGGCGCAGGTTTTCGACCCATCCGTAGGCGCCGAGGTAGAAGCCTGGCTGCTGCTCGTCGCTTCGCATCTGCGACAGGCGCTGCGTGTACAGCGCGGTGATCCACGCGTCCAGGCGGTACGAGCAGAGATCGACGTGCTCGGTGAGCAGCCGTTCGAGCCGCGCGGTCGGCACGCCGGCCAGGGCGCTGATCGCGTCGTGGACGTCGGCGATGCGCGCCACGGACGGAGGCTTCACGCCGGCGGCCCGCGCGGTGGTGAGCGCCCAGTCGACGAGCGCCGTCCGCGTCGTGGTCAGCCCCAGCCGCGAGGCGTCGACCTCCAGATAATCCTTGCGCAACGCGTGCTGCGCGGCGCCGACGTTCGAGATCACGGGATCTCGATCGATCACGTCGAAGAACTCGCTGCCGAAAGCCCGCGCCGCGTCGAGCGTTCCCGATTCGAGCGCGGTCATCAGCCCATGGCGCAGGAGCACGTACAGGAGCGCCTGCGGGGCGTCCACGGGCTTGCCGTCCGCGCCGGGGAAGCGCTGGGCCACGAGATCGTCGCGGCTGGCCTGCGACAGCCAGTGCAGATAGTTGCGCTTGCCGTCGAAATTGCCGATCGCGTCGCGCTCGGAGAGTGGCACCTTGGGATCGCGGTCGACGAGCGGCAGGCGCCAGGCGTCGGTGTGATCCAAAAAAGTGATGAACCTCAGCCGCGGCTCCGAGCCTTCGACTTTCGCCGGAAACCCGGCCGCATTCAAGCTTTCGTTGCGCGACTTTTCGAGCGCGTCGAACCATTCCTGGATCGCCGGTTTTCCCGAGCCGGCGAACTTGAGGCGTTGCTCGACGAACTCGTCGGGCACCGCCTTGCGCGAGACGAAGTCGCTGGAGCTGGCGAGGAGCCCGAGGATCGCGAGCAACCGCTCGAAGGGATCGACGTTGGGCTGCGCCGCGTGCGGCGCCAAGTCGCCGAGTGTTTTCCAACTCGGGCGATGCTTTCCGATCAGCGACGCCAGCGTGGGCGCGATGTCGCTGGTGAAATCGCGCCGAATCCCGGTTTGTGGATACTTCCAACGGTCCCACGCGCTGGTGACCACGATGCCGTACGGCTCGCGGCCGATGCGCAACGCCGGATAGTGGCCGCGGCCGGTCACCCAGCGCACGAAGAACGCGTGCAGGGCGGTGGCGGTCTCCGAGGAGACGACCGTCCTCAGAAACTCGCCGACGAAATCGTCGAGCGTGCCGGGCGCCGCCGCGTGATTCATGGCGATCGCCTCCGCGATGTCCGTCGCCTCCGCGTTCGGCAGCCGCCGCACGAACTCGCTCGACAGCCCGAGGAGCTGGACGAGGCGCCAGCCGTCGGTGACGCCGAGCAGGCCCGGCTGCGGCGTGAGGTCCGGGGGCGCATCCTCGATCGCGAACAACTGATCCATGTCGCCGGAGGGCGGCTGCCATCCGGCCTTCGCGGTGTCGGTGTTGTTGGTCGGCATCCCGGCGCGGGCGATGCCGCAGCCGTCGCCGTAGCGATGTTTCGCCAGCAGCCGTTCGAGCGCGGCCGGCCCGGCCTCGGGCGGCGTCGCGCTGCGGACGCCGACCGCCACGACGCGGTCGAAGCCGCGGTCGGCGTCGAACGAAGCCGGCAGCGGGATGCGAACCGCCATGCCCGCGTCGACCGCCGCCTCGAAGTCGGTCAGCCAGCGCAGCGCCGGCGGGACGATCATCGTGCCCGTCACCGGATCGCGGTCGAGCCACGAATCGGATTGCAGCGCATCGGGAACCAGCACGAGATCGTCGGGGATCGGCCGGCCCACGACGGGGGGAGACGCGATGCCGTTGGCATAGGTGAGGATCACGAAACGGTCGGGGAGCGCGTCGGCGCGGGCGAGCGGCGGCTCGGCCGGCGCCGCTTCCGGGTTCTCCGGCCGGGTGGCAGCGGCGATGTAGCTGGCGCGATAGGCCCCGTGGCGCGTGGCGAGCGTCGTCCACGCTCCCTCGTAGCCGCTCCGGAGGCCGGCGTCGCCGGGAGAGGCGCTCGACGCCGCGCGGGCGCTCCAATATCCCTCTCCGGCAACGCGCTCGTCTTCGGTCGCGGCGCTCGGCGGCGCGGCAATGCTAATGTCGTCGGGGAAGATCCGCACGCGCAGCTCCATCCCCTGCCCGGCCCGGGCGAACTTCGTTTCGATCCGCACCGGGAGAAGGACGATGGGGTGCCGGTCGCTGAAGTCACGCCCGATTTCCTCGGGCGATTGCACGAGGAGATTCGCGAGGCCCGCGAAGGCGCGGTCCCGCAGCGTCGCGTGCTCGTCGCGGGCCCCGCGGGCGTCGCCCACAGCGTCGGCGCGCTGCCCGCGCAAACGTTCGAGCTCGTCGCCCTGCCGGGCGCGCTCTGCCCGGGCGATGGCCTCGTCCAGCGCGCGCAGGCGTTCTTCGGCGGCGAGGGCCCGCGCGAGCGCTGCGTCGCGGTCCTGGCGTAACTGGCTGACTAACGGATCTTGGGCCATGTCGTCATCCCGCTGCGGGCTGGAGGTTCTGCAACATGTTGCGTCCATGGATGGCGACCATGACAGGTTTTTGATACAGGATGAACGCCATGTCGGCCGCGTTCGCGCCCCACGTCACGCCTTCCGTAACGCCGGTCAGCCCGGGCTTGAGCGCCTTCAAGACGTCAATCGCCTGTCCGCCGGAAAGATCGAGGTGCACCCACGAGAGGTTGTCCCACTGGCTCGCCTCCGGTTTCACCGGCGGGGCGACGTCCAGGCCGAAGCGCGGCTCGCCCACCACCTCTTGCAGCACGAAGAACCAGCCGAGCTTCTTCGGATCGACGGCGGCGCGGGCGGCGGCGGTCTCGTCCAGGCGGGAATCGCCCCGCACGTCGTCGAGCGTCAGGTCGAAGCCGATAAAGTGGATGTCCGGCGCGACCCTGGCGCGATAGAGCGGGAAGCGCAGGGCGGGGTCCTTCTTGTTCTGCGCGAAGAGCTCGCCCTTCTCGTCCGAGAGCACGAGCCGGTTGGCCCGGTCGTCGGTTCCCCATTTCGCCTGCTGCGCATAGATGTAGGTGTTCGGATAGCGCTTGAGCAGATCGCCGCGAATTACCAGCACGACCTGCGCGGCGTCGCCCTGGGCGTCGCGCTTGTTGTGGGAGCCGAGCGCGGAGGGCCGGCGCCATTGATGGATCGGCGGAATATCCTTCAGATCCTCGGCCAGCGTCTTTGCGTCCCGGTTGTCGAGGTCGACGAAGTTCGACACGTCCCAGAACTGGCGGAAGTAGCTCCCTTGCTGATCGGTTGGATACTCGCGCCACAGCAACTCGCGCGCGAACTCGTGGTTGAGGCCGACGAAGTACGACTCGATGAAAGGCTGGTTCGTCTTCATCAGCGAGATCGTGTTGTTGGGGATCAGCTTCAGGTTCGGCACGAAGTACTCGTCCGACAGCTTGTCGAGCGGGAAGTACATCGGCATCTTGAGGTCCGGGTACTTCATCACCTCGCGCAGCAGGTCCAGATCCATCCCGCGGTGAACGCCGCCGTAGCGGCTGCGCGCGTAGTCGTGCACGTTTTGATCGCCGATGCGCAGCAGCGGCGCGAAGCGCGCCGCCATCGCGCGATGCGGCTCGATCGCGGCGAGCGCCTTGGCGTGCACGAGCGGGAGATCGAGCGCCGGCTTGGGCGGCAGGGGATCGATCCGTACGGCGAGCCGCTCCTGAAAGGTGAGGAGCGCGCGGCGCAGGTCCGCGGCGGCGGCGTTGTCGCCGGCCACCAGTGGCGGGGTGGGCGCCGGAGCGGCCGAGGCGGGCAGCGTCGGCTCGATTGTGCTCGTAAAGGTGAACGAGGGACTGGCCGGGATCGCCAGGATCGCGTCCGGGGTCAATCCGGCGGGCGACAGCGTCTCGACGACGTCCGCGGCGGGCCGCGAGGCGCGAACGAGCGCGACGGCGACGGCCCCCGCGACCCCGGCGACGACCGCCGCCACGAGCCCCAAAGCCGGCGCGGCCGCGAGCAGCGCGATCACGATCAGGAGCGCCAGGAGCGCGAGCCACCACCCGTTGCGGCGGAGCCAGGCGAGCCAGGCCGCGGGCGCGAGGGTGGCGGTGACGGCTTCGAGCGTCGCGCCGCCGGCAGGCGCCCGCGGCGGCGCCGCGGAGAGGGTGCCGGCGCTGAGCCCGGAGAGGACGCTCGCGACGCCGCCGATGCGCTCGGACTCCGGCAGCAGTTGCCGCGCGGCGAGCCCTCGCGGCCGCAGGAGCTTGCGCAGCGCCGGGGACAACGCCGCCTGTGGCACCCGGCTGGCACCCACCAGCGCGCGCAACGTCACCGGGCTTCCCAGCACCTTGCCGAACACCGGCGCCATGAGCGCGGTCGCCCGCTCGGCGGGCAGGGCCGCCACGGTGCGCGAGTACGCGGACGCCGAAGCCTTGGTCGCGAGCTGCGCGCGCCGAACCTTATGATTGATCGTGATGACGTCGCCGATCCCCTCCCAAGCCAGGCGCATGTACTCCTCCTGGTGGGCCCGCACGACGCGCACGCCGAGCCCCGCCGCGGCGCGATGGCGGGGATCGAGGTTCAACGTATTCACCCAGCCGACCTCGGCCGCGCTCACGCGTTCGACCTGCGCGTGCCAGCAGCCATGAATCGGCGGCGCGACGACCGGATCCTTCTCGCCGGCGGCCCGCGCCTCGGCGGGCTTGTTGAGCACCGGCTCGACCCGCGCCACGAAGTCGCTCGTGGGCGAGAGCCCCTTCGCAACCGTGGTCGGCGCGAGGAGCGCGCCTTCGAGGCCGACGAAACCATCCGGCGGATTGGCAACGTCCGCGACGCCGAAGCCCGGATGGGTGATGTCCATGTCGCGGATGCCGACGCGCGGATCCATGTCGCGCGGCACGAGCGCGTGCACCAGCGCTTCGAAATCCCCTTCGACACCGGTGCGGAAAAACCATTCGTAGTAGATCGGAAACTCGGCCGCCGGCCCGGCCCACGAGCGCACGGTGCCGTCCTCGGCATCGCCGATCTTCTCGCCGAGCCCCGCCTTCCGTCCGACCTCGAAAACCGGCACGACGAACGCGGTGTACCCCGTGTTCGGGTCGAGCTTGCGCGGGCACATGAGCCGCGCGTAGCCGGCGTCGGGATCGCCGTCGAGCACGGATTTGAGCGCGCCGAGATTGGCGAGATCCGCGTTGAGATGCACGTGCGCCCAGGCCCATTCCTGATTGGGCTTTGGAAAGAGATCGCCGCGCTTCGCCTGGGGCGTCAGGACGAAGGCGGGGAGCGGCCGCCCGGGCGTGGCAGAGCGCTTGAACTCCTCGTCCTTGAGCACGACGAGGGCGATCCACGGCAGCAGGTGGTGCGTTGCGCCGTCGACGGCCACGGGCGAGTAGCGCCACGGAAAGTCCTCGTCGTAGAGATCGATCGCGGCGAGGTAGTTCGGCTCGAAATCGGTCGCCAGCGCCCGCGGCTCGGTGCGGAAGACCTGTTGCGGATGCATGCCGGCGATGTCGCCCGGCCCCACGAGCTTGACGGTGACCGGCGGCACCGGGCTCTGCCCAGCGTCGGACTTCGCCGCCAGCGAGACGGTCAGCGTCGCCCGGCTCGACCCGGCGCCCGCGCCGGCCTGAATGCGGTTGCCGAGGCCGCGCCGCAGCCAGGGAAGAAAGGTGTAACGGGCGACGGTCATGCGGTCCCCGTGGCGGTCGCGACCGCGGTGGCCGGCAGCACCTGGATGGCACCGAAGAGCTCCGGGCGCTCGCCGACGAGGCGCTGCACCGCCTGGTCGGCGGCCGTCGCGTTGTCGAAGACGAGGTGCGACGCGTGGAGCGTCAGATCCTCGGTCGAGACCACGGCATAGCGCTCGGTCGCCAGCGACGCGCGCTCCTCCAGGACGGAGACCGAGCGCTGGGCGTGCGACACGGCCGACTGCGCCACCGCCGAGCCCAGCGCGAGCGGTGCCGCGAGCTCGGCCGTCAGGGAGTAGCGCACCCGGACGGGGTGAGGCTCCGGAAGATAGATCACCTCGTAGACGACGTCCTTCGGGCGCATCAGGTCGCTGTGCGGCGCGAGGTCGCCGCCGATCACGATACCGGCGTCGTAGTCGGCGAACGACGGCCGCGAGAGCTTCTCCGCGTCGCTCAAGTTGAAGAACTGCGCCGGGGCGAACTGCTCGCGCGTGTTCGTGACGGCGGCGTCCTCGCCGCCGAGCTTCACGTCGGCCAGGGTGAAGACGCTGCCCGCGTCGGGCGAGCGCGAGCCGAAGCGCTGGATGGCGACGTGGAGCGGCACGAGCTTCTGCGTGACCTCCAGCGCGCCGTACGGGTGGAGCACCAGCACGGTCGTGGGATCGGGCAGCTCGCGCAGCGTGACGTGCTGATTCGAGGCCGGCGGGAGGAGCGGCCGCCAGTTACCGAGGTTTCCGAGCGCCTTCACCATTTCGGCGAGCACGTCGACCGGTGGAAGCTTCGTCTCGCGGGCGTCGCCGAAGGTGACGTCGAACCCGACCTTGACCGTGACTTTGATGATGAAGCCGATGCGGAACGAGCCCGTGCCGCGCGCGTGCCACGGCGACGGCCCTTCGAGCACCAGTTGCAACTGGATCGCGAAGAGCACCGTGGTGTTGCTGCGCACGCCCAGCTCCGCCTCGATCTCGGCGACGAAGTGGAACGGATCGAAGTTGATCAGGACGTCGAGGCCGACGAACCCGTAGACGTTGAACAGCTCGATGCCGTAGTACGCCTCCACCTGCGCGCCGAACTGCACCGTGTTCGAGGTGACCGCGAAGTACACCCGCGCGCTGATGTGCGGGTTGCCCTGAAAGAGCACCATGCCCAGGCGCGCCAACTCGCCGAGGTTCATCGGCGGCGGCGTGTAGCAGGGGTGGAATCCGCCGACGGTGAGCAGGAAGTTTGCGTTCTCCATCCAGTACACGCGCACGGCCATGTCGCCGGTCAGCGTGAACGTGAGCACGCGCGAATCGAACAGCGAGGCGTCGAACTGCAACTGCCCGCGCCCGAAGTCGACGCTGCCGGCGAAGCTCACCTGCAAATGGAGGATGGGGAGGTCCTCGGCCGGCAGCGCCATGTGCAGCACGCCGAGGATCGCGAACATTGGCCGTGGGATGTCGAGGATCAAACCGAGCGAGAGACTGATCAGCGTTGGCGTGCCCCAGCCGAGCTTGGCCATCGGCCCGACGAGGAAGTGTCCGTCCTGCGGCGGGAACACGCGCTTCAAATCACCGATTATTCGCGTGGCGTTGGCGACGACGTCGGTGGGGAACAGAATGCTGTTGAGCGAGCCGTCGTGCACGCCCTCCTGCAGCTCCTCGAGCAGCACCGTGCGATTGAGGCCCATCAGGCCGCCGATTCCAATCAGCGTGAAACCGTAGGACAGTTGGATGGGTGGAAACTCGCTGACGAGGAGGATCAGCAGCGAGAATCCCTCGCTGCCGTCCGGCATGCGCGTCGACAGGATGCCGACCGCGCGGACGGAGATCACTTCGAGGAAGGTCAGCTCCAGTCCGCCCTCGTACTCGCCCTTCGGCGGATCGAAGCGCAGGAAGCCGCCGCCCTTGAAGCCGCCCGCGTCGAGCGAGAGCCCGATGCCGCTGGGCAGCTTCGGCTCGAACGCGAGATCGACCGGCCCGAGATTACCGCCGCTTTTCGGGAAGCTCAGCCGGGCGATGAGGCCGACGCGATCGACGGTGACCTCGATGGGCCCGAGCGAGGCGCCGATGGAGGCGGAGATCTCGACCGGGAAGGAGCCGGCCTCGATGCCCGCGCGCAGATAGAGCGTCTCCAGCCGCGCGGGACCGATGCTCGCATGCGCCGGCAACGCGATTTCGAGGCCGGCGCTGCCGTCGAAGCGCAGCCCGTCCGCGGGGCTCCACGTTCCCGAGAGTGAGAAGCCCACTTCGCCGCCCAGGCCGCCGGTGAGGAGATTGAGGAAGAAGTCGCCCTTGGGTGGATCGACGACGGCCTTGCCGCCAAGGATCGCGAAGCGTGCGGCCGGCGACGCGTCGGCGTGGCCCGCTCCGGCATCCCATTTCGGCGTGAGGCCGACGCCGATCGAGATCGAATCCGCCTGAAGGCGGCTGCCGCCGGTCTGCCCGAAGAGCACCAGCGGCCGGTTGCGGTCCGGGCTGCGGGCGATGAGATCGACGCTGAGCTCGCCGTTGAGCGGTCCACCGGGTGGATTCGGCTTCATCGTGACGGTCGACGGCGGCGTGACGTCGATTTGCAGCCCGGCGGCGAACACGCCTTGCGCCCTGGCGTGCGCGGACCACGTCGCCGTGAGCGGCAGGGTGACGTCGATGCCGGACAGGATCGGCATGGACAGCGTCGCGGAGATTCCGGGCGGCGCGCCGGGCAGCACCTTGACCGACATGAATCCGGCTTCCAGCGCCTTCCCGCTCTCGTCGGGGGACGAGGGCAGGCCGAGCAGCGAGAGAGAGGTCGCCAGCCGCGGCATGAGCAGCGAGCCGTCGAACCCGGGGTCGCCCCAGCCGTAGAGGGATTTCAGGACGGCCGCGGGCGACTGGAGCACGTCGGCGAGCTTCGAGAGCTTGAGCTGTTCGAGGACGAAAGGCGGATGCAGAGCGTCGCCCGTCACACCGTTCTTCGGAACCCGATCGATCACGCCGAGGAGATTTCCAATGCCGACGATCGAAGGTTGCAGATCCTCGAGAAAAGAAATCACGCGCCGCCCGAGCAGTCGCGACGGCAACGCATCGGCGAAGCTCGTGAGCTCGGCGGCGTTCACCCCGGGCAGCGGACCCACGGCCTTGAGCGCCGGCCCGATCGCGTCGAGCGTGGTCAGTGCGACACCGATCTGCTGAATCACCTGGGCGCCGGTCGAGACGATGCCTGCCTCGTCGGCGCTCTGGATGTGCGCGGCGAGCTGTACGACCAGCGGGGACAACGCGCCCGCGGCGTTCGAAGCGCTGTTCAGGGCTGCCGAAAATCCGGGGTTCGCCAGCACCGCGGGCGGCAGCGCCAGCCCCATCTCCGCGAGGCGGTTCAGAATTTTGCCTGGAGCGAGCTCCTCCTTGAGCGGCTGCAACGCGAGCGCGATCTGCCGCGCCAGTGTTTCGAGGGTGCCCGCGCTGGAAGCCATGGCGTGTTACTGAGGCGCGGCTCCGAGGGCCGCGAGGAGCTGGGGATACTCGAACTTCGTGAGGTCGATGATGCGCGGCCCGTAGCGGCGCAGATCGGCGGCGAGCTGGACGCTGCCATAGCGCGTAAGGATCTCCTGCATCCTCCGGAGGCACTCGGCGAGGGGCCGTCCGTTGATCTGCCGGGGCACCTGCCTCTCGCCGGATTGCGCCATCGTAAGGGCCGTCTGAACGAGTTCCGGCCCGCCATTGCGCCGCCACACCGTGCCGACGCGGCGGTTGTGATTGACGAGCCGCACCACCTCGCCGGCGTGCCGCCGTCCAACCTCGGCGATCTCGCGGCCGGCGGGCGTTGCGGTGAGCTCGTGCTCCACCTCGCGCAGCCGGCCGATGAACACGGGTTCGGTTTCGATAGCTGCAAAGGCGTGCCCTTGAAGTACCGGTACGGTGTTGACTTGGCCCTTCGCCTCTGCGGTCACTACGCTCAAATCGAATGCGGCTTCAATCTGCGCAACGGGAGTCACCGACGTCTGGGTGTCGCCACCCCCGAAGAGAATCCCTATGACCTCGTTGGCCTCGTTGACGACCGCCGATCCCGAGTCGCCGTGGTCGCTGAATGGGAGTTTATTGACCGACTTGACCCTCATCGCGTTGGAATAGTAGCGGTGATAGAGCTGCCATTCCTGAGGCGTGCCCTGCTCGCCGATGGAGATGTTTTCCCCCACCTCATCAATGGCCAGGAGGGTGCCGAGCGTGAGTCCTGTCTTGATACCACGCTTTCGGAGGAGTATCGGTTGGGGAGCCAGCAGATCCGCGAGACCGTAGGAACGCGTGCCCTTGATGATGCCGATTTCCTCGATCTCGGCTCGGTATTCGAGGCCGGCCTTGAGCTCGATCAGTGCCACGTCCAGCTCCAGGCGCGCGTCTGTCACCACCCCGATGAGGTCATTGCAACAGGCGCAACAGGCCGAGCAGAAGCAGTCCTGAGGCTGACCGTAGCGAATATCCGAGCTGACGTCGCATTCGATCTGCTGCACGCCAAGAACCAACACCTTCGAGCCGGTGGCCGTGGCATTGATGCCAGGCAGCTTTAGGGAAGTGATCGCGGCGGCAATCCAGCCCGCTACCTCGGCGAGCTCGCTGCCTTTACGGACGCGAGTGAATACGCCGCGAGTCGGGGCTAATACTCCGCCGACATTCCAGTTGATGAACAACCCGCAGTTCTGGGAAGCTTTGCCGGTGAGTGTGATCTCGGTACCAACGATGGTGGCTCGCAGATCGGCTGTTTCTCGGTAGCGGTGTGGTCCGAATACGCGGGCGCCATGAGCGAATTGAGCTCCGGCGGCTTCGGTGAGCGTCACTCGTTCCCCTACGGCCGACGCGGAGTATCCATCCCCAATCGAAGTGATGGCATCCGCGAGCCCTTTGGCGATATCGGCGAGCGTATCTTCCGCTCTCGTGACATAAAGCGCCCGATCCTTGCTTTGGTTTCGCGTCAGGTCCACGATAATCAGCGTACCCGCCGTGTTCTTGCCGCCGACCACGATCGCGTTTACGTTGGGCTTGGGATCGATGAGCATGGCAAGCTCTGTCACCCACGCCTGTTTCGGGTCACCGACAACATGCCGATTGGTAATGCCGACGATTCGCGGTATCGGACCTTCGATGCGCGCGATGCACCCCAGGGTGCCTCCTCCGCCCACAGTGCCTCCGCCCCAGATTTGAACGCCACCGACGAGCGGCCGGTATTTCTTGTCATCTGAGTGCAAGCGCGGCGGCGCCGATTCCATGACGTCGGTTTTTACGCCATCGATCTCGGATGGAATGACCTCGTGGGGGAGGAGATCCCCGGCGGGTTTCTTCTTCTCCACGAACACCATGATCGCGGGCTCCCGGGTGCGCTGGCCGCCGGCGTACTTCGCACCCAGGCCGACCGCGTGAACCCCCGGAATCGCGAGAAGACGGCCCTCGGCGCCCTTTTTGACGGCGCTAATCCTTTCGATGTCGTGAGTAGCCAAGAGACCCACTATAGCGCGCGCGTAAACTCTCCGCTCGATAACGGCAACGGGAACAAGGCTTCGACCGATTCGCCGGGAATCAGCCTTCCGTCTCCGGCTTCGCGGGCTCGGGCGCCACGGGCGGCGGCGGAACCGCCACCATCACCGGCTTGCGCCGGAACCAGGCCCACGGGCGCCAGCCGCCTCCCGTCGTGAAGCTCACCCAGCCCCAGCGCAGCCAGCGCAGGAGGGCCTGGGCCAGCCACAGTGCCCAGGCGAGCATCGCCAGGCGATAGACCAGCAGCGGCACGGAGAGCATCCAGGCCGTGGGTGGCACGGCGCCGGCGCGGTCCGCGTACCAGCGCAGCTTGAAGGCGGTGGAGCCGTTGCCCGCGATCTGCATCTCGGGCGTCCCCAGGAGTCCCTGCTGAATGCTCCAGAAGAGGATGCCGAGCGCCACCAGCGTCCACACCACGAGCAGCATCTGGCCGAGGTCGAAAACTTTGTCGCGGCGCACCGCGGCGCCTCTCTCGCGGCGCAGCCCGAGGGCGAGGAGCCAGCCGGCCACCACCGCTCCGGCCACCAGCGGCACCTGGGAGAGGCCCACGCCCAGCAGCGCCCAGTCCCGCGCCACGAGCGGCGTCTGGCGCACCCGGCCGAGGCCCCAGGCGACGAGCAGAATCACCAACAGAACGCTCCAGAAGAGGACGGCCGGCCCCAGTCGCGGCCCGCCGGCGAGGAGCAGCCAGCGCCCGCGCGGCACTTCGACCACGGTGAGGGCGTTGACGCTCGGCGCCTTCAGATCTACCGCGGGGGTGGAGAAGAGGAGCGAGATGCCCCGCGGCTCCCGCCACGTGAGGAGCACCCGCTGAGCGCCGGGGTGAACCGGCAGCGTGACCCGGCGATCCTCCTGGCGGATGGGCCTCGTCTCGCCGTCGATCGTCACCGCCGTCAGCTCCGCGCCCTGGGGCAGGACGATCGTATGCTGGCCGCCGCGGCTGCTGCGCAGGGCGAGGTCGAGCGAGACGTCCGTCGAGCGCACGCCGGGGCTCACGTTCAGCACGCTACGCACCAGGGTGAGCGAGCGCCCGGCAAGGCCCTCCGGCCGGCTGATGGCAAGCTCCACGCGCTCGCCGGGCCAGGGCCGCCATTCGGGGACCCTCACATCCGCCGTGCCGGGGCTGGGCGGGTTGTGGACGGCAGGAATGCCCTTCGCCGCGAAGTGCCAGATGGGGCTCGCGTCGAGCCGCCAGACCTCCGCCCACTCCAGGGTGCGCGGCGCGGCGAGCACCAGCACGGGCACGACCGCGAGCGACGAGGTCCAGGTGACCTCGTCCGTCTGCGGCCCGAGGCTCACCTGCACGGCACCGTCCTTGACCCGGATGCCGCTCGTGGTCACCGATTCGCCGGGCAACACCGGGATGCTCGCCGCCGCCGGCTCGCCCGCGGGAGAGCGGCGGGAAACGCGGGTCTCCACCGTCCAGGTGAGGCCCAGGCGCACGGTGCGCTCCACTTCCAGGAAGGTCGGCAGGGCACCTGGCTGCAGCGCTCCCGATGCCAGGTGGGCGCCGGGGCCGCCCAGGCGGGTGAGTTGCAGCGTGTCGTCCGCTTCGCCGTCCTCATGCACGCCGGAGACCGTCCAGCCGCTCGCCGTCACCTCCACCCGGTGGGGCTTGAGGGGCAGGGGGATCTGCACGCCGTCGCGCGCCGGTAGCGCACCGGCGAGCAGGATCTCATGCCGGCCGGGGCCGATCTTCACCCAGAGCTGGCCGTCCTCGGTGCGCGCCACACCCGCCGGCTGGCCGTCCACCTGAACTTCGGTGGGCACCCACTGCTGCGCGCCGCCGGGGATGGGAACCGCCACCTCCGCCGCCGCGCCCACCTCGAAGCGGGCACGCAGCGCCGCGGGCGAGACGTCGAGGAAGAGGCGCGGGCTCGCCGCGCAGCCCGGGAAGCAATCGGGCTTTTCCGTGAGCGCTTGGCGTAACTGATCGAGGACGTCCGCGGCCGGGGTCGCCGGCGGCGCGCCTCCCTCGGCCGCCCTCGCCGCCCCGGTCAGCGCCGGAGCCAGCAGCAGCACGGCGAGCAGGAACGCCGCGGCGGCCGGGGGCCTGGCCGCGGGGCGCCAGGGGAGGCGCAGGCCCGCGAGGTCCAGCGTCAGCAGCAACAGCAGGAGGAGAAGCACGGCCCGCACCAGCGTCACGAGCCGATTGGCGAGCGGTGAGAGGAGGAAGAAGCGCACCCGCTGCGTCGCCTCGACCGGGCCGCTCCAGCGCAGAGTCACCTGCGTCCACTCCCAATCCGGCAGGCCCGGGCCGGTGCCCGCCACCGCCCGCGGGTCCATCTCCTGGAAGTCGGCGGCTGGGTACGACGGCACTTTCTCGGTGCTGCTCGTCTCCTTCATTTTCCGGCTCGGCACAGGCGGCGGAGCAGGAGGGGGCGGTAGAATGAAGGCGGCCGGCGCGTCCTTGGGAACCGGCACCGGAGCTTCGACGCCCTGCGGCTCTGGCCTTACCTCACGGGCGAGAGCGCCGGCACCCCCGCTGACATACCCGAGCGCCCTCAGCTTGTGGCTCACATCTTCGGGAGCGCTTCCGAGGGAGCTCTGGCGGGTCAGGTCCTGCACCTCGCCGTCCGCGTCCAGCGACGCCTCGGGCCTCTCCAGGACGGGGTAGATCGCCTGCCGCACCTGCATCGCCACGAAGCTGACGGTGAAGAGCACGAGGCCGATCCTGGCGAGCACCGACAGGGCGCGCACCGCCTGCCGCGCCTGGCCCGCGATAGGGAGCAACCGGCGCAGCGCCTCCAGTGCGAGCACCACGATCCACATCCACTGCGGCGCGTCCGGCTCCTGCCAACTGAGGACCATGGCCACCAGGGCGATCAATCCCCAGCGGGTTCCCCACAGGTGGCGCACGGCGAGGGCGATCAGCAGCACGAGGAAGAGGTCGAGCAGCGTCCAGCGGCTGATCCAGGTGTCCGGCACTTCGTCGACGCCGGTGGCGGCGAGCAGCCGCCAGCCCGGCGGCAGATGCAGCTCGCCCGTCACCTGCTGGAAACTGTGGTCCCAGCCCACGGCGGGCAACGCCCAGGTGCTCTCGATTCGCCCTTCGGCGCCCAGCAGCACCGTCCCCTGGCGCACCTCGACTCCCGCCGCCCCCGGCGGCCCTGAGCCGGCGCGGCGGGTGATCACCTGGTCGCGGCCGGCGATGGCCACGCGCTCCAGGCGGCTGGGCGGCGCCATCTCCAGGCGCCAGCTCCGGGTGAGAGTGCCCGCCAGCTTGTCCGACCATGTGTAGCCGCCGCCGTCGAAGTCCAGCCACAGCACGCGGTGCAACGTCAGCCGGTCCGGCGCCGGATCGGCGTCTCCCCGCCGGTGCTCGGCGAAGCGCATCGTCTCGCCCGGCCGCAGCCGGTAGGCGGGGAGCTTCTTCCACTCGTCCGGCAGGTTCGTCTGCTGCGGATCGACCGCCGTCGCCCCTTCGACGTCGGCGAGGCGCAGGTCGGGCTGGGCCACGAACACCCAGATCTCCTCGTTCGCCCAGGGCCCGCCGGGCACCGGCGCGGTGAGAGCGGCGACCGGGCCGTCGTGGCGGCCGGTAAGCTCCAGCGTCCAGGAGCCGGGCCGTACCTGCACCCGCAGCCGGCCGTCCGGCTCGATGCGGGCGGGCAGCGGCGACTTGAGCTCGAGCGGCAGGAAGCGGCCGGGAAGGGCGCGCCCCAGCAGCACCTCGCGGGCCTTGCCGGCGACGGCGAGCTCGATCCGCGTCACCAGCACCAGCGGCACGGTGTCCACCACCTGCCGGTGAACGATCACCTGCAGGCTCTCGGCCTCCGTCTCGGCGGTGCTCGTGCGCTGGAGGAAAATGCGGCCGGCGGCCTCGCGGTCGGGGAACGGCACCGCGGCGCCGCGCACGGTGAGGGCCACCAGCCCCACCTCCTGCGGCAGATCGAGCGATTCGGGCAGCGAGTCCCAACGGAAGACTCCGGCCAGGGTGTGGCGCCCGGCCGCGAGCCAGACGCCCGGTGCGCCGTCGTTGGCGACCGCCGCCGCCGGCCGGCCGTCGACCGTCAGCTCCACCGGCCAGTGCGCTTCCTCGCCGGGCAGCGGCACGAAACCGGCGATCTGAAGGTTCCACTCTTGGCGGAAACGCCCCTCCTTCTCGCCGAGATCGAGCACCAGCCTCCCGGGCCAGGCGCACTGCCGGCTGGCTGTGGTCGGGTCGTCCGCGCCGAGGAAGAACGGGCAGGCCTCCGCCTCGTGGCCGCGCATCGCCCACTCCGTCCAGGGCTGGAGAGGCGCAGGAACACGGTCCTTTGAAATCGGGCCCGCCGCCAGCGGCAGAGCGGTCAGGAAGAGAGCCAGGGACAGAAAAGAGCGGCGAATCACGGGCCACCTCCACTCGAAAGATCCTCGTAGGAGTTGGACACGATGCTAGGGCAGAAGGAAACCGGAACGCCGGCGCCGGGACCCTGGAGCGCCGGTTACTCAGTGAGGAGGAGGCTCGGATGTAGCGAGCTTTCCTTTCGATTCCAACGCAGTCGCCCGCTTCTGAAGCTCGCTACCCTCCTTGTACACTGCTTGACGCTCCTGGGGATCGGCCGTCAGCTCAAACTTATCCTGAAGCAAAAGAACTTTGAAGACCACGGGCTCGAGGGCGTCGGCCCGGGCCGCCATGGCCTTGGTCTCGGCCTTCAGGCCCAGCTCGACGAGCTCGCCGCGGGCCGCAGCGCTCAGCAGCCGGTTCTCGTATCCTCGCCTCCACGCCGCCGCGCCCAGACGAAGAAAAATCTCGTACGGATCTCCCTGATACGCCGAGGCCTCCTGCCAGGCCTCGCTCAACCGGTTCTGTTCCAGGAGAACGTAGGAACGGGCGAGATGGATTTCGGTATCCTGCGGCCGCTCCGCCGTCCAGTGATCCAGAATCGCCGTGGCCTCCTGGTAGCGGTGGCCTCGCAACGCCTTTTCGAAATCGGGGTGTTTCTCGATGATCTTCTTGAACGCGGGGCCATAGGAGCTCGACTCGGCGCGAAAATTCACGGTCAGAACGTAGGAGACCTTGATCGGCTGTCCGTCCTTGGTGGCGGGCTTGAACTTCCAGGTCTTGACGGCGGCCAAAGCCGTTTGATCGAGGCCCAGTGGCAGACCTTTGAGAATCTTCGCGCTCTCAACGTCCCCATGCTGATTGACGATCGCTTCCATGCTCACCCTGCCTTCCAGCTTGGCCAGGAAAGCCATCCCGGTGTAGACCGGGCTCAGGCCGGAGATCTTTTCCGGCGGGATGACGCTCTTGTCGATCTGATACAACGGTTCGGCCGCCTGAGGCGTGTCTCCCCGCAGCGCCGGCGCTGCAAGTTCCAGGAGAATGAGGACAACGGCGATGAGGGATGGGCGGAGAAGTTTTCGGATCATGGACCCTAAAATACCGGACCCGCGGTCGTTCGTCCACCGCCCGACAGCAACGTCCTCCAGTCTACGTCGCTCGCCTGCGCATGGCTGCCAGGCCGGACAAGATCAAGAGGCCCGTCAGAACGATCATCGCCCACCCCGAGAGCGTCGGAATCGCCTCGACGGACAGCGGCAAGCCGGGGCCGCCGCTGCAGACGGTGACGTGGCTGTTGTCCAGCGTCACGGCACCATTTCGCGCCAAGGCCCTTCCGTTCACGCTGGCGCCAGTGTTCAGGGTAACGCTGGTGAGTGCTACGATGTTTCCCGCCAGGGTTGTGCCTGTACCCAGAGTTGCGGAGCTGCCGATCTGCCAGAACACTCCACAGCTCGATGCACTGTTGATGAGGACGACCGACGAGGCGCTCGCGGTGGTGAGCGTGCTCCCTATTTTGAAAATGAACCTTGCAGCGGAGTTGCCTTGCGCGTTGAGAGTGAGCGTTCCGGTCAACTGGGCCGAGGTCGAAAAACAGTAGACGCCTGGCGTGAGCGTCAGCCCACCCAGATCCTGCCCGGTCAAGTCGGTGTTGCACGCCGTGTTCGCCAGATTGGTGTACAAGGTCGTGAGGTCGCTCTGGGCCTGGGCCGCGACAGCGTCTGCGGCATGGATCGTCCCTCCCGTCACGATCCCCGGAGGAAAGCCGGTGACCGCGCTACCCGGACTGACGCCCAGATCGCCGGTGACGACCGTGGGCGTGGCGGTATTGGTCACCGTCGAGCCGCCCAACACCGCGAACGAGCTTAATTGCGCCACTGCTTTGGAAGGGCCGTAGAGGAGCGCGGCGAGTCCCAGGACCGAGACGGTCAGGTAGTTGTGCTTCATTTTGCACTTTCCTTTCCCAGAGGCATCGCCAAGGAGGGGAGGCTTACCTTAGAGGGTGAGCCACGACGGCACAATACAGGATTTGCCGCGATGTGGCAATACGAACATTGGCGTTTTGTCAAGGGAAGATAGACGTTCTCAGCGGGCAAACTTCCGTTCCGCTCGATCTCCTGAACCAACAACTCTACCACACGGGTTCCGGTTCAACGGAGCCCCGGCTTCCTCCCACCAACCCGCCGAGCCCACCCAGCAGATGGACGAGGGGAACGACGTGGACTCCCGGCGGCAGGGGACCTGCGAAGAGCGTCTGTCCCGCGAGAGATTCGAAAGCCGCCTTGGAAAGGAAGAGCGCGACGGCCGCGATCGCCAGGGTGCGCACCATTGGATCGGGACGATCCGCGATGCGGACCGCGGCCAGAACGAAGAGCGCCGAAGCGGCTCCGGAGCTGCCCCGGTACACCAGGAGATCCGGCGAGAGCGCGTGCACGGCGAGGGCGGTGAGTACTCCGCCGAGCGCCAGGCTGGTGACCACGAGACGCCGGTCCCCCCGGAGCTCCAGCCAGATTCCGAGCCCGAGCAGCACTCCCACGTCGAAGGCCGCCATCCGTGGCGTCCAGTGAACGAGCTGTCCGGTGAGCAGCCGCCAGACCTCGTCCGCGGCGACGCGGGTACGGTCATACTCCAGGGCGTCCGCTGGAAAGAACCACGCTGTCGCGCAGAGGGCGGCGAGCGCCACCGTGATCCAGGGAAAACGTTTCATTCAGGCTCCGGCGGCACGGCGCCTCGCGAGCAGAGACAATCCGATCAGCGCCGCCAGGATCAGCTCCGGAATCCCCAAGGCCCCGCCGCCACCACCGCCACTGCCGTGGGCGACGGTGATGCGCTCTCCCTTGGCGCTGTACATGGCGATCGCCGGCGTACCCGGCCCCTGGACCGTGCCGTTTCTCGCCTGCTCGTCGAAGCGGGCCAGCGCGGTTTGCAGGTTTCCGATCAGGCTCTGGGTCGCCTTGTCGAAACCCTCGGCCGCATAGATCCGCCGCTTGCGGTCCACGTTGAGCGGGCTCGAGTGGCCGTTGACCGTGCTCTCGCCGGCCGCGCGGAAGAGCAGCGCCTGCGAGTCGATGTCGTAGACCACGGCGTCCATCACCGTGCGGGTGTCGTTTTTCTCCCCTTCGATCAGGAGAGGACCGACGACCGTGAGATACGTCCACGAGGCTCGCGTCGACTCGGTGAACTGTGCCTGGTCATACGACACCAGAACCATGAGGTCGAGCCCCAGCGACTTGCGAATCTGATCGAGATTGGCGAAGCCTCCCGCCGGTTGCAGGTAGGTCGTGGGCACCACCTCCAAATGGCTGATGGCCTTGTTCTCTTTAAAAGCGCTGGCGACGCGGCCGAGGAGCTTCTGCTTCTGCTCCTCCGTGATCGGATCGCGCTGGTAGCCGCGGTTGGGAGCGAAGGCGAGCCCAACCCGAAGCGGCAATTTGAGGACCACCTCGCTCGCCGGCGCGGCCGTCGTGACTCCCTGGGGATAAAGAAAGTCCAGCGCGCTGTTGACGCGATGGGTCGGCGGCAGGGACCCGACGCAGCCGGCGGCCAGCCCGACCACCACCAGCAAGACGCAGAGAAGAGCGATGCGATTCCTCATACAGCCTCCTTCCGAAGAGGTTGATTCCAATCCGGTCCAAGGCAGAGCGAGGCCCATGCCAGCGTGGAGCTGGAACCCATCTGCTTGCAGCGCTTGGGCTTAGAGCGCACGGCTCCGCCGTGTCGACTCTCGCCGCGTACATCGGCTGTACATCGGAAGCGCAGGGGATGTCAGGGATCAATCCCGATGCCGGAGCCGGCGAGGCCCCGCTTGGCGGCCAGCCAGCCGCTGGCGCGAAGCGGGACCCCGCCGGCTTGGTGAGGGCGGGTACCTACCTACCGGACCGTGGAGAGAAGGGTTTCCGTGGCGTTGACGGAGGAAATCGTGACGGTGTCCGGGTAGCCATGAACTCTGAGCGTCATGTCGTAGTCCACCTTGTGGGGCGGCCCACCGGTGCAGATTGGATCAACGTTGCAAGCCGTTCGGATCACCGAGCCGTCGGGGCAAAGGATGGTCGTCTGGCAACCCCACCAGTCCACAGGCTGATAGGCTGCAAAGGTTGACATCTTGCAACCGATCTGGTTGGCGGCGTTGACGAGGCTCGATTGGTCGGAGATGCCGATCGGATAGCGCTCCACCGGATCCGAGCTTTGGGGATTGAAGCCGCTCAGCCCGGTCTCCAGGCAGTGGGCTGTACCCTGGGCAGCCGCGATCGCGGCCTTGTGCCGGTAGTGAGCGACGTTGGGCAGGACAAGGGTTGTGAGAATGGCAATCAGGGCGACGACGATGACCAACTCAATCAGCGTGAAGCCGGATTGTTTGGAATTGAGGCCGGCTTTTCGGGTCCGCATAGGTACTCCTCCTCTGTTGAGGGCCGCCGAGTTTTCGGCTCCCCCAGGAGCGGCTCACGGCTCGATGCCATAAGCCGGGTCAGGTCTCGATCGATCGAACGCTGGCGATTGGAGCAAGGCCTGTGCCGGATCGCCGCACCAGACAGTAAACCCAATGCCATCAATGTCTTGCCGGGATCTATGGGACGGGAGCGCTGACAAAAACTGGCGACAAGGCCGCGAAGAAACCTACGACACTTCGTCTAGAAAAACATAAGATTGATCGTAGTTGCCTACCGCATCGACTCCGCGGATGGAGTCTTAATTTTCTGCGCAATATTCGTCGGCGTGATTGTCAATTTTCAACAGTTCTGAACAAAAGATGAGCCGGCGGCGCAGGATCGTTGCGGACCCCTGACGGATTCAAAGCGATCTCCGCCGTAGGGGCCGGACCGACCTGCCGTCGTTGGCGCTGTGCTAGTGTTTTTGCCGTTATGGCTCCCAACCGCTCCCTGGACAAAGCCGGCGTTTCCGCTCAGCTCCTGGAGGCGGCTCGCGCCGACGCCGCGACCGCTCTCGTGCAGCTCGCTTCGCGATCGACTGGCCTCAGCGCGGCGGAAGCGGACGCACGCCTGAAGACCGCCGGGCCGAACGAGATCGCCCGCGAGAAACGGTTGAGCGGCGTGATGCGCCTGCTCAACACCGTCAAGAATCCCCTGGTCCTATTGCTCACGGCGTTGGGCGTGCTTTCGTACGTGACGGGCGACGTGCGGGCGATGGTGGTCATCTTCGTCATGGTCCTGCTGGGCGTGGTGCTCCGGTTCTTTCAGGAGATGCGCGCCGATCACGCCGCCGAAAAGCTCAAGGCCATGGTTGGCAGCACCGCGACGGTGGTGCGCGACGGCAAGGACGAAGAAGCTCCGCTCAAGGCCCTGGTACCGGGCGACGTCGTCCGGTTGGCCGCGGGCGACATGGTGCCGGCCGACGTGCGCGTGCTTTTCGCCAAGGATCTCTTTCTCAATCAGTCGGCGCTCACCGGCGAAGCCCTGCCGGTCGAGAAGAAAGCCGCTCCGGCGCCCGCGGACGCCGGCAACCCTTTGGAGCTGCCGAATCTCTGCTTCCTGGGCTCGAACGTCGAAAGCGGCACCGCCACGGCCGTGGTGATCCACACCGGGAACCGCACCTACTTCGGCTCGCTCGCCGAGAGCATCGCCGGGCAGCGCGTGCTGACCAGCTTTGACAAGGGAGTCAACCAGTTCACCTGGCTGATGATCTGGTTCATCGCGGTGATGGTGCCGGCGGTCTTTCTGATCAACGGCCTGACGCGGCACGACTGGCTGGAAGCCTTCCTCTTCGCCATGGCGGTGGCCGTCGGCCTCACTCCTGAGATGCTGCCGATGATCGTCACCGTCAACCTCTCCAAAGGCGCCCTCGCCATGGCGCGCAAAAAAGTGATCGTCAAGCGCCTGAACGCCATTCAGAACTTCGGCGCCATGGACGTGCTCTGCACCGACAAGACCGGCACCTTGACGCAGGGCAAGATCGTGCTCGAAAAATACCTGAACGCGCACGGCGACCCGAGCGAAAAGGTGCTCCGCTACGGCTACCTCAACAGCTTTCATCACACCGGGTTGAGAAACCTTCTCGACGAGGCGGTTCTCGCCCACGAGGAGCTGGAGGACTGGCTGCAGGCGAAGGAGAAGTACAAGAAGATCGACGAGATCCCCTTCGACTTCGTGCGGCGCCGCATGTCCGTCGTGGTGGAGGATGAGACCGGATTGAACACGCTGATCTGCAAGGGTGCGGTGAGTGAAGTGATGGGGCTGTGCCCGCGGGTGGAGATCGACGGCAAGGTGGTGGACGTCAAGCCCGAGCACGACGCCCACCGGCGGCAGCTCGTGGCCGGCTTGAACGCCGAGGGTTTTCGCGTGATCGCCCTGGCGTACAAAGAGATGCCGGGCGCCACGGACGAGCCCCAGTATGCCGTCAAAGACGAGTCGGACCTCATCCTGCTGGGCTTCCTGGCCTTCCTCGATCCACCCAAGGAGACTGCTACCGAGGCGCTGAAGCGGTTGAAGGTCTTGAACGTGGGCGTCAAGATCCTGACCGGCGACAACGAGGCCGTCACCACCTATATCTGCAAGGAAGTGGAGATGCGCGCCGAGAACCTGCTGCTCGGCTCGCAAGTCGAGGCGATGAACGACGAGGAGCTCGCCGCGGCTGCCAGCCGGGCCAGCGTCTTCGCCCGGCTCGTTCCGGCGCACAAGGAGCGCATCATCCGCGCCCTCCAGAGCGTGGGCCACGTGGTCGGATTCATGG
Organism: Thermoanaerobaculia bacterium; assembly: GCA_035996875.1. Lineage (GTDB taxonomy): Bacteria > Acidobacteriota > Thermoanaerobaculia > Multivoradales > UBA5704 > DATARR01. Next base: position 45,077 of record DASYJD010000113.1, read on the forward strand.
GCGACGGCATCAACGACGCCCCGGCGCTGAAGGCGGCGGACGTGGGCATCTCGGTCGACGGCGCGGTGGACATCGCCAAGGAGTCCTCCGACATCATCCTGCTGGAGAACAGCCTGCTGGTGCTCGAAGAGGGAGTCAAGGAGGGGCGGCGCGTCTTCGGCAACATCATCAAGTACATCAAGATGGCCGCCAGCTCGAACTTTGGCAACATGTTCAGCGTCGTCGGGGCGAGCGCGTTCCTGCCGTTCCTCCCCATGCTGCCGATCCAGGTGCTGACCAACAACCTGCTCTACGACTTCTCGCAGACCACCATTCCCACCGATCAAGTGGACGCCGAATGGCTGACCCGGCCGCGCAAGTGGGCGATCGGCGATCTCCGGCGCTTCATCCTCTTCATCGGCCCGATCAGCTCGATCTTCGATTACCTGACGTTCTTTATAATGCTCCACGTGTTCCACGCCTGGAAGAACCCGGCTCTCTTCCACACCGGCTGGTTCGTGGAGTCGCTCTTCACCCAGACGTTGATCATTCACGTCATCCGCACCAACAAGATTCCCTTTCTGCAAAGCCGCGCCAGCGTGCCGCTCCTCCTCACCTCTCTCGTCATCGTTGCGGTGGGCGCCTGGCTGCCCGTCTCTCCTCTGGCCGGCACGCTCGGGTTCGTCCCCCTGCCGCCGCTCTACTGGCTGCTCCTCGCCGGCATCCTGGCGGGGTACGTGATCCTCACCCAGGCGGTGAAGAGCTGGTTCTTCCGGCGGTTTGGGGAGTGAGCGCGATGGCGAGGCTCACAACCCCTTCCGCCACACCCGCGATGGCGCCGCTGATTCCGCTCGACCGGCAAGCCCGCACGCCGCTGTACCGTCAGATCTACGGTGGGCTGCGCACGGCGATCGTCGAGCGCCTGCTGCGTCCCGGCCAGCGCCTGCCGTCTACGCGTGCGCTCGCCGCCGAGCTCGGCGTCTCACGCATCCCGGTCCTCGAGGCCTTCGAGCAGCTTCTGGCGGAGGGGTATTGCGAGAGCCACGTGGGCAGCGGCACTTTCGTGGCGGAAGCTCTCTTCGGCGAGCGCTCCCCAGGCGCGCGCGGCGAGCGAGTCCTGGCAGCGCCGGGGCCCGGCCTCATCGCGCATAGCCTGGTGCCGAGCGAGCCTTGGTACAGGGGCGCCGGCGCCTTCCGCATGAACCATCCCGACGTCGAGCGCTTCCCCATGAGCACCTGGGCGCGGCTGGTCGCCAAGCACGCGCGCAATCCGGCCACGAGCGAGCTTTATTACGGCACGGCGCTCGGGCTGCCGGTGCTTCGCGAAGCGGTCGCCGAATATCTGCGCACTTCCCGCGCCGTGCGTTGCGAAGCCGAACAGATCATGATCACCAGCGGTTCGATGCAGGCGATCGAGATCGCGGCGCGGGTGCTGATCGATCCCGGCAGCCCGGTGTGGGTCGAGGAGCCGGGCTTCGGCGGTGCCAACGAGCCCCTGTTGCGGGCGGGCGCCCGGCTGGTGCCCGTACCGGTCGACCGCGAAGGCCTCGACGTTGCCGCGGGCATCGCGCTGGAGCCGCGGGCTCGCGCCGCCTACCTCACTCCCTCCCACCAATATCCCCTCGGCGCCACGATGACCGCGGCGCGCCGCCTGCAGGCGCTCGCCTGGGCGCAGAGCAGCGGCGCCTGGATCCTCGAGGACGACTACGACAGCGAATACCGCTACGGCAACCAGCCGATCGCGGCCCTCCAGGGTCTCGACCGCGACGCGCGCGTGGTCTACATCGGCACCTTCAGTAAAGTTTTGTTCCCGGCGCTGCGCGTCGGCTACATCGTGATCCCAGCAGACCTCGTGGGCCGGTTCGCGGCGGTGCGCGCCGCCATGGACATCTGCCCGCCGAGCCTGGTGCAGAACGCCCTCGCCGAGCTCCTCCGCGAGGGCCACTTCGCGCGTCACATCCGCAAGATGCGGGCCCTCTACGCGGAGCGCCGGAGCGTCCTCGTGGCGGCGCTCCAGAAGGAGTTCGGCGACCGCCTGGAGCTCCTTGGCGACCAGGCTGGCATGCATCTCGTCGCCGCCTTCCAGGAGGACGTGGACGACAGGCTCCTGGCGGAAACCGCGGCGCGCCAAGGGCTCTGGGCGATGCCGCTGTCGAGCTGCTACCTCGGCCCACCGGCGCGGCGGGGCCTCGTGCTTGGCTACGGCGGCACCGAGACACGGCAGATTCCAGCCGGCGTTCGTCGATTGACAGCCGTGCTCGAATCGTTGTCGAACGCGCGCTGATCGGCCGGACTCCCTGAGTGGTCATAGATTTCGAGCCTGAATTGGCTCTACACAGCGACCGGGCGCTTCGGTAGGGTACTTCACACAAGGAGGACGTACCGATGAAAGCACTTCGCAGTCTTGGCGTTGGTTTTTTCGCAGGGGTTCTGATCGCCCTTTTCAATCCCCTGGCGATCTCGGCGCAGACGGGGACTGGGGCGCCCGCCCTGCGCGATGGGCAGCATGACTTCGACTTCGAGATGGGCAGTTGGAAAACTCACTTGTCTCGCCTCGAGAAGCCGCTGACCGGCTCGACCAAGTGGATCGAATTCGATGGCACCATCGAGTCTCGGCCGATCTGGGGTGGAAAGGCCAATCTCGACGAGTTCGAGGCAGACGGACCTAACGGTCATATCCAAGGATTGACCTTGCGTCTGTACAACCCGGAATCTCATCAGTGGAGTCTCTACTGGGGAACCAGCAAGAACGGCACCTTGCCGCCGCCGCCCACCGTCGGCTCTTTCAACGCCAAAAATGGGCAGGGAGAGTTCTACGATCAGGAGTCCTTCAATGGCCGCATGATCTTCGTCCGCTACGTCTGGTCCAACATCACGCCGACGACGGCCCGGTTCGTCCAATCGTTCTCGGATGACGGCGGCAAGACGTGGGAGGACAACTGGATCTCCACCATGGAGCGCGTCCAGAAGTAGCCTCAGCCTCAGAGGCTGAGCGTCATGTAGACGTTCGCCGACTGGTAGCGAATATCCGGTGGCAGCGGCTCGTGTTGAAAGCCCAGGGATTCGTAGAGGCGAACCGCCTGGACCAACGCGGTGTGAGACGTCAGCTCGATCTTGGAAGCGCCCGCGTCGCGCGCAAACCGGATGACGATCTCCGAGAGCTGCCTGCCGAGACCGCGGCCCTGTGCTGCGGGTGCGACGGTCAGCTTGGCGAGCTCGAAGACATCCTGAGAGACTCGGATGGCCGCGCACGTGCCGACGACCTCCCCGTCCTGCAGAGCGCAGAAGATCTGGCCGCCCGTAAAGAGGATGTGGAGCTCGGGGTTCTGGAGATACTCGACGTCGGCCGGTTCGAGGAGGGAATGGGCCACCAACCAGGTGCGGTTGAGCCGCTCGAACGCCTCCCGAAACTCCGGGCGGTAGGTCACGATCGTCATGTCCGGCTCATTGGATGGGATCGACATGGCCTGCGTCGATGCTATCAGGGAAGGGCTCACGCGGGACGGGTTCCTCGTCGCGATGTCCCGGGGCAACGCCCCGGCGTACCGGTGCAGCGTCATGGCGCCCCGGAGCGACGTCGCGATGGACCGGTGCAACGGCACGATGTTCCTGGGCAGCGTGGCAATGCTCCGGTGCGACGTCAGGGTGTTCCGGAGCAGAGTCGCGATGCTCCGGTGCAGAGCCTCGATGTCCCGGGGCAGCGACCCGATGTTCCCGGGCAACATCCCGACGAACCGGTGCAGGGGCGCGATGTTCCGGTGCAGCGCCGCGATGTCCCGGTGTAGGGGCATGATGCCCCGGGGCAACATGACGATGCTCCGGTGCAGCGCCAGGATATTCCGGTGCAGTGTCTCGGTGTTCCGGTGCGGCGACCCGATGTTCCGGTGCGACGTCAGGATGTTCCGGGGCAGCGACCCGTTGCTCCGGGGCTGCGCCGCGATGTCCCGGAGCAACGTCCCGGCGTACGGGTACAGAGTCCCGATGTTCCGGGACATTTTCAAAATGTCCCGGTGCAAAATCAAAATGTCCCGGAGCATTTTCCCGATGTTCCCGGTCAAAATCCCGATGTCCCGGGTCAAAATTCCCAGGTTCCGGTACGAAGACGGTGCGCCTGCGTGGGACGGACCGGCGTAGGGAGATTGAGAGACGTCATCCGGGGGCGGTCTGTGCTCCTCCGCGTACGACGAGGCGTTGTCGCCGTACATGCGGGTACAGGACCGGTTCCCTAGGCTCGGGCAATGGTAAAGTCAGCCCTATGGGCGCGACGACGTTCTCTCGGCTCTCACTGCACACCAGGCCGGCCTAGAGGGCTTCGGCGTTCATTCGTGCTGCGTAAAGCCCGCCTGCCGCCTCGGACCACCCGGCTGCCATCTTCATTGATCGACGCAGGCTGAGCAGGATGCCGATCCTTTCTAAATGGAGTCTAGTGCATGGCCGAGGCCAAAGATTACGTAAACGAAATCAGATGGGCCGTCACGACTTTGTCTCTCTTACTCTTTGTTGGCATAGCCATCCATTCTGAGCGGAATCTCCTTAGCTCCGACCTTCAATCGGCTGGAACATATCTTTTGGGTCACCATGCTCTCTCGGTTCGCCTAAAAGATGTTAGGCTAAGTTCATCTGCTCCTTCAAATGACATGGAGATGGACCAGTCTCTCTGGGCAGGTGTGGTTCAGAAGGCCGGCGATGTGGGCTTAATCGAGTGGCTCGGCCCCGAAATGAGTAGTGGCCGTATGCCGCTCACAAAAATCAGCTTTTTGACCAATGTTTCCGGATTCGGTGAAGTAATTTTGGTGATCCAAAGAGCTCCAGACAATCCTCCCGCAGCAGGCTTTGCAGGTGCCGTGTCAGCAAATAAGGGAAAGTCTCCCGAAACTTCGGAAGCTTACAATCTGAGTATAACGGCTGCAGATGCGAATGCAGAAGCAAGCCGTCGAATGTTTGACAGAGATTTAGTCTTCAGAGTCTCCAACGCGAAAGTGATCTGGAAAGACGGCTTCTTTATGTATGGGCAAGGCCGGCCTATCATTTTCTTGCCTTCTGATGAAGGCCGAGAAGTGAGCTTTGCAGAAGCGGAGCTCCTGCCGCGGCTAATGGCGACAGCTTTGCGATGGGGCGTGACCTCTAACGATCCGATACAAGCTTACTACCAATTGCGGTCTCGATACGAGGCCCAGCGTGTTCGTCTCCCCCTTGTACAGACCGACGTAATTGCGTCATATGCTGTGGCAATCCTGGCTGGCCTAGCGGTCGGCGCGGGCTCTTGGCTGTCTCTGATGCTCTCACGCCTTACAGAGATTGAAGCCAAAGAGATTATTGAGCACTGGACAGTACTCGACGCCTTGGTGCGAGCCCGAACTCTGGCAGGCCTGAGTCGCTTTATCCACATAGCTCACTTCGTCGTACTTGGATTGTTTTATTCAGTTGCTCTCATTGCGCCCCTCGGCATCCCTGCGCTTGCTTGGATTGAGAGGGTCGAGGGAGATTGGTTCCTAAACGCCTTACTTCTTTCCCTTGTCACTCTGGGATCTGTATTCTCTGCCAGTGCACTAAAAAGCGGTGCAGCCATCATTTTGGCCGTGTACCGAAGCGCGAGGCCGCGATAAGAGACAAAGCCCCGCCTGTAAGTTCGGGCCAAAGGTCCGAGATCCATAAGCCCAGGCCAACGGCCTGGGTTCCGGCCCCATCCCCCAATTGCGCCCCAACGGGGCGCGATAATCGGCCACGCTACATCAAGACTCCGCATACAGCACGGCCGCGAACTGTATCGCGGCCCCTTCAGGCCGCAACTCTGCCGGCGCCATCCAGTTACCCAGGGCGTTACCCTGGGCTGAGGAATCACGGGCCCGTTGGGCCGTCCTGGGTCGCCACTTGTCTTCTTATATGCGGAGATAGGAATGCTCCTCATGCCCTGGCAATGGTAGAGTCAAGCCCTATGGGGCGTGATGACGTTCTCTCGGTTCTAACGGCACACCGGTCCGACTTGGCGAGCTTCGGCGTCCAGTCTCTGCGCCTGTTCGGCTCCGTGGCGCGAGAGGAGGCCTCGGCTGACAGTGACGTGGACCTCCTCGTCAGCTTCCGGGGGAATCCTACCTTCTCCAGTTTCATGAAGCTGAGGATCTTCCTCGAAGACCTCCTCGGCGCCAAGGTCGACCTCGTCACCGAGTCCGGCCTCCGGGCTGCCGTCCGCCCCTATGTCGAGAAGGACGCCATTCGTGTTGCGTAACGCTCGCCTGTTTCTGGAAGACATCGAGAAGAGCTGCGCCAAGATCATTCTCTACACCGAGGGCTTGACGCGCGACCGCATGGACGCCGCTCGGGATTCTGAGGTCAAGAGATCACTCGCTAAAGAGGGATTACAGTGAAAAGAAAAGTGTTCGTGGTAATGCCTTTCCGGGATGATACGGAAGATCTTTGGACGCTCGGTATCCTCCCGGCCGCTGAGGCTCTCGGATGGGAGTGCAGTCGCGCCGACACGGATGTCTCACAAGGGTTTCTTGTAAGCCATATCTATAAAGAGATTTCCGAGTCAGATGTGATTATAGGGGAGATGACAGGCCAGAATCCTAATGTCTTTTATGAGATAGGAGTCGCTCATGCGCTTGGGAAGCCTACACTCTTGCTTGCAAGGTCAGGTGAGGATCTAACCGCATTCGATACCCGGGGTTTTCACCACGGCTTCCATAGTTCACGGATCTCGAAGGCCAATCTGATCGTCTCTAGCTTTCTGAGCAATGTGGATCTCGGGGAGATCTACGAACCCAGCATTCCTGGTGCAAGGACTATCTACCAATGGCCCTTAGATGACATCGAGGACCCAATTTTCACTTGGGACCCCAAAAGGAAGGACGATCGATTCGATGTCAATGGAGGGCAGTCGATTATGAATCGTCCGCCGATAGGGCGGATTATTTGTGTGAGGAAGACGGACCGGAATTGGAATTGGCGCCGCGGTGGATCAATCATGAAGTTGGTCCCCAGGACTAGGGAAATCGGGCTGGGCGACATAGTATTTTTATCTCTGGTCTTTAGGACCGAGCTGCCTGTCACGTTCGGATTCATTGGAGACGGAGGTGAGATGGCTGTTGAGGGTAAGCAAAAGCCAGATTGGTCTAGATCCTGGAAGGACACGGAATTTAGAGCCAAAGAAGCACCCTTTTGGCAGAGTAAGATGCTAAGGGTCGTAGTTGAGCCGACGATCGCGGGCTACGATCCCAAAAAACGTGGTACTGCGATTCTGCTGACAAGCCGAACAGGTGGCGGCGAGGCCGAGATCCGCAAGGTTCGTGTCATCCAGGTCCGGAAGGCGGCCAACTCAGAATCTTAAGCGGTTTTTTTGAGGCCCACGCTCACATCGGCCCTATCGAGGGTAAGACCCATAGGATTGCTGTTCTTCGAAGTGACAGCCCGGGAGGCCTTATGGACTTCAACCTCAATGACGCTCTTGCGGTGCTTGAACGCACTCCGCCGACGCTCTCGGCGCTTCTTTCCGGGCTGGCCCCGGTTTGGGTGCTTGCCACCGAGGGAGAGGGAACCTGGAGCCCGTTTGACGTTCTCGGACACCTGATTCACGGCGAACGCACGGATTGGATCCCTCGTGCTTGCCACATCCTCGCCGGGGATGCACGGCCCTTCGAGCCCTTCGATCGGCATGCCATGTTTGCGGAGAGCCGAGGAAAGGGTCTGGACGAGCTCCTGAAGACGTTCGCACAACTGCGGACTGAGAACCTGGATGAGCTTCGGGCTCTGAAGTTGTCGTCTGCGGATCTGGAGCGAACCGGGCTGCACCCCGAGCTTGGGGCCGTGACGCTGCGGCAACTCCTGGCCACGTGGGCCGTCCATGATCTGGACCACCTGGGGCAGATCGCCAGGGTCATGGCGAAGGCCTATAGCGACGAGGTCGGTCCGTGGCGAGCGTACGTTTCGATTCTCAACGACCGGCGCCGTTAAGTTCGGGTCAAAGGTCCGAGATCCCTAAGCCCAGGCCAACGGCCTGGGTTCCGGCTGTACCAGTCCTCCCGAGCTCAGCTCCGAAGTGGCGACAGCATAAAGCCTGGGGCGTGAGCCCCAGGAAGGGATACATCACAAATCCCAAAGCCCCGAAGGGGCGGCAGCAGCGGTTTTACCGGCTTTCCGCTGCCGCCCTTTCAGGGCTTGGGATGTGTTGAGGTTTCGTAGTCCTGGGGCTCACGCCCCAGGCTTTATGCTGTCGCCCACTTCGGGGCTGGGACAAGAGCCTGTTACAGTTATTCTGTGACGAGCCTTTAGTGGTCGCAACAGGTGGACGCGCAGGCTCGCCCTATACATAACCCCAACCGGAGCCAACACCATGACGAGGATCGATTCGCTGCTTGCGGAGTTCGCACATGAAACGGCGACCACGCGGAAGCATCTGGAGCGGCTGCCCGACGACCAGTTCGACTGGCGGCCGCACGCGAAGTCGTTCACGGCGGGGCAGCTCGCCGCACATGGTCGACTGCATCCTTTGGACCGCGCCGATCTTCGGTGCGGACGAGCTCGACATGGACACGGGCGCCTACAAACCCTGTGGCGCCACATCGGTGGCCGGCCTGCTCGAGGCTTTCGACGCCGAAGTGGCCCTGGCAAAGCAAGTGATGGCGAGCGCGACCGACACGAGTGCCACGCTGCCGTGGCGGCTCAAGATGCGCGGCAAGGTTTGGTTCGAGAAGCCGCGTGAGGACGCGTTTCGGGACATGACATTGAGCCATCTGGTCCATCACCGCGGGCAGTTCTCTGTCTACCTGCGTCTGCTCGAGGTGCCTGTACCCGGTTCGTATGGCCCGACGGCGGACGACCCTGCGTAAGTCCCTGCCTGGCGTGGACTTCCTGGCTTCAGGGGATCGTGTGGGCTTTGCGCAATTCGAGAAAGAGATTGAAGTCGGTCTCGACCTGGCGGGCATAATCGACGGCGAAGCGGCGGACTTCGGTCGAAAACTCGGCGCGGTGATCCTTCGTGAGGCCGAGGACGGCCTCTTTGAAGCTCCCAGGAGCGAGGATCAAACCGGGGTTGAGGTTACCGCGGGCGTGGTCGGTCGCCAGGATTCTTCCCCACTGCCGGGCAAGGCTCTGCCAAGCCTCCTTCGTTGCCGCGATGGAAGCGAGATTGTCCTCAAGGTCGTCCTTGAAGGGAGACCGCTCACGCACCGACCACGAGCTGCCGAGCATCGATAGGCAGCCGAGATGATCGTCGACGCGGGTGAGCAACGCTCTCTGAGCGGCGGCAACGCGGCAGCCCTGGCCATCCTTCGTCGCATACTGAGCGGGGATCCGATTTCCCTTCTCGGCGCCGGAGAGATTTGCTTGAACCGACGGCATGCCCTGCCGCTTGACGTCGAGGATGTGGTCGTCGTCGGGCTCCGTCGTGGCTCCTTGGATGAGGACGTAGAACCGCGGTGTCCCCAGCGAGCCGGTACCGGCGTTGATCCGGCGGGCGACGTCGAGCATCGTGAAGTACCCGGTTTTCCCCTTCAGCCCTGATGAAAGACTGTCTTTGTAGACGGAGATGGCTGCGATAAGGGCCTTTTTTTCATCCTCCGTCGCCGGTGCCAGATTTTTCCCGATTTTGAGAGTTCTCGCCTCAGTCCATTTGTCGATCATCTTTTTCCGGCTGTTCTTTTGGGCGACGTCGCCGAGGAATTTCTTGAGCGGTGGCTGAGCCTCGGTGGCCGTGATCTCGGCCTGCTTTTCGTGATCGTTTCCTCGGTAGCTCTCCAGGGTGTCCAGATAGCTCCCGGCGAAGGCATCGACGGCGGCGCCGGTGTCCTCCGGTGTCAGGTGGGCTGAGTGCGACACGATGGCGATGGACACCGCCGCCCGCCAGACGTCACGGAGATAGCTCGCGACCCAGGCCTCGTCGAAATCGTTGAGGTCGTAGACGACGTTTCCCTGGTCGTCGTCGAAAGAACCGAAGTTCAAGGCGTGGAGGTCACCCTGCACCCAAGTCGCCGTTTCGGGTTTGTTGAAGCGGCTGGCCTCGATCAGCTTCTGGGAGGCCAGGTCGCGATGGAAGAGGTACGCGGTGCCGCGGAAGAACTTGAAGGGCGAATCGGCCATGTCCGAGTCTTTGCTTTGACGAAGCTCAGGCGTCAGGCTGCCGTCGACTGTCGCGAGCACGTGCTGCAGGCGATCGCTCCGAGCCGGTCCAGCCTCAGCCTTCCATCCTGGCGCAGGCCCAGGGGTGGGGGAGGGCGCGGCAGTCAAAAGGCTGAAAACGAGAACGCCAAAGAGGTGAAGACTCGGGTAAGTCATAGGTGCCTCCCTTCTGGGAGAGTAGAGACGGACAGGAACCGAGTTTATCTCAGCTCCTGGACCCAGAATAGCGCCTCATGCCTGGGCAATGGTAAAGTCAAGTCATGGGGCGCGACGACGTTCTCTCGGTTCTAACGGCACACCGGTCCGACCTGGAGGGCTTGGGCGTCGAGGCCATCAAGAAGCCGTCCCGCCGGTAGACCTGAAGCGTTAACTGGACGAAGCCATGCTCATACGACCCGCTCAACAAACTGATCGAGAGTCTTGGAAGCGCATGCGTGACGCCCTCTGGCTATCACCCTCGGGAGAGCACGGTGAAGAAATTGATCGCTATTTTGCCGGCAAGCTGCTCGAGCCTCTCGAAGTGCTTATCGCATTTGACGATCGAAGAGATGCCCTTGGCTTCGTTGAGCTCTCGATACGAGCCCATGCGGAGGGTTGTCTTACCGATCGTGTCGCGTTCGTCGAGGGATGGTATGTAGAGCCGGCGGCACGAGGTACGGGTGTAGGTGCCGCTCTCATCGGCGCGGCAGAGGCGTGGGCACGCTCTCAGGGTTGTACGGAGCTCGCGTCTGACACTGAAGTCGAGAATCTTGCCAGTACAGCTGCTCATCTAGCGGTCGGCTTCACGGAAACGGGAATCATCCGCTGCTTCAGGAAATCGCTATGAACCCGCCTTCGGAGGCTAGGTCCAGCAACACGCCGATCAGGGCGCCGAGCGCTTTCATACTTCATGAGTTGAAGAATCTTTACCCGAGGCGGGCCAGGCGAGGATCTCTTCGGTCGCAGGCCCGAGCGGCTGTGTGGAGGGGTCGATCCCGCTCACCTCGAGAACCTGCGATTTGAACCACTCGTCGAACTCGGCGTGCGACGCAGAGAACTGCTCCGCCCGTTTGGAGGGCGCATCGATATCCGTTACCGCGATCACCCAAAGCCCGTTGGGCGTCTCCTGCAGGTGCCAAGACTCGGACTTCACGCCGAAGCAGGTATAGAACTGCGCCAGGTCCGCGGCACGATCCGTAGCCAGGGCCTTGGCCAAGGCTCGCACCACGTCTTCCTTTCCCTCCAGCACCGGAAATGCTCGCACGATCAGGGACATGAATCCCCCTTTCTACGCCACTAGCCGCCAGCAATTCAGCCGGCGGCCGGTGGGAAAGCCAATTCTACCCCCTACAGGAGCTTCGTCAAACAGCCTTGCTTTCCGGCCTTGAGAGGGACGCCTGCATCATCGGGTTGTCGATGTAGGGATTGAAGCTCACGACCTTCCCCTCGCGAACCCGCCAGAGATGAACGATCGGCACGTCGAACGGATGGCCTGTCGCGACCACCGTTCCTTGGGTCCGGCCGATTACGACGACATGATCCCCGGAGTCCAGGAAGCGCTCGAAGACCAGCTTCGAGTTGACGTTCTGAGTCAGGTTTCTGAAGAAGTGGCCGAATTGCTCCGGACCCTTGTAGGCCCCGCCCCAGGGCAGCTCGGTCGACTGCGTGACCTCCACCTCCGGCGTGAGCCGGCTCATGATCTCCGGCACGTCGCGGCGGGCAAAGGCGTCGTAGAGCCGTTCTATGACTTCAATGTTCTCGCTTGACATGAGTGTTTCTCCAGTTCAAGTCCGTACGAATTGCTTTGCGGGCTCCGGCCAGCGTCGAGCGCTGCGGCGAATCCTCTTCTGGATAGACGCAGGGCCGAGGGGAAGGTTTCGGCTCCGGCGGCGGCTTGTCCCCCTTTCCCTTTGGCGCAGCACTTAAGAGACATACTTTTCCCGAGCCGCGGCGAAAGCTGCGGTCGGATCTTATGCAGGTCTTGTTGGAAGGGGGAGGACGATGGGAAATTTCCAGATTTCCGTTCTGTTTTTTCTGCAGCTCGCCATTATTCTCGGAGCGTGCCGGCTGGTGGGCCGGCTGGTCAAACCGTTCGGCCAGCCTCAGGTGGTGGGGGAGATGCTCACCGGCGTGCTGCTCGGCCCGTCGCTGTTCGGTCTCCTGATGCCGGGCTTTCACGCCGCGCTGTTCCCCAAGCCTACGCTGACGGTGATCTACTGCGTCGCCCAGGTCGGCCTGGCCCTCTACATGTTCCTGGTCGGCCTGGAGTTCGACGTCGGGCTGATGCGCAAGCGGATGGGCAGCGCCGTCGCGGTTTCGTGGGCGGGAATCCTCACGCCATTCGCTCTCGGCTGCCTGCTGGCCTGGGCCTTCAAGGACCGCTTCGCGTTCTTCGCCCCCGGCACCAAGACCTGGGAGGCCGCGCTGTTCATGGGCGCGGCGATGTCGGTCACCGCCTTCCCCGTGCTGGCGCGGATCATTCGGGAACGCGGGCTGAGCGGAACCTCGCTCGGCACCCTGGCGCTGGCGGCCGGCTCGTCGGACGATGCCGCGGCCTGGTGCGTGCTGGCCGTGGTGCTGGCGAGCTTCACCGGCCAGGTCTCGATCGCGGTGCTCGCCATCGGCGGCGGCCTGCTGTATGCCCTGCTCATGGTGTTTGTCGTGCACCCCTGGCTGGAGCGCTACTTCAATCATCTGGAGGCGGACGATCAGAAGCGCGGCCTCGTGATTCCGCTGGCCGTCGTGCTGGTGATGGTCTGCGCCTGGGTCACCGATTCGATCGGCATCTACTCCGTCTTCGGCGCCTTCATCCTCGGCGCTTCCATGCCTCGCGGCGCGGTGGCCCGCCATATCGAAGGCGGGCTCGAGCCGCTGACCGTGAGCCTGCTGCTGCCTATGTATTTCATCTACACGGGGCTGAACACCCGCATCGGCCTGCTCGACAACCCGGCGCTGTGGGGCATCGCCCTATTGATCCTGGCCGCCGCCTGCCTGGGCAAGGGCGTCGCCTGCGGCGTGGCCGCGCGCCTCAACGGCGAATCGGCCCGGGAAGCGGTCGCTCTCGGCGCCCTGATGAACTCGCGCGGGCTGATGGAGCTGATCATCCTGAACATCGGCCTGGAGCGCGGCGTGATCACGCCGACGCTGTTCACGGTGATGGTGATCATGGCGATCGTCACCACTCTGTTGGCAGTGCCCGTGTTCAACCTGGCCTACAGGCCTTCCAGGGTCAGGATCGATCCCGGCCGGGTCCTCGCCTCCGCCTAGCCTCCAGCCGGCTGCGGGCCGCGAGAAAGGGCTCCCCACGCGGGGAGCCCTTTCGCTTTTAGGGCACAGAGTTGGAGGCGCGTAGAGCGCCAGCCGTGACAGACTGACGCGCATGACACCCCGGGAGGAAATGAATCGATGAGTCCTGCCGCCACCTTGAAGATCCCGACGCTGCGAGCCCTGGCCGACGGCGATCCCCAGGAGCTCTCCCGTGTCGTTTCCACGATGCGCCCGGCCGACGTCGCCGAGGAGATCGACCGGCTGCCCGCCGAGCCTGCCGCCCGGGTGCTCGCCGCCCTGCCGTTCGATCTCGCCGTTCAGGTCTTCGACGAGCCGGAGCTGACGAAACGACGCCGCCTGTTCGAAAACCTGCCGGTCCAACAGGCGGTCGCCCTTCTCGAAGCCATGTCGGCCGACCAGCAGGCGGATCTCTTCCGGGAATTGCCGGAAGCCGAACGATCCCGCTTCCTGGCCTCCCTCCAGCCGTCGACCCGGAAGACGCTCACCGAGCTTATGGCCTATCCGCCGGGCTCAGCCGGCGGCATCATGACGACCGAGTTCATGAGCGTTCCGGCCGACTGGACGGTCGAGCAAGTCCTTGCGGACATCCGCAAAGTGGCACGCGAAAAGGAAACGGTCTACGCCGTCTACGTCGTCGATGCCAAGGATGGCCGCCTCGTCCACGTCGTGTCGCTGCGCGACCTGCTCGTCGCCGAGCCAGGTGCCGCGATCCTGGACGTCGGCAAGCGGCGTGCGCCTCTCGTCGTCCATACCCGGGACAGCCGGGACGATGTCGCCACCCTGATCTCGAAATACAACCTGCTTTCCGCACCGGTGGTCGACGACGCCGGGCGCCTGCTCGGCATCGTCACGGTGGACGATGTCATCGACGCGATCGTCTCGGAGCAGACGCAGCAGGCCCAGCGCCTCGGCGGTGTGGAGGCTCTTGACAAGCCGTACACTCAAATCGGCTTTGGCACGATGATCAAGAAGCGCGCCGGCTGGCTCTGCGTCCTGTTCCTGAGCGAGATGCTCACGGCCACGGCCATGCAGCACTTCGAGGGCGAGCTGAGCAAGGCGATCGTGCTCACTCTTTTCATCCCATTGATCATGAGCTCGGGCGGCAACTCGGGCTCGCAGGCGACGTCGCTCATCGTGCGCGCCCTGGCGCTGCGGGAATTAAAGCTGGGTGACTGGTGGAAAATCGCTCTGCGCGAGCTGCCGACAGGAATCACCCTGGGCTCCATCCTCGGCGTGATCGGCATCGTGCGCATCTTTCTCTGGCAGCACCTTCACTTTTACGACTACGGCGTGCATTGGCAGCGAGTGGCGCTCACCGTTGGGGCGGCGCTGGTCGGCGTCATCACGTTCGGCTCGCTCGCCGGTTCGATGTTGCCCTTCCTGCTGCGGCGACTCGGCTTCGACCCGGCGGTCTCCTCGGCCCCCTTCGTCGCCACTCTCGTCGACGTGACCGGCTTGATCATCTATTTCAGCGTCGCCTACCTCATCCTTCACGGGACGCTGCTGTAAAGCGACTACCGCCGCGCGTACACCGGCGCCAGGAACACGGCTTCGATGTCCGGCCCCGGCACGGGGATCTTCAGGGCCACCTGCCAGTAGGTGGCCTGCTCGGGTGCAAGGTCGTTGCCCGGAAGGTCCGCGGGGAGGTCGAAGGTGAGCGGCAGCTCGCGCAGGGTCTCCCCAGGCGGCAGCGTCTCGAAGCTCTGCTCGTAGAGGACGTACGGTTCGAGATAGGAGGTTGGGCCGCTTTCGGTCTCGTGCTCCACCCGTTCGTCGCGCACGCAGCGCAGCCTCACTTGGATCGAGCTCATGACGTGCTGTTTGGGACTGATGGAGACGGTACCCTCCAGTCGGCCGCCGAGGAAGGCGGGGAAGGTCGTCCAGCGCATCCGGGTGCGGGGATGGCGCAGCCAGTGCCCGAGCTTCAACACCCAGTCAAAAAGGATCAGCAGACCGGCGAGGTCGGCGACGCCGGCCACGATCTTGAGGGCGAGATAGGGCGAGAAGAATCCCAGGTTCAAAAGGGCGATGAGCGCGAGGAGAGCCGACCGCTTCAGCACCTCCTGGCGGTGATCCCGCGCACCGTCGGGCTTCATCTTTTCGGGGCGCCAGAGGTGATCCGAGGTCCAGGGCTGCGCGGGATCCGCGGGCTGCCGGTTCTGCCGCTGGATGCTTTTCAGCGCGGCCCGGGGTGGGACGAACAGCAGGTAGCGCTCGCGGGATTCTTGGATGGGGGGCATGAGGATCTTTCGAGATGGGAAGGCCGGGCCGGCAAATGATATCAGGGTCGGGCCGGCCTTGACCCGCCGAGCGCGGCAGCCTAGGCTGACTGCATGAAAATCGAAGCCACTCCGGGCCGCGTGAAGGCGGCGCGCATCATCGCCATGGCCGCCGATGCCATCCAGATCGGCGGCTTCGCCGCCTTCCTGCCCGGCTATGCCTCGCCGTTCGACGACGTGCTGGACGTGGCCGTGGGCATTGCCTTGACGTGGCTGGTGGGCTGGCACTGGTCGTTCATTCCCGGTTTTCTCATCGAGCTCGTGCCCGGCATGGACCTCGTCCCCACCTGGACGGCGGCCATCTTCCTCGCCACCCGCGGGCAGGGAAAGGTGGAGCCGGAGGTGGAGCAGGAGCGAGAGATCAAGGTGATTACGCCTCGGCAGTAGATCCGGTGAATCGCCCGCCTACGCCGCCTCTTTCTCCTCCAATTCCACTCCGCTCACCTTTTCCTTGCCCCGCAGATCGTCGAAGATCGAATAGAACACAGGCGTCGCCAGCAGGGTGAGGAGGAGCGAGAGGCTCTGGCCGCCGATGACGACGACGGCGATGGCCCTTCTTTCTTCGGAGCCCGGGCCGGTGCCGAGGGCGAGGGGGAGCATGCCCGCGACCAGGGCCAGGGTGGTCATGAGGATGGGACGCAGACGGTCGCGATTGCCCTGGATGATCGCGTCCAGCCGCTCCATTCCCTTGGCGCGCAAACCATTCATGTGATCGATCTGCAGGATGGCGTTTTTCTTCACGACGCCGAAGAGCACCAGCACGCCGAGCGCCGAGTAAAGGTTGAGCGTATTGCCCGTGGCCCACAGCGAAAGTAATGCGAAGGGCACGGCGAGCGGCAGCGAGAGCAGGATGGTCAACGGGTGGACCACGCTTTCGAACTGCGAGGCGAGGATCATGTACATGAAGATGATCGAAAGCAGCAGCGCCCAGACGAACTCGCTGTAAGTGCGGGCCAGCTCCTTGCCGCGGCCGGCGATGGCGGTGGTGTAGGCCGCCGGCAGGTTCATCTCTTTCACCGCCCCGTTCAGCGCCTCCAGCCGGTCGGCCAGCGCGAAGCCCGGCGCCACGGACGCTCGCAGGCTCACCTGGCGCTGCCGGTCCATGCGGTCGACGCGGGAAGCGGTCGTCTCCTCTTTCAGATTGACGAAGTTGCCGAGCTGATAGAGCTTGCCGCCGCGGCCAGGAACGAAAAGGGCGAGGATCGATCGCGGATCGTTGCGCACGCCGTTGGTCAGCCGGAGCTGCACGTCGTAATCGTCGTTGATCCCAGGGTCGTGGAAACGGGAAACCTGATCGTCGCCGCCCACCATCAGACGCAGGGCGTCGGCGATGTTGGACATGTCGACTCCCAGGTTGGCGGCGCGGTCACGGTCCACCACCACTCGCAGCTCGGGCCGGTTGAGCTTCAGCGTGATGTCGGCGTCGACGATACCGCCGAGCTCCTTGGACTTCTCGCGGAGCCGGTCGGCGTAGGAGGCGAGCGTCTGGAGATCCGGACCGCGCAGGACGAAGTCGATGTCCCAGTTGCCGCCGCCGATGTTGAAAGACGTCACGTTGCGAACGCCGCAGCGCAGATCCTTGAAGCGGCCAAGCCGGCGGCGGATCTCCGACATCACGTCCGACTGGCTGTAGTTGTCGCGGAAGGCCGCCGCGGGATCGAAGTGGAGAAGGCCCTTGAAGAAACGGGGAATGGAAAACCTTCGCTCTTCCTGTGGCACGAGGCGCACGAAGGCGTATCCCTGGTTGACGCCGCCGAGGAAGCCCCCACCCGCCGTGACGATCACGCTGCGCACGCCATGCGCCGTCCGCAGCTCTTTTTCGACAGCCGTCATGGCCTCGGCAATGCCCGCGAGGCTGGTGCCTTCCGGCGCGTTGACGTTGACCTCGAATTCCGACTCGTCCACGTCGCTGGGGATGTACTCCACCTTCACCAGCTTGAAAATGGGAATGGAAGCCAGCATCACGCCGAGACAGGCGAGGGCCGCGAGGCGCCGGTGGGCCAGGGTGGCCCGCAGCAATCGTTCATAGCCCCGGTCGATGCGGGCATAGAAACCCTGTCGTGAGTGGGCGGCCTCGCCGGCGGGATGACCTTCTCCGGCGTGACCGCCGGACGCGTCCTCGGCGCGCAGCATGCGGGCGCTCATCATCGGCGTCAGCGTGAAGGAGACGAGCAGGGAGACGAGCACCGAGGCCGCCGCCGTCAGGCCGAATTGATAAAGGAAGCGGCCCGAAATACTCGACATGAAGGAGACGGGAACGAAGATCACCACCAGCGACAGCGTGGTGGCGAGCACGGCGAGACCAATCTCCTGGGTCGCCGCCTTCGCCGCCTCGAACGAATTCATCTTCTTTTCCTCGATGAAGCGGAAGATGTTTTCGAGCACGACGATGGCGTCGTCGATCACCACGCCCACCATCAGCACCAGGGCGAGCATGGTGACGCTGTTCAGGGTGAAATTCAGGGCCTTCATCATGCCGAAGGTGGCAATGGTGGAGGCCGGGATGGCGACCGCGGCAATCACCGTCGAGCGCCAGCTCCGCATGAAGGCGAGCACCACCAGCGAGGCGAGGATCGAGCCCAGGATCAAATGGAGATTGATCTCGTGCAAAGCGGCGTAGATGTAGCGCGACTGATCGCGGACGATCTCGATCTTCAAATCGGGAGGGAGCTGCGCCTGCACCCTCGCCAGGGCCTCTTTGGCGCCTTCGATGACCTCGACCGTGTTGGCTCCGGATTGGCGCAGCACGTCCACGGTCACGGTGGGCACGCCGTCGAGCCGGGCGAGCGAGCGCTGCTCTTTGGTGCCGTCCTCCGCAGTTCCAAGATCGCGCACCCGCACCGGCTGGCCCCGGAGGTTGGCCACCACCAGGTCGTTGAAGTCCGCCGAGCTTTCGAATCGTCCCATGGTGCGCAGCGTCTGCTCCCGGCCGCCGGAGGTGACGTTGCCGCCCGGGGCCTCGGAGTTCTGCCGCACCAGCGCGTCGCGCACGGTGGCGATGGGGAGGCCGAAGGCCGCGAGCCGGTCGGGATCGATCCAAATATTGATCGCCCGTGAAAGGCCGCCCACGATGTCCACCTCGCCGACGCCCGTCGAGCGTTCGAGCTGGACCTTGACGACCTTGTCGGCATACTCCGTCAGCTCGCGCAGCGACCGGTTGCCGGAGAGGGCGATCGACATCACGGGCGAGGAGTCGTTGTTGAATTTGGCAATGACGGGCGGCAGGACGTCTTTCGGCAGATTGCGGACGATGCCTGAGACGCGGTCGCGGATGTCCTGCGCCGCCGTGTCGATGTTGCGATCGAGGTTGAAAGTGACGATGACGAACGACGTGCCGCCCGAGGAAACGGAGCGCAGTTCCTGAATGCCGTCGACGGTATTGACGGCCTCTTCGATCGGCTGCGAGATCTCGGCCTCGGTCTCCTCGGTAGAGGAGCCGGGCAGCGTGGTGCGCACGGAGACGGTGGGCAGGTCCACCGACGGGAACCGGTCCACGCCCAGTCGGCTGTAGCTGGCAGCGCCCACCACCACCAGGGCCAGGATGATCATGGCCGCGAACACCGGCCGGCGAATGCAGATTTCTGCGAGCTTCTGCATGATGCTTCCTTCTTCAGCCGGCGGCCTGTCGGGCTAATTCCAGCATGTCGTCCAGTAGCAACTTCAAGAAAGGGCACTTTTCCGCAGCTTGCTCAGGTGAGAGCTTCTGTAGAAGACGGATGCCGTCGAGGCGCTTCCTGTAATACCGGGATGCTTTCGTTCGGTACAGCCGTTCGAGGAGCTTGGCCGGAGGCTCGTCGAAGTTCACGGTCTCAGGCCGCTTGCAGCGAGCCGGCAGTGCTCCTGCAACCTCCCTGGGTAGGATTTTCGGATCTGCGAGCAACCACGCCTCCGTCTCGTGAACCGCAAAATGCTGCCGAAACTTCGGGTGCCCGACCTTTTTTTCCAACGCCTCCTTCGCCCAGCGATACCGCTCTGCTACGGCCCTCTTGGTCTCGGGATAGGGCGGACCGTACAGGTCAAGGAGGCCAATCCCGCCGATGACGTCATCCTTCGAGAGAGCGATCGCGGCTTTCTTTGCGATCCCATCGTGGTAGCTGGACCAGCCATGGAAGCAGATGGAGGTGATCCCCACCCGTCTACCCTTAGGTATGCGCGGAGGAGCGAGCCAGCGTAGGAGAAAATCGCAGACCCCTTCTTCGGTATCGCCCTCCACAAAAAGCACGAATCTCATATGATGCCTTCGAGCTCACCCGAGAGATACAACGAGCCGAGGCTGTAGTGCGCAAGCCACCGGTTGAGCTCATCACCATCCAGCATGCGGAGCCCGGTTTCGCCATCCACGCAGTCCGCCACTGTTGTCGTGGGCGGCTTGTCCCCGAAGGCATCCAGGAATTGCGGAGAGTGAGTTGTGAAGATGATCTGTGTCCGCTCGGCGGCTTCCATGGCGAGGTCGGCAATTAGAGGAAACATCCTGGGATGGAGGAAGTTCTCGGGCTCGTCGATCGCGATGAGATCGCCAGCCTCCGGGTTGGCAAGGATCGCAACCAAGAGAAGGAAGCGCAGAATACCGTCCGACAAGCTCGCGGCGGACTGAGGCGTCTTGAGAGAGCGCCACCGGATCCGGAGCTGTACACGCTGATCGGCCGCGGGTGCGATTACGATCTCTTCGTATTCCGGCCCGAAGGCGGCGCTCATGGCATCGTCGACGGTGCTCTTGAATCTCCGGTCCTCCGCGTAAAGAGTGTGCAGCACGGAAACGAGATTCTGCCCGTCGGGATTGATGCGTTTCGTGTACCGCGCAACGGTATCCTGTCGGATCAGACTTTCCTGATCAACGCGAAGGTCGGAGAAGATACCCCAATTTTCCAGGCTGCCCTGGAAGGCCCGAGCTGCCGGGTTGCCGAACGGGTTCGCCAGAAGTGAGAGAAGAGTCTGGTTCTGAAGGACAGGATCTGGATATGAAACGTACCCTTGCTTGGGATCTAAAACAAGGCTGGAACCAGCGGTGCGATCGATGTGACTTCTCTCTCCTTCACTCAGGCGCTCGTGCTCGATGCTGTAATTGCTGGTGCTGCCGAGCTGCCGCAGATCGAGATGGTAGGCGAGCATACCTCCCTTTGCCCGCCCCAGGCTCAGATCGAACGCCATGCATTGTCCCTGCCCGTCCCACAGGAGAGGGAAGATTCCGCCGCGGTCGACGATCGCATCCTGAAGCCTGCCGAGGGCGGCCTCTCGGAGAAGCGCGCAGGCATCGAGAAGATTAGACTTCCCCGAGCCATTCCGCCCGATCACGACGTTCAGCTTCCCCGGCGTCCAGCGGACTTGCCGAAGAGAGCGAAACCCCTTGACCTCCAGCTCCTTGATTTCCATTCATGTCCCTCTCTGGGGGACTATAGCGAATTCCTGCCTACGGCACCGCCCGCACCGTCTCGCCCGAGACGAGGTTTCCGGGTTCGACCACGACGGAGTCGCCGGCCTTGACGCCGTTCACGATCTCGACCCGGTCTCCGGCCTTGCGGCCGGTCTTCACCCGCTTTTCGACCGCCTTGCCGCCCTCGACGCCCATCACCTTGTCGATGCCGGCGAAGGAGACGATGGAGGAGGCGGGCACCAGCACGGCCGAGTCCGCCGCCAGCACGACGATCTCGGCGCGGGCGAAGGAGCCCGGACGCAGGCGGCCGTCGGCGTTGGGCACCTCGGCTTCAACCATCAGGGTGCGATTGTCCTCGCTGATCGACGGGCTGATGCGCGCCACCCGGCCGGCGTGCTTTGCCGCGTCGCCCTCGACCGTGAGATCAACCCGCTGGCCGATCTTGATGCCGGCGGCGTCGCGCTCGGGTACCGCGAGGCGCAGCCGCAGGGGATGGATCTGCACCAGCACGGCGATGGGCGCTCCCACCGCCACGTAGTCGCCGGCGTTCGCCAGCCGCTCGCGGATGATGCCGTCGAAAGGCGCCGTGAGCACCGAGTCGGTGAGCTGCTGCTCGGCGAGGCCGAGCTCGGAGCGGCGCTGGCCGAGGATCGCCTGGCGGGTGCGGGCTTCCTCGACGGCCTCCTGATGGCGGCCGTCGGCCACGCCGAGGGCCGCTTCGGCGGAGTCCAGATCGGAGCGCGGAATGAGCTGCTGATCGAAGAGCCGCTTCATGCGGTCGAGGTTGAGCTGGGCCTGCTTGAGAGTGGCGGCGGCCTGGCGCACGCCGGCCGTCTGGTCGGGAGGAACGATGGCGTCCGGCCCCTCAGGTGGCAGGCTGAGGCGGACGCGGGCCTGCACCATGGCGGTCTGGGCCTGCGTCACCCGCAGCTCGAAATCCGTCGGCACCAGCCGGGCGATGGCTTGGCCGCGTCGCACGGGCGTACCGATGTCCACGAGGATCTTTTCGAGGCGGCCGGCCACCTTGAGGCCGAGCGTCGCCTGCTGATCGGCGGCCAGGGTCCCGGAGACGTCGACCGTGCGCGCCAGCCGGCTCTCCTCGGCTTTCACGATCCGCACCTGGCGAGCCTCGCCGTCTTGGGTCTTCGCGCCCTTCTTCGCCGCCGACGCGGAATCGTCGCCGCAGCCGGCCAGCAAGGCGGACAAGGGCGCGGCTAGCGCCAACACAATCAAGTACTTCCTCGACATCGTCTCTCCCCGGGGGGCCTCCGCTGGTGAAGGCTGACGAACTACGGACTCGAAGTCCAAAAGTTGCAGCCCGCCCCCGCGAATTCCCGGGAGCGGGCGAAGGAGTGTAACGAGAGTGTAAAAGGTCAGGAAGCGGATTCTAGCCGATGACGTTGCCTTCGTATTTGGCGTAGAAGCCGAACGGGGGTGGGAGAGGAGGGTTGAAAGAGTGAGACTCTGCCTTGGATCAACAGGTGTAGCCCGTGAGCATGACCTTGATGTTCCCGGTGGCGCCGGTGTTGCCGTTGGCGGTGAGAAGGGACCCCTTCGGACAGAGGATTCCGCTGTTCAGACTCACGTACTTGCCCGAGTTGTCGACGAAAAACTTGAAGAGGTTCTCGGACGAGACTTCGGGAATGGTCAGCCAGATCGCAACACCGCCGTGTAAGCCTTCGTCCTCAGGGTCGAGGACAAGGTCCGTCAGGCAGAAGTCCGCGGTGAAGTTAGCCCACCTGGAGACGCCACCCGGCGTGACCAGCCCGTTCAGGTGCATCAATTGGCTGCAGTTCGGCATTTTCATTTTCCTCTCGTCGCGAGCAGTCAGGGATTTGAGCTGCTTGCCGGAGCCAAAAGCACGAGAGATGCCAGCTCTTCTCAAGCGCACAAATTGAGGAAAACAGGCAGGCTTGGGAGGGGAGCCGCAGTGCCCGCCAGGCTCCCGGAGAGACAGAACGATCGTTTTAGATAGACTCCACTATCTCTTTGGATAGGGTCGAAACGGGCTTCGGGGTGAAGCCCGCGATGCGGCGGCCGAGCCCCAGACCGGTTACGGTGCTTCGACTGAGCCGATATCAGGGTTCCCGCCTTGCGGACGCTTGACCCAAGAGTTGATGGTTGTAGA
This sequence comes from Thermoanaerobaculia bacterium, assembly GCA_035996875.1. GTDB lineage: Bacteria > Acidobacteriota > Thermoanaerobaculia > Multivoradales > UBA5704 > DATARR01. The sequence goes on from DASYJD010000113.1 coordinate 68,214, forward strand.
GGGGCAGCCGTCGTGAACGAACGACGGTGCCCCTTCCGGGTCGCCGTGTTTTCAAACGTTCACGCTTCCCCGCAAGAGATTTCCTCCTTTGGCGAGGTAGATGAACCCGCCGTCCACGGAGATTTCGCCATCCCAGCCCCCACTTCCCACCTGCTCCGTGGAAACACCGGAAACCTCGGCGACCCGGCCACGCAGGAGATTTCCCCCCGCCGCGAGATAGATGAAGCCGCCGCTTGCCGCGATGTCGCCGTTCCATCCACCGTGGCCGATCTCGACGGTGTGAACGTCCGAGGAGATGACGCCACGCCGCAGGTTGCCGCCTGTCGCCAGGTAAATGATCCCTGCGTCCACGGTGATCGGACCGTTCCAACCCCCATGGCCGATCTCGGTGGTATGCACGTCGGGTCCGATGAGGCCCCTGCGGAGGTTGCCGCCCGTTGCCAGATAGACGTAGCCGTCGTCCACGGCAATGAAGCCATTCCAGCCGCCGGTTCCGACTTGAGCCGTGTGGACGTTCGGGCCCAGGGTCCCTTGGCGCAGATTGCCATTCACCGCAAGCCAAATCATGCCGTTCTTCGCTGCGATCGGCCCGTTCCAGCCGCCAGTTCCGATTTGCTCAGTCACCTTGATGTCTGCCATTGCGATCTCTCCTTTGTTTGGTGCCCAAATGGCGCTTGCAATAAGCTACGCGTTAATTCGCGGGCTGTCGCAGAAAGGTGATAGCAGGGATTATGCCAGACCCATGACGGCGGGGGAGGCGCTGTATAAAATGATGGATGCCATTCCGAAGGGCCTAAAAGAGTCTGCCGGATCGGATAGGAAACCCTATCCGACCGGATAGGCTCCCGATCAAACTCAATCCTTCAAATCGAGTTTCCAAACACCCTCTAAAGGGGACTTGAAGCCGAATTCATCCGGCGCAGCTCCGGTCTCTCAGCTCAAGATTTCTTTGGATAGGAGAGGCTATCTGTTTGAATGGGATCGCTCTATCTTTTCAGATAGAGTTGACGTTCGGTCAGCTCCGGTCCCGCAGCTCCAGATTGCTGATCAACCGGTGCAGATAGGTGGGATTCAAATCGAGCCGCTCGGCCGCTTTGGTGACGTTGCCGCCAGCTTGGTCGAGGGCGTCGAGGATCAATCTTCTTTTGAAGTCGTTGACGCTCTCGTGGTAGGCGCCTATAGGACCGGCAGCGGTCGCGGCGGCGGGGGCGGTTTCGAGGACGGTCTCCGGCAGATCCTCGGGGCGGATCAGCTCACCTTCGCCCAGCACGAGGGCGCGCTCGATCGCATTGGCAAGCTCGCGTACATTGCCCGGCCAGCCGTAGCGCTGGAGGCAGGAGCGGGCTTCGGGAGTGAAGCCCGCGATGCGGCGGCCGAGCCGGCGGCTGAAGAGGGCCGCGAAGTGGCTGGCGAGAAGGGTGATGTCCTCCCGCCGTTCGCGCAATGTGGGTAGCGTCAGGGTGATGACGTTCAGGCGATAGAAGAGGTCTTCGCGGAAGGTTCCCTCCCGCATCGCCTTCTCCAGGTCGCGGTTGGTGGCGGCCACGACCCGCACGTCGGCCTTGAGCGGGCGGGTGCCGCCCACGCGCTCGTACTCCCGCTCCTGGAGCACGCGCAGGAGCTTGGCCTGAAGCTTCGGAGGCAGCTCGCCCACCTCGTCGAGGAACAGGGTGCCGCCCTCGGCCGCTTCGATCTTGCCCGTCTTGCGGTCCACAGCGCCGGTGAAGGCTCCCTTCTCGTGGCCGAAGAGCTCGCTTTCGAGCAGCGTCTCCGAGAGAGTGGCGCAGTTGATGGCCACGAAGGGACGGCTGACCCGGCGGCTGCCGCGGTGCAGAGACCGGGCCGCCACCTCCTTGCCCGTGCCGCTCTCGCCGCGCAGCAGGACGGTGGAGTCCGTGGGGGCGACGCGGGCGAGTAGCCGGCCAATCTCTTTCATCCGCGAGCTCTCGCCCACCATGTCGGTGTCGAGCGCGGCCTCGATGCGCTGGTTCTCCTCCCGCAGCCACTCCAGCAGGCGGGCGTTGGCGAGGGCCGCCGAGGCGATGCCCGCGACGGCGGTAAGAAGATCCAGATGGCGCTCGTCGAAGCGGGTGCCGAGATTTCGGGTATCCAGATAAAGCACGCCCGAGGGTCCCTTGTCTCCGGTCAGCTTTTCTCCGGTCAACGGCGCCGCGATCAGGGACTGCAGCCGGGCGGCGACCACGCTCTCGACGACTCCCCAACCCCCAGTCTCTTCCGGAACGTCGTTGGCCAGCACGGCCGTGCCCTCGGCCACGATCCGCTCCACGAGTGTACGGGAGACGCCGAAAGGCGCGGCCGATCCCCGGCGGTCCAGGGCGAAGGATCGGTTGGGCTCGGCGGCCTCCGCAGTGTCCGCGTCGAAAAGCAGGACGGTGGCGCGCTCGGCGGGGATGGTTTCGAGGGCCAGCTCCAGCAGCCGGCGGGCGATGGGCTCCGTGGAGTGGAGGGAGTGGAGGTCGTTGCCGATCCGCAGCAGCGCCTGGAGGTCGCGGGCGGTGCGCGCCTCGGGAGGCAGGGCCGCCTGGATCGCCTCGGGCCGCAGATAGCGGGACTCGGCGGGGACGAACTGTGAGGTGCTTCCCGCCGTGAAGCTCGCGCCGTCGAGGAGGACGGAGTCCGGCGGAGCCGTGGCCTCCTCCTCCCGGGTCTGGAAGAGGAAGAGGGAGCCGCCGAGGGCGATCAGGTCGCCCGGCTCGAGGTCGCGTTCGCGCACCGGCACGCCGTTGACGAAGGTGCCATGGCGGCTGTCGAGGTCGCGCAGGCGGAAGCGCCCGCCGTCCGCCTCCAGCTCGCAGTGGTGCCGCGAGACGGCGAGGTCGCGCAGATGGACGGTATTTCCGTGGTCGCGGCCGAGCGTCAACCGCTCCGTCCCGAGGGCGAAGGTCTGTCCGGCCAGGGGACCGGAGACGGCGATCAGTCGTGGGCTCAACAAGTGTCTCTCTCTTGGACTGGATACAGTCTATCCTATCGGATAAGAGAACTGTCGGAGCAGGGGCGCGCAGAACGTCATTGGAATCAATGAGTTGCAAGTATATAACGCCGTCTGTGCCGTCTGGCATCCACCGTGCTATCTCAAGGAAGCGGGGGCGAACCCCGATGATCAATTGAAAGGAGAATACAATGAGTAAGCACGAATCATATGCCTTGTTGACCGAGCCGGAGCTGCTGACCGTGGGACCTAGGGCTACCAGCACAGGTACCATTCATACGCTGACTGCGGTGGTGGATGTGACCGTCACGCCAAAAACCGTGAAGGTTTCGGATCCAAGCTTGCACATCCACAACGGCGACAAGGTGATTTGGGATTTCAAGGATCCGGCTGGCGCCGGGCTGCGTTTACCGGACCCCAAGAAGAAGCTGGCAGTCGTTTTCATCGATATGCTTGAGTCCACGCCCGGAGACGCCAACTCGGACCCCAAGATCAGCCTCGATCTCAGCGAGAACACGCCCGGCAGTGACCCGGCAGTTGAACTTACAGCGCGGTACCAGATCAAGATCGGCACCGAGGTTGTTGTCAGGACTCTACGTACGCCCGGAGATACCCAACTCGTGATCGACGGCTTGGGCAAACCGCCGGGCACGGCTCCGAAAGCACCCGGCCCGCACTGGCGGCACCGTTACCCTAAGGGTTGATCGAGAGAAGCCGGGGGCTCAAGGGCGGGAGGGAGCCCCCGGCGCGTTGCGCAGAATCTCACGAAACTCGGGATCGTTCTGCAGAGAGGCAAAGGCCGGGAGGTTGAACCAGTAAGCCTTCACGCCTTTTTCCAGGGCAGTTTGAATGTTGACCTTGGCGGAGGCGCGATCTCCCACCAAGGCGTACACCAGAGGTGCGGCTTGCAGGACGTTGAGGTCGTCCGCGTTCTGGCGCAGGGCTTTCTGAGTGATCTCGACCGCCTCTCGCGTGCGCCCAAGGTGGGCCAGGCACTGCGCCTTGGTCATGCTGGCCTCGCCCGAGAGACCGCCCGGCGGACGATTTTTCTCGATGTCCCGTAGAACCGCCTGGAAGTGCTCCTGGGCCTCCCGCGTGCGACCCAGAGCAAGCTCGGCTTCGGCGAGGTTGAGAGTGACGTCGACCTGACCCGGGTCGAGCGCCAAGGCCTTGTGGAAGGCGGCGACGGCCTCCTCGTACCGGCCCAGCAGGACTCGGATGACGCCGAGATTCGTGAAGTTGTTCCTCTCCGGCGCCTTGGCAATCAGCTCCTGAAAGATCTGCTCGGCATGGTTCAGATCGCCGAACAGAAGCTCGATTCTGGCGAGTTGGGTCAAGGCCCAGATGTTGTTGGGAGAGCTCGCGAGGAGCTTTCTCAGGTGTTGGCGGGCGTCGTCGATGTGGCCGGTCCGGGCTTCGAGATCGGCGAGTGCCAAGATGTTTCGCCAGGAGGGGAATCGTTCGGCGGCGGGCCGCAGTGCGGCGAGCGCTTCTTCCATGCGGCCTTCCCGCTCGGCGAGGGCGGCCCGCCAAAGGAAGATTCGCGGATCGCCAGGCATCAGAGCTTCGAGCTGTGCCAACGTGGCGGCAGCGACTTGCGGCTGATCGCCGGCCAGCTCGACATCGAACTGGACCTCGAGCGGGCGGGAATCGTTCGGAGCCAGCTTCCGGGCTTCCTGAACGAGAGCCAGGGCCTTTGTCCGGTAGGCGACTTCCTTGGTGGATTCGAAGCGGGTCAGGAGCGTGCGCGCCGCGAGCACCCGGGCTTCCAGGAAGCGGGGGGACTGCCCGATGATGCTTTCGAGGCGCGGCAGGTCGTTCTGGGGCGACACGCTCCCGGAGTCGACGTCCTGCTTGATCTTCAGGAACTCGGCGTAGTCCTTGTCGCGAACCTCTTGCGAGAAGGTCCCCGGCCGCTGGTGCCGGTCCGGATAGCCCCGTCGCAGGTGAATGCTGACCGCATCCGCCAAGAAGCGCAGGTCCGTGGCCTCAATGGGAGCGTCGAATGTGTCGGACCACAGGACCCGGCCGCCCGAGCCCTGGACCCGGCGCAACGTGATCCTGCCCAGGACTCCGGCTTGATCGAGGGTTGCGACCAGAACCTCGTCCGCCGCTGCGGCCCGCGCCATGTCTGGAGCTGAAGATGACGCTCCTAGTGGCGGCGGGTCGATCGCGGCCACGCCGTCGAGCGAGCCCAGGGTGCTGAGGCTCGCGGTGAGGACTCCCGAGGCCGCGAGTTGGAGGCGCTCGTCGTTGCCGTTCACCTTCGGCTGGGGCACCACCACGCGCAGGGGAGCCGCGGCTACGGCCAGTGCGGCGGGCTTCTCGCTGGTGAGAAGCTGCCAGCCCGCCAGGACGCCGAGCACCGCCAGCACCGGCACCGCCACGAAGGCTGCGGTCCTCATCGCACGGCGGCGGGTGAGCACCGACATCCCCGCCGTCGAGCCGTGAGCTGCGGCGGTGCGGGGTATTGCCACGGCCGTGGTGGCCTCGCGGACCCCGGTGGCAAGCTCGCTCACGCTGAGCTCGAGAGGTGCGATCGATTCGAGTGTGGGGCTCCCGAGGGCGCGGATCACGGCCTCGGCGTTCTGCGGGCGGTCCTCCGGAGATTTGGCGAGCAGACGGGTGACGAGGGCGCCGAGCCCGGGAGGGACGTCCGCCCGGACCGAGGTGATAGACGGCGGTTGATAGTGCAACACCCGCTGCAGGGTCTCGCGGGGAGTCGCCGCCAGGAAGGGCGAGACGCCTGTCAGCATGTGGTACAGGAGGATGCCGAGCGAGAAGAGATCGGAGCGGGCGTCGGCCTCGCCGCCGGCCGCCTGCTCCGGCGACATGGCGTGGCAGGTGCCGAGGATGAAGCCGTGCTGGGTGAGGATTACCTCGTCGGTGGCGCCCGAGAGCCGGCGCGCCAAGCCGAAGTCGAGCACCCGGGCGTGACCGCCGGGGGTGACGATGACGTTGTCGGCCTTGAGGTCGCGGTGCACGATGCCGGCGGCGTGGGCCGTGGCCAGGCCCTCGGTGATCTCCCGCGCCAGCCGCACCGCCATATCGAGCGGCAGGGGCCCCTCGCTCAGCCGCGCGCCGAGGGTGCGGCCCTCGACGTACTCCATGACGATGCAGTCGCCCTCGTCGTCCGCCATCAGATCGTAGACCTGGACGATCGCGGAATGGTTGAGGCTGGCCGCGGCGCGGGCCTCCCGCAGCAGGCGCTGGCGCAGGGCGGGCGCCACGTCGGAGTCGCCGTCGCGGATGCGCTTGATCGCCACCTTGCGCCGCAGCCGGTCGTCCCAGGCGAGGAAGACCTCTCCCATTCCGCCCCGGCCGAGACGCCCCAGGACCCGGTACGAGCCAATGCGCTCCGGCAGGCCGCCGCGGCCCGCTGAAGGCTCGTTGCCAGAGCCCGGCGGCAGAGACGTGGGCTCATCCATAGGACTTCTCCCGGTCTTCTCCAGGGTAGCTCATTGAGGAGTTGGGGAGATTATACGCACAACGGCTGCTTAACTGATTACGGGCTCGCCGATTGGCGGCGCCCTCACCCCTTTACCCCATAGGCGCTAACTTAACGTGTCCCCAGAATTCCCCCCGCCCAAGACCCTCACCCCTGCCCCTCTCCCGCCCCCTCCGCACCCCCCTCACCGGGAGAGGGGTACCCCTGGGGCGTTTTTGCCTTGCTCCCTCTTCTCCCGGTGAGGGGGGTGCGGAGGGGGCGGGAGAAGAGGGCCGGGGTGATGAGGG
>DASYJD010000114.1:0-8545 GCA_035996875.1 Thermoanaerobaculia bacterium
AGTCAGCTCCAGCCGAGGCCGCCACAATCCCAGGGCCATCAAGCGAAAGGTCAGCAAGTTTCCCACCCGTAGTCGAGCCAAAAGAACCCGGCCACGCTGGACTCAGATTCGGGCGGCCATCGTTATGTGAACAGCATTGCCGCTTACCCCGGCGCGGCGGGCATTGATCAAGCTCGTTGAGTCGGGGGCTGTCAAATGGCACGGCGGGAAGCCGAAGGGGCTCCGGGGCATCGTCGTACACCGTCTCGGAGACGATCATCCGACACCGGCGGTGATCCTCTACTTCGCCACGAGAAACCTCGTCGTATCTCCGAGGAGCTTCAGAGCCCTCTCTCGGTTCGCCGCTGTTTGATCTCGGAGATGGGATCTTCCAGAGTCATACCGGCAAAGATTTCCCTCCGATCCTCCGTATAGTTCCTCTCTTCGATCTCCTTTTCCAAGGAGTCCCAATCTGGGATCGGAATGTGGATCTGACAGATTGCCTCGAAGGCTCTCTTCCGCTGTTCGACGAGCGTCAGGTACCGATCCCGAACGGCCTCGCGGATCAAGTCAGAGACAGAGATCCCGCGTTGAGCCGCAATGGCTTCCAGTCGTTCGTACTCCTCGGATTCCAGCACAACGTACGCATCTTTGGTGGCCATGCCGCCTCCGAACACTACCCGTCATAGGCCAGTGGGTTAAATCGACCGCGTAGCGGCCATCTGAGAGGTGGCTTTGGAGTATAGATCCCAATATCTTTTCGGAGCTGGAGGCAGCGTAGCGAAGGGGTCGACTCCGAGCATCTCGCTCGCCAGGACCCGGCCCACCAACAAGCGGCTCAACTGGTAGAGGAGATCGCTCTCCGTCTTGGCCTGGGCTGCGATGTCGACCTCGAGGCACTGGGCGACGAGCCACGGTCCTTCGCGGAACTGTACGACCCGGATCACCTGTTCGTCGTTCATTGAAGCGCCCTCCTTACCCTTAAAGGCTACCACGTCATGCCCTTCAGGTCGTCGACTCTGTCCTCCCCCGTCCTTGTGGTCCTTGCCGTCCTTGATGTCCTTGCTTCGGCTGAACGGCGGACAGTCCAGGGTAGAATGATCTCCTAACGGACTGGAAAGACACGACCGAGTCACGGGGTAACAGCATGCTCCTCCTGCATCTCTCCGACCTCCACTTCGGAGCCCACAGCCGCTTCAAGGGGGAAGACCTCACCCGGTTGGGTAAGGCCTTCTTCAAGGATCTCGAAGCGGCAAGGGGGAGCTTCGCCAAAGGCTCCCGCATCGATCTCGTCGCCGTGACCGGCGACATCGCGGAGTCGGGCAAGCCCACGGAGTTCAAGGAAGGCGAGCTGTTCCTCGCCGCCCTTGCAGGAGAGCTTGGGCTCGACCGCCGCCGGTTCGTTTTCGTACCTGGCAACCACGACGTCTCCTGGCCTGCCTGCAAGAAGGTCGCGGCCGATCAGGAGGAGGAAGGCTTCGACGAGGCCGAGCTCCGGAAGCGGCTTGACGCGGTGAAGCTGGGCCGCTACGAGGAGTTTCTTCGTAGCTTCTACGGCGAGAAGGATCTGGCCAAAGTGGCTCTCCCTCTGGGCCGGGGAGCCTACCTCTACGACTTTCCGGATCTCCTACTCTCCATGGCCGCGCTGAGCTCCTGCGAGAAAGAGTCGCACCGCCCTGCCGATCACGTTGGTTTCCTGAGTCGCGAGCAGGCCGAGGCGCTGATGGGGGAATGGCGCTTGCCGGATAAATCCGGTCGGCTCAAGATCGTCACCGTCCACCACAACCCTGTGCTCACCGTGCCCGCGAACATAGCGGCTTGGCACCGGGAGATCGAGAAGAAGGGCCTTGCCCCGGAACTGGCCGCACGGTATGAGAGCGACGTCGTTGGATTCGAGGGACGCCAGCACCTGAAGGCGATCGTGGAAGACTCCTCCGTCCAGCTCGTGCTCCACGGACACCACCATGCCAAGGACGAGCAGAGTTGGGACTGGCGCCTGGGAACCAAAGGCCGAGCCCCTGTGCTCTCGGCGGGGAGCCTTAGCCTGAATGCAGATAAGCTCCCGGCAGACGAGCCCCTCTCCGTGCGTCTGATCGAGCTGGACACGAAGAAGAAGGAGATCCGCGCCCGGAGCCTAATCTTCGATCCACGGGCAAGGACCCTTGGTGAGCTGCGGCGTGGATCGTTCGTTCCCGATCCTGTGGAGCCTGCCGGGTATCGGCAGCAACTTGACCTGCCGCCTGAGTTTGAGCCTAAGAAGAGCAGTAAGGCGACCAAGAGGAAGGTCCCGATCGGCTCGGGGCCATTCGTCCGCTCCTACCGCTTGAGCTTTGGCGCCTCCTTCTCTCGCTGGGACCTTGCTCCGGTCGGAGTGGCACAAGCTGGCGGTGCCGGCAAGCCCATTGAGGCCGGGCTGGACGACATGTATCAGCCGCTGCGACTGGCGGCGGGCTTCGATATCGATGAAACGAACAAAGGTACAACGATCACGCCGGAAGACCTCCTGGCCCGCACCCGCCCCCTTGCCATCCGGGGCGCCGCGGGCGCGGGGAAGACCACCTGGATGCGGTGGACTTTCCGTAAGCTCCTCAATGAAGATCGCTCCTTGCCGCTGATGCTGGTGGTTCGCGACCTCGCCCACCACTGGCAGTCTCCTGGCTGCCGCGGCGCAGCCCGATCGCTTGTGTCGTTCCTCGATGCTTGGGCGGCAGAGCGGATGGGAACCGGCTGGGAAGGGGAACTGCGCAAGGCTCTGGAGGCCCGCGACGGGCCGCGGCCCGTGCTTCTAGTGGATGGTTGGGACGAAGCGGGTAAGTTGGGCGAAGAGCTGCGCGAGAAGCTCGTGGGGTTGCTGACGAAGTGTCCACGGATGCTCACTGTGGTGACCAGCCGTCCCTACGGCGAAGGGCGGCCTTCCCACGCCGAAGGGTTCGATGTCCTTGACGTTCAACCTCTGGCCGACGGCGAGATCCAGGCCTTCGCCAATCGCTTCTTCCGCCAGTGCTATGGCGACGATGAGGTGGCGGCAACTCGGGAGGCCGAGCGGTTCTGGAATGCCCTGGAGCGTGCCGCCGAGCCGCGGGCCCTATCCCGCACAGCCCTGCTGCTCACTATGATGCTGCTCATCAGTCGCTCGCGCCCTTTGCCCGACAAACGGCATCTCCTCTACGACGCGTGCATCGACAACTTCCTCACCGCCCTTCCTGATCGTAAGGCCGAGGAGGGGGCACTTCTCTCTCACGCGCAATGGCGGCCCGAGGACAGTGAAGAGCGGAAGCGGGTGGTGGCGGCTCTCGCCTTCGCTCTTCAAGAAGAGGGGTACAGGAGCAACAGCCGATCCGCCATCGTACGCGATTGGGAAGGAATGGCTGCACTTCTTCCTCCGGAGTGGAAAACTCTCCGGCTGGGCTTCTTGGGCTGGCTTGCGGGGCCGGCTGGTCTACTCACCGATCGCGCCGATGGCACGCTAGCATTCACTCACCTAAGCTTTCAGGAATACCTTTCGGCTTGGCATCTCAATGCCACAGTCGAAGGCGCCGAGGAAAGAATTCGTGAATTCTCTCGCCAAGAAAACATGACCTGGTGGGAATCCCTGCGGCTCTGGGCGGCCTTGATCGAAAAGCAGAGCCCGGAACGGCTGGAGCCAGTTCTGGAAGCTCTGAGCGGCGGGCGTGACGGGCTTGCCCTTGTCGGGACCATCCTCGCCGATGGCTTGGGTAGTGAGCTGCGTTTCGAAAAGTGGAAGGACCGATGGCAGTCTGAGCTGGCGAAGGTTTGGATTCGAGGAACTGACGAATGTGCTCAATCCTGGGCGGCAAGTCACCAGGAGGCTCGTAGACTTACCCTAACGCGAGGCATTCTCTTGTTGGCTCCGGGGGTGAGTTGGTTGGCGTGGATCCGCCTTCGAGATTTTCTTAGGACACTAGCCACTTCAGAAGTGCTCCCCTTCCCCAAGTCACTTGTAAGTCGTTCCGTCGTCGAGCAGATCGAGGGTGACAACGCCCCGAGCTCCCAGTCTGTGGCGGCGGGTAGAATTCTGTGCTCAAGTCAACCTATTTGGCCACTCGCACCTCTTACGCTTGGATTACTTCATCTCTGGCCCGGTGGACGGCGCCTTTTGGGCTTGAGGCTCCAATCGGCAGTGGCTGCAGGAATGTCGAAACCTAAAATCAGCCAACTGCTTCGGCTTTGGGCCCAACGAAACGACTCGGCAGTCAACGAGATCGACCTCGCTCAGCGGCTCGCCATTAGTCTCGAGAAAAGGTTGACTAATTTCCTAGAGGCAGTCCTGGATCTCTTCGAAGGCAGTCGCGTCGATCATAACGTCGTCCGAGACTTAGCTCACGACTTTTCTCGCGATTCCGCACGCTACTTAGTTCGCTACATAGCCAATGAAGCTGCTCGCGACGTTCGGGGACATGCTCTTTATTTCTTGGGTCAGTCCATCTCTCGCTCTTTCGCTCAGTTAGTCGCTACGGAGATCAATAGTGCCCTTTCTCGTGAAACAGATAGCGCCGCAGGCGACCTTCCTGACACATTCGCGGCTGACACCAGCGACGAATTTGCGCGAAGCGAAAGGTTCTCCAGCGGGCGTGTGGGAGCAAGGGTCGTCTTAGCGTATGACCGAACAGAGAATCCGATTCCGGAAGTTCAGCTCCTTTCCTTCGCCTGCCGGCTCTCGTTGCACCCTACCCTGGACAGCAAATGTCTAGACGAAGCATTGGTGCGCCATGGGGCTCAGCTTGACCCCTTGTGGCCTGCCCTCGCCCGTCACCTAGCCCGGCAAGCCACCCCTGCAGATCGCACCCTCTTGACCGACATCGCGCAGAACCCCGAAAGACGCAACGCCCCCTTCTCATGGGGGCTCCAGTTCATTGTCCGAGGTGATGTCCTGTTCGATGACGGCTCCATCGCCACCCTGGACGAACTGTGCGACGAGGCTGGAGTGCCACGGCTTCCCTACCTGGAAGATCTCCCGGAGGAGTTAGAGGTGGACTGGGACTCCCCAGGACCTTCTCCCGGCGACGAACCCACTTCCCGGACCCCTTCAGAGGAGGAGAGCACCCATCCTTGACACGCCCCACCCCACGGGTAAGAATACGCCCGCAATCCGACCGCGCGGCGGTGATATGGGGTTTCCCGGTTCGTATCTTCGGAGGTGAAGGCGCTCAACCATGCAGAGCTATTTGCCGATCCTCGTGTTCACCGTAGTGGCCATCCTCTTCGTGATGGTGTCGCTGGTGGCTGCCCGGTTGCTGCGGCATGGCAGCTCGGCCTCCACCAACCTCGACCCCTACGAGTGCGGTAACGAGCCCGAGACCCTCGCTCACGACCACCGGTTCTCGATCCGCTACTACCTGATCGCCGTCCTCTTCGTCATCTTCGACGTCGAGACGATCTTCCTCTTCCCGTGGGCGGTGATGTTCAACCGCCTGGCCCTGTTCGGGTTCATCGAGATGACGGTGTTCCTCGTCATCCTCATCACGGGGTACGTCTACATCTGGAATCGGGGGGCGCTGCGTTGGGCCTGATGGACTCGGTCGAGGCGAACGTCCTCACCACCACGTACGACAAGATCTTCAACTGGGCGCGCCGCTCGGCCATCTGGCCGATGCAGTTCGGGCTCGCCTGCTGTGCCATCGAGATGATGGCCGTGCTCGACCCGAGGCACGACATGTCGCGCTTTGGCGCCGAGGTGTTCCGCGCCACGCCGCGCCAGAGCGACCTGATGATCGTCGCCGGCACGGTGACGGAGAAGATGGCGCCTATCGTGCGCCGCCTCTGGGACCAGATGCCGGAGCCGAAGTGGGCCCTCGCCATGGGCGCCTGCGCCACCTGCGGCGGCCCCTATCGCACCTACGCCGTCACCCAGGGTGTGGACCGCGTCATTCCGGTGGACGTCTACGTGCCCGGCTGCCCGCCGCGGCCCGAGGCCCTGCTGTGGGGCCTCCTCCACCTGCAGCGGAAGATCGACCGCATGAGCATCGCCGGCCGCCCGCGGGCCCGGAAGCCGACCCTGGCGGAACCTCCGTCCGGAGAGACGGGCGCATGAGCGACGAGCAGGACAAGCCCGGCGCTCCCCAAGCCGGGGCCGGAGGTGAGGCGCAACCCTCCGCCACCCCGGCCACCCCCGCGGCTCCGGCGCCAGCGGCGGCCCCACCCAAGCCTGCTGCCCCGAAACCGCCGGCACCGCCGGTCGGCGAGCTCTGGGAGCGCGATCCGGTCTCTCCGGAGTGGAAGGATGCCGCCGCCGACCCGCTGGTCGCGGCGCTCAAGGAGGAGTTCGGAGAGGCGATCGAGTCGGCCCGGAGCTTCGCCGGCGACCTGACTCTCGTCCTCCGGCGGGACGCCCTGGCCGAGGTGGCGGGATCGCTCAAGACCCGGCACCAGTTCACTTACTTGATCGACATCTGCGGCGCCGACTACCCCAAGCGGACGCCGCGCTTCGACGTCGTCTACCACCTGCACAGCTTCGTGGCCAACCGGCGCATCCGCTTGAAGGTGGCGACCGACGAGGCGACTCCAGTGCCCACGGTGTGCGGCGTCTGGAAGGCCGCGAACTGGCCGGAGCGCGAGGTCTACGACATGTACGGGGTGCGTTTCGACGGCCACCCGGACATGACCCGCATCCTCCTCTGGGAGGGCTTCAACGGCTACCCCCTGCGCAAGGACTTCCCCGTCGAGGGGATCGACACCGGCTCGGCCATCTACCCCGAGTACTACGAGGAGAAGGCGGGGCCGGTCACCGGCACCGGCACGGGCTGGAAGCCGGCCAAACCGCCGGCGCCCCCGGCGCCTCCGAAGCCGGCCGCGCCCGCCCCGCCCGCCTCGCCGACGCCGGCCCCCACCACGCCTGCAGCCGGCGAGCCGGGGAGCGGAGCCTGACCATGAGCGAGATGACCTTAGGCACCCTGCCCGAGAGCGACCGCCTCTTCGCTCCCGAAGAGGAGATGGAGCTCAACTTCGGGCCCCAGCACCCGTCGACCCACGGCGTGCTGCGCCTGAAGCTCAAGGTGGACGGCGAGCGCATCCTCGCCTGCTACCCGATCATCGGCTACCTCCACCGCGGCACCGAGAAGCTCTTCGAGCTCCACCCCTTCTTCCAGAACGTCCCCCACACCGACCGCATGGACTACGTGGCGGCGGCGACCAACAACCTCGCCTACGTGGGGGCGGTCGAGAAGCTCGTGGGCCTCGTCGTGCCACCACGGGCGCGCTACATCCGGACCATCCTGGCCGAGCTCCAGCGCATCTCCTCGCACCTCCTCTGGCTCGCCACCCACGCCATCGACATCGGCGCCATGACCCCGTTCTTCTACTGCTTCCGCGAGCGCGAGCTGATCCTCGACCTCTTCGAGCAGTACTGCGGCGCCCGGCTGACCTTGAACTGCATGCGCCCGGGCGGCCTGCCGCACGACCTGCCGGTGGGCTGGGCCGACCGCTGCCGCACCTTCTGCGAGGCTTTTCCGCCCCGGGTCGACGAGTACGAGGGCCTCCTGACCGAGAACCGCATCTGGAAGAAGCGGACGATCGGCATCGGCGTCCTGCCGCCCGAGGTGGCCATCGACTACGGCATCACCGGCCCCATGCTCCGCGGCAGCGGCATCGACTGGGACCTGCGGAAGGTCTCCCCCTATGAGGCCTACGGCGAGGTCGAGTTCGACGTGCCTCTCGGCAAGAACGGCGACACCTACGACCGCTACCTCGTGCGGATGGAGGAGATGCGGCAGGCCAACCGGATCGTCCTCCAGTGCCTGGAGAAGCTCCCCGAGGGGCCGGTCATGGCCAAGCGGCCGCGCGTCTTGAAGTCCGCCAAGGAGTCCGAGGTCTACCACGGGATCGAGGGGCCGAAGGGCGAGATCGGCTTCTACATCGTCGGCGACGGCACGCCGCAGCCCTACCGCTGCCACGTCCGGGCGCCCTCGTTCATCAACCTCCAGGTGGTGCCGGAGATGTCGAAGGGCGCCTTGATCGCCGATCTCGTGGCGATCGTCGGCACGACCGATATCGTCCTCGGGGAGGTCGATCGATGATCGCCCTGACGGCACCGTTGGCCCTCTTCGACCCGCTCCGCCACGCGGTGGGCGACGACCTCTTCTACTGGGCGGTCTCGCCGGCGATCAAGATCTTCGTCCTGCTCTTCCTCGGCATCCTGCCGGTCATCACCTACCTGGTGCTGGCCGAGAGGAAGATCCTCGGCTTCATCCAGGCGCGGGTCGGTCCCAACCGGGTAGGACCGTGGGGCCTCCTGCAGCCCATCGCCGACGTCATGAAGCTCCTCGTCAAGGAGGACACCCTCCCCATCCAGGCGGTCAAGTGGGCGTTCATCCTCGCCCCCTGCCTGGTCGTGGCGCCGGCCTTGATCATCTTCGCGGTCATCCCCATGGGCCCGCGGGCCGCCGGGGGCAAGCTCGCCTGGTACGTCACCGACGTCAACACCGGGGTGCTCGTCGTCCTGGCGCTCGCGACGATCGGGGTCTATGGCCTCATCATCGGCGGCTGGTCGTCGAACAACAAGTTCTCTCTCATGGGCGGCCTGCGCTCGGCGGCGCAGATGATCTCCTAC
>DASYJD010000115.1:0-64610 GCA_035996875.1 Thermoanaerobaculia bacterium
CGGGAGAAGAGGGAGCAAGGCGGGGAAGCCCCAGGGGTACCCCTCTCCCGGGGCGGCGGATGGGGTGGTCGGGAGAGGGGCAGGGGTGAGGGTCTTGGGCGGGGGAACCTCCCAGACCACGTTAAGTTAGCGCCTATGCCCTCTCCCGGTGAGGGGGGTGGCGAGCGGCGGGAGAAGAGGGCCGGGGTGATGAGGGTCTTAGCCCGTCACCGCACCGGAGGGCTGAAGTTCACCTGCAGCGTCATCCACATCTTCACCTTCACGCCCTCCTTGGTGGCGGCCTGGAAGCTGGCCCGCTTCGCGGCGTCGAGGGCCGCCTCGTCGAAGCCGAAGCCGGCCCTGGCGCCGAGCCCCTCGGCGTCCAGCACCCGGCCTCGCTCGTCGACCAGCACCTTGAGGTTCACCTGGGCGGCACGGTTCAGGTGCTGGGCGGCGGGCGGATAGCGCGGATCGAGCTTCGCCATGAGCTTCGGCCCCTTTACGCCAGGGCCGGGCTGCACCAAGTCTCCCACCTGGACCTGCGCCTGCCGGGCGGCGGCGGCCGGCGCCGGAGCAGCGGGCTTTTCCTGCACCGGCGCTGGCACCGGCGGGCTCGCCGCCGCCCGCTCGGCAGGTGCAGGCGTGGGCTGAGGAGCGGCCACGGCGGGTTTTTCCGGCGCCGGCGCCGGCACCACCGGGGGAGGCTCGCTACGCACTGCGGAGCGGGTGGGCTCGGAGGGAGCCGCCGGCACCGCCGCGGTCTGCCCGCCGGAGCCCCCCTTGCGGGTGTCCTCGAGCTGCTTCTGAAGCAGCTTGATGCGGTCGTCGTACTGAGTCTTGAACTTCGCCTCCATCTCCTTGCTGCGGGCCTCGAACATCTGCTGGATCTGGGCCTGGATCTGAGCTTCGGCCGCCGCCGCCGCGGCCGGGTCGGGTGTTGACACGGCGCCCGGCGCCGCGGAGCTCAACGGGGTGGCGGCGGGCGGCGGCCCTCCCGCGGTCTGTGTCCCGGTCGAGCGTCCGAAGAGGAAATAGCCGCCGCCACCGAGGATGGCGATGGCCAGGGCGGCGGCGATACCGATCCACAGTCCCTTCTTGGACGACTCGGGAGCGGCCTGGGAACGGGTGCCCGAGAGGGTGCCGGAGAGCGTTCCCTCGCGCACGCCGGTGCCCTCGCGCCCGGTGGCCGCGGCGGCGGCCACCGCCACGGGAGCTACCACCGGCGCCGGCTGCCGCTTCGGCAGCTCCAGCTTCTTCTCCGCCTGCATCTCCTGGCTCTCGCGCTCGATCTCGTCGCGGAAAAGGTTGTGCATGAAGAAGGCGAGGTTGAAGGTGGTCGGGCTGAAGTGGCCGTCGATCATCAGCTTCGACAACGTCTTGTGCCAGGTCACCGCGTCGGCGATGCGCTGGTCGCGGGGTGCCAGGCTCTTCTTGAGCAGGGCCGCGACCGGAGCGGGCAGCGGCGTTCCCTCGTTGGGGAGCTCGGCGGCGTCGATCAGGGCGTCGAAGCCGCCGGACGCCGCCGGCAACCGCTCGCCGATCAGCATCTCGTAGAGGATGGCGCCCAGGGAGTAGACGTCGTCGGCGCGGGAGGGCGTCGCGCCGGCCAGCGCCTCGGGGGCCAGGTAGGGACGCAGGCCCTCGTCCTGCCAGCCGCCGGCCGCCAGCTCGCGCAGGCCCGGAGCCACCTCGAAGCCCAGGAGCCGGGTCTCCCCCTCGTTGGAGATCATCACCAGTTGCGGCACCACGAACCCGTGCACCACCCGTTCATCCTGGAAGCGGCTTTCGAACGCCGCGGCGAGGGCCAGGGAGATGCGCTCGGCGATGAGCAGGGCGTGGTCGGTGGGGATGGGCGAGTGCTGGCGGGCGGACTGCAGGAAGACGCTCGCCAGGTTCTTGCCCGAGATGTAGTCATAGGCCGTGTAGGGGAAGCTGCGGACGCGGCCCAGATCGACGCCGTTGCCGATGTTGGGGCTCTTCAGGGCCGCCTGGAGACCGGCTCGCCCGGAGATCCGGGTCCACAGCTTCTCGCCGTCGATCCCCTTGCCGTTGAGCACCCGCAGGAGCACCACCTGCTCCATGCCCTCCTGGCCCACCCTGCCGGCACGGAAGGTCTCTCCGAGCGGATCCTCGACCAGCTTCTTGAGAAGCAGATACTTCCCAAATTCCTCCGGGATGTTCATCAGACGCCTCCTGCGGGTTGTCGAACCGTACTCTCCGCTTGATACACCAGCCGTCTGGAACTGTCAATCAATTGCGGCGACCGCGGGTTCCGTGGCTCAACGCCCGGCCCGGTGATCTCTCCAATACTGGCGCTGCCAGATGTTGACGTTGCGGCTGTGCTCCTCATACGTCTCGGCGAAGACGTGGGTGCCGTCGTTGCGGCTGACGAAGTAGAGATAGGGCACGTTCGCCGGCGCGGCGGCGGCCTTGAGGCTGGCGAGGCCCGGCGAGCAGATGGGGCCCGGCGGGAAGCCGGCCCAGCGGTAGGTGTTGTAGGGCGAGTCCATCCGCAGGTCGTCGCGCGTCAGGTTGCCGTTCCACCGGCCGAGCTTCTTGAGCGCGTAGATCACGGTGGGGTCCGCCGCCAGGCCGATCTTCCGGTCAACACGGTTCTGGTAGACGGCGGCGATGAGCGGCCGCTCGCTGCCGGCCTTGGCCTCCTTCTCGACGATGCTGGCGAGGATCACCACATGGCGAAGGCTGCGCCCGGGGGTGAGCAGGGGCCGGACGTCCTTCTCGAAGCGGCGGCGGAACGTGCGCGCCAGCATGTCGACGATGTCCTTCTCGCGGGTGCCGGCGGCGAAGCTGTAGGTCTCCGGGAAGAGGTAGCCCTCGAGGTCGCGGGCCTCCGGGTCGAGGTCGGCGATCCGTAGCGGCGAGCGCATCTGGGCGAGGAACGCCGCGCGCCGGCCGAAGCCCTGGCTGGCGAGCTGCTCGGCCGTCTCCTCCAGGGTCGTCCCTTCGACCAGGGTGAATCTGTGGGCGAGGGTCTTGCCGCTCGCCAGCATGTGCAGCACCTGGGGGCTCGAGAGCGAGCCGCGGAAGAGGTACTCGCCGGCCTGGATCTTCGGGTCTCGCATCGAGTAGACGAGGTAGAAGCGGGCGAGCCTGGCGTCGGCCAGGATCCCTTCTTTCTGGAGGTTGAGGAGGATCTGGGTGGCGCTCGTGCCGGGGGCGACGGTCACCTGCCGCTCGGCCTCCGGGTACCCTTTGTAAGGGCGTTGCAGCTTCCACCACGACCAGCCCACCAAGCCAACCGGGATCATCAGGAGCAGCAGCAGGATCGCCATGCCCAGCGCGATCCGCCGGCAGCCTCCGCTTTTCTTGCCCTTCGGCCGCTTGCCTTTCGCCACCGTTTCTCCTTAGAAAGTTCCGCGATCCAGCGCGTCCTGGAGCAGGATCTGGGCGGCCAAGGCGTCCAGCCGCTCCGGCTGCCGGCGCGGGTCGACCCCCGCCTCGCGCAGCCGCTCGGCCGCCGCGACGGTGGTCAGCGCCTCGTCGACGCGGGTGAGCGGTAGCCCGGTCACCTCGGCGAGCTTGCGGCCGAAGCGCTCCACCCGCTCGGCGGCCTCGCCCCGCCGACCGTCGAGGCCCACCGGCTCGCCCAGCACCAGCCGTCCGACTCCCTCGCTGCGCGCGATCTCCGCGATCTGCCGCACGGCCGAGCGGTCGTTGCGGCGCTCCAGGGTGGCGAGCGGCACGGCGACCCGGCCGGCCGGGTCGGAGATGGCCAAGCCGATCCGTTTCTCACCGAAATCGATGCCCAGAGTCCGCAGGACCGTTTCCATTGCGGGGCGCATTGTACCGTGTGCTAGCATCCCCGCCGAGCCGAACGTCCGCCGGTCGCATGGGCGGCCCGGCAACTCCTCTTTCAGCCGGCATACCACGAGAGGTCAACAGGAGAAGTCATGGACGACGTCGTCATCTTGAGCGCGGTGCGCACGCCGATTGGAGTTTTCCAGGGTGCGCTCTCGGGCCTTCCGGCGCACGCCCTCGGGGCGCGCGCCCTTGCCGCCGCCATCGAGCGCGCGGCCATCACGCCGCAGGACGTGCAGCAGGTCAACATGGGCTGCGTCCTCACCGCCGGCCAGGGACAGGCCCCGGCCCGCCAAGCGGCCCTCGGCGCCGGCTGCCCGCCGGCAACAGGCGCCATCACGCTCAACAAGGTCTGCGGTTCCGGCATGCGGGCGGTGATGATCGCCGCCAATGATCTGCGCTGCGGCGACTTCAAGATCGTAGCCGCGGGCGGCATGGAGAGCATGAGCCAGACGCCGTACTTGGCCCCCGGCGTGCGCGACGGCCTGCGCCTCGGCCACGGCAAATTCCTCGATTCGATGATCCTCGACGGTCTCTGGGACCCCTACGGCGACGTCCACATGGGCAGTTGCGCCGAGCTCTGCGCCGCCGAGTACAAGCTCAGCCGCGAGGAGCAGGACGCCTACTCCGTCGAGAGCTACCGCCGCTCCCGCGAGGCCACCGAGAAGGGGCTGTTCGCCGAGGAGATCGTGCCTATCGTGATCCCCCAGAAGAAGGGCGAGCCGGTGGTGGTGGACCGCGACGAGGAGCCGTTCAAGGCCGACCTCTCCCGCATCGGGACGCTGCGCCCGGCCTTCCAGCCGAAGGACGGCACCGTCACCGCCGGCAACGCCAGCAAGATCAACGACGGCGCCGCCGCCCTGGTGCTCACCACCGCCTCCGAGGCCTCGCGGCGGGGCTTGAAGCCGATCGCCCGCGTCGTCGCCCACGCCTCGCTGGCGCAGAAGCCCGAGTGGTTCACCACGGCGCCCGGCGGCGCCGTGCGGGCGGTGCTGGAGCGGGCGGGCCTGAAGGCCGCGGACATTGACCTCTGGGAGATCAACGAGGCCTTCGCGGTGGTGGCGATGGCCTTCCTGCACGACCTCGAGCTGCCGGCCAACCGGGTCAACGTCCGCGGCGGCGCGGTGTCCCTCGGGCATCCGATCGGGGCTTCCGGGGCCCGCATCCTCGTCACTTTGCTGCATGCCCTGCGCGAGCGCGGCGGCCGTCTCGGCTGCGCCGCCATCTGCATCGGCGGCGGCGAGGCTACCGCCATGATCGTCGAGCTTGTAGACTAGCCGGCGCTCTCATGCGCGGACTACGACACTCTCATCGCACGGCCCTCTTGCTGGCGCTCGGCTTGGCGCCCTTCCTGGGACGCCTGCCCGCTACGGCGCAGACGCCGCAGACATCGCAGACGCCGCAGCCGGCCCCGACTCCGCCGGTCGCCGCGACGCCGCCCGAGCTGGTGCCCCAGGGACCCATTCAGCAGATCGCGCCGGTGCCGGCGAGCCAGCCGACCGCCGGCCCGCCCCAGGCCTCGCCGGCGCCGATCTCGCCGGCAGCTTTGGCGGCGGCGGCCGGACCGCCGGGCGCGGGGCCGGACCGTCTCGACTTCAATCTCAAGTTCACGCCCGAGCCCGGGAGCAAGGGGGCCAAAGGGGGCGGCAGCGCCGCGGGCAGCGCCGCCACCCTCGACTACAAGCGGGAGGACTACGCCGTGCTCAGCGGCGCCGTCCAGATCCGCTACCAGGACATCGACCTCAAGGCCGACGACGCGGAGATCGACCTCAAGACGAAGATCGTCACCGCCAAGGGCCATGTGATCATCGATCAGGGCCCCCGCCGGCTGACGGGCGACACCGCCGTCTTCAGCCTCGACACCAAGACCGGCAAGCTGGAGAACGCCGCCGGCCAGGTGGCGCCCGACTATTACTTCAAGGGCCGCGAGGTGGAGAAGACCGGCGCCGACACCTACGTGGTGCGCGACGGCATCTTCACCTCCTGCACCCAGCCGGTGCCGGACTGGAGCTTCCGCCTCAAGGAGGCGCGCATCCAGGTCGAGGGCTACGCCCACATCAAGCACGCCACGATGCGGGCGAAGAAGCTGCCGGTCTTCTACTCCCCCTACATCGTCTGGCCGGCGAAGAAGGAGCGCAGCTCGGGCCTGCTGATCCCCAACGTCGGCTACTCGGACCTGCGCGGCGCCTCCTTGGGGCTCGCCTACTTCCAGACCCTGGGCCGCAGCTACGACACGACATTCCACACCGATCTCTTCACCAAGAACTACCTGGGGCTTGGCGACGAGTTCCGCTACCGGCCCACCGCCGGGACGCGGGGAGACCTGCTGACGTACTTCGTGCGCGACTCCACCGTCGACCAGTGGCGCTGGAAGGTCGACCTCAATCAGACCACCGACGACTTGCCCCAGGGCATGCGCGCCGTCATCCACTACCAGGACTACTCGGACTTCAACTTCTTCCGCGACTTCGAGCGCAGCTTCGACCAGAACACCCTGCGCTTCATCGACAGCCGCGGTTTCATCACCGGCAACTGGGGCGCCAACCTGGTCAACCTGCTGTTCAGCAGCCGCGAGACGTTCATCGACCTGAACACGACGGTCACCCAGCGCAAGCTCCCGGAGCTCCAGTACAAGCTGCGCTCGACGAAAGTCTTCAACACGCCGTTCTATCTCCAGGTCGACAGCTCGCTCGACTACTTCGACCTCGACCGGCCCGGCACCTACACGGGAAAGTACGGGCGCTTCGATCTCTTCCCGCAGGTCACCCTGCCGGTGCGCTCGGTCCCCTGGCTCAACCTCTCGGTGACGGGCGGCGAGCGGGGCACCTGGTATGGCGACACCCTCAACGATCTCCAGAACGGCTTCACCGGCGACAGCCGCACCCGCACCTTCCCGGTGGCCAGCGCCGAGGTCGTGGGCCCCTCGTTCTCGAAGATCTTCGACGGCACGCTGGGCGGTTACAAGATCAAGCACATCATCGAGCCGCGCTGGACGTATACCTACCAGGGGGAAGTCACGGACCCGGAAAACATTCCTCTGTTCGACGAGGTGGATACCTCAAGCGCCTCCAACTTCGGACGCATCGCCCTCGACAACCGCATCCTGGCCAAGCCCAACGTCGAGAACGGCAACGCCCGCGAGGTGCTCCTCTTCGAAGTGGCCCGCAACTACAGCTTCGACACCTTGTCGCCGCTCCAGTCCTCGATCGACGGGCTGACGACCACCACCGCGGGTCCCCTGGAAGCTTTGCTGCGCTACAACCCCACGGACAAGATCAGCCTCAAGAT
This sequence comes from Thermoanaerobaculia bacterium, assembly GCA_035996875.1. Lineage (GTDB taxonomy): Bacteria > Acidobacteriota > Thermoanaerobaculia > Multivoradales > UBA5704 > DATARR01. Next base: position 7,087 of record DASYJD010000115.1, read on the forward strand.
TCAGGTGGACTACAACACCCTGTTCAAGGGCATCGCCTCCACCTCGCTGACCGGCAACTACGGCTTCGGCCAGAACAACTACGTGGCCGCCACCTGGTTCACCAACTCTCAGACCGAGACCGGGGTCTCACAGTCCAACCAGGTCCGCCTGGGCGGCGGTTACAACATCGCGCGCTGGGGTCTACGCCTGGAAGGGCAGGCCAACTACGATTTCGACGAGCAGCTCCTGCAGAGCGAGACGCTGGTGGCCAATTACACGGGCCAGTGCTTCGGCCTGCGCGTCGAGCTGCGGAAGTTCCAGAGCGCGACCGGCGAGCTGGGCGTCGAGGACCGCGAGATCCGCTTCGCGCTGACGCTGAAGAACGTCGGCACGTTCCTCGACCTGACGAGCCGCAGCTCGACGAGCCAACCCTAGGCACCGCACTTTCCGGAGATTCGATTTGAAGGGGCTGATTCTTTCGGGCGGCAAGGGGACGCGGCTGCGTCCTCTCACCCACACCTCGGCCAAGCAGCTCGTGCCGGTCGCCAACAAGCCGGTGCTGTTCTACGCCATCGAGTCGATCGTGGCGGCCGGCATCGCCGAGATCGGCATCATCGTCGGCGACACCCGGCGGGAGATCGAGGCGGCGGTGGGCGACGGCTCCCGCTTCGGCGCGCGGGTGACCTACATCCCGCAGGAGGCCCCCTTGGGCCTCGCGCACGCCGTGCTGATCGCCGAGACGTTCCTCGCCGGCTCGCCGTTCGTCATGTACCTGGGCGACAACCTCATCGCCGGCGGCATCGCGAGCCTGGTGGAGGAGTTCCAGGCCCTCGGCTGCAACTCGGAGATCCTGCTCGCCGAGGTGCCCAACCCCGAACAGTTCGGGGTGGCGGAGCTGACGGCGGAAGGCAAGGTCCGCAGGCTGGTGGAGAAGCCGCCGGAGCCGCGCAGCAACCTGGCCCTGGTGGGCGTCTACATGTTCGACTCGTCGATCTTCGAGTCGGTCAAGCTCATCAAGCCCTCGGCCCGCGGCGAGCTCGAGATCACCGACGCCATCCAGAACCTGATCGACCGCGGCCTCGACGTCCATCCCCACATCGTCCGCGGCTGGTGGAAGGACACGGGCAAGCTGGAGGACATGCTGGAGGCCAACCGCATCGTCCTCGAAGGCTTGGAGATGCCGGACGGCGCCAACCGGCGCGAGATCGGCAAGGGCAGCCGCATCGAGGGCCGGGTGAAGCTCGGCGAAGGCGTGGTGCTCGTCGACTCGCTGGTGCGCGGCCCGGTGGTGATCGGCGACGGCGCCCGGCTGGAGAACGCCTTCGTCGGGCCGTACACCTCGATCGGAGACCGCTGTACGCTGGTCGCCTGCGAGATGGAGAACTCCATCGTCCTCGCCGACAGCGAGATCCGCGACATCCCGCTGCGCATCGACGGCTCGCTGATCGGCCGCAACGTGCGCATCGTCAAGACCGATCAGAAGCCCAAGGCCTACCGTTTCATGGTGGGGGACAACTCGGAGGTCGGGATCTCTTAAGATGCGCTGCCTGGTCTTCGGCGGAACGGGCATGCTGGGCCAGGCGGTGGTCGCGGAGGCGAGGTCTCGCGGCTGGGCCGCGGTGGGGCTTTCCCATACCCAGGCGGATATCGCGGACACCGCTGACATCGGCTGGGTGGACTCGTTCGGTCCCGAGCTGGTGGTCAACTGCGCCGCCTTCACCAAGGTGGATGCCTGCGAGACCGAGCAGCCTCGAGCTTTCGCCGTCAATGGCGAGGCGGTCGCCCGGGTCGCCGCGGTCGCAGCGCGCGCCGCAGCGCCGCTCGTCCACGTCTCGACCGACTATGTCTTCGAGGGGACGGCGACTGCGCCCTACCGGGAGGATTCGCCCACCAACCCGCTCTCCGTCTACGGCCGCAGCAAGCTGGCGGGCGAAGCCCATGCGTTGGCTTACGAGCGCGGCCTGGTGGTGCGCACGAGCTGGCTTTTCGGCCCCGGCGGCCCCAACTTCGTGGCCACGATGGTGGATTTGATCGAAGCCGGCCGCATCCCCCTGAGGGTGGTGCGGGACCAGGAGGGATGCCCCACCTACACGCCGTTTCTCGCCCGCGCACTCCTCGACCTGGCGCAGCGCGAGGTCACCGGCGTCGTTCACTATCGCAACCGGGAGCCCGTCTCCTGGTACGCTTTCGCCGCCGAGATTGCCCGCCTGTGGTCCGGAGCGGTGGAGGTGGTGCCGGTCACCACGGCCGAGTTTCCCCGCCCTGCCCCGCGCCCGGCGTACTCGGTGCTGGACGTGACACGCTTCGAACAATGCGCCGGCCGGCCGGTGGAACCCTGGGAGTGGGGACTGGTCGAAACCCTGCGGCATCTGCGGCAAGAGCGGAACTTGAGTCAAGGGAGAAGAGGATGAGAGCACTGATTACGGGGATCACCGGCTTCGCCGGGTCCCATCTGGCGGAATACATTCTGGCGGAGCAGCCGGGCGTGGAGGTCTTCGGCACCTTCCGTTGGCGCAGCCGCATGGACAACGTGGAGCATCTCGGCGGCGGCCGCATCAACCTGGTCGAGGCCGATCTGCGCGACTACACCTCGGTACATCGAGCGCTGGAGATCTCGCGGCCTGACGTCATCTTCCATCTCGCGGCCCAGAGCTTCGTGCCGGCGAGCTGGAACGCGCCCAGCGACACCATCATCACCAACGTCACCGGGCAGACCAACCTGTTCGAGGCCATCCGCTCCCTGAAGCTCGATCCGGTGGTGCAGATCGCCTGCTCCAGCGAGGAGTACGGCCTCGTCCACCCCGACGAAACGCCGATCAAGGAGACCAATCCCCTGCGGCCGCTGTCGCCCTACGCCGTCTCCAAGGTCAGCCAGGACTATCTTGGCTATCAGTATTTCCAGAGCTACGGCCTGAAGGCGATCCGCACCCGGGGCTTCAACCACACCGGGCCGCGCCGCGGCCAGGTGTTCGTCACCTCGAACTTCTGCAGCCAGGTGGCATCCATCGAGCTGGGCCTCCAAAAATCGGTGATCCAGGTGGGGAACATGGAGGCCATCCGCGACTTCACCGACGTGCGCGACATGGTGCGCGCCTACTGGCTCGCGGTCACCAAGGCCAAGCCGGGCGAGGTCTACAACATCGCCACCGGCCACGGCATCCACATCCGCGAGATGCTGGACCTCGTGCTCTCGTTCTCGCGCGTCAAGGTGGAGACCGAGGTCGATCCGGCACGCCTGCGCCCCTCGGACGTCGAGATCCTCATCGGCGACAGCTCGAAGTTCCGCGCCGACACCGGCTGGGAGCCCCGGATTCCCTTCGAGCAGACGGTGCGCGACCTGCTCGACTACTGGCGCAAGGTGCTGACCGAGCGCAAGGCGCGCCTCCAGAGCTAGACGCACACCGCGGACATCTCATGCGCGTCTTCATCACCGGCATCGGCGGCTTCGTGGGCTCGCGGCTCGCCCGCCATCTGCTCGAGCGGGGAGACCGGGTGAGCGGCGCGTACATCGGCACGGTGCCGAGCGTGTCTGGCGTGGCGGGCGTCGACCTTCACGAGGTGGACCTGCTGGACCGGGAGGCGTTGAAGCGGGCGATCGCGGCGGCTGATCCCGACGCGATCGTCAACCTCGCGGGCCTCTCCAGTATCGGCGGCTCGTGGAAGGCGGCGGCGATGCCCGATTACTTCTGGGTGAACCTCGTGGGCACCGAGAACCTGCTGGCTGCCGCGGCGGGCCGCAAGGTGATCATCGCTTCGAGCGCCGACGTCTACGGCGAGGTGCCGCCGGAGCAGCAGCCGATCTCCGAGGATCGGCCGGTCTCGCCACGCAGCCCCTACGCTCTGACCAAGGCGGCGTCGGAACGCCTCGCCTTCGCCAGCGGCCATGCCGTGGTGGCGCGTTCCTTCAACATGATCGGCCCCGGCCAGGCTCCGGAGTTCGTCCTGCCGAGCTTCGCCCTGCAGCTCGCCGCCATCGCACGCGGCGAAAACGAACCTGTGCTGCGGGTGGGCAACCTCACGGCCCGCCGCGACTTCGTCCACGTGGACGACGGCGCCGAGGCCTACCGTTTGCTGGCGGAGAAGGGCGAGCCGGGAGGCGTGTACAACATCGCCACCGGCCAGGCGTCGTCGATCGACGAGATCCTCCACCGTCTGATGGCGATCTCCGGCGTCGAGGCGCGCATCGAGATCGATCCGGAGAAGTTCCGGAAGGCCGATCTCCCACTCCTGACCGGCGACGCGAACCGCCTCCAGGCCCTGGGCTGGGCGCCGAGCCGGACGCTGGACGATGCCGTGCGAGACCTTTGGAAGGAAAATCACTCATGAAAGCTCTCCTCACCGGCGCCACCGGCTTCCTCGGCCGGCACATCGTCTCCGAGCTGGCTCCCCGGCACTCGCTGCGGCTGCTGGTCCGGCGGGGCTCCTCCCGCGAGCGCTTCCCGGCCGGCGTCGAGTTCGCCGAGGGCGACGTCACGGACCGCGAGAGCCTGAAGCGTGCCGTCGACGGTTGTGACGCCGTGGTGCATGCGGCGGCCCTGGTGAAGATCCTGGCGCCCCGGGAGCAGTTCGACCGCATCAACGTCGGCGGATTGGAGAACGTCCTGGCCGCGGCCGAGGCGGCGGGGACGGTGGAGCGCATCGTCTACGTCTCCAGCTTCATGGCGCTCGGCCCCACGGAGGGCGGCTCCGGAGGCGTGCTCGACGAGAGCGCTCCATCCGCCGACCGCCCCGGCAGAGTCTGGATCAACGACTACGAGCGCACCAAGGCCCTCTCCGACCGCCTCGCCCGGAAGGCGATCGCCGGCGGCGCGCCCATCGACGTCGTCTACCCCGGCGTGATCTACGGTCCGGGCGAGCTGACGGAGGGCAACATCGTCGTGCGCCACATCCTGGATCTCGTGAAGGGCAAGCTCCCCGCCCTGATGGGGAAACCGGAGCGGCGGTGGAACTACGTCTTCGTCGACGACGTCGCCCGTGGGATCGCTCAGATCCTGGAGAGCCCGGCCCCGGCGGGCCGGCGGTTCGTGCTCGGCGGCGAGAACGTGACGCAGGGCGACTTCTACGCCACCGTCGGCCGGCTTTTCGGCGCCAAGATCCCGTCGCTGCGCATGCCCGATTTCCTCGCCAAGGCGGCTGGAGCCCTCCAGAAGAGCTGGGCGCAGCTGCGCGGCACGACGCCGCAGCTCACCCCCGATCTCGTCGACATCTATCGCCACGACTGGGCCTACGATTCGAGCCTGGCGGAGAGGGAGCTGGGCTACCGCCCGCGCCCTCTGGCCGAGGGCCTCGGCACCACCGCGGCGTGGCTGCGGGAGAGCGGGCAGATCCCGTGAGCGGTATCACCCGCGGCGAGCTGGCGCGCAAAGTCACCCACATGGGAGTGGGGCTGATCGCGTTCTCCCTGCGCTTCCTGGGTCCCCTCTGGGCTGCGGTCCTCGCCGCCAGCGCCTTGAGCTTCAACCTCTTCCTTCTCCCCCGCATCGGTGGCCGGAAGCTCTGGCGGCCGGCGGAGCTGGAAGCCGGCGGCTCGCTCGGCATCATCCTCTATCCGCTCGCCGTGCTGCTGCTGATCCTCATCTTCTGGCAGCGGCTGGAGGTGGCGGTGGGCGCCTGGGGCATCCTCGCCTTCGGCGACGGCATGGCCTCGGTCGTAGGCATGACTCTGGGCCGCCGAAAGCTGCCCTGGAACCCGCGGAAAAGCTGGATGGGGAGCCTCGCCTACGTCGTCTTCGGCGCCGCGGCCGCTGCCGTGCTCCTGGTGTGGACGGCGCCGGTCCAGGGGCGTTCGTACGGCTTGGCTTTCGCCCTCGCCGCCGGTTTCGCGACGGCATTGGTCGCCGCGGCCCTGGAGTCGCTGCCGCAGGGGCTGGACGACAACCTCGGCGTTCCTCTCGTCTCGGGCCTCTTCCTTCTCGGCTTGGTGCTGACGCAAGGTCACTGGGGCGCTTTTCTGGCGGACCCAGGCCTACCCACGCGTCTGCTGTTTGCGGTGCTGGTGAACGCCGCGCTGGCGGGAGCGGCCTATGCGGCGCGCACGGTGGATGTGTCCGGCGTGGTGGCCGGCTTCCTCGTGGGCTTCCTCATCTATGCCTTCGTCGATTGGCGCGGCTATCTGCTGCTGCTGGCCTTCTTCGTCATCGGCAGCGCCTGCACGAAGCTCGGTTACCGCAAGAAGGCGGCGGCCAAGCTGGCCCAGGAGAAGGGCGGACGGCGCGGCGCCCGGCATGCCCTGGCCAACGCCGGCGTGGCCACGGCGTGCGCCGTGTTCGCTGGAGTGACGGATTATCGCGTCCTTTTTGGCCTCGCCTTCGCGGGGGCGTTCGCCACCGCGGCCTCGGACACCTCGTCGAGCGAGATCGGCCAGCTTCTCGGCCGTCGCACCTTCCTCCTCACCACCTTTCGGCCCGTGCCGCGCGGCACCGAGGGGGCCGTCTCCCTGGAGGGGACGCTCGCCGGAGTGCTCGCCTCGGCTGTCGTCGCCGTGCTCGGCGCGGCCCTGGGGCTCTATCCCTGGCTGGGCGTGCTGGCGGTGGTGGTGGCGGCGTTCCTGGGCACGACGTTCGAAAGCATCGTGGGAGCGGCGCTCGAAAAGCGGCAGCTCCTCGACAACGAAGCCCTCAACTTCCTGAACACTCTGGTGGGAGCGCTGATCGCCGCGGCGTTCGCTCCCTGGATCGTGCAATAGACATGGCCTCCAAGCTCTCTCTCTACAGCCAGCTCGCCCGTCCCTTCACCCTCTTGCCGCCGCTGCTGGGGATCGTCTCGGGGTCCGTCTGCGCCTTCGGCTCGGTGCACAATCCCGATCCGGCCCGGCTGCTGACGACGCCCGTCGTGCTCACCGTGATCCTGGGCTCGCTCTGCGCCAGCTTCATGAACGCGGCATCCAATGCGATCAACCAGATCTACGACCTGGAGATCGACCGCCTCAACAAGCCGAACCGGCCGCTGGTGACCGGGGCGCTGTCGCTGCGCGAGGCGTGGATCTTCACCTGGATCTTCTACGCCCTGGCGCTGATCCCCACCTGGCTGGTGGTGCCGTTTCCCTACGACACGCTCCAGCAGAAGCTCACGGCGCCGCTCTCCGAGCACGTGACCTTCTTCATCTACCTGGCGGGGCTCGTTTTCACCTTCGTCTACTCGGCGCCGGAGCTGGGGCGGACCAAGACCCGCGGCATGCTCGCCAACCTCACCATCGCGATTCCCCGGGGGGTATTGCTCAAGGTGGCCGGCTGGGCGATGGTGGCGCACGTGACGTTCACGGAGCCCTGGTACATCGGCGGCATCATCGGACTTTTCCTGATCGGGGCCGCTTCCACCAAGGACTTCGCCGACATGGAAGGGGATCGTGCCGGCGGTTGCAAAACTCTGCCCATTGTCTACGGAGCCAAGAAGGCGGCCTGGATCATGGCCCCCTTCTTCGTCCTCCCCTGGCTGCTGCTGCCGCTGGGCGCCCACACGCAGGACCCACAGAACCCGCAGCACGCCATCCTCACCGGCAACCCGACGCTGCTGACGGCCATGGGCATCCTCTTCACCCTCTGGGGCGCCTACACCGTCTACCTCCTGGTGCGAGACCCCAAATCCCTCACCGAGACGGAGAATCACCCGTCCTGGAAGCACATGTATCTGATGATGATGGGGGCTCAGGTGGGACTGGCGTTGGCGTATATGTTTTAGCGCAGGCTCTTCGGGTCGATCCCGCGGCGTTCCCAGAACGCTTTGAAGTTCTGCTCTTCCCAGAGATCGCGCTGCCGTTGGGCGTCCTCAAGGGTGCGGTGCTTGTAGACCCCGGGCGGAAAACGTTGCGGGCACGTTTGTTCCGCGAACTTCCAGGCGGCCTCGATCGCCCTCCAGAGCGCTGGGTCTCCCGGTTCGTACCACAGCGAATCCTCCATTTCCTGGAGGTCGCGGATCTTTTTGATGGGCATCTAGGCGGCGGTCTTGTCGTCGGTTTGTTTTTGCGGAGCGCGGATCAGCCGGTCTCGGTACTGCTCCTGCATCTCCATGTAGTAGGCCACTAAGCGCTCGGGATCATGACCGAAGCGCTCCGAGATGCGGTGACGTACCTCGCGGATTTCATCAATGACGGGATCAGCTTTCTGTTTCATCGTTCTCTCCAAGTAACTCCAGCGGCGTGACCAAGGCTGGAACGAATAGCCCCAGCATCGTGTTCACCCGCCGAATGTGCCCGAACTTGGTCCGTGGGCACGGTTGAGCCGTAGAGATCGGAGATGACCTGCTTGGCGAGATGGTGACGAGCACTCCCGTGGACTGTACCGCCTTGCGCGCGCTGCCGTAGCAAGCCCCTCTGGCCCGCTTCTTGCTCTCATCCAGAAGCAGGAGCCGCCTCCGCTCCATGACGCCGTCGGTTCGGCGCGGCGGTGGGCGGCTCGAGACCAGATACGGAGGATTCGCACCATGTCGATCAAATCACGCGTGGCGCTGGGTTTCACCGCTCTCGCCTTCTCGCTCCTAGCCGCCTTGCCGGCTGGGGCGGCCGACGGGACATCGAAGTGCAAGTTGAGCTTCACTCTCACCGAGTGGGCGGTGGGCGTCAAGGTCGCCCACGGCTCGGGAACGGTTACCTGCGACAACGGCCAGATGGCCAAGGTCAACCTCGAAGGTAGGGGCGTTGGACTCGCCGCCGGCAAGAACCAGGTTCGTGAAGGCCATGGGAAGTTCACGGGCGTCTCGGACATCAACGAGGTCTACGGCACGTACGCCGCTGCGAGCGCCTCGGTGGGAGCCGGCAAGTCGGCGGACGCCCAGGCCTTGACCAAGGGCCCCGTGTCGCTCGCTCTGGCGGCCAAGGGTACGGGCGTCGAGCTCGGAATCAGCGTCTCGGCCTTCACCATCTCCAAGGCTGAGTAGCTCCGTCGCCGTACACGGTCCGGCCCTGCCGCTTCCCCGCGGACAAGGGCCGGCCGCCATCCCTTCCTTCCAGCTCCTCCTTCCCGGCCCAACCTCTTCCCTCCCAGGAGGCTCGCTTTCCCATCTTAGGCGCACCTAAGATTCATGGAGGGCAAGAGTTTCAAGCCCGGAAAGGACAGGCATGGACCTGACATCCACCGCTGCTCCCTTGTCGCGAAGCCATGACTCCCAGACTCTCTTGGAGCGTCTCAACACCGTCTGGCACGAGCGGGCCTTGCAGATCTTCGGCTTCATCGTGCTCGCCCATTGGGCGGAGCACCTGGCTCAGGCCTTCCAGATCTATGTCCTCAAATGGCCGCCGCCGCAAGCGCGCGGCGTGCTGGGCCTCTGGTATCCCTGGCTCATCAAGTCGGAGCTCCTGCACTACGGCTATGCCCTCATCATGCTGATCGGCATCTGGGTGCTGCGCCCCGGGTTCACCGGCACCGCGCGCAAGTGGTGGACGGCGGCGCTCGTCATCCAGTTCTGGCATCACATCGAGCACGCGCTGCTCCAGGGGCAGGCCCTCATGGGCCAGAACCTGTTCAACCGGCCTGTGCCGACGAGCATCGCCCAGCTCTGGATTCCCCGGGTCGAGCTGCACCTGATCTACAATACGATCGTCTTCATCCCGATGGTGATTGCGATGTACTACCACATGTTCCCGCCGGTGGGAGAAGCGGCCCACATGAGATGCACCTGTGCTTTCCAGCCGCGTCTTGCCGCGGCCTGATCCGGCTCTCCGTGGTTGGGTAGGGCGGTTTCTCTACTGGCGCCACGCGCGCACGGCGATGCAGCTTCCGCTGTTCGGCGTCGCCATGGCGATGATTGCCCACGGCCTCTTCGGCCCGCAGCTCGCGCCGCGTAATCTCGCCACCCTTCTCACCTGGGTGCACTACCGGGGTGCGCTCGTCCTCGTCCTGCTCGCGGCCGGCAACCTGTTCTGCATGGCCTGTCCCTTCATGCTGCCGCGGACGATCGCCCGGCGCTTCTTCAAACCCGTCCGGCGTTGGCCCCGGTGGCTGCGCTCCAAGTGGCTATCTCTGGGACTCTTCGTCCTCATTCTCTACACCTACGAGCTGTTCGACCTGTGGAGCTCGCCCTGGTGGACGGCCTGGCTGATCGTCGCCTACTTCGCCACCGCCCTCGCCGTGGACTCCGTGTTCAAGGACGCTTCGTTCTGCAAGTTCGTCTGCCCGCTTGGCCAGTTCAACTTCGTGGCCTCCACCATCTCCCCTCTGGAAGTACGGGTCCGCGACGCCGACGCCTGCGCTACCTGCGAGACGCACGACTGCATCAAGGGAACTCGCGACCCCGTCGATCCCTCCATCATCCTCCAGCAGGGCTGCGAGCTCGGCCTCTTCCTGCCGAAGAAGGTGGGCAACATGGACTGCACCTTCTGCCTCGACTGCGTCCACGCCTGCCCCCACGACAACGTCGTGATCGCGACGCGCGTGCCGGCGAGCGAGCTGTGGGTCGATCCGCGCCGGTCCGGCGTCGGCATGTTCTCGCGGCGGAAGGATCTGGCGGCGCTCGCGATCGTCTTCGCCTTCGGCGCGCTGGTGAACGCCTTCGGCATGGTGAGCCCGGTCTACGCCGTGGAGGAGTGGCTGGCCCATCGACTGGGGACGGCTCACGAGGCGCCGGTGCTGGGCGTGCTTTTTCTACTTCTCCTGGTCGTGGAGCCTGTGGTGCTCCTCGCCCTGGCCGCCTGGCTGACGCGCCGGGGAGCTGGTACTCGGGAGCCGCTGGTGACCCTGACCAACCGCTTCGCCTACGCCTTCATCCCCCTGGGTTTCGGGATCTGGCTGGCCCACTACACCTTCCATTTCGTCACTGGCCTGTGGACCTTCGTACCGGTGACGCAGGAGGCTCTCGCCTCAATCGGCCTGCCCTCCTTTGGAGATCCGCGATGGAGTCTCACCGGGCTTGCGCCGGGGCTCGTCCATCCGCTGGAGCTGGGATTTCTCAGCCTGGGGCTGCTCGGCTCGCTGCTGGTCGCTCACCGTATCGCGGAGCGCGACTATCCGGTGCGGACGGCACGGGCGTTTGTGCCCTGGGCCGGCCTCTTTCTTCTGCTGACCGCCGCCGCCCTCTGGCTCCTCTACCAGCCGATGGAGATGCGCGGCACGATGATTCTGGGAGGCTGACATGACGACACGCCGCCTGCCTCTCTGCGTCCTCGCCCTGGGTCTCGGCTTGCTGGCCGCGTTGCCTGCCAGGGCGCATCAAGGTCCGCCGTTTCCCATCCTCGTCGATCGGCCCGTTGGCCCCTACCTCGTCTCCGTGTGGACGGACCCGGACATTGGCACAGGCACTTTTTACGTGATCCTCGACGCGCCGGCGGGAAAGCGCCTGGTCAATCCCACGCGGGTGCGGATCGGCGTCCGTCCCGTCTCCGGCCGCTTGCCGGAGGTGCTCTATGACGCGGAGGCGCAGTCCGTCCGTCACGGCGCCCGCTACTACACCACGGCGCAGTTCGATCGGGGCGAGATGTGGCACGTCCGCTGCCTCCTCGACGGCCCCCAAGGCGGCGGCGAGCTCAAGGCGGACGTCGAGGCCACGCCGGACGGCACCCTCGGGCCCCTCGGCTCGCTGATCTACCTCGTCCCCTTCCTCGGCGTCGGCGGGCTCTGGCTGAAGGCCGTGCTTTTCCGACGGAAGACGGCGGCATGGCACGAGGATTGAACCCTCTCCAGAAGAGGATAGACTCTCCCTGGAGACCGCCATGCCTTACGACCCCACGCTTCACGACCCGCTGACCCAAGAAGCCCTCGAAGATTTCGATGCTGCCCGCGCCGAGCGGGAGGCCGAGGAGGCCCTGGATCGGGGAACGCAACTTCCCAGCACCGGCTTGCTGAGCTTCTACGATCGCCTGCGGGAGGCGATCTTCAAGAGGGTGGAGAAGCGTGGCGGCAAGCTCTCCGAGGGGACGGTCCGCGCGCTGATGCTGGTGCCGGACGTGTTCATCCTTCTCGTCCGGCTGGCCCTCGACAAGGAAGTGCCGGGTTCGTCCCGGGCGCTCATCGGCGGCGCGCTCGCCTACTTCATCCTGCCTTTCGACCTGCTGCCCGAGGAAATCCTCGGCCCTGTCGGCTACCTGGACGACCTGGTGCTTGCCACGGCTGTGCTGGCGCAGGCTTTCGGTGGCGATCTGGAGCCTTACGCCCGCAAGCACTGGAGCGGCAAGGAGGATCTGCGCGTCGTCCTTCGCGACATCACGGAGGCGACCCAATCGCTCCTCGGCCAGAATCTCTACGGCCGCCTGCGCCGGCTGCTCGCCCGCCGCGGTGTGAAGCTCGAGGAGCCTGCTCGGCGGATCGAAGAGGACTGATTCACCGCGCAGGCGACGATTGCGGTAGCGCCGCTCCTTCGCCGCGCTGCCGGGATTCATCGTTGCGCCGCTGCCGGAGCTCCTCGAAGATTTCCCGCACCAGGGGAAAGCCGCCATCCGGGAAGTTCTCCGGATTGTCCCAGAACTCGGCGAGTGCGCCGGTGCCCCAGCGCTCATAAACAGCCACTTTCAGCATGAGTTGGAGCTTGTCGCAGGCCTTCACCAGCCGCGCCTCCGGTGTGGCCGCGTGCAGGTACTCGTCATAGAGGAGCCGCGTCCGCTCGTCGAGAGGGGCGAGGACGTCCGCCATGGCCGCCGTCTCCGCCGCCTTCTTCGCGCCATCGGGAAAATAGTGGGAGGAGGTGCGGGGCAGATCGCCGATCCGGAGCTCGGCCAGATCGTGGATGAGGGCGATCTCCACCGCCCGCGCCACGTCGATCCCCTCGATCTTCGGCCCGAGGGCCCAGACGAGGAACAATACGTGGAGGGTGTGCTCGGCGACGCTCTCCGGCTCAGCCACGCCGCGCAGCACGAAGCCCGCGCGAGGAATGCGGTCGAGCATCTGGATTTCAAGGAAGACGTCGAGCAGAGAAGCGTTCGCTTTCATGGTCTGGGGAGGCTACGCTATTCGCAGGGGCGCGTCGAGGCCCCGTAGGAGCCCCTGATGAAATCGTCTCTTCGCAACACCCTGCTGCTCCTCGCCGGTATCGCCGGTCTCTCCGCCTTGGGTGCCAGTACCGCGAGCCCGATCCGCATCTCCGCCCGGGAGATCGAGTTCCCCGCCACGGTCAGCCGGGCGGCGTTCGAGCGCGAGCTGCTCGGCATGGGGATGCCCGGCTATCACCTCATCGTCTACAAGGACGGCGGGGCGGCGATGGCGTCGCTCTTCCGGGCTGACGTGTCGGACACGCAAGTGCTGGACGCCCTGGAGAGGCTTGGCGCGAAGCCGGGCAACGCGCTGGGCATGGACGTCTGGGACAAGCGGAAGGACAAGGACTCGAAGGAGCCGGATCAGGTGATCGCGGGTCCGCCCGTCGACGTACTGGTGCGGGTACCGGGGAAGGCCGGTCTCCTCACCCTCGACCAGATCCTGCAGGATCCCGGCGGCCACGGTTTCGACATGCGCTTCGGCGGCCACCGGGCGAACATCCCGAGGTGGAAGTCCGGCTGCATCGTCTGTCTCTACTCCTGTCCGGGCAGCAAAGTTGGCAATGCCCGCTACACGGTGCGAGATTACGTGAACGACCGCACGAAGTTCCGGGTGAAGCCGGGAGTCTTGCCCGCCGATGGGACTCGCGTAGGGATCGTGTTCCGGCTGCGGTGAGCCCCACCTAACGTTACCTCGCCTCACCAAACTTTACGGAGCCGCGCCAAACATTACGATGCGCCACCAAACTTTACGGTGCCGCTCCAAACCTTATGGCGCGGCTCCAAACTTTATGGCGTCGCTCCAAACATTACGACGTCCCACCAAACGTTACGGTGTTCCGCCAAACTTTACGGCGCGCCACCAAACTTTACGATGCGCCACCAAACTTTACGGCGGCCCATCAAACCTTACAGCGCGGCACCAAATCTTACGTCGGTCCGCCAAACTTTACAGTGCCGCGCCAAACCTTACGGCGTGCCGCCAAACTTTACGCCGTCCCAGCAAACTTTACGTCGTCCCGCCAAACCTTACGTCGGCGCATCAAACATTACGGAGCCACACCAAACTTTACGGCGACACTCCAAACATTACGTTGGCCTGCCAAACTTTGCGGCGTGCCACCAAACGTTACGGCGCCCCACCAAACATTACGGCGCCGCTCCAAACTTTACGTTGCCCCACCAAACAGTAGGACGGCCCATCAAAGGTTACGCAGGCTCGGCAAATTGACTCCGGATCAGGCTACCTGACGAGGAGCCGTATTCTCTTCCGGCTCCTCCGTCCCAAAAGGCCGGCTTCTGTCATACCTTGGCATCCGACAATCGATCCGTGAAGCTATTGTCGGACGACAAGGTATCAGGAGGAGCGCCCATGGCCAAGGAGAAGAAGTCCGACCTCTTGCAGGGAACCCTGGATCTGCTGATCCTCAACACCCTCGCCACGAGCCACCCGCTCCACGGTTGGGCGATCTCCAAGCGCATTCAACAGATGTCGCGTGAGGTCCTGACGGTCAACCAGGGATCTCTCTACCCCGCCCTCTACCGGCTCGAGGATCACGGATGGATCGCCGGCGAAGAGGGGCTTTCCCCCGAGGGCCGGCGTATCAAGCTCTATCAGCTCACGGCGGCCGGCCGCAACCAGCTCGCGAGCGAGGTCGAGGCGTGGCGGATTTTCTCGGGCGCCGTGGATCACGTGCTCCTGGGAGCGCTCTCGTGAGCTGGTGGCGCCGATGGGGGCGGAGGTTGCGCATGCTCCTGCACCGGAGCGTAGCGGAGAGGGCTTTACAGGATGAGGTCCTCTTTCACGTCGAGTGTGAGACGGCCGAGCGAATCCGGCAGGGGATGCCGCCGGAGGCAGCCCGCCGGGCGGCGCTCCTCGATTTCGGCGGAGTCGAGCGTTTCAAGGAAGAGGTGCGAGAGGTGCGCGGAATTCGCCCGATCGAGGATTTTGCGCGCGATTTGCGCTATGCCGTCCGGGTGCTTCGGCGCAGCCCGGTGTTCACCGCCGCCACAGTCCTCACCTTTGCCCTGGGGATCGGCGCCGCGACGGCGATCGTCAGCGTGGTCTACGGCGTGGTCCTGCGCCCCCTTCCTTATCTGAATCCCAACGAGCTCACGGTGCTGTGGGAGCGGGACGTCCCTCACGGCCACGATCAGAACGTCGTCTCTGTGGAAAACTTTGAAGCGTGGCGCGATCGCAGCCGGTCGTTTCTGGGCATGGCCGCGCTCGTTCCCGCCCGGGTCACGCTCGCCGGCGGCGCGGAGCCGGAACGCGTGCCGGGCGCCGAGGTCTCGCCGGGTTACTTTCGCCTGCTCGGCGTCGCCCCGGCGCTCGGCAGGGAATTCACCCGCGAGGAGGAGGCCGCCGGCGGTGCCCCGGTGGTGATGCTGAGCGACGGCTTCTGGCGGCGCCGATTCGGCGGCGACCCCGGCATTCTGGGGCGGTCTCTGCCGATTTCAGGAAGGCCTCATACGATCGTCGGCATCATGCCTGCGCGCTTCGAGCCGCCTCGCTTCGGCTGGCTGGGCGAGCAGGATTTGTGGTTCCCCTTCGCTCCCACAGCGGACAAACGAGCCTGGGGCAGGTTCCTGCTCGTCGTGGGCCGGCTGCAGCCCGGAATGGGGCTTGAGCAGGCCCGCGCAGAAATGGTTGCCATTGCTCGCCAGCGCGCCCGTGAGGACACCGCCAATAAAGGCTGGTCCATCTCGTTGGTCGGTCTCGCCGAGCAGATCACCGGCGACGTGCGCACCACCCTTTTCGTAATCCTGGGCGCGGTCGGACTGCTGCTGCTCATGGCCGTCACCAACGTCGCCACCCTCACGCTGGCGTTCGTGCGCCGGCGGCGGCACGAGATGGCGGTTCGCCGGGCGATCGGCGCCACCGATCGGAGATTGTTTCGCCAACTCTTGACGCAGAGCGCGTTGCTCGGCGCTGCGGGCACGGCCCTCGGGCTGCTCGCCGCGGTGCCGGGTGTACGGCTCCTCGTCTCTTTCATTCCTCCGGAAGTTCCCCGTACGGCGTCCATCCGTGTCGACGCCGTCGTGCTCCTGGTTTCGGCGTCCGCTGCGATACTTGCCACGCTGATCTTCGGCACCGCCGCGGCGGACCGTGGCAGCTCGGACGACGGTACGTCGGCCGTGATCTCCGAAGGCTCGCAGGAGCGGGTCTCGCCGCGTCGTAGCGGCTACGCACTCGTCGCGACGGAGATTGCCATTGGAGTAGTGCTCGCCGTCCTGGCCGGCCTCATGGTGCGCAGCTTTGAAAGTCTCCGAGCCGTGAATCTCGGATTTCTAGCCGAGGAGGTCGTCGTCGCGCGCGTCGCGCTGTCCGGTGATCGCTCCGCGACTCCCGAAAGCCAGCGTGCCTTTTTCGACGCTCTCGCCGAGCGCGTTCGCGCGATCCCCGGCGTCCGGGCCGCCGGCCTGGTGAGCATTCGCCCCTTCGGCGGAGCCGGGCCCGCGACGACCGTCGGCGATGCAAGGCGACCCACGACACGCGATGGGGAATCGATCGTTGCGGATATTCGCTATGCGGACCGGTCCTACTTTCGTACGCTCGGGATTCCGACGATCGCCGGCTCGCTCTTCGACGAACGGGAGCGGCCGGACGGGCCGCCGCGCGTCGTCGTCAACGAGACTCTGGCTCGGGCTCTCTGGCCGGGAGAAAACGCGATCGGTCATACCGCGGCAATCAAGCTCTTCAATGGCATCACCCCGGAAGTGATCGGCGTCGTCGGCGACGTGCACCTCATGGACGCGCGCACGCTGCCCCGCGCCACCGCGTATCTGGCCGCTTCACGGTTTCCCAGCGAAGTCTTCGATCTGGCCGTGCAGGTCGATCGTGATCCCGAGTCGTTCGTCCCGTCGTTGCGGTCGGCCGTGGCCACCCTTGATCCGGGCCTTCCTTTGTATCAAGTTACCAGCCTGCGGAAGCTTGTCGATCAATCGCTGGCCCGCGACCGCTTCACGACCCTTCTTCTGGGCGGGTTCGCCGGCATCGCGCTGCTGCTCGCGGGGGTCGGCGTCTATGGCGTCTTCGCCGGTGACGTTGCGCGCCGCCGTAAGGAGATCGGAATCCGCCTGGCCCTCGGCGCCCGCAGGTCCAGCGTGCTGCTCCTCATCCTGCGGCAGGCGCTCGCGCGAGCGGCGGTGGGCGTGTTCCTTGGGGTGGTCGTGGCGCTCCTCGTGGCGCGTGCCATGGCCTCCCTCTTGTTCGGCATCGGTGCAGCCGATCCGCTGACCTTCGTTTCGGTAGCGGCGGCTCTCCTCACCATCGCGTTGGCCGCCACGCTGATTCCCGCCATCCAGGCCGCGCGAGTTCCTCCCATCGAGACGGTCAGGAATGGCTGACGACTGGAAAGCATCGCGGCGAACCAGGTCACTGCTGCGGTACACTCTCCCCGGCCTTGTTCGCCACCGCAAAATGGACGCGCCCCAACGCAACGACTGCCAGTTCAGCTATGACCAAGTGGCGGACGAATACGTTCGGCGCCTCTTCGACGAGCTCCAGCACAAGCCGCTCGACCGGCAGTTGCTCGACCGGTTCGCGGCCAGCGTGCGCGATGCCGGTCCGGCGTGCGACATGGGCTGTGGCCCTGGCCAGATTGCTCACTACCTGCACGAGCGCGGCGTCCAGGTCTGTGGCGTCGACTTGTCGCCAGCCATGGTGGAGCGGGCGCGGCGCCTGACTCCCGGGGTCGAGTTCCGGCAGGGCGACATGCTGGCGCTGGACGTTCCCGACGGAGCTTGGGCAGGCATCGCGGCCTTTTACTCCATCATCCACATTCCGCACAGCGACATGGCGCGGGCGCTCGGCGAGCTGCGGAGAACCTTACGGCCCGGCGGCCTCTTGCTGCTGGCCTTCCACCTTGGCGACCAGACGCTGCACCTGGACGATTGGTGGGACCAGAAGGTTTGCGTCGACTTCTTCTTTTTCCGCTCGGACGAGATGGAACGCTACCTGACGTCGGCAGGATTCGAGATCGAGGAGATCATCGAACGGGAGCCCTATCCCGAGGTCGAGCACCCAAGTCGGCGGGCGTATATATTCGCCCGGCGACCGGGAACAAGTCTATGACAAAGAGTCCGGTGTTGCCAGTGAGATTCTTCATCTTCATTCTTCTCTTGGGTCTGGCGATGTCTCAAGCCAGCGGCCAGGCTAAGCGACTCCCCCCTCTCCAATGTCTTGACTCCGCCGGGAAAGTTGTTGTCCCTGCAGCGGCGATCCGGCAGGTCGGCAAAGGCGTTTTGCCGCCAGAGATTGTCAAGCAAGTATGGCCGGCATGGCCAAAAGGTGCGCCGCCGTATGGAATTACAATCATTGAGTCGGTGATTGATGTCTCAGGCAATGTGTGCGCTGTCAGAGTTGTTAAGGCGTCCTCGAAGGCCGTGGGAGAAGCGGCTATGGCTGCAGTGCGAGAATTCAAATTCAAACCGGCAAAATTTAACGGAAAGGGTGTGGCCGTTCGCTATCTTTTGGCCGTCTCGCCCCATATACAACCGTAGTTAAACCGCTCCTATGCTTAGGAGGTCCTCATGACGAATGTTGTTTCCCCCAATGCTACCGAGCGGGACCGAATGCCGGCCATCCCACTGGACAAGATGACTCCACTTCAGAGGAAATTCGCGGAGGTGATCATCAACGGTCCTCGTGGCGGATTGTATGGCCCCTTCATCCCCTTGCTTCGCAGTCCGGAGCTCATGGACAGCGCACAGCGGATGGGCGAGTACCTTCGCTACAAGAGCGCCATTGGAAACACGCTGAGCGAGCTCGTCATTCTCATCGCTTCGCCCCGGTGGACCCAGCAAGTCGAGTGGTCGATTCACGAGCCGATCGCCATCAAGGCAGGGATCAAGCCCGACGTGGTAAAGGCGGTTCGAGATGGACACCGGCCTGAAGGAATGACCGACGACGAAGAGCTCGTCTATGACTTTTGCGGCGAGCTTCAGGCGAACCAGAGCGTGTCCGACGCCACCTATCAACGCACCGTGACTCGCTTCGGAGAGCAGGGTGTCATCGACATGGTCGGAGTCTACGGATATTACACGTTTCTCGCGATGATCATGAACACCGCCCAGACGGCGGTAGCTGCCCCGGCGGCGGGCGCCGTGGCTGTGGAGCCTTTGAGATCTTTTCCGAAGTGAAGATCCTGCCTCGGCAACAAAGAAATGGTTGGCCAATTGGTCTGACGTCTCGATACCGATGCCAGCCAATGTAGAGACGCCCCGGGGAACCCCGTGGGGCGTCTCCGAAGCGGGAATGACGATCCCATCTGAAACGAATATCCGGCGGCAGATGTAAGGCGTGCGGCCGCATCGATCCGGAACGATGCGCTCCGAAATGGCGATCCACCGGGGAGGGTTCTCAACATCTGGAAGGATTTCGCCGCCTCGGAGACGCCCAGGGGGAACCTCGTGGGGCGTCTCCTCGAAGCGAGATCCTCACTGCCACCAGGTAGGTCTGAATACCGACAAAGGCAGAACGCCAGGCTGAAAGCGATAAATCTAGAGAGAATGGATAACCACTTCCGGGTGCTGAGCCGCGAGGCGCTTCCACGTATGCGCCGAGCGAGTTGCCGCCAAGAGTCTCCCAGCCGTGAGCCCGTGAATCTCGTGCGCTGTTGGTACCGAGCCGGGCGCCTTGAGCAGGCGGTTGATAGGAGCGTCCCCGCCGCGGACCGTCTCGGCCACGATGACCACCGGAATCTCGATGGGAGACCGAAGCTCCAAGCTCAGGGCCAAGAAGGCGAGCGCTCTCCGGTCTCCTCGCGCCAGAGCGATGATCGCTCCGGAATCCAGAATCAGGCGATACTCCGAGTGGTCTTCTTTTTGGGCTCTAGCCATTCTTGACGAACCTCTTCCATCATCTGCGGGTCGATCGGTCTACGCTCTTGCACGAACTCTGCGAGCAGGCCGGAGAGGCGATCGTGCTGCAACTGATGGCTGAGCGCAAGATTGATGTAACCCGAAAGCCCGCGAGCGCCGATGATCTCGCGGGCCTCAGCGACGAGCTCTTCATCCAGGGAGAGGGAGACTTTCTCGGTGGCCGTGGTGGAATCCTACCGCGAGTAGGATTTAAGAGTAACCCCGCGCCGCCCGAGATCCACTTCCCCAGCCATCCGATGATCGCCGTGGCTCGCATCGGCAACGCGAGGAGCACGTTAGACGTCGGCATAATTCGTTGTCTTCTAGACTGTTCCTGGTGCTAGTAGTGGCTCTCCTTTCCGCCTGCATGCAGCGGTCACACTGTCCTTGAGGGAGAGGCCGCTGGGTTTGCCAAAACCAACGCGACTCTCGCCGTATGCGAGAATCGCTTTCTCGTTCCCCGCAACGTAAAAACCCGATTCACTATTCGAATATGGCAGGGCGGCGCCTGGATCAGGCGTGTCGCCAAGCCTTTCAGTAGCTCAGGGCAAATCGGAAGGACGCTAAGTCTGCCCGCCTAAAGAACCGCGCGCGTGCATTGCCATATTGGTGGGCATCGATGAAGAGGTGGCCGCGAAGTGAGGATGGAGTCCTTCGGGAGTGAGTCGATCGGGTAATTCACAGCCCCAGCAGCGTCCTGTTGGTCGTTTATTTCTATATTTAACTTAATCTGTTGCTTTTTCCGCGACGTTCCACATAATGATCGTGGCAGAGATGGATTACGTCCGCTGGCTGAAAGGAGCATCGGAATTGTCCAGGCTCGTTCCTAAGGCCAAGTCTGAGGTATGACTATGACTCGCTCACATCTATCTAGCTGCGCCCTGGCACTATTCGCAGTCCTTATCTCAATGATGCCGGCCCTAGCCTCGGAGGATTCTGCGAGCATCACGCTCGACGTACTTGTTGATAACGATTACGACGACTCTGTCGCGAGTTTGCAGCAGATTCGGGACCTGTTAAAACTAGGGTTCGTGGAGCAAGTACGCGTTCCGAGCAAACTCTCGATAGAGCAATATATGATCGACCGGTATAAATTTGGCCCCAGTCAGCTCCCTAAAACATTCGCTCTTATTTTGTCCGCGATTCGCGATCAAAACGCTGGCCGCGATCACTCGGATTCTTGGCTTGTTCCTTCTCTTCCTCGCCGCAGATTTGAAGAACTCAATAGAAGCAATCCTTACTACGATTTCCCGCGGGTTGCTCGCTTCACGGCCACCCAGCAGACAATCAACGGGCTGGTTTTCGTCCAGGACGCCCTGACAGAGGACGGATCGCGTCGCGGTTCGCGACGAACGCTGCTTCACTATACTATGAGCAAGGCTTGGTATGATGCGCTTCCCATTGCGACGAAGCGACTCCCGATCATTACGGGCGTTTCAGATCAACTCCTCGAAATCGTCGTTCCGAAGGGTGTCCGGCTGTCGACGCCCACTAACGACTCCGCAGTGGCTTCTGTTCTCGTTTCGGAGGCGCCCCAACTTTCTTCCGAGATCTATTCGCCAAGCTCGATTATTCGTTCTGATGAACTCTTGGAATCGACGGCTGAAACGGCGAAACGATTAGTCTCGAGAACTACTGAAACTATCGCGCCGACTCTTGATTGGGACATGGCTGAACAATCAATCGCCCCGGCGCCTCTGCAGGACACGTCTCCTTCGACACCCGAAAGGAACTTGGTGCCACTTTCTGCGAGTGAGATTCTGCCGCGCGTCGCTACTATCACGACTTCTCCGTCCTCTACTTTGTCTCCCAGCGCCGGCAGAGAGTTATTCAATGCAAGTCTTCATCTCGATGCTCAACTGGCGGCCAGGAAGCATACTGTCTATCTTCTGATTCTCGATGATGGTTGGCCCAACGCCACAGAGATGCAAGCCGCCCTCTCGCTTGTTGAGCGGGCTCTAAATTATCGTCATCTCAGGGTTGCCTCAGTTTCACTGCCTGCGCCATCTAACGTAAACTATGTCAATCATGCCGCGGAAATTCAAATGGCGTTTGCAGGACTTCCAGACCCTCACTCGGCTTTGAACATTGTTTACATTCCAGTCGTCCTTACTCCTGCCACCGAGGAGTTAATGAGGCAGCTATTTATATTTGACTATTTGGCGCGATATTCTCCTCAGAATTTTACGGCTAAGCCCTCGCAGCCGAATCCCCTGGAACCTGAAGCCATAAAGCAGGCTGATCAGGATATCGCCGCATGGCGTGCTGCTGCGAGCCTTTGGCATGAGACAGGGCGCTTTAATACCCAAGGACCGATTCTGGCTGCCATTTACCGCCTAGCTGAGGCCTTAACTCTTGCCGAGCAGACTGTATTCATCGTGAACCAATCCTGGACAATCACGGGTGACATACTGTCGTTCGCGCCAACCGGGCGAAGCCTCACGGTCACCGCAGCGGGCGACGATGGAGTCGATGTTCTTGCTCAGCATTTGGATTTTGCTCAACGGTCAGCGACGGATGACGCATTTCTCACGGTAATGTACGTTGACGCAGCTGATCATCCGGACTGTGGTTCAGGCCTAGTTACTCGAACAGACACCGTTCGTGTCGTGGCCTTCGACGGCGAGTTGCCGAACGGAAAGTGCGGCACGAGTTTCGCCGCGCCGCGTGTCGCTTGGTGCATCGCCACCAAGGCTAGCCAAGTCGATGCGTTCACGGTTGATTGGCAAAGGCGTATCCAGCAACAGCTTCGAAGCATTCGGAGAGGGGGAACGACATGGCACGACATCTATTTCGACGTTGGACGGTTTTTTCAGCCTTGACTTTGCGCCTAGCATCGCCGCTCTTGTTCTGGCTGGTCCTCGCAGTGCCGGCATTTGGAGGAGCATTATCCTTTCATGAGTGTAAAGCGGGTGAGACGCGGCAGAACTACGTTCTCCTCATTGATGCCACAAAGGACTTCGCTGGGGGGCAGGTACCGGTACGCCTTCTATCAGCTACGGACGTTGGCGACGCCGCCGCATTGACAGCCCTCGATCAATTACTGGGCACTTGCCCGACTGTCGATGGTGGGAATGCACGGCTAATGCTAAAAAATTACACGCTCTTGGCAAACCCTCAGTATCGGCTCCAAGCTGGGGCAGGAAAGACTCTATCAGTGATCGTATTTCATATCGGCGGTCTTGGTGAAATACAGGTAGATGAAGTGAAGCGTGACGCCAAGATACGGTCCGACTTCGGCGATCTCCTTGGCATGATTCTCAAGGTTCGCGAGAAAGCGGCCGGCGGATCCGCAGCTTCGACCCTCACTATAGCAAGGGCGGACTATATTCTGCAGGATGAGCGAGCTACAGTCACTTTCTCGATTGTGCCTTTCCAGGAAACACCGGCACCCGGCGGAGGTAACGCATCTCAGGCGACGCCAAAGAGTCCTATCACAATAGTGACGCTTACGACAGGTGGTCCGGAGTACTTTTCCCTATCGGCGGATATTCCTGTTAACTCGGTGAATCAACTTGACTATGATCAGACTACAAAGAAGCCGTCTCTGAAAGAGACGCCACGTGAGTTTATGATAGGTATAGACGGCTATTTTGGCGATGTGCTGACAGACACATACGGCTGGTTCGATTACCATCGCCTGGGCATCAAGGGTCTTGTGCGGTTCGCTAAGCAACCGCTCGAAACGTTGGGGCTAGTACTAGCATATCGTTGGACTAGCTTTTCGGTTATTGCAGGACCGATTTGGACGCGCAACACCGTGAAGGTCGGAACCCGTGCGGATGGTACTGATATCTTGAGTCGGCGATATGAGCAGGAGTGGCGCCTTGGGATTGGATTCGATCTGTCGGTGGCTAAATCATGGCTCACGAAATCAAGCGATACGAAGTCATCGGGTTCTACGACCGCCAAATAGGCCGCGGCGGCTTGAGTCTCGACGGTGAGCCGGGGCCGAGTCGGTGATTCGGAAGTAGAGCACGAACCAGTTCGCACAAATCAACGTCGGCCGATCTTGGTTATGCGGGAGCCCGGCGATCCATCAAAAAAATATGTGCCAGTAACGCTGGAACCCGACGAATCAGGGCGGAGTCGAGCACTCAAGATGATGTCCGGAGGCAGGCTACTGAAAGGCGCTGTCACTGGAAAGGTGGATTACGCTCCGGACGCTGACTGGACAATAGGATTTACAACTCAGCAAGAAGAGCCCGGTGTCTGGCGGATTGCGCCGACATCCGATCTAGCGCCGGGTGAGTACGGGCTTTGGGGTCTGGACGGAATGACATTGGCACCATTTGATGTAGACAAATGATCAAAGGGACGAATGTATGGGGGCCGATACTATCGCGGCGGGCCACCACGACGTGAAAGCGCTTCATTCGGCCAGCAGGTTGTTGACTGAATGCCAGCTCCGTTTCCGGAACGTTCGGAGGCACGCTTTTCAAGTTTCAGACCTTCCAAGGGGATGGGGATCTGGCCTCCGCCGGAGACGCCCCCGGCGGGTATCGCCTGGTCCCTCGGCTAAAGCACTACGAGATGCTCCGGCCCAGCACCTGGAGCCGCCGACAGCGGAATAGCCTGGTCGAAGCTGACCAACCTCCCTCCACTCTGCACTGCAAGAGCTAGCAGGTAGATGTCCGTCACCTGCCGCGGCCCGTGAAGATGGTTTGAGTCCACGTGACGCTGCTCGAGCAAGCTGACAGAGCAGGGCCAGAACTCGTGATACTCGGTGCTCGTGGCTCGGCGGAGGCGGTCGATAGCCTCGGAGGGAGATACCGGACTCGGATACTTTGGCTGACTAATGATGCGGACAAATCCGTTTTGGGTCAGAGCGCAGGATGCCCAGCCGTGCCGGATCTCCCCAGAGATCCACTCCCTAGCCCTTCGATGGTCGACATGGCTCGCGTCGAGCAACGCGAGGAGCACGTTGATATCGAGAAGCGCTCGCATCACTCGCCATCTTCTTCGCGAAGCCGGTTGATTAGCTCGTTAGAGACGGCGGTGCCCCGGGCAGGCAGCGGTTCGAAGCCGTAGAAACTCTCCGGTTCGGCGGACTCGTAGATGCGATGCCGATGTGTCAAGCCCTCCCGCGCGCACTCCGACAGGATCTCTCCGGCACTACGCTTCTCTCTCCTCGCTCTTTCCTTTACCGCTAAGAGGACGTCGTCGGCGATGTCAAGAGTGGTTCGCACGCATCAGATGCTAACACATCTAGAAGCCGTCATAGACGCACGCTTCAGGCCTCCAGGCGGCTGAGGCGATCCAGCCTCCGCCGGAGACGCCCCACGGGGTAGCTCGCGCTACCCTGTGGGCGTCTCTACATTCTTGGGGCTGGGGCGGTGTCGTGGGCTCGGGCAACCTGCCAGATTGCTCCCTCTTCTCCCGGCGGACGGGGGGGCAGACTGGGAGAAGAGGGCTGGGGTGATGAGGGTTTTGGGCTCGATCTACTTCCCCGCCACGAACGGCAAGATACTCCCGCGGCTCGCGTAGTCGGCAATCGTCAGGCCGAAGAGGATGGCGAGCCAGAAGAAGCCGGCGACGGCGGTCAGGGCCGTCATCCTCGTGCTGTGGCGCACGTGCATGAAGAAGAGCAGGACGAGCGTGGCCTTGGTGACGGCGATTCCAAGGGCGACGACGTCGTTCGCCCAGCCGAGGTCGACCTGGGCGACCAGCCAGGTGGCCAGGGTGAGGACCATCAGGGCTCCGAAGACCAGGAAGTAAACTTTGCGCGAGGTCACGTGTTCAGCCATGGCGGTCCTCAGCGGGCGTGCGCCCCGAGCAGGTAGAGCAGGGGGAAGAGGAAGATCCAGATGATGTCGACGAAGTGCCAGTAGAGGCCCGTCATCTCCAGCGGGTTGTGGTACTCGGAGTCGTACTTCCCTTTCCAGGACAGCACCGCCAGCACGGCGAGGATGCCGAGGCCGATGATCATGTGCAGGGCGTGGATGCCCGTCATGATGAAGTAGAGGGAGAAGTAGATCGAGGCGTGCTTCTCCAACTGCGGATCCCGGGCGGCGATCGCCTGGAGGTGCGGGCTCGGGTGCTCGACCTCGAAGTGGAAGGTGGGCCCCGGCACGTGGTGCTCGACGAATTTGTCGCGGTACTCGAAGCCCTTGATCACCAGGAAGGTCGTGCCCAGCGCCATCGTCGCCAGCAGGAAGATCACGATCCCCTTGCGCCAGTTCACCTGCGCCGCCCAGATGGCGAGAACCATGGTCAAGCTGCTACCGATCAGGACGGCGGTGTTGATGCCGCCCATCAGGACGTTGAGCGAGTTGCTCGCCAGGAGGAAGGCCTCGGGATATTGAGTCCGGTACAGCGTGTAGGCCAGGAAGAGCACACCGAAGAACATGATCTCGGTGACCAGGAAGACCCACATCGCCAGCGTCGAGGACTCCTTCTGCTGGTCCATCGAGTCGAACTGATGGGCCAGCTCAGGATGGTGAGCGGCGTGACCGTGCGATGGGCCGTGCGGAGCCAACGGTTCGCTAGCCAATGGTTCCCTCCTGCGACATGCGGTTATGCACCTCTTCGCGGTTGTACTCGTACGGGCCGTGGGTCACGACGGGCATGGTGTAGAAGTTCTCCGTCGGCGGCGGCGAGGTCGTGTCCCATTCCAGGCCCACGGCGCCCCAGGGATTGTCGCCGCTGTCCTGGCCATACCGCATCGACCAGATGAAGTAGCACAGAGGCAGGATGTAGCCCAGGCCGAGAATCGAGGCGCCCGCCGTCGACAGCACGTTGAGCACCTGGAACTCCGGCGGATAGCTCCAGTAGCGGCGCGGCATGCCCAGGTAGCCAAGGATGAACTGCGGGAAAAACGTCAGGTTGAAGCCGACGAACACCAGCAGCGCCGCGATCTTCGACAGGAAGACCGGATAGAGCTTCCCCGAGATCTTCGGCCACCAGTAGTGCAGCCCGCCGAGATAGCCCATGATCGTGCCGCCCACCATGATGTAGTGGAAATGGGCGACGATGAAGTAGGTGTCGTGAACATGGACGTCGAAGCCCAGCGTCGCCACCATGACGCCCGTCAGGCCGCCCAGCGTGAAGAGGCCGATGAAGCCGAGGGCGTAGAGCATCGGCGTCTGATAGGAGATCGAGCCCCGGTAGAGAGTCGCCGTCCAGTTGAACACCTTCACCGCCGAGGGGATCGCCACCAGCATCGAGAGCACCGAGAAGATCGTGGCGGCGTAGATCGACTCGCCGGCCACGAACATGTGGTGCCCCCAGACCAGGAAGCCCAGCACGGCGATGGCGACCGAGGCGAAGGCCACGACCTTGTAGCCAACCACCTTCTTGCGCGCGAAGGCGGCGATGAGCTCGCTCTCCACGCCCATGGCCGGCAGGATCATGATGTACACCGCCGGGTGGGAGTAGAACCAGAACAGGTGCTGGAAAAGGACGGGATCGCCCCCCAGGGTGGGGTCGAAGATCCCCAGGTGGAACACCCGCTCGGCCGCCACCAGCAGGATGGTGATGGCGATGACCGGCGTTCCCAGCACGATGATCAGGCTCGTCGCATAGGTCGACCAGATGAACAGCGGCAGGCGGAACCACGTCAGCCCCGGCGCCCGCATGCGGTGGATGGTGACGATGAAGTTCAGGGCGGTGAAGATCGACGAGAAGCCGGTGATGAAGATGCCCAGGGCCGTCGAGATGACGTAGGTGTTCGAGTAGTGGGTGGAGAACGGCGTGTAAAAAGTCCAGCCGGTATCCACTCCGCCATGCACGATGGCCCACAGGGTGAAGATGCCGCCGATGTTGTAGACGTACCAGCTCGCCAGGTTGAGCTTGGGCAGGGCCAGATCCTTGGCGCCGATCATCAGCGGCACGAGGAAGTTGCCGAGCACCGCCGGGATCGCCGGAATGAGGAAGAAGAACACCATCACCACGCCGTGCATGGTGAACAGCCGGTTGTAGGTGTCCGGCTGGAAGAGGTCGCCTTCGGGCGTCAGCAATTCGAGGCGGATGAGCAGGGCGAACAGGCTGCCGAGGGCGAAGAACGCCGTCACCGAGATGAGGTAAAGGATGGCGATCCGCTTGTGGTCCCGGGTGAGGAGCCACGAGCGGACGCCGTAGGCGGCATTCAGGTAGTTCGGCCGCTTGAAGGCGGTCTCCGCGGTGGTCGTGACGGGCACGGTTGCGGTCGTATTCATAACTTGCTTCTCATCCTTGTCGTCCTTCTCATCGCGGAGTACCTGGCGAGTTGGCGGCGCCGGACTGCGGGGCCGCATTCGCAGCGGCGCCGGCGGCGGCCGGCGTTGCCGCCGCCGTCGTGCCAGCCGTCGAACCGAGGGAGCGGACGTAGGCGATGAGCTGGCTGAGCTGCTCCTCGCTCACCTGACCCTGGAAGGTGGGCATCACCGGCTCCCAGCCCGCCACGACCTTGGCCGTGGGGTTGAGAATCGACTCCCGGACGTAGTTGTCATCGGCGGTCACGGTGCGGCCGTCGGCGAGCTTCACCTGGCCGCCGTAGACGCCTTCGAGCGCCGGGCCGCGGGCGAGGCGCCCCGTCTCCCCCGCCCGGTGGCAGGTGACGCAGGCCAGCGACTGGAAGAGGTCGGCGCCCGAGGCCACCATCGACTTGCCGGCGGCGCCGCCCGCCAGCCAGTTCTCATAGTCGCGAGGCTCCATGACGATGATGCTGCCGATCATCTTCGAGTGCTCCGCGCCACAGTACTCGGCGCAGAACAGATGGTAGACGCCGGGCTTCGTGGCCTGGAACCAGATCGAGGTGTAGCGACCGGGGATGGCGTCCTGCTTGACGCGGAAGGCCGGGATGTAGAAGCTGTGGATCACGTCCTCGGAAGCGAGCTTCATCTTGATCGCCTGACCCACGGGCACGTGCAGGGTGTTGATCTCCCGCTGGCCTTCCGGGTGCTGGATCTTCCACATCCACTGCCGGCCGATGGCCGTGTACTCGACGGCGTTGGCCGGCGGCCGGTAGAGGTCGAAGAAGACCCGGGTCCCCCAGACGAACATGATGAGCGCGATCGCCAGCGGGATGGCCGACCAGGCGATCTCCAGCCAGAGGGCCATCTCGTCGTTCGTTCCGACTTCCTCCGGATGGGTGCGGCGGTAGCGGGCCATGAAGTAGACGATCAGACCGGCGATCAGGACGGTGAAGAAGATGCTGATCAGCGACCAGATGATGAACAGGGAGTCGACATGCCCGGCGTGGGTGGATGCCGAATCGGGGAAGAGTGGGAACGACGAATTCATGTCAGGCGGCTCCCAAGGGACCGGGCTCGGCGGTCTCCCGCCGCCGCAGGAAAACGACCAGTAGCGCGAGGGCCACGACGGTGACCACCGCCGACAGGCGCACGATGTTCAGGGTGGCGGCGCTGTAGCGGCCGACCAGGGGATCGTAGTGGAAGCAGTAGAGGAGGACCTGGTCCACCACCGAGCCGAGCTTGCCGTTGCCCGATTCCACCAAGCCGAGCCGGATGTCCCGCGCGGGAAACTCCACCCCCAGCAGGTAGCGCGAGACGCGCCCCTCGGGCGTGAGGATCACCATGCCGGCGGCGTGGGCGAACTGGTTGCGCTCCGGATCATAGACGTAGCGGAAGCCCACCGCCTGGGTGAGGCGGGTGATCGAGTCCTGCGGGCCGGTGAGGAAATGCCAGCCGTTCTCGGTGCCCGGCCGCGCGTAGCGCGCGAGGATCTCCTTCTTCTTCGCCGCCGCCAGGGCGGGCGTCTCCTTCGGATCGATGCCCGCCACGATGACGTCGAACTCGCGGCCCGGATCGAGGGAGAGCGGCTTGAGGCCCGTCTCGACCCCCTGCAACACGAGGTCGCAGAGCATCGGGCAGTGGTAGTACGCCATCACCAGCACCGCCGGCTTGTGCCCCAGATAATCGCCCAGCGTGACGGCGCGGCCGTGCTCGTCCCGCCAGGGCACGTCGAGCGGCACCTTCTCGCCGATCCGCTGGTCATAGCCTACGGACTTGAGGACGCCCGGCATCTCCGAGCTCGGCACGATCGACGATGAGCTGACCGATGCCGCCGAGGCGGACGCCGCGCCAGCCAGCAGCAAGGCCAGCCCGGTCGAAGCCGTGAGGTAGCGCAATCCGTTCAAGGAGTCTTCTTCTCCTGTGCCTGCGCCAGAGGCGCCCCCACCGGTGCCGCGGCGATCGAGCCGCCCGTCCTGCCGCCGACCACCTCCGGAGCCACGCCGCGGGCGGCGACGATGTCGATGGCGTCCGCCACCGGCAGGCGCAGGGTTCCCTGTTGGCGGTCGATCCAGGCGGCCTGGTTGAGCTCCCGGTCCTCGCGCACCCGCATCTCCGTCATGTCCGTCACCGGATCGCTCTGCAGAAGGGGCGACGGTGGCGGCTGCTGCGGATGCGCCAGCTCGACCGGCGAGAGGCGCACGTCCCGCTTCTCGTCATAGTGCTCGAACCCCTTGAGCAGCCACCACATCAGCAGGGCCGCCACGAGGCACACGACGACGAGGGCAACGCCGCTGATGACGATGCCGCGGACGTTGATCTCGCGGTCGAACTGCTCCGTCTCCGGAGCGTGGGCCTTCGGAGTGTGTAGATCGTGCGAAGGAACGTCACTCATGGTGCGCGATCGCCTCCGGCAGGTTGGGATCGTTGATCGGCAGCAGTGGCCGGGTCTTCAGCTCGCGCAGGAACCAGGCGAACCAGAAGCCGCCGAGGGTGATCGGCGCCACGAGGTAGAGCCAGTAGAAACCGGCGTGGTGGTCGGGGAAGGCCGGCTCCACCTGCCACACCAGCTCCAGCCAGCGCATGACGAGCATGAGAATGGCCACGATGACGAGCCGCCGGGCATTGCGTTTCAGGTCCCGCGACAGCAGCAGCAGGAACGGCAGCAGGAAGTGGAACAGGGCGATGGCCAGGAAGAGGCCGCCCCAGCCGCCCCGCATGCGCGGCAGGTAGAAGGAAATCTCCTCCGGCAGGTTCCCCGCCCAGATGATGAGGAACTGCGAGAACGAGAAGTAGGCCCACAGCATGACGAAGGCCAGGAACAGCTTGCCCCAGTCATGGAAGTGGCGCGGTTGTAGCACCCGCGACATCGGCTCGCGCCGCGACAGCCAGAGGGCGAAGGTGATGAGGAAGGCGAGCGCCGCGAGCCCCTGGCTGCCCATCAGGTAGACGCCGTAGATGGTGGAGAGCCAGCGCGGTTGGAGCGACATCAGCCAGTCCACCGCCGCGAAAGTGACCGCCAGGCAGTAGGCCGCAAGGGCGGGTCCGGCGATGAGCTGCATCCGCCGCGACGAGCCCGGGTCGGGCTGGAGGTCCTGCCGCCGCGACAGGCGGCTCATGAGGAAGGCGACGCCGCCCCAGATCAGGAAGTAGAGCACCAGCCGGGTGAGGAAGAAAGGGATGTTGAGGTACGGCGCTTTCGCCTGCAACAGCGTATCCGCCCGCACCGCCTCCGGCCGCGCCCACTCGTAGAGACTCTTGAGCCCGAAGACGAGCGGCAGCGCGAGCACCAGCAGCAGGGGCAGGGTACGCGACGCCGCCTCCAGCACGCGGCGGATCACCAGTCCCCAGGCGCCCCGCGTCAGGTGATTGAGCAGGGAGATGGCCAGGCACCCGAGCGTCACGCCGACCCAGAAGACCCAGCCCACCAGCCAGGCGCGATAGAAGTACTGCGGCGACAGCCAGAAACCGATCAGGCTCGCCACGAGGCCCACGACCCCGGTGATCAGGGCGAGGCGCTGGAGCCGGTCGGCCTCAGCCGGCGCGGCGAATTCGGCGGCGTCCAATCTCACGGTGTCTTGGCTCATGGCATCTGGCTCGGGGTTGTTTCCGGGGTCGGGCCCGGGGGCGCGGCGGGCTGCGGAGAGGTCTTGTCGAGATCGGCCTGGATCGCCTGGCGCCGCTCGGGCGGCAGCTTGTCCAGGTCCGCCAGCTTCGCGGTCTGCCGGTACTGAAGCACGCGGATGTAGGCGGCGATGGCCCAGCGGTCCGCCACCGGCACCTGCGGCGCATAGCTCGGCATGACGCCGAAGCCCTCGGTGATGACGTTGTAGAAGTAGCCGACGGGCGCGTTGCGCAGCCGCTCGATGTGGTACGAGGTGGGCTGCTTGTAGCCGCGCTGCACGATCATCCCGCGGCCCGTTCCCTGCCGGTCGTGGCAGGGCGAGCAATAGATGTTGAAGCGTTGCTCTCCCCTCAGCAGTACCTCGCGGGTGAGGGGGAAGGGCAGCTCCGCCACCGGCTTGTTGGCGGCGTCGACGCCGGTGTAGGCCCAGCCCTCGCGCAGGTCGCCGCGCGCCACGGTGTGGGCCGGAATCGGCCGCGCGCCCTGGCCGTCCGGAAAGAAGTCGCTCGCCGCGAGCGTCTTCACCTTGTGCTGGTTGTGCATGTTCTGCCGGCAGCCGGCGGCGACGAGTAGCAGCGCGACAGCGGCCAGTGTCCATCCCCGTTGGGTGATCCTTGTCTCAGCGCTCAACTTCGAACACCTCGCTCGCCTTGAGGCCGGTCAGGAAGCGCTCGGTGCCGGCGCGGTCGAACTTCGGGTCCCGCGCCTCGACGACCAGGAAGTAGCGGTCGCGCGAGGCGAGGGCGAAGCGCGGCACGTTGAACACGGGGTGATAGGGATGCGGCAGGCCGTTCAAGGCGAACATGCCGAGCACGGCGAAGAGAGCCGCGGCCAGGATGGTGCACTCGAAGGTCGGCACGATGAACGCCGGCCAGCTATGGAACGGCCGGCCGCCGATGTTCATCGGGTAGGCGATCGTCGCCGCCCAGAACTGCAGGCTGTAGCCGCCCAGGCCGCCGAGGATGCCGCCGATGAGGACGATGAGCGGCAGCTTGGAGCGGTGATGGCCCAGCGCCTCGGAAACCTCCTCGATCGGGTAGGGCGTGTAGGCGTCCACGTTGTGATAGCCGGCGTCGTGGATCTGGTGCGCCGCGGCGATCAGGTCGTCCGCCGAGTTGAACTCGGCCATCAGCCCGTGGATCTGCGGGTGGTGATGAGGATGCGCGCTCATCGCGGGACCTCCGTCATTTCGCTCCCCCGGGTGCCCGGCACGATGGTCCGCATCTCGAAGATGGAGATCATCGGCAGGAACCGGATGAAGAGGAAGAGCAGGGAGAGGAACAGACCGACCGTGCCGATGAAGGTCATCCAATCCCACATCGTGCCGCGGTACATGCCCCAGGACGACGGCAGGAAGTCGCGGTGCAGGCTGGTGATGACGATCACGAAACGCTCGATCCACATGCCGCAGTTGACGAACAGTGCGACGATGAAGAGACCCACCGGCGACGAGCGGACCCGTCGCAGCCACAGCGCCTGCGGCGCCAGGAGGTTGCACAGCAACAGGCTGAACCAGTAGTACTTGTAGGGCCCCGTGACGCGGTTCCAGAAGGTGAACTGCTCGACGTGGTGGCCGGAGTACCAGGCGAAGAAGAACTCCATGGCGTAGCCGTAGACCACGATCAGGCCGGTCGCCAGCATCACCTTGCCCATGTTCTGCAAATGGCGGATGGTGATGAAGTCCTGCATGCCGAAGGCGGCGCGCAGCGGAATGGTCAGCGTCAGCACCATGGCGAAGCCGGCGTAGATGGCGCCGGCCACGAAGTACGGCGGGAAGATCGTGGCGTGCCACCCGGGAACGATGCCGATGGCGAAGTCGAAGGAGACCACCGTGTGCACCGAGACCACCAGCGGTGTGGCGAGGCCCGCCAGCAGCAGGTAGGCCGTCTCGTAGTTGTGCCAGTGCGCCGCCGAGCCGCGCCAGCCCATGGCGCCGAAGCCGTAGATGATCTGGGCGATGCGCTTCTTCGAGCGGTCGCGCAGGGTCGCGAGGTCGGGGATGAGGCCGACGTACCAGAACAGGGCGGAGACCGTGGCGTAGGTCGACACCGCGAACACGTCCCAGATCAGCGGGCTCCTGAACTGCGGCCACAGGCCCATGGTGTTGGGATAGGGGAACAGCCAGTAGGCGAGCCACGGCCGGCCGAGGTGGAGGACGGGGAACATGCCCGCGCAGGCCACGGCGAAGAGCGTCATCGCCTCGGCGAAGCGGTTGATCGACGTGCGCCACTCCTGGCGCAGCAGCAGCAGGATGGCGGAGATCAGCGTGCCGGCGTGGCCAATGCCGATCCACCAGACGAAGTTGACGATGGCGAAGCCCCAGCCCACCGGCTCGTTGACGCCCCAGACGCCCACGCCCTTGGCGAACAGCCAGGTCACCGCGATGAGGAACATCATCATGATCAGGAACGAGATGCCGAAGCCCAGGTACCACCACCGGGGCGTGCGTTGCAGCACCACCTCGCTGATCTTGTCGGTGACGCTCGCCGTCGTATGGCCCGGGGCCACGACCGGCGGCTTGTCGGGTATGGCCCGCGGCGCGGTCCGCTCGCCGTCTTCAAGTGTCGCCATGCGTTAGGTTCCTTCGGCCCCTTCGAGCGCGGGATTCGGGTTGCGCAGCTTCGCGAGATAGGTGGTGCGCGGGCGCGTGTTCAGCTCCTCGAGCAGGCCGTAGTTGAGCGGCTCGGCCTTGAGCTTCGTCACCTCCGACGCCGGGTCGTTGATGTCGCCGAAGACGATGGCCTGGGTCGGGCACGACTGCTGGCACGCCGTCTTCAGCCAGTTGGCGGGGATGGGCCGCCCCTCGACCTTGGACTCGATCTTCGCCTCCTCGATGCGCTGCACGCAGTAGGTGCACTTCTCCATGACGCCGCGCATGCGCACCGTCACGTCCGGGTTCTCCAGCAGCGCCAGCACCGGCGTCGTGCGGTCGCTGTAGCGCAGGAAGTTGAACCGCCGCACCTTGTAGGGGCAGTTGTTGGAGCAGTAGCGGGTGCCGACGCAGCGGTTGTACACCATGTCGTTCAGCCCCTCGTCGCTGTGCACCGTCGCCGCCACCGGGCAGACCACCTCGCAGGGGGCGTTCTCGCACTGCATGCAGGGCACCGGCTGGTGATGGACGGTCGGCTCGTCGATGTCGCCCGAGAAGTAGCGGTCGATGCGCAGCCAGTGCATGGCGCGGTGCTTCAGCACCTGCTCCTTGCCCACCACCGGGATGTTGTTCTCCGACTGGCAGGCCACGACGCAGGAGCTGCAACCGGTGCAGACGCTCAGGTCGATGGACATGCCCCAGGCGTGCCCCTCGTAGGGGTGACGGGCGAACATGGACTCGTCGTCGCCCGGCTTCTCGCGCGCCTCCGCGATGAACTGCGGATTCTTGCGGTACTGCTCCAGGGTACCGTGGCGGATCAGCTCGCGCTTCTCGGCCTCCTGGCTCGCCAGCTCCATCTCGCTCCAGCCCGGATCCAGCAGGTGGTGGTTCTGGGTGCTGGCCAGCGGATAACGTCCGCCGAGCCCCCGCAGCTCGACGCCCGAGACCGCCCACAGCGCCTGCGAGGTGCGCAGCGGGTAGGCGTTGAAGCCGGCGCCGGTCGCCTTGCCGGCGTTCTCCCGGCCATAGCCCAGATGCAGCAGAGCGGTGTCGTCCGCCAGGCCTGGCTGAATCCACACCGCCGCCTTGATCTTGCGGTTGCCGTTTCCGGGGGTGGCCACCTCGGCCATCTCCTCCATCTCCAGCTTCAGCCGCTGGGCCGTCCTCGGCGAGAGCATCAGGGCGTTGTCCCAGGTGAGCTTGGAGATCGGCTTGGGCAGCTCCTGGAGCCAGGCGTTGCTGGCCAGGCTGCCGTCGCGGATCGTGGGATCGGGCCGGAAGAGCAGGGTGAGCCGCCCGGGCGTCGAGCCTGCGGCGTTCGCCGCGATCTCGTCCACCGCCTGCGTCACCGCGGCTCCCAGGATGGCTGTGGAGACCGGCGGCGCCTGGGTGCCGGCGACCAGCCCGGCGAGGAGGACCCGCCGGAAGCCCGCATCGAAGGCGGCTGCCGCATTGCCCGGGCCGGTGCTGGCCGCCGCCGGCTGCTTCATCGTGCCCGGCAGCGTGCCGAAGCCGAGCGAGGTGGTGACGCCGCCGGGATCGGTCGTGGCGGGCAGGGCGATACCGGCATTCAGGCGAGTGGACCAGGTCTCGCGGACGAGGTCGTAGCTCGTCGAGTCCGGCTTGCCGGCGAGCGCCGCCAGCACCTCGGCGGCCGTCTTGCCGCCGTAGAGCGGCTCGATCAGCGGCTGGAGGATGGAGGCCGTGCCGTCGAAGGCGCGGGCGTCGCCCCAGGCTTCGAGCTCATGGGCGGCGTTCAGGTGCCAGCCGCAGTAGCCGGAGGTCTCGTCCTCGTGGAGGCCGTGATGGATCGCCACCCGTACCTTCTTCAGCCCCTCGGCGAAGGGCAGGTCGGCCGGCGCCGAGTACGCGGGGTTGACGCCGTCCAGCATCAGCAGGACGTCCACCTTGCCGGCGTTCATGTCGGCCACGAGCTCGCCGAGAGACTGCACGGGATCGATCGGGTCCACCTCCACGGGCTCGGTGTAGACGACCGTCTTGCCGGCGTTGCCGAGCGCCTGGTTCATGGCGTGGGCGAGAACCTGAAGGGCGGGCGACCCATACTCGTCGGCCACCACCAGGGAGGCGCCGGCGTTGGCCTTGAGGTCGGCGGCCACGGCCTGCAACCACTTCTGGGCCTTGGGATCGGCGAGCGTTGCCGCGCTTCCGGCCGCCGCGCCAACCGCCTGCGCCAGGGCGAGGGCGAAGGCCTCCATCTGCGGCGGCGAGAGCTGGAGCCGGTGGTCGGCGATCGTGCCGGTGGAGGTGGGGAAGCTCTCCACCGCGTACAGGCGGTTCATCTGCGGCGTTTGCAGGTTTTCCTTGCGCACCCGCCGGCCGTCCGCGAACTGGCGGGCGTAGCGCACGGCGCCCGGACCCTCGGCCAGCAGGTCGGCGCCGAGGGATAGCACCACCTTCGCCGGGGTGAGATCGTAGCGGGTCGCGAGCGGCCGGCCGAAGGCCCGCACCGCCGCCGTATAGGAATTGGTCGGTGCGGCCGCCTCCCAGCGATGCCAGCGGGCCTTCGGGTACGTCTTCACGAGGCCCTGGACCTGCGCCGCGACCGTCGGCGAGGTCACGGTACCGGTGAGGATGCGCAGGCCGTCGCCGCCCAGCGCCTGGAGAGCCCGCAACGCTCCGCTCGCCTCGCTGACGAAGCCGCTCCAGGTGGCGGGCCGGCCGGAGTGGAGGATCGTCTGCGAGCGCTCGGGATCGTAGAGGGTCAGCACCGCCGCCTGGGCGAAGATGTCCGTCGCTCCCAGGCTCGCCGGGTGATCCGGGTTGCCTTCGATCTTCGTCGGCCGTCCCTGGTGGCTCTCGGCGAGCACCCCCGTCGCATAGCCGCCCACGGTGAGGGCGGTGGCGAAGAACAGCGGCTTGCCCGGCACGAGCTGCTCCGGCTGCTTGACGTAGGGGACGATCGTCTCGGTGGGCTGGCGGGTGCAGGCGGTCAGGCCCGCGAGGGCCAGCGAAGCGCTCGCGAGCTGCAGGAAGCCCCGCCGCGACACGCCGTCCGCGCTGTCCGTCCATTCCGAAGCATGGCGGGGGAACTCGCGGTGCAGCAGGTCCGAGAACTCGGGCACCGCCGCCAGCTCGTCCAGGCTGCGCCAGAACTCCGGGCCCTTCTTCGTCCGCAGCCGCTCCCGCACCTCTTCGAGGTCGAGCCGGGCCGGTTCGCCCGCCGAGGACGGCTCGGCGCCGCATTTGCCCTTCTGGTTGCTGTCCATCGGCTTTGCCTTGGCTCCGGTTCGCTCCCCCGCCCTAGCGATGGCAGGTGGAGCAGCTCGTAAGGGACCTGACGTTGTATTGCTTCACCAGCTTCGCCTGGAGCGCGCGCGCCGCCCCTGCGTCCGCCGGCGGTTGCCAATCGATGTTGAACACTTCGTCCCGGGGCCGCACGTTCTGGGCCGGATCGCGGTGACAACTGACGCACCACTCCATCTGCAGCGAGGCGTGCTGGAAGGTGAGCTGCATCTTGTTCACCGGCCCGTGGCAGGTGACGCAGCCCATTCCCTTGGCGATGTGCACGGAGTGATTGAAGTAGACGTAGTCCGGCAGGTCGTTGATCCGCGTCCACTGCACGGGGACGTTGTCGCGGTAGCTGGCGCGGATGGGCTCCAGCAACTCGGCGTTGGTCCAGATCTGCCGGTGGCAGTTCATACACGTCTCCGTCGGCGGGATGCCGGCGAAGGCCGAACGCTCGACGGACGTGTGGCAGTAGCGGCAGTCGATGCCGAGGCCCGCCACGTGGTGCTGATGGCTGAACGGCACCGGCTGTTTCTTCACCACTCCCTGGCCCGTTGCGTACGACGAGCGCAGCAGCTCCGAGTACACGTAGGCGAAGATCGCCAGGAAGAAGATCGAGCCAAAGATGCTCACCTTGGCGATCGTGTTCGTGCTGCGGTGGAAGATCTGCATGAGCCGCCCTCCCTAGCCTCCCAGACGGCGAACATATCCGACAGAAGTCCGCGGTTCAAGGGACTTTGTGAAAGTCGTCACAAGCCGGCACTGTACTGCATGGTCTACTGGACGTGCAAGATGGGTGCCCCTCTGAGGAGTTGCGGTCCTTGCGAAGTTTCAGCTAGAAAATTTTACAGCGAATGGTAGACGCAGGATGTCGGAATTTGTCAGGGCCGGCAGCAAGCGTTGTCTTGTGCGGACAAGCTCGCGTCAAGCTGGCTCGCTTCTTGCTGTAGCTTCAGTCGACAAGGCAGTGGCTGAGTGCCAACCCTCACGAACGACTCACGCAGCTACTTCCAAACAAAGGAGATCCAGCCATGCGTCCAACTTTCCGCCGTGCCGCGATCGTTGCCCTCGTCGTCGCGTCTCTGGCTCCAGCACTCATTCAGGGCCGCACTTTCAACGCCTCCGCTCAGGTTGTTTCGGCCGAGGTTGGCCACGGCGGAAGCCTTTTTAGTATGGTATGGAGTTTGCTTGCTGATGTGCTCGCGGGCCGAGTACCGGGTAGTGGCTTGGCGGGCTCGCCGGTGATGGCGAAAGACACCGTGGACAATGGGGGCCACATGGACCCCAACGGGACCACGATGACCGCGCCGCCGGCGCCGCCGGTCGACAACGGGGGTCATCTCGATCCGAACGGCTAGATAAGCGAGAGCACAGACAGGGCACGATAAGGCAGACGACAAGATTTCTTCAGCCCTGAGAGGACGGATTCATGGTCGATTCTTTAAATGCTCTGGCAAGGTCTCGATCCGAAGCCTGTGAGCTTTGGGCCGACCTCGAGCCTCTTCGCTTTGAAGATCAGTACTATCTCGTTCGCACCCATCGCCGCTTCCTGACTTGGGGGTTCTGCGAGCTGCTGTGCGAGGAGAGCCTGCGGCTGGCCTCGGTCGACGCCGCGCAGGCGGTGGAGCGGGCGGAGATCGCCGTCCTCGTCTCAGATCTTCTGAAGGACGACGAGCCGGTCACCGACCGCCGTCTCTATCAGCTTCGCGGCTACGCCTGGGCGCACGACGGCAACGCCCGCCGCGTGCTCGGTGACCTGCGTAGCGCCGACGAGTCGTTCGCCATCGCCGAAGCCTGGTGGGAGGCGGGCGAGGCCGCGCTCGGCGACTGTCTCGGCTACGAGCCGGTGGTCCTCGACCTGAAGGCCTCGTTGCGCATCGCCCAGCGGCGCTTCCCCGAGGCCTTCGCCCTCCTCGACCGCATCTACGCCATCCATGAACGGGGAGACCGTCCGGAGCACAAGGACCCTCATCTCGCCGGCCGGGCTCTGGTGACCAAGGCCCTGGCGCTGGCGGAGATGAATGAGCCCGAGAAGGCGATCGAGCTGCTCGAGCGGGCAGAGGGGATGGTGAAGATGGAGCGCGATCCGCGCCTCGTCCTCTGCCTGCGGCACAATCTCGTTTGGGATCTGACGACCGTCGAGCGCCATGAGGACGCCGCCAGCCGGCTCCCCGGCGTCTCGACCCTCTGCCGCGAGCTCGGCAACCCCCTGGACCTGCTCCGCCTGCGCTGGGCGGAGGGCAAAATCGCCGCCGGCCTCGACCACAAAGAAGAGGCGATGAAGATCCTGCGCGAGCTGCGGAGCGAGTTCATCGACCGCGATATGGCTTACGACTCGGCCCTCGTCACCCTCGAGCTGACAGAGCTGTACGCCCACACCGGTCGCGCCCACGAGGTCAAGGAGCTGTCGCTGCAAATGGCGGGCATCTTCCGCTCTCAGGACGTGCCGCGCGAGGCTCTGGCCGCGCTCCTCTTCTTTCAGAAGGCGGCCCAGCGCGAGCGGGTCACTGCCGAGCTCGCCCGCGAGATCGGGACTTTCCTCCACCGGCTCCGCGCCAATCCCGCCCTGCGCTTCGAACGGCGCTAAAGATACGGCGGCACCGCGCGGCGCTCTGTACCGCCATTGGGCGCCGTTGAAAAACCTCTAGCCTTTCGGTTGGTTCCCCTGTAGAATCCTGCCACTTTCAAGGCAGGACGAAGTTGAATCGCAGGGAATTTTTAAGCGCGGGCTTGCTCGCAGGGACCGGAGTCCTCGCCGGTCCGATGATCAACCGGGGACGTTTCAGCCTCTTCGCCGACGGCCTGAGGGAGCACTCCTCCCGTGCCGTCGAGTTGGTCGGGCGGTCGATGGTCATCGACATGCTCGGCCTGCTGACCCTCGACTGGCCCAAGCTGTACGCCTGGCAGCGCGATCCGGGCGCCTTCGGCCTCTCCGACCTCCAGAAGCTCCGCGCTTCCGGCGTGCGGGTGTTCCACCCCGCGGTGGACCCAGATGATCCGAACCCCTATCAGGCAGCTCTCGGTTGGCTGGAGGGCTGGAACCGCCTTCTCTCCGGGCGCGCCGACTCTTTCGTGCGGATTGGCCGTGCCGCCGATCTGGAGCAGGTCCGCACCGGCGGCAAGCTCGGTATCCTGGTGGGCTTCCAGAGCTCCGACCACTTCCGCACGGTGGACGACGTCGGCCGTTTTTACGATCTGGGGCAGCGGGTCTCCCAACTTACTTACAACCGCCGCGACCGCTTGGGCTGCGGCTGTTTCGAGGAGAGGGACACGGGGCTCACGGAGTTCGGCGCTCAAGTGGTCGCAGCCATGAACCGGACCGACATGGTGGTGGACGTCTCCCACTGCTCTGAGCGCACCAGCCTGGACGCCATCGCCCTCTCCAGCCGGCCGGTGCTCGTCACCCACTCCAACTGCCACGCCCTGGTCGCCAATCCGCGCTGCAAGTCCGACGCGGTGCTGCGGTCTCTCGCCGCTCGGGGGGGAGTGATGGGCATCACCGCCGTGGCCGCTTTCGTCAGTCCGCGGCGGCATGCGACGGTCGAGGATCTGCTGAATCATTTCGATCACGTGGCCCGCACGGTGGGAGTCGAGCACGTAGGGATCGGCAGCGACGTCGACCTCGCCGCGATCGATCCCGCCACGGGCCGTCCGCTCGCCCGCTACGCCGTGCAGGGGCTGGCGCCGGCCCGTCGCGTCTTCGACCTCGCCGAGGGCCTCGTCCGCCGCGGCTATAGCGATGGCGCCATCGAGCTCATCCTGGGTGGCAACTTCCAGCGGGTGCTGGGGGAGATCTGGAGCCCCCGCGGCGCATGAACATGCTCTACCGGGTCCTCGCAGGGTCCGCGATACTCGGTCGCTATGAGACACAGAAATGAGAGCTCACTCTTCCTCGCCGCTGCCGTCGCTGCTTCCTTTCTTCTACTGAGTTGCGGGGGCTCGTCGCCCACATCGCCGGGACCGCCGGCCACGACGGGGCGCCTCGTCTTCGACGACAGTGGATGCGCCTGCTCGCCTCGCCCATACCCCCCGATCGACATCTATGTCGACGGGATGCTCGCGGGTGAGTTGCCGGTCTTTGGCAAGCTCACCCTGACTCTGCCGCCGGGCGCACACCGCTGGTCCATCGACTCGGCGGACGGTCCCTCGACCTCAGTCCTGATTCAGGCGGGCGGCACCATCAGCGAGCACCTCTTCACCAACCTCAACTGTACCGATGGCTGTGGTGACGACGCCCGCTCGGCGGCGGCATCCTCGACGGCTCGGCCGGTACCTCTGCCGAGCGCTTCTCCCGGCCTCTGAAGTCGGGCTCGCCGGTGACGCTTCGGGCCCCTACTGCTCCGCCGGCACCACGCCGGGAATTACCACCGGACGCTTCTCCCGGCCGCTGAAGTCGGAGAGGATTGTCTCCTGCTTCTTCCCCTTGGGCACGATGACGTCCATCAGCGGCGGCTGGTTCGGCGCGTTCTCGCGCCCGCCGCCGAAGCGGTCCTGCCAGTTGCCGGGCGAGACGGGGATGATCATCAGCGATTTCAGCTCCTCTTTCCGGCTCAGGATCGCGCGGCTGGGGTCGTACTGCT
This sequence comes from Thermoanaerobaculia bacterium, assembly GCA_035996875.1. GTDB lineage: Bacteria > Acidobacteriota > Thermoanaerobaculia > Multivoradales > UBA5704 > DATARR01. Next base: position 49,035 of record DASYJD010000115.1, read on the forward strand.
GGAGCAGGTCGCAGCCGGAGGAGGCCACGACGTAGGCCCAGGTGGGCTTGGCGATGCCGCCGAGGAAAAGGGCCGGCACGAAGAAGCTGATCCTCTGGCCGAGGACCCGGATCTGCGTGGGGAAGAAGATCCGCGACTCGATGTCCAGGGGAATCTGCTTCTTGAGCGCCTCGACCTCGTCGTCCTTGAGCTCGTTGCTGCGCTTGGAGTCCTCGTTCAGTGTCCGCAGGAGCATCTGCTGCAGCTCCGACTTCGCCTCGTTGGGCCGCGGGGTGAGGATGATGGCCTTCTCCCACGCGGTCGCGGGATCGATCTCCGCCTGGCGGCCCGGCAGCATGGTGACGCCGCCCGAGCCCGGCACGCGGTCGGTGTCGATGTAGATGTCGAGGTTCATCGTGTAAAAACCATAACGGGCTACGTCGGTGAGCTGCGTGCCGAGGTCGTCGATGGCCTGCCGCTCCGGTTTCTTCACCGGCTTGGCGAAGGTCACTTCGAAACGGGTGCCGTTCCCCTCGTCGAAGGCTTCGAAGGTCAGGATGTCCAACTGCCCCAGCTCCAGTTGCCGGTTGCCCGGATAGATGTAGTTGCCGTCGCCGTGGTCGTCGCCCCGGGGATCGGTGAGCGTGAAGATCGGCTTCTTCGCGGCGGCGGGCACCGCGAGAAGGGCCGCTCCCATCAGGAGCGAGGCCGCGAGGAGGGGGAGATTGAAACGGCTGGATCGCATGACGTCTCCAAAAAACGTTTTGAACGGGCGGGACGGCAGGGGAGACCCCCTGCCGCCGACCTACTCTACTGCTTTAGAAGCGGACCTTCATGAAGGCCTTGAGGCGCGTCTCGGTGAAGTCCCGCTTGATGAGGCTGTTCCAGCCGCCGAAGCGGCCGGTGAAGCCGGGCGAGCCCACGGGCACGCCGAAGTCGTGGGAAACCTGGGCGCTGGCGAACTGCGTTACGAAGCCGCCGCCGAAGTCGGGGTCGTAGGTGCCGAAGTTGTACTCGTAGTTGAGGCCGAACTCGGCGCCGCCGAGGGTGTACTTGGCGGCCAGCATGATCTTGTCCTTCTTGATGTTGCCCGACGCCATCGTGTGGAGGTTGTAGGCCTGGAAGGCGGTGTCGCCGTCCTTGAGATCGACATCGTAATACTCGAAGGTCAGCGAGGTGTACAGGTCGCCGGTGAGCTGATAGCCGGTGCCGACCTGGAACATCTTGTACTTCATGTTGCGGTCGTCGTCGGAGAGGCTGTCGAACGGTTTCCACTGATAACCGGTGACGCCGTTGACGGTGATGACCGGCGGGTTGCCATAGAGCGACGACGTCGAATTGCCGTTGCCATTGTACGGGTTGGCGTTGTTGTGGCACGCCACTCCGCCGCCCGGGCAGTCGCCGGGCTGATAGGGCAGGAAGCGCGCATCGTTCATCCGGTCGTCGGTCTCTTTGATGTACTTGAGCTTGCCGAAGAGGTCGACGCCTTTGCCGGCGTCGATCACGGTCTTACCCTTCAGAACGTAGAGGTCCGTCTTCTTGTCCTGGAACGGCGCGTAGGCGTTGCGATACGAGGCCACGCCGGCGTCGGACTCGAAGTTGGGATAGATCGAGTTGTCGATCGCCTTGCTGGGGTCGCCCCAGGCTTGCCAGTTGGTGTTGTAGTCGATGTGGGTGAGCTCGGCGGCGAGGTCCACTTTACCGATCGTCCAGGTGGGGACGACCGTGATGCCCTTCCAGCCGATCACCGTCTCGGCCATCGGCTCGTCGAAGTCCGTGAACTCGTTGTCGACGCTGAGGGTGGCGACCTGCTGGGCGTTGCCCTCCCAGCCGCCGAAGCCGATCCGGCTGGGATTGCCGGGGAAGACGCCGAACGCCGAGTTGTCGGGGCCGGGGAAGACGAAGGCGCCGTCGTGCCCTTCGGTCAACAGCACGTCGGACTCGCGGCGGGCCGACAGGATCGATTCATACTGGGCGCCGATGTTGAAATATTCGACGTTGAACGACAGGCCGATACCAAAAGGATCGTTGAGGTCGACGTTGGCCTTGTACGCCGGGTCCTTGATCTTGCCCGCCGGCGTCGGCGAGAAGCCGGAGGTGCCGAAGCTGGTGGGCGTGAACCGCGCGTCCGACTCGGCCTTCGAGTAATAGTAGTTGCCGCGGATATCGACCTTGCTCGACGGGTGAATCCCGAGCCGGACGCCGTAGACGTCGTTCTTGAAGCGGTCGACGACGCTGGTGCCGTTGTCGGGATTGTGATCGTTGGGATTGAGCTCCTCGTCGCGCACCCGCTCGACGATGCCCACAATGTCGACCTTCGGCGACGGATTGAGCTTGAGCTGCAGGCCGTAGGCGCCGTCCTCGCCGGCATAGGTGCCGGTGGTGAAGTTGGGGCCGGCAAACAGCCGCGGCAGGGAGACGCGGATCAGGTCGTAGCCCAGCGTGCGATTGAATAGCGAGCCCTGGAAGAGGATCGCCTTGGCGTTGTCGCGGTCGATGTAACGGATTTTACCGATGGTGAAGGGATCGAACATTCCGAGGTCGGAAGAACCGATCGTGGCGCTGTCCAGGTATTTGAAGCCCGGCGTGAAGCGGGCCGTCAGGCCGCGCATCTTGATGTACTCGTTCGACCGCGGATCGAACTCGCCGCAGGAGCCGGCGAGGCAGGGAGCCGCGGTGCTGCCGCCGAAGCCGCCGTAGTTCGTCCACTGGTTCTGGTTGAAGCGAGACTGCAGGCGGCCCTGGACCTCGACGTACTTGTTGGGCTTGGAGAACAGGTAGAGATCGATCTCCGTGCCCTGGCCGTTGTCGCCGTAGCCCTCGCCGGGAACGGTGGTGAAGTTGTAAACGCTGCCGTCCGTGTGCTGATTGCCCCACAGCCACTTCGTATAATCCTCACCGGTAATGATCATCGTCTGGCCGTCCACGGCGAACGCTGGCACGGAGGCCAGCGCCGCTGCAGTGGCCAGAAGACCCAATGCGAACCCTCTTGAAAATCTCATGGAAATCTCCTCTCCTCGACGTGGAGGACGGGTCTTTTACTTTTTCTGGTAGACCATCTTGATGGTGCCACCCGACTTGCGGGTGTCGCCATTGCATTCGTACTTCAGCCATTGGTGCTGGAGGTCGGCCTCGTCGGGAGTGCCGGCGCCATTGCCCGCCAGGATGTCCATGACGTGCGGATCGCAGTCCGAGTCGGTGCCGCCGCCGAAGCGGTGCTGGCCCTCGTACTCGTTGACCTTGCGGGTCAGCAGGTCCGTCTTGTCGGGGTAGCCCTCGTTGGACTGGATGAGGACCTGGTAGCCCCAGGTGGACGGGTCGCCGCCGCCGAGCTGCTCGAGGTCGACGGTGGCCGAGATCGTGTGGCCGGAACCCTTGACGCGGGTCGGAACGATGTACGACGACTTCTCGGCCGCCGGAACCTTCGCGTCGATCTCGGACCTCACCTTGCCGGGCGATTGGGGCGAGAGGATGATCATCCGGTCCCAACCGTTGTCGTCGGCGAAGGCGACATTGGTGCCCGCCGGGCTGTCCTTGAAGGCGCCTTTGTCGGTCTTGATGGCGATGAACACCATCTGCACGGAGAACCCGGTGCCCATGCGCCACGGGTCTTCCAGCGCGGCGTTGAAGGTGACGTTGAAGTCCGCCCTCTTGCCGCTGACCTTGACGTCGAAGCCGGTCATGTCGAACGAGCCGCGCTTGTAGACGCCGTCGGTCGGGTAGGTGTAGGTGCCCGGCCCGTTGTCGTCGCCGATGGGATCCTTGAACGACACGCCGCTCTGTGCCAGCGCCGCTCCCGCGACCAGCAGCAGTCCGGCCGCAACTGCTCCCGTTGTCCAGATTTTCTTGCTCATGAGATCAAACCTCCTTGTGGTTGGGCTTCAGCCCTTGACTGCGCCGGCCGTGAGACCGGAAACGAGATACTTTTGCAGGAACAGGAAAAGTGCCATGACGGGGATGGCCGCGACGATGGAGCCCGCCGCGAAATACCCCCACTGCTGCGTAAAGCCGCCGACGAAGAAGCGCAGGCCGACCGGCACGGTGTACTTGTCCACCCGGTCCATCAGCGTGGCGGCCTGAATGAACTCGTTCCAGGCGGTCATGAAGGAGAACAGCGCGGTGACCGCCACCGCCGGCTTCGCCAGCGGCAGGACGATACGGAAGAAGATCGTCGCCTGCGACGCGCCGTCGATCAGCGCCGACTCCTCGAGCTCCTTGGGAATGGTGTCGAAATACCCCTTCATCATCCAGACGCAGAACGGAATGGCCGTCACCGTATAGATCAGCACCAGGCCGGTGAACGTCGAGCCGAGGCCCAGCCATTTGACGATGATGATGTAGAGCGGAATGAGCATCAGCGTGCCCGGGAACATCTGCGACACCAGGAAGGCCATCAGCCCCGCCCGCCGCGCGGGAAAGCGGAAGCGGGAGAAGGCGTACGCCGAGGTACAGGCGAGGAACACTCCCAGGAAAGTCGTCAGCGCCGCCACGATGACGCTGTTGAGCAGCCAGATGGCAAACGGCTGGTCCGCGAACACCGAACGGAAGTTCTCGACCGAGAAGTGCTTGGGCCACGGAGCGATGGTGCGCAACCGGTCGAGCGCCGTGGCATGAGCCGGCAGATCGGCGATCGCGAGGCTCTGGCTACCGGAGAAGGCGATCGCCAGGACCCAGAGAATCGGATAGACCGTCAGGATCGTTATAAAAATCAGGAACAGGTGGAGCGGCCAGTGAACCGGCTCGTCGCCGCCGCCCCTGCCACTGCGTTTGGAGCTCATCCCAGGGCCTCCGTGGCTCCCGTCACCCGGTTCTGCCAGGTTCCATAGGCGAACAGGATGAGGAAGATGATCGCCGAGTAGGCGGCGGCGTAGCCATAACGGTACTGCTCGAACGCGATCTTGTACGACTGCGTGATGAGGATCTCGGTTGACCCTCCCGGCTCGCCTGCCGAGACCAGGTAGGCGACGTTGAACTGATTGAAGGTCCAGATCACCGACAGGATGATCGCCGGCACCAGTGCCGGGCGCAGCGACGGCAGGGTAATGGACTTGAACTGCTGCCAGCGCGAGGCGCCGTCCACCCGCGCCGCCTCATAGAGATCGGCGGGAATCGACTGCAGGGCACCCAGCGAGATGACCATCATGAACGGGAAAGAGAGCCAGCCGTTGGTGGTCAGCATCACCAGGAACGAGGTGAGGGTCTTGTCGAACCACGCCACCGGGTGGCCGCCGAAAATCTGGATGATCTGGTTGACGATGCCGAACTGCTGGTGGAACATCCCCTTGAAGATCAGCGACGTGATGTAGTTCGGCGTCGCCCACGGCAGGATCAGGACGACCCGGTAGAACGGCCGCAGGGCAAAACCTTTCAAATTGAGGACCAGGGCCAGGGCCAGGCCCAGGCTGACGCCGATGGCAACGTTCGACACCGTCCAGACGATGGTGAAGATCAGCGTGTAATAGAAGTTCGTGTAGTTCCAGACTCGGCCTTCCGCCGCCTGCTTGGTGATCGCGAAGTCGCTCAAGATGTCGACGTAGTTCTGCACGCCGATCCAGGTCTCGGTGATCGGCTTGGCGGAGTTGTAGATGTTTGCATTGGTGAACGACAGCGCGACACCGTAGAAGAACGGGAAGAAGACCAGCACCAGCATGCCGATCATGGCCGGCAGGGTATAGGCGTAGGCGACTCGGTACTCCACCAGCGCATGGCCGGTGCGGTAGGCGAAGCCGAAGCCCACGAAGGCCAGCAGGATCAGACCCAGGACGCCGAGCGTCGCCAGGGTGCGGGTGATGCGGCTGGCCGCGGTCGCGTTCTGGGACCTTGGATTCTCGGCCAGCGGCTGGCGCAGCGTGTCCACGTCCCAGTGGGACGGATCGAGAGCCGCACCACCCGGGTTGCCGAGCTCGGCCAGCAGGGCGCCCGCCCGCTCCGTCTCGGCGGTGAGGTCGGCGGCCACGACCTTGGCCGTGGCGTTGCGATCTGTCGCGAGGGCTTGCACCGAGTACCGCCCGTAGGCCCAGAGCCCGAGGACCAGGGCGAGAGCCGCCACGGCCGCGAGCAGCCCGCGGCGTTCGCCGATAGCAAGGGCCAGCAGGAAGAAGCCGGCGACCGGCACGAGCCAGGCGGCCAGGAAGGGGAGCCAGCCGAAGGTCACCGGTTCTTCCTTCACCGCGGTGTCCATCTGCACCATGCCCATCACGTCGCCGCCACGCTCCACGGGCGCGGCCAGGGACCAGGTGCCGTCCGGCTGCTGCGCGATCGAGATCTCGTTCTGGCGGGCCGCCCCCTCGGCGCCTTCGCGGTTGCCCTGGACGGCCGCCCGCAACTTCTGCCCGAGGTCGTAGAGATCCTTCTCCTCCCGGGCCAGGTGCCGGGGAGCGGCCTTATCTCCTGTGTCTGCGGGAGAGGTGGAGGCGGTGAGCTGGATCCCCTCGAAATCGACGACGCGGATGGCCTTGATTTCCGGGTGGCCTGCCGCGAAGCGGGCCACGGCATGGCGCACGGCGTCCCCGGCATCGCCCGCGGGTGTCGCCTGCGGCTTTTCAGCAGCGGCGATCTCGGCGCCGAGCCCCATGCCGCCGCCTTCAGCTTGGGGAGCCGGCGCGGCCGTCGGAGGCGTCTCAGCCGCCGTCGCTGTCGTTCCTCCTCCCGCCCGGTCCACCAAGTCGGCGAGAGCGGAGAGCGTGATTACCGCCTGCCGCGCGGCTCGCCCGTGGCTCTCCGCCTTCCGGGCTCCGTGCAGGAGAAAGGCCCCGAGGCCCACTCCGAGCAGAGCGGCGACCACGAGGCCGGCCAGGAAGCGCCGGCGATGGGAAACAGGGCGGGGAGCGTCGCGATCCATGGCGCTATTTCTTGAGCAGCGTGGCGATCCGTTCGAGCACTTCCTTCTGCGCCTGATCCAGGGCGGCCTTGGGGGTCGCCGCCTTCTTGACGACGACGTTCATGGCCGTGGTCACCGGCGTCCAGACCATCGACATCTCGGGCAGGTTGGGCATCGGCACAGCCACGTCCACCTGTTGGCGGAAGGCCTTGAGGATGGGATCCGCCGCCACCTGCGCGTCGGCGTAGACCCCCTTGTTGGCCGGGGTCTGCCGTCCCTGGAGGGCCATGACCTTGGCGGCCGGCACATCCGTCAGGTACTTGGCGAAGGCGAAGGCCGCGTCCTTGTTCTTCGACGGCGCGGAGACGTAGACCCCCTCGACCGTGATCCACGGCCGCATGGGCTTGTTGCCCGCCTCGGAGATCGTGGGCAGGGGCGCCAGCCCGTAGTCCACCCCCTTGGCGATCTCGCCCAGGAACCACGGGCCGGAGAACACCATGGCCGCCTTGCCCTCGTTGAACAGCGAGGTGATGAGGGCCGTCGACGGCTCCGCCGGCAGGAAGCCCATGGCCTGCCACTTCAGCAGGTAGTCGAGCGACGCGACGTTCTGGGGCAGATTGAGCGTCGGCTTGCGGTTGGGGCCGAAGACGGCGCCGCCGAAGCCGTTCATCAGCGCCGCGTGGTAGTAGAAGTCGGAGTACCAGTAGGCGAGGCCGAACTTGCCGGAGGGCGCGTTGGTGAGCTTCTTGGCCGTGGCCTCGAGCTCGGCAGTGGTCTTCGGCGGCACCGGCACCAGCTTCTTGTTGTAGATGAGGGTGATGACCTTGAAGTCGAGGGGCAGGCCGTAGGTCGTCCCCTGGTAGGTCATGGCGTCCAGGGTGGCCTTCAGATAGCGGTCCTTGGTCGGCTTGTCGAGGAGGAAGTCGAGCGGCTCGACGGTGTTGCCCGCGGCGATCCAGCCGCCCAGGCGGTCCTGGGCGAAGATGAAGACGTCCGGCCCCTTGCCGCGCGGCACCGCCGCCGTGATCTTGTCGGCGAACGCGTCGTACGGAACTGCGAGCGAGGAGGCGTGGATCTTGCCGGTGTTGGCCTTGTTGAACTCCTCGACGACCTGCTCGAACGCCGCCTTCTCGCCGCCGCGGTAGCCGTGCCAGATCACGATCTCCTTGGCTTGAGCGAAGGAGACGACGGGGAAGGCGAGGGCCAGCGCGAGCGTGCCCAGCGCGCGGACGGTATGGCGAATGAAGCTCGGTCTCATGAAGGGCCTCCAGTCAAAAGAAGAGTTCAAGTCCCAAGGCGCTTTTCGGTCGCGGTGTCGAAGAGGTGGCACGCGTCCACCTCGACGATCAGCCGCACCTCGTCGCCCATCACGGGCGCCCGGTGCGGCTCCACCTTGGCCACCAGCAGGTCGTCGCCCACCCGCCCGTGCACGATCACCTCGTGGCCGAGAGGCTCGACGAACTCCACCTTGGCGTCGATCGGAACCACCCGGTCGCCGGGATCGCGGGGCGCCTCGCGGATGTTCTCCGGCCGCAGGCCAAGCACCACCTTCTGCCCCTTGTGCGCCGCCGCCGCATCGCGGAAGTCCTCGGGCACGGGCATCGTGAAGCCGGAGGCCGCCAGCGATGTACCGTCGGCGGAGATCGTCGCGGGAACGAAGTTCATCGGCGGCGTGCCGATGAAGCTCGCCACGAACAGGTTCGAGGGCCGGTCGTAGACCTCCAGCGGCGAGCCCACCTGCTGGAGCTCGCCGAGCTTCATCACGGCGATGCGGTCGCCCATGGTCATGGCTTCGATCTGGTCGTGGGTGACGTAGACGGTGGTGGTTTTGAGCGACTTCTGCAGCTTCGAGATCTCGGCCCGCGTCTGCACGCGCAGCTTGGCGTCGAGGTTCGACAGCGGCTCGTCGAAGAGGAACACGGCGGGCTTGCGCACGATGGCGCGGCCGAGGGCCACGCGCTGCCGCTGGCCGCCGGAGAGCTGCTTCGGCTTGCGGTCCAGGAACTCGGTGATGCCGAGGACCTGCGCCGCCTCGTTCACCCGGCGGTTCATCTCCTCGCGCGGAGTCTTGCGGATCTTGAGGCCGAACTCCATGTTCTCCCGCACCGTCATGTGCGGGTAGAGCGCGTAGCTCTGGAAGACCATGGCGATGTCGCGGTCCTTGGGCGGCACGTCGTTGACCACCCGGCCGCCGATCTCGATGGTGCCGCCCGTGATCTCCTCCAGGCCGGCGATCATGCGCAGCGCCGTGGACTTGCCGCAGCCCGAGGGACCCACCAGCACCATGAACTCATGGTCCTTGATGTCGAGGTCGAAATGAGGGATGACCGTGACCGGTCCATAGGCCTTCTTGATCCCCTTGAGCGTCACCTCAGCCATAAAGACGGTCTCCTGCGCGAACGGGGTAGATCCCCCGGACGGACTTCAATGAAAAGGCTCGACGGCGAAAATCCTGGCACTGTGCGGCGCGACGGCGGTCTCGATGCGGCCGCCTGTCGCCCGCGAGGCCGCCTCGCCGCTCCAGACGTCGCGTACCGGCCGGTCGCCCCAGGCGGCGGGAGCGTCGAAGCTCGCCGTCGCCGGGGCCGTTCCCCGGTTGATCGCGACCACGACGGCATCCCGGCGGGGATCGCTCCCCTCCTCGCTCTGAAGGAAGACCAGCAGGTCGCCATCCGTCGCGAGGCTCGCATGCGTTCCCCGCGCGAACGCCGGATGGGCGCGGCGAAGGGCGATCAGCTTCTTGTAGTCCGCCCGCAGCACCTCGTCCCGCGGCTTGCCCGCTCCGGGGAGGATCTGCCGGTCCCCCCAGGGCATGTCGCTGCGGTTGTCCGGCCAGTCGCCTCCCGCCCGTCCCACCTCTTCGCCGTAATAGATCATTGGAATACCGCCCGAGGTCAGCTCGAGCAGGGCCGCGAGGCGGAACAGGCTCTTGTCCCCGCCCAGCAGCGAGAGGGCTCCCTGAACGTCATGGGACGAGAGGTAGGGGGAAAGGAAGTGACCGGCGCGTACTTTCTCGCGCGATTTCAAATAGCGGTCGAAGGCGATCGTCCGGCCGCGGCCCTGGAGCCAGCCGAGGACGTTGCCCTGGAATGAAAAGTCGAATCCGGCGTCCATCTCGTCGCCCGAGAACCAGGGATCGAGAGACTGCGCGTCGCCGCCCCACACCTCGCCGATGAGGAAGAAGTCTTTTCCCAATTGCTCGCGGGTCCGCCGCCGGTGCTCCTGCCAGACCGGATGATCGACGTGCTTGACCGTGTCCAGCCGGAAGCCGTCGATTCCCACCCGCTTGGCGAGGCCGAGGTGAGCGTTCATCAGGTACTCGTCCACCTCGGGCAGCTCGGTCTTGAAGTCGGGCAGTCCGGAGACGCAGAGCGTCAGGTCGTCCTGGCCGCAGGTCCCCAGCGCCTCGGTGCGGAACCAGCCGCGGGTCTTGGGGTCCTTGGTCAGGTTCGAGTCGTAGCCGGCGTGGTTGTAGACCACGTCGAGCAGCACCTTGATGCCCCGGGCGTGGGCGTCGTCCACCAGCGCCTTGAGGTCCGCCTCGGAGCCGAAGCGGGGGTCGAGCCGGGTGAAGTCGTCCGCCCAGTAGCCGTGATAGCCCCAGTCCGGAAAGCCGGCGCCGGTGACGAAGCCGTCGATCTGCTTGACCACGGGGGTGATCCAGATCGCCGTCGCGCCGAGGTCGGCGATCTCGTCGAGCTGCTGGCGCAGGCCCACGAGGTCGCCGCCATGGAAGGTCCCCTTGGCGTTGCGGTCGACGTTCTGATTGTTGTTGCCGTCGCCGTCGGCGAAGCGGTCGACGAGGACGAAATAGAGCACCGAGTCGCGCCAGCTCTCCTGCGGCACCACCGTCTTGCGAGCCGGCGGCGGGGGCGAAGCCGTCTCGGCGGCCCCCTGCGGTCGCGGCGACGGGGGAGCCGAGTGCGGCTGCGGCGAGCCGCTGCATCCTCCCAGGGCGAGGGCTGCCGCCAGACCCACGGCAAGCAGCGATGGGAAGCGGGAGATTCTACTACCCGGCTCGGACAAGAGAGATCGCAGTGGAACCTCCCCAGGAGTGACGGCCTGGACCCTCTGAAAGGTGGGCCGATTCTAGGGATCGCGTGACAAGCGTGTCAATGCCGCGTGACGGCTTGGGACAACGGATTTTTGCGGGGTGAGCCGATTTTTTCGCCATCTGGAGGGCAACGGAGCCGGACAGGCGACCTTGGAGATCATTTAGGGCAGGTTTTGGTCCACCCAGGACGCCGAAAAGGCCAGAAAACGCGGACATCTGTATAGGATGAAACCGGTTACTTTCGAGAGCCTAGCCATGACGCCGCGTCCACGCACAGCAGCCCCTCACCACCCCAACCCCTCCTCTCCCACCGCACTCATAGGCGCTAACTTAACGTGGTCTTGGAGCTTCCCCCACCCAAGACCCTCACCCCTGCCCCTCTCCCGCCCCCTCCGCACCTCCCTCACCGGGAGAGGGGTACCCTGGGGCGTTTTTGCCTTTCTCCCTCTTCTCCCGGTGAGGGGGGTGCGGAGGGGGCGGGAGAAGAGGGCCGGGGTGATGAGGGGTCTTCGGCGCGGCGGCAGCGGTTTGGTCATGGCGCGAACATGTTAGGGTTCGTGTTGGACCCCTCACGGGTCTGAAGGGAGGTTCGACGATGCCCACTCGTATAGGGCTGATGGGGCTGGGAAGGATCGGACGGAACATTTTCCGCATCCTCTACAAGAGCGACGACCTGCGGATCGAGGCGATCAGCGACGTGGCCGATCAGGCGGCGCTGGCCTACCTGCTCCGCTTCGACACGATCCTGGGACGGTTTCCCGACGAGGTGAGCGTGCGCGACGGCCACCTCTACGTCGCCGGCCGCCAGGTGACCATGCTGACCGAGGCGAAGGGGAGCGACACGATTCCGCCCTGGGGCGACCTGGGCGTGGACACGGTCATCGAGGCGACCTCGAAATACCGCACCCGCCAGGAGATCGAGCGGCACCTGGAGGCGGGCGCGAAGCGGGTGATCCTCTGCTCGCCGCCGGCCGATCCGCCGGACATCACCGTGGTCATGGGCGTCAACGACGACCAACTCCGCTCGGAGCACCGCATCGTCTCCAACGCCTCCTGCACCGCCCACGCGGCGGCGCCCGTGCTGGAGATCCTGGAAGACGCCTTCGGCATCAAGCGCGCGTTCCTCACCACCGTCCACGCCTACACCAATCAGCAGCGGCTGGCTGACGTGCCGGACGCGGACCCGCGCCGCGGCCGGGCGGCGGCGGAGAACATCATCCCCCAGGAGACCAACGCCGCCGAGGTGATCGTCGGCCTGCTGCCCAAGCTAGCGGGCAAGCTCTCCGGCCTCGCCATGAACGTGCCCGTGCCCAACGGCTCCGTGGTCGACCTCGTCTGCTGGCACGACCGGCCGGTGACCGTCGAGGCCGTCAACGAAGTGGTGCGCACCGCCGCCGGCAGCACGCGCTGGAAGGGCATCCTGGAGTATGAGGACGAGCCGATCGTCTCCTCCGACATCCTGCTCTCCGCCGCGTCCGGCACCTACGACAGCCTGGCCACCATGGTGCTCGGCACCGACGCGTCCAAGACCCTCACCTGGTTCGACAACGGCTGGGGCTACGCCCATCGCGTCGTGGACCTGCTCCGCCGTTTCCGGGAGATCGATCGAAAGGAGGTGGCGGCATGAGCGTCACCCGCATCGGTATCAACGGCTTCGGCCGCATCGGCCGCAGCGTCTTCCGCATCCTTTCCAACCGCGACGACGTGCAGGTGGTGGCGATCAACGACCTGTTCGAAAACCAGCAGCTCGTTTATCTCCTGAAGTACGACTCGGTGATGCACGTCTTCCCTAAAGAGGTCACCGCCGACGAGGACTTCCTGTACGTCGACGGCCAGAAGATCGCCATGACCGCCGAGCGCGATCCGGCGCAGATCCCGTGGGGAAAGCTGGGAGTGGACATCGTCGTCGAATCCACCGGCGTCTTCACCAAGAAAGAGCAGCTCCAGAAGCACCTACAGGGCGGCGCCAAGAAAGTGATTCTCACCGTGCCGGCCAGCGACGAGATCGACGCCACGATCGTCATCGGCGTCAACGACGACACCCTGAAGCCTGAGCATCGATTGGTTTCCAACGCCTCCTGCACCACCAACTGCCTGGCACCCATCGCCAAGATCCTCCACGAGAGCTTCGGCATCGAAGAGGGATTCATCACCACCGTCCACGCCTACACCAACGATCAGCGCCTCGCGGACGTCCCGCATAAAGATTTCCGCCGGAGCCGCGCGGCGGCGCAGAACATCATTCCCACCACCACGGGCGCGGCCCGGGCGGTAGGCAAGGTGATGCCGGAGCTCAAAGGCAAGCTGGACGGCATGGCCATCCGCGTGCCCGTGCCGGACGGCTCGATCGTGGACCTCGTGGCGCGAGTGAAGGCGCGGCCCAACCGGGACGAGGTCAACGCCGCCGTCAAGCAAGCCGCGGCGACCGCGAACCTGGCGGAGATCGTGGAATATAGCGAGGTGGCCCTGGTGTCGACCGACATCATCGGCAACCCGCACTCCTCGATTTTTGACGCCCTCTCCACCCACGCCGACGGCGACGGCTACGTGAAAGTCGTGGCGTGGTACGACAACGAGTGGGGCTACTCCAACCGCGTGGTCGATCTGATCGATCGCATGGCGGCGGTGGGCGGGCTGTAGCAGGATGGCGAAACGAGTCGGAATCCTGACCGGCGGCGGCGATGTCCCCGGCCTGAACGCGGCCATCCAGCAGTTCGTCTGGCGCATGGAAGAAGAAGGGTACGAAGTGGTGGGGCTGCGCCGGGGCTGGGCGGCCCTGCTCCACGTCAAGCCCTACCACGCGGAGGACAACTCGAGCTGGCTGGTGCCCCTGACGCGGGCCAACACCCGCACCATCGACCGCAGCGGCGGCACGATCCTCCATACCTCCCGCATCAACCCGGCCATCACCAAGGCGGACATCATCCCCGATCATCTCCGGGACCGGACTAACAAGATCCTTCCCGATGGCCGTTTCGACCTTACCGACGCGGCTCTCGAAGTGCTCCGCTTCCTTCACCTCGACACCCTGGTGGCGATCGGCGGCGACGGCACCCTTTCCTTCGCCCGCCGTCTCCATCTCGAAGGCGTGAAGGTCATCGGCCTGCCGAAGACGATGGACAACGACGTCTTCGGCACCGACTACTGCATCGGCTTCTCGACGGCCATCACGAGGTCCGTCACCGCCATCAACGAGCTGCGGACGGTGGCGGGCTCGCACGAGCGCTTCCTGGTGGTGGAGCTCTTCGGCCGCTACTCCGGGGAGACCTGCCTCCTCTCCTCCTACCTCGCGGGGACCGACCGGGCGCTCATCGCCGAGGTGCCCTTCGATACTCAGGCGGTGGTGGAGATGCTGGCCGAGGACAAGAGGACGAATCCCAGCAACTACGCCGTGGCGGCCGTCTCCGAAGGAGCCTTTCCGATGGGAGGCAAGCCCTTTGAGACGGGAGAGGCGGACGCCGTGGGCAACCGCGAGCTCGGAGGCGTGGGGCGCTACCTACGCGAGGCCCTGCAGAAAAACACCCCGGACCGCGTCATCTACCAGCGCCTCGGCTACCTGATGCGCTCCGGCCCCCCCGACACCCTGGACCGCTTGGTCGCCAAGAACTTCGCCGCCCTCGCCGCCGACCAGATCCTAGCTGGCAAAACCGGCCGCCTCGTCTGCATCCAGGGAGGCCGCTACACCACCGAGCCCCTGGAGATCGTAGGAGAAGGCAAGAAGGTGGTGGACGTCGAGAAGTTCTACGACCGCGAGAGATACCGGCCGAGCTTCGTGGGAGTGATGGGGATGCCGATGTTTTTGTGTTGAGGGATGGGATTCCTTGCCTTCGGGCCTCCGTACCATGAATGCGGCGGATTCCCTGTAAAACCGCGCATTGACGTGTACCCAGAAGGTGAGTTAGGATTCCCTCCAGAGATAACGTTCTTGATATTTGCGACCCTTGAGCCATGCCAATTGAGACAATCTTGAGCCCTTCGCCTGAGCAAGGTCTGCTATTCGGATCGAGCTTCCTTCGTGATCATGCCGGCTATATCATGACCGACTCCCGAACTGCGATTGTGGAGCTTGTAGCAAATAGCTACGATGCGGGCGCTACAGCAGTAAAAGTGGTCTGGCCGGAAGAACAAGGGCGGGAACTCGAGATCGAGGACAACGGCACTGGAATGACTCTCGAACAGTTCAATCGCCGCTGGCGGACTCTCAGCTACAACCGTCTCGCTGAGCAGGGAGCGAAGGTTGAGTTCCCTGCGGGAATTAAGGCAAAGAGAGATCGCGTCGCATTTGGCCAGAATGGTAAGGGGAGGCATGGAGCCTTCTGTTTTGCGGATGCATATTGGGTTGAAACCTGGAGAGATGGACATTGGGTACTCGCGCTAGTTGAGTTGACCTCTGGGGGCGAAGAGCCATTTCACTTCAAAGTTGAACGAGAAGAGGAGCGCGAAGGCCATGGCACGATCGTTCGTGCTACGGTAACCAGGAAGCTAATCAGCCCCGAAGAGGTGGAAGAGGCTCTCGGGTCGAAATTTCTCGTCGACCCCTCGTTTGACATTTATCTGAACGGAAAAAAGCTTGAGCTTCTAGACCGAAGTTCTTTTTGAAAGCCTGCCCAACCGTAGAGCAAACCGTTGCGGCGGCAGGCTTCCATGCAGTTATGGCCGAGAACGTTGTACCCATGTAAGAGTATTGGATAGTGAGAACACTCCTCTTGACAGAGCCGGGGAA